>CAVXIM010000019.1:0-637085 GCA_963761945.1 uncultured Acidobacteriota bacterium | reverse complement strand
GTTCGCGGCGTGACGTAATGCGTGCCGCTGAAGGTGGAAAGGAAGTTGTAAAGGGCCTCTTTGTTCGTCAAATTGATCACTGTGAATCGAAGGCTGATCTTGTATCGCTCCGGCTTGAAGTGAAACAAGTCGTCATCGCCGACGCTTAGATCAAACAGATGACGGGGCAAAACGCGTGGCGGATTGTGGTCGTCGTTTTCAGTTCCAGGAGCCGGAACTTTCAGAAATTTAGAGCCGTACTGAGAGGCGGGGCAAAGGTTTGGTCCGAGAGCGGAGCTAATGGGCATGGTCGGAGTGGCGGCTATGCTGCCGCAGAATAGGCCGGCCTCAAACTGCTGATCCGGTGTAAGTCCTGAGGTATCCACCGTCGTAGTGTTGTCTCCCAACGGTCCATTCCCGCCGCAACTTGCGCACGGCAGCGCACCGGCTACGAGTCCACTGTCATATCGCCAGTTAAATCCGAACCAAGGACCGCGAGCGAAAGGCTGATATTGGATGTGAGTGGTTTCGTTAAATCTTTCGTCGTGATCAATCCGAAATACTCCGGTTGACGCCAGACCTGAACCTAAGCCTGCAACCTGAGGGTTAAAGAAACGTGCGGCCACGCTGCTCATGACCACAAATGCCGAGAAGCGATGGAAATTGGGCACGCTGGCGCGAACCGAAAATCCGGGAATCTTCGACTTGGCCCATTCGATGGGGAAGAAAATGGGCGTGTTGCCGAAGTCGCTGAAGTCGTAAGCATTGTGGGTGTACTTCCACATATATTCGCCATCGAGCACAAAGTACTTCCCGAAAGCCTGCTCGAGGCCGGCGTGAAACTCGTTGCGCCAACCCGGACCCTCCGGAGCGGACACACAAGGCGTGCCGAATTCCGCCGCGCTGATATCGGCAATCGCAGTAATCTGGCAACCTATGCTGGCGAGGATGAGATTCTCATTGAAGGGGGTTTCCAATGTACGCGCGTAAGACACGCGTAAAACGGTATTGGTCGGCTTGATGTTGTAAGCGATGCCCAAGCGAGGTTCGGGTTCGGTGTGGTTGACGAATCCGCGATAGACGTCGGCGCGAAGTCCCAAATTGAAAGTCCAATTCCCCTTGGTAATCGAATCTTGTATATAAGCGGAAAATTCCTTGATATTCGTGTGGCCATGAAAGAGAAACGGACTTCCTCCTGCTGTCAGATCGAATGGAGCAAGATCCGTGCAGGGAGCGTCGATGGGCGCGCCGGTCGCACTCAGGCAGGGATTTCCGGCCGCATCCGTTAAGCCGGGAAGGAGGGTAGGATCGACGATTCCGAAGCTGAAATCCTCGGTCAGCAGCGTACTCTGGTAAGTAGCTCCTACCTTCAAATTGTGAATGCCCTTGACGTAGGAAACGTCGCCCCGAACACCCACATTGGTGAGATGGCGATTCTGACTGATCGATTCGCCTTGGACACCGGGAATGAAGTCGGAAAAGGGATTCCCGCTTGGGAAGTATTGAAACTGGTCCCGTCGTACGAAAGCGCCCACGCTAACTACCGTATTCGTGCCGATCAGCCGAGTCCAGGAAGGGGCGACATTGAAGGTTCTAATCTGCGCGCGCTGGTCGGTCTCCGGAACGGGATTGCCAAACGGATCAAGAGCGCCGGATTGGAGCGCATCGTAGGAATTAGGCTGCTGGAACCATGAACGAGTGAAATTGAAATTCAACTGTAGGGTGTCTGCACTGGAGAGTTTTAAATCCAGGCGGTCAAAGATGTTTTCTTCGTTGCCCTTATCGTGAAAGGCCGTGAACTCAGGCGGATCAAGAAAGCGGCTCGTGTTCAATCCATTCGCGGCAAGGAAGTTACCCCACTTCGGGCCGCCGATCGCGATATTGAAATCGGCATTCGACGGTGCCAAACGAGCCGTAGGAGGTCGTGAAGCTGCCGGTCGGCTGCGTCACACCCAGACCAGAGCGCGTGGTCGCCTTGATTACAAGGCTGGTCTTGTCGCCAAATTCCGCGGGCGGCGCCCCGGAAATGACTTCCAGGGATTGCACAGCATCAGTGGGAATCTGATTGGAAAAGACCTTGCTCTGCTGGTCGGTGATGGGCTGGCCATCGATCGAGAAAGAGTTTTCCGCGTGATCGCCCAACCCGTGGAAAAGGCCGTTGGAGTCCGCCGCGACACCCGGTGACGAGAGAGTGACCAGCGAGCTTAAGGATGATGAGGGGCTTTCGAGCGGCAGCTTGTCGAATAGGCCGCGGTCCACATCGGTGTGGAATGTCGAGTCTTGCTCGATTAACTCTTCGGCGTTCTCGGTGACGGTGATGTTTGTCGTAGCCGTGCCGAGCGTCAGAGTGATATCCATGGTGATGGGGACGGTCGAGCGCACGTCAACGTCCTGAGTGGAATTGGCAAAACCCATCGCCGTCACGGTGAGATGGTAAGGATTGAAGGGAACGTTCGGAATCTCAAAATGCCCGTTCGTGTCAGTTGTCACGTCATTAACGTGGTGACTGACCGGATTCTCCAAATGCACTTTCGCGCCCGGTATAGCGGCTTTTGACGGATCTGTGACTGTGCCCTGAACTATTCCCGAATTGGATTGGCGCTTAGAATAGACGGTACAGCGAAAAACAACACGCCCATGACTGCACATAAACAACAGAACACCCCACGACTTGAACCCCGCTTGCATAGAACATGTGGCCTCCTCGAAGCCAAAGCGCGAAGCATATGGCATTTCCCCAAGCGGCTCCGCGGTTAGTGGTTACCGGGTCGGTAGAAAGAGGCGAATAACTCTGAGCGAAGACCGGTTGCCCGGACCGCTGTATCTAGGCGGTGGCGGGCGGTGCGCGAGAGGGCGGAGGTACGACGGAAGGGGAGCCCGGGAAAAGCAGCCTTGCCGCGGTCAAAACCCATTCGACGTGTACAGGGGCGGCTAATGCAACGGCCAGAGCGCCCGGAAGCGCGCTGATATGAGCGACGTGGCAGCAGATCGGGCAGGTGTCCACGGACCCTGGCGTGTCGACGTGCCACCAGGTTGCCCCCATCGCAAGGAACGCGATCCCGGCGAAAGCGGCAATTAGCGTCGCTAACCGCAATGACCGCATAAGGCGAGCTTTTGCCATGGACCGAGCATTATATTCAAAATCCGGTCAATGCGCGCTACTCTTTCCAAAGACACAATGCGTCGTGAATTGGCGGACGTTCGGCGGCCCAAATTCAATTTCCTATGGCCCTTCTCCATCAGCTTTCGCCTGGCCGGATACCGGCCAAATTGCCCTGTTAACTGAACCGCCTCCTTGAATGTCTCTCAATTTTGCCCCTTTCGCGTTTTTGGTTTAGGCTCAGTATTTCCACCATGCAAAGAGGCATCCGATTTAATGGCCGCCCAGTCTGGGCAGAGATTCGGCTGAGCGCGCTCACGCACAACATCAAAGCCATTCGCCGGCACATCAGCGCCGGCGGAACACGGTCCAGCTCGCAGCCGCCTCGAAAAATCCTCGCGGTTGTCAAAGCAAACGCGTACGGGCATGGCGCCGTGCCCGTGGCTCGCGCTCTCGCCCGCTCGGGCGCGGATTGGTTTGGCGTGACCTGCACGGCCGAAGGCATCGAACTGCGCGAAGGAAAAATACGCAAACCAATCCTCGTGCTCACTGGCTTCTGGCCCGGCGAAGAAAAGCGCCTGCTCGAATATAACTTGACGCCGGCCGTCACCCGCTGCGAGCAGTTGCGCCTTCTGGAACGCGCCGCGGCACGTGCGCGCCGCCGGATCAAGTTCCACGTGAAGTTTCAGACCGGCATGAATCGCCTGGGACTCTCCGCCGGCGATGTGCCCTGCTTCGCCCGAACGCTGGCGTCTTGCCCGCATATCGAGTGCCAGGGCATCTTCACCCATTTTGCTTCTTCGGAAGTGTTCACCGATGATCGCGTCGAGCAACAGCAGAGGGAGTTCGAGCGCATTCTGGAACAACTGCGCGGCTTGGGTGTCTCGGCTCCTTTAATGCACATGGCCAATAGCGCGGCGGTTGCCTCTCGCCCGCAGACTTGGGCGAATATGGTCAGGCCCGGCCTGGTGCTCTACGGCTATCACCAATCCTACGAGCCGCCTGAACTTACGGCGCAAACGAATGCCAAGATGCCGCTCCAGCCCGCATTGGCCCTGCGCGCGCGGCTGATTTCAGTGCGGGACACGCCTCCGGGACAGGCCGTGGGCTATAACGGCCGTTGGGTGGCGCAGAGGCCTTCGCGCATTGCCGTAATTTCGGCAGGCTATGCGGATGGCTTGCCTCGCGCTCTTACCAATAAGGGCCGGGTGATCATTCGCGGGCGGTTCGCGCCGCTGGTCGGCACCGTGTCGATGGACCTTACTACAGCCGACGTGACAGACATTCCCGATGTAGGCATAGGTGATGTGGCCACGTTCTACGGCGCGGATGGAGATGCCGCCCAGTATGTTTCTGAAGTGGCGGGACAGTTGGGGACGGTAACTTCCGAATTGTGTTGCGCGTTAGGGACTCGCGTCCCTCGCTTCTATCTTCCCTGATACCCGGCCTGATACGAGGCGGGGCGCCAGCGGCTTGTAAGCCCTTGCTCTACAGCGTCCTAAGCTTGACCTGCGTGTTACAATGCTTCCGCTGCGGCTTAAGGAAGCCGCTCCCAGCTTGGTTCCGGGTCTCATTCTTTCGTTTTTATCATGCGCCGTCCTCCCGGAAGACGTTTATACATATGCTGACTTACTTCCAACACTTATGAGTGCAAACCAATTTATGAGGTTCTCTTATGCCTCGATCTTATGCCCGCGTTGGGCCGTCCCCCGAAGTACGGCTTCGGAACTCAACCGCGCGAAACCAACGGCTGAGTTCAACGGTTATCGACGAGACGTGCGTTTTGGCAGTTGGTGGGATCAGTTGGTGGTTCGCGGGGTATTCGCCGTCGCTTGCGTTGCGGCCGGCTATCATTTTCATCCCTTCTCACTGAGCCGTCCGGCAGCCGCCATCGTAGGCCTGCTTTTTTCCATTTCTGTTTTCCTATTTGAGATTCGTTTGCAACGTGCAAGTTTGCGACGCCTGATCGGCGGCGCGTTCGGCTCCATTCTGGGAATTGTGGGCGCCTACTTGATGGGATTGGTGATGAGCCGGACCACGATCCCGGAAGACTCGCGCTCTTTTTTGGATATCAGCGTTCTGCTGGTGATGACTTATATCGGCCTGGTACTCGGCGCTCGTAAGGGCGATATGCTGAATCTGCAGGCTCTCGGCGGGCTTTTTGGAAATGAGAAAGGAACTCGCCGGCAGCCCAAAATTCTGGATACCAGTGTAATCATCGACGGCCGCATAGCGGATATTTGCGAAGCCTATTTCCTCGAAGGTGCTTTGGTTGTGCCGCAGTTTGTGCTTCGGGAACTACAGTTGGTGGCCGATTCGCCGGATAGCCTCAAACGGCAGCGAGGGCGTCGCGGTCTGGAAGTATTACAAAGAATGCAGAAGATGCCGAATCTGGAAGTGGAAGTGGCCGAAGACGATTTCCCGCAGGTCGCGGAAGTGGATATGAAGTTGATCGAACTGGCCAAGCGTTACGACGCAAAGATCGTAACCAACGACTACAACTTGAACAAAGTCGCGACGCTGCAGGGCCTGGATGTGTTGAACGTCAACCAATTGGCGAACGCTTTGAAACCTGTTGTTCTGCCGGGCGAAGCCATGCGCGTTTTCATCCTGCGCGAGGGAAAAGAATACAATCAGGGAGTCGCTTACCTCGATGATGGAACCATGGTCGTTATCGATGGCGGGCGGCGCGCCATCAATAAAACCGTGGACATCATCGTTACATCGGTTCATCAAACCACTGCCGGGAAGATGATTTTTGGCCGTTATGACGACCGCGAGGCATCGAGAAATCATGTGACGCAGCCCTTGGAAGCGGCTGCGCGACCCATCGAAGCTCCCTCGCCGGCGGAGCGGCTGCCCCGCACGGTTATTCCAGACCCCAGTCAGTCTTGAACGGATCTTAGAACGATTGGCGGGTGCGATGTCGATTGGCTTCAGGGATATCGAAAGGTGTAGACTTTTGACCTTCTCCGCGCCTTGAATCAGGTTCGGGCGCGAATCCGCTATATGTCTTCGATTGTCGCCATATTGCCGGCAGCGGGGCTCGGCACCCGGATGGGTTCCGACGCGCCAAAACAGTTCCGCCTGTTGGATGGCGTGCCGGTGGTCGTGTTTACGTTGCGAAGACTGGCGGCCTCCCCGTTGATCGGCAAGTTTCTGATTGCTACTCATCCCGACGAAATCGGGCCTTTGAACCAACGGATTGCCGCGGAACGTTTTTCCAAACCTTTTCGCGTCTTGCAGGGAGGCGACACGCGGCAGGAATCGGTGGCCAAAGCGCTCGCCGAAGTTCCGCCGGAGACGGAATTCGTATTGGTTCACGATGCCGTCAGACCCTTGGTAACCCGCGACCAGGTGGAGCGCGTGATCGCCGAAGCGCAACGCTGCCGCGCCGCGATTCTCGGCATTCCGGCCATGGACACAGTGAAAGAGGTGAAGCGCGCCAGCCTTCCCGAAGACGTGGCGCTGATCACCGCGACCATCCCCCGAGAACGCATTGTTCTGGCGCAAACGCCGCAAGTCTTCGAAGCCGCGCTGCTTCGTGAGGCCTTCGCGCGAGCCGCCGCGGACGGAGCCACAGCTTCCGACGAAGCGGCGCTGGTCGAGCGCCTCGGGCACAACGTTCATGTGGTGCTCGGCTCGGAACGCAACCTGAAGATCACCCGGCCCGGCGATTTGGAAATTGCCGAGTTTTATTTGAGCCGTGAACGCATGGCGGCTGAGGTCGGGCGGTGAGCCGATCCGGGATTGGTTATGACTTGCACAGACTCGCCGCAGGCCGCAAGCTCATTCTCGGCGGCATTGAGGTGCCTTTCGAGAAAGGTTCGGTGGGCCATTCCGATGGAGACGCGCTGGCACACGCCATCTGTGACGCGCTTTTGGGCGCCGCGGGTCTTGGCGATATTGGCACGCATTTTCCAGACACCGATCCGCAGTGGAAAAATGCGCACAGCCTTCGCTTTCTCGAGCACGTTCGGGGATTGTTCGCGGAACGGCACTTGCGCATCACCCATCTCGACGCCATCGTGATCACCGAGCGGCCAAAACTGGGTCCGCATTTTTCCGCCATGCGCGAAGCCTTGGCCCAGGCGCTGGGGATCGACACTTCTCGCATTAACCTCAAAGCGAAAACAAACGAGGGCGTAGGCGCCGTTGGCCGAGGCGAAGCAATCGCCGCCCAGGCCATCGCGACAGTCGACACCTAGACTTCGCTGATCCCTTTGACTAGCCTCCCTATTGCTGAACAACTTTTCGGCTCCTTTCTTCGCCCATGGAAAAATTGACCGGCATTCACGCTGTCAGGGAAGCGCTCGCCGCTCGGCGGCCGGTGCAATCTGTCCTTATCGCCCGCGGCCGCCACGGCGACCGTCTGGAAGAGATCGTTCGCCTGGCCAGGCGCAATGGTGTGCCCGTGCGATTCGAAGAACGTCCGCAGGTCGATCGCGCCGCGGCGACGCGCGATCATCAGGGTGTGGTCGCGTTGATTGCTGCGGAAGCGAGTGTCTCGCTGGAGGAACTTCTGGCCGAAGACCGCTCGGCGGCATCCGGCTTGCTTGTGCTGCTCGATGGCGTGGAAGATCCGCAGAATCTCGGCGCCATCATTCGCACTTCGCTGGCTGCAGGCGCGGGCGGCGTGGTGATTCCGGAACGTCGGGCCGTGGGGCTCACCGATGCGGCGGTTCGCGCATCGGCCGGCGCGGCGGCGCATCTGCGCGTCGCGAGGGTCACGAACCTCGTGCGCGCCATGGAAGAGATCAAGGAAGCGGGCTATTGGCTGGTTGGATTAGATGAACGAGCCGAAAAGCGGCACACGGATGTTGATCTAAGCGTACGCGTCGCATTTGTGCTGGGGGGCGAAGGCAAAGGACTTCACCATCTCGTCAGGGAGCGCTGCGATTTTGTCGTTTCCATTCCCACCAGCGGGCCGGTGCGCTCGCTGAATGTGTCCGTAGCGGCGGGAGTGGTTCTGTTCGAAGTTGTGCGACAGCGCGCCGCCAAGGGCGCGCCGCATGCTTGATCGGCCGGTTCAGGCGTCGTACTGGATCAAGGAAAAGACGTCCAGGCCGGGCAATTTCGCGCGCCCCTTCAGGAACGTAAGCTCGACGGCGAAAGCCGCGCCGCTCACCGTGCCTCCGAGTGCCTTTACGAGTTTCACTGTGGCTGCCGCTGTGCCTCCAGTGGCCAGCAGATCATCGCTGATCAGGACGGTTTGGCCCGGCCGGATAGCGTCTTCGTGGATTTCGAGCGTATCCGTGCCGTACTCGAGCTGGTAGGAAACCGTGGCGGTCTTGGCGGGCAATTTCTTGGGTTTTCTGACGGGAACGAATCCCGCCCCTAAGCGATACGCCAGAGCGGGAGCGAATATGAACCCGCGCGCCTCGATGCCCACCACCACGTCCACTTTGCGATCGGCATAATGGTCGCAAAGCATATCCACCAGCTTTTGAAAGCCGCGCTTATCCTTGAGCAGCGTGGTCAAATCGTAGAAAAGAATCCCCGGCTTCGGGTAATCCGGGATTTCACGGATCAGCTTTTTGAGATCATCCATTTATCGGCCTCGGGCCCGCGATTTTTAGCGATCGTAATTCACTGAGAACGTCGAACTAAAAGCCGGCAAAATTTCGGCGTCAACTTCGGCAACATCGGCCACGGAGGCAAACGCCGGGCCACGTTGCAATTCGCGAGCGAAATCGCGCAGTTGAGCGATGGTGCCGATGGCATAAACTTCCACTCGGCCATCGGCCAGGTTCTTGGCGTATCCCGTGACGCCCATTTGCTCGGCGGTGCCAATGGCAAAATAGCGATAGCCCACGCCTTGCACGCGTCCCGAGATGAAGAATCGCCTGGCCTGCTTTTCCGCCCGCACTGCTTTCCGCCCGCTTTGCCGTCTGCTTTCGCAGCCGGTGCGGGATTTTACCAGAGCAGGCGCGATGAAATTCAGAAAGCCGGCGGAAAGGGCATTGTGCGGCCATGGCGGCTATAATAGGAGCGATTTCGTGAACATTCGAGGAAACGGCGCCGGCTGATTGGCGCATCTTAGGAACCGTGATTCTAAAGCGCATTCCTCTCGCATTCGCTTCTCTGCTTTTGGTGGCTGCTGCTGCCGGCTTTTTGGCCGCCACGCTCGAGGCGCAGCAACCCACCGGTCCGCAAACGCCACCCAAAACTCCCGACATTGTACGTATTCCCACTCGGCCTGCAGCGCCCGCGGAACAGCCGCCCATCGCTCCCGACGAGATCATCCGGCGATTTTCAGCGCAGGAGGACCAGCTTGCCCGCCTCTTTACCACTTACGCCTATCGTAAAACCGTGCGCCTGGAGGAAATCGGCGCCGATGGCAAGGTTGCGGGCCAGGCGGAGATAACCTCGTCTTCGCTGCCCGTTTCAGACGATGCCCGCCGCAAGGCCGGTGGCGAGCCGCAGTCCACGCTCAGGTTCCTGAATCTGGAACGCGACGATATCGAGGCGCTCTCGAAGATTCCCGCATTTCCTCTGGTCAGCTCGAATTTGCCCAAATACGAGCTCACCTATGAGGGCAAGCAGCTGGTCGATGAGTTGAATGCGTATGTATTCCAAGTGAAGCCGCGGCAACTCGAACGCGCTCACGCCTACTTCGACGGACTCGTTTGGATTGACGACCACGACTTGGCCATCGTGAAAACGTATGGCAAATGGGTGACCGAAACCGGCGATGCGCGCGCTTCACAATTGCCCTTTACCATTTTTGAGACCTATCGGCAGCCGGTTGCAAACAAGTATTGGCTGCCGGCGTATTCGCGTTCTGACGGTTCGTTTGATGACAAGGGTTTGAGTGTTGCTGTCCGATTGATCATCCGCTGGGATCAATACGCACCCGCCCCACCTGACAAGCTCGATAAGCAAGACACACAAACCCCGCCGGCGGCGCCGCCTGAACGCTAATCGCCACAAAAGAGCTGAGGAAGCGAGCTGATTGTCTTAATCAGGGCGTTGGGACGCGATGCGCGCAGCCGCTCGGGAACCGGAGAATGCTCGAGAACGCCGACCACCGCTACGCCGGCGCGCCGAGCCATCTGGACGTCCTCAGGCGCATCCCCAATATAGACGCAGGCGCTGGGCTCGAACCCAAGCTGGCGCATGGCCAGCTGAAGCTGCAGGGGATGCGGCTTGCGATGGGGCACCTGGTCACCGAAGACGCTGACGGCAAAAAGTGGTTGCAGCCCAAATGCGCGGATCTGCGAGCGCACTCGCAAGCTGCTGCCGCTGCTCACCAGGCCAAGCCGAAAGCGTTCCGCCAGTGCCTGCACCACATCACGAGCACCAGCCTGCAGTTGAGGGCGTTCCGAGCGATAGAACACACGCCAAAGCCGGTCCGCTTCCGCCCAGCGTTCGTGTGGCAGTTGAGCGGCCCGATACACGTTATGCCAATCCGGCGAATAATGCTGTGTCAGTTTAGTGGATTTCCACGAAACTCCGAGGGCTCGAAACATCTGCACATAGGCATTCGCGTCGGCCTGAAAAGAATCGAGCAGCGTGCCATCCCAATCAAACAGCACCGCCCGAAGCGGTTTGCGCGTCAGCATGAAATAATCGTAGCAGACGCATCGCCCAATGGCGGCGTGCGTCGGTTCGTCAAGAAGCGCGCCGAACTGGACGCACGTGAGGCGAAATGATTAGAGGAGATTCTCCTCGCGCCGATAGCTGATGTCATCAAAAGCCGCTGCCACGCCGAACCAGCCGACCTTCTCCGCTGTTTCGGTGCGAACCACATGAGCCACGGCGCTCATGTGTACCTTGGCTCGCGCGAGAGGTTGACCAATCAATTGAACGTCTACTTCGATGGGGGTGCCAGCCTCAATGCGAAGCGGCGAAAGAAAGAAAAGCCCGCTGGAGCTGATATTGGCCGTTTCCAAAGAGTAGGCGTGCGCATGACGTTGTCCGGCTATCCGCTCTAAGCGCAGCGGCAGCGAAAGCCGGGCGCGCGCGAAGGCGCGCCGTTCGCGCGCGCGACCTACGGCATGCGTGGGTACGCGGTTTATTCCCCGAGGATGCTTACGGTTCGGCCATTCGGCGTCAGCGGCAGATGCAGGAACAGATGGAGCTTGCGGCTCTTGAATTACCGTTCTGGCAGGGCCCGCGGTAAGGGCAGGCCGGGAAATACGCATAGTTCCCCCCTTTAGGGATGCGTTTCCGGCGCCGCTGCCGTGACTATGAGCGCTAGGCCTATTTCAGGTCAATGAATTGCAGCGGAAGGGCATCCAATATGTAAACAATCTGTAAATAAATCAGGAGCAGACGAATCTCCGTAAGTTTTGAACGCAAGAATCGGATAGCGTGGTTTTCTTGGAGAATGTATTTTGGCCTCATGAAACAGAATGCTCAGACACGGATTGAGAACCAGATTGAGAATCACACAACAAAGCATCTGCACGCGCCAAGCGTGTCAGAGCGCCGGTTCTGGCAGGCCGTCGTTGGGCGGGATGCCCGATACGATGGCGCTTTCGTTTACGCTGTCCGTTCGACAGGCGTTTATTGCCGTCCATCGTGCCCATCGCGTCGGCCGCGACGCGAGCGCGTGGTGTTTTTCGCGGCGCCCGAAGCGGCCGAACGCGAGGGATTTCGGCCTTGCCGTCGCTGCGATCCCCGAGGCACACCCCGAGAGGCCGAGTCGCGCTTGATCAGCCAGGCTTGTGGAATGATCGAGCAGGCTGGCGATGATCCGATTCGGATAGAGAGTGTGGCAAAACAACTGGGCGTAAGCCCTTTTCGGCTACAAAGAACGTTTCGCCGCCTCGTCGGTATCAGCCCAGGTGCTTATGCTCAATCCATTCGTATGCGCCGCTTCAAAAAACGATTGCGTGAGGGTAGCGATGTGACCAGTGCTTTGTACGAAGCAGGATATGGTTCATCAAGCCGGTTATACGAACGCTCCAACGGTCATTTGGGCATGACTCCCGCTACTTATGGGCGCGGGGGGCAAGGCATGGAAATTGGTTATACCATCGCCCTTACCCCGCTCGGCCGTGTGCTGGTGGCCGGCACCGTCAAAGGCATCTCCGCGATTTATCTGGGTGACTCCGAAGAGCGCTTGGAAGCTACGCTTCGACGCGAATATCCCGCGGCAACGATATCGAAGAATCCCGCCCAGGTGTCGCAGTGGGTTCGGCAACTCGTGAGCCATCTCTCCGGTGAGCAGCCGGATTTGGATTTGCCTCTCGATGTTAAAGCCACTGCGTTTCAGCGGCGGGTGTGGGAAGCGCTGCAACAAATTCCCCCTGGCACCACGCGAAGCTACGGCGATCTGGCTCGCTCCTTAGGGCTGCCGAAAGGTCAGCGCGCGGTGGCACGCGCTTGCGCCACGAATCCCGCCGCGATTTTGATTCCCTGCCATCGTATTGTGCGCGAAGACGGAGGCCTCGGCGGATACCGCTGGGGGCTCAAGCGCAAACAGGCGCTGCTCGACGCCGAAACGAAAACGCGCTCAGGCGATTGAGCGGATGGGCTTGCTTAATCCTGTGGCTTTACTCGAGTGACGCCTTTGGGCCATGCCGGGCGGAAGCGTGCATCGGGAATGGAAACGTTCCTCGCTACGTTCAGGTACTGAATGATGGAGTAATCTCCGGAGCCGGTCTCATAAAACTGCTGCTGGGCGGGAAGCCAGTTCCCTTCATTTACCCACAGATCGATTTTCGAGATTTGCTTGCGCACATCGTCGGAGCGCGGCGTTAGTTCGAGACGCACCACTTTCTGGCCGCTCAACGTTTCTTCTCCTTGCAGGGTGATCAGATAGCTCCGTTTGAGAATGTCGCCGGAAGTGCCAAAACCCAATAACAGGAGCTGATCCACCAGATCGCGGTGTTTGCCGAGATCGTACTCTTCGACGCGGCGAATCTTGGGAGTGTAGACGTAGAGATGATCGCCGTCTCGCAAGATCGTTTTCTGATCCGGCGACGTCAGGTCGATGCGCATCCTGCCGTCTCGCCGGATTTCGATCTGGCCGGACTCCGTGGAACGGTCGTTTACCACCACCGTCACCTTGGTGCGCTCGATGCTGGCTGTCAGGCTTTGAAATTGGCTCTGCTCGCGATCGATTTGCTTGAGGACTTCGTCCAGATTCAAGGGGCTGGCGGCAAGCCCGGATCGGAGCCCGAAAGGAAACGTTACGCAGCAGATTAGAACCAGGAGCAAGGGCCGAAATCGTGGCCGAGTCTTCGTCATCTTGAAATTGCGCCGGTCTTTTTTCGCATAGGCGAACACAAGTATAAGATGGGCCGCACCGACCCGCAGTTACGAATTTCGTAGCGAGGTGCTCACATTTCCACCCGTCGCGCTCAAGGCTTTATGGAGACATCGTAATACGCGATGGAGCCGTCGTCTCCGGGGATGGGCTCGATTCTGACAATCTCGAAACGGCTCTTTTGCAATGTAACGACGTTCTGGCGGACGGCTTCGTGCAGTTCGTGTTCCAGTTCCGATTCGGGCACTTTCGCTGAAGAAAGCAGCAGTTTGGCGCTGACGCGATAGGTTCTGGTGCCGCCGCTCAGATCGGCATCTCGAAGCTCCACCATTGCGATATCGGGTGCGGGTCCCAGGGCCGGCTGGTCGTGAAACCAGGAGCGCGGCGATAAGAGAACAAAAATGACAATGACGGCGACAGCGATATCGTAAGGCCAGGTGCCTCGTTCGAATGACCAGAAAACCGTTCGCACAAGGATGCGCCAGATCGTACGCATAATTTCAGTCAGCGGGCACTCCGTCTACGATGATGCCGTCCCGCATGTGCACCACGCGATCGGAATAGGCCGCGGCTTCCGGATTATGTGTAATCATCACTATGGTTTGGCCCAGCTCGTGATTGAGCCGCCGCAGCATCCCCAGTACATTCTCCGAATTCTTGGTGTCCAGGTTACCCGTGGGCTCGTCGGCCAGCACGATTTTGGGTTCATTGATAATCGCGCGGGCAATGGCCACACGTTGCTGCTCGCCTCCGGAGAGTTCCGCCGGACGGTGGCGCAGCCTTTCGGCCAGCCCGAGCAAGCCGGAAACAACCTCGAACCGATGCGGGTCAAATCCGTCGCCGTGAATGTGCTGGGCGATGGCGATATTTCCGAAAGCGTCCAGCGTCGGCAGCAGGTTGAATCGCTGGAAGACAAACCCAATTTTATGCCGCCGCAGCCGGGTACGCTCCGCATCGCTCATTGCTCCGAGGTCGTTTCCATCCACCAGCACCCGCCCTTTGGTCGCCTGTGCCAGTCCCCCCACCACATAGAGCAGAGTAGATTTACCACAACCCGAGGGGCCCATGACCGAAATGAATTCGCCCGGGAGAACCTCAAAATTCACTCCCCGCAGCGCTGGAACCTGGACTTTGCCTGAACGATAGGTCTTCCAGAGATTTTCAGTCCTGACTATTGGCTCCACTGCACTCCCTAACTGAATTCTGCCACTGGTGAAAATATTCTAGCTGGAGTGGGCGCTGCCGCCTAGCAATTTAGCCCCGGCGCCTTCCCGGGGGACATCACTCGTAGGCAAGCGCTTCGACCACGTCTTTACGGCTGGCGAGCCATGCGGGATAAAGCGCGCCCAATAAGCCGCCGGCCACGGCGATCAGCTGCGGCGCGTACGATCCAATCGGCGGTAATGAGGATGGACAGTGTGGGAAAGGCTGAGAGGAAAAAGGCGCGGGCCAAATAACTCACGCCGATTCCGAAAAGAATACCTGCCGCGCAGATCACGCTAATCTCGCTGAGCAGGGCCTGAACGATGTAGAGCTTGGAGGCGCCCAGGGATTTCAGCACCCCGATATCGTGGGTGCGCTCCACAACCGTGCTGTACATGGAAAGGAAAATCACCAGAAATCCGATGGCCACCGCGAGCGCAATCATGCTGCGCACAAAAATATCCAGGCCGGGAAGGCTCGTCGAAGTCATGAGCGACAAAAAGTCTTTGAGCGGCCTGATTTCATAGCCCGGCAGGATGGCTTTCATCTGGTCCATGACCGCCGCCGTATGGTCGGGGCGAGTGCACTTGAGGAAGAAGATCGAAGCTTTGTCGCGGCCCCCGGAGAGTTCCTGCAAGGTGGCCAGCGGCACGAACATCCTGGCGCCTTTGCCGTGTTCCACGATGCCGGCGACGTGGAAATCGTGTTCCAGCATGCGAAACGTCTCGCCCACTTTTATGTTCTTGGCTCGCGCCGCCCAATCGTCCACAAGCAAGTCGTCCGGCCCCTGCATATCGTGTCCTTCGAGAAAGACGAATCCACCCGAGACGGCGCGAAAGCTTTCCGGGTCGATACCGTAAACCAGATCGATCCCGCCTGAGGAATTGAACTGCAGCAGAACGGGCGCGACCGATTGCACGTATTTCAATTGGCGCAGACGGTCCCCAATCCGGATCGGCATGGGCGCGCCGTTGAACGCGAGGAATATCGAAGCCGAAGGTGGTTGCAGCATGATATCCGCGCCCACGCCTTCGATGCGCTTCGCCGTCTCCTGAATCATCCCGCTGGTCAGTCCTACGATGATGATGACCAGAGCAACCTCGACACTGACGGCGAGAACGCTGATCAATGTTCTCAGTGGCCGATGTAAAAGATTCGCGGCGATGATGCTGCGGATCACGGTTGTGGTTCCTGCTGTCCCGCGCCCAAGTTTACAAGTTCCGTGCCGGCTGGCTGCATGAGGTCGAAACGATCGGCCGGTATATCGGAATTGAGAACAAGCCTGGTGATGATTACCGAGAGCTGATAATCCTGCTTCGGCCGCACGATTCGAAAGGTCCGCGGAAAGATGGCCGCTGGGGATGGATCGGTTGCCGTGGCCTGTGTGCCACCCGCTTGAGGATTTGCTGGCGGCACGTTTTCCCAATCCTCATAGCTGATATCGGAATCGAGTCTTCCCGCAGGCCCGTAAATTTGGAGCCTGGAAACGCGCAGATCCGACCGATCGAACCAGATTTTCCGCGCAATCTCCAGATTCGTCCCGCTCCGGCGCAATACGCTGAGCGAATAATAACGCGCCGGTGGCGCCTCGACCTGTTCGAGCACTGTGGGCTCATCGGCTTGGATTGGGATCCAGAAAAAAGCGTCCAGCAGGTGCTGAGGCCTGAGATTTTCGATCGGATTTTTTGTGGCGCGCTCGAGCTCCGTGGGTCCCACCAGGAATTCATTTTTAGAAGGGATAAAGATGCGGAAGGTCTGACCGTCGCTCACCATGTCGAATATATTCGTGCCGACGACGGGCGCCTGTCCAATTACGCGAATCATCGCCGGCCTCGCCGCCAATACGAAACCGCTCACCTGGTGGTATTCGTGAGCCACTCCGCTATACGTCGAGCCCGGCCGTGGGACTCATCTGCACGGAGGCGTTCAGCGTACGTGCGGCATACGCCTGCCGGTTATAGGCATCGACCAGCTCTGTTTGGTCGGCATCCAGCGCCTGCCGGATCCCAGGTTGTGAGACTGCGTGCTTTTGGCTGACTGCGCAACCCGCCAGCGCCAGCGAAAGCAGCGCAAGGTCAACCAATCGCAATCGGATGAGACGGCGTATCAGTCGCTTCTCCTCCCATGCACCAAAGCAAAAAAGCTATCAGGCTACTGAAGTGAGGTCAATGTGCAGCCGAATGCAGCGTGCTACGCCGGACGGGTAACCTCGACGCGCAGATTCTGCAGCGAGCCTCGCGCGCGCCGTATCACCTCCGAGGCCCACAATTGGTTGCTCAATACGGTCAGAAAACCGCCTTCAAAATCGCACACGGCGCAAAACAGATATTGAGGAAAGGCGGCATGATACGCGTCCACCCCGCGTTCGGCCAGGGCGCCTTCCACTGCCGCGTCGCCAGTGGCGAGCGGGGCTCCGGCGCGAACTCCAAATGTCTCGCCCGCAAAACGCTCGAATAGCGGCTGAAGCCCGGCCTCTTGGGGCTGAGGTATCACGATCGCGCGGGCATTCGGCTCGCGAAATGCGATGGCCTGCCGGCGGCAAAATTCCCGTACGCGCTCGAGATGGGCGAAGAAATCAAGCGCCCATGGCTGTTCACCGGCGAGCGCAGGCATCAACGCGGCCCAGATGGCTGCCCCCTCGCTTCCTTTCACGGGCTCGCGGTTTTCCGGCTCGATCAGTTCCAGTCCGACGGCGCGCACATCCGCGCCCAAATCAATCGACTCTACCTCCAGGCGGTAAAGGTTCTCCATCGGACTCGGCTACTCTTCGCCAGGCGCGACGTCCCTAACGAACCGGTGCTGGTATTCAGCCGATTGTTTGCGCAGGTCCAGCCAATCGAAGAATGTATCGGGGGTTTCCAGCCAGATGCGGAACCACTCCAGAATCTCCTGCTTCTGATCGCGCTTGTAGGCTTCGACACGCGGATTTCGTGCGATCATCTCGGCCCGCCGCCGGCCCAGCCGCGCCACCTCCAATACGCGTTCCGCCGCCGCTCGTTCGCCTTCGGCTCGGAACTTGCGCCAAAGCTCATCGAGGCGCATCAGGCATATCTCCGCCTCTTCCAGTGTCGCAAAATGGAGGAGGTCGCGAAACTCCTCTTCGTATTGACCATGGGTATCGGCTTCGGTGGAGAGTACGACGCGGCGTCCGGCGGCGGCGAGCACTTCGGCAATGTAGTCGGGTGACGTTTTTCCCGATGCTCCCAATTTCACCACGAGTTGCCGCCGAATCTGCTCGACTTCCGCGGGCGTGAACTTCTCCAGTCCCAGTCCTTCGGCAATATCCAGAATGGCCTGCTTCTTGGTCTCGGCGCCAGGTGAGCTCATCGGAGTCGCTGCGGTGCCGGAGCAGGGGAAGAAACAGTATCGGGCCGCGGCGTCACCGAGGTGCTGGCAGACGCGGCATTACGCTGGGCGGCAAGCCTGCTGCGGTAAAGAGCTACGTTGTGGTTGTGCTCGGCAAGCGTCCTGCTGAAAAAATGGCCCCCTTCGGTATTGGCTACGAAATAAAGATAGTCGGTTTCCGGAGGATCGAACGTGGCCTTCAGCGATGCGCTGCCCGGGTTGGCAATCGGGACCGGGAGGAAGACCGATGTGGCGATAAGTGTTATAGGGCGAATCAAAGGGAGGCTTCTCGCGTCCAGGCTTCCGTTGTAGTTTCCAGCCAATTCCAGCGCGTAGACAACAGTCGGATCGCACTGCAAGGGCACGCGCCGGTGCAGGCGATTGGTGAAAACGCTGGCGACCAGGGGCCGCTCTTCGGCTTTGGGAGTTTCGCGCTCCACCAGGGAAGCCAGCGTAACCACCTGCTCGATCCCCAGCCCCGAGAGATTGGGCTGCTGCGCGGTAATCTCCGCCCACTCTTTCCGGAAGTGAGCCACCATGGCGGCTCACCATCTGTTCTCCAGTCGGATGGCGCGGGAATTCGTAGGTTGCCGGGAAGAGAAAACCCTCCAGGCTCGGCGCTCCCGGCACCAGATCCCGTATCAGCGCGGGATTGCGCGCCGCGGCCAGGAAATTATCCCGGCTGGTGAAGCCCTCGCGCTGCACCAGATCGGCAATGTCAAACATGGAGAAGCCTTCTGGTATGGTCAACTCGCGGACGTAAACGCGTCCGTTGGCGATCGTGTCAAAGACTTCGCGGCTCGTAGCGGGATGGTCGAAAAAATACTCGCCGGCCTGCAGCGTGCTCCGAGAGCGCCGGCGGGACAGCGCTTCAAACACCCAGCGGCTGCGCACGACGCCCTGATTGGCAAGCAGGCGCGCAACAGCGCGCCGCGAAGCACCATGAGGAATATCGACGAAGACTCCCTGCGACGGGAAGTTCTGATAGGGAAGATAGAGCGAGGCGCCCACCCACCCCGCCAGGACCAGGGCCGTCAGGAACAGAATTGTAAAGGCTCGCCGCACGGTTGCCATCTAAGCCGCCCCGCCCGTGGCACGCCCGCCCGTGGCACGCAGGTAATCGCGCAAAATCACCGCCGCCGCCACCTCATCAAGCCTGTGTTGTTTGCGGTGACGAGATCGAGCCTTTCCGCCAGCGATCTCCGTAAGCATTTGCTCCGCTTCCCAGCTGCTCAGCCGTTCGTCTGCCAGTTCAACTGGAATGCCCAGTTCCGCGCGAAGGCGTTCGGCAAAGCGGCCCGCTTCGGAGGCCATTTCGCCTTGAGTGCCGGCGAGCTGTAAAGGCCATCCCATCACGATGAGATTCACTTCCTGTTCGCGGCACAAACGACGTAGCCGAGCAAGATCGTGCCGCAGGTTTGAGCGGATCCAAGTCGCCAGAGGGCGGGCGGTTAGGCGTAAGGGGTCCGATATGGCCAGTCCGAGGCGCTTTCGGCCGTAATCGATACCCAGTATGCGGCCGGCACTCACGCCGGCTCCCATTTCGGAGACCACGGACAGGCCCATAGCTTTGATTATAATCCTTGAAACAGGGGCTAGACTGTTACAACCGAGCGGCTGTTTCTATGGTTGCCGACCCCGCCGCCCGGCCTCCCAGTAGGGCCAGACCTCGAGTGTCTTTAGCTGCGAATCCAGTCCTGTATCTTTCAGAAGCTTATCGATTTGGGGACGCGAAAGTCTCGGCCCGAGCGGCGTTGCGAATTCCGCCAGGCTGAAGGCCAGCACGCCCGCCACGGCGGTATTCAGTTTCAGGTTGAGGATATCCACCTTGTCGTAGGTATCCGAGGAGGCATGGTAATTGGCAACGTAATTGGCCTCCTCCTGGTTCGCGACCAGATTGGGAACGCCTTCGAGCAGGAAATCCAGATTATCGGTGCCGAGAATGGCGTCGTTGGTAAGCCGGCTGACGCCCCAGGAATTGACCGGCGCCAAAGCCTGATGAAGGACCTCGGGTTGCAAATCGCGGCGCCCACCGAGCGAGAATCCGGTTACGCGTCCGCTTCCTTCGTCAAAGATAATGGCCGCATTGGTGTGATCGAGCTCGTCATGATGCGTACGCACGTAGGCCCATGATCCCAGCATCCCTTCTTCTTCGCCGCTGAAGAGCACGAAGCGTATGGACCTCTTCGGCAACAATCCCGTGAGATGAATATCCCGGGCCGCCTCAATCACCAGCGCCGCATTGCATCCGTTGTCCAGGGCCCCGGTGCCTAGTTCAAAGGAATCAAGGTGGGCGCCCAACACCACGAAATCATTGGGCAAATCCCTCCCTCGAATTTCCGCGACGACGTTTTGTTCCTCCGCCGGACCGCCGATCCGATTCGGCAGTTCCAGGCGCACGCGAATTCGCTTCCCGGCTCCCAGGTCGCGCGCCAGCCGCTGGGCGTCTTCGCGGGCGACGATGGCCTGCGGCAGCTTTTCGATCGAGCCGTCCTGGCCCAAGCCGGTGAGGTGACGATAGAGAAGCAGCCCTTCCCGCGTCCCCATCCAGAGAATGGCGCTTGCGCCCGCCGAAGTCGCACGTGCGATGATTCCCGGATTGCGCAAGTATTCGGCAAAGAGATCGTCGAACGTGCGGAGCACATCTGTATGGACGAGCAGAATCGCCCCGCCGTGCCGTGCCGCCTATGCGGGCAAAATCTTCCGGAGCGCCGGCGCCCGCGTCGACAAGGTCTGCCTCGATTCCGCTACCCGGCGTTGCCGGCGACCAGGCAACAGATACGGCGTGCACCGCGAACCCAGGTCCTGAGAGTATCTCGACGTGAGTCGCCCCTTCACTCCAGGTATGAGGAATGGTGAACTTCTCCGTGTGCACATCATCGATCCCGGCGTCACGGAAGGCCGCTACAGCCCATTCCACAGCTTTGGCCATGGCAGGCGATCCCGTCAGGCGGCCGCCAATCTCATCGGTTAGCCGCCGCAGATTTTCGGCCAATGGCGACGGCCCCATCGCGTTGGCAATTATTTTCGGAGCTGCCTGCGCGCAGGCGGATAGCTCACTTTCCGAACAGGCTTGTGAGTTAGCCGCCGCTGCCCGGCGCATGCGCGCGAGCGGGTCGGGCTCCGGCGCGGAAATTTGCGCCGACACGGACATGGCTGCCAGCAAGAGCGCCGCAAGAAAGCCCAGGAAGGCCCATAAGGCCCATAAGGTAAGGTGTCGAACCATATGCCAATCCGCGAATCGCAGAGCGGTCCGCGCGCGATTCTCGATTATAGCGCACCGTGGGTTTGGGTCCGATCACGCCCGGCTGGCAGCCGAGAGAACCAAATCCGCGATGCGGGCGACTTGCCACATCTCGCTGACGTCATGAACGCGAACGATATGCGCGCCATTCAAGATCGCGGCCGTCACGCCCGCCGCCGTACCCCACTGCCGCTTCTCCACGGGCCAGACCTGCCCTTTGCCCCCCAGCGCCCAGCCGATGAACGTTTTTCTCGAAACGCCGGCCACCAGAGGATAGCCCAGGCGGGCTAATTCAGGCAGCCGGGCGATTGCCTCGAAATTCTGCCGGTAGTTTTTGCCAAACCCAATGCCAGGATCGAGCAGAAGCTTCGATTTCGGAATGCCCGCCCGGCGCGCCATGGCCATCGAAGCACGCAAGCCTTGTGCGATATCGCGTATGACGTCGCGCGCAAACGGCCCTTTGTGCATCGATCGGGGAGAGCCTCGCATGTGCATCAGAACCAAAGCCGCGCCTCGGCTCTTTACCAGATCGGCGAGTTCAGGATCGGTTCGCAGGCCGCTCACATCATTGATAATTTCCACTCCCGCTTTCAAACCGGCCGCGGCCACGATCGCTTTTTGTGTATCGAGCGAGATCGGGATTCGCAATTTGCCCTGTAACCCCTCGAGCACCGGCAGGACGCGCGCGATCTCCTCGTCCGCGCTGATAGGATCGGCTCCCGGGCGCGTCGATTCTCCTCCTATGTCGAGGATGTCCGCGCCCGCCTGTTCCAGCTCAAACGCTCGCTCGACCGCCGATTGCGCATCGGGATATCGCCCCCCGTCATGGAAGCTATCCGGCGTGACATTGAGAATTCCCATGATCAGCGTGCGCTCGCCCAGTTCGAGCGTGCGCGAACGCAAACGCAAGCGGTAGCGCGAGCGTGTGAACATCGGCGTACATCTTAGATGGCAATCCGGTTGGTCGCTAGCGAGAGGAGGCCGGGACGTAGTACGCGGTGCGATAGGTGATTTGGGAGTTCGCCGGACCTTGCAGGTCCTGGCGCAGCTCCACTTTCAATTTTCGCCAGCCCGGCGTTGTAACGCCCGCCGCCGGGTAATACCCCAGCGTGTATTCCGCCTCCAGCTTCAGTGCAATCGTGTGATAGATCTCGGCCAGGTTCCCCACTTCGCGTAAAAAATATAATTCGCCGCCCACCTGTCGGGTCAACTCGGCAAGGTAAAGCGTATAAATTGGAATTCCTGAGCTTCGCGCGGCCGCGGTCACGAGCGGCTGCTCGCGATGCGCCGATAACCAGGAATCCGTCATCGTGCGCGGCCTCGGTTCAGTGGAAATCACGTGGAGCTCGATACCAAGCCCGGCGATTCCGCGCGCCACATCTTGAAATGCAAGAGGGCTATTTGCGCCTGTGGAAGGAAGCATACTTGCCGGATCCCAGGTCAGCCCGAGCTCACTATCTTGCCCATCCGTCAGGAGAACGATTGCTTTGCGGCCCGCTCGATCTTTAAAAAGGCTCGCAGCCGAGAGATAGAGCGCCTGATAAATATAGGATTGCGAGGAGTTCGCTACCTGCGCGAGTTCCTGCGAGGTGAGCGATGCCTGGAGCAAATTGCGGTCACGCGAAAAGGGCAGCAGCAAGTGCGTTTCGCCGGCGAAGGCCACCACCGCGACTTCGTCCTCAGGCTTTAGCGACTCTGCGAGGGATTGCGCGACGTTGCGCATCGCGCCCAGTTCGCGATAAATGCTGGGGCTCGCATCGATGACCAAAGCGATGCTCGCTGGAGTGGTCGCGGCATCGAACGCGCTGATCTTCTGTTCCGCGCCGTCCTCCCACAGCCGAAAGTCGTCTTTCGTGAGCCCTCGCACGCGCGTGCCGTCCGATGCAGTGACGGTACATTGCACCTCCACCAGCGCCACGCGCGAACGAATTACCGCCGCCGCGCTTGGCGAACCCGGATTCAGATTCTTCGGATGGATAACCCCGCAATTCGCCGGTCGACGCATCGCGCGTCAACGGGATTTCGTGTTCCAGTATGCGCGGCCGGGGAAGCTTCGGCTTCTGCGCCGCCGCAAGGCTCGGTCCCAGCAGCAGTAGCAAGCTGAACGCCAGCAAACGTCTGAGGCGAACAGAGCATTTGACAGGCAATTTCATCGGGGATGATGCCTGCTTCACTTCCGGAGCGAAGGATTACTCAAGGTCAAAATCGCGCAGCGGCCTTTCGTTCGGTTGCTCGTGGGCTTTTTTAAGCGCCTCTTCGAACTTCCGGGCAAGGACGTCCTCCTTTTTGCTTTCCGCCTCCCACGATTCGCGGAATTTGTCCTCGCGGCGCTGTGCTTGCTCCGCGAGAATCCTCGCCGCGTCGGAAATATCCACATCGGGGGCGGCCCTTGGCGGCGGGGTATGCGACAAAACCGTGGCTAGCTGGACGTCGATGACAAGCTTCGACTGGCAGCACGGGCAAACGACTTCAATGGGCGCGGATTTCTTTGCCATGGCCCCATTGTACGCCTTCCACGGCTGCTTGGCGTCAGGGCCCGACCTGGCATGCTGGACATACCAGACTGGCACGCCGGAAAAAGAAAGGGCGCCCGAAGGCGCCCTGAGAAGATTGCTGCGGGACCGCTCCCTCTGCCTATCCTTTGCTGAATCCGGGCGCGGGACGAAGTTCGGGACGCGGGGCCGGCTTCGGTTCCACCCCAGGCAGCGGTTGCGATGGCGGCACGGGCGGAGCCGGCTTGGTTTTCTCCGGCAGCGGCTTGCCCTCCATCAGTAGCTTCAATTCGACGGCGTCCAGGACCTCGCGGTCGAGCAGGGCCTGGGCGATGCGTTCGAGTGTCTCTTTGTTCCCGTCGAGGATACTGCGCGCGGTTTCATAGGCTCTGGTCACGATCTTGCGCACTTCCCCATCGATGTGAATGGCCGTGTCTTCGGAATAATCCCGATGTTGCGCGATCTCCCGGCCCAGGAAGATGGCTTCCTCTTTCTTTCCGAAAGCCAGAGGTCCGAGTTCGCTCATGCCCCAATCGCACACCATCTTTCGCGCGATGTCCGTCGCTCGCTCGATGTCGTTGCCCGCGCCGGTCGTGATATGACCGAGGAAAATCTCCTCGGCCGTGCGGCCGCCCATCAATACAGTGAGAGTGCCGATGAGGTAGTCCTTGGTGTAGGTGTGCTTGTCGTCGATCGGCAATTGCATCGTAAGGCCCAGCGCCATGCCTCGCGGAATGATGGTCACTTTGTGCAGAGGATCGGCCCCGGGAGTCATGGCCGCCACGAGCGCGTGTCCGGCCTCATGGTAAGCGGTATTCCGCTTCTCCTCTTCCGAAAGAATCATCGACTTGCGTTCCACGCCCATCAAGACTTTGTCTTTGGACATCTCGAAATCGGCCATGGCGACCACTTTGCGATTTTGCCGAGCCGCCCAAAGCGCCGCTTCGTTCACCAGATTGGCCAGATCAGCGCCGGAAAATCCCGGAGTGCCGCGCGCGATCACCGAGAGATCCACGTCATCGGAGATCGGAACCTTGCGCGTGTGCACGCGGAGAATTTCCTCGCGCCCTTTGATATCCGGCCGAGGCACCACCACGCGACGATCAAACCGGCCGGGACGCAACAGCGCCGGGTCCAGCACGTCCGGGCGGTTCGTCGCTGCGATCAGAATTACGCCCTCGTTGGATTCGAAGCCGTCCATCTCCACCAGCAGCGCATTCAACGTCTGCTCGCGTTCATCGTGGCCGCCGCCCAAGCCCGCGCCGCGATGGCGGCCCACGGCGTCGATTTCATCGATGAAGATGATGCAGGGCGCGTTCTTCTTGCCTTGCTCAAAGAGGTCACGCACGCGGCTCGCGCCCACGCCGACGAACATCTCCACGAAATCGGAACCGGAAATCGAGAAAAACGGAACGTTGGCCTCCCCGGCAATGGCGCGGGCCAGCAGGGTTTTGCCTGTTCCAGGAGGTCCCACCAGCAGCACGCCCTTGGGAATGCGGCCGCCCAGCTTTTGGAATTTTTGCGGATCTTTCAGGAATTCGATGATCTCCTGCAGCTCTTCCTTGGCCTCATCGATTCCCGCCACGTCCTTGAAGGTGGCCTTCTTCTGCTGCGCCGTCAGCAAACGCGCCCGCGACTTTCCAAAGCTCAACGCCTTGTTGCCGCCCGCCTGCATCTGCCGCATCATCACGATCCAGAAGCCCACCAGCAGGAACAACGGCGCCGCGGTAAGCAGGAAATTGATCCAATCGGCGCGGGTCACTTCCTTCACGTTGATGAGAACACCCTTGTCGCGCAGTTCCTTGGTGAGATCGGGAGCCGCTTCCTTGAAAAGGGTTACGCGGAACTTCTTTACCGGCTCGCGCCACTCGCCTTCGATTTCGTAGCTATTCGGGGAGAGATAGATCGTGACTTCCTTTACATTTCCACGGTCCACCTGGCTCATGAACTCGCTGTAGCTAGGCTCTTCCTGCCGCGCCGATTGCCCGCTTTGCGATACCATGCGCCAGAGGACGACGCACAACAGGACGATAAACATCCAAAAAAGTATGGTTTTTGCCGTGGAACTGGAATTCACGCTTTACCTCTTTCTTCCCTTACGTATAACTGCGCCCGGCCCCGCCGCCGATCCTAGTCCGCGAGCCCGGCGAGGCTGCACGCCTACATACGGAACATTACGATACCACCCGCGGCTGCCTGCAAGCCCATATCCCGCTAGATACTTAGATGCTGCGGCGAAGCAAAAGTAATCAGGCTTTAAATCTACCCTTCGTTCCTCAGGTTTATCAAAAAGTGCCGCTAACTTCAATGAACGCGGCCGGCTCTCCTGTAGCCGCTTCAAGAGAAAGTCCTGTGTCAGGCCCGACTGCACCACCGCATCGATTACCAGCACATCCCGTTTCTCCAGGCGTGGCGGCCGGCTGAAGTAAATCTCCCGTTGATCGTGCCCGCCAAACTGCACGTCCCGGATCTCCGCCCACACGAAATGGCAAACCACCGGGCAGGAAATTCGCCTGATCAAATCAGCCGCAAACACAAAGGCGCTGTCCAGCATCACCACAATATCGAGCGTCCGGTTTCCATAATCGCCCGATATCGTTCGTCCCAATGCCGTTACCCTCTGGGCGAGTTGCTGCGAGGTGTAAACGGGCTGCAGGGCCGGCTTCAAATATTTTCCTCCGCAATAATGACCCCCGCACGAGTTGCCGCCCGCGGAGCAAACTCCGCCGCCACGGGCAGGCCCCGGGTCCAGACCAGCATATTTGCGCTTGTTAGAACCGGCCACCCCTCCCGGTCCGACACCGACACCCGATTCATCCTCAGGAACTGCTTGAGCTTGCGGGAAGTGCGCCGCCCCTTTGGCCGGAAGGAGTCGCCGGGATGCCAATTGCGCAGAACCAAAGGTGAGTCGAGCAGGTCCCTGTCCAAAGCAGCTTTGTCCAGATCAGTGTCGCTCCGCCAGAGGTGCCAGTCAACCACTTTCAGGTGAAAGCGGCGTCCGATTTCGGGCACGGCAACCACCGTGGACTCTCCCGGATTTCCGAGCTGCACCACGCGCAAAAAACCTCCGGAGTCCGCGGAATTCGCCGCGGAACTCGCCGCCACGCTTCCTTTCCTTTGCTGCCTGGCTGCGGAAAACCTCAGCCAGTCAAAGCTTCTCTCCACGATTACGCCGGGCAATTCGATACGGAAGCCACTCGAGCCTTCAGCGGCGAAATCCACCACTCGTTTCACGTGATCGGCAGTCCACTGCCGGCAATGGCCCCGCAGTTCCTCCACGATCCCCCGAACGAGGCGCCGCGTCACCGCCAGGCGCGCCTCCCCGCCTAAATTATCGAATGGAGCCGGCGCCTTCGCAAATGGGTCCAGGAGATCAGTGCAACGAATCCGAAGCTCGCCGCCTTCTCGCTCCACGAGCGCATCCAGGCGCCCGCGCGTCACGGCCCTCCAGAAGGCCTCATCTTCACGCGAAATTGCCGCCAGGCGGCCCAGATGGCGGACGACCGCGGGCTGAATCTCGCGTTCCAGAATAGGCAAAACCTGGTGGCGCAATCGCGCGCGCAGCCGCGACTGATCGTGGTTGCTCGCGTCCTCCCGCCACTCTTGGCCCAGATTGCGCAGATATTCCCGCAACTCAGCGCGACGCACTTCGAGCAGCGGGCGGACGACATGCCCGTTAACAGGGTAAATCGACGCAAGGCCCGCCGTGCCTGTCCCTCGCAGAACTCTGGCCAAAACGGTCTCCGCCTGATCGTCAGCCGTGTGCGCCACCGCCACGCGATCGACGCGGCCTTCTCCCACCAGAGCCGCGAAAAATCCGTAGCGCAAACGCCGCCCCGCCTCTTCCAGATTCCAGTGCCTTTCCCGCGCCACCCCGGCCACGTCTTCCCGGCCGCAAAAAAATGGAAGCTGGAGACGACTGGCAAGCGACGCGGCGAATTGCTCGTCGCCGTCCGAATCGGCGCCTCGCAGCCCATGATTGAAGTGCAGCACGGCGAGAAGGATGCCTAGCCGGCCGCTCACTTCCTGCAGAATCCGAAGCAGGGCCACTGAATCCGAGCCGCCCGAGACCCCTACGCCCACACGATCGCCTGCCTCCAGCATCCTATGGCGCGCAGTCGTGGCCAGGATTCTCTCAGTAAGATCGGCTGGCATAGTAAGTTCCCGTCATGATCCCTGCCAAAACTAGCCCGCGTTAAGGAACGCGGGACTCCACTTCACGCAATATTATTGTCTCGGAAGGGTCTATATCATAGACGTCGAAAGAAAGCCTTTTCGTTCCCTGGGGCTCAGTCAGATCTGTCCTATCCGTCTATGCGTGACGTCACACAATGGCTCGGAAGGCGCACGGATCGAGGGAATTGGTGGCGGGGGAGGGTTTCGAACCCTCGACCTTGGCGTTATGAGTGCCACGCTCTAACCAACTGAGCTACCCCGCCCATCGTAGAGAGCAATTCTATACTTGTGCGTCCACCTTCGACAATTTTTTCAGCTCTCGCCCCTGTTTGGCCCAATGTAGTCTGGCCCGATGTAGCGACGCGCAAGCTCTTCGCCTCGCTGAGCGATTCCAACTAATTACGGTTAACGCCTCGGCTACGTCACCGCCTTAAGCCCTCAAGTATGCCCATGCCTCTAGGTAAACTAACCCTAACGTGGGAACTCCGGTGACTCAGCAGATCGGCAGATACGAAATCCTCGAAGAGATTGGCCGGGGGGCTATGGGTGTGGTTTTCAAGGGCCGCGACCCCCTCATTGGCCGGGCCGTCGCTGTGAAGACCATCACCGCTGGCGTGGCCGAGAGCGCCGATCTGCTGGAACGGTTTTACCGCGAGGCCAGAGCTGCCGGGGGCTTACAGCACCCCAATATCGTCACCATCTACGAAATGGCTGAATCCGGCGGCGCCCCCTTCATCGCCATGGAGTATCTCGAAGGCGAAAGCCTGGAGAAAATCATCGCTCGCAAGCCCGCCCTGCCACTGGCCACCAAGATCGCGTACGTGGCCCAGGCTTGCCGCGCTCTCGAATACGCTCACCGCCGCGGCGTTGTCCATCGAGACATTAAGCCCGCCAACATCATGGTCACAGGCGATGGAATCGTCAAAGTAGTGGATTTTGGCATCGCCCGCTTGGCTGACACCTCCAAAACCCAGACAGGATCGCTGCTCGGCACGCTCGCCTACATGTCCCCTGAACAGCTTCGCGGAGAGCGCGCCGACGCGCGCTGCGATGTGTGGGCGCTAGGCGTGGTCTTCTACGAACTGATCGCGTATCAGCGGCCATTCAAGGGCGAGAACCATGCCGCGCTGCTTTTGAGCATCCTCCAAAAGGAACCGCCGCCGATACGCCAGCTGGTGCCTGAATGCCCGATCGACGTCGAGAGGGTCGTCTCGCGTGCCCTGCTCAAGGATGGTAAAGCGCGCTATTTCACCATGAAGGCTCTCCTCGCGGACCTCGAAAACGTTTCTCCCTCACTCGGAATGGAAAGTTCTCGGGCGGTCGGCGGCAAACAAATACTGCCGGGGGTCGGCCAGGGTCCGCTGGCGGCCACCCAACGCATTGATGTGCAGGCCTTAAGCGGCGCGGGACAAACCCGCGCTTCCAAACCCAATCCGCCCGCCCCTCAGCGCCAGAACCCCCAGCCCCCCTCGCTCGATTCGCCTGCACGCGTTCCGGGCGCAGCCCTGACGCCTAAGCCGGATGCGTATCAGCCCGTCGCCATGCATCCGGTCGCGCAGCCAAAGGTCCGCTCCAGGCGCAAGGTTCCTGTCGTTTACGCTCTTCTGGCCGTGGCTGTACTGATTGCTCTGGGGGTCGCTCGGCAACGAAAGGCTATAAACGCGGCATTGGATATAAACGCAATCCCGAACGTGACTCCATCCGCTCCGCCACTTCCGGCGACGCCTCCATCGACGGCAATCTCGCCGGAACCTGCAATGCCGGCTACAGTCGCAACGTCAGCTCGGCCACCTGTGCCCACAACTGTCTCTGCTCCAGCCGCTAGCCCGATAGCTTCCCCGCCCCCAGCTTCCATCCCCGCAGCTGCCATCCCCGCAGCTGCGATCGAAGATCAGCAGCGCCACTTGATCGAACTCGCGCACCAAGCTGCCGATGCGCATGATTACAAAACTGCCCAGGCTCGGCTTGATGAGGCTGCCAAACTCAATGGTCCCCTGAATTCGCTCGCCTCCGACCTGCGCCGCGAATTCAGCGAGGAAGCTTATGGGGCGGAGTTGAAGCGCGCGGAAAGCCAGGAGCAGGGGCTCTGGGATCAGGGTATGGCGGAACTGCAAGATGCCCGCTTGGACGATGCGGAAAAATCGCTCCGCAACATTCTAGTGCTGCCGGCGGCGGGAGGTCCCCACTGGGCGGAGGCTGAGCGCTATGTCGATCAGGTGATTCCCCAGCACCGCCAGGAACAACAACTTTGGGCGGAAGCTCAAGCGGCATCGGCTTCCGTCGAACGCGGCCATGTTTTGAAGGAAATCAAAGCCCTCGATGAGGTCATGGCCGAGGGAGGAAATCACGAGCAGCAAGCCCGGCAAAAGCGAGATGCCCTGATCAGGCAGATCGTCCGCGAAAACGCCCGCAGAAATGGGGAGGTGGATCCCACCCTTTCGGAAGGTTACGAGGCGCAACTGGCCGAGCTTGAAACCCAATTCGCTAATCTGGCGCTGAAGGGAGATGTCACGGCCCTGGAAGGACTCCAGGAGTTGAGGCCGAAATTCAAGGCTCTCGCCGACGCCGGTGGCCCCCTCGCCATGGACGCCCGGGATTACCTCAATAGCGTCATACCCAAGACGCAGAAACAGATTGAAGACAATCTTGCCGCTACCGCATCCGAGTTATCCGCCAATACCGAGTACGAGCGTGCCGTTAAGGATTACGCACGCGCAGTCGCCACGCAAAATACGGGCCTGTTGCGTGGCCGCGTTTTGGCCGCTTTTCAGCAAATCGCGGAAGCGGGCGGCATCAGGGCAAAAGAAGCCGAGCGTTATGTACACGTCCTGATTCCGGCGGCCCTGAAGAAATCGGGACAATAAAATGGGCGTCACCTTTTCTCAAACTCGGCCGCAAGCCTCTTCGTCGAATTCGAAGACGATGTATTTGGACGTGGCGGCCTGTACCGACAACGGCCGAATTCGCCCGAGCAATGAAGATAGTTATCACGTTTCTCGCGACAAAAAGTTGTTTGTGCTCTCCGATGGAATGGGCGGTGCTGCCAAAGGCGAAGTTGCCAGCGCCATGGCGGTTGAGGTGGTGGCCGCATCCTTCGAGGAGAATGCCGGCGTCGCCATGCCCCCGGAATCCGACGGCCAATCCTGATTTGTCGCATCAGACGAACTCTCTGGTCTGCGCCATCAAGCTGGCCAATCGCCAGATTCATGACGAGGGCGAGCGCGATCCGGCATCGAGCGGGATGGGCGCCACGATCGTCGCGGCGCGAATCACTGGCAGCCTCTTGAGTCTGGCCCACGTCGGCGACAGCAGGGCCTATTTGTTTCGCGCGCACACCCTCCAGCAATTGACCTCCGATCATTCGCTGGTTGCCGAGCAGATTCGCCAGGGACTCATGACCCATCAGCAAGCGGCAACCAGCGAGCTGCAAAGCATCCTGACGCGGGCGTTGGGAATGGACGAAAGCGTCGAGGTGGACGCGGACGAATTGGAATTATTCCCGGGAGACTCGCTGCTGCTTTGCTCCGACGGGCTCACGCGCATGGTGCCGGAAAACGAGATTGCAGGGATTCTGGCGCAAGCTCCCGATGTTCGGAACGCCGCTGAACGGCTGGTGCTACGGGCCAATGAATATGGCGGTCACGATAACGTCACTGTGGTTGTCATTCGTCTTGCCAAGCCGAAAGGATGGCTTGCGAAGTTTTTCCCCTGGGGTAGCGCGAATCTCGTATGAACCTTTGAGAGGTGAACAAAAATGCCTGTTCTGATCGTCAAGTTCGAAGGCTCAGTTCTGCAGAAGGTTCCCACCAACGGCGACTCGATTACGATTGGGAGAAGCCCTGACAACTCCATCGCCATTGACAATCTCGCCGTTTCCAGTCGCCACGCCGAAATTAAGTCCGAGCAGGGCCAGCTTGTGGTCGAGGACCTCAACAGCCTCAACGGAACTTTCGTGAATAATCAGCGCGTGAAGCGCAGCGCGTTGAAAGACGGCGACGTGGTCTTGATTGGCAAACACTCGATTCAAGTGGATGAAAAAGGGAGCGCCGAAGCGCCCGTCCGCGCTGCCAGTCAGCCCTCCGCCGGTGCGAAGCAGCTCCGCGTGGATGAAACTTTCGTCCTCGATACGCAAGCCCGCCGCAAGATGATGCAGGAAATGTCGGCCGCCGGGGAACGTTCGCAAATCACTCCTTCGCGTATCCGCGTGGCAACGCTGGTCCGCGTCGGCGGGCCGATCGAGAAGGCCGAATATCAGCTCACCGGCAAACTGACCGTCATCGGCAGCTCCGAGATGGCCACCGTTCGGCTGCGCGGCTGGTTCAAGCCAAAAATGGCCGCGCAAATCAACCGCCGCGATGATGGGTACTATCTGGGTCGCGGGGATCGCGTGCCCAACGTAAACGGCATCCCCATCGGATCTCCCGTGCGGCTTTCCGACGGCGATTTGATCGACGTGTGCGGCGTGCAGCTCAAGATTTACGATCAAGGAATAAGACAGTCGCAGGCGGTGGGTTCTTGAAGACCGAGTCTCGCCTGAGTCTCAGCGGACCAACCCGCTGCGGAGCGGCGGCTATCGAGACGGCGGCTTTTTCTGGTCCTCGGCCAGCGCCTGCTTGCCTTTGTCTGTGAGCGAGTAAAAATCGCCGCCGGCAGATTGCAAAAAGCCTTGACGCACGAGATCGTCCACGGCGTCGAGCACCTGTGCTCGCCCCGCGGGTTCATTTCCCGAAGATTCGAACATCACGTGCAGGTCCAATCGATCGCGTTGCATGTCGCGGAAGATTCTGAGAACTTCAGCTGAGTGTTGTTTCAACTCGCGCGCTCCCTTATCCTTTGTCCTTCCTCAAATTCCCCACTCATTGGATGCCGCCCGCTGGCCTCGAAGCGGCCCTTTGCTTCCCGGCATCTAACTAGTAAAAGAAAGAGGAGGCAAGAACCCCATGGCTAACAAACACAGATGGAGTGCAAGCGTTAAAACAGACTCTACGCATCCTCCCGCCGGCCTTTTTAACAAGGATGCCGCTACCATCGCTCGGACACTGGCGTCCAAGAGGGTGTCGCCAAAAGGACCCGGCTCCGGCATGCGTATGCTCACATTTTATATCAACCGCGCAGGACACAACCTCAGCGCAAAAAGACGAGCCGTCCTGAATCAGGGCAAAGTGCTGCTTTCCGAGCGCGTGCGCGGTGCCGGAGAAGCAAGAAAACGAAAGAGCTTATCTTGAGAGGCCACCCCTCCGCCCTGGCGAGAATCTTTCCGTTACCCTCGCTTGGCACGTACCGCTTAAGGAGCCACGCATTAAAAACATCGGTCTGAATCGAAAAGCGCAATTACAATGAGCCTTTGCGCCAAATCGAAACAGGGCCCATGAGTTCCCTTCCCATGCAAAGTAAACCCGTTGGCGGCTGGCGGCATTCCCTCGCGACCTATACCGACCGGCGCGTCCTCCAGGTACTGGCCCTCGGTTTTTCCAGCGGTTTGCCCCTGATGCTCAACTATTTGACGCTTTCGGCCTGGCTCGCCACCGTCGGCATCAAGCGCTCCGCCATCGGGGCTTTCGCTCTAGTCAGCTCTTTCTACGCACTGAAGTTCCTGTGGTCGCCCCTGATCGACCGGCTTCCGCCGCCGATTCCTCTGGGGCGACGCCGCGGTTGGGGCTTGAGTCTACAGATCGCCTTGGTGGCGGCAATTCTCGCGTTGGGAGCGTCCGATCCCAAACGACATTTGGGCGCCATGGCCGTTTTGGCCGCCGTGGTGGCCTTTCTCTCCGCGAGTCAGGATATCGTCATAGACGCTTGGCGAATCGAGATCCTTCCCCTCGACCTTCAAGGACCGGGCGCCGCGATGACCCAGACCGGCTATTACATGGGCATGCTCGCTTCCGGTTCGGTTGCCTTGGTCATCGCGGCGCGCTTTGGCTGGTTTGCGGCCTACGCGACCATGGCCGTCCTGCTCGCAGTCAGTATGCTGACGTTTTTGCTCGGGCCGGAGCCCAACCTGCCAGCGGCAGCTTCCAATCGCCGGCATCACGCCCAAGGCAATCGATGGAAGGCCGTCGAAGACTGGTTCTCCACCGCGGTAATAGGCCCCTTCTCGGATTTCATGCGCCGGCCTTACTGGTTTCTCATCCTGGTGGTAATCCTCGATTACAAATTGGGCGAGGGCATGGCCGCTGTGATGTCCACGCCGCTGTACATCGCCGTCGGTTTCACGCTCAACGAGATTGCCGTGATCTCTAAGCTCTTCGGCCCTTTCACAGTCATTTTCGGGGCGCTTTTGGGCGGAATCGTTACCGTGCGTTTTGGGCTTGTCCGCTCCTTGATTCTCTGCGGAATCATACAAGCGCTGGGGAACTTGACTTACGTCCTCCAGGCCGTGGGCGGCCATAAGATTGGCTATCTCGCGTTCTGCGTCACGGCCCAAAATGTAACCACGGGCATGGCAGGCACTGCTCTCGTAAGTTATATCTCCAGTTTGTGTTCGCCTGAGTTTACGGCCACTCAATACGCGCTTCTCGCTTCGTTCGCATTGCTGGGACGAACCTTCGTGGGATCGACGAGCGGTGCGCTCTCGGAAGCGACGGGCTGGGTGCTCTTCTTTCTGCTCACTACGGTGGCTTCTCTGCCGGCCCTTTTGCTCTTGGTGTGGGTCGATCGCCGCGCCACCGCGCGACCCGACCGCCCCCCGGCGATTTCCACTCTCGCCGGCGAAAGGAATGTATGACCCGCTCGCGGAACGCGGGCCACAGGCCTAAAAAGCGCGATTTCCACTTGATTTCGCATATGCTTAGCCGGTCGTAAGCAGCCTCTCCGCTCGTTCGACGGCTGCCATTTCGCCTTGGTACTCTTTTCAGGAGGGTCGGTCGTGTCATTTATCGAGCGTCGCCGTGCTCACCGTTTTGACCTGCAGTCGCCGGTCATCGTTCGCTGGAAAGATGGCGCCGAGACGCGGGAGGCGCTGACCGTTTCCGAGGATGTAAGTTCAAACGGCCTCTATTTCATCTTGCCGGAGGGAATCAAGGACGGCACGCCCGTTGAAGTCGAGATGACCCTTCCCAACCAGATCACTCTGGCGGGTCCTGTCCGCGTGCGCTGCCTGGGGCATATTCAGCGCTGCGAAGCGACTGAGGGAGCGAAGTCCGGAATGGCTGCGGCCATCGAGAAATATGAGTTTTTGCCTGGCGACGACGAAGCTCCCCGGAAGAGAGATTCCCCCGCAAAATCGCGGGGTTGATCGAAAAGCAAAAACCCGGCGGGCCCAGCTGTAAGCCGCGAAGTGCCTAAAGAAGTGCCTAAAGAAGTGCCCAAAAGTTTATGGATGTATTAACGAAGCTCTTCGAAGAGCGTTTCCGCTCTCCGGCCGCGCAGGTACAGCCGCTCGACGGGCGTCTGAGTGGATCGGGGCGCAAGCTCGTGCGCCTTACAAACGGCAAAGTCAACGCCATCGGAGTTCTCTATAACGTACGCGAAGAGAACGTCGCCTTCCTGGAATTCTCCAAATATTTTCGCCGCCACGGCCTGCCCGTTCCCGAAATTTATGCCGAAGACTTGAGCCAGGGCGCATATTTGGAAGAAGACCTCGGCGACACCACGCTTTATGAGTTTCTATCCGCGAACCGCGCCGGCCAGAATATCGCGCCCCCGGTGATCGAAGCCTACCGCAAAGTCGTCGCCGTACTGCCTCGCTTTCAGGTGGAAGCCGGCCGCGGCATGAATTACAAGGCCAGTTATCCCCGTGCAAGCTTCGACCGTCAGTCCATTACCTGGGATTTGAACTACTTCAAATACTATTTTCTGAGGCTTGCGGGCGTCCTTTTCAATGAACAGGCCCTGGAAGACGATTTCGGCTCTTTGACGGAATTCCTGTTGAGCGCCGACCGCGATTACTTCCTCTATCGGGACTTCCAATCCCGCAACGTCATGTGGCGCGACGCCTCTCCCTGGTTTATCGATTACCAGGGCGGACGCAAGGGCGCGTTGCAATACGATATCGCCTCTCTGTTGTTTGACTCCAAGGCCGATCTGCCCCCTCAGCTTCGTCAGCAGTTGCTCGACGAATATCTCGCGCGGCTCTCCGATTTCATCCCGCTCGACCGCGACGCTTTTATGCGCCATTACTATGCCTACGTTTACGTCCGCCTCATGCAAGCCTTGGGCGCTTATGGTTTTCGCGGCTTTTATGAGCAGAAAACTCATTTCCTGCAAAGCGTGCCCTATGCGCTGAAGACCTTGCGTTGGCTGCTGGAGCAGGTCGAATTGCCCATCGCGCTGCCCACCTTGATGGGAGCGTTCAGAGGCATGCTGAATTCCGAGAAACTCCAGGCTTTGACCTCGGAAGCGGAATCGGTCTCCGAAACAGACCGCCTTACCGTGCGAATTTTCAGCTTTTCATTTCACCGCGGATTGCCAAAAGACGAGACCGGCCATGGCGGCGGCTTTGTTTTCGACGCGCGAAGTCTTCCCAATCCCGGGCGCGAAGAGCGCTACAAGCCTCTCACCGGCAAAGACGCGCCCGTCATCGATTATCTCAGTCATCAGAAGACCGTTCATCAGTTCTTGGCCGGCGCCACGTCGCTTGTGGATTCGAGCCTGGCCAACTATCAGAGCCGCGGCTTCAAAAACCTGATGGTCTCGTTCGGCTGCACCGGAGGCCAGCATCGTTCGGTCTATCTCGCCGAGGAATTAGCGAAACACCTGCGCGCTCGCAACGGCCTCAACGTCGTGGTTCGCCATCTCGAACTCGAAAAGCAGGGCAAATGAAGGCCATGATTTTGGCCGCCGGCCTGGGCACGCGTTTGCGCCCGCTCACAGACGACAGGCCCAAGGCGTTGGTGGAGGTCGGCGGCCGCACGCTGCTCGAGATCGCTCTCGCGCGCCTGAGCTCCTTTGGGATTGGCGATGTGATCATCAACGTGCATCACTTCGCCGACAAAATCGTCGAGTACCTGGCGGCGAAGCGTAATTTCGGGATGCAGATCGCCATCTCTCGAGAAGAGGTTTTGCTCGATACCGGCGGCGGCCTGAAAAAGGCCGGCTATTTCTTCCTGCAGAATTCCGCCTCTGCCGAAGAGCCTTTCATCCTGCACAACGTCGACGTCATCAGCACCATCGATCTCCGCCGTATGGCCCAATTTCACGTCGAAAATCGCGCTCTGGCCACGCTCGCGGTGCAGGACCGGCAGACGAGTCGCTACCTGCTGTTCGACGATCGGCTCCAGCTTTGTGGCCGTAAATCCCGCGCGGATGGCGAAGCCGAGTTGGTTCGCTCTTCGCCGCAGCTGCGGCCGCTGGCTTTCTCCGGCATCCACGTCATTTCTCCTCGCCTCTTTTCGCTGATGACCGAAGAAGGCGTCTTCTCCATCATCGCTCCCTATTTGCGTCTCGCCGGCCGCGGCGAAAAAATCCTCGCCTTTCGTTCCGATGAATATCAATGGCGGGATCTCGGCAGGTTGGAAGACGTCATGCACGCGGATCGCGATGCGAGACAATCGCTTGCTGCCGGAACTAAGTACGAATAGCGGGATTTTTTCAGATAGGGGAGTTCAGATCCGCGAGGCGCCCACTCTTGCTCCTCGGCAGGTAAACACGAAGGCGGGCGGCAGGTTCCGCCAGATAATCTTGCGCTGCACGGAGCGGAAATACTCTTCGAGCAGTACGGAGAGATCGAATTTAGTCAGTTGGCGGTCCCGCAACTGTAAGCTATGCAGATACTGATATTGCGTGAACGTCCCTCTCTTCTTGAGGCTGATGCTGATTTCGCTCAATAACGCATGCCTCTGCCGGTCAGACATGAATCCCATCGCCAGCGATGAAAGTATCGCATCGACGCGCCGGTACCCGCGCCGGCTCAGCTCTTCCAGCAGCGCCTCCGCGCGCGCGTTGATCACCACCAGGCGCGAATCGTCGATCGTCGATTTCAAGTGTCGCGCAAAACGCGGATTGATCTCGAAGGCCAATAAAGTGGCGTCGAAAGGGAGCACATTCAACAAGGCCCGCGTCATGACTCCGGTTCCCGGGCCCAACTCGACGGCCAGTTGCGCATTTTCGAGGGGCAGTGGCCGCAGCATGGCCTGCGTTAGAAAACGTGAACTCGGGGCGATCGCCCCGACGGTGGCGAAATCGGCCAATGCTTCCGCGACGAATGCGGCCGGATTCATTTCCTCGTCTCTGCCATATATTCAGCTTACCTCAGCATCGCCCAGCGCGATACATGCTGCCACAAGTTTGTTCGCTGGCGTCTGCTCCGCGTTCCTGAATTGCAACTGTCCTCCCGAATCGCTTCTGTGCCAGAGACGATTTATCCTGCGGAAGCTGAAGAGATCCTTAATCGGAAGCAGGGAAGTTCGCTCCTCTGGCTTCGCGGGCCCGATTAAGATTAAATAGACGCCAGAAAGGCAGATTCATATGCGAAGTGATGCACAAGCTGGCAAGGTGCCCGGTTGCACCGCTGATCTCAGCCGCCGCCGGCTTCTTAAGCAAGCCGGCTTGGCCATGATCGCCACGGCCTGCCGGCCCTGGTCGGCATTCGCGGCGGACCAGATCAGTCCCGCCATGGCCCGGCTCAGCGCATACATGGCCGACGCCCGCAATCGCGCATTGCCCGATGAGGTGACGGAAAAAGCGAAGCATCACGTCCTCGACACCATCGCCTCGATGGTTTCGGGCTCCGAACTCCCTCCCGGCCGCGCCGCCATTCAGTTCGCCCGAACTTACGGCGGCGAGAAAATCGCCACCGTGGTCGCTTCCAATGTGCTTTGCGGCCCGGTCGAAGCCGCGCTCGCGAATGGCGTCCTGGCCCAAGCCGACGAGACCGACGATTCGCACGCGCCGTCGCTCTCGCATCCGGGCTGCGCCGTCGTCCCGGCGGCATTGGCCGCCGGAGAACGCTTCCCCACCGATGGCGCGCAGTTCCTGCGCGCCGTCGCGCTCGGGTACGACGTTGGCACGCGCATCTCGATGACCCTGGGCGGGCAGAAGTTCATGAACGAAACGCATCGCGACACTCATAGCCTCTCGGAAGGCTTCGGCGCGGCCGCCGCTGCCGGCTGCGCGGCGAATCTGAACGCGCAGCAGATGCGCTGGCTGCTCGACTATGCCGCGCAACAGTCCTCCGGCATCGCGTTTTGGCAGCGCGACACCGAGCACATGGAGAAAGCATTTGTCTTCGGTGGCATGACCGCGCGTGATGGAGTCACCGCCGCGCTCCTCGTTCAATCCGGCTGGACCGGCGTGGACGACGCCTTTTCCGGTTCCGATAATTTTCTCCTCGCCAGCTCGCCTAAGGCCGATCCCGCCGGACTTGATCGACAAACTTGGCGACCGTTACGAGGTCGTCCGCACCAATATCAAAAAGTGGACCGTGGGATCGCCCATTCAGGCGCCCCTCGATGCGCTGGAAAACATTCGCAAAAAGCGCCCCTTCGAGCCCGATCAGGTGAAGCAGGTCACCGTGCGCATCGCCACCGACGAGGCCAGCGTCGTGAATAACCGCGACATTCCCGACATTTCCCTCCAGTATATGTTGGCCGTGATGTTGATCGATAAAACCGCTTCCTTCCGCGCCGCCCACGATAATGCCCGTATGCACGATCCGGCGGTCCTTCGCGAGCGCGCGAAAATCGAACTGGTCCCCGATGCGGATCTCGAAAAGCTGCTGCCCAAGCGCGTGGCTATCGTCGAAGTCGCCTTTACCGACGGAACTCGCCTCAGCGAACGCGTCGATGCCGTGCGCGGCACTGCCGAAAACCCCATGAGCCGCGAAGAAGTCGTCGCCAAGGCCCGCGACTTGATGGCTTCGGTCCTCGGCGCCGCCAACAGCGCCAATCTGATCGGCAAAGTGCTGGCGCTCGAGAGCGTAAAAGATATTCGGGAGCTGCGCCCCCTTCTGCAACGCACGTGATGGAATCCTGTGACGTCCTCGTCGTGGGTGGCGGAAATGCCGGCCTCTCTGCGGCCATCACCGCCCGCGAAGCGGGAGCTTCGGTCGTGCTTCTCGAGCATGCCCCGAAAGCCCTCCGCGGGGGAAATAGCCGCCACACCCGCAACCTGCGGCTCATGCACAAATCTCCCACCGCCACCTTGGTCGGCTCCTACTCGAGTTCCGATTACTGGCGCGATTTGCTCAGCGTCACCCACGGCAATACGGAGGAGCATCTGGCCCGCATCGCCATCGATGCCACGGCGGAGTTATTGCCCTGGATGCAGGCCCATGGGGCGCGCTTTCAGCCTGCGCTGGAAGGTACCTTGGGCCTCTCCCGCACGAACGCCTTCTTCCTGGGCGGCGGCAAAGCCCTCATGAACGCCTACTATGCTGCCGCGGAACGTCTCGGCATAAGCGTTTTCTACGATACCGAAGTCCGCTCGCTTTGTTTTGCCAACGGGATGATCCGCGAGGCTACGGCGGTGAAAAACGGAACATCTTCCGCGCTGCGGCCAAAGGCGGTCGTGGTCTCTTCGGGCGGATTTCAGGCCAATATCGAATGGCTGCGCCAATATTGGGGAGATGCGGCCGGCAATTTCATCATTCGAGGCACGCCTTATGCGCAAGGCGGCGTGCTGAAAAATTTGCTCGAACAAGGCGCTGCCCCGGTGGGCGACCCGACTCAATGCCATGCCGTCGCCGTGGATGCTCGCGCCCCCAAATTTGACGGCGGCATCGTCTCGCGTCTCGACTGCATTCCTTTCAGCATCGTGGTCGATCGCGCCGGGCAGCGTTTTTATGATGAAGGCGAAGATATCTGGCCGAAGCGCTATGCGATTTGGGGACGCCTGGTCGCCCAGTGCCCGGAGCAAATCGCCTACGCCATCACCGATGCCAAATCCGAAAAGCTCTTCATGCCTTCCGCATTTCCTCCCATCCGCGCACAAAACATAGCTGAACTCGCGGGCAAACTTGGCCTCGATGCGGCTGCGCTCGAAGCCACGGTTACGAATTTCAATCGAGCCGTGCGCCCCGGAAAATTCGATCCCGGCCGGCTGGACGATTGCCGCACCGAAGGAATCGCTCCGCCAAAAACGCATTGGGCTCGTCCCATCGAAGAGCCTCCTTTCATCGGTTATCCGTTGCGCCCTGGGATCACCTTCACTTACCTGGGCCTGAAAGTCGATCAGAACGCCCGCGTGCTGATGCAAGATGGCCGACCTTCCGCCAACCTGTTTGCCGCGGGAGAAATCATGGCCGGGAATATCCTGGGCCAGGGCTATATCGCCGGCATTGGCATGGCCATCGGCGCCGTTTTCGGCCGAATTGCGGGAAGAGAGGCGGCCAAAGTTGCGCTCGGCTGAAATCGACCCCGGCAATTCCCGGAACGTCGAGCAGGCTCGGCGCTTCGTGGAAATCTGCAACGCCTGCCGCTATTGCGAAGGATATTGCGCCGTTTTTCCCGCCATCGAATTGCGGCGGCAATTCACGTCCGGCGATTTGAGCTACCTCGCCAATCTTTGCCACGATTGCCGCGGCTGCTACTACTCCTGCCAGTATGCGCCACCGCATGAATTCGCGTTGAATCTACCCAAAGCTTTTGCCGATCTTCGCTTGGAAACATACGAGCGCTATGCCTGGCCCCGCTCGCTCGCCGCACTATTTCGCCGCAGTGGCCTTGCGGCATCGGTTCTGGCTTTACTCTGCACGCTTATTTTCGTCTGGCTGGCTAAAACTCCCTTCACGGCGAATAGCGAACAGGCGGGCGCCTTTTACACCGTCATCCCCGAAGGCATAATGATCGCCATCACCGGGGCCGCCATTCCTTTTTTCCGTGCTGGCGCTCACCATCGGTCTCCTCAATTTCTGGCGAGACACAAATAGCCCCGCCAATGTGGATGCGCCATCGCTCCGGGCAGCCCTGGCTGATGTATTCACGCTGCGGAACCTCGGCGGAGGCGGCGACGGCTGTAATAATCGCGACGATTCGTTCTCCCAGTCCCGCCGATACTTTCACCACGCCCTCTTTTACGGATTCCTGCTCTGCTTTGCTTCCACCTGCACGGCCGCAGTCTACGAACACATTTTCGGCTGGCTCTCGCCCTATCCGTTTTTCAGTCTCCCGGTCTTGCTGGGCACTCTGGGTGGCATCGGAATGATGGTCGGTATAGCCGGCCTGGTTCAGATCAAACTCACCGCCGACTCGGCGCCTGCTTCCCAGCTTTTACTGGATATCGATTATTCCTTCCTGGTGTTATTGTTCGTAGCAGCAGGGACCGGACTCCTGCTGCTGGCCATGCGCGCTACCGCCGCAATGGGCGCGCTGCTGGCGGTGCACTTGGGAGTTATCGTGTCGCTCTTCCTGATGTTGCCATATTGCAAATTCGTTCACGGAATTTATCGGGCGGCTGCGCTTCTGCGATATGCAGCCGAGCGCCCCAGGCGCGCGCAACGCGGCGCGGCAGCCCCCGAGGGCGCCGGCGCGTGAGCTTCGCAGGCGTAGGTAGCTGTCATTCTACGAAGTTGTAGTCCAGTGTGCCCTGCGCTCTTTGAGGGGACCTAGGGATATTGTCCGCTCTGAAAGAAGTGAAGAATCTGCGCAGTGAACACTTCCGAAATCCACCGCCACCGCAACCGTGGGCTCCGTCATCCGCGTAGCCAGCGGCAATTTCCTCGAAATGTACGACCTCATGGTGTACGCCTACTATGCGTCGTACATCGCCAACGACATCTTCCCTTCGAGCAATCATTTTGCCTCGTTGATGCTGACGCTGGGCACCTTCGGCGTCGGCTATCTCATGCGTCCTCTTGGAGCCATCATTTTGGGCGCCTACATGGACCGTCATGGCAGGCGAGCGGGCCTCATCCTCGCATTGTCCCTCATGGCTGTGGGCACCTTCACCATCGCCTGTACGCCCGGGTACAGAATCATCGGCATCGTCGCTCCCATCATCGTCGTGCTGGGGCGATTGCTTCAGGGTTTTTCCGCTGGCGTTGAATTGGGCGGCGTGTCTGTATATCTGGCGGAGATCGCCACGCCGGGGCACAAAGGTTTCTATTGCGCTTGGCAATCGGCGAGCCAGCAAGTGTCGGTGATGGCCGCTGCTTTGCTCGGTGTGGCCCTTAGCTCGCAACTGCCGCCGGAAACGATGGCTGTTTGGGGCTGGCGAATCCCTTTCCTGATCGGTTGTCTGATCATTCCGCTTCTGTTTTGGTTGCAGCGTTCGATGCAAGAAACGACGGTCTTTAAGGCCCGTAAGACTCGTCCCACCATGTCCGCGATTTTCGCTTCGCTCGCGACCAATTGGAAAATCATCCTCATCGGAATGCTGCTCTCCACCATGACGACCGTCTGCTTCTATTTCATCACCGCGTACACGCCGACGTTTGGAGAGAAGGTCCTGCTTTTGACCAACCGCCAGAGTTTGCTGGTAACCTTCTTCGTGGGCCTCTCCAATTTCATTTGGCTGCCCATCGGTGGCGCCATCTCGGACAAGATTGGACGCCGGCCCTTGCTCGTCTTTTTCACCGTGGCTACTTTGCTCACCGCGTATCCCGCGATGTCCTGGCTGGTCGGCGGCCCCACGACGATGCGTTTGCTGTTCGTCGAGCTTTGGTTCTCCTGCATCTTCGGCTGCTACAACGGAGCCATGATTCCGCTACTTGTGGAGATCATGCCCATGGACGTGCGGACTTCCGGCTTTTCGCTGGCCTTTAGCCTGGCCACCGCGATCTTTGGAGGCTTCACGCCTGCGATCAGCACTTACCTGATCCACGTCACCGGAAATCAGGCCATTCCCGCCGTCTGGCTGATGCGCGGCGGCCCTTTGCGGACTGGGCGCGACGGCGCTCACCGGCTGGCGGAGATCTGCCTGGCAGGCGGCCGAAACGCCAGTATCGACGTACTGACGAGGAGCGGGAGTATGGACTGGGAATTCGACCTCGCTGAAAGCAAAGCTCACACGTCGACGGGAAGTAGAGGGTAAGAGCGATGTCCATCGCATTGGGCCTGCCTTGCCAAGACGCTTTGCTGATCTGCGCCGATGAGGAGGTCTCGGCTCGAGGCCCCGACAAAAGCCCCGACACAAGCCTAGATAAAAGCCCGGACAAATATTACGAGGAAAGAATCTCCTGCGTGGACCTCTTCGGCTCGGCTGTGGTCTCGAGCTATGGCGGCTCGCCGGACCTATGGAAGGAAGCCAACGAAAAGATCACCCGCAGGCTTTTGGAGCTCCAGGGCCCCGAGGAAGAAGGCGACGTCTGCGTAATTCCCCAGGCCATCTACGACACCGCGGACGAAGTCTTCACGGCCATGGGGCGGCCGGCAAACCTGCAGATGCTGATCGGCGTAGGCGGCGTCTTCAACACTCCGGAGCTCTTCGTCTTCGATCACGGAGCCATGCACCGCGCGGCCGGCATCACTTGCGTGGGCGCCGGCGAGTCGTCTCTGATTCGCTACCTCGCCGACAGCCTTTACTCGCCTTCCATGACTCTCGAAGCGGCTAAGAATTTGGGCATCTACCTCATCTCCAAAGCCGCGCGGTACGTCAATGGCGTCGGCTCGCCGATGGACGCCGTGGTGATCGCGGGGCACCAGCCTGAGTGGCTGGGCGACACGGAAATCAAGCAGCGCGAAGCTGCCATGCTGGCTCGAGAAAAAGCGCTCCTGAAACAAATCGTTACGCCGCCCTCGTCTTCGGCCACTTGGCCGTGACTCGTCCGCTGAATCGGGTGTAAGCTGGTAGGGATTTCCCAGCCTCCAAGGAGAACCACATGAAAACTCTCAGGTCCGTGATGATTGCGGCTGCTTTCACGTTGATTGCCTTCACGACTGCAGCTCCTCAGGGCAAGCAAACCACCTTGACCGGCAAGGTCAGCGACGTTGCCTGCGGCGCCGAGCACAAGATGAAGAACATGAGCGCGGCGGATTGTGCCCGTGCCTGTGCGAAAAGATCGGGTTGGGCCCTGGTCGTCGGGGACAAAGTTTATAAGATGCAGGGACACGACGAAGACTTCGACAAGTACGCCGCTGAGAACGTGACCGTAAAGGGCACGCTGACCGGCGACACCATGATGGTTACGTCTGTCGCGCCGAAGTCTTAACGAAAACCGCGTAACGAAATCGACGCACCCGCCAAGCGGCGCCAGGATCGCGCCAAATCTGGAGCCGTATTCTCAGGGATTCAATCGCGCTCTAGGTGCGCCGCTTGGCGGCTGGTCGATTCTTGAACCCGTAAATTCTCGCGGCAGTACTTCCTTCGCAATCCTTCGCAGAAGCCTACCGGCAGCGTCTCTCCCGCCGGATTGTTGCTTGCATTTACTTCAGGGACGATTTCGTCGTCTGGTTTCGCTCTCTGAGCCACTTGGCCTGGAGAGCTGCGCGGTCCACCTTCTGGCCACGAAGGATAGACTTCATTGATCCGCCGCGAATTGCCGATTTTCTCCAAAGGATTTGCGTCCAGGACGATGAAATCCGCGCTCTTGCCCGCCGCCACCAGTCCCGCATTGACGTGGGCGATATCCGCGGCATCGCGCGTCCCGGCCACGATGGCTTCCGACGGCGTCATGCCCATCGCCACCATGCTTTCCAGATCCATTTGATTGGAGTAGCCGATGAAGAAGCGCGTCTGTCCGGTATCGGTTCCGCTGACGATGCGCATGCCCGCCGCTCGCAATTTCATGGCATTGCTTGCCTCTAGCGCAAACTCCTTGCGGCTGCGTTCCACTTCCTGCGGCGTCCTCTTCGCCAGAGGCCGGCCCCAATATTCCTCGATCTGATCGGAAGAATAGAGAGCGCGAAGCATCGGGTCATCGAGCCAGGCCGGGTCGCGTGCCGCCCTGAGTATCCATCCATGCGCTAATCAAGGCCGGCGTCATCCACATCTTCGGCCGATCGTTGCGCGCGACGCGCTGCTTGACGATGCCGATCAATTCGTTGTCGACGGCCTCACCGCCGCGCACCGGAACGTGAAGCCAGCCCTCCACTCCATCCCGCATCAATTCCTTGGCATTGGCCAAGGTGACGTTGTGCACGCCGATGGGCACATTGAATTTGTGCGCTTCGTCGGCAATCGCGCCATAAAGAGGCGGCGTAAGAGTTTTCTTCGTGCCTTCGCGGTCGTCCACCCAAATCTTGATGAATTCGGGTTTCATCTTCACGTAGTCATCAACGGCTTTGCGAGCCTCGTCTGGCGTCGAGACCGCATAAGGAACGTCCACTCTGGAAGGATCGCCCTGCGGTCCCGATCCCGGCCAGGCGATTCCCGTGCCGGCGGTCTTGAATAGCGCCGCGTTGGGAATGACCTTGTCGCGCAGCTGCAAGGGAACGTCGCCCCAGTTCGTCCTGCCTCCATGCATATCGGAACGATCCTCGAGGTCGCCGACGCCGACCGCCGCGCCCACGCCGCTGTAGGCGAGCCGCTCGAGATGGTCGATGAGATTCTCGCGTGTATAGAAAGACTTGGACATCGTCCCTTGCACGATGTTCTGGAATCCGTAATGGCCGTGCAGATCGATCAGGGCAGGCATAACGGTCTTGCCAGTCAGGTCGACGTGTACGGCTCCCGCGGGAATTTGCAACTCGCCTCGGCGGCCGGCCTGCGTAAAGACGTTGCCGGTGACGATGAAGGCGGAGTTCTCGATGGGCGCGCTGCCGTCTCCGATGATCAGTCTCGCGCCTTCAAAGACTGTCGCGGTTGGCCGCGCAGTCTGGCCCTCGGTCCGCCAGAGCCAGGCCGAACTCAACAGCAGGCAGGTCAGGACAAAAAGATAAAGCGGTATCCTCACGCGGCGCATGGGATCTCCTGGGGAAACCTAAAGTTTCCGGATATTTCGCGGCGAAATGTTGGACGAGCTGCGATGGAAAACTTTAGTCCGCGGTTTGCGCGGGAAGCATTCCCGTTGTATTCCGCTTGGGCACGTAGCCGACCGGGATGCGGGCGACTTCTTTCATGGACTTGACGTCCACCGCCGAAACGTTGTTTGTGACCGCATTGGCCACATAAGCGGTCTTGCCATCCGGCGTGAGCGTGACCCAGGCCGCGCCCTTTCCACCCAGGTAAGCGCGCCCAGACAACGTCAAATCCGGCAGGGAGTAGGAGAAAAGTTCGTTATTCTCCCGGCTGCACACGACCAGCGTCTTTTGGTCCGGCGTGACCGCCATGCCGTGAGAGGGATCGGCGCCCGCGGTGACGATGGATTTGCCCGGAAGCAGTTCGGGATTATGAATGCGCTTGATCTCCTTATGTGTGGCAAAATCCACCACGGCAAATCCATTGAAGTCCGATAGCTGAACGAAAAGCCACTTGGTCGAGCCGTCCGGATTCTTCGAGAAAGCCATCGGCCGGACACCCAAACCCATGTCCAGCGTCCACGCCAATTGATCGGTCTGCGTATCGATCACGTTGACCGTCTTGGCCATAATCGAGCCCGCCACCACGTACTTGCCGTCCGGCGTGACGTACGGATTGTGGATCGTGCCCTTGGTGGTCAAGGTCTTGATGTTCGTCAGAGAACTCGTGTCAATCACGTCCACCCCGCCCGGGGCCTGGATAATGGCCACGTACACGCGCTTTCCATCGGGGGCCACGGCGACGTTATTGGGATGGCCGCTCAGCGGGATGCGCTTCATGATTTTCAGCGTCTTGCTGTCGACCACGTCGAGCGTGCTTTGCGCTTCGTCGCTGATGTAAATGCGGCTGCCATCGGGCGCCACGCCGGCGCCGTGATTCACTTCGATGCCTTCGATCACGCCGACCACTTTGTTCGTGGCGGGATCGATGACGTCGACATTGTCGCCCGCGCTATTGGTCTGAATGATGCGCGCCACTCGGGCATTGGGATTCGGCTTGCCCGCCGCTTTCAGCGTCACGCCGGACAATGCCATAACCGCCAGAACCATGGCACACAGAAGGAACAGCCGCTTCGTGATCATCGTCGCCTCCAAAAAAGAGCAAATCGTCAGAAATCCGCGGATGAGCCCACCACCTAATTGCGCGCCTGAGTCTTGCTGCCCGTTTCACCCATGATCCAGGCTTTCAGGATTTTCCATTCCGGGTCGTCTTGGGACTTGAAATGCTTGCCGCCGTTGTGAAAGAAATCGCCCCCAGCCTCTTCTTCCAATGGATGCATCAGTAAGGGACTCTTGGGATTGCCGGGCAAGGCGACGACCTTGGTGACCGCCTCGAAATTCTTGCGCGATTCCTCTTCGTTCCAGGTGGTTTCTCCCGGCGAGAGCTTCTGCAACTGGAAAACGGCGCCCGTCGGGACCACATGGCAGGAGATGCAGCGCGCGTGGCCGGCGCGCTTGGCACTGAAAATCGGCTGCACTTTGGTTTTGAAATATTCGTAGTCGAGCGAGCCCGGCTTGCCCGCCTGCGCGCGCGCCGGAACCTGGCTCAATAGTCCAAGCAGCAAAGCGGAATAGATCGCAATTTTCGACATGTTGTTGATCTTCCCTATCCAGTGGTACTTGGCCGCTACCTGGTTCTGGAGACTAGCACTTACCGTGCTTACGGGTCAATACAAGCTCGCCAGCGTGGCTACTCGACCCAGTCGGCGATAAAGATATTGGTCTCATGCTCCACGGTGCCGTTGCGGTTCGAGGCCCACACCAGCCGCTTGCCATTCGACGTGAACATCGGGAAGGCATCGAAGCCGGGATAGTAGGTGATGCGTTCGAGCCCCGAGCCGTCTTCGTTCACGATGTAGAGATCGAATCCCGCGGGATCTTTGGTATTGGTGACGTTGGACGCAAAAACGATGCGCTTGCCGTCCGGCAGCCAATACGGAGCAAAATTCGCCGCGCCATTGTGCGTCACCTGATGCTTGCCGGAGCCATCCGCGTTCATCACCCATATTTCCAGATTGCCGGGGCGGATCAGGCCGCGCTCGTAGAGTTTCTTATAGTCAGCGATCTGCTCGGGCGTTTGCGGATGCTCGGCGCGGTAGACGATCTTCTTGCCGTCATAAGACCAGAAAGGGCCGCCGTCGTAGCCCAGTTCGTGCGTGAGTTGCTTCACATTGGTTCCGTCGGCATCCATGGTGAAGATATCGAGGTCGCCATTCCGGGTGGAGGTGAAGACGATGTGCTTGCCGTCGCGCGTGATGGTGGATTCGGCGTTGTAGCCGCCCTTGGTGAGCAGCCGGATATCGCTGCCGTCCGGCTTGGCCGTATAGATCGAGTACGAGTCGTAGATCGGCCAAACGTAGCCGAGCGAATAGTCGGGCGGCGGCGGGCAAGCGGGATTTGAGGCAAACGTGGAGGAATACAGCATGCGTTCGCCGCCGGGGAAGAAGTAGCTGCACGTCGTGCGGCCCATGCCGTTGCTGATCATTTTTGGAACGGCCGGCTTGCCGGCGGGCGTATCGACGGGAATGGTAAAAATCTGATCGCAAGGAATATTGGGCCCGACGGGGCTATGCGTGCGCGGATCGAAAAACTGGCCCTGGTGCTGGAAGCTCAGATATTTGTCGTCCGCCGAGAAATAGGCTTCGGCGCTTTGCCCGCCGAAGGTAAGCTGCCGGATATTCGCCAGATGCTTTTCGCCGGGAAATTGCAGAGCATGAGCGCCCGTCTCGGTGGATTTTTTGGCCTGTGTCTCCTGCGGCGTTCCACCGCGCAGACCCAGAACGAAAAGCAAGGCTGCTCCCAAGAACAAGGCTGGGCCGATCAGCGGCACGCTAAGTCTGCGCATCGTTTTCACCTCGGAATCGCCTGTGATATGCCCATCCCCTTCTTTTTTCCAACGCAAGTGCTGATTCTAAAGCTGGTTTAAGTTCTTTATTTCGCAAGTGCTGATTTCACAGGACTTGTCGTCCATTTTTGTGCAAGTGCTCATTCCGCAAGACTTAGCAAGAGATCCGGCTTGGACGGTGCCAACGGCGCATATCATTCTGCCGCAGCTTTCTTTGGAGCGATCTCGAACTCCCGCAGCGGAATTTCAGCCTCAGAAGCTTCGGTTGCGGAGACCGCAGCCATCGGCGCAATTCGAACGGACTGCGCCGGTATCGCTTGGGCAATATCTCCCTTATACAATACTCCGCCGGGACGCAGATTGTCGTATATACGCTGATAGAAGCGCCGCTTGTCATCGTCGGTCGCGAGGTGGTGGAGCGCGAGCGACGAGACCACGGCGTCATACTCTCCGCTGAAGTTTGAGAAATCGTCTATCACGTAGTGCACGTTTTGAAAGTTCCCCAACTTGGCACGGGCCGTGGCGATCATATTTTCCGCCATGTCTAGGCAAATAAGCTGAGCGTGTGGAAAGGAGCGTAAAATATTGAGGGCCACTGCGCCCGTGCCACAGCCAAGGTCAATAACCTTGATGCATGCATCGCCGTCGAATGGAAGCGATGCGACGAGCGCCTCGACCATCCCGGAGTAATCGGGGATCAGTGCGACAATGAGTCGGTCAAATTCCCCCGCCTCTCGCTCAAAATGCTGTTTGATGGCATCTGTGTTGCTCATATCGGTCCATGCAACTTTTGAATGCAGCTTTCAACTGAAAATCAGGCTTTGGCTGGTTCGCGGCGGGCGTCGCCGCCGAGAGCCGGGCTGAAGAGAAAATCGTGGAGGTCGCCCTTCAATCCGTTCTGGCGCACCAACGTGGCAATCTGCGCCCAATGCCGGATTTCGTGCAGCAGCACGTTAACAACAAATTTCTTCGGAGTCGCCCTTATCGGATGATTCATCATCACGTAATCCCGTGGAGCATCCCACTGCTGAGCGGGCAGAGTGTCGATAAATTCTCGCAGCGCTTTCCGGCTTTGCTGGCCGAAGTCGAAGAGCGCTTCGATATTTTCCGTGGGAAGCGAGGCGGTATCGGTCAGCGGCTTGTCTGACAGCCGCTCCACGTAGCGCTTTTCCGCGGAAAAGATGTGCCGGACCAGGTCGCCTACGGTTTCAAAGCGAGCATCGCTATTCGCTCCGGTGCTGGTCACCAGAACGCGGTCGCCGTGCTCGCGGAGCCAGTCGTGCCATTTCTGGCGCTCCCAATCGGTGTATTCGAGAAGCACATTCACATCGATCAGCATTTTGCAGGCTCCAATCCTATCGCAACACCGTGTCGCCCCTCAACGGGGCTGGCAATACTCCTAACACTCTCCCAGTGCTTCCGCACTGGGCTACTTTGTGTCGTCCCTCGCGGGACTCACCGGAGCCACACCTCCAGAAGCGCAATTGGCGCGATCAAACACGCAAGGGATGGCTCGCGCGCCAATCAGAGTGGAGTGTTCAAACTCGATTCTTACCGGCGCTGGGCGAGGATGACGGAAGCTTTCAGGGGCTTGCCGTCGCGCAGCACGGTGACGTTGACGACGTCGCCGACTTTGCTCGCGCGCAGCGCGTCCGTGAAATCATAAAGATTGTGGATGGGCTTGCCGCCGAAATCGACGAGCACGTCGCCGGCTTTGAAACCGGCCTTTGCCGCGGGCGAGCCGGGCTGAACGTCGCTGAAGCGCACGCCATTTTCGGATTGCCCGAAATCGGGGATGGAGCCAAACCAGGGCCCGTAGCCGCCACCTCCGCCGCTGCCGGTAACGCCGCTGTGGGGATCTTCGGCGGCGACGGTGATAAATTTCGGCCGCGCGGCGGCGGTATCGAGTTGCGCGATCACGCCGGCGATGAAGTCCAGCAGGCGCGCGGCGTCGGGCGCGTTGATTTTGTCCCAGGTGTCAGACGGCTTGTGATAGTCGGAATGCAATCCCGAGAAAAAGAAGAGCACGGGAATCCTGCGGGCGACGAACGAAGTGTGGTCGCTGGCCGCGTAGCCGCCGGCGGAATATTCGAATTGAAACGCTGAATTTTTCGCGTCGGCGGTGAGGATGGACTGAAACGTCGAGCCGGTGCCCACGCCGCCGATATAGACCTTCTTGTCCTTGATACGCCCGATCATGTCCATATTGAGCATGGCGATGGCCTTGTCGAGCGGATGCGTGGGCTGCTGCGCCCAATGGGCCGAGCCCAGCAGGCCGAGCTCTTCGCCGGCGAAGGACATGAAGAGAATCCCGCGCGGAAGCTGGCCCTTGTAGGGCGCGAAAAGGCGCGCGAGTTCCAGCACGCCGGAAGTGCCGGAGGCATTGTCGTCGGCGCCGGGATGAATCTGCCCGATCTGCGAAGGCGCCAGCGAATCGGCATTGCCGTAGCCGAGGTGATCGTAATGCGCGCCGACAATGACGTATTCGTCGGATTTGCCGGGGAGATAGGCGAGGACGTTGTTTACGGTGGCGTGCAGCGTGTCGATGTGCACGTCCATGCTCAAGCGCAGCGCCGGCGGAAAGGCGAACGATTCGGGCTTGGTGGCGGCGTTGACCTCGTTCTGTACGCTGGCGAGCGATTTGCCCGCGGCGGCGAACCAATCGTCCGCGACTTTGTTTTTGACTTGCACCAGCAGGATGCCGGCATTCTCCGGGCCGCTGACGCTGCCAAAGCGCGTCAGCAGGTCCTCTTCGCCATCGCCTAGTTTGCCGTTGACGATGACAACGGCCTTGGCTCCGTGATTGCGCGCGTTGATCGCTTTGGTGATCAGCGAGGCGTGCTGGGTGAGACCTTGATGGCCGCCCTTGGCGGCGAAACCCGTGGGTTCGTAGCGCAGCAGGACGACGATCTTGCCCTGCACGTCGAGCCCGGCGTAATCGTCGTAGCCAAATTCGCTGGCGGAGACGCCGTACCCGGCGAAGACCATGGGCGCGTCGGCTTCGCCGGAGGAGGAGAAGCTGAAGGGGACGAAGTCTTCGTTCAGCTTCAGAATTTTCTTTTTGCCGCCGATGTCTTCTTGCAGGTTATTGCCCGAGACCAGCTTCGCGCCGGTGGTGACGGTGAAGGGCTGGAAATAGCCTTGCGTTCCGGCGGGATCGAGGCCCAGGCTCTGGTAGCGCTGTTCGAGCAGATGCGCGGCGAGGTCGATGCCTTTGGTGCCGGCGCCGCGGCCTTCCATCTCGGGCGAGGCGAGAGTTCTGATGGTATCGAGATAGCGGGTGGCGTCGGCTTTGCCGACGGCGGGCGCGGTTGCAGGCGCTTGCGCAGGCGCAGCGGCGGTGAACGAGAGCGCGAGGAATGCGGCAAGCGCGAATTGAATAGGTCGCCGCCGGCGGCTAACCCGAACGGCTAAGCCTGGCTGAGTGTTTAGGTAAAAGACGTCTAGATACAAAAGCAGATTCCTCGCTCCGCTCGGAATGACAGCCCTAAAAAGCAGCCAGATGTATAAAAACGGCGTTTAGTTGCTGCCGGGGTGGCCGGAGTAGCTGATGCGCCAGACGGAATTCGATCCGTCGTCGCTCACGAGCAGCGAGCCATCGCTAGCGACCGTTATCCCCACAGGCCGGGCCCAGACTTGGCCATCCGGCGTCGCAAAGCCGGTGACAAAATCCTCGTAAGCGCCGGTGGCCTTGCCGTTTTCCACGGGCACGCGGATGATTTCGTAGCCGGTGCGGTTCGAGCGATTCCAGGAACCGTGCTCGGAGGCGAAAATATTGCCCTTGTATTCCGCCGGGAACTGATTGCCTTCATAAAAGGCGATTTCGAGCGACGCATTGTGTGGTTGCAGGAGCACGTCGGGAACGATCACTTTATCTTTCAGCTCGGGATGCTTGCCTTTGTGCCGCGGGTCCTGGTTGCCGCCGGTGTAATACCAGGGCCATCCGTAAAAACCGCCTTCCTGGACGTGGGTGATGTAATCGGGAGGCACATTGTCCCCAAGCGCATCGCGTTCGTTAGTGGAACACCAGAGGTTGCCGGTTTCCGGCTGAATGGCTTCCCCTACGCAATTGCGGATGCCGGAAGCGTAGATGCGCATGCCGGTGCCATCGGGGTTGAACTCCAACACATTAGCGCGGTGGTCTTCGGCGGGATTATTGTCGGCGTCATCGACGTTCGAACGAGAGCCGACGGCGACGAGCATTTTCTTGCCGTCGCGGGTGAAGACGACGTCACGCGTCCAATGGCCGCCGCCCAAGGGGTCCGATGCATTGCCGCTGGGCAGGCTCTTGACGATGACCTCGGCAGGGCCGCGCGCCTTCAAATCTCCACTGTGATACGGAAGCCGGACGACGGAGTTGGTGTTGCCGACGTAAATGTATTGCGGATCCGCCCCGAGCGGATAGAAGGCCATTCCGAAAGGCCGATTGAAGCCGCTCGCAAAGACGGTGACGCTCTCGGGTTTTCCGTCTTTCATGCCGTGCAGGACTTTGATCTCGCCCGCGGCGCTATCAGCCAGAAAAATGTCGCCGTTCGGAGCCGTGCGCAGCTCGCGCGGCTGCTCGAATCCCGTGGCAAAAAGCTGAATCTGGAAGCCTGGCGGTACCTGAAGCGAAGCGTTCGCCGGCCGCGGAACGATGTGGCTCTGATTCGCAGCGGAGGGCGTGGCAAAGGGGGCGGGCAAATCCGCAGGCGTAATCTTGCGGAAGGTGCCGGGCTTTTCGGTGGCGATGGTGGAAAATGCGGATGAGCCCGTCAGCATGTTTCCCGGCCCACCGTTTTGCGGCAGGGCCAATGCGACGGCTATCCCGGCGCAGATCGCAGCTCCAGAGAAGGAGACCAAAAGAGCTCGTTTCAGGGTTGTTTGTTTCATGGCAGGCCTTTCTTTGCAAAGTCCCTATGGGTGTCGCGCACTCTAGCGCCATTGTACCGCAGTTGGACGAAGCAAGGCTCGGCGGCGAATCGAACAAGCGCCGGCAACCGGCAGCTTGACGCGGGCGGGGAGTTGCTATAGAAGGCGTACAGGACCGAACGGCTCGTCCGGAGGTGCACAGTGCGGAAGTCCTCACGCGAAACCAAGAATGGCGCATTTTCCCGCAGGGAACTGCTGCAGGGAGCGTCCGCAGGAATTGCGGCGTCAATCTTGACGCCGGCGGCTTCGGGCTGGGCGCGCGGCGCGCAAGGCGGCTCCGCGGGCGCGCCGCATCTCGCCGCGATTATGCCGGATTCGCTGCCCAAGGCGTGGTCGGTCGACGAGATCCATCGCCGCTGGGCGGCAGTTCGGCAGAAGATGAAGGAAGCGAATCTCGATTGCCTGCTGGTGTGCCAGCATCATCCCGGCGAGATGATTTCGGAGCGCCAGGATGGCGACGCGGATATCGAGTATCTGACGGGAATCTCGCTGCCGTTCAAGTGGGTGATCTTGCCGGCCGAAGGCAAAGTGACGGCGCTCTCCACGAACCAGGTCCGGGGCACGCGCGAAGAGAAGCTGTCGCAAGAGCGCGGAATTGATGTTCGCATGGTCGATGTCTGGTCGGCCGGAATCATCGACGCCATGAAGGAAGCGAATGTCACGCAGGGGCGCATCGGCGTCACCGATTTGGTGGACGCCTCGCGGCAGACGGAAGGCGAAGTTACCTACACCACGTACGATCGCGTGTTGAAGGCGTTTCCGCAGGCAAAATTCCAGCCGGCCAGCTATCTGGTCGATGGCGTAGCGACGCTGCACAGCCCGGAAGAGATTGCCGTTCTGGAGAAAACGACCCAGGTGGGCGAACTGGGCTTGCAGGCGATGTTCGAGACGGCGCGGCCCGGCATCCCGCAGCGCGTCGTGTGGCTGGCGATGTTCAATGCCATGGTGAACGCTTCCGGGCGAGCGGCCTTTCCGCGTTTCGGTTCGCGCCGACGGCCCCGGCAATAGCGCGCTCAACCGGCCTCTCGAGGATGTGATGCGCGCGGGGCAGGTCCTCAGCCAGGAGTGCTCCGGATGCGTGCTCGGTTACGGTTCGCAGGTGAACCACTCCGTGGTGGTAGGCTCTCCGGCGCCGGCTGATTGGGATGCCGCCGCCAAAGATAGCCTGGATACCTTCGAGGAGATGGTTGCGGCGATCGCTCCGGGAAAAATGGTGAAGGACATCTGCGCGTCTTACGACAAGCGGCTCGTGGCGCGTGGCGACAAACCGGGTGCGCTGGTGATCCATTCCGGCGGGCTCGGCACGCTGCCGCGCGGCGGTTCGGCCGGCGCGGTCGGGCAAATCGTGCTGCAGGCGGGCATGGTCTTTGACGTGAAGCCGGCCTTCCGATTGAAGAGCGGAGGCACGGCGCAATTTGGCGATTCCGTGGTGGTTACCGAGAATGGCGCGCGGCGGCTTGGCAAGCGGGAGATGAAAGTCGTCAAGCTGAGTTGATTCCGGCAGCCTTCAACGGCACAGCCGCATCTACAACGATCTTCGTGTCTGACCGGGGTGTCTGACCGGGCGCGAAAGTCTCTCGTCACAAAGTTGTCTCAGGATTGTCTCCGAGATTTAACTTCTTATCGGCTTGATTCCTCCGCCCGCCGGGAGTAGCATCCCCTCCGATTTCCACTTTGGCAGAGCGCAGCCCTGCGCTCTCAGGCTGCCAGCGGCCCTGAAGTATCCCGACATCTCGAGGAGGAACGATGCGAAAGGTCCTGATCGGCTTTTTGGCCATGGGATTGTGCGCTCTCGGACTCGGCGCCATGTGGATCGTCCGCGCCGATGACGACCCGGTGAAATTCACCGCCAAGCTTGATGGATTCCAGGAGCTTGGCGCTTTGAACGCCGAAACCGGGGCGATACTTACGGAAGGCAAAGGCACGCTCACACTGACGCTTGATCGAATAGCGAAAACGATCAGCTTCGAATTGACCTTTTCCGGCCTCAGTTCGAACGTGTTGCAGTCGCATATCCATTTTGGCAGGGTGCACACCCCCGGTGGAGTTATGGTCTTCATGTGCACAAACCTGGGCAATGGCGGTACGGACATACCAGCTTGCCCCGCGGGCGGCGGGACGGTGACCGGGACGCGCTCGGCGGGCGATGTGAAAGCCATCGCGGGACAAAACGTGACCGCCGGTGATTTCGACGCGCTCACCGATGCGTTGTTTTCGAATTCCGCCTACGTGAACGTGCACACGATGAATTTTCCTGCCGGCGAGATCCGGGGCCAGATTCGGATCGAACGGCGAGGCCGCGGCCGCGATCGAAAGTAGGACAGCAGCCTGGACTTTGCAGGCCCTGCGAATCTGCGCTGCATCAAAACTGACTGGAACCCCTGCGCGGCCGGCATCCATGGGGCGTTTATCGCATCGATACGGGCGCTCAATTCCGCTGGCGCGCGGACGAATTTTCTGATCTACAATTCTTCCGGTGTTGCGCTCGGGGCTAATCCGTCTGTTTCTCACCACCTTGCTTTTTGTCATGGGCGCGCTTTTGTTTGCCCATCCCGCTTTGCTGATTTCTTCGGTAACCAGGAAGCTCCGGCAAAATTCCCTTTCTCGCAATGGCGGGCTGAAGGCCGCCGCGCTGGCCCTGGCCGGAGAAGACATTTATGCGGCGGACCGGCCCAATGAACTGAGCCCCACCGTCAGGAATTTTCCTTCCCGGGTTTACGTGCCCAATAGCGAGAGCGCCAGCGTGGATGTAATCGACCCCGCGACCTACAAGATCGTGGACCATTTCAAGGTGGGCCGCAACCCGCAGCACATCGTGCCTTCTTACGATTTGAAGACGCTGTACGTGCTCGACGATGAGGGTTACGCGCTCACCAAGATCGATCCCGCCACGGCGAAACTCGAGGGAACCGTCCCGGTGGACGATCCCTACAATCTTTATTTCACTCCGGACGGCAGCGAGGCCATCGTGGTCGCCGAAGCTCTGCACCGGCTGGATTTTCGCGACGCCCAAACCATGAAGGTGAAGTTCCCGCTGATGGTGCCGTGTAACGGTCCCAATCACCTGGATTATTCCGACGACGGCCGCTACTTCATCCTGAGCTGCGAATTCGACGGGAAATTGATCAAGGTGGAGACGTCTTCCAAAAAGATTCTGGGCGTGCTGCAGCTCGATAAGCCCGCCATGCCGCAGGACGTGCGACTGTCCCCGGACGGGAAAGTATTCTACGTGGCGGACATGGCCGCCAATGGCGTTCATGAAATTGATGCCGATCAATTTAAGGTGATCGGGTTCTTGGCGACCGGCAAGGGCACCCATGGGCTTCTGATCAGCCGCGATTCCAAGCTCATGTACGCCTCTAACCGCGGGGAGGGCAGCTTTTCGGTGGTGGATCTTGCCCAGCGAAAAATTATCGCTAAATGGGAGATCCCGCACGGCGGCAGTCCGGATATGGGCGGAATCTCCGCGGACGGAAAAGTCATGTGGGTTTCCGGCCGCTACAACTCAGAGGTTTACGCAATCGATCTGGATACAGGGAAACTCCTGGCGCGAATCCCCGTGGGCAAAGGCCCGCATGGTGTGTGCGTGTACCCGCAGCCGGGCCGCTACTCTCTGGGCCACACCGGCCTCTTCCGATAGCAGACCCGCCCCGAACGAACGCTTCGGATAGCCGTTCCTTCATCTCCTAAGTCAACACAACTTCGTCGTGGCTATTTCGCGCCAGTGAAATAGTAGATCAAGCCCCGTGGCGATTTCGAAATCCTGCACGCGCCCGCTAACGGGAAAGAAGGGCGCGGTCGGGCTGGTGGCAGTCTCCGGCAATCCAAATCTGGGAATAGCCGAAATGTGATCGCGAAAATCCAGGCGCAGTCCAAAATGGTCCCAGGGCCGCGATTCGATTCCCGCGCCAAAATTGAAGTCAAAGGTGCTGGTGGCTGTGATTACCGCGGGTTCACCGAGGAAGTCCTGCGCGGCGGCCATTTTCGCGTCGCTCGTGGGGCTATAGCGGCTCACTCCAAGGCCCGCCAATACGAAGGGGCGTAGCCATTTGTCACGGCCGTTAAAGAAGTAAAGCGCGTTTGCCGTGAATTGGTGGAGGTGGATCCCGTAATTTTGCACGGCGGCACCCACCTGGGTGACTTGCAGCCCGTTTGCGCTGAAGCTATAGGTCCCCTCCGCGCCCCAATGGTCTGTGAGATTTACGGTGCCGCGAACGCCAATTTTGATGCCGTTTTGAAATTGCGTGTCGAATAGGTTAGGACCGACGACGAAACTCCTCGATCCACTCAATAGCGAGGCGCCTCCCAAAAAGTGAGCCTCGGATCGATACCCTGAGCGGCGGCGCGCACGCCGGACAACGTGGCCACGAATAGCAGTAGAACTCCCCACTTCTGGTGTTTGGTAAGAGCTTTGGCAGGCATTTACACCCCCTCTTCTTCAACTATTGGAGTATCGAGGTGTCCGGCCCTCGGAGGGATACCCCCAATCCCGGCGCAGAGAACCCGTATGCCAGATTGTGGCTGCAGCTCTTACTAGGAGTCTTTCGTTTAGCTACCACACATGGCGTATTTCCGCAGGACGCTCAAAGTTGATCATAGGAGAGAGCGGTTTTTGCCAGCGCGAAGCCTGGCGACCGCCGGATTCCGCTTGCGGAATAAAGATCCAGAGCTGATTGGAGGCCATTCAGATGAGACATAAAGGATATTACGTGCTGGCCCTTGTTGCCGTGGCGATACTCGCGTTAGGCGTAACGGCATGGGCCAAGACATACACTTTGGAGGCGACACCGCTTACTCCGGGAGCGACCGGAACTGTCGACGCCAAGGTGGACAAGACAGGAGGCAATACCCAAGTATCGATCACCGTCGATCACCTGGCTCGACCCACACTCCTCACCCCTGCTGCGAACGAATACGTGGTTTGGCTCGAACCCGAAGACGGGTCACCTCAGAATCAGGGCGTTCTACGAGTGGGCGACAACGAAAAGGGCAGTTTGAAAATGACCACCACGGCGTCCAAATTCAAAGTATTGGTGACCGCTGAAAACGGAGCTCATCCCCAAGCTCCATCCAACCGCGTGGTACTGCGCGCCGACGTTCAGGAGTGACGTTCAGGAGTAACGTTGGCGGACGAAGTCTTACGGAGAGAGGGGCAAGCTTTGAGCTTGCCTCTCGTCTTCGCTTAGGGCGCGGCGTGGTGCCCCTTGGATTTCCCTTCCCGGTGCCCCTGAGAATGCGATCTCCGCTTGGCGGGGCCGTGCTCGGTATAAAGATTCGTGATCGTATTCACAAGCGCGACATGAGAAAAGGCCTGGGGGAAATTGCCGACCAGGCGTTTTTCCTCAGTGTGATACTCCTCGGCGAGCAGCCCCACGTCGTTCTGAAGTTGCAATAATCTCTTCAAGAGCTCTTCGGCTTCCGAATCCCGTCCCATGAGCTTGTAATTATCCGCAAGCCAAAAACTGCACGCCAGAAAGGCTCCTTCGCCCGCTGGCAAGCCATCTTCCACTCTTTGCGTTTCGTATCGCAGCACGAACCCGTCGCGAATCAGTTGTTTTTCGATCTGGCGCACGGTGCCGGCAATCCGCGGATCGGACGCGGGCAGAAAACCAACCAGCGGAATGAGCAGAAGACTGGCATCGACTTCCTTCGACCCGAAGAATTGCACGAAGCTTCCGAGTTCGGCATCGAAGCCTCGATGGCAGACTTCATCGTGAATCTCTTGTCGGATGGCACGCCATTCGTCGACCGGGCCTTCCAATCCGAATTCCTCGTTGCTTCGAACGGCCCGATCGAATGCCACCCAGGCCATCACCTTGGAATGAGTGAAATGCCTCTTGGGCCCACGCACTTCCCAGATGCCGTGATCGGTGTGGCGCCAGATCTTTTTGAGGTATTCCAGGAGAGAGATTTGAAGATCGAAATGCGCCAGCCGGTTATCGCTCTCCAGGCTGCGGGCGTGGTGCAGGGCGTCTGCGAGTTCTCCAAAAACGTCCAGCTGCACTTGCTGGATGGCGGCATTGCCCACGCGCACCGGCGAAGCCCCGCAGTGGCCGGGCAGCCAGGGCACTTCCCATTCCATGAGGTGGCGCTCGCCGGCAACGCCGTAGAGCACCTGAAGCTGGTCCGCGCTTCCCGCGACGCTGCGCACCAGCCAGTCCCGCCAGCGGGAAGCTTCCTCGTGATAACCGGCATGCATGAAGGCAAACAGAGTAAAAGTCGCGTCCCGCAACCAGCAAAAGCGGTAGTCCCAATTCCGCTTGCCGCCGGGCTGCTCGGGCAATGAAGTGGTAGGAGCCGCCACGATTCCGCCCGTCGGTTCATAGGTGAGCGCCTTGAGCGTGATCAGCGAGCGCTCGACGGTCTCCGCCCAGGGCCCATGATAGGTGCACCGCGAAATCCACTTGCACCACCATTCCTCGGTTTCCCGGAGGCATTTTTCCAAATCGCTCGCCGCGGGCACCGGCCGAAAGGAACTTCCATAGGTAAGCTGAAAAGTCGCCGTGCTGCCCGCCGTCACCGTGAATTCGCCCACCGTTTTAAGATCTTCGCCCCGGATGGAAACGTTGGTGCGAAACACCAGAAGGTGAGGCCCGGCCAAGGCGAGCAAGGCGCCATCCTTGCGCCGGGTAACCCATGGCACGCTGCGGCCGTAGTCGAAGCGGATCACCAAATCCATGCACATCCGAACGCTGCCGCGGTCGCAGCGTACCATCCGTACGATCTCGGGATTACCCTTCCGCAGGGGCATGAAATCGATCAGAGTTGCCGTGCCCGTGTCGGTTTCAAACTCAGTTTCGAGAATGAGGGTTTTGGGACGATAGCGGCGGCGCACCTTCGCCTTGCCCACGGGCGCCAATTGCCAGCGGCCATTTTCCGGATTTCCCACTATCGCGGCGAAGCAAGCGTCGGAATCAAAACGCGGCAAGCAGAACCAATCGATCGATCCATCGCGCGCGACGAGCGCGGCGGTCTCGCAATCGCCGATCAGAGCGTAATCTTCAATCGCCGAAGGCATAATCGTCGTCGCCGCGAAAGTCCCTGAGCAAAGAGCCTTTCGCGCGCCGCTAAATCATTCGACCCTCTTTGGATGTTTCAGTAAGCGACAAGGGCGTTTTCGGCGCTTTCCGAGAGGTCTCCAATGAGACAAGGCGTTAGTTTACGGTTGCGTCGAAAAAGGCCGTCTCGATTTGACCGCCGCGCTTGACTTGAACAAACACGCGGTAAGGGCCCGGCTTGGGAAAGCCATAGGGGATGGAAATCTCCGGGGCAATCTTATCGCCCGGCATTTGCGGCATGTTCATCGTCATCGTGCCGGGCATGCTCATGGAGCTTCCCGGCAAACTCGCCTGCGCCAGCTCAAAGGAAGCCATCGGCACGGAACCCGTCGGATGCACGTGCGCAAAGACGGAGCCGTCTGAGCGAACGATGGCGGCGTGCGCCGGCATGCCCATGTACGGTTCCAGGTCCTGCACCGCGTTTCCCAAGCGATCGGTCACCAGAAAATGCAAGATCAGCGGAACGCCGGCCCGCAGAGGCTGGCCCGGCTGTCCATCGCGCTCCCAGATCATGCGGCCGCCATCGGGAAGAGAAAATTCCGTGGTGGCATTCTCTTCTGAACCAATGGACTTGCCGTCGATTCCGCTATCGTCGCCGGTGAGCGGCTTGCCCGCAATTGCGGAAGGCAAGTCGATTTGCCCGATCATGGTGACAGGAAATCCACTCCTCAAAACCACGTCGGCAAAAATCTGATAGTGGCCGGCGGGCATGGCCGGCAAGTTCTGAGTGAAGCTGCCGGAGCCGGCGCGCTCCGGGTGCAGATGCCAGAAAACGTCCATGCCCGGGCTGCGAACGAGAAAAAGGTGCATCAGGTGCTCGTGATCGAGCATGAGGTCGTTGAAGTCGATCCAATCCGCCGGCCTTCGGGGATTCCCCGAGGTGATACGCATCGGAGCTGGCCGCAGCGTCAATTGGCCATCCGGGCTGACAGTGGCTTCGATTTGCGGCGGAGTGTAGATGTGGGTTGCATATTGGCGCGCGTCCGCCCGCCACCATAAACCGCCGAGGGCAAGAACCGCTGCCACCACGAAACTCGCGATCGCCGCCGCAAACTTGACTCGCCGTTTGCGCGCAGCCGGCGCCGCGGAGCCGGGCGCCACATTCCCTTCGCGGACCGCCGCCGCCACGATCGACACCATGGCCAGCGAGAGAACGATCATCAGGCCAAATAGCAATAGCCCCAACGATCTCTGCATCGGCAGCATGCGCTGCGCAACCGCCGGAATCGGCACCGCCAGCAGTCCTTTGCCGCACGCTCCGTCGGCCTCGACGCGCACTTGCAGCGAACCAAACTCCATCAGCCACAAACTGCCGCGAAAAAACTGCGGGTCGTCTTTGGAACGCTCCGCCGCTTCCGGCGCGGGCGCATACTGCGAGCCGGGTCCGGTGAGCTGCATGGGCGCGATGCGAATCGCGCTGACGGCATTCGACTCGCTGCGGATTTCGATCTCCGCGATGCCCGGAATCACCTGCGGCACTCGTACCGTCACGAATAATTTGTAGGGCCCGGCGTTGCCTTCGAGGAAAACATCGGGGCTGCCGACGTGGCAGCCGGAATCACGCCGGCGAAGCTGCCCACGCCGGTCAGAGGACTTCAGCAAGCAGATGCAGAATGCAGAAAGGCGTTTCATCGCATCAGCGAAGCGCATCACCGGCGGATTTCGCGCACCCATTCTCCCGCCGCCATACCCAGGCGGCTGCTCAGCACTGCCAGAAGCACGGCCTCCGCCATGATCATCCAGAATCCGAAAGCGGCGTAATCAATGGGCACAAACAAGTGACGGATGTCAAAGCCATTCGGCGTAGCGAAATAAGCAAAATACTTGGTGCCGAAAAACCAGTTCGAGGAAGCCGGCGAAACGAGAAAAGTCGCGAACGGCCATTGCGCCGCAAGAAAAGCCGCCAGAAAAATCACGCCAAAAGCCGCGGCTTTGGGCCATTTCTTCCAGCCGGCGGTGCGGGGCTCGAGAACGTCGAGCAGCAGAGCGGGCACGATCACCAGCAGCGGAAACTCCATCGGAACCATATGCGTGATTCGCTGATAGACCGGCCCCAATTTCGGCGTGGCCGGGAACAAGGGAAAGATCCACAGCATAACCATGGCGTAGACGGTGTAAACGCCCGCGACGATCGTGCGCGCCCAGCGATTTTCGGAAATTGCCGCGAACCCGGCCAAAACGACGGGAACCACGATGGCCACCGCGCGGTAGCACTGCGCCGTGTGCATCAGGACGCGATAAGTCGATTCCCAGACCACCGTAAGCGCCAGCATGGTGATCATCCCGCCCAGCAGCAGCAACATCCTGTCGAGCTTGCGCCGCGCAATGCCGGCCGACCGGTTACGCGTGCTGGCGATCAGCACCAATGCGCCGATCTGGATCGCCAGCACGCCGCCATCGAGCACGACGTGCGGCGGGCTGAAAATCTTTACGTCGAGCCCGTAAGCGTTGTGCCACCAATTGTCAAACGGCGCCGAAGTGAGCATCGTGGCGCCACCCCATGCGGCAATGAAGGCGCCGAGCGGGCCGCGAAATCTCCACACGCTCACGCTCGCCGCAGCCAACGCCGGATCGCGCCCCAAAGTGCAGGAGAGAATCAGATAACCGCAGGTGAATCCCGCCAGGATGCCGCAGAATTGAATGAGCATGTGCGCCGGCGTCCAAAACGAGTCGCGGCCGATGGACATGTGCCAGGAAATATCCCAATAGCCGCCAATCACCACCGAAATGACGGCGGCAAAAAGCGACCAGACGTACCAGGGCACGGCCGTCAGTTCCGCTGGAGCCTGCGGAAGGACCTGCGGCGAAGCCTGGGCAACGGATTCGAGCGTCGAAGCCACGTTTGAACTAAATCGAAAGTAGCATAGAGGGTCCAAAAAATCGAAAGGTTGGCTGAGAACGTGTCGCTAACGTCAAAGACCGTGTCCAGTTCACGGAATCGGGGCAGGTGGATGCGAATCGAGATCGTATTGCATGGCGCCGAGCATCAGGCGGGAGTTGCCCTGCCATGCGGGGATCTGTTGAGCGGCGGACGCGTCGATGGGATAACCTGCGGCACGATCCGGCGACGCGATCACCAGGTAATAGCGTACGTTCCTGGCCTCTCCATCGAAGTAGCGCCCGAATGGATCCTCGTACTCCCAATCGAAGATTTTCTCCACGAATGCCACCCGGGTGTTGTCTGGCGACCAGACAAGAGGCAGGAGAAAAGTATGGATGTTGTTGTAGGTCGCCCTCGCGTGATCGCAATTCGGCGGGTAAACGGCCCTTTCGTTCAGAAACAGGCAGGAGTTCTGGCCGGCCGGTGTGCCAAATCTGACGTCCAATTTTACATTCGCTAACGTTTTACGGTCCGGCGACCACAGGAACCAATTGACCCCGGGTTCTCCTCATGCTTTCCCGTCTCAATGTCGAAGACCAGGTAGTTCCTCACTTCCGGATCTGTCCGGCAGACGACGCCCACGCGATGGTCATCGAGCCACTCGAGCGGGCCTGGCGTGCAACTCAGCTTCATGCGTGCAGAGAGGGTGGAGACTTCCTTCCCGGCGGAGTCCATAACGGTGAGCTGTACGGTGTGGGTACCATGTTCGCCATCGACGCAGGAGACATATGCCGAGTGGAGGCGGTCAGGAGATTCCACCGACGATTCCCGGCCGCATGCCGGCGTCGATTCCGAGAGGGCAGGGCGATCGAATTGCTTTGCCCCGGACTGCCCGAAGCAGCTAACGACCGCCAAGCCGAGCGCTGCCGCCAATTGCCAAACTCGCAACATCTTTAGTACCTACTTTATGTTTAGCGCCTACTTTAATGCCCACCCTATCTGCGAACGTCCGAAATCACCATCCCTTGATTCCGGGAGGGACTCGGAAATCCCTTCTTAGATGCTTCACCTCACTACAGCCGCACCACCCTTATACTCATATAAGGAACTCTGAATATAAGAAGCTTCGAACCGGCGGCCGTGATGCCTAATCAAATGTACGGAGAGCGAATTTTGGATTTGGAGCCTTGACGATGAGCCTGCCGCATGCCCGCGGAACGCCGCCCGTGGAGCAAAAAGTCGAGCCAGCCGAGGATATTGAGCTGCGGGAGTGGCTGGACTCGCTGGATTTCGTGCTCCAGGAGCGCGGCCGGGAACGCGCAGCGCAGATTCTACAGCGTTTGCGCGAGCACGCCAGCCAGGCAGGCGTCACGCTGCCTTTTTCGGCTAACACGCCGTACATAAACACGATTCCCGCCGAGGACCAGCCGCCTTATCCCGGAAATCAGGAAATCGAGCGGCGCATCAAGAGCTTCGCGCGCTGGAATGCCCTGGCCATGGTTGTGCGCGCCAATCGTCTGGAACACGGAATCGGCGGCCACATTTCCACTTACGGCTCGGCGGCGACGCTTTATGAGGTTGCCTTCAACCATTTCTTTCGCGCGCGGGGTGAAAATAGCGAGGGCGACATCATCTTTTTTCAGGGACACGCCTCGCCCGGAATCTATGCGCGAGCCTTTCTGGAAGGGCGCATCTCCGTCGACCAGCTCGAAAACTTCCGCCGCGAATTAAAACCGGGCGGCGGCCTTTCCTCCTATCCGCATCCCTGGCTCATGCCCGATTTCTGGGAATTCCCCACGGTCTCGATGGGACTCGGTCCCATCATGGCCATCTACCAGGCCCGCTTCAATCGCTACCTCGAAGATCGCGGATTGAAGGAACCTTCCGATTGCAAAGTTTGGGCCTTCATCGGCGATGGCGAGACCGACGAACCCGAATCGCTCGGCGCCATCACCCTGGCTTCCCGCGAACAGATCGATAACTTGATCTTCGTCATCAATTGCAATCTGCAAAGACTCGACGGCCCGGTGCGCGGAAACGGCAAGATCGTTCAGGAACTCGAAGCGATCTTTCGCGGTGCCGGGTGGAACGTCATCAAGGTCCTGTGGGGCAGCGATTGGGACCCCCTGCTCGAAAAGGATCGCGATGGGCTTCTCGTCAAGCGCATGGGCGAGGTCGTGGACGGCCAATACCAGAAGAATAGCGCCGAATCCGGCGCCTATTTCCGCGAACACTTTTTCGGCGTGGACCCGCGTCTTCTGGAGATGGTCAAGCACCTCTCCGACGAGCAACTCCACAAGATGAGGCTGGGCGGGCACGATCCGAAAAAAGTCTACGCCGCCTATAAAGCCGCCGTGGAACACAAGGGATCGCCGACCGTGATTTTGGCGAAGACGATCAAAGGCTATGGCCTGGGCGAAGCCGGCGAAGGCCGCAATATCACCCACCAGCAGAAAAAAATGAACGAGGATGAGTTGCGGGAGTTTCGTTCTCGCTTTGGCATCCCCATCTCCGATGAGGAAGTGGCGCAGGCGCCTTTTTACAAGCCTGCTGAAGATAGCGTGGAAGCGCAATATCTGCACGAGCGGCGGCGCGAACTGGGCGGATATATTCCCAGCCGCAAGGTCTATCCCATCTCGGTACAGGAGCCCGCCGGCGATCTCTTCGAGGAATTTTTCAAAGGCACCGAGGGCCGCGAAGTGGCTACGACGATGGCTTTCGTGCGCCTGCTGACAAAGCTCCTGCGCGATAAAGATCTGGGCAAACTGATTGTCCCGATCATTCCGGACGAGGCGCGAACTTTCGGCATGGAGTCGCTCTTCCGCCAGGTGGGAATCTATTCGCATGTCGGCCAGCTTTATGATCCGGTCGATCGCGAGACGTTGCTTTACTACAAGGAAGCGACAGACGGCCAAATTCTGGAAGAAGGCATCACCGAGGCCGGCTCCATGTCTTCGTTCATCGCGGCCGGCACGGCCTACGCCACGCATCGCATTCCGACCATCCCATTTTTCATTTTTTACTCCATGTTCGGCTTCCAGAGGATCGGTGATTTGATCTGGGCGGGTGGCGATGAGCGCACGCGCGGTTTTCTGATTGGCGGCACTTCCGGACGCACCACGCTAGCCGGCGAGGGGCTTCAGCATCAGGACGGCAACAGTCATATTTTGGCTTATCCGCTGCCCAATCTGCGGGCCTTTGATCCCGCATTCGCGTACGAGATCGCCGTGATCGTGCGCGACGGAATTCGCCGCATGTACAAGGAGCAGGAAAGCATCTTCTATTACCTTACCGTTGGGAATGAACCCTATCCGATGCCTGCGATGCCCGACGGCGCCGAGGAAGGCATCTTGAAAGGCATGTACCTGTTGGCGCGCGCCGAGAATCAGAATTCACATCTTCGCGCCCAGCTTCTCGGGAGCGGCGCGATTCTTCGCGAGGCGCTGAACGCGCAGAAAATACTCGCGGAGAACTATGGCGTCGCGGCGGATGTGTGGAGCGTCACCAGCTACAAAGAGCTTTACGAAGACGGCCACGCTTGCGATCGCTGGAATATGCTTCATCCCACCGAAGAGCCGCGCATTCCGTATGTGACGCGGTGTTTCCGAGATGCTCCGGGCGCGCTCGTTGCCGCATCCGATTATGTGCGGGCTTTGCCGGATTCGATCTCGGGCTGGATGCCGCGCCGCCTGGTTTCGCTGGGGACGGATGGCTTTGGACGCAGCGACTCACGCGCGGCCCTGCGGGATTTTTTTGAAGTCGATGCGCGGTTTATTACGCTGGCCGTTTTGAGCGAGCTGGCCAGGCAAAAAGCGGTGAAACCCGAGCTGGTGCAAAAGGCCATTCAGGATTTGGAGATCAATCCGGCCAAAGTCAATCCCATGATTTCTTAGTGAAGACGGCTTCCTAAGGGCATAAACCGTGACCACTACGATCAAGCTTCCCGAGCTGGGAGAAAACGTCGATTCCGGCGATCTGACCAAAATCCTCGTTTCCGTCGGCGACACCGTTTCCAAAGATCAGCCGCTCCTGGAACTCGAAACTGAAAAAGCCACCATCGAAGTCCCCTCTCCGGTTTCCGGCGTCATCAAGGAACTCCATGTCCAGGAAGGCCACAAGGTAAAAGTGGGAGACCTGCTTTTCACCGTCGACGAAAATGGCGCGGCCCCGAAGCAGACGCAGAAGCCGCAAGCAGAACAGGCGGAAGAAGCCGGTGCTGAGCCGCCCGCCCGGACGGAACGAAAGCCCGCCCCGACGCCCACGCCAACGCCCACGCCAACAACGCTCCGGGCGACTGCCGGTGCAGCGCAAGGCGGCAGCGCCGCCGCGGCTCAAGCGCGACAACCCGAGCCGGATAAGAAGCCACAGGGTAAGCAGGAAAAGGAACCGCCATCGAAAGCCGCGCCAAAGGCCGAGCCGAAAACCGCGCCAAAAGCGGATGAGCGCGAACCGCAAAGAGCTGAACCGCAACCTGCTGCTCGCGCCGAGACTGGCGCTGAAGCCGAAGCTGATGCTGCCGAAACCGAAAACGAAGCTCCCGAAAGCCAAAGCGAAAGAGAAGAATCGGTGATTCCGTTCCGTGCGGAAACTTCGGAGCCGCCGCGCCACCTCGCTCCCGCCTCTCCCGCGATTCGCCGCCTCGCGCGCGAACTTGGCGTCGACATAAACAAAGTTACCGGCACAGGCCCCGAGGGGCGTATCGATGAGCAAGACGTAAAGAACTACGCCAAGGAGATTATTTCGCGCGCGGCCGGAATGCGGCCGGCCGGCGAGACGTTTGCCGCGCTGCCCGATTTCGCCAAATGGGGCCAGATCGAGCGCAAGCCCATGAGCAATGTCCGGCGCGCTACGGCCGAGCACCTGGCGCTGGCCTGGCACAACGTCCCGCAGGTCACGCAATTCGATAGTGCCGACGTCACCGAGCTGGAAAGTTTACGCAGCCGCTTTTCCGAGCGGCAGGATGGCTCCGCGGCGAAAATCACGGTGACCGCGATTGCCCTCAAAGTCGTCGCGGCGGCGCTGAGGAAATTTCCGCAATTCGCCGCCAGCATCGATATGGCCAATCGGCAAGTCATCTACAAGCATTATTTCAATATCGGAGTTGCCGTCGACACGAGTTATGGCCTGGTTGTTCCGGTCGTGCGCGACGCCGACCAAAAAAGCATTCCGGATCTGGCCGGGGAATTGAGCGAAGTTTCGCAAAGAGCGCGGGAGAAAAAACTGTCGCTCGAAGAAATGTCTGGCGGCGTCTTCACAATCACGAATTTGGGCGGCATCGGCGGAACGGGATTTTCGCCCATCGTGAATTATCCCGAGGTCGCCATATTAGGCATCTCGCGCCTTAGCGTGGAACCACGCCTGGCCGAAGGCCAGTCCGGTGGTTCCTTCCAGCCGCGCAAAATCCTGCCCCTGTCTCTCTCCTACGATCATCGGCTCATCGATGGCGCCGACGCGGCCCGCTTCCTGCGTTGGGTGGCGGAAGCCCTGGAACAACCCGCCCTGCTCCTCTTCCGAGCTTGATTCGCGCCTCGGATCTTATTTCCCGCCGCACCGCCCCAAGCTGTCATCCCGTGGAAATCGGCATGTCTTCTGCCGTAGTCGTACTCCGATCGCATCGGCTTTTGCCCTGAAGAACGCTGTGTCAGTCTTCGGTTGTCACGGCCTGCAAACCTACCCAATGCATCCCCCTCGGCCGGTGTAGTAAACTCATGCCATCCGGTGAGCCAGACCGCGCCATTTTTCAATTAGGGAGGTCGTCGTGAAGCTTAGAATTTCGCGTATCGTTCCGGTCCTGATGATTGCGGCATCTTTTGTCCTGCTGGCAAACGGGCCACGCGCGGACAGCGGCAAAAAAACCGCGAAGGCGAGCTCCCACGCCGGCACCTCGGCTGCCATCCCCAGTTTTCCGACCGACGATTTGGCGCGCACCGGAATCTTCTATGCCGGCGGCCAATATGAAGGCGAGCCGGGCAAGGAAACGATGGGCGGCGACGCCTACGTCGTGGTGTGGGTTCCGAAGCAGATCAAGCATCCTTATCCGATCGTGTACGTTCATGGCGCGGGGCAGACCGCCACGGATTGGGAGCAGACTCCCGACGGGCGGCCCGGGCTGGGCGTATTACTTCGCCAAGCAGGGCTATGTGCAGTACATGGTCGATTCGCCGGCCCGCGGCCGCTCGCCGTACGTGCCCACGGTCGACGGCAACCTGACCATCCGCACGGTTCCGAACCTCGAAGAGATCTTTACCGCTTCCGCGAAGAAGGGCAATTTCCCGCGCGCGCATCTGCACAACCAGTTTCCGGGCACCGGCCTGATGGGCGATCCAATTTTCGATAATTTCGCCAAGACGCAAGTGCAATTTCTCGCTGGCGGCGGTCCGGTGGGGCAGGATGAGATGACCCATCGCGCGCTCGTCGCGCTGCTGGACGCCATCCACTCGCCGGTAATTCTGCTGACGCACTCGCAGGGCGGAACGCCCGGATGGCTTACCGCCGATTCGCGGCCGAACCAGGTGAAAGCCATTGTCACCATCGAGCCGGCCGCGCCGCCAATCAAAGGCGTGAACACGGCCACGCTGAAGTACGTCGATGGCCAGGGCGGGTTGACCTGGGGAGTGGCAGCCGGGCCAATCACATACGATCCGCCGGTGAAAGATCCGGCGGAGTTGCAGCCGGTTCTCGAAGAGAAATCCGACGCGCCCGGCGACGTGGTTCCCTGCTACCTTCAGAAAGAGCCCGCGCACAAGCTCATCAACCTCGAAAAGATTCCCGTGGTCTATCTCTCCTCTGAGGGCGGATATCACCGCGAGTACGATCCTTGTCTTGCGAAGTGGCTGAATCAGGCCGGCGTGCACACGCAGTTCGTGCGGCTCGAGGACGTGGGCATCCACGGCAACGGCCACGAGCTGATGCTGGAGAAAAATAGCGACGACATCGCCAAATGGATTGGCAACTTGGATGGATAAGAATGTGCCGCAGAAGGACAAGCCGTCCATGGCCACGCCGCCTTCCGCGATTCCCACATTCTCCACCGAAAATATCGGGCGCCAGGGATTCTTCTACGCCGGCGGACGCTATGAGGGCGAAGCCGGCAAGGAAGTCATGGGAGACGCGATGTACACGGAGGTTTGGGTGCCCAAGCAAATTCGGCATCCCTATCCCGTCGTCTTCTTCCATGGCAATGGACAAAGCGGCGCGGTCTGGCGGCAGACGCCCGACGGGCGGGCCGGCTGGGCGTATTACCTCGTTTCGCAGGGTTACACCGTTTACATGGTGGATTACCCGGCGCGCGGACGTTCGCCCTACGTCCCCGGAGTCGACGGCAAACTGGGAATCCGCAGCGCGCTCGACCTGGAGCAAATCTGGACCGCTCCCGCTACTTCCGGCGGGAACTTCCCGCGCATGAAGAAGTACACGCAGTGGCCGAGCGACTCCCCGATGAAAGGCATGCGGGGCGATCCCGTCTTCGACAACTTCATCAAAGGCCAGATGCAATTCGTCAACGACCAGGAGGCGCTCACGGTGCCCGCGGGCGTGGCGTTGCTGGACGCGATCGGCACGCCGGTGATCCTGCTTTCGCATTCGCAGGGCGGCGGAATGGGATTTGACGTCGCGAATCTCCGGCCGAAGCTGATCGCCGGCATGGTGGCCATCGAGCCGGGCGGCCCGCAAATCGGCGCGGCGGATACGGCGAAAGTGGAGTACGAGCGCGTGAACCCGAAGTCCTGGGGCCTGACGACGATGCCCTTCCAGTTTGATCCGCCGATCAACGATCCGTCGCAGCTGAAAGTGCATCTGGTGCCTTCGGAGCGGCCCGGCGATGAGGTGGGCTGCTATCTGCAGGACGAACCGGTGCACAAGCTCGTCAGCTTCGAGAATATGCGCATTCTCTCGCTCTCCGCCGAAGGCACTTACCACCGCGTCTTCGACGTGTGCATTCCCAAGTGGCTCAATCAGGCCGGAGCCAAGGATGACTTCGTGCGCCTGGAGGATGTGGGCATCCACGGGAACATGCACGAGATGTTCCTGGACCGGAATAGCGACGAGATCATCAAGTTCATCGACAGCTGGCTCAACAAAAACCTGAAACAATAAACCTGCAGCAGCGCGCGGATCTTCGTTGGCCAACGGCGCATTTGTAGCGCCGCCTTCCAGGCGGCATGCGCCTGATCGTCTCTTACTGTCATCCCGAGGGCTGCTTCTCCGCTGCACAAGTCACGGACATCAGGAGCTTTTGCGCGCAACAAAGATCGAGGGATCTGCTTTTATCTTTCTCCCGCAAAATAGTTGCGGCGGCGCGTGCTGCCTGGGCGCCGCTTGCTGCGGAAGGTTTCCGACCTCGGGCGGATGCGGGAGCTGTAAATCGACGACCGCATTTTCAGCGTCGAGCTTCACTTTGATTACAAAGGCGGCGCCGATATCGTCCACATTCCAATCCGAAGTGGCCAGCGGCTTTGCGGGCCGGTCGGTGGGACTCCAGAGAAGCTCTTCGGTTTTGTGCTCGATTTTCGCCGGATCGAGCTCAAACACCTGGTGATCGTGAGATTGGATGAATAAAAAGCGGTTTCCAAGCTGCAGCACGAGCGGTTCATTCTTCTTGCCGGTGCGATAAGCGCTCCATTCTTTGGGCGGCGAGTCATTCACGCGCAGCAGCGCGTCTTCGATGGGCTTCCAGGAAAGCGGCTTGTCTTTTGCAAACGCGCTCGCGCTGAGAGCAAACGCGCTCGCGCCGGGTCCGAACGCGCCTGTGCCAAAGCCGCACATCGCCGCCCCTATCGCCAGTAAAAAGATCGCGAGTGCCAAGCCCGCGAAAGCGCGGGTTGCCGCACGAGTTGTCAGGAAACGCATGGACTTCCGTTACTCATACGACGTTCGGGCGTCCCCATCGGTTGCGTGCCGGGCAACCAATGGGCCCGCGGGGAGAATCTGTGCAGGAGACCCGAAACTCTCGCTTCCAATGATTTCGGGCGGTGCGAGGAATTTCATGCGCCATTTTGGCCGCCAAAGCTCCGATCCCAAACGACCTTGGACTCCGGTTTCGGGAGCGTCGCTGCCGGCGTGGCACAGCGCCGGGGCCCCCAATCTCGCGCCGATGCTCGCGCCCACAATCCGCGCTTTCTTTTGGTGTAGGCACTCCTGGCTGTGCGTCCTCGCGCTTTTCATGGCATTGGTGGCGACCAAGGGTCTGCTGACGGCGCAGGACAAATCCGCGCAAGACAAGCCCGCGCCAGATAACACCGGACAAGACAAGCCCGGCATCTCCGTGGACGTCAAAGTCGTCAACCTGCTCGCCACCGTGCGCGACAAGAAAGGCGCAATCGTCACGAACCTCGGCCAGGACGATTTCAAGCTGGAAGAAGACGCGCGCCCGCAAACCATCGCTTATTTTGCGCGCGAGACCGATCTTCCGCTGACGCTTGGCCTGCTGGTCGATACCAGCCTGAGCCAGCGGCGCGTCCTGCCCGAGGAGCGCGGCGCCAGCCAGAGCTTTCTCGATAACATGCTGCGCGAAGGCCAGGACCAGGCCTTCCTGATCCACTTCGATCGCGAAGTGGAATTGCTGCAGGACCTGACCACTTCGCACCAGAAATTGGAGTCGGCCCTCAAGCTTTTGACGATCGCGCAGCCCGAAAACGACTCCGGCAATGGAGGCAACGGAGGCGGCAACGGCGGCGGTGGCAATCCGGACGGCGGCGGTTACCCGGCGGTGGCGGCGGATATCCCGGCGGCGGCGGTGGAGGTTATCCGGGCGGTGGCGGCGGCCAAAGAGTTCGCGGCGGCACGCTGCTTTATGACGCGATTTTTCTGGCCTCGGACGAAGTGATCAAGAAACAGAAGGGCCGCAAGGCGCTGATCGTCCTCTCGGACGGGGTGGATCACGGAAGCAAGGAGACCCTCGAGCACGCCATCGAGACGGCGCAGCGCGCCGATACGATTGTCTACTCGATCTACTTTGCCGATGAGGAAGAGTACAGCGGGTTCGGACGGCCGGGCGGCGGCTATGGCGGCGGTTATCCGGGCGGCGGAGGCTATCCGGGCGGTGGCGGCGGTGGCCCGTATGGACGGCGCGGCGGAGGTTATCCGCAGCGATTCCCGGAGCAGCGGGTGGACGGCAAGAAAATCCTCACGCAGATCTCCACCGAAACCGGCGGGCGCATGTTCCAGGTTTCCGGGAAGCAGTCGGTGGACGATATCTACCGGCAAGATCGAAGAAGAGCTGCGCAGCCAGTACAGCCTGGGCTACACGCCCGACGCCGGCGCCGCATTGGGTTATCACAAGCTTCATCTCACGGTTAAGCAGAAAGACGACGTGGTGCAGGCCCGCCAGGGGTATTACCTCGAGCGATAGCCTTTTGCCCCGCGGGCTCACATCGCCGCTGCTGTGGCAATGGTTCATCGGCACAGCTGAGGCCGAGGACGATCCACAATTGGCTCCGTTTCCGTTCCCCCCGAAACAACCAAAGCTGCCGGTTTTTTGTGCAAGTGTTCACTCTGTTACAACCGCTTCCTGCAAAGAAAGAATTTACAGAATCGACATTTTAGAGGTCGAAAAGTGGAGTGAGTGGTAGCGGGAGCCATCGATATACAGGGATCACCCGAGAAATCGTGCAGGATTGAACACGTTATGTGCGATTTTGGACAGGCGCGATTTGACAGCGCTGATCCGTCGCTTCTAAGCTGGTCATATATTTACCGTAGGGTAAACATACGTCGGGCTTGGCAATGACCATCGAGCAACTGACCGAAGTCAATTCGCCTGAACAGTCAAAGCTGCGTCGTGCGACTCGGTATTACTTTGGCGGTGTCGTGGAATTGACCGAACTCGAATCCGGGCGAATGATCGTGGCTCTGGTACGGGCGCTGAGCTTATACGGCTGTTTTGTGAAGACCAATGAATCCTTCGGGTTGGACGCAAAGCTGGTGCTGAAGATGACGCACTCAGGATCGCATTTCTCGGCGCATGGCCGCGTCGTAAGCCAAACACAGGTCGGTATCGGAGTTGAGTTTACTGGTATCGATGTAGTTAATCGGTCGCGTCTGGAAGAGTGCCTTGCCGAACTGGCTCGATCTGACAAAGCGATCTGATTCTCAACGGGAGGGAACATCAGGTGCCCTTATCAAACGCACGTATCACCTACGAACCCGGTCGGGGCGATGGTGCTCTATGTATTTCCTTCAAGGATAAGGAAGAGGCGATATTTTTCGCGGAGGCGATCTTGCAGGAGGTGCGGAGTATCGAAAACGACGGTCTTTCCATCTCCGAATGCGCGCTCATAGCCATCAGCTTCGGAGAAGCGGGAAAGCAAAAAAGGTCTGACGCTTTTCGGGAAACGGTTACGGGCCCGGATCAGAACGTGGTCATCTCGGTTCCCGACCGGGAGCTAAACGTTTGCGAATCTCTATAGATGTTCGCCCCTTCCCTGAATCGATCAAACGTCTCCCGACGCCCCTGCTGCTTGGTTGATTTGCCGCCGAGGTATTGGTCCTAAAGGTGATAGTTCTCAACTAAATCCTGGTGGCACCTTCACGTTTTCCACAGGCCCTAAGTTATCCACATAGTACCCTTGTTGACCGCTGTGTACTTAGGCGATAACATTGCATATGACTACCGTACAAGAATCCACCAACGGCCATCGCGTCCTTCCACCTCCTGGCTCCTTTCCAGACTCGCAAGAGGAAAATCGGAGCGAGGATTCAGCCAACAACAACTTCCCCGCAAACGCCTACCACGTTCCGCCCAAACGCTTCGCTCCCAAGCCGCACGCCTACCGTCGCGATGACACGCTAGACCTGCCGCCAGAAACCACCCCGTTGCCCGAGCGCTGCCAGTTCATGTTCTCCGACGGACGCCAATGCACCATGGGCCGCTCGGACATTCATCCCTCCCTTTGCCCGTATCACTCTGAACGCGAAGACCAGTTGTTCGGCACGCCGTCATCCGGGGGCAGCGTCGTCGGCGCCGGTTTCGATCTTCCCGAACTCTTTTCCGCCTGCCGCGACCTCACCACCGCCGCCGGCGTGAGCCGCGCTCTCGCCCAGGTCTTTCGCCTTCTAGCGCAACGCCGCATCTCTCGCCAGGAAGCCGCCACCTTCGCCAAGCTCGGCCACCTTTTGCTCCAAAGCATCTCGGCCGCCCGTTCCGAATCAATGGCGGCGGATAATGACCAAACCAGTCAATCCTTGCCGGATGCGCGAATGCCCCCTCCGGAACTTCCCGTCGCACAAGAACGGCAACTCCGCGCGCCAGCCCGCTCCGCCGAGCGTCAATTCATCAGCGCTACCCAAGTCTCCGGTTGCCTCTTCCAAAGCACTGGCCGAGTCTGTCGCCGTCGAAAACTCATCTGGAATCAACACATCCGCAACTTCTGTCTGCAACTCGCGTGAAATCAGCACATACGAGAACGTTGAACTTAAAACCGTTCAGAATCAGCACTTACACAAAACGTCGCGGGGGTAGCCGTGAGGCGCAGCAACTCCGGAGAAGTCAGCAGGCGAAGATGACGGGCCCGACAGCGGCAGCGGCCACAGGACCGCAGCCGACGCGCGAGGCCAAAAACCGAAGTCTAGAAGCCGAAGGTGGCTTGGAGATAAATCTGGCGATTGGCGGCGGGCGCGCCGCCGCCCGCGGCGGGCAGACCGGCCGGGGCGCCGGCGCCGCTGGTCTGGGCGCCACCGCCAAAACCGCCGACGCCATTGGATATGCCGTTGGATACGCCGAAGAGAGGCGAAGTCAGAGTTCCAATGGGCGTGGCAAAGTTCACGTTATTAAAGATATTGCGAGCGTTGACGCTGAGCACGACGCTATAGCGGCCCGCTGTGCCTGCGCCGCCGAAGCCGCCGCCTCCGCCCGCGGGCGGGCGTATGCCTGCCGCGCCTCCTCCGCCTCGCTGCCCTCCGCCGCCATTCTGTCGCGCGCCCACCTGTCCCGTGGAGCCTTCGGGGAGCCGGCCGAAGCTGAAGGTTTTGGTGATGCGCAGGTTCAGCGAAAACTGGCTGGGGCCGGTGAGATCGTTGATGGGGACGATGGCCTCGCCGGGAGTTGGCTGCGAATTGAAAGTACCGAAGGGCGTGCAGAAGATGCTGCCGGTAACCTGCGTGATCGCGCAGGCCGACGAAGAGACAAAGCCGGGACGCTGGTTAAAGATCGAAGTGCCGGCCAAATCCTGGCCCAAGGTGACGTTGTAAGGCACTCCGGAACTGGCCACCATAAACGGGCTGAGGCGCAGGCCATAGCGCAATCCTATGGTGCCGCCGAAGAAAACCCTGCTGCGGATGTCGAAGGCCGCGCGGCCGTAGTCCGCCATGAGATTGTAGGGATCGGAGGAAAAACTATTCGCTCCGGCCGTGTCGCTACTGGCGTAGTTCAGCGAGTAGTAGGCATTCAGCGTGAGCTTGGCGCCGGCACGGATTGTGGTGTTGAGGACCAACTGGTTCTGCCGGAAGACGCCGGCCGATTCGTACTGATAGATATTCTCGGGCACGTTGCCGGTGAGCGGATAAACGCCTCCGTTTGCAGGGCTGATGGGAATGCCGTCGATCTCCGGCGCATTGACGTTGCTGGTGACCAACTGACGCCAGCCGCGCGAATTCAGGTAGGAAATCGAAGCGCTCACGGCCTTGGTGAATTGCCGCTCCGCGCTAACCGCGGTTTGCATCAGCATGGGCGAGCGCAGGTTCGGAGCGATCTGATAGATGGTGGGAGCGGAGGTGCCTTGCAGCGTCGCAACGGCGGGACAGGCCGCAACGGTTACGCCATTGGGGCAGAAGAAATTCGGGTGCGAAATCACGGATTCCTGTTCGGTCACGTCATTCTGGCGTTCCGCCTGAAGAACAAGATTCGGAGGGAAGCGGTCGTAGAAAATGCCCCAGCCAACTCGAAGGACGAGTTTGGGCTTTGTGCCGCCGACTCCCCAGGCGACGCCCACGCGGGGCGCGAAGTCGGTGTGATCGCTGATGCGATCCTGGGTCTCGAAACGCAAGCCATAGCTGACGGTCAAATTCGGCCGGACGCGCCAATCGTCCTGGATGTAGGGTCCGATGTCGTACATGGTGACGCGGGCATAGGGGTTTCCGGTGATTAGCGAAAACTGGCTGGGGCCCAAACCTGCGGGAAGAGTCGTCGCCAACGGGTTGGCGGCGAAGTAGGTTGTGGTGGCCTCGTAGGCGTTCAAGGATGAAAACGTGAAAGCGCCGTTGAAACCCGTGGCCTGGCTTCCCGTCGAGTTGTTCGAGTCGGTCATGGCGCGCAGCCGTATGCCGAATTTCAGGAAGTGCCGCTCGTAAGCGATGGAGGTGTAGTTTTGCAATTCGTAGAGATTCTCGTAATCGGTATTCGTCCCCAGCGAATTTCCGCCGCCATTGAAGGCGCCAAGTACGTCGATCTCGGGCAGCGTGCTATAGGGATTCTCGACGCCGGCATCATGGCGATACTGAAAATGCGTTTCGTTGATAATTCTCGAGCCGATCACCTGTGTATCGGTGAGCTGCAGAGTTTGCTCGGTGGTCAGAACGTTGTAAGCGTCCGTAGGCAGGCTGAAGCCGCCGACTCCGGCATCGGTGGACTTATTCCGAAAATACTGATAGCGCCCTGAAAGCGTGTTGTTTTTGCTGAGTTGATAATCGAGGCGCGGCCCGCCATTCACGCGCGTGCGAGGATTGGCGACCGATTCGTCGCAGGGAGCCGGCGGTAAAGACAAGCCCTGGTTGCAATTCCCTAAGGTGAACGCGCTCACCAGGGCCTGGTCATGAATATCGCGCTCGTCGATGTTGAAGAAAAGCGAGGCATTCTTGCCCAGCGGCCCGCCGATATTTCCTTCGACTTGCGTGGAGGCAAAACCCGCGCTGGTGGTGGAGAAAGGATCTCGCGAATTGAAGGCGGCATCGTTTTTATTGACGGAAATCTGGCCGTGCCATTTGGTGGTGCCGGGCTTGGTGAAAATTTCGATGCGGCCGTAGCCGACTTTATCGAATTCCGCGGCAAACGGGCTCTGATTGATGCGAATCTCGCGAATCGAGGATTTCGGGGGAAGCTGGCCGGCGGTGAAGCCGTCGATGTACATCTGCCCGCCATTGGGGCCGGCAGACGGTCCGGCCAGCGCTTCGAGATCCTGCTGCAATTCGTCGGGGTCGTCGGGGAGCGCTTCCAATTCTTTTTCCGTGAGCACGACTGCGCTGGCATTGGCCGAAGGAGTGGTATCGAGCGGCAAAGCTTCGTCGGAAACCGTGACCTCTTGTTTTTCGCCGGCGATCGTCAGGCTAACGTTGAACTGCGCGGCCTGGCCCGAGACGATCTCCACGCCTTCTTTCCTGAACGGCGCGAAGCCTTTGACGTCGACCTCGACGGTATATTTCCCGGGCGCCAAATCTCGCAGTTCGTACGTGCCGGAAGAATTGGTTGTGGCGGTCAACTGCTGTCCCGCCGCAGTGGTGACTTGGACCGTGGCGCCTGGCACGGCGCCGCCGGAAGGGTCGATGACCTGGCCGCGGAGCGAGCCCGCGCCGCCTTGCGCCCGCAAATCACGAGCGCCGAGGAGGCTTAGAAGCAGAACGAGCGCCGTGACAAAGCGAAGGCGAAGCAGCCGCGGACCACTTTTCATTTTGTCTCCCAAAGTTATCTACGTTACCTACGTTGCTTCTGACGGGGGCGCACGTGATGATACGCCCAAACGGCGGCCTAGGGGTTGGCTTCGCCGCCCTGATCGCCCGCGCCGCCGATGTTCCACGGCGGAAGAGTCATCGCGCCGCTCGGAGAGGCTTGCAGGATGGGTTCGACTCCGCCCAACAAAGTGATCGCGGTGACGCCGCCGGAAGCTGTGCCTTCGGTGGATACGACCATGACGGCATCACCCTTCTGCAAATCGGCAAGAGAGGACTTGGGCAGCCGACCCAAGACTTGTTGCAAATCCGCCGCTCCGCGCGCGGGCCGAGGGGTTCCGGCTTCGCCGGAACCGCGCTGGTCGCTTGCCCTGGCCAGCCTTGGCGTGGGGATTCGGGTGCAGCCTTTTCGCCCGCGCCGCTTCCCGATGGCGCGGCGCCGCCCGGAGCCGGGCCGCCTGGAGACGAACTGCGCGCGCCGCCTTTCATTTGAAAGGCGATGCCCTGCGCCATTTGCGGCGGCAGCTTCAGGACTTGCGATTGCGCGCTGATTTTTACCAGCACGGGTTTCTTGGTGGACAAATCCATCACGGTAAGGGTGTTGGCAGCGGGATCCAGATTACTGATGGTCCCGGAGATATTGCGGAACGCGCCGGAGACAATCTCCTCGGCGGCGAAGTCGCTGCCATCCGCGCCGCGCGAACCGCGGGCGCGAAGCTGGTCTCCCGGCTTGATCTCGGTCAGCGAACTGGGTTTGGCGTCGTCGAATTGCACCGAGTCTGGAGCATAGCGGCGGAGGACGGTGTCCTTGGTGGTGTGAATGGCGACGGTTCTGACTCCGCCGGGCGCTGCGACCGAAATGCCGATCGTCCCAGCGGCGGGATCGACGGCGCTTACCAGCCCGCCAACGCCGCGTTGCCACTCCGCGCGCTCCTGTTGCTGCTTGGCCTCGACGTCAGAGCGCTTCATGGCAATGACGGTGGAAGCCATCAGCGATTGGCCATCGGCGGAGGGCACTCCGCGTACCAGAATGCGGTCGCCCACCTGAAGGTCGGTGAGTTGGATGGCGGTGGCGCTTTTGAGGTCGGTTTGCCCCGGCGCGACGCGAAGAATGCGGACCGAGCCTTGAACCGCCACGCTGACATCGGGACCTGCGTCAGGCTTCAGCGTGATCGTGCTGCCGCTAATCGCCTGGATGGCGCCGACAACCTGCTTCGTGGCGCTTTGCGCAGCGGGCTGCTGTGGCCGAGACATAGCCTCGGCACGGGCAATCGGGTGCCCGAGGGTGGCTGCGATCATGATCGCGGCAAGGACGGTTAATACGCAAGCGGCAAGTTTGGCGGCCCTTTTTGGCGAATACATGGCTGGCTCCCGTGCACTGATAGACGGCTGGGGCGAAGTGGGCGTTGCACGCTTGTGCCGATATGGTGTCAGCCTGCCAGGGATGACATTGGGTATCGAGATGGGCTGATGAAAAGCCCGGGGCACCGCGCAGAAGGCGCGCGGGTACCCCGGGGTGCCCGGGACTACAGGGAGCTAGTTCGGCTGGTTAGAAGCGCTCACGCCCGAGCTACCGGAGGCGGCAGGGGCGCCCCCTTGCGGGGGCAAGCTCGCGGAATTGCCAATGGCGGCGCCGTTGACGACCAATTCGACGCGGCGGTTTTTCTGCCGGCCGTCCGGCGTATCGTTGGAGGCGACGGGCTGCGTCTTGCCGAATCCCTTGGCGCTCATCGAGGACGCGGGAACGCCTTGCTGGGCGAGATAGTCGCGCACGGCATCGGCGCGGCGTCCGGAGAGTTCCATATTGAATTCGTCCGTGCCCACGCTATCGGTGTGCCCTTCGACTTGCAGCGTGAGGCCCGGATGGGCGAGGAGTATGCCGGAAATTTTGGCGAGCTTCTCGCGGGTGCTGGGTTTGAGATCGGAGCTTCCCGTATCGAAAAGCACGTCGGACATATTGACGATCAGGCCGCGAGCGGAATCACGCGTCTGCAAAACGGCGTTGAATTGCTGGAGGAGCTGGGCGCGCAGCTGGGCCTTTTCGGCCTCAGCTTTGGCGGCGGCCTGGCGGGCCTTGTCGGTTTCCGCTTCGGCGACGGCCTTTGCCTGTGCGGCTTGTTGCGCCTGGGTTTCGGCGGCTTGCTGCTGAGCGAGGGCGGCCTGCCGCGCCGCGTCAGCTTCCTGCTTCTGACGCGCCGCTTCCTGCGCGGCCTGTTGCGCCTCTTGCTTCATGCGCTCTGCTTCGGCCTTGGCTTGCTCCGCCTGCTGGCGTTCCTGTTCGGCTTGCTGGCGGCGCTGGGCTTCGGCGGCGGCATCGGCGCGAGCCTGGGCTTCGCGGTCTTCAGCAGCTTTCTTTTCCGCGGCGATCTTGGCTTGCGCATCTTCCTGGGCCTTCTGCTTGACGGCCATCACGCGGGATTCCTCGGCAGTTTCGGTGGCGTCTTTCGCAGCGGAGTCGATCAGTTTGCGCTCGCGCTTCTGGCGGTAGGTGTCTTCGGCAGCCAATAATTGCTGCTGCGCCTTGGCCCATGCCGTGGGCGCATATTTATCCGCATTGGCGTTGCGGGCGATGCGCAGGGCGTTGCGCGCTTCAAAGAGCTCGAGCGGCGTATTACGGTCGATGCCAAAGATGGCATTGTCAATCTTGGTGTTGGAAGAAGAATAGGCGCCGGGGCCGAGCAATTCGTAAGTTGCATCGATGTTTTCGACCTTCCCCGAGGGAAGACTCGAGAAGCTATTTTCGAGAACGACCATATTGCCCGGCTGCGTAACGGCAAAGTAAGGCTCGGCGGTAACGATCATGCCGAAAGTCTGCATATCCGTATCGGCTTTGATTTCAGCCATGCCATTTTTCACGGTGATTTCGCCGAGATTTTCGGCACGGCCCTGGGGTGAGACGGCCCAAAAGACGTAGGTCAGATACTCGAGGCCGAATTTGGTGGCGTCTTCCACTCGATCGAATTTCGCTTCGATCTCCATGCGGTTGTTTTTGGCCTCGACCTTGGCCTCGCCTGATGCGGTGGACATCAGCTTGGTGCCCGCGAAGCTGATCTTGGCCGAGCCGCCAGCGCGGCGATAGTTCATGGCCTTGGTGGTGTGGGAGATGGCGTTGGCACTGGCCGCGGAAGGCGCCGCGGAGGTTGCGCCCGGAGCTTGGGCCCAGGCGCCCATGAGGGCCGGGCCAAAGGAAATCGCCAGGATTGCCACCGGTTTGAGAAGTATGTTGCCGATTTTCACAGTTCACTCCTAGTCATTAGGGTTTTAGGGCATTAGGGTTTTAGGGCGCGCGCCAAAAAAACGCTCTCCGCTCGCGCTTAGGGCGGTCCTAGTGGCTTTGCTTGACCATAGGTTAGCAACCGACCAACGTGGGCGGGGCGCCAGATCGTATGCCCCTTGCGCAAATAATTACCTGTAAGTTGCGCACAGGGAAACCGGTTAGGCGGGCCATGGAGCATTGCCCTACGGGCTGTACCTGGGCTGGTGCGGAACGGCGAAATGGGGTATACAGCAGCCCGATAGGTGCGACTTTTCCAGATCGCGCGGCCTGTTCCACCCCCAAAACTCACTAAAAGGAGCTCCCCATGGCCCAGCCAACGACTCCCAAAGATGCAATATCCGCAACCGGTAAGGTTTCGAATCCCGCCCCATTGGGCCTCGCTGCATTCGGAGTGACAACCGTGGTGCTCAGTAGCATCAACGCCGGGTGGGTGCCGGCGGAGGCGGTGCCGGCAGTAGTGCCGCTGGCGTTTTCGTTTGGCGGCTTGGCGCAATTCATCGCCGGATTCCTGGAATATGGAAACGGCAACACGTTTGGGATGGTGGCTTTCACCTCCTACGGAGCTTTTTGGTGGTGGTATGCGTTCCTGAACTGGACCGTGGGAGCGGGCTGGATCAAAGCGCCCGACGCGACAGGCGTGGGAGTGGTGCTGCTGATGTGGGGAGTCTTCACGTTTTATATGTGGATCCCCACATTTCGGACGAACTTCACGCTGTGGTCCATTTTCCTGTTGCTGTGGATGACGTTTCTGCTGCTTGCGGGAGGCGACTTGGGAATGGGAGCGGCGTGGCACAAAGCGGGCGGCTGGATGGGCGTGATTACTGGAATCGACGCGCTTTATCTTTCGTTTGCGGAAGTGACCAACGCGACGTTTGGCCGGCCGGTGATCGCGATTGGCGGAGCGATCCTGAAATCTTAGGATTACCGCCTAAGACTTACGGCGCATGCGGATGGCGCACGGCGCTGATCTCGATAGCAGCCGGACGCCCTGGGGATCGTCGCTGGCTCTGCATCGCCGTGGCGGCGGAAACAGCATCTCGGGTTTGCATCAAGCCGGTGGTGAGCGAATTCCTTGGCAAATGACTGACGATGGGGTTGACGAGCCACCGGACGGAAACCGGAATATCTCGGCTGAGCGCGATGGACTCGTTTTCGATCACAACGCCGCCGTCACGTTGTTCGAAGCTGGTGACGCCGTACAAGCGCCACAGAAAACCGTCGCCTTGATCCGGGGGCAGGATGTGTTCGCCGGGGCGGCCGAAGTCTTTGATCTGCTGAGTTAGAATGCTGTAGGAGACGATGTAGCAGCGTTTCTCATCAACGCAGGTGAGGTGCGATTCGTATTGGCCAGCGAGGGCAACGGTTACGAAGAGGACCTTGCTGAGCATGAGCATCGAGAATTTGTCATTATCACCGGCGCGTTCCAGGAGTTTGGAATCGACCACGGTCGGATGGTAGAACTCCTGATAGCGATCGTAGTCGCCGAGTACATAGAGGACGTCATCGATCCTCGCGCCGGGCACAAAGATAGCGCCGTACCAATCATGGATCAGGCCATGAGGAACTTTGTCGTGGCCGTTTCTGGTAACGGGTTCGACCAGAATTTCTCCCTGAAGAAGGCTTGCCAGATGATCAGGCGCCTCGTCGACGCGAAGGAAGGCGCCCTGATTCAGCCGTTGGCGCATTTGCGAATCGGTGGATTGGATATATTCCTGCCAAGCCTGCAGGGTCTCCGGCTTTAAGTCGTTCGCACGCGACGTCGAAGCCATCAGCAGAAGCGACAGCGCCAAAATCCCCGAACGGATCTTCATGTCACACCTCACTGATGCGAAGTGCACTCCGCATGCCAGCGCCAATCAATTGGCGGGCCGCGGCTAAACTGCTTAGAAGCAGAGGGATTCGGCGGTTCTGGAAGCGCGTGCCAAAACGACTGCCAAGGGTTTACTGCCAATATGTCAGGCGGATTGCTATTTCCGTGGCAGGCATGGAAGAGCCAGAACCGCCGGCCTGGGCCGCCGTTACACGCTGCCAAACGAGGGGCTTGACGCGGAATTGGCTTGGCAATACCTTGAAAGCCATGAGCGCGATAAATTTGAAGGTCAATGGCAAGGTCCACGCGGTGGACGTCGATCCGACGACGCCGCTTTTGTATGTGTTGAGCGATGATCTCGCGTTGAACGGCCCGAAGTTCGGTTGCGGGCTGGGACAATGCGGCGCCTGCACAGTGATCGTCAAAGGGCAAGCGATCCGTTCGTGCATGACGCCGGTGAAGAGCGTGGAGGGCGCGGAGATCATCACTCTGGAGAGTCTGGGCACGGCCGAGAAGCCACATCCGCTGCAGCAGGCTTTTATTGAAGAGCAGGCGGCGCAGTGCGGCTTTTGCGTGAATGGCGTGATCATGACCGCCAAGGCATTTCTGGACAAGAATCCGAAGGCGAGCGAGCAGGAGATCCAGCAAGCGATGTCGGGCGTGCTGTGCCGCTGCTTCACACACGCGCGGATGCTGCAGGCCATCAATAAATATAGAGAAGGGCGTGCGAGAGAGGCGGCGGCGCGATGAGCACCCACGCGAAAGTTGTGGCGAACCCTCTTTTTTTCGGACCGGGTTTTGTCGGACCGGGCCTTGACGCGTCCGGCCTTGACTCAGGACGCCGCAGCGGCATTGGGGCGCGCGGGATTCTCGCGACGGTCGTTTCTGATAGGCGCCGGAGCACTGATTGTCAGCTTCAGCATGAAGGGGACGCTGCAGACGGCAGCGGCGCAGGGACTATTCGAAGGCGGCACGGCCGGTTCGCCGCCGCTCAACCAACTCGATTCGTGGATTGCGATAGCGGCGGACGGCGGCGTCACCGCGTATACGGGTAAGGCAGAACTGGGCCAAGGGATTTCCACGGCACAGATTCAACTCGTCGCGGAAGAGCTGTGCGTGCCGTTCAGCCGCGTCAAACTGTATTACTGCGACACCGCACAGACGCCGGACCAGGGAATAACATCAGGGAGCCAGTCGCATCCGACGAATTTCAACCAAAAGAATTTAGCGCAAGCCGCGGCGACGGCACGCGAAGCGCTTCTGGAACTTGGCTCGAAGCGGCTGGGCGTACCGGCGGACCAGCTTACGGCGGCCGACGGCGCGATCAGCGCGAAGAGCGATCCTTCGAAGAAAGTCGGTTATGGCGAACTCGTTGGAGGGAAGAAGTTCGAGATAAAGCTCGACCCCAACGCAAAACGCAAGCCGGCAAGCGAATGGACCGTGCTCGGAACTCCGGCGAGGCGTCCCGACATGCCGGACATCGTCACCGGGAGATTCGAGTTTGTGCATAACGTGCGGGTGCCGGGGATGCTGCACGGACGCGTGGTGCGGCCACCCGCGGTGGGCGCAAGCGTCGTCAACGTGGATGAAAGCTCGGTGCAAGGAATGCCCGGGCTGGTGAAAGTGGTGGTGAAGAAAAATTTCGTGGGTGTGGTTGCGGAGAAGCCCTGGCAGGCAATTCAGGCGGCGAACAAGCTGAAGGTTACCTGGAGCGCAGGCACCGGGATGCCGAATCACGCCGATTTCTATAACTATCTGCGGACGCAGCAACCGACGCGCGACACGCTGCTGGTGAATTCGAAAGACGTGGACGAGAAACTGGGCCAAGCCGCCACGGTGGTGAAAGCCACTTATTACTATCCCAACCAGATGCATGGATCGATGGGAACTTCGTGCGCGGTGGCCGACGTTCAAGGCGATAAGGCGACGCTTTACTCGCCTACGCAGGGCGTGTGGCCGGTACGGGCCAGCACGGCAATCCTCCTCGGACTAAAACCGGAAAACGTTCACGTGATCTTCCGCCGGGGCTCGGGCTGCTATGGGCTGAACGGGGCCGACACGGTAACCTACGATGCCGCGTTGCTCTCGCAAGCCGTAGGCAAACCGGTGCGCGTACAACTCTCGCGGAAAGACGAGATGGCGTGGGGCGAGAATTACGGCTTTGCATTTGTGATGGACGAGCGCGCGGGTCTGGACGCCCAGGGGAATATCGTGGCGTGGGACCACGAGTCCTGGTCTGCAACCCTCGGCAACCGTCCCGGCTATACGACACCTGGAAACGTGATTACGGGAACGCTAGCCGGGTTTTCGCCAGAACCTTTTCAGGCACGGACTCCGGCGCCGGAGCCGCGGGCGTATTCAAACAACAGCAATGGTGTGCCTTCGTATGTGGCCGGAAACGTCGGAGGCAAGGCCCAGGGCAGCGGAACTATCAAGTCTGAACGGTCACTGACGCACAATATTGCGTCGCCACTCTTTACCGCGCCATTGCGATCGCCCGCGCGGCTGCAGAATACGTTTGCTCATGAATGCTTCATGGACGAACTGGCGGCGCGAGCCAAGGCCGATCCGGTGGCATTCCGGCTGCGGCACCTGAGCGACGACCGGTTGATCGCCGTGGTCAAGGAGGCGGCGGCGCTGGCGAATTGGGAAGCGCGGCCTTCGCCGAAACCACAGAGCCGCAGGACGGGAATGGTCACGGGGCGAGGCTTCTCTTGCGTGGCATACGAGGGCGAAAATGGCTGGGCGGCCATGGTGGCGGAGGTCGAGGTCGATCAAGACACCGGAAAAGTGGCAGTGAAGAGGATATTTTTCAGCAACGATTCCGGGCCGATCTCCAATCCCGACGGGCTTCGGAACCAGATCGAAGGCGGCGCTTTGCAAGGCATGAGCCGCGCCATGGGCGAAGAAGTTACCTGGGACGACCAGAAAGTGACTTCAGTCGACTGGCGCACGTATCACAGCTTGCCTTTGGGCTTCGATGTGCCGGAGATCAAAGTGAAACTGATCAACCGGCCGGATGAAAATGCGACGGGAGCGGGCGAGACTTCGATCACGGTGGTTGCGGCGGCAATCGGGAATGCGATTTTCGACGCCACGGGCGCGCGCGTCCGGCAGGTTCCGTTCACGCCGGAGCGCGTGAAGGCTGCGCTGGGCGAATCGCTGAGCAAGGCTGTAGGGTAAAGATTCAGGAGGGATTCTTCGCTTCGCGTCCCGACCGAAAATCGCAAGGCACGATTTTCGGAAGAGGATTGCGGGACGCTCCGCTCAGAATGACACCAGCGAGACAGGCGGTCGCCGAGTAGGCGCCCAGGTTCAGAGAGATCCCATTTTTTCCTCAGGGCGCGAGGAATATCCATTAGCAAAAAGTGAATCTGAACGAATGATAATGCTGTTCAATTAGACGCGATGCCCTACAATTGGCCGGTGTTGAGCACTTCTCCTGGCACGCGTTTACGTGACGTTCTGCTGCCGCAGGAATCGGCGCCGGCATACCCCCCTTTGACAGGAGCACTTGATGCGCAGATGGCTCTCGCCCCTTCTTTTGTTGTGTGCCGCGCTGATTGGCGCGCAGGTTTGCGCCGCTCAGGATGCTCCTCAGGAGATGCCCCCGGCGTCAGAGGCCCCGCAGTCTTCGGTGCAAAGCGGGGGCGTGCAAACCGCGGGTGCGGATTCCTCGGCCACTGATTCCGAGTGTGGTGCCGGACGTAGAAGAGCAAGGCGCGCAGGCTGATCCGCTGCCCATCCAGTCTTTCGCCCGCCCGCGTCAACCATCGGAGTGGCGGATTATTGGGAGCCAGTGGAGGAGTGTGCCGCCAGACCTGCTTCACGATCAGAAGCAGATTTGGCTCTTTCCGTATTCGGTAGTGCGGGGACATCACCTCAAGCCCACTCTGGCCATAGTCGGGGCCACAGCGCTGCTCACACTGATCGACGCACATGACGCCAAATGGGCGCGAAATAATATCCAACCACTGAGCGGCTTCAACAACACCTTTGCCGGTTACAACACGGCCACGGCTACGGACGCATTTGCAGGCGCCTTTTACCTGGCCTCAATACTGCGACGGAACGTCTACGATCAGAAGACGTTCATGCTGGCGGGCGAAGCGGTTATAGACTCGGAGATTCTCACGACGATCATGAAGGACGTCGATGGGCGCGAAACTCCCATTACTTATCCCGCCGGCGGCAATTTCACGGACAGCTGGTTCAAAATAAGAAAGGGCGGCTGGCTGGGCGGGTTGGGCAGCATGCCTTCCGGACACGAAATCGCGATCATGGCGGTGGCGACGACGTTTGTGCGGCGGTACCCGCATCAGAGGTGGATGCCCTGGGTGGCTTACGGGCTGGCCGCGGCCGTGGGACTCTCCCGCGTTACATTGCAGTCTCATTTCACCTCGGACACGTTTGCCGGAGGAGTTCTCGGGTACGCGATCGCGCGCTACGTAGTGCTCGGACGGCAGCCAGCGAATTAGCGGGCGCCTCCCATATCAGCCCCTTCCTGAAATGACATCGTCGATCTGATTTGCTTGCGGAGCCTTTGGCGCGAGCATCTAACTGCAGGACCCTGCGTAGGACGGCAGCCGCACAGCCCCTCGTTCCTCGGGGCAAGCAAGTGGGTAACGGGTTGGAGTTCGCGCGGGGAATCGGGGAAAATAGGGATTTGCGAATCGGGCGCCGTGCGGCGACAATTCAAAGATCAAATCGAGTGGAGTCTTCGTACGCCATTCAGGAGTAATGCCATGTTCTGGTCCATATTCAGAATGACCGTGGTCTCATTATTAGCGGCGGTTCTGCTGTTTGCGCAGGGAAGACCCACGAGCCAAAGCAGCGACGTTACGCGCGCCACGCTGGACAATGGCATGCGGGTGGTGATTCTGCGCAATCCGCTCGCGCCGGTGGTAACCGTCGAGCAGAACTATCTGGTGGGAGGCGACGAAACGCCGCAAGGCTTTCCGGGCATGGCGCACGCGCAGGAACACATGGCCTTTCGGGGCTGCGCGGAGCTGACGGGCGATCAGATCTCGGCGATCTATGCGCAACTGGGCGGATTCGATAACGCCGATACGCAGCAAAATATCACGCAGTACTACACCACGATTCCTGCCAGCGATCTGGATGTGGCTTTGCGCGTGGACGCGGCGTGCATGCAAGACATCAAGGATTCGCAAGACGAATGGGCGCAGGAGAAAGGCGCCATCGAGCAGGAGGTGGCGCGCGATCTTTCCAATCCGACCTACAAATTCATCACCCGCGTGAGCGAGGACCTGTTTGCGGGCACGCCGTACAGCCACGATCCTCTGGGCACCAAGGAGTCTTTTGACGCGACGACGGGGGAGATGCTGAGGAATTTCTATAAGACCTGGTATGCGCCGAACAACGCGATTCTGGTCGTTGCGGGCGACGTGGAACCGGACGCCGTGCTGGCCAAGGTGAGGGAATATTACGGGAAGATCGAACGCAAGACGCTGCCGCCTCGCCCGCAGGTGAATCTGAGCCCGGTAAAATCGGAGTCATTCACGCTGGACAGCAATCTGCCTTACCTGCTGGCATTCATCGCTTTCCGGATGCCGGGGACCGATAGCGCCGATTTCGCGGCAGTGCATATTTTGAGCGATGTGCTGGCGAGCCAGCGAGGAAATATCTATGGGCTCGTTCCGCAGGGAAAGGCGCTCGACGCTGAATTCGGGCTCGCGGAAGCCTACCCGAAGGCCAGCGTGGCTTACAGCGTTGCCGTCTTGCCGGCGGCGGGGGATGCCGGTCCGGTGATCGAAGAGATGCGCAAGATCATCGCGGACTACGCCACGAACGGATTGCCGGCGGATTTGGTGGAAGCGGCGAAGCGGCGTGAAATTGCGGCCGCGGAATTCCGGCGCAACTCGATTCCGGGTTTGGCGGAGGCATGGTCGGATGCCTTGGCGGCGGAAGGGCGGAACTCGCCCGATGATGACGTAGAGGCGATGAAGCGGGTGACGGTGGAGGACGTAAACCGCCTGGCCAAGACATATCTTGTGGACCAAGGATCGATTACGGCGCAACTCAAGCCATCGCCTTCGGGCGAACCAGTGGCTTCCAACGGATTCGGGGGCGCCGAGCAGCTCACCTCGACTCCAACGAAACCTGTGGAGTTGCCATCGTGGGCAAGTTCGCGGCTGCTGACGCTCGAGTTACCGCCCGCGCAGCCGAGCTTCAGCGGATATGACTTTGCCGAACGGTTTGCGCCTGATTGTGCGGACCGTGAAAGTCACGCCAACGGTTACGGTGATCGGGGATATCCGGCACGATCCGCAAATGGAAGCGCCCTCGGGACGGGACGGCGTGGCACAGGTTCTCGACGATCTGTTTTCCTACGGAACGAAGAATCTTGACCGGCTGGCCTTTCAGAAAGCGCTCGACGACATCGCCGCGCAGGAATCCGCGGGTTTCGAATTTTCTCTGCGCGTTTTGAAACAGGATTTCCCGCGTGGCGTGCAGCTAATGGCCGATAACGAGCTGAATCCCGCACTTCCCGAGCAGGCGTTCAACGTGCTGAAGCCGCAAACGGCGCAATTCATCGCCGGGCAGCTTCGCAGCCCGGGTTATCGCGCCGGCCGCGCTTTAGAGGCGGCTCTATTTCCGCCAAAAGATCCCGCGCTTCGGGAAACGACGCCGGAGACGGTGTCTTCGCTCTCGCTCGATGACATAAAACAGTACTACGCAAAGACCATTCGGCCGGACCTCACGACGATCGCGGTGATCGGCGACATAACGCCGGAAGAGGCGCGGAGCGCGATCGAGAAATCGTTTGGCGACTGGAAAGCCGCGGGGCCGAAACCCGAGGTCGATTTGCCTCGGGTTCCGGCGAACAAAGCCGCGGCGGAAAACGTGCCGGACCGGACGCAGCTTCAGGATTCCGTAAATCTTTCGGAAACGATCCCGATTACGCGGTTCGACGACGACTACTATCCGCTGCAGCTTGGCAATCACGTTCTGGGCGGCGGCTTTTATGCCACGCGGCTCTATCACGATCTGAGACAAGTGAACGGATATGTGTATAACGTGGACGTTGTGCTCAACGCGCAGAAGACCAGAACCATCTACACGGTCGACTACGCATGCGAACCGCAGAACGTGTCCAAGGCGCGGCAATTGATTCAACGCGATTTAATTGCGATGCAGACAGAAAACGTCACGCCAGGGGAACTGCAGCTGGCCAAGGCCCTGGTTTTGCGGCAGCTTCCGCTGGGGGAGTCGAGTGAAGACGGCGTGGCCAATGCGATCGTTCGCCGCGCGCAGATCGGCCTGCCGCTCAATGAGCCGGAGCGCGCCGCAAAGCGCTTTTATGAGCTCAGCGCCGACGACGTGAGGGCGGCCTTTGCGAAACGGATTCGGCCCGATGATTTTGTGCAGGTCGTGCGCGGGCCCGAACCGAAGTAGATCAGGCCCGCGAGTTTTTCAGTTGCAATTGATATAAGCTTGCCGGTTACTACCGCTGCGTGGTCGAGGCGGCTCGCGTCGTAGCACCCCTGCCAAGGAAATTCACGAGCTCCTGATTAACTTCGTCTGCATGGGTCCAGTTTACGGCGTGAGGTCCGTCCTTTATGGTGACCAGGCGGGCGCCCTTCACCAACTTGGCCGTCTTTTGGCCCGCAGCAGCGAAGGGCACGATGCGATCCGCATCGCCGTGAATGACCAACGTGGGGACATCGACGCGGGCTACGTCAGCACGGAAATCTTCATGCCACGTGGGCACGCAGGCGAGACTCGCGGTAGCCGAAGCCCCGGCGGCGACGTTCCAACTGGCCTGGACGACCTCCTGGCTGATGCGCTTGCCGAGGAAAACATCGGTGTTGTAGAAGTTTTTGAAGAATTCGGTGAAGAAAGCGTAACGATCCGAAGCGACAGCTTTTTGAATGCCCTCGAACACGCTGGCGTCGACGCCTTCGGGATTGTCCGCCGTTTTTAGAAGGAAGGGCGGGACTGACGAGATGAAAACCGCGTGGCTAACGCCTTTCGATCCATACCTGCCGATGTAACGCGCCACTTCGCCACCACCCATCGAGAAACCAACCAGCGCAAAATTGCTGAGATTGAGTTGAGTGAGGAGCTTGTGCAGATCTTCAGCGAAAGTGTCGTAGTTATAGCCGACGGTGGGCTGGCTGGATTTTCCGAAGCCGCGGCGGTCGTAGGCGATCACGCGATGGCCAGCCGAGAGAAGCGCGGAAACCTGTTTTTCCCAGGAAGCACCGCTCAGAGGATAGCCGTGGATCAAAACAACCGGATCGCCCGAGCCATGATCTTCATAGTACAGCTGAATGTCACCAGAGTTTTCTTTACCGACAGTAACGTATGGCATTGAAGTCCTCCTCAGTGGCGGTTAGATGCGGGGAGTTCGAGAAGTAGTGCACTTTTTTCGGTCGCGCGTGCCCAGGAAAGCCAGCATCATGCAGAAGCCCCGGGTTTTTGGCGGTCTTGTCGCGTCAGGCGGTTTTGAGCAGACGCTTGACGGCGGGGATCAATTGAGTTCCGGCGGCGGCTTTGGGCACGAAGGCATCCACACCCACCGTTCGTCCGGCAGCGACGGCTTCGGGAGAGTCGTGGATGGTGAAGAAGATTATTTTCGTGGACGGAGAGATGCGGCGGATTTCGTAGGCGGCCTGAACACCATTCATCACCGGCATATTGATATCCAGCAGGACGAGATCCGGGTTTAGCTCCTTGACCTTCTCGACGGCCTGTTTCCCATTTTCCGCTTCACCGCAGACATGCAGGGAGTGCCAGGTAAGAAGGGAACGGATGGTCTTCCGGGCCACCAGATAATCGTCCACAACTAGGATGCGGAGTGCCATTTGCGTTTTCTGTCTAAACGCTGAGAACTGTCGGCCTTGCTAGCTAGGGCCAGGGGGTCTGAAAGGGCGGCGTTCGTTCTCGCCCTAGGACAACATGGCCGGGCCTAAGCGACAATACCGGGAATCCCCCCAGTTTGTAGGTAGCTCTATGCAGACAGAGGAGCGAGAGCCCCTCTATGGTGCAAAACTGCACGCGCCGGGAAGAGTTTGTGTCGGCGTTAGGGTGTAGCCACATAACGATAAACCCCGTAGACGTACGGATCGAACTTGCGGACCTGCGCGCAAGCCTTCTTCTTTCAGTTGGTTGGCCAGGAGACAAAATTTAGACATATATTGGCATGGCCATTGCTCTATTCGAAGCAGATGTGCGCCGCGTTAAGCTGCGCGGAAAGGAGACGGGATGTCATCCGGGTCCGCCATCTCCAGTTATTGGGTCACGATAGACGAGACCAGCCAATACGCGGGTTGTTCGGGGGAGAATATGGGTTTCGGCTACGACATTTTTCGAGAGGCAAGCGATGGCAGCCCGCTGTGGGTTGCGCAGGCGGCTACGCTCAAGGAAGCAGAAGAAAAACTCGACACTCTGGCCCGCACTGTACCCGCAAAATATTTCATCCGCGATGCGGCGAGCGCGAAAATCATCGGACGCGCGGGTCTGAATGTATCCCAGAAGATGGAGCCTTGATTTCGAGCGTTGAAATCAGGCCCGTGAAAATGCGGTATTAAAGATTCGAGGAGCGAGCTTTGCGTCAGGAACGAATTCGATCGGAGGTACTCAAAATGTTTGCTTACCTCTGCAGGAAATGCGGCTCGTGCAGCTCCGAGTTTATACTCGAACAGATGGAAGATCCGGGGAGCGGGCAGAGCGGTTCGAACGATATTTTGATAAGCAATACCTGTCCTAACTGCCGGTCGGATTTCGTGCCGGAAAGCTATTTCGTGCTGCAAAGCGCGGAGCCATTGATGCAGCGAATGGAGACGCAGCTTCAGTTTTAGCAGCGGTCGGGCCTCCAATCGCGGGAAAAGCAGATCCCTCGTTATTCGCCCACATGAAGACATGTGGGCGAATTTCCTCGGGATGACAGCGATGGGTTGCTGGCTGAGGAGACACGCGCGCTTGCCTTTACAGGCAAAAGCCTCAGGTCTCCCGCCAAACAAACCATTGGCGGGACGACCTGAGCTACAAATGAATCGCAGAAGTTCTTCAGGGGCTGAAGCCCCTGGGACTTCTAAGCACGGAATGTCGGAGCTAAAGCTCCGACCCCCTAGTCGAAAAACCTTAGGAAAAAGCAGATCCCTCGTTATTCGCCCACGTGAAGACATGTGGGCGAATTTCCTCGGGATGACAAGTCATATTCCGATAAGACGACTTACCAGGCGGAATACGGACTTCTCAGGAATAGCAATATGGCGAGCACGGGTGTAGGATGTCATCGGATCGTCCAATGGGAGCAATCGCATGAATGTCCGCCAGTTCGTGCCGTCCCTGAGCCGCCGGCTCCTCTCCACGGGATTCCTCATGTTGGCGGCCGGCCTGCAGCAGCCGGTTCACGGGTCGGCGTAGACCTCTCGAAGTTCAAGCGCATCGAGCCGCAGTTCATCGCGGCGTTGGGAGACCCCAAGGCCACCTCCGGCAACGGCGCGCAATCATGGGGCTTCTGGAGCCAGGACCCGGGCCCGCGCGCTTGCAAGCTGGACCACTACGATCAATTGAAGGCGGCCGGCGGTGTGGCGCCGGCACAGTGGAAATTCGACCCTTCGGACTGGTGGCTAGAGGAACACGGTTTTATCATGGAGAAGCCGAGCTTTCCGCTGCCCCCTGGGAAATACCTCGTCACAGGCGACCGCAACGTGACGACCGTGCTGACAATTCAGCCCAAGGACAAGGACGGCAATCAGCGGTGGGAACTCGCCGACGGCGCGACCCTTTACGATGTCACCCATCTCGAATGCCGCTCCGCACGCTACACGCCGTCGACGGCTAACAACTCGTGCTCGCCCGCGAACGTTCAGACCAAGGGTTTTCCGGTGAATCCAGCAGCGGCCATGCCCGCCGTGAACGGCTGCCGCAAGCAGGAATATGCGGTTCTCATCGTTGTTGGGCTACCCGTCACTCACTGAGTGGCCGCACGCAGGGCGCGACCGCTGGCCACGTGACCACGCCGACACCCGAATGCTACTTCTCCAGCGAGTGGCCGGAGCAGCTCTTGTCTTTCCGTTCTCATCTTTTACCGAACCGCGACCGAGCTCGATAAACGGCATTTTCGTCAACTGGGAATCAGCGCAACCACGTTTCGGAAATACGACTTACCAGGCCCTATCCGGCGACGCATCCAATTCAATCGTATAGTCAGGGCACGACTGCCATGACCAGCAAGCGCTCCGCTTTCATAACAACATCTGCTGTTATGGTTTTGATCGGGAGTGGTGTGAATCTATTCGTCGCCCTGACACTGTTCATGAAGTTTCCTTCGGCACCCGTGCCCGTGAGCCAATCCAATGTTCTGCAGCCTTCTACACTCAACCACGTAATCAGTATCGTCAGTGCTGGTTTTAGTTGTTGGGGCATGGTGACCGCAATCGGTGTGCTTCGGTTACGGAGTGGTCAGAATCTCGCTTATCGTATTAGTGGTCTTCTTTTCCTAATGTTCGTTCGCTCCTTTCTCTTCCTGGCCTTAGTTCCTGATATGTTCAGGCGGTCAGGCTCTAACCGTATCGCAGCGGAAGTTTTTGAGGCCGTAGTGATCTTGCTCGCCGCATTCTGGCTCTGGTTTCTGAACAGGCGCACCACGAGGGCACATTTGGCACGTCCACTGGAACTCCGCCAGCATAGCCTGCGATAACCCCGACCATGGAAAGCTGCCAGGGCCCATTTTCCGGAAACCCGACTTATGAAGACTTGGTAGCGAGCAGCAGCCTTTTATATCGGCCATTCGAGCGGGCTACGGGAATCAAACGCAAAGCCGCCCACAGAACCGCAGGTACGAAACCAACGGTCGATAGTATTGCGAAAATAATCGGTCCGCGCACGTCTCGTGGCGCGATGAAGAACGCTACGATTCCAGCGAACTCGATACCTCCACATATTCCAAGGAGCAGAGGCGGAAAGAAAAACCGCACTTTTTTAGCTATCGTTAGCTCCGGCCACTCACGTGCACCGTCGTCAAAAACCTTGCTGCACTTTCGGCAAATCCGCTCGTTGTTGCCAAGCCTGACGTTGTACGGCCAGAAGTCTAGTCGGAAAATACCACCGCAGTGTGGGCAAGCATAGCTCGTCCACCGCACAAAAATGAGTGGCGGAAAAAGGTGTGCGAAAAAAGAGAGCGGATTATGATCTTTCCGAATTGCAACTGGAAGTTCCACGGAGAACTCCTGCCCGAAGTGTATCCTTAATCACCTAAGTGACAAGAGCGATAGCCTTAACTTCTGACAAACGGGATTTTCGCTAACTGGGAATCGCGTAAAAAGCCAGATTCCGAGAATCCGACTTTTCGAGACTTATGGGTTATTCTCAAATTCGACCCCAATGGCCAAATTCGGGAGTCTGGTGGCTCAGTTTCAGCCACCGCCTCCTCTTACCCTGCCGCTTTGTTGACAGCCGGAATATCGGGTAATAGACTCCGCCGAGGATGCTCTGAGGAGATCCTCGCGTGAAGCGAGTCACGCGGGAGGAGGGGATCGTGAAAATGGGTTGGAGACTTAGGAAATCACGGGCGAAATCATGGGCCAAATTGGCCGGAATATCGTTATTGGCTTTTTGCGGCTGTACTTTTGGGAGCGGGCCTTTTTCGCGCGTTGCGAGGAGCGCCGCCCACGGAAACGGCGCCGAAATTCAAGTTCGATTCGGACTGGCCCAAGCCGCTGCCGAATAAGTGGAAGATCGGCGGGGTTACCGGGCTGGCCGTGGACAAGGACGATAACGTGTGGGCGTATGATCGTCCGAACGATCTGACGGACATCGAACTGGAGGCGGAATTGACTCCTCCGATTGCCGATTGTTGCGTCCGGCCTCCGTCGTTGATTCACTTCGATAAAGAAGGGAACGTGATCGGCTCCATCGATCCGCCGCAAGGACACGGAATGGCGGTGGACCTCAAAGGATTCATCTACACGGGAAATACCGTGGACGGTCTAAACAGCGTCCACAAATACGACCCGAAGAGCGGCAAACTGCTCGGCACTGTCCCGCGAGCGCCCGAAAAAGAGGCAGGCGGAGGCGGAGGTGACGCGGCGCCCGCGGAGCATACTCCCGGCCACGGCAGCGCCGGGCCGGTAGCGGGATTTATTCGGCCCGCCGGCGCCCGGCAACAAGCGTCGCCTGAGGCCCAGGCGGCTCGGCAGGCGGCAATCAAGGCGTTCCGGGAGAAATATCCTCCTACCACGCCGATGATCGTGGGAAACATCGAAGAGGTCCGAATCGATGACGCGGCTCACGAGCTTTACTGCAGCGACAGCTATTTGGGCGGGCGCGTGATGGTGTTTGACCTGGACACGCTGGCATTCAAGCGCGGCTGGGGCGCCTACGGCCACAAGCTTTCGGAAATCACAACAGACGATAAGGACCGCGCGTACACTCCGGGCGGGCCGGAGCCGAAAGAGTTCCGCGGGCACCTGACGCTGAATATCTCGCACGATGGGTTTGTGTACGCGGCGGACCGCATGGCGAACCGCATCCAAGTATTCAAGAAGGACGGCACGTTCGTGAAGGAATTCACGCTGGCGACATACACGGGCGTAGGCGGCTCTACCGGCGGGGTGATGTTCTCGCCGGATAAAGAGCAGCGGCTGCTGTACATCTCCGATCTGACCAACAACCATATCTGGTTCCTGAACCGTGAAGACGGCAAGATCCTGGGCCAGTTGGGACAGATGGGCGAAAACGGCGGCGAGTTCTTCGGGCTGCATATGGAAGCGGTGGACTCGAAGGGCATCATTTATACCGGCGAGGTGTTTGCCGGGGAACGCGTGCAGAGGTTCCTGCCGGCCAAGTGATCTGATTCGCACGGAGACGGAAGACAATTTCAGCCGCAGGCCTTAAAGACCTGCGGCTGAATTATTTTCGGTTAGTGTTAGCGCCGGTCAGCGTTAGCGGCGGCCGCCGAACCTCCACGTGCGCCACCAAATCCGCCTCCATGGAACCCGCCCACAGGACCGCGGAATCCGCCGTGCGGTTCCATCCCGTGCCCATAGGGATAATGAACCTCGCCGAACGGATGCGGGCGACCCCAGTAGCCTCCATAAAAGAAGGGGGTCCGATAGATTGCAAATGGGGAATAAAATCCCCAGCCGAACGGGCTGTAGAAAATGCCGTCACCCGGAATGAAGGTGTAGCAGCTAAACCAGGGATCCCAATACCAGCCGGGTCCGACCCAGCCTGGTCCGCCATTTACGTAAAGACGGGCCTGATCAGCGCTCGCCTCGGACAGGTATCCGGAACGCAACGCGGACCAGCGGAAGAAATCGTCCTCATACTTGCGCGCGTCAAAATCCTGAGTTTTCGGTTTGGCGCCGCCATTCAGAGCAAGCTCTCGTTCCTTGCCCAAATCAACTTTTTTGTCGTTGACGACGGTCTCCGCCTTGCCTTTGAAGACGCGAACCGTGTTTTCATTGGCATCGAAAGCATACAAGCCGTTCTTCAGGATTCTTGTAGTGACGCCAGCTTCATCGACACGGATATCGTTGTCCTTAGTGATATCGGTGGCTTCGAGCATGGCGCGGCCCTTGTCAATTTCGACCTCGGTATCCGCGAGACCGGCTTTGATCATTTTTATCGCGCTGTTGTCATCCACTCGAAGGAAGACACCCGGAGTAAGCAGGACTTCCACTTTGCCGGATTGGGTCTCCAGCGTCTGTCCGGCCTGTAACTGGGTGGAACCTACAGAAGTGGAGCTCAACGGCTGGTTATCGACTGAGGCCTGACCTTCGACGTAGTTGACAGTGCCGGGTTGGGCAGGGCGTGAATTCTGAGTTTGCGCCCAGCCAATCCCGGGCAGAAATGCCGCCAGCAAGATCGCGCTGGCAATTGGTAATCGTTTCGAGAATGTCATTTTCGTACTCCCAATCGTTAGATGCTCGAAGAGGTGACCACGAATTTTGGTTGTCATTCCACTCTTCTGCTGACATCCCTCGGATAGTATTGAAAACATAGTATTTGCGCGCCTGCGGACGGCCGAGGGGTTTTTATGGCGAACTTGCTGATACCAGAGCCACGGATACTGGCGGCAAGAGTCTGAGCTCACAGCAGTTGCATCCAGCGATGACTTTTGCGCACGACCTTCCAGGCTTTAGAATGCATCGAAACATCTACAAGGGCTCGTTCCGTGGATCGAGCCTAAATTAGGTCCACGAGAGGAGGGTGTTTGCGCGCAGTCATCACCGGAGGTGCGGGCTTTTTAGGTTCTCATCTGTGCGACTACTTGATCGAGCACGGCTGGGATGTGCTTTCCATCGACAGTCTGGTGACCGGAAACGAGGGAAATGTTGCTCACTTGAAGAAGCATCCTGGGTTTCGGATGGTACGCCAGGACGTTTCGCAATACATCGATGTGGCCGGGCCGGTGGATTACGTTCTACACCTAGCCTCTCCGGCGAGTCCGGTGGACTATTTGAAGCTTCCCATTCAAACGCTGAAGGTCGGCGCACTAGGGACCCATAACTCTCTGGGCTTGGCGATGGCCAAAAAAGCCAAGTACCTGCTGGCCTCGACCTCCGAGTGCTATGGCGACCCTCAGGTAAGCCCCCAGCCGGAGAGCTATTGGGGACATGTGAACCCCATCGGTCCGCGAGGCGTCTACGACGAGGCCAAGCGATTTGCGGAAGCGATGGTCATGGCCTATCACCGTTTCCACGGGGTGGACACTCACATCGTTCGCATCTTCAATACTTATGGACCGCGCATGCGTCTCAACGACGGCCGCGCGCTGCCGAATTTCGTGCACCAGGCGCTGACCGGCCAGCCCATAACGGTGTATGGCGACGGACAGCAAACGCGCAGCTTCTGTTATGTTTCGGACCTCATTGAAGGGATCTATCGGCTGATGAATTCCGATGAGCACGAGCCCGTGAATATCGGAAATCCGCAGGAAATCACGATTCTGGAATTCGCCGAGCGCATCCGTAAACTCCTGGGATCGGAAGTGCCCATCATTTTCAAGCCGCTTCCACAGGATGATCCCAAACAGCGTTGTCCGGATATCAGCAAGGCCAAGCGCCTGCTTGGATGGCAGCCGAAGGTGAATCTGGACGAAGGGCTGCGGTTGACCCTGGAGTTTTTCCGGCAGCAGGTGGCCGCGGGAGAATCGGCAAGATAAATTCTCAGGAAGAAACGAGCACGGGGTTTGCGCTCAAATCCGGCCGGCCAAAGCTGTGGTACTCAAAACCCAGTTCCTTCATTTTGGCGGGAGCGAGCATATTGCGCCCATCCAGAAGCAGGGGGCGGCCCATCTCCTTATGGATGCGCTTCCAATCGAGTTCACGATATTCCCGCCATTCGGTGAGTAAAAGCAAAGCATCAGCGCCGCGAGCCACTTCGTAGGGATCTTCCACGAACTCGACGCCTTTCAGCACCGAACGCGCGCGCTCCATAGCAACCGGATCAGACACGCGAAGCCTTGCGCCCTCCGCGATCAAGCGGCGGACGACGTCGATTGCGGGCGCGAAACGAATGTCATCGGTATTCGGTTTGAACGCCAGCCCAAGGACCCCGACGGTTTTCTCCTTCACCACCCATAATGCGCGACGAACCTTTTCCACAAACTGCTCGATGCGACGCTTGTTGACGGCCTCAACTTCGCGAAGCAGGCTGGATTCGACGCCGTGTTTTTCCGCTAAGCGGATGAATGCCTGAATATCCTTGGGCAAGCAGAATCCTCCAAAGCCGAGGCCGGCATTGAGGAAATGGGGGCCAATGCGCGGATCAAGTCCCATGGCTCGCGTGACTTCCTCCACGTTTCCGCCAAGGCGCTCACAGAGATCGGCGATGAGGTTGGCATAGGAGATCTTCAAGCCGAGAAAGGAGTTGGAGGCATGCTTGATCAATTCGGCGCTGGCGATGGTGGTTACCAGAAACACCGGGGCCGGGACGACGGGGCATTTCGGTTCGTGAACCGGGCAATGGAACCTGCCTTCGAGAAAGGGTTGGTAGATTTCGCGCAACTGCCGCTCGGATTCCGCGTCCTCCACGCCGACAACGATGCGGTCAGGGTGGAAAAAATCGGCGACGGCAGTGCCTTCGCGGAGGAATTCGGGGTTGGAGGCAACGCGAAATGTAGCGCCATTGGTGCGGCCATAGACCTGAAGGGCATGGCGCAGCTGCTCGCCAGTCTGGGCGGGGACCGTGCTCTTTTCGATGACCAGTTTTGGCGACCTGGAGGCGGAGGCGATCTGCCGGGCTACGTTGTCGATTGCGGAAAGATCGGCTTCGCCCGATTCGAGAGGCGGCGTGCCCACACAAATGAAAATCGCATCGGCGGCGCGAACGGCCTGAGCGCAATCCGAGGTGAACTGCAGGCGGCCCGCGGCGCTGGCGCTCTCCATGACGCGATCCAAGCCGGGCTCGTAAATTGGCAGGCGGCCGGAATTCAGCATTTTAATGCGGGCGGAATCGATATCCGTGGCGATGACTTCGTGCCCGGCCTCGCCAAGACAACTTCCCGTCACCAAACCGACGTAACCGCAACCAACTACGGCAAGGCGCACAGTAACCTCCCTCGCAGGTGAACGTTGCGGAACGCTTTTCCCAGTTCCGCAGCGTAAGACCAAATTACACGAACACGCCCGGCGCGACAAATACGGACAATTCCGCTTCCTTTACCTTTGGATAACAGAAGGGCTACCGACGGACAGGCTTTCCGAAGGGTCCTCATCCGCCGGCAAGTCAGGCCAGCGGGCAAGCAATCCGCTAAGTCCCATCCACAAGAGCCGAGGCTGGTTACGGCAGACGTGCCAGAGGACGCGGGCAGCCTCGTCGCGGTTTACGAGGCTCAAGGAGCGCCGCATGCCGTCATTCATCCAATCAACCAGGCGGCTGTAATCCGCCTGGCGGAATCGATGAATGCAGCGGCGAATCAACCTATGCCAATCGAGTTCCCGCCGGAGGGCGCGCAATTCCGGGCTGACCCCGCCATTCAGGATCTTCTCACTTAGGCCCAGCGCGCCGCGGAAGCCAGTGACGACGCCACCCAGGGTGGTTACTTTGACTTGGGCGGCGGCGTCCCCAACCAGATAAACCGAGCCCTCGGCGATCTTGCGCTCGATGGGGACCCACCGCCGGTAAACAGGGATGCGCGCGCCCTGAAATGCCAGAGCTTTGAAACCGCCGTTTTTCCATGAAGCGCTCGAGACAGCGACGCGTCCGTTGGCCGTCAGTACCAATCAACCCGAGGGCGCCGCGTTCGCGGGACTCGGGAATGAGCCAGTAGAAATAGGGCGTGTCATCCGGCACAAACCATACGCGACCCGTGTCGGAGGGCATCCCCGAGGGCAGCTTGACAAGGGCCTGCACCAACGGCACGGTGGTTAATTTCGGCCACCCAGCGGCACGCGCGACGCAACTCTGGGCGCCATCCGCCCCGACTACGGCGCCGCAACATGCGCGTTCGCAGGATATCGATTTCGTCCCAGAACCTGCCGCGGCAAGGGACATTTCGATGCCGGCGCGACTACCGCGGAGGGAAACAAAGCGGCGCCCGAATTCAAGCTGCGCGCCATGGCTTTGCGCCTCATCGGCGAGGGCGCGGATCAGCAGCGAACGCTCGACAACGAGATCGGGAGAGGCCAGAGGGATGGAAGCGGCGCGACCATCGGTGAAGAGTTCGAATCCGCGAATTTCATTGACGGCGGATTTTTCGGCCGAAAGGCCCAACAAATGGCGGATACGGTCAGTGACGATGAGAGTGCGGAGAGCTGGGTCCAGCCGTTCCGCACGCTCAAATAGGCGCACTTTCCGGCCCGCGCGGGCGAAGAGCAGCGCTGTGAACAAACCGGCAGCCGAGGCACCCACAATCCCAATCGGATCGTCAGGCGGGGCGCCCTGGTGCACTTCACTAGGTTCTTGCAATTTCACCTGTTTAGGAACAAAACCCCTTTTGGCGTAGCAGTATAGCGAATAGGACTGAGTGCAGAAAGTATTCGCGGGAACAATAGCGCCGAGAGAAACCGAGCGTTTCATGCGGGAGGGCCGCAACGAGAAGAATTCAGGACGGAGAGTCGGATCGAGGGACTTGCTTTTCGTAGGGCAAGCGCTCCAACAGCGCAATCGCAGCGACCGAACATACCACGACGATCACAGCCAACTTGATTAACTGCCCGGGGTTGAGCCGAGTCGAAAAGATCGCCAATAGCCCAAAGCCGACGCCTACCGCATACATGATCACGACCGAGGCGCGCGTGCTTAGTCCGGAATTTGCGAGGCGGTGGCCCGTGTGATCCTTGCCGGGACTGGTGAAGGGAATCAGGCCGCGCCGCAAACGGGAGATCGAGACAAGGGTAGTGTCGAAGATCGGCACGGCAAGAACAAGCATGAGCGCAAGCCAACTGATTTTGCGCGAAGTTCCATTCATGCGTAATTCGAGCGCCAATGTGGCAACCAAAAAGCCCAATAACATCGCGCCGCCATCGCCCATGAAAATTTTGGCCGGACTGAAATTCCACCTCAAAAATCCAAGAGCAGCGCCGGTTACCGCAGCCGCCAACGTCCCGGCCAGCAGTTGGCCATTCAGAAGCGCAAGAACAGCCAGAAAAAACGAAGAGACGGCGGCAATTCCCGCACAGAGGCCATCCATGTAATCGAGAATGCTGAAAGCGGCAGTGATGGCCGTGATCCAGAGTAGGGTCGCCACACTATCCAGTACGGAACTTAAGGGCCCGGGAAGCAGCGCCGTGAAAACTCGCGCATGTATTCCTGACGACAGCACAATCAAGCCGGCTAACGGCATGGCCACAAAAAGCTTCACCTGATGATGCAACAGGCCGCGATCGTCGAGCGTGCCGACGACCAGCAGCAACGTGGCTCCCGCAAGGATGGCGAGAATCTCGCTCAGCGGTTCGCCAGATTTGGATACCACCAGCCCCAAAAGCACGGAGGTGTAGATGGCAATTCCGCCCAGCAGCGGAATGGGCTGGAGGTGGATTTTTCGCGGACCCGGCCGATCCACCATGCCTATGTGAACGGCGAATTGCCGCACAGGCAGGGTGATCACTAAAGATGCAACGAGCGCGACCGCGAAGGTGAGTAATCCTGCAGTCATATATGAATCCAAGATCTTTTATCGCTCCGCGGCCTCTTCGATCACGGCCACGAATTTCCGGAGCTCACTCAATCTATCATACGTTTTCGCCAGCACGCGGGCTTGCCGGCTCATGTGTTCCAGACGTTCGGGAGTTTGCAGCAGGGCGTGCACCGCATGGGCCACCTGGGTTTCGTCGTCCGGATTTGCCGCGATGCCGCAGTCATAGCGCCGCACCAGACGCGTCACCTCGGCCTTTTCCGTAGCGATCGCCAGGATTGGGCGGCCATGCGCCAGAATGTTGTAGAGCTTGCTCGGCACAACCACACCTTCCAGCCCCGCTTTGATGGTAATCGCGTGCAAATCGCCCGCCGCCATAACCGCAGGAATTTCAGAAGCGGGAAAGAAAGGCAGGAATCTTACATTTGGACAATTCCGCGCGGCCGCTTGAACCTCGTCTTTCCGCGCGCCTTCCCCTATGAAGACCAGGCCGACGCCATGCGATTCGAGCATCTTCGCGGCGCGAATCAGTGTGTGCCATGCGCCGTAGAACCCCAAGTTACCGGCATGAACGATCACAAAACGGAAACCGGCTCGAATCTCGCGGACGATTGCCGGATCGGCGGCGGGCGGAACCTCAGGGAATGCCACAGCGTCCCTGACGACATCAATCCGCGCAGGGTCGACCCCTTTTTCCATGATGCGTTCGCGCATATCCTCGCCGAGCACAATGATTCGCGCAGCCTGCGACAGCGCTCGGCGATGCGCTTGCTCCCAGGCGTCGCTCCAAAATCCGCGGCGCATGATGCCTGCAGCCAGAGCCATATCGGGATATAAGTCGCGGATGTTGTAAACAAAGGGCCGGCCCAAAAATTTGGCGATGGAAGCGCCGATAATCCCTTCGACAGGCGGATCCGTCATGGCCAGAACGACGTCAGGATTCATGGCGAGTGCGCGGGGCGTGGCCAGCGCAAGATAGCTCAGATAGTTCGTGAGGCGTCCTTTCATGCGATGGCGGGAGAAGGCTGTGGAACCAACGCGCTCGACCACGAGATTGCCGTCTTGTTCGCGGTTAAAGAGGTATGCGCGATGACGCTCCACCGGATCGTAAGAGGGCCGGCCGGCGAGGACGGTCACGTAGTGCCGCTGCGCAAGGGCTTTGGCGGCCAGCGCTGCATTGTTGGCAGTGGCGGCCGTATCAGGAGGGAAGTATTCGTTCAAGAGCAGGACGTGCAGCGGGCGCATTCGCTAGTTGGGGAAAAGCGAGGCGAATTTCTGCCCGAGCGGCAGGCGCGCATTGCAGCGAGCGCGGAACAGAAAACCTGGGTTCAGCGTGACACCTCTGAAGTCTGCCGGGAGGCGATCTCCAGGGATTGCCTGGCATCGGCCGATCGTGGCTTACGCACCACGCAATTTTCCATCACGAGTACGTCCATACGCGTGCGCAGAAAGCAATCGATAGCCTCCGCGGGCGTGCACACAATCGGTTCGTTATCGTTAAACGATGTGTTGACGACTGCGGGAATGCCGGTCAGCCTGGCGAATTCGCGGATTAGGCTCCAATATCGCGGGTTGGCATCACGCTCTACCGTTTGTAAACGGCATGTGCCGTCCACGTGGGTAGCGGCGGGAATCGCCTGGCGTTTTTCCTGTCGAAGGGGATAAGCAAAGGTCATGAAGGGCGAGGGGTGGTTTTTTTCGAAAAACTCCGCCGCCGATTCGGCAAGAACCGAGGGAGCAAAGGGCCGAAACGATTCGCGATGCTTGATCCGAAGATTCAAGATATCTTTCATCTCAGGCCGACGCGGATCGGCAAGAATGCTGCGATTGCCGAGAGCTCGCGGCCCCCACTCCGCCCTTCCTGAGAACCAGCCTACCACTTGGCCTTCCGCTATATGCCGCGCCGTCTCCTGAATGAGCTGCTCTTCCGGCAATTCCGAAATATCAAATCCGCTTTCGAACAAACGCTTTTCCTTGATCGCGGCCTGTATTTCACAAGGCAAGTAACCCGGCCCCCAGGATGCGTTTTGCATCTGGAAGCTGCGAGGCTGGCGGAGGATTTCATGCCAAATATAGAAGGCCGCGCCCAGCGCGAGGCCGGCGTCGCCCGCGGCGGGCTGGACGAAGATGCGTTCGAAGGGCGCCGCGTCCAAGATCTTTCCGTTAGCGACACAATTGAATGCCACGCCGCCAGCGAGGCAGAGCGCGTTAGCTCCAGTGCGCGCATTCAGCGATAGCAGCTTTTGGAAGAGAACCTCCTCCAGACGGGACTGCAAACTCGCCGCAATGTCTTTGTGCTTTTGCTCAAGCGGAGCCTCAGGGCGACGCGCCGGGCCGAGCCGCGCCTCGAGATAATCCGAAAAAAGACGCCCGAGCACGGGCGTTTTCCGGGCATCTCTCCAGCTCATCTCCGCGCCGTAGCGATGATGATCGAAATAGTCGAGCCCCAGACGGAAGTTCCCTTCATGGCCGAGCAGAATGCGACGAAACTCTTCGAGATAAGCGGGCTCGCCAAGAGCGGCCAAGCCCATGACCTTGTATTCGTCGCCAAAATTCCAGAAACCCAGATATTGCGACAGCGCCGTGTAGTAGATGCCAAGCGAATGTGGGAAAGCGACGCTGCCATGAATGCGCATGCGCCCGCCCTCGCCGGTCGCCCACATGGTGCTGGCGAAATCTCCCATGCCATCGGCTGAAAGCAGGGCTGCCCGATCGAATGGCGAAACAAAAAACGCGCTGGCCAGATGGGCTCGATGGTGCTCCACGCGGTGGAACCGTGCCCGAATACGCTTGGGATCTGTGTCAAACAATTCGGCAAGCGCTTCCGGAATATCCGCAAAGGAGGACCAAGCCCTGGCCCGTTCTTTTGCAAAACGCGGCATACGCAGGGCATAGAGGAGTTTCGTCCCCGCTCGCGCCCAAGGATTGCGAGGGATGGCAATGTGATCGAGATCCGCGACGGTGAGGCCCGCAGCTTTGAGGCAGTAGCGAATTGCCGCGGCGGGAAATCCGGCGGCGTATTTGACGCGATTGAATCGTTCCTCCTCAACCGCCGCGACGAGTTGGCCATCGCACACCAATGCGGCCGAGGCATTCGCGTGGTAAGCGTTGATGCCCAGGATATTCACGAGGAGAATCCCGCTATAGTCCTTTCATCTCGCGTCATCTCGCGGCGGCTTCCGCCGCGGAGCCCTCAGAAAACTCCGTGTTTGATTCGGCTTCATCGATATGCTTACGCACCCACTCGTTGAGGACAAAGAGGCTCCACGGCCGCGCCCAACCGGTGCGCCCGCTCGAGAATCTGCGCCACACGGCTTGCACCTCCGCGGCGTCCAATATGTTTGCCAGGGAGGGCGTGAGTGAGCCTATATGAGAGGCGATCTCCGCGCCGAGCTTGCCGCGTAACCAACGCTCCCATGGAAGCGTGAAGGTCCGCTTTGGTTGGCAGAGGATCTCGGCGGGTAAAAGATCCTTCACCGCTTCGGCCAGGAGAGCTTTTGGAGAGCGGGCTCGCACTTTAGCCTTATCCGGCAGAGCCTCAACCAACTCCACCAGGTCGCGATCAAGCAGGGGCACGCGTATTTCCAGGGAATGATGCATGCTCATGGAATCGGTGTCGCGCAGAAGCGTATTCAGCATATAGGTGCGCAACTCCAGGCAGGAGATCAGAGAACGGCCGCGGAAAGCTTCCGCGCCATTCGTTAATTGCTCGAGCAATTGCTCGAGCGAGTGCCGCCACGAAGGGGCATTGGCCTGGCCGACTTGGCCGCGCATGGCAACGATCGAGGGCGGGAGCAATCTTTCGGTTTGGCGAGGAGTAAAAAGCAGGCGCGAGAAAAAATAGGCGTGGGGCAAATCTTCCGGATGACTGAAAACAGCGGCGATCTTACGCAGCTGATCGGAACGCTTTTGAAGGCCTGCGCGGCGGCCGATCTCGAGGAGCGTTTGCGAGATCGGTTCCCGCGCGCGTGCCGGCAGCCGCCGAGCGACGGCCAAGAGCGCCGCCAGATATGGCGTAGCGCGAAAGCTTGGATATCCGCCAAAAAGTTCGTCGCCACCCAATCCCGAAAGCGCAACTTTCAATCCAGCCGTGCGCGCGCCCCAGGATACGAAAAATGTATTCACACCGTCCATGCTGGGCTGATCGAGCGCGCCGACAGCTTCAAAAAGCCGGGACCGAATCTCCTCCGCAGTCAGAAGCACTTCGTGATGCTCGGTACCGAGGCGCCGCGCTGTGTTGCGGGCCACGGCCGCTTCGCTAAACTCCTGCTCGCGAAACGACATCGTGAAGGTCTGCACATTCTTGCGTTCTCGCGCAGCCAAAGCCGCGAGAGCAGTGGAATCCAGCCCGCTGCTGAGAAACACTCCGACGGGGACATCGGCAAGCAATTGTTCGCTTACGGATCTTTCCAGGTGGGTTCGCACGTCGCGAGCCGCCTCGGCCAAGGTCCTGGGCACTTGGGGAACGTGGCCGGCCGCAGGAGACGGTTCCCAATAGGCAACAGGTTTGGGAGAGACCGGATCATCCGATTCCACGGCCAAGGAATGGCCCGCCGGCAGGGAGTACAGTCCCTCGACCAGCGTTGCGGGTTCCACGACAGAACCGAAGAGCAAATATCCCTCGACGGCATTATGCGAGATGCGCCGCTCGAAGGCCTCGCTCGCAAGCAGAGCGCGAACTTCCGAAGCAAAAAAGAGCGCTCCCCCGGCCATCGCGTAATAGAGCGGTTTGATCCCCAGGGGATCGCGCGCGAGGAAGATGCGGCCCTTGGCCGCAGCATTGGCGGCGGCATTTCTTCCGTCCCACAGCGCGAAGGCAAACATGCCCCGCAAATGCCGGACACAGCGATCTCCCCATTCTTCGTAGGCGTGAACAATTACTTCGGTATCGGTGCGCGTGTGAAAGTGATGGCCGCGATTCTCGAGCGCGAGCCGGAGCTGCGGGAAATTATATATCTCGCCGTTGAAGACAACGCCGACATCGCCCGCTTCGTTGTAAATGGGCTGACGGCCACCGGAAAGATCGATGATGCTCAGCCGGCGCACGCCGAAGATCGCTCCGTGGCGAACGAGCATTCCTTTATCGTCGGGTCCGCGGTGGGTGAGCGCGTCCATCATCCTACCAACGCGCCTCTCGGCCACCGGGCCGGCAGCGCCGACTACGCCACAAATGCCGCACACGGGTTCATTTCTCCATTTGCGGCATGCGCGGTGTCTCTAGCCGCAGCGAGCTGTGAGAATCGAGTCTTATTGCGTTCGGTTCGGGCAATAATTCGGCATAGAGCGCCTCAGTTTCGGCCAGGGGCTGCTCCCAACCAAGTCCGCGCGCCACTTCGATGCAGCCCAGCTTCATGCGTTCCCTCAGGCCAACGTCACTCAACTGATGCAAAGCGCGAACGAGTGCTTCGAGTTCGTGAGGAATGACGAGGCCGGAGCGGCCTTCAATCAGCGGAGCGATGCCGCAGCGGTCCGTGACGACGACGGGAGTTCCACAAGCCAGGGCTTCGGCCGCAGCGTTCCCAAAGTTTTCATTCCGCGACGGAAGGACGAAAATATCGGCGTCCAGAAGCGCGGACCATTTCGCGTCATCATACAAGGCCCCGGTGAAGAGCACGGCCCCTCTCAGGCCCTCTTGCCTGACCTTTGCTTCCAATTTCTGCCGCTCGGTTGCGTTTTCGGCTGGTCCGGCGAAAACGAGAACAGCGGGTTGCTTCGTGCCCAGCGAACGTCGCCAGCGGATGAAAGCTTTTAGCAACAGCTCGGGGCTTTTCTTAGTGACGATTCGGCCAAGGAACAGCACCACGAGCGCATCTTCAGGAATCTGCCACTCGCGGCGGAATGCTCCGGGCGCCCGGCGGATTTTTGGCACTTCAATTCCGTTGCGCCGGAGGATAAGTTTCTCCGGGGCGATACCCTCTTCGATGAGCTCTCTCCGCTCTTGAGGGGAGGTTGCCACCAGCCGGGCCGCGCCGCGCACAACGGATTCTCCGAGGAGCCGCCGATAAAGCCATTTGAGGGCAAGGTTGCGCACTATAGGCCGGAACATCCCCATCGGCTCGACGAGATAGGGAATGCCCATTTGCCGGCAAGCTCGCGCCACGATCGGACCCAGCAAATCATACGTGCCGTAGATGTGGACAATATCGACGGATGTCAGATGTTGGGCGCAGAACGCAAAAGCTCCGGGATTCCAGGTGAGCGCACGGTACCTGCCGCGCGCCGAAAGGTAGACGGCCTGTACGCCATCTTCGTCATATCGCCAGCCATTGGCCTGCGGTGTGATGGTTCCTGTGTTCGCGGCCTCTTTGATTCCCAAGTCTGAGGTCAGCACGGTTACCAGGTGACCTCTCCGCGCAAGGCCGCGCGCCATGGCTCGGACCTTCACCGCGGGGCCACCGCGTTCGAGAAAGGGATAATAGGATTGAGTGACCTTCAGTACGTGAAAATGCCGGGACGCACATCTGCTCCGCGAATCGCCGGCGTCGCCGATGATTGCCGCATCGCAAGCGGCCGGAGCTGAAGGAAGGTCAGGATGCACAAGATTTTCCAGAGGCGAAAGCTTAGGCTGCCATTTCAGCGAACTCCCGCCGCAGCGGATCGCATTCCAGAACCCGAATTATAACCTCGATGCGTGCTCGGCCGCCGAGGCTTCGAACGGTTGATGTTCCAGCCATGATCACGGCAAACGTCAGTCCAATAGCTCGCTCAGGATGATCTCCAGTTCGGATGAAAAGCGCGCGAACGTGAAGGCACGCCCCGCCTTGGAGAATGCCTGCGAGCCCATCTTTTGCCGCAGGGAGGCGTCCGACAAAAGGCATTGCAGCCGGTTCGCAAGCTGCGCCACATCTCCGTACCGAACAAGGTAGCCATTGATTCCGTCGTCGATGATTTCCGGCGTGCCGCCATGCGCTCCACCAATGACTGGCTTCCCGCGAGCCATGGCCTCGATGAACACGAGTCCGAAGCCTTCGCCGCGGCTCGGCATGGCAAAAACTTCGCAATGATCATAAACGCCTGGCAATTCGTGGTGGGCTATGAACGGCAGGAAATGAACGTGCTCGGAAACACCGCATTCTCGCGCGAGGGATTGCAGCCGAGACAGATCGCTTCCCTCTCCAACGGCTACCAGGTGCACATCCGGAAAGAGTTTGAGCAATGCCGGAAGCGCCATAATCAGATGATCGACGCCTTTGTAGGCTTCGCTTGCCTCCCAACGGCCGACGGTGAGGATAATCCGGCCGCGCGGGAATCCGTCAGGAGCGGAAGACGCGGCGGAGGGAGCACGACGAGGATCGAATTCGGGACCGAGGCTCCAGGCAAGCTTGCGTCCTTTGCCCAGCGGCAAACGCTGCTCTTTCGCCGCCAGCGCTAACGTATAGTCGCTCGGCGCGAGCACGCGGTCCGCGGATTGCACCGCCCAACGCCGGGCTGCCGGCAGCGGCGTCCAAACCTCCACGCCGTGTACCACCACCGCACTGCGCATGCCTGGCGCCAAGATCTTCATGACAGGAAGCACCGGCGCCTGGTCTGGATGCAGCGCCACGACAATGCTCGGCTGACGAATCGCCAGTCCAAACGCGGCTGAAACGAAGCGGCTTTGGGAGCCGCCGCAGCCCGTGAAACGGAGTTCGCGAGCGCCAGTTTTCAGTGAACCCGCTCCGGCGGGATCACCTAAGCTGAGGAAGCGGCATCTTTCGCCGTGCTGCTCCGCGAATTCGGTCAGTGCAAGCGCCGTCAGACAGCCGGAGCGCGGAATGCCGCCGGCGCCCAGCAATTGGGGAAAGAGGCCGACGATCATTGCTGCGAACTTCGCCGCGAACTTTGTCGCGAACTGCGCCGCGAGCTTTGCTGCGCGGCCTTTTCAAAAAGGTCGCGCATCTGTATGGCGTTTCGGTCCCAGGTGTACCGGCACGCCGTCTCGGCGGCGGCAGCGCCCAAGCGGTTGCGCAGCGCCGGTTCGGTGAGCAGCTTGCAGATCATATCCGCGAGCCCCTCCGAGTCCGTGGCATCTTCCAATACGAGGCCGTCGCATCCATGCGTGATGATCTCGGATCCCCCATTTTGCCGCGACGTAATTACGGGAAGGCCACAAGCCATGGCTTCCGCGGGAGGCTGCGCAAAGGCATCATTTAGTGAAGGGCCGACGTAGGCGTCCGCCGCCGCATAGTAGGCTTCCACATCCGGACGAGGCAGGCAAATCTGGACCCGGCCTTCCAGGCCCAACCGAGCAATTCGGGGACGGAAGGGGCCAGGATCGTCACCACCCACGATGAGTGCATGCAATCGCGGATCGGCGGCCTTAGCCATAGCTTCCAGCAGACAATTGAGTCCCTTATTTCTCCAATCATTGCCAATCAGCAGCAAAACGAACTCATCATCTCGAATCGAAAGGGAATGGCGCGACGCGGGGCGCAAGCGGGCGCGGCGCTGCGGGGAGAAACATTCCAAATCAAGCCCGTTGTAGATCACATCGATTTCGTTCGAACCCGGAAAGAATCGCTGCAAATCCCCGGCGATTTTTCTGGAGACCGCGGCGATGCAGAGATCCGCCCGGCCATAAACATAAGGCTCCAAAGCTGCAATGAGGCGATAGTAGAGGCGCCGATGGAGGACGCGCGGCCAGCTGAGAACGGGATTCCGCGCCAATCGCAGCTCATTTCTCATGCCTTCACGAAAAGCCCGAAAAACAAGGTGAACGGAGACGGCATCTGCGTCCAGGCAATTGATTCCCGGCGAATAAACCAGCTCCGGAACGATTCCCCGGCTTCGATCCTGCCAGCGGCGCACGTGATTGGCTAAAAACCACCACAGATAAGCGAATAAATGCGGGCCAGGCAATGCGGGGAATGCGGTGCCAAACGACGCGCCGGAGATCGACGTCCTCTACACGCGTGCTGTAGATATGAAATTCGTATTGGTCCGCAAGGCGGGAGATGAGCTCGGCCACGCGCCGCTCGGTGCCGTGCCGTTTATCAATGAAGGGTGAAACGACTGCGATGCGGCGGCGGGGCATGATTGCCGGCGCTAAGGACGGACATCCATCGCCTGGCACCAACGCGCCAGCACGAAGAGACTCCAGACGCGCGACCAGCCCACCGTCCCGGGGGATCTCTGAAAGCGTTCCCAAATTCGGCGGACCGCGTCCGGTTGCAAAATTCCTCCCTCCTTCAGGCGCCCGGCAGCGAATGTCTCCGAGATTGCAGGCCTCAGGCGGTGTGCCAGCCAGGCGGCGAAGGGAAAAGTAAACGTCCGCTTTGCGCGTGACTTCAAATCCGCAAGAAGATCGGCCGGCATGTAGCGCTGCATAGCGTGCAGCAACATTTCCTTAGGGCGTCCGCGCGCCGGACCGGGCAAGCCGAGCATAAATTCGACCACGCGGTCATCCAGGAAAACGGGCCTGACCTCCAGGCTGTGAGCCATGCTCATGGCATCGAGGTCCCGCAACAATCTCGGCTGAAGGTGGGCGCAGATGTCCATGAGGTTCAATTTGTCTCGACCATCTCGCCGGCCAAGCCCGGACGCGCAACTCCGCAGATATTCCCGGGCATCGCCGGGTGCGCTGCCTTCGACGAGCGGCGGAGCCAACAAGCGCGCGAAGGTCGCTCTCGAGAAAGAGAATTCTTACCGCCAACTGTGACGCCAGGAATGGATCGCTCGTTCCGAAGAGATAGGAGAGTTTTCGCCAGCGATAAGGCCATGACTGGCGATCGAAGAGGCGCGACAATCCCGAGGGAAAGCGGCTCGTCCACGCGGCAGCACTTTCGAATCTTTTGAACCACTTCCAGGAAGTGTAGCCGCCGAATAGCTCATCGCCGCCCTGACCGGAGAGAGCGACCTTGAATCCCTGCTCGGCCGCTATCTTCGAAATCCAAAAGGAATTCAGCCCGTCCACGCTTGGCTCGTCCATGGCCCGGATGCAATCATCGAGCCCGTCTGCCACGCGTTCGGAGGGAAGCAGCACCGCTTTGAACGGGAGGCCCAACGCCCGCGCCGTTTGCCGGGCAAGCTCGGTTTCGTCGAATTCGCGCTCAGAGAAACCGATGGTCATGGCTGTGACGTTCTCTCGTCCGGCAGCTGCGAGCAAGCGCCCCAAGGCAAGCGGAGTCTGCGCCGCCGCTCAGAAAGAGAGCGATGGGAACATCGGAAATCAGGTGCCTTTGCGTGGCGTCGAGCAGCACATCCCCGAGATCGGCCGAATTGAGGGCATCGGTTGACCGGCCGTGCTCATTCAGATCCCAATAGGCGCGCAAATTCCACGCGCCATCTTGCCAAGAGGCTATGTGTCCGGGGGGCAGCGGGACGATGCCATCGATCATGGTCCAGGGAGGAGGAACGTGACCGAGCTGAAGATAAATGCGCAGCGCCTGGGGACTCAATCGCCGCTCGATCAAGCCCGAAGCCAGCAAGGATTTCAATTCCGAGGCAAAGATCCATCGTCCATTCTGCCGCGCAAAATAAAGCGGCTTAATTCCCAAGCGATCCCGCGCCAGCAGAAGCTTGCGCGCGCGCGCGTCCCAGATAGCGAAGGCAAACATTCCGCGCATTCGCTCGACACAGCGTTCGCCATATTCCTCGTAAAGGTGCAGGACGACTTCCGTGTCGGTGGTGGACTGAAAACAATATTGTTTGGCGATCAAATCCTGACGCAACTCGGCGGCGTTGTAGGTTTCGCCGTTGTAGGTGATCCAGACAGTGCGGGCGGCATTCGACATGGGCTGGCGGCCGCGCTCGCTCAGATCCAAGATCGCCAGACGCGTGTTGGCGAGCAGGCATCCGCCCGAGGAGATTACTCCGCAGCTATCCGGACCCCTATGGCGCAGGGCGGCGGCCATATTTTGCGCGGCCAATCGCAATGGTTCCGCGGGAGCATCGCCAACGATACCGGCGATACCGCACATTCCCCTACACTCCTCCGGCGTATGCGGTGGCGGTATGCAACTCAGGGGATTGGACTGTGCGCGAGAGTGGCTGTTGATTACGGGCCAAATGGGGCAAGCGGAAGAGAACACCGATCCATAGCCAGAGGTATGCATTCATTATGTAATCCTGGTAAGACGCCATGCCGTTATAAGAGAACGGCACCAGCAGAACGAAGGCATACCAGAAAATTGCCAATGCCAACGGAAAGTAGACGGTGCCGCGTAATTGCCGCACGACTTTCCAGGAAAAGTACAGCAGTGAAGAGGTCCAAGCGATCCAAAGGATGGGGCCCAGAATTCCCATCTCTAAAATGAGTGTGCCCCAGCCGTTCTCTACCCAAAAACCAATGGGTTCTTGTCCAAGTACTCTGGCAACGTACTGCATGCCCAACGAAGCCGTGCCTGTGCCGTCACCATAAAGCCAGCGCGGATGATGCAGGGCTGTCATCAGATTGAGCAATGGATAATCCCAACTACGGGCCCGAAGTTCTGAAGCCGAACTGGTGGGAGAAAGCGTCTCCGAATAAAAGGCCCAGTTGGCACCTATGACTCTGGGAAAGAACTGGACCATCAGGAATAAACCTAGAGCAATTACCAAAAGGGCCCGGCGTACTGCCTTGGTCATGAGACGGCCGTGCTTCCAGTGCCTTGGCGTGCCCCAGGAGAAACCTGCCGACAAAACCAGCACGCTGATCGCGGCATAGACAATTGCCCCACGCGTGCCACTCTGCATGGCGGCAACGACAGCGATTCCCAGTGCCAGCAATCCATAAGCAGCGCGCCGGGTGCGCGTCAGCCGCAGATAACCCTGGGCTCCGAACGCCAAGATGACGAGGGCAATTGTGTAACGGGAAAAACGGCCTGTGCTGACGAATACAGATGTAGGCGCAAGTACGGCTTGATGAGTCAGCGGCGAATACCTCGTCAGATTACCCAATACGCGCAGGTCGGGGGCGAGCGTGGCTGGGCTCAGGAATTGCGAGCCCATAATCGATTGCACGATTCCGAGGAGAGCGATGGCCATTCCCAAGGCGAGGTTATAGACGATGAGCTGGTCCAGGTCCCGGGCCGTTCGCACGTAGAAATATCCGATGTAAAGCAGAGGAACGTAATAGAAATAGAGTTTGAGTCCGAGGAAGCCATAGAGCACGCTGGGGGTCCAGGAGTTGAAGACCTGAATGAATGCCAGTGAAAAGAACAGCGCCAAGGGAACGAGGAAGGGCGGTCGAAACCAGCCTGTGTTACGGCGTCGCTCGGACATCCAAAAGGAAAGATAGATGATGGCGGCCAAAGCATCCTTGCCAAACAAGAGAATGAGTCCGTTGCCTAAATACTTCCGAACCAGATCCTCGAACAGCAGCCAGGAGATGAACAGCAGGACACCCGCTCGCCAATTGTTAAGTGTGGTTATGGTGACGACCGCGAGGCTGATAGCCAAGCCGGTCATAATTACGCTGTCGAACGATCCGCTAACAATCCGGTCGGCGACGATCCACGCGCCGCCCAACGCGGTTATGAGAAAGAGCAATCCGCGAAGTTGCCTGGAACGCTGACCTAGCGTGAATGGAATCGCATCCATCAGGATCGGCTACCCTTACCCACAAAATGGAGACTGGCACAGTTTACTGAACGCTTTGAAAATTTACAGCCGTTTCCGCGTTGAGTTTCCGTACACGCCGCAGCGCTTACTTCTGATGAAATACCAACCGGATGGCGGCGATTAAGAACACCCCAATGGCTAACCTGAGAATTCTTCGGCGGACAAGATCGGACCGAAACCGGGGGGATGGCCATTGAACATTCGGACGAAGTAGCGGGGTGGTTCGTAATGGTTTTCCGCGGTAAACGGCGCGGCGAATCGATCGCCGACGCAATCCTCTCGCACGAAGAAGGCCGAAACTCCCGTGTAATTACAACCAACCAATCTATAGCCTTTCTTGTAGCCCAGCAATTCGAGCGCTTTCAGGCTCGCGCCGTAGTAATTGGTCCTATCCCAGATGGCGACTGGATCGTATGGCACCACGCATGCCGCCGTTCGCTGAAAGCTGGCGTTGTACTCGATGACCACAACCCGCGGCCGATAACGGCCGATGGCACGCCACACCCAATAGTCGTTACCGTCGATATCGATGCTCAAAAGGTCGAATTCGTCGGGCACGCTGAGCTCAGCAAACAGCGCCTCGATATTCTCGGCATTAATGAAGGATAATTTTGTCCGCAGACGGCCGCTGCGTATCAGGAATGCCATCTTACTTTGTACGGTTTCGAGACAAAGCGCGCTTGCTTCGATCCAGGAGCCGTTCCAGTTTTTCAGCAGGCAGTAAAGCGTGCAATTTTCAAGACCATCACCCACGCCGAACTCGACGAAATAGCGATTGGTCACACCGATTCGCCTGAAGATCTCCTCGATAATTCCGTCTTCGTCATGCTGAGAATAGACCTTAAAGCCACTTGCGAGGAGCCTCTTCGGTTCGCGGAATCGCTGGGAGGCGAACGCTTCTTCGTACGCGCGCCAGGCTAATAGATCGATCATCTGCCATTGCTGCGCGACGAGCTGCTCTCGTGCGCCGGGAGCTATGGTAGCGCTTCAACCACTTAGCGGACCACACCCTAGCCCTGCGGGGGATTCTGGCCATTATCGGGCCGAAGACGCGGTGTCGTTTTAGATCGTCAAGGCTCACGAGCCGTCTTTTTGAACTACCGAATTGTACGTGGTGGGCGGTCACCTTCCAAAGGGATATCGCATTCGGCGAGGGCGTAGCTTTGGGGGCGCTACAACACACCACGCTGGAGAATTGAAATCAGCAGCTACTCGTGCCGGTAAACGGCCCCGACGCCTGAGGGTTGGCTTGGGCAGCCGCGCCATTGCGACTAGAGCCCAGGACGATAACGTGATTATCGCCATATAAGGATTCGCCACCCAGACACGAGGATAGAAGGCGCATGGAACCCGCCAGCCCGGGGCGCGTCATCTGGTAACCACGCGCCGGGTACAGGCGATGTTCCAAAAGTTGCAGTTCCGCGCGGGGTAAATACTGCCGGGTAAAGAGATCCCAAAAAATGGGAGTAATGTGGGTTTTCTCGCTCTGCGCATCCATCATGCGGATGGTGCCCCGCAAAAGAAATTTAACTCGCGCGGGAGTGCTATCCACATTTGGCGTGGTCAAGACGGCCACTCCGCCGGGCTTCAGCAGACGTCTGATATTTCGCAAGAAGCCGATGGGGTTCTCGACGTGTTCGATTACTTCCACCGAGACAACCAGGGCAAATCTGCCCGGACCAAGTTCCGCGGCAAAGTTCTCCTGGTTGAAATCGACGCGCGCAAAGGGGATGCTGGCGCGAAATTCCTCGAGATTCAGGTCGGCGGCGAGCACATCCCATCCAGCGTCGCGCAGCCGCAGCGCCAACGCGCCGCTTCCCGCGCCCAGATCGATGGCTCGTTCACCGGCGCAAAAGTAGCGCGGCAAAAGCTGCTCCAGAAGAAACTTGTGCAGGCCAGGCGCTGTCGTCGTTCCCGGCTGCATCTCTGAACTCACTTCAAGACCTCTTGATATAGAGGCTAAATGGCCATCCAGCATTTGTTCGGCGCGAAACTTATTCAGGGTGTGACGCCTTGCGCGGCCTCCCAGGTCGATGGCAATCTCGGGAGAGCGCAAAATTTTCTCCATACAAGAGGCGAGCGACTTCGCGTCACCTGCCGCGAACTTCAGTCCGGTTTCGCCGGCGACCTCGGCTAACGATCCGCCATCAGGAGTAATGATCGCACGTCCTCGCATCATGTTCTCCGCCGCCACTAACCCGAACACTTCGCCCGCGACAGAGGGTATGACAATCGCGAGTACGTCGCCGACGAGAGCTTCCACATCGCTTTCCGGGAGCTGGCCGGCGAAATCGATTCTTTGCGCGAGCCCGAGCTCGGAGCATAGGGACTCCAGATGTTTGCGTTCCGGGCCATCGCCGATGATCAGCAGGCGGAATTCCAGGCCGCGATTCAATAGTTCGCGCGAAGCGTGAAGCAGAAGATCGACTCCTTTTGTGCTTACCAGCCGCCCGACGAAGGCAAACTTCGGACTTTCGTCGTCTGGAAAGGGCAGAACGGGGCGCTCAGGCACTCCGTGGGGGATGACGAGAGTTCTCGGCAACTGGAGCAACTTTTCGAGCCAGCGCGTGGGAGCAATGTTTGCAGCCACTAACCGGCAAGACCAGCGGCGGAAAAATGTGAGCACCCAGAGCGTCAAACTCCGCCAGCGTCCCGAGGCAGCATTGCATTTCCAGCACTCGCGATGAAGGCCGGCGAGGAAGTGTCCAGGGCAAGCGCTGCGGGTCGGCTCATGAAACAGCAATCCATTGGGACACAGGGCGTGAAAACCGTGATGTTCCACGACAACTTTTTTGCGAAGAATGCAGCTGAGCACCAGCGGGCGGAGCGCCGGGCCGGCCAAGTGAACAACGTCAGCTCGCCAGAGCAGGCGCGCCAATTGGAAGAGGCTCGGCTGGCGAACGACTTGAAAGCGTAAATTTGAATCTGAAGCCTTCCCCGCAGGCGTCTCGGTTACGACCGTGCACTCAATCTCTCGCGGATGCTCGGCAAAACCCTGAGCCAGCGCCATTACCACTGACTGCACGCCTCCGACGACAGGCCAGAAATCGGCGCTGTAGATCACTAATCTTGTGGGGGATGCGGTCACTTTGCACAATCCTGGCTGTTACCGAGCGCTTCGATCCAACGGCCGGCGATCCGATCCCATGAGAACCATTCGCGGAAAACCTCGAGATTACGCTTGCTCAGGCACAAGCGAAGTTCTCGATCCTGCAGGACCCTGGCGAGCTCTTTTCCTAGAGAATCGATATCGTCCTGCGGAACGAAAACGATTCCTGCCTCAGTCAGGGGAAATCCAGTCTCAGGCCCCCGATACGCCACGATTGGCAATCCGCAAGCAATTGCAGCCAAACCACTGCCGCGACGACTGGAGAGACCGCCGCGCACGAAGAGGAGGACGTCACAGGACGATAATGCGGCGCTAATTTCACGGCTGCCGCGAAGCCCATCCACTTGCAAACTCACTGGCGTGCCGGAAAAGCCCTCCTGCAGCAAAGATTCCGCCTCTTTCGCACCACGACCCAGAACCAAAAGCTGCAATTGGCCCGCCGAGGCCGCGGCTTTCCGCACCGATTCCACAATTGCTTCGGCTTCACGCTTTTGCGCCGAAGGCCAGGTGGGGACACCAAAAACGGCGATCGTAGGGTTCGCACTATGAACAGGCACAAATCCTTCGCGCGCAAGATCGTCCAACGAGGGTACATTCGCTCCCACGGGGATAAATTCAATCGAAGCTCTTTGACTCGGCAGCCAAGGGATGCCGTCCATGGGAACAGGAACGATGGCGCGGCAGGCGGTGACGCTGAGATGGCGCATGGTCCGTTCCTGAAAGAAAACGCGAAAGCGATCAACCCAGCGCGGGCCCGGGACTGCATGCACGTCGTGAAAAACAATGGCGGTCCGACACTTCCGGAGTTTCAGAAGTTGGAGTACGAGAGGAACGGCAAGCGGAAAGCCTCTGCGAGACCACATCAGCGCGGTGTAGTGGAGCACGACCCAGCGTCCTCGCCAGGCGCGGCTCTCACGCCAGAGCTTGGTCAGCGCGGCGAACCAGCCATCTTCGTTCCATCGCACTTCCGAGCTTTGGCAGACGATTCCCTGCCTCTCCAGCGCCGCGCCGAGGCAATTCGCATAATCGCGAACTGCGTCAGTGGGTTCATCGCGCCGGCCGAGCAGCATGATCATGGGGAAGCGGCTTTCTTCCTCGGGCATTGATTCCGTTATACCCCAAACGCGTTTCGATACCGACGAGCCCGGCTTCCTCGAACCATCCATGAACGTCCGCGATTTTTTGCGGCAGATCGTATCGAGGTGAAAGCATATCGAACGCGCTCAGAACCTTGACCTGCTTGAGCTCGGAATCCGAGTAATGCAGTCCGATTTCGGCGTGGCTGAGCGGGCCGATGGGAATGAGTTCGGCCATCCTAGGACCGATAGCCGGAGCGCGATGGACCAAGCTCTTGATCTCGAAAGCCAGGGGAACGAGATGCGAGAGGACCGCATAAAGCGCCCTGGGAGGCATGCGGCGCGTGATGGGCCGCACCCAATATTTGAGTGGAGGCGGAAACCCGGTTTTCGAGTAAACATCGATCACGATGGCTCCGCCGGGCCGGAGAAAGGGCAGCAGGCTGAGAAAGGCTTTCTTCGGCTCGGGGCAATGCTGGATCACGCCCATGCAGAAGATTTTGTCGAAAAGGCCCTGCCGGAGTGGAAGCTCATAGATGCCGGCTTGAAAGACGTGCAGCCGCGGTTCGTGTTTGTTATTTGCGTAAGCCGTATCGACCGCACTGCTCAGATCGAAGGAAAAAACCTCCGCCCCGGTTTCGAGCGCAAGCTGCGTGAAGCGCCCGGCTCCGCATCCCGCTTCCAGGATGCGCTCGCCTGGAAGCGCTTGGGGCCAACGCGTGCAGTCGTAGAACCGCTTGCGGCTCAGATTATTTCCCATGACGGAGTCGACCTGCAGCGTTGGAAACTTTTCCCACTGAAAGCCGAAAGAGGCGGCGTAATTATCGGATGGAACGAAGCGAGGCACGGATCGCACAATCGGGTACTCCACCCCGCATTGATCGCAATGCAATGCACCGTCTTCGATCTCGCGAGTGCCGCCGTCCTCGAGATGACCCGGAAGAGACAGTGATCCCCGACAGTTGAGGCATTCCAGATATTTCAGAAGTTCGATTCTCATTTGCCGGCACAAAGCGAGGCGTTTTCCAGCCGGGGCCCGATTGCGTTAGCGCGCTTGTCGTGCGATCGCATGCCTTATGCTGCCTTGTCCGCGCGGTCCAGCAGGAAGCCCAGGAGTTGGCTGGAGCGGCGTTGAAGCGAAAAATCCTCGGCTCTCAACCGGGCTCCCGCACTCAGGCGCGCACGCAAGGATTCGTCCGAAAGAACGGTGCACAAAGCGCGGGCGAGCGCAGCCGGGTCACCCGGCGGGACGAGTAACCCGCATCGCCCGTCTATTACAATCTCTTTCAAGCCGCCAACCGCGCTGGCGATCACGGGCACCCCGCACGCCAGTGCCTCAAGCGCTACAAGTCCGAAGGGTTCGTAGAGCGAAGGCACCACGGCAACATCCAGCGAGTTCCAGAATCGCGGCATGGCGGAACGAGGCAGGGCGCCAGAGCAACGGACCAAACCGCGCTGCTCCATTTGCCGGATGCGCCGCGTGACCTCATCAGCGTGCGCCACGTCGGAAGTGTTCTTCCATAGCGAAGGTCCGCCTGCGAGATAGAGTTCACATTGAGGCAGAGCAGATTTCACGGACTGCCAGGATTCCAGCAGCGTCTCAATGCCTTTTCGTGCCGTCCATTGTCCGGCAAAACCCACCCGTAGCGAGCCATTTGGTTCGCGTGGCGCGTTCTTCGCAGGTTGGAATGATTGGAGATCGACGCCATTGGGTATCACTGCCGTTTGCCGCAGCGGGAATACGCGCGTGCCGCTCGATAAAAATTTGCCGCTCACTTTCACTTGGGAAAAGATAGCGGGACCGCGCGAATCGTGAAAGCCACAGCGGCCAACTCCAATAACGGGGCAGCGGCGTGGCCCAATCAAAACGCACAATGGCGCGATCGGGAGCGTAACCCGCCAACGCAGGCTCATTGTAGGCGATGATCAGGGCTCGAGACTCCTTACGCAGAACCGCGCGGGCGTATTCAATTGTGTTTAGCTGGGCCGTACGCGTGCGAAACGGGATGATCTGCACAGGCGCGCCCTTGCGGGCTGCGCGCGCATAGACGCGCACGGGAATTCCGGCGCTCTCGAGAATACGCGCGTCCTCCCACAGCACCACCTCCGACCCGCCGCACGGATCATCGCCCAAAACGCAAAGACGGCTGGCAAGAAGAGCGACGCCCGTTGTTCTGAGTCTGGCAGAGTCGATCATCGCCAACTTTCAGGAACTCGGGGCCTTCGATTGACCACACCCGCCAAGGCGAGCGCTCTGGAGAGTTCGCCAAGGCCAACCACCGCGCCCCCCCAGCAGCGCTGGAGCACGGCGTGCCCAAAAGCGCGGAGCGAGGTACGGAGCGAGCGTCTTGCAAGAGCGCGGCACTCACGAGCCGGAACTTTCAGGCGCTCTCGAAGCCACCAACCACCTTCGCTGCCACGCCGCCAAACGCCAGGCAGGACCCTTCGAGGGTTCAGTTCTTCCCGTGTTTTGTAATGCCAAACCCAGGCATCTGGAACGAAGCCGCATTGAACTCCCGCGCGTTGGAGCCAGTCGGCCTCTTCGATTGGGGGCCTGAGCGACTCGTCAAAGGCAGCCAGCTCGAAAACTTTGCGGTAAGCCGCGAGATTCCCGAGCACAGGAACTTGCCGGCCATCGAAATCGACTGGCGATCGAAGAATCTCGCCGAAGAACGCCTGAACTTCCTCGCGATGCTTTCCCAGGACTGGGCCCTCCAATGTGAGGCGAACGGGCCCGGAGACAACGGGAGAGTGTTCCGAGAGCCCGGCTGAGAGCTTGGAGAGCCAGCCTTCGGTGACGAGCACGTCGTCGTCGATGATGACAATGACCTCACCGCACGCAATCCGCAAAGCGGCATTCCGCGCGGCGTTCGCGCCCAAGGGGCGATTCTGACGCAAGCAACGCACCGGCCAACGAGTCTCGGCAAGGAATTGATCGACCACGCTGCAGGTCTCATCGCTCGAACAATCGTCCACGACGATTACTTCGGGAGGGGCGAGGCCTCGCGCTCCCGCCGGAAGCGCAGCCAGACATCGCGCCAGAATCGAAGAGCGATTTCGCGTGGGAATAATAATAGAGATGGAATGGCTCATGCGCGCCACCGACGAAGGCCAAGGGCGTGGCGAATCGGTTTCGTCGCCTCGAGCGCCGGATACCACGTCACGTTCGCGAGGCGGACGAAAGCCCGGCGCAAAGGCGCGAGCCGATAGAGGCGGTTTGGCTCAATCTCGCCGCCGGTGAGCAGATGAGTGGCATCGTCGAGCGTAAACAAGTGGCGGCCTTGGCCCGCAAATTGCCGGTTGGCTTGAGCCTCCTGGCCATGCCAAACGCCGTGCAAACCTTGCGGGTGATAGGCGTGATCATGATTCTGATGCACAGCCATTACGTTTGCCGTAGCATCGACAACGGGAACGGAAATCGAACGAGCACGCCAAAGCAGCCAGTGATCCCACCAGTAGCGCCCGATGACCAACGGCGGAATCTCACGATACATCCCACGCGGGAAGACAAAGTAATCGATGGCGTGCTGAGTCAAGCGCGTACCGCGAGTGAGCACATCGGTCCGCAGGCGGCTTTCCCACTCGGGCGCGAGGAAATCCCATGGTTCCGAAATATCGACATCCCAGCGCCGGCCGGCCATCAGAAAACTCTCGCGCCAGGAGGACACTCGCCGGGCGGCTTGCAAAAAATCGCTCATCAGCATGACGTCGCAATTGACGTAGCAGACAATTTCGTGATGGGCGTGGCGTTCGGCCTCACGGAAAATGCTGCTCAAATATTTGGCTCCTCCTCTGCCACGCTCGACTTGCTTGACGTGAAGAATGCCGAATTCGCGCGCGACTTCAGCGGCGCCGTTTTCATCGCCGATAAGAATTACCTGGATCTCGGGACTGAGGCGGAGCCAACTCTGGATGGCGTTCCGCTGGATGATATCGATGTGGCCTTCGAACGGCTTGGGAGTGGAAAAAATAGTCAACATGGCGATGCGTTAGCGTCTTTCATGAAATTCAGCGTGGAATGGCCGCCTGTGTTGCCGTTTTGTGTTGCAAAGGGCTCTCGTAATCCACTGGCTTGCTTGTGCGCGCACGCTTCAACGGAAGCACGCAGGTGACCGGCAGGGCTAAGTGTTTCCAGCTACATCGATATCCGCTGGCGGCTAGAATCAACGGAACCCGAAGGCCGGCCCAGGCGCCGCGGAATACGTTCTGCCCGGTTCTACTCGCTAAATAAGCTTGTCGTTCCAAAATTTTGGCGCGCAGCAATCGGGCATGCCGCTTGGAGAGAAAAGGGCGAAAGTTACGGGTTCGCAAGCAGAAACGTCCACATGGAGATGGTTTCGCGCGTGGATGCAACGTTTCCGAAGCCGGCATTGTCTCCATGAATTCGATAGGCCGCGAGAGCTTCGGGAACGTAAGCGATTCCGTGTCGAAGAGCCGCGGCAACCAGGATGCCATCCACCGCTCCGCCCACCTGAGGCGGCAGGGGAAGTAAATCCTGCAAGAAACGCCGGCGAATCGACGACGTATTTGGCACACCAAAGAAGCGACCGCGCGCCTTGGGCAATGGATAAAGAAAGCCGACGTCTTCACAGTCGTCGAGCGTCAGTTCCACGGCCTCAGTTTGAGATTGGGAGGCCCAGGGGAAATGAAGCTCTCGCCCCGAAGCATCCACATAGCCGACCTGGTGAACGACCCCGCCCAGATTCGGATTCTTCTCGAAGCAACGGAGAACTCTCTCCAGCTTATGCAAATCCCAATAATCGTCGGCATCTAAATGGCAGACGATATCGCCGGTGGAAAGCGAAAATGCTCGCCCAAATGCAACCGCTTTGCCCGTATTTTGCTGATATACATAGTGGACTTGCGGAAATTGTTTCATCACTTCGGGAGTGCTGTCCGTCGAGCCATCGTCGAGAACGATGATTTCGTCAGGCGGACGCGTCTGGTTTAGTACGCTCGCGAGGCACTGCGGCAAATAACGGGCGTAATTATAGGTGCAGATCAAAACAGAAACCCGCTCGCTCACCGGTCTTCCTCCGAGCAGCTAACTGACATTCCGCGAAGCGCCTGCATCGTTGTGCCGCCTCACCTACCGTTGACGCGCCGCTGCACTTGCGCGAGAGCCCCTCTGCGCAAGCCAAGAGCATGACGGAGCCTGAATGTGGACTTCAGTATCCAATACCAGAGCTGGCTCGAATAAATATAGATCAGGGCACTCATGGGCACATGCCAGCGGCCGGGCTTATCTTCGATCCGGCCATCGACGAGGCGGTGTGTGGCGTGGTCGATGGTATATAAGTGCATTTGGCCGCCCGCGAGTTCCCGATTTCGTTTGGACTCGACATCCGTTTGCACACCTGGAAGCCCGCCGGAGTGGTAGGCGTAATCGTGGACCTGATGAACGGCCAAGACGTCTGCGCTTGCATCCACCACGGGTGCTTGAATCGAACGCGCCTTCCAGACCAGCCAATGGTCCCAGTAGACCCGGCCCACAGCAAAGGGCGGCACATCGTTAAATAACCCGCGTGAGAATGCGAAATAATCGACGGCATAAGGGAGCTGCGGCTTGCCGGAGCGCATAGCAAAATCCCGCAACTGGAGCTCCCAGGCAGGCGCCGGAAATCAAGCGGATGGACGAGGGGAGTCTCCCACCGCCGGCCCACCATGAGAAATTTCGGCGACCAATGGGCCACCCGGGTGACCGCATCACAGAAAGAATGAAGAAATATGATGTCGCAATTTACGTAACAAAGGAGATCGTGTCTGGCGATTTCCTGGGCGCGGGCGAAGATATGATCGAGGCGCTTGGTTCCGAATTCGCTGCGGCGAACGCCCGGGACGTGGCGGACACCCAATTCCTTGGCGATTTCGGCGGCACCTGGTTCCTCTCCAAACAGAAGGACTTCGCACTCGGGATGCAAGCGCACCCAACTGCCAATGGCATTCTTCTGAATAATCCCGTCGTGGCCCTGGAAGGGCTTGGGAGTGGCGAAAATCGTCAGCATTTTGTTCTCAAGCGCCGGAGTGGCCGCTCAACGCGGGTTGGACGATGCCTCGGCGCATTCAACTGCTCCCAATTGTGCAAAGCGAACTTCCGAGGGAACATTCAGGAACCCGCTCCATTCATCGCGAGGATGCTGGAGATTCGGAGTCGCAACGATCATTTCCGGAAGACAATCCCAAAGGTCGAAGAGTTCATGCTCCTGCCAAAGACTTACCTGCCAGAAATAGGGGCCGGGACGCAGAGGCAGGTAAGGAAACGTGTACGAGATGCGATGAAGTCCGGGCTGCAGCCGAAGGCCGTCCGTGGCTCTGCCCCATATGAGTTCACGATTGGCGCTAAACAGGGCGATTCCGTGATGACCGCGATGAAGCCTATCGCTCAGGTGGAGATCGAAATGAACGGCAACTTCCCCGAGAGAATCCAGGCAGTAGGGATTGGCCGCTCCCGAGGGGCACTCTAACTGCCACTTCAGAAATCGAGTTTTCGCCGGGGACTCTCTGGTTTCGGATCGCTCGCCAATATCGCCGCGCGACATGGCGCTTTCATACGAGCTGACGATCTCCGGCGTCTTGCCATCCATGCGCAGCCGGCCGGCATCGATCCAGATTACACGAGGGCATAGGCGCCGGATCTGGTTCATTTGGTGGCTGACAAAGACGATAGTGCGGCCGGTGCGGGCCACTTCATCCATTTTGCCCAGGCATTTCCTCTGAAAGGCAAGATCGCCAACGGCGAGGACCTCATCGACGAGCAAAATCTCCGGCTCAAAATGCGCCGCCACGGCGAAGGCCAGGCGCGTCTGCATGCCGCTGCTATAGTGCTTGAGCGGACTATCCAGGAATTCAGCCACTTCGGCGAAGCTTACGATCTCGTCGAATTTGCGCGCGACTTCCTTACGGCCCATGCCGAGAATTGCGCCGTTGAGATAGATGTTCTCGCGTCCGGTGAGCTCCGGATGAAAGCCGGTGCCGACCTCGAGGAGGCTGCCCACGGATCCGCAGATCTCCGCCCATCCTGCCGATGGCTCGGTAATCCGCGAGAGGATCTTGAGGAGAGTGGTCTTCCCGGCCCCATTCCGCCCGATCACTCCGATTATTTCGCCGGGCTGGACCTGGAAGGTGACGTCGCGCAGGGCCCAAATTTCTCCTGGTTGGTGTGGAACGCCAGTGGCCTTGGGTTTCAAAAGGCGCACGGGGCGCGCAGAAGTCCGCCTAGCCGATCGCGCAAAGCGAGATATCGCTGCCGCTGACCGAGACGGTAGCGCTTTCCCAGCATTTCCACGCGAATGGCCGGATTCAAATTCCAGACTCCATGCTCAGGGAAGTTTTAGTTTGCCGCCATATCACACGATATCCGCAACGGTACGCTCGATACGGCCGAAATAAAGCAGCCCACCCAGCAGCACGAGCACCACTCCGCACGCGGAGGCTGCGAATAAGGGGCCGGGCGCAAGCCCATGTCCAGTAAGCCCCCAGCGAAACCCTTCAATCACCCCAGCCATCGGATTGAGACCATAGATCCAGCGCCACCGCTCCGGAACAAGCGACGTCGAGTAGGCCACAGGTGAAACGAACATCCAGAACTGTACAAGGAAGGGGACGACATAGCGCACATCGCGATACATGGCGTTCAAAGCCGAAAGCCAAAGGCCGAATCCCAGAGCGGTAAGGACCGCAAGGAGCAGGAATACCGGCAGGAACAGCACGGCCCTTCCAGGGGCGATGTGGTAGTAGATCATGAGAACAATCAGCATGGCGAAGGCGATCGCGAAATCAATGAGCCCAGACAGAACCGCCGAGACCGGCAGCACGAGACGAGGAAAATAGATCTTGGTGATCAATCGTTGCTGCTCGACCATGACATTCGTGGCGTTTTGCAAGCCCGTGGCAAAGTAGGTCCACGGCAAGAGCGCGCAATAATAAAAAACCGGATAGGGCAATCCGTTCGTGGGGAGTTTTGCGAGCCGGCCAAAAATCAAAGTAAACAACAGCATGGTCAAGAAAGGTTGAAGCAGAGCCCAAGCCGCGCCAATGGCCGTCTGTTTGTAGCGGATTTTGACGTCGCGCCACACGAAGAAATAGAGAAGTTCCCGGTACGGCCATAATTCCCGCAGGCGGATGCCAACCCACCGCGGCGATGGAGCAAGCCGCAACGGTACTTGGTGAGCAGCGGCGCGTGAAATGGTGGTTGCCACAGCGATCCTGGTTCCTTCAGTTCAGCGCGGAGCGAGAGCCCACGCCGCCCCGTGCTTTGGACTCTTCGGCGGCGATCAGTTCCTTGAGAATGCGGGCCAGATTACGCGTGATCTGCCAGCCGGGATAATGAGATTTCAGCTTTTTCAAATTAGAGATGTAGCAGATGTGATCTCCCTTTCGCGGCTGATCGCAATAACGTTGAACAACCTTGCGCCCGGTGATCTCTTCGATAGTGGCAATGGCCTCGACAATCGAGATGCTGTTTTCGCGTCCGCCTCCCAGGTTGTAGACCTCGCCTGGGCGCGGGTTCCTCACGAATTCCTCCGCCGCGCGGACCGCGTCATGACTGTGGATGTTGTCGCGAACCTGTTTGCCCCGATATCCGAAAATTGTGTACGTCTCGCCGCTGACCGCCATCCTTACCAGATGAGAAAGGAAGCCATGCAACTGAACACCCGAATGTTGCGGACCGGTGACGCAACCGGCCCGAAAGATGCCCACATTCAGGCCAAAGTATTTTCCGTATTCCTGCGCGTAAATATCCGCGGCGGTTTTGGACGCACCGAAGAGCGAGTGCAGCGTTCGGTCAATGCGGCAGGATTCATCAATCCCCTGGTAATCGCAAGGATCCGCATAATCGAATCGCGTCGGCAGTTCCTGCAAGGGCTTTTCGTTTGGCGCGTCGCCGTACACTTTATTGGTGCTCATAAAAATGAATGCGGCTTCAGGACAGTGTTGCCTGGTGGCCTCGAGTAAATACACCGTGGCGATGGTATTCACTTCAAAGTCGAGCAGCGGAATTTGCCCTGCCTTGTCGTGCGAGGGCTGAGCGGCGCAATGCAGCACCACATCGAAATGTTGCTCCGTAAAGAGATTGAGGATGCTCGCGCGATCGCGCAGGTCCATGTCGACATGGGTGAACCGCTTGGTGGCCTCCTTCAGTCTGCGGAGGTTCCATCCCGTGTCTCCAGCGGGACCAAAAAAAGTGCGCCGCATATTATTGTCAACACCAGTCACCGTGTGGCCCAAGTGGTCAAAATATTCCACTGCTTCCGAACCAATGAGCCCGCTGCTACCGGTTACCAAGATGTTCCACGGTTTCAAGGAAGCGCATCCCAGCCGATCATGGCAATCCGGAGGAAGTGCCAACTCTCCAGCTAACGCGCCGAACTGACCAAGGGCATGGGCCGCTTTTCAGCCAGGTACGTCGCCACGCGATCTATGCTCTCTGGAAGAGAAGTTTGGGCCCGAAAATCAGTCAGGCGCTGGAGTTTTCGCAGGGAAGGCACACGCCTGTGCATATCCTCAAATCCAGGCTCATAAGCCTGGTCATAAGGAATGTAAGTGATCGGAGAGGAGCTTCGCGTACGCACCCGGATGAGTTCGGCCAGGGCTTCGATGCTGATCTCATGATCTGTACCGATGTTAACAACCTCTCCCACCGCTCCATCCGTGCCCGCCAGGCGCAGAATCGCTTCCACACAGTCTTGTACATCGCAAAAACAGCGGCTTTGTTTGCCGCTGCCGAATATGGTGAGCGGAAGGCCGGCAAGCGCCTGGCCGATCAGCGTAGGCATGACCATCCCATATCTGCCCGTTTGCCGCGGTCCGACCGTATTGAAAAACCTACCCACAATCACCGGCACTTTCCGTTCCTTCCAATAGGAAAGGGCCAGGAATTCGTCGAGCGCCTTGGAAGCCGCGTAGCTCCAGCGGCCCTTGTTCGTGGGCCCCAGAACCAAATCGGCATCTTCGTCAAACGGAACGTTCAGGTTCTTTCCATAGACTTCGGAGCTCGACGCCAGGAACACCAGTTTACGTTTTTTGGCCGCCGCTTCCAGAACGAGGTGAGTGCCTGTTACGTTGGTCTCAATGGTGCGAACGGGGCTTTCCACGATCAGACGAACGCCGACCGCCGCGGCGAGGTGGAATACGATGTCCGCCTCATCCACCAACTCCGTTAAAAGCCGGCGATCTTCAATAGGCTCGAGAAAATAATGCATGCGGTCATATTTCTTGAGGTCGCGAATATTTTCCATGCTGCCGGTGGAAAGATTATCGAGCAATACAACTTCGTCGCCGGCCTGCAACAGCCGCTCGGCGAGATGTGAACCAATAAATCCGGCACCGCCGGTAATCAAAGCGCGCACAAACTTACCTCGTGAAGCAGGTCCTTGGCGGACTGCTTTTAAGCTTCTCCCTGTGGGCCCTTTGTGCCGTTCTTCGAGCTTTGTGAATCACCATTGCGATAGGCGCTGTAAACATAGGGATAGTAACGATAGGATCGGTAGTAGTCCGGAGAGCCCGAATCCACGGCATTTAGCACCACTCCCAGCACATGCGATTTCACGCTGTTGAGCAAGTCGCGGGTGCGCGTGAAAGCTTCCTTGGGCGTTTCTCCGCTGCGCACGACCAGCAATACGCCATCCACCAGCGCGGAAAGGATGACCGCATCGGTGGCAGCCATGATGGGCGGAGAGTCAATAACGATGAATTTGTATCGCTTGCGCAACTCGCGCACCATCTCTGCCAATCGGTGTGAGGAAAGCAAGTCAGCGGAATTCGGAGGAATCGGTCCAGTTGGAATCGCGTGCAGATTGCTGATCAGCGGGTGAGGGACCGTGACGACATCCAGCGAGGTAACTCCGGCGAGGTAGGAACTCAACCCCGCGTGTTTACCATCCGCCATGTGGAGAGCGCGGCTGATGCCGGGCTTGCGGAGATCGCCGTCAACCAGCAGCGTGCGGTCCCCGAGTTGTGCGAGGGTTACACCTATGTTTACGGCCGCGGTCGTCTTGCCTTCGTGTGGGAGCGCGCTGGTCACCAAAATTACCTGTGGCGGCCGGTCGGCCTGCGAAAGTAAGAGCGAGGTGCGAAGAGCCCGAAAGGCTTCGGAGATCTGCGATTGAGGCTCAGAATGAGAGAGCAGTGCCACCCGTTCCTGGAATCCGTTCCCCGATCCTCTTAACAGTTTCTGGAAGCGACCACGGTGGTCGCCATCGGAACCGCTGAAAGCGGGCACGACAGCGAGAGAGGGCAGCCGCGATAGACTCTCCACATCGTCTGGATTCTTGACCGTATTGTCGAGATATTCTCGAAGCAGCGCCAGCCCCATGCCGCCGATCAGCCCCACCAAAACCGCTAAAGTTATGTTGCGCGACTTATTCGGGCGCGAAGGCCCCGTAGGTATCAGGGCCGGATCGACCACGCGGATATTGCTCGAGCGCAATCCCGCCGTGATTCCTGCTTCCTTGAGTTTCTGCAACAAGCCGTCATAAAGCTGCTTATTGGCTTCAGCGTCGCGTTTCAGGATGTTGTACTGCACCATCTTGTCGGCCATGGAGGCCGCTTCATTCTTCTGCTGATCGAGCGCCTGCTTTAGCAGGAGTTCTCGCTGACGCGATCCCTGATATTCAGCTTGGATCTGAGTTCCTATGCTTTTCTTTTCCGACTCGATGGCTTGGGCAATCTCCTTCAACTGCGCCTCGATGCGGAGAACCTTGGGAAACTTCGGCCCGTACTGATTCAGGGCTTCCGTGTATTCATCGCTTAATTCGCCCTGCCGCTTGAGGCTGGCTTGAAGGACGGGGCTTTCGCGAACAGCAGGAATCGCGTCGTAATTACCGGCCTGGGCGAGTTCGTAGATTGCTTCCTTATTGATGCGATCGGCTTGAGCTCCCGTCAATTCCCGGTTGAGGTCGGCCAGTTTTTGCGTGGTGACATCCTGTTTTTCGTCGATGGTCCAGATCTGATTGTCCCGTTCGTATTTGATACGAGCATCTTCGGAGGCCTCGACCTTACCTTTCAATTCATCCAGCTGATTGGCCAGCCAATTGGAGGCCTGAGTTGTGGCCTCATAATGGCTGCGAAAGTTCTGCTCGATAAAATTATTCACGTGGGCGTTGACTATGGCAGCCGCGAGTTTCGGGTCTGTGGTCGCAAATGTAACATCCAGCAAGCGGCTGTTGGGCACGCGCTTGACCGCCAGGCTGCCCAGGAATGCTCCCAAGGCGGGAGGCGGCGACTGCGCGCCGTTTTTCGGGGCTGCCACTTCCAAGGTTTCCGAATGGGGGCGCCCTCCAAATCGCGGATCTTGATCGAGATTCAACGATTTGATGGTTTGCGTGGCCAAAGTTTCGCTGACCATGATCTTCGATTGAGTCTCGATATAATCCTCTAGATCCTGGTAAAGGTCGTAGGGATCATTGCCCGCGAACGGGACGAAGTTGCTGCTTTCACGGTCGATTTCAATGCGCGTGGTGGCTTCGTAAACGGGCTGCATCCGGAAAGTGGCTATGGTAACCACCGTAACCAGGGCTAAAAGAAAGGAAACGATCAGCCACTGATGCTTGCGCAAAATCATCCAGTAGTCGAGCAGGTGCGCTTCGCGCGGCATCATGTCCAGGGTCAGGAAGGGCGCGCGCACGGCCAAGCCGTCAAAGGCAGCGCCGTGATCCCGGGTAATCAAGTTTGTCTGTTCTTCCATGGCTCGATCAGAGTTTCGCTGGACGGAAGCGGCGCGTCACTGAGCAACCCGCACGATCGCAACGCCCGTGGCGATGGCGATGGCTATTTCGGCGGAACGGCGCAATGCATGTTTGCCCGTGCTATCCGGGACATAGAGGATGTCATTCTGCCGCAGGGAAATATCCTCGCTTTTGAGCGTCAGGATCTTTTTCACGTCGACCGGCACTTGCTGGCGTTGCTGGCTCCCGGAGGGTTGTCGCAGAATCACGGCGCTCCCGGGCTTTGCCGTGGTCGATAGACCACCCGCCAGGGAAAGGATCTTGAGAACCGTTAATTGCTGCCGATCGCTCTGCATCACAAACCCACCCGGATGCAGCACCGCGCCAACTGCGTAGACAACGCCGGCCCGCGGCACCGTAACCACGTCTCCTCCGAGCAGCGGAATGTTGTATTTTGAATCCCCGCTGTCGAGCAGATCATTGATATCTATAGTGATCGTGTTTTCGGCCGCGGCCGGCGGGTTCGCTGGCTGCCCTCCAGTGGTATCCGCTGCCTGAGGATTGCCCGAGTTACCCAAGGGCTCGGCCACATGAGCCTTCCGCGTGATCAGAATCTTACTTCCGGCATCATCGGAAATTCCCCCTGCCTGTGACAGCACCTGAAGGAGGTCCATTTGATGCACCGCTTGTATGGTGATCGGGGTTTTTACTGAGCCGATTACGGTTATGGGCTGGCTGTGCTGCTCCTTGACCGTTACTGTGACCTGGGGATGCGTCACGAGGCCATTGCTCTGCAGCAATTCCGCCAGCTTGTCCTGGAATTGAAACTGGGTCAGGCCGCCGGCCTGTATCTTGACCGGGATCAGAGGTAAGGCCACGAATCCCGTTTCGTTCACGCGCACGTCGCGTGACAACTCCGGGACATCGAAGACTTCGATGCCTAATAGGTCGCCCGCGCCAATGACGTAATCTCCCTGATTCGTTGATTCGACAAGCGCCAACTGAGCAATGCGGTCGTTGGCTTCGCGAGCGGTTTGTATTTTTTGGGACTCGGCAATCTGGCCTGCCTCGATCGATTTCTGTGAAAAGGCGGGCGTCGAGAACAGCGAGAAAAGACAAAGGAAAACGCCAAGGCGAAGCCTTCGGCCTGGCTGGGCAGATACACTGCCAGAGATAGGATGCATCAAATAGGTTTGCCCCACGCGCTTGGGATTATACAGTCTGAACTGTACGCTTCAAGTCGGGGGTTTCTGGTATCTTCCACTTATAGGTTACCCTGGCAGGTGTGGCGGAGGTGGCTAAGGCTGCTTGCATCAGGAACAAGAGAGCATTCGAAGGAATATGCAGATTGAAGTCCACGAGACTGTGAGCCAGCAACGCGCAACAGGCTGAAAGCGCTCCTATATGGAGCGCTAAATCCAGCGGATTCTTAGCCTCAGCAATCCGCCTGCGGGCCGCGCCAAAGAAGAGCGCCAGAAAACAGGCGCATATGAGACCTCCAATTGCGCCGGTTTCCGCAAGGACCTCGACGTAGTCGTTGTGCGCGTGGTTGACGATGGTGCCGTCATACAGCGTTTCATATCGAGGAAAGACTGCCTCAAGGGTGCCAAGGCCAGTTCCTGTCAACGGATGATCCATGAAAATCCGCCAGGAGTCTCTTACCATTTCAGCGCGGCGGTTCTCGTTCACTTCCAACTTTCGGTAAGCCTGAAAGCGGTCCAGGGCCCGGCCAGCGCCAAGCCAGACCACGAGGCCGCCGGCAAGGAGCAAGAGCACGGCGCCTGCCACGAGCTGATTACGACCATGCCCGCGCACGATCCCCAGAATCACCACCAGACCTACTTCAAGAAAGAACGCCGCTATGCCGCCGCGCGAAGCCGAAAGGAAAAGCGCGCCGATGGGAATCAGGGTTAGGACCATGAGCAAGGGCATGCGGTCACGATCTTCAGCTCGCAACAGAAGAACCGCAAGGCCCGTGGGGACGATCAGTTCGATAAGGCCCGCGAAGTGATTGCGATTTACATATGGCCCGAAGGGAATTCCGCCGTAGCGCAATTCGCGAACCCAGTACAGCTTCCCGTTGAAAGTGAAATGCTGCAAGATGCCCAGTACAGATACGGCGAACCCTAACGCCAGCAGGAACCAGGCGAAGACAGTCCAATGGCCCAGCGTCTCGAACGCCTGCACGGCGAGGAAAAATACGAGCAGCAGCGCCGAAAACTTGAGGATCTCAATTTTGGTCAAAAAGCTGACCGCGGTGATGCCCATGCGGTACTGCACCGCAGCCAGTATCCAGAAGGCGGCCATCGGCCCAAATAGCCGATGCCAGCGCACGGGCACCCGTCCACGTGCGAAAAGAAATCCCCACCACAGGAATATCACGGCGGCGCCAATTTCGAGGACGGCTTCCGACCAGGGTTCAACGACGCCATGAGCAAATACGCTGAAGGCCAGCAACCCGAAAAGGCCAATTCGCACGACCTTCATCGTGACGCCCCAGCGGAGGGAGATAGGGGAACAAGCGCCACGTCATCGATCCAAGCCGTTCCTCGAATTTTGTTACCTAGCCTCTCGCTGCGCGTCCGCCGCAGCACGACTTGCAGAAGTTTCGTATCGGGACCGGTGGTGAATTCCACGGCTTCTTCGGCCCATGGCAGCGTACCCGACGCGTTCGGCGTGAAGCGCGAGGGATTTCCCGGATGAGAAACGTCGCGGATCTCGAAACGCATTCCGCTATCGGTGGTCAGATCCTGGGTACGGAAGAAAGCCGTGAAGCGGTAATGCGTGGCGGGCTGAACGAGAACGTACTGCCAAATGCTTTGGAAATCGACATTGGCACTCCCGTCGAAATCCACTCGCAGCGAACGCCGTCCCGAGTGAAGGATCTGCTCATCCCAGCCCATCTCCACGCCTTCAATCGCGCCCACACGCCAATCGAAGCCGCCATTCAAGAGCTCCTGCTCGAATCCGCCATTCCAGATAAGCGCACCGTTGGGGACCGTTCCCGCCTGAATTCCTGCCGCCGAGAGCGCCTGCGTCCACACGATTCGCGCATCGTCCGCCTGGCGCGTCTCGACCAGCATGTCCAGCAGTGGGAATGCCTGCGAGGCCGGAAAAGAATCGTGATGGGCGGCGATGCGCCGCCACACTGCCATCGCGGGCTCAGCCTCGCGCGCTTGCACAAAGAATTGAATCGCGCCCCAATTCGCGTCAGGCTCGTCCGGTAAGACCGTCTTCAGAATCTGATCGATGTCTCGAGTGCTGCGCCAGCAGCGCGAAACGGCGAGAGCCGTGAATTTTGGATCCGTCACGACCGCGTCATGGAGCTGCTGAAAAGCTTCGGGCATGCGGCCCTGGCGCAAAAGAAAATTTCCAAGGCGCCAAGCTGCTTCGGCGGAAATGGGGTAAACCTCGCGCGCCTTTCGAAACGCCTGCTCCGCCTGCGAAGTATTGCCGGTTGTTTCATAGGCGCCGGCGAGATCCATCCAGTAGGAGGCCGAGCCGGGATTGATCGAGGTGGCGCGCCGATAGTAGGAGATGGCCAATGGCAAATCGGAATGCTCGAAATCGAGCTGCCGATAACGGCCTAGTTGATACCAGAGGTCCGCATTCGCCGGCTCACTGGCGGCGGCACGCAGCCACGTTTCGGGATCAGGCGATGCCGCCCAGTGGGCAGCAAGCGCATAGCGAGCTGCCGAGAATGCGAAGCTGCCGGCAGCAAGAAGCATTCCCGCGAATATCAGCCATCGCCATATCGGATTGATCGCCGGGGAGGACATCTGCATTTTGCCGCTGCGATGGGATGTACCACAGGTGCAAAGACGGCGCAAAGCTTATAACGCGGACGAGATGTCATCGAACTAAACGCAAAGCTGACGGAAACGTCTACGGGACGCGTTGAACTCCTGGCGTTATACCGGAGGCAAGCGACATCATCGTCGGTTTACCGTACTTCGATCAGGCCAGCACCCAAGAGATCTTCGAGCAACGCCAGAAGATCGGTGTGGCAACGCTCCGGTTCGACATCATATTCCTGCAGCAAAAACTGCTGGATTTCCACAATCCTGCGCGGTGTTTGCAGCAGCTTCCAAATCTGCGCGCCGACCGGGTCAAGTCCATAGTAAATGCCGTCTTTCATATTGAGAATGGCCGCTTCGGAGCCAAGGCTGCACGACACCTGGTCCTTCGTAACACTAACAATCGATTGTTCGGAAAGGTTCATTGCGTTGGAGTTCGGAGGAGTGCTGGATTTTCTTTTCCTTCTATTTTAGTGATTTGTCGATCTCCGAGCAATCGGAGCTGCGATCGTTCCGCTCATGATTCGGCAAAAAAAGACCCCGCGGACTGAAATCGCGGGGTCTCTCCAATTGAACTTCGGGGAACGCGCTATTTCTTCTTCTGGTTAGCTGGCCGCGTGTTTACCTTGGTATCGATTCCCACGCCCATCGCCTGCAGGGCTTCCAGCCCTTGTTTGGCTTGGGCACCCCAGGTTCCGTTCGGGTCGAGTTCGATAGCCTTTTGATAAGCCTCTTGGGTCCCAGGCTGCAATACCGGCACCAATTTGTCACCTTCTTGCTTGAAGTCCATGGTATTCACGAGCGCCGCGCCAAGCAAATACCACGCTTGCGCGTTCTTTGGATCAGCCTCCGTGGCTTTCTTGAGCGGGTCAACGGATTCCTTGATGCGGCCGCTGTTGTACAGCCCGATAGAGAAGTTCCTCCAATACATGGCTGTATTCATGGGATCCAGTTCGATGGCCTTCTGATAGGCTGTCAAAGCATCATCGATTTTTCCGGTCCTGGCCAGCGAATTGCCGAGGTTGTTGTAGTAGCTCGGGTCCGGCTTCAGCGCGACCGCTTTTGCATACGCGCCTGCGGCGTCGGAATACTTGTTATCGATCTCGTAAGCTTCGCCCAGCCTGGCCAAAACAATATTCCGATTAGGATCAGTTTCAGCTGTTTGTTCGAGAGCCGCGTTGAACTCGGTGATCGCGGTTCCGGTGGTCTGGTCGACCTGCCCCTGCGAAGCAGTTTGCTGGTCCTTAGGCATCTTGTCCATTTGGGACCGCACTTGTTTGGCCTGTTCCAGAGCCGCGGTACCAGCGTCAAAATGCTGCTTCATCGCAGTGAATTTAGCTTTGGCCTCATCGTTTTTCTTGGCCGCCTCGGCCGCCTGTTCGCTTTCCTTGCTCTGCAGTTCCTTGAAGTTAAAATCCTGCTGGGTGTCCTGGCCGGCCGTAAGTTGTACGATCTGCGAGTACACCGACTTGCCTTGAACCTTGATATCGATCGAGTAAGTGCCGGCGGCTAAGTTGCCGCTGCGATAACGGCCTTGAGGGTCCACAGGCAAATCCGTGCTTTGGCCGGTGGTGCTATTTCGCACCGACACGATCGTTCCGACGAACGGATTGCCGTTGGAGTCGGACACTAGGCCGTGAATCTTAGCCGGCTTCTCTTTTTCCTGCGCCGCCGCGTTCACTGCAAGTCCCGCCGCGAGGAATAGCGTACACACGAGGACCATTGCTACCTTGGCTCTCTTCAGGTGCTTCATGGATTTACTTCCTCCTCCCACCGGCGGGTGCGCCGGATACATGCGAGCAATGTTTCACCTATTATCGCTTAACTGTCTGATCTTGCAACCTGTACCCGGCACGGCATTGCGTTGCGGAAACCGAACTTCCGCAAAGCCTGGGCCCACCGAGTTCGAGTCTGCTTCGTTCAGTTACCTGCATCATGAGTTTCCGTGCCGCCGCGATTTGCGCCTGTGATAATGCCGCACAATCAGGATTGCGGCAACAAATGCGACGGCCGCGCCCAAAAAAGGCCCGCTATGAATTTGCACACCCATATGGCGAAGAAGAATCACATACGCAAGGCCAACTAAGGCCGCGGGGATTGCAATCAGCAAATAGGCGCTGCGCATTTCGCGTGATCCCTCAGGGTATATACGTCGCCGAAGTCTGGTCGGTTTCCCAGACGGTAATACTTTTGATTCGAGGGGCATTGGGCATCTGGCGCATCTCTTTGGAAGCCGCATCGTAAAGAAATTTAGCGATATTTTCGGCGGAAGGATTGACGGCGTCAAACGGCGCCTGGTCGTTCAGGAACTTGTGGTCGACGTCGCCGATCAGATCGCGCAGGATTCGTTTGAGGTGCGCGAAATCAAAGAGCAGGCCGATGGAATCGAGCTCTTCGCCCTCCAGGTTCACGCGCACGCGGTAGTTGTGGCCGTGCGGATTCTCGCACTTGCCTTTGTATCCGCGCAGCGCGTGTCCGGCGGAAAATGTCTCTTCTACGCTGACTTCGAACATCGTTTTTGGGTAGATCGGCCGGGCCCGGTGGGGATTCTCGGCCTAGCCCGGCTCCTTCATGAAGCGCTGAACGTCAGCGAGGTCCCGGGTGAGGCTATATTCCGGCAGCGATTCAATGAAAATTTTACCATACTGCATGCGTTGGATGCGGTTATCGAGGATGGCCAGCACGCCGCGATCTGTTCGCGTACGAATCAGCCGCCCGAAGCCCTGTTTCAACGCCAGCACCGCTTCGGGAATTTGATATTCGCCGAATGCGTTGCGGCCATCTTCGGTCAGGGTGCGCACGCGCGCAGCCACGATCGGATCGGTAGGAACGGCAAAGGGCAGGCGGTCAATAATCACACAGGAAAGTTGCTGGCCCGGTACATCCACGCCTTGCCAGAAACTTGAGGTGGCGAAAAGTACCGCGCCGGGAGTCGCGCGAAAGCGTTCCAATAGCGCCATGCGGGGCGCCGTTCCCTGAAGGAGCAAAGGGAACTTTACCCGAGTCCGCACCAGTTCGAAAATCTGATTCATCTGGCTGTAGCTGGTGAATAGGCAAAAGGCCCGGCCCTCGGTCAGTTTCAGCAAGCGGGAGATTTCGTCGGCCGCCTTGGTCACAAATCCGGGATCGCGTACGTCCGGCAGCCCCGGGGGAATGTAAAGCAGGGCCTGCCGGCGATAGTCAAATTCATGGGGCAACACAGTCTCTTGCGCCAGCCGAATTCCAAGCCGTTGCTTCAAAAAATCAAAGCGGCCGCTCACGGCGAGAGTGGCGGAGGTCATGACGATCGTTTCGAAAGCGTCGAAAAGCTGCTCGCGCAGAATGGAGCTAACGTCGATGGGCGTAGCCGTGACAAACGAGCCCTTGCCTCGCCGCTCCAGCCAGTAGACATAGTTCTTTTCGTTGGATTCAAAAAGGAACGACGTCTCGCTGTGCAATTCGGCAGCTCTGCGCGCGATGACCAGTAACTCTTCCGGCTTCGACGGCAGCGCTGCTATCTCAGCCTCCAGCGCTTTGAGCTCTCCGACGAGGCCGTCATAGGAGCCTCTGTTCGTTTCCAGAAATATCGCCCGCGCACGGCTTTCAAATGCGGATCGCCCCTCCTGGGGAGGCAATAATTCGAAAAAGTCACGCACTCTTTCCCGCAGGCGCATCACGCGGCGCAGCAACGGGGGTTTGCCCAGGCGAGTGACGCGCAGGGCCTGTTCGGCGTCGCGAGCCAATTCCTCAAAACGATAATTCGATACCTGCCGCCCGAAGTAATCGCTGGCGACATCTTCGATTTCGTGTGCTTCGTCGAAGATCACCGCCGAATACTCCGGCAAAACGCTGCCAAAATCATCCTGGCGCAGGGCCAGGTCGGCAAAGAAAAGGTGATGATTGACGATGATCAAGTCGGCGTCGGCGGCGCGCCGATGCATTGCAGTAATAAAACAACGCTCGAATTGCGCGCATTTTTGCCCTGTGCAAGTGTCGCGCCTGGCGTCCAGCCTGGACCATAGCTCAGCCTCATCCGGGAGGAAAGTGAGCTCTGCCCGGTCCCCGGTTTCCGTCAAGCGCTCCCAATCGCGAATCTGAGTAAACCAATCCAGTTCTTCCATTCCTTTAAGAACCGGCTGCCCCTCCATCTGACGAAGCTTTTCCCGGCAGAGAAAGTTCGAGCGGCCTTTCATCACCGCCACCTTCAATTCAGGGGCAAAATGCCTCTGCACGAAGGGAACATCCTTGAGGTAAAGCTGCTCCTGAAGCGACTTCGTGGCCGTCGAGATCACCACGCGACGCCCGCTGCAAATGGCAGGGATCAGATAAGCCAGCGTTTTGCCGGTGCCTGTGCCGGCTTCCACCAGCAGATGGCGCTTGTTGCGAAAAGCGTCCTCCACCATTTCCGCCATGCAGAGCTGTGAGCGGCGATGTTCGTAACCCGCAGGCATGCATTTCTCGATCATTCCTCCGGGACCAAACACGTCCGCCATGCTCGGTGAGGGCGTCAAGGATGCGGAGGTTTTCGCGGAAGGAGCCATGCTCGAGTCGAAGGGTTTCCAGCCGTCACCTTAACACAACCCCCGGGCGAACACCCGCGCGTTTCGCGCTGAAAATGAAACAGGCCGGCGAGAATCCGCCGGCCTGCTCGGCTAGAAAGCGCTCGTACTCTACTGCTCGGCGTCCACAATTACACCGACGGTTTCGTCGATATAAAAGATTTTTGTGCCGTTAGTGATGGCCACGGATGGAATTGTACTCAGGCTGCCAACGCCGCTGGAGTTGAAGGTGAGCGTGGGATTGAATGCCGCGCCGGCCGCCAGACCTGACGTGGAACTCGAATCCGCCGTGCCAGTCGCAGATCCGCTAGTCGATATGGTTGCCGCGCCCACCTCATTGTAGATCGTGTTAGCTCCGGGATCTTCAGTGCCGAAGGCAAAGGTGCCGGCCACGGATGCGGTGCTGTACGTTTGGCTAGGCTGGAACTCGGCCAGGCCCATCTGCGCGTCTCCGCCCACTCCAACAAGGAAGGCAGAGATTCCATCCGTGGGAGTAGTCAAATAAAGTATTGGCAGGTTGTCACTTGGATTGCCCAAAGCCACGCGGCCAGAGGCAGGATCGACGTTATAGGTGACGCCGCTCAAGGTCGTTGTTTGCGCGCCGTTGCCGCCACCATCGGAGTAGACCGTACCAGAAAGGGTTCCCGTCTGGCCTCCTCCGGGCGTCATTGTCAGCAATTCCAGATCGACGCTCGCAGTGCTGTTCGTGCTTCCACTGCTATGCACGATGTAGCTTCCGGAAAGCGAAGACGCCGTGAACGAATTGGTTGTGGCTACGCGCCCGGCCGGCGCTCGTTTCCGTCAAATCCGTCCCAACGATGAAGAATTCCGATGAATTAACCATATAGATGGCCCAATCGAAAATATCAGAAACTGGCGGTGGCCCGTCCTGTCGTTGCAGAGATCGGATTGATGCTGCCCGTTCGTGGTGGCGAATTGGGCGTTTCCAGTGATAGCAGGCCATCGATATTGATGTCATCCACGCCGTTGCTCAAGTTACCGTTGCTATTGCCGAATGCCCCGGCCGCAGCTAAGTGCACGAATTGGCTGCCGTTCTGGGCCCAGCCGTCGACCCCGAAAGCGTATTGCCCCTTTAACGCGCTAAGCACGAACGAGCTGGTATCTTGCAGTCGCAGAATTCCCGAGCCTCGGCTTCCAGTGCCGGAACTGTCGTCAAATTCGATGATGCGCCCCTTGGACGCGACCCCCGAATTGATCCCACCCAGCGCAAACCGGAACGTGCTGGTGGTGCCAGCCGCATTTGTAAGTTGCAAGCAGCCGCGATGGTCCGCTCCTACTGTATAGAGACTTCGGCCTGCGGTGGAATCGAAGGCCAGATGCTGCGCTGAAATTGTGTCGTTGGTGTCTTCTTCGCCGCCGGTAATGCCTCCCGCGCCGTTCGCGGTGAAACTGGCTCCCATGAGAATTGGGTTGCCGCCACCGCTGCCCTCAAACCCCTGGATGAGCATCGCGTAGTGGCCATTCAATAAAGACTCTTGGCCGCTCGAGGCGCCACTGCAGCTATTGGCGACCGTCGAAGTGATGGTCAAAGTATCCGAACCCGACTTAGTATTGTCGGCGTTCGACGTGGCCTTAAATTGTCGCCTGATTGTTTGGTGACGCGGGAGCCGTTGCGGGCGGTATGTAGGTGACCGTCGTAGTGGTGCCGCCGGAAAGCGATCCGCAGTTCGTGGAGGGAGCGACACGGTCAGGGTCCAGGTGACGCCGCTGTTGGTTGAATCATTCTGAACGTTTGCGTCGAAGGTAACCCCAGTTAGATTTCCTGCCAGCGACTGAGCTCACTTGAGTGATCGTGACCGCAATGGGAACGGGCGTGCCAATCGTGAACGTGTCCGTGTCAGACTTGGTCGAATCCGTGGCCGATATCGCTGCGAGGGTTGGTTTGTTGTTGGGGGACGAGGGCACGGAGGCAGGCGGAGTATAAAAAATGTTCTGCTGCCCCGCCGTAGTGAGAGTGCCGCAGGCGGGCTGGCAATTCGTACTATTGGCCGTGAGGGTCCAAGTTACGCCCGCACCGGATGGATCGTTCTGGACGCTCGCGAAGAAAGCGACGGTGCTGCTTCCGGCTGGAATTGCGCTGATTTTATTGGTGATAGACACCGCAATTGCCGGGGTAATGACACGTGAAAGTGTCGGAATCGGATTTCGATGTGTTGTGCACGGACGTTGCCGTTAACGTTGGTTGGTTTGCCGGAACCGAGGCCGGCGGCGAGTAGGTGACGCTCGAGGTGGTAATGCCACTTAGACTGCCGCAGGCAGGCGAGCAGGCCGTGCCATTCGCCGTGAGTGTCCAGTTCACTCCGCTGTTCGTCGAATCGTTCTGCACCGTTGCATTCACCACAAAAGGGCTGGCGCCGGTATTTACGGAACTAAACTTATTCGTGATCGTCACGATAACGGCGGGCGTAATCGTAAAGACATCCGAATCGGATTTGTTCGTTTTGGCCACGGACGTGGCCGTCAGCGTGGGCTGATTGCCAGGCGCCGCCGGCGCAGAACTCGGAGGCGTATATGTGACGGTCGTTGAAGTCGCTTGCGAGAGAGCCCCGCAGCCAGGAGAACATGATGTTCCACTGGCAGTAAGGCTCCAAGTGACGCCGCTATTACTGGAGTCGTTCTGCACCGTTGCCGTGAATACGATGGCGGCGGTACCCGCCTGAACAGAGGTCAGCTTGTTCGTGATCGAAACGGAGATGTTATTCCCGCCATTTCCGCTTCCCGGCACCGGCGCCGCAGCCAGCCAGCAAAAGCACGAAGCCAAAAATCGACAACCAGCAGGCTTTCATCCGAGCTGTTGGCGCAGATTCAAATCCTCGATTGTTAGCCATCACGCTCCTTCAGGTTCGGGGTTCCGATGGACTGGAGGGGCCCGAGGAGGAGACCGCGGATCAATCACACATCCATTTAACTACTTAGGATATTAACGTAGAGATTACCTTAAACGATCCGTGAATCACCTTAGATTGCTATGATCATTGTTAACGGTTACGCCGCAAAAACGTACCGGCTATACTCCTGTGGTCGACAAACAGAGATTATGGCTCGCATGGTGCTGTAACATTTCGGAACACTCTGTGTAACTGTCTTGAATATGCCCGACGACACGGCTTTGCCGCCTACATCCGGAGCTGAGTTTCGCCGCTACGCGGCCTATGGTGTGTCCATCCGCACTGACATGGAGCTTCCCTTACCTCCAGGGCAGAGCCCCGCGCTCTTCGAACTTCAAATCCGAGGAGAGACTGGGGCGATCCCCTCCTCCACTCGGCAAAAAATTGAAATGCAGCAGAACCCTTTTTCCGCGCTGGATGCGGGTTGCTTACCCGACGGGTCGAATTATGCGGGTTTGCAGAGACGTCGGCGAGTTCTTGATCTCGAAAGACGGCCGTTCTATCACTTGCTATCGCTTTCCCCAGGCGAGTCCGGAGTCGTTTCACGTCTATCTTTTAGGTCAGGCGTTGTCGTTTGCGTTAGTGAAGAATGGCATCGAACCCTTACACGCCACCGTGGTGGTCATTCAAGGGAAAGCCGTGGCCTTTCTGGGCGATTGCGGCTTCGGAAAATCCACCCTTGCCGCCGAGTTCCTGCGAGCAGGCCATCGCCTGCTCACGGATGATCTTTTAGTCTTACGAGCGACCGGACAGCGGATGCTGGCGTATCCGGGGCCTCCGCGCATCAAACTCTTCCCAGAATTGGCTCGCAGATTTTTGGCTGACGAGGCAACTGGCGTTCCCATGAACCCTCATACGCGAAAGCTGGTCATTCCCTTGAATCAGGACCGCGCTTGCGGCACCGGCGTTCCATTGGCGGCGTTCTATGCTTTGGCTTCGCCGGATAAGATGGCCGCTGAAAGGAATATTCGGATCACAGCGCTGAGCCCAAGGGAGGCTTTCCTCAGAATATTGGCCAGCGCTTTCAATATCCTGATCCTGCATGCCCCCCGTTTACGACGTCACTTTGAAGCGACCGAAGCCCTGGCGAACTCTATTACCGTAAAGGAACTCTCGTATCCGAGGACGCTGGAGTGCCTACCGATGGTCCGAGAGGCCATTCTTTCCGATCTCCTTGGCAATCGGTCCGAGGCTAGGCCATGCGTAGCCTGAAACGGCTTCTGCACCTGCCAAAAGCAGAGCGGCGGCTGTTATTTGAAGCTGCTTTCATAGTCTTTGTCAGTCCGCATCATGCTCCGATGGCTTACGCTGGGGAACGTGCAGCGTGCCCTCGCGGACATCTCCATGGGATGGCGCTCCCATAGCCCTTGCGCCCCCGATCGAATTGCATGGGCTATTCAAAAAGCCGCCTCTTCGCTTGCAGACTCGAACTGCCTTGTGCAGGCATTAGCCGGACAAGCTCTACTGGTCCGCTATGGCTACGAATCGGTCCTGACCATCGGCGTCGCAAAGGATGGATGCGATCGGTTCGCCGCGCATGCCTGGGTCACACGCGAGAACGAAGTCGTGATTGGAGGCCGCGAGACAGCAAATTACACTGCCCTTCTGAATCTAGGATCGTGAGGCAAGCTCTTTTTCCGCGAACTGGCGTGAGATCATTACCACGATGAGCGGAATTGTCGGGGTTGTCCAATTTGACGGATCACTTGTGCCAGCGGGGTTGCTCCGCAAACTTACGGATTTTCTTACCTTTCGCGGTCCCGACCATCAGCATATCTGGATCAAGGACAACGTCGGATTTGGACATACCCTCTTTAAGACCACCGAAGAATCCGCGCTCGATTGCCAGCCTCTAACGTTGGACGAAAATGCATGGATCGTAGCCGACGCGCGCATCGATGGGCGACGAAGAACTGATTGCGGAATTAAAAGCCGAGGGCGAAACAGGGCTTTCGCAATCAACCTGCACAGATGCCGAATTGATCCTGCGCGCTTACCGATGCTGGGGAACGGCTTGCGTCGAGCACCTGCTCGGCGACTTCGCCTTCGGAATTTGGGATGATGGGCGGCAACAGCTATTTTGTGCCCGCGATCATATGGGCGTTAAGCCCTTTTACTACGCTCGAATTGGCTCCGGCGTAATCTTCAGCAATACCCTCGATTGCATCCGCCGGCATCCGGCCGTTTCGGACAGGCTGAACGATCTCGCCATCGCTGATTTCCTGTTATTTGGAGTCAACCAAGATCAGGAGACAACCTCTTTTGCGGAGATTCAACGGCTTGCCCCGGCTCATAGCCTTATTTGGTCCCAAAACGGCCTCCAATTGAGCCGTTACTGGTCCATGCCCATCGATGAGCCGCTCTTTTATCCCCGGCCCGACGACTATACATAGATCGATTCCATGATCTCTTGCGCAGATTGTAGCCGACCGGCTGCGCACCAATCAAGTCTGGGTCTTCATGAGCGGCGGCCTCGACTCGCCGACGCTGGCCGCCTGCGCCCGCGATTTGATGCGGAGGCGCTACACAGATTTTGATCTGCGGGCCATTACCAAATTAGACGGTCTCGCCTCCGATGAGGACCGCTATGCGGAGGCCGTGGGACGCATCTGGAAATTCCATTCATTTCCAGGCGTCGGACTAAGTGGCCATGCTAACCCAGACTGGGAGCGACTCCCGTTTCGACTCCCGAGCCCTGCCCGAATGCCTGGCTGGTTCCGGGCGAACGTCAATTCTGGAAGAAATTTGGCCCGCACAGCCGGGTGTTTTTGTTTGGGGAAGGACCGGACAATGCTTTACATTTCGACTGGCGGCCCTTATTTCGTTATTTGATCAATAAACGCCATTATACGGCGACTTATGCCATCCTTGTTGCCACTCTGCTTGCGACCAGCATGCCCCCTTTCTTGTGGCGGATCAAACGTCGAATAAATTGACAATCGCGCGGCTGCAAGCTGATTTTCCGCCTTGGCTGAGCATGAGCCTCGGAATCGCGTTTTGGCAACTGCGCGACCGATGGGCGTTTTCAAGTCCCCTCCAGCTTCTCCGCATCCGCTTCGCCCCAGCGGGCTACGGGTCGCTGCAAATCCCGCTTTGGCAGACGATCTTCGAAAGCTTCGACGCCGCGTCAACGATCCGCTCTTTTGAAGTGTGGTATCCATTCTCGATTTCCGCATGCTTCGTTTCATGCTCGCCGTTCCAGCTCTTCCTTGGTGCCGCTCGAAATATCTTGCTTCGAAGGGCCATGCGGTCGCGCTGCCGGCAGGGCCTTCGGCGAAGAAAGACGGGCACGCCCTTAGACGCGGTTTCGCACTACCTCCGGAAATTTGTCGCTGCGCCGTTTGCTGCCTGCGCTCACATTCGAGAGCTTATGTGGATCTGACGAACGCAGATGATAGACTTAATGGCGAGGCCGGATCCCTCGAGGGCATAACCTTCTCGCTACGCAGTCTGAATCATTGGTTGCAATATTCGTGGCCCTTCTCAGATAATTCCTTACGAGAGGAGCCTATGCTTGATGGGCTCGCCAGACGACCCTGAAAACCGAGCGTGATCGGCCAGCCAAGAAAAGCCATATTCAGCAAACCTACGCCTGAGGTGTACGGCGATCTGCGTGAAATTACCAATCATGTTGGATTCCGTGGGCCGACTGACGCTGCCCTCCCCGCATTTATCAAGACGGCTTACTTTCCAAGACTGCTGAGGTCACGCTTGCCAGATATTCGTGGGATTGAAGGGTCCGCTCTTGCCACTTCGCACGCTTCGAAAGATCGCTCTGCTATACTCCCTCGGTGAGCCCCAAATCCCCGAAAAAGCTGTTCCTGATCGACGCCATGGGCTTCATTTTTCGCGCCTTTTATGTGCCCGTAGGAACGAGCTTTCAGCACAACGGGGTCCCCACGAAAGTCCCCTTCCTCTTTTCCAACATGCTCCGGCGCGTTACCAAGGAATTGCAGCCGGATTATGTAGCCGTGATTTTTGACCCTCCCGGCCCGACTTTTCGCGACAAGCTTTTTTCCGAATACAAAGCTCAGCGCCAGCCCATGCCCAACGAGCTTTTCATACAGATCCCTTCCGTTCGGCGTCTGTGCGAAGCCCTGCGCTTGCCCCTTATTGAACTGGCGGGATATGAAGCCGATGACGTGATCGGCGCGCTCGCTCGCCAATCGGCGGGGCGCGACATCGACGTTTACATTGTGACCAGCGATAAAGACATGATGCAGCTCGTCGGCGGCAGAGTTCGCGTGCTGCGGCCGGGCCAGCCGCCCGCGAAGCCCGATGTGATCCTCGATGCCGCCAAAGTTGAAGAGGTTATGGGGGTGCCGCCGGAACAGGTCGCCGACGTCATGGCCTTGATGGGCGACTCCATCGATAACATCCCGGGCGCCAAAGGAATCGGCGACAAAGGCGCTCGCGAATTGATCCGCCGCTTTGGATCAGTCGAGGCAGCCCTCGAGCATGCCTCCGAGGTTCAAAACAAGCGTTATCGCGAGGCGCTCATCAACTGTCGCGAACAAGTGCTTCTCTCCAAGGAGCTTGCCCGCATCTCAGGCGACGCTCCGGTCGAACTGGACTGGAATACTCTCACGCGTCGCGAACCCGACTGGGCGGCTTTGCGCGACGTGTACACCGAACTCGGCTTCACTTCGCTATTGAAGGAATTGCCTCCCGTTACCACGACCTCGCCCATTGCAACCGATTATGCCGCGCTCGGCTCTCCAGCCGCGGTTCGCGAGTTTTTTGACCGGCAGCCTTTGGATCGTCCTATCGCCGTATGGTTCACGCTGGATTCGGGCACGCGAGAGATCGAGGGCTATGGTGCTCGCATCGCTGGTTTCGAGCTGTCCCCCGGGCCTGGCGTCGCGCGTTTTGCCTGGTGCGACCCCCAAGGCGAAATGATCGCCGCGTTGCGGGCGTTCCTTTCCGATCCCAAGCGCCCGAAAATTGTGTATGACCCGAAGCTCATCGAGTTGCTGGATGGGCCTCTTCAAGGCACCGGCCATGCCGTCATGCTCTATTCTTATCTGCTGCGGCCGACCACGGCACAGCATAGCCTCGCCGATATCGTGCTTAGGCATTTGAATCTGACCCTTTCCGGCGCTGCCGGCGAGCACGCCGATTTCCTTCAGCGGTTGGCGCCTGTGCTCCGCGAAGAGGTTGAGGCCCAGGACCTGGTTCCCGTTTATGACCGGATCGATCTGCCGCTCGCTTCCGTTCTGGCGGCCATGGAATGCCACGGAATTCGCGTCGACCCCAGCGTCCTGGCAGCGATGTCCGCTTCGATGGAAAACGAGATTCGTGCGCTGGAAACCTGCATTTGGGAGCTGGCGGGCAGCGAATTCAACATCAATTCGCCGCCGCAGCTGGCGGAAATCCTCTTTGACAAGCTCAACCTGGCGCCTTCCGCCAAGCGTGGCCGGGCCCGTTCGCGATCGACCGCCGCGGACGTTCTCACAGAACTGGCTTTATTACACGAGTTACCGCGAAAGGTATTGGAATATCGCGAACTTGCGAAGCTAAAGTCCACCTACGTGGATGCCTTACCGCCGCTGATCGAGCCTCGGACGGGACGGCTCCATACCCGTTTCAGCCAAACCGGCGCAGCCACCGGGCGCCTCAGTTCTTCGGAGCCGAATCTCCAAAATATCCCGGTGCGGACCGAACTGAGCCGCCAGATTCGAGCCGCCTTTGTCGCCGAACCCGGCTGGGTGCTCCTCTCGGCTGACTACTCCCAGATCGAACTGCGTATCCTGGCGCATTTTTCCGAGGACCCGGTTCTGGTCGAAGCTTTCCGAACTGGCCAGGATATTCACTCGCGCACCGCGCAAGAAGTGTTTGGCGTCGGTCCCCTGGCGCAGACGTCCGAACATCGCCGCGCCGCCAAGGTCATCAACTTCGGCATTATTTACGGCCTTTCGCCCTTTGGCTTGGCGCAGAATCTCCAGATTGAGCAGAAAGAGGCTGCCAGGTTCATCGCCGCTTACTTCGAACGTTATCGCGGCGTGAAGGAGTATCTCGACCGCTCGCTCGAGGAGGTGCGTCGCTCCGGCTTTACGCGCACGCTTTTTGGCCGGCGCCGCCCGATTCCGGAAATTTCATCGCCGCAGTTCAACCTGCGAGGCTTAGCTGAACGCGCCGCTCTGAATACGCCCTTGCAGGGTACCGCTGCCGACCTGATCAAACTGGCCATGATCACGATTCAGCGGGAACTCGAGGCGCAGCATTTGCGGTCTCGGATGATTTTGCAGGTGCACGATGAGCTGCTGTTTGAGGCGCCGCCTGAAGAACTGGATCGATTACGTGCCATCGTACAACCGGCCATGGAAGAGGTTTACCCGCTTCGCGTCCCCCTTGTGGTTGATATAAAGTCCGGTGCAAACTGGAGGGACATGAAGTAGCGGGTCGTTGCCGCCTCTGTGCGGTCCTCCTGCCCGCAGGAAGGTCAGCCAAATGAGACATTCTCCCGGGTTTCTAAAGCTGGTTGAGGATGCCAAATCCCGAATTCAACAGGCGGATTTCCAGGACATCAAGCGCCGCCTGGACTCGCGCGAAAAGCTGACGCTCGTGGATGTGCGGGAAGACAATGAATGGGCGCGCGGCCATCTGCCAGGAGCCGTGCATCTCGGCAAAGGCGTCATCGAACGTGATATTGAGGAGACCTTCCCCGATAAGGATGCGGCACTCGTGCTTTACTGCGGGGGCGGATTCCGATCTGCCTTGGTTGCGGACACTTTGCAAAAGATGGGCTATACGAACGTCATTTCGATGGATGGCGGCTGGCGAGGCTGGACCACAGCGGGTTATCCCATAGAAAAACCAGGCGAGAATGCCACGAAATAAATGGCTGGGGCGGAAGGATTCGAACCTTCACCATCCGCATTAACAGTGCGGTGTCCTACCGGTTGGACCACGCCCCAGCAGTAAGGAAAAGCGGCGGTTAGGATTGTTGTATCAGAACCAGGGTTGTGCTCTTCTTTTCCTCTCGAATCGCCGGGCAGTCTCCCGCTCGGCGAGGCTGAATCTTAGCACACTGCTGTACGCTAATCAGGCGTCCTCGTCTGCCTCGGCGGGGAGTTTCGAGTTGGTGCGGGTCAGGTGAAGGGCTTAAGCGTAATCGCCAGAAGGCTGATTGCTTTCGTAACAACTTTTATCACAGCGGACGACGCACCCTGTGGCTCTTGCTCTTCTCCAGACCCGCCTTGACAAGCTAAATGCGAGTGTTAGCATAGGCTTCCGTTTTTTAGGAGCAGGAGGCCTGCGTGATCAAGCTCGATATCGTGAACGCGGTTGTGAGCCGTACCAACGTAACACGCACGAAGGCCGAACAGGCCGTAGAGACCGTCTTTGAAACCATGAAGAGCGCCTTGGGCCGCGGCCGCCGAATCGAACTTCGCCGCTTCGGAGTCTTCAACGTCAAGCCGCGCAAAACGGGTATAGGTCGAAACCCCCGCACGGGCCAAGAGGTGAACATTCCTCCGGGTAAGGCGGTCCGTTTCAAACCGGGTAAAGAGCTGCAATCGATCTAGTTACCCGCGCTTCCCCATTTCGCTGCCTGGTCTAGCTGCATCCAACTCATATCAGCATGCCAGACGAACCAGAATTAATTCCCACGGAACTGATAAGACCGGAACCGGCGCCGTGGATGCCGGCGCGCCAGCCTATTTGGGAGCCTCCGCCGCGCTCGACTCGTTCGTTGATCGTGGCCATCGGTCTTTTCATCATCACAGCGTTTTCCACGCTCGCGGCGGGCGCTCAGTTCGCCGAAGCTTACGCTGCCAATATGTCACCGGGACTCGATCGCTTCTTTGCCGATTATTTCCGGCCTTTCGCCGAGCCGCGGCTCTTTCTGTCGGGCATCCCGTTTGCGGTGACTCTTTTGGGCATTTTGCTGGCTCATGAGCTGGGCCATTTTTTCGCGTGTCGCCACTACCACATCGGCGCGACGTATCCCTTTTTCATCCCCGCTCCCACATTAATCGGCACTCTCGGCGCTTTTATCCGAATCCGATCGCCGATTTTCAATCGCCGGGCATTATTTGATATGGCTTTGGCGGGTCCTTTGGTGGGCTTCTTGATCGCGGTTCCCGCTCTCGCCATGGCCATACTGTTTTCGAAGGTAATGCAGGTCGGCGATGCATCTTCCTCGCTGGTTTTTGGCCAACCGCTCATCGAACGGCTTCTGGAACTCGTTCTTCGGCCTGGAATTGCGCCCGCTCATCTTCTGTTGCATCCGGTCGGACGGGCGGCGTGGGTCGGACTCTTTGCAACGGCGCTGAATCTGCTTCCGGCCGGCCAACTGGACGGCGGGCACATTTTGTATTCAGTCGCGAGTGAGCAGCATCGGCGGGTATCTTTCGCCGTTGCCATCCTGCTGGTGCCGTTGGCGGTGAAGTTTTGGACCGGGTGGCTGGTCTGGGCGGTCCTGCTTGTTGCCATTGGGTTCCGTCATCCGCCGCTGATCGATCGGTGGGAGCCGCTCGGACGGACGCGGCGTATCTTATCCGGCGTGGCGCTGGGCATTTTCATTCTGTGCTTTATGCCGGCTCCCTTTGTGGTCTGACTCCCCGTTTACAGCAGCCCCTTTTACGATAGTTACAATAGATTGATCGGATCCACGTCGACCAGGATCGCGCGATCCGGAATTTCTTTATCGGCGCAATAGGATAGACATTTATTCAAAAGCCGATTGAGTGCGGCCCTTCGAGTGGATTTCAGCAGGAAGTGGAAGCGATATTCACGTTTCAAGCGCGCAAGCGGGGCGGCCGCCGGCCCCAATATCCTGATCTCCGGCATTTTTTGGGATTCAAAAAAGGTTTTGATTTGCCGAGACCAATGGATGGCCTTTTCCAGCTTCGTGCCGCGCACGAGCACGCTCGCGAGTGACACAAACGGCGGGTAATGCATGAGACGGCGGAAGTGCGACTCTTTTTCGAAGAACGAAATATAATCCTGGGACGCGGCCATTTGAATCGCGTAGTGCTCGGGATGATAGCTCTCCACGATCACCTCTCCCAGCAGAACGCCGCGCCCGGCACGCCCCGCCACCTGCGTCATTAACTGGAAGGTTCTCTCCGCCGCCCGAAAATCCGGAAGGCCGAGTTGCGCATCAGCGGAGGCAACTCCGACCAGAGTGACGCCATGAAAGTCATGTCCTTTGGCCACGATTTGTGTGCCAACCAAAATGTCAATCTTCCCGGCTCCAAACGCATTGAGGACCTGACCGAAGGCTCGCCTATGGCGAACCGTATCGCGATCGAGCCGCGCGATGCGGGCGTGCGGAAAAAGCGCGCGCAGGTGCTCCTCCACCTGCTCCGCTCCCGCTCCCACGAAATAGAGGTGCTCGGAATTGCACTTGGGACAGGCGCCTGGCACCCGGCGGGCGAACCCGCAATAGTGGCACGCCAGGCGTTCGCGCTTTTTGTGATAAGTGAGCGCGATGCTGCAATTCTCACATGAAATCGTGGCGCCGCAGCTCCGGCACAGCACGAACCAGGAGTAGCCACGGCGATTGATCAGCACGATGGATTGCCTGCCGGCGGCAAGCTCCCGCGCAATCGCCTCGCGCAAATCGTTGGAAATCGGGGTTGTTTTATGGGTGCGCCGGAAATCTTCGCGAAGATCGGCGATCTGCACGGCGGCCATGGGGCGATTTTCGACGCGCGATTGCAGGCAAAGCAGTTCGTACTTTCCTTCGCGTGCGCGCTGATAACTTTCCAGCGAAGGCGTAGCCGAGCCGAGCAGAGCCACCGCGCCTTCCAGCTTCGCGCGAACCAGTGCCACGTCACGTCCGTGATAACGTGGCGCTTCTTCCTGCTTGTAGCTGGACTCTTGCTCCTCGTCGACGACGACCAGTCCGACGTTCTCCACGGGCGCGAAAACTGCGGAGCGAGTCCCAACCACGACGCGCGCTTCGTGGCGGCGCACCCGCCACCATTCCAGCGCGCGCTCTCGGTCGGAAAGTCCGCTGTGCAGGACCGCTATAGTGCTGCCGAAACGCGCGCGGCAGAGGTTGCTGATCCACACAGTCAAGGCAATTTCCGGAACCAGAATGATCGCCGTCCGGCCGAGCGCGAGTGTTGCCTCAACGGCCCGCAGGTATATTTCCGTCTTGCCGCTCCCCGTTACGCCATGGAGCAAGGCGGCGTGAAAGGCACCCGCCCGCAACCGAAGCCCGATTGCCTCCGTCACGTGGGCCTGTTCGGCATTCAGTTGGTTCACGGGCGGAAGCAGATCGGCCGCGATGGACACCGGTTCCCAGGTTAAAGGCTTCTCCGAGATCACTAACTTGGCTTCCTTAACCAGCCGTTGAACCACAGACCGCGACACATCCGCCATTTTCAGGAGTGAAACCAGGGGCAGGGGGCCGGCACTTTCGGCGAGGGCTCGATGAATCCTTTGCTCCGCGGGGCGCAACGGCGCAGGCTGGGCTTGATCTCTCCACGCGACCGTTCGCTGCATGCGCAGCGAACGATGCCGGCCCGACTCGTGGGTTACCATTTCATTCCGTCGGAGGAGCCGACTCGCTCCAGCCGCGCCGCCCCGCACGCTGCCGAGAGCCTCCTCGGACACAGCACCTCCGCGGGCGGTCATTAGCTGCAAGAGGGCACGGTCGGCCGATTGAGCTTCCGTAGGAGTTGCCAACGATTGCAGCTCCTGGAGCCGTGCCTGACCGGCCTCATTGATTTGCCATTTGCGCTCAAACTGCACCTCGACGGTGGGTGGGAGCATGACGCGAAAAGTTTCGCCGATGGGCGCCAAATAGTAGTTGGAAATCCAACGCCCGAGCTCTACTAAACAAGGCGAGAGTGCCGGTACGGAATCGAGAACCTCCGTCACATTCTTGAGCGAGACGTCGTCCGCACTGTCGCCTCGTCCCAGCACCACGCCGAGCATGGCTCGATTGCGGAAGGGCACCACGACGCGCGCGCCTGTCGCGATCGACTTGTCGAGTGCTTCGGGGACCCGGTATGTGAAGGTCGTGCGTAAGGGGAGGGGCAAAGCCACTTCACAAGTGCGAACCATGGAAGTGGGCTAGTTTAGCAGCCGAGGCGTTGGAAAACGACCAGGTCCGGGCCGAAACTTTCAGGCACGCTTTCCCTTTGGTGGGGTAAGGCCAAGAAAGGCCATAACTTTCTTCAAATCCGCCCAGACTTCCGGCTTCGCGTGGGGATTGCGCAGCAAATATGCAGGATGATACGTGGCCATCAATTTGGCGCCATGAAAATCAAGCCACTGCCCGCGAAAATGCGAGATGGATTTGTTTGTATTCAGCAGAGCCTGAGCCGCCACGCTCCCCAGGCAGACGATGACCTTGGGATTGATATTCGACAGTTGGCGCAGAAGAAATGGCATACAGGTGGCGATTTCGTCTTTCTCCGGCGTCCGATTTTCGGGTGGGCGGCATTTCACGACGTTGGCGATATACACAGCGTCTCGGCTAACTCCCATGGCGCTGATCATCTGGTTGAGTAGCTGACCCGCGCGGCCCACGAATGGGATTCCTTGTAAGTCCTCGTCGTGCCCCGGACCCTCCCCGACAAACACCAGGTCGGCATGCGGATTGCCAACACCAAAAACGATATTCGTTCGCCGCCGGTGGAGTTTGCACCGGGTGCAGCCGGCCAGTTCGCCGCAGATGCGTTCCAGCGAATCGCCTTCCACGCGGTCGGCGGCCTCGAAAAGAGAGGGGCCGCGCGCCACCAGGTTCACTTTAGGAGTTGCAGCCCGAATCTGCGAGGGCTGCGCAGCTTTGGCCACAGCTGTGTCGGTTGTTCCTTTTTCTGGTGTTGTCATCACTGATTTATCGGTCGAAGCTTGCTGTGGCGATGCTTGCTGGGGCGATGCTTGCTGTGGCACCCGATCGCGATAGAACGTCTGAATGCCCAGGTCTTCGTAATAGCGCAGCCAGGATTTCAGTTTCTCTTTGCTGGCGGGAGAAGGTCCTGAGCGCATCGAGCCTCAATGGGATTCAGGAGAGCTGCCAACATGGTGCCTGGAGCGGCGAAGTTCCACCACCTCGTCGAGAATGCGATGCGCCACCTGAATTTTTGTCAGCTTGGGCAAAGATTGTTCGCGGCCATCGCTTCGGAAGATTGTAACGACGTTTGTGTCATGATCGAAACCAGCTCCCGGAGCCGTTACGTCATTGGCCACGATCAGGTCGGCCGACTTTTCCTTCAGTTTGCGCCGAGCGTGTTCGGCGAGTTGCTCGGTTTCCGCGGCAAAGCCAACTAAAAGCTGCTCCCCTTTACGCCGCGAAACGTCGGCCAGTATGTCCACGGTGGGCTCGAATTCGATATTCAGGCGCGCTGCTCCTCGCTTCAACTTATTCAGTGAGGGCATGACGGGCCGGTAATCGGCTACTGCCGCGGCCATAATAACGACAGTCGCACGGTCCAAGCCAGCCAGAACCGCGCGATGCATCTGCTCGGTCGTGCGAACATCAACGCGCTCGGCCCCTACTGGCGTCTCCAGGGACACGGGCCCGCTGATCAGAATGACGCGCGCACCACGCCTCGCTGCCGCCTCGGCCACTGCATAACCCATTCGACCGGAGGAGCGATTCGTCAGAAATCGGATCGGGTCCAGGTCCTCGCATGTCGGACCGGCAGTCACAACTACCGTTTCACTCTCCAAATCCCGCTTGATGCCCAGCGCTTCCAGGACCGTCTCGACGATGGATTCCAATCCCGCAAGCCGCCCGGCACCCGTCATACCGCAAGCCAAATATCCTTCATCGGGCGGCACGACGTGCACGCCCCGGTCGCGGAGAGTCTGTATGTTCTGGCGCGTCGCGGTGTGTTCCCACATATTCACGTTCATCGCAGGGGCCACAATTACGGGCGCCGTGGTAGCGAGGTATAACGTGGTGAGGAAGTCGTCCGCAACGCCATGCGCCAATTTCGCGATGATGTCGGCGGTGGCCGGGGCGATGACCAGCGCGTCAATACGCTGGGCCACGGCGATGTGTTCGACGGCGCTCTCGACGTTGGCGGGCGCCTCGCCCCCAAATAATTCTGTGATGACTTTCTGACCGGTCAATGCTGCAAAGGTGAGCGGCGCGACGAACTCCTGCGCGCTGCGGGTCATTACGACTTGGATCTCAATTTGCTCCTGCTGCAGGCGCCGGACCAATTCGGCTGCTTTGTAAGCCGCTACTCCTCCGGTAACGCCTAGCGCGATGCGCATCACTGGGCGGCGCTATTCTTTGCGCCGCTTGCCGTCCTTTTCCGCGCGTCCAGATCGGGCGTCTCGTATTCGAGTTGTCCAGCGTTAAGTTCTTCCATGGCTACGCGGGTAGCCTTATGTGAACGAGGGTTCGCCAGCAGCGGTGCGGCGCCCGACATCAATTGTCGCGCGCGCTTTCCCGCCACTACCACGAACGCAAACTGGCTATCCGGGGCCTGATTGAGAACGGCCATGCGTTAGGAACCTCCAAAGGACTCGAGAATTTTGCGAAGCCGTTCGTCGTTGTCCCGCCGGCGGCAGCGAGAGGCCACAGCGATGGCTCGCAATTCAGCGCTGGCCCGATCCAGATCATCATTGACGACCACAAAATCGTATTCGGAAGAACTCGCGATTTCCTGCCGCGCGCGTTCCAGGCGGCGCAATATCGCCTCATCGGCATCCTGGCCCCGGGAACGCAAACGCCGCTCGAGATCCTGCTTCGAGGGCGGAACAATAAAGACCGCGATCGCCTCCGGCAACTTTTGCTTCACCTGCCGCGCGCCCTGTACATCGATTTCCAGCACGAGGTCGAGGCCGGTGCGACGCGCGTCTTCCAATTGCTTCCGCGGAGTACCGTACCAATGCCGCCCGAACACCTGCGCGTATTCCAGGAATTCGCCTGAATCAATTCGGCGCTTGAATTCAGCTTCCGTAATGAAATCATAACATTTCCCCGGACTTTCCGTTAGGCGGCGCGGCCGCGTCGTGGCCGAAATGGAAAACATCAGGCCCGGCAGTCCGTGCAGATTCTGCACGAGCGTGGATTTACCTGAACCTGAAGGGCCGGAAACAATGAACACTCGCGGTGTTGAGCCGGCCATCACTATTCTACGTTCTGCACCTGCTCGCGCAGCTTTTCGATTTCCGCTTTCATCTGCAATCCGAGCTCCGTCATATCCAGGCCTTCCTGGCCCAACCCCGGCGTCTTCGAGAGCAGCGTATTTGCTTCCCGCTGCATCTCCTGCAGCAGAAAATCCAGTTTTTTTCCGACTTCGCCGGCCGCTCCGATCAATCTGCCGAATTGATCCACGTGGCTGCGCAGCCGAGTCAATTCTTCCGCGACGTCGGCGCGCTCGGCGACCACCGCCGCTTCCTGCGCCACTCGTACCGGATCGATGGGGAGGGCCCCCAACAATTCCTGCAATCTTATTTTAAGACGTTGCGCATAGAGCGGACGGCTCTGTTCACAAAGAAGTTCGAGCCGAGCCGTTTTATCGCCGATGCTCTTCAGCAAAGCGCTCATCTCGCGGGCAAGAGAGCGGCCTTCATCCACGCGCATTTCGTCGAGCCGGTGGAGGGCCTCCTCCAGGCAAGTAGAGACTCGCGCTCCGAGCTGCTCGAACTCCGGCTGATCGAATGCCGCCGGACTTATGCCGGGTGACGCCGGCGATGCGACCACCCCGGGCAGCCGCAATAAGGCCACCAAGTGAGGCTCCGGCGCCAGGTTGAATTCCTGCCGTAACTCCTCGATGGCTTGCAAATAGCCTGCCGCAAGTTTGCGATCGATCTGCAAACCGCTGGACCTGGAAATCTCTACATGCAACGTCAGATCCACGTGTCCGCGGTGAACGTGATCGCGCACCAATTGCCGCATCTGCGGCTCAAAAGCCTCCCATCCTTCCGGAATGTGCGCGCGCAAGTCGAGAAAGCGATGATTGACGCTGCGCAAGCTCACTCGCAGGTTCCAGCCGTTATGCTCGGAGCGAGCCTCGGCGTAACCGGTCATCGAACGCATCGTGCCGGGCTTAGACACACCGCTCATGATTCCAAAGGACCGGCAGGAGAAGGCGCGGCGTCGCTATCGGCGAATTGCAGCTCGTATAGCCGGGCGTACGTGCCGCTGCGCGCAAGCAACTCCTGGTGCGTTCCGGTTTCAGCGATCACACCATCTTCTAAAACGATGATCTTATCCGCGCGCCGAATGGTCGATAGCCGATGGGCAATGACGAAGACGGTGCGCTCCGTCATCAGGTTCGCCAGCGCTTTCTGGACCAAAAGCTCCGACTCGGAATCCAGTTCCGACGTGGCCTCATCGAGAATCAGGATCGGTGAATCCTTGAGGAGAGCCCGAGCTATCGCGAGCCGCTGGCGCTGGCCTCCGCTCAGGCGCTGCCCCCGCTCGCCCAAAACGGTTTGATATCCTTCGGGCATCGCGGCGATGAAGTCGTGTGCAAGGGCAGTCCGAGCTGCCGCATAGACGCGGTCCTCGCTCATGCTTGGCTGGCCGTAACAGATATTGTTCCAGACCGTGTCATTGAAGAGGATCGTTTCCTGAGTGACGATGGCAATCTGTTCGCGCAGCGAGCGTATGGTTGCGTCCCGCACGTCGACGTCGTCGATTCGCAGCGATCCCCCGCTGACATCATGAAAACGGGGCAGCAGGTTCACTAACGTTGTCTTTCCCGCCCCGCTCGATCCCACAATCGCTATTACCTCACCCGCCCGCGCCTTCAAAGAAATGCCTCGAAGGATGGGCACGGCGGGATCGTAGGCGAAACTAACTTTATCGAATTCCACTTCCCGTGAGAATGGCGGAAGCACGCGCGCTCCCGGATGTTCCTCCACTTCCTCCTGCAACTCCAGAAAGCCGAAGACCTGCGTCGTGGCGCCGTGGGTCTGCTCGAACTGCTGGTACACGCCGCCCATTCCTTTTACCGGCTCGTAGGCCTTGAACAAGGCATAGACGAATGTGACGAACGTGCCGATGGTCATCACTCCATGCTTGATCTCTTCGCGGGCGTAAAGCAAAACCAGGGCGAACACCACCGCGCTCAGAATGTCCATGAGCGGACCACTGATTACAAACGTGCGAATCCAACGCATGTTTTCACGAAGCAGTCGCCGCGCCCGCTCGCGGAACTTGGCGATCTCGAAGCGCTCCATGCCAAACGCCTTCACCACGCGATTTCCGCTCAGCGTCTCCTGGAGGATCTGGCTCAATTCGCCCAAGATGCGATTGGCTCGATTCCGTCGATCTGCGAATCCGTCTGGCCCAGTTTCCGCACGGGGAGGAGCACAATCGGCACTAAAACCAGCGAGGCCAGCGCCATCTGCCAGTTCACGACGAACATCACGATTAAAAGAAAAAAGAGTGTGAAAACATACCGAAAGTGAAAGGGCCAGTGATTCGGAAAGTGTGATGCGCGCCCGCTCGACGTCATTGATGACGGCGGAGATGAGGCGACCAGTGGGCTGCTTCTGCAGAAATTCGATCGGCTGGCGTACGAGCTTTTCGTAAACGTCGTTGCGCAAATCAGTAATCGCCGCCTGCCCGACGTACTGTATCTCGACAACCCCGAAGATACTCCGCAATCGCCCTGACCGTGAAAATTACCACTAGGGCGATAGAAAATACGGTCCAACCCCAGTGGATGCTAGCCGGCAAAAAAGAATTGAGATAGATGAGGTGATTGCCGGGAAGTCTTCACCAGCGGCAGTTGACTGATCATTGCTCGATGGGCTCAGGATGCGGTCGATCATGGGCGTAATCATCAGGGCAACTACGCCCTCCGCCATTCCCAACAGCCGCTAAAGCGATCACGCCCAAAAACAGCCGCAGGCGGTAAGGCCGCGTGTAACGAAGCAAACGCCGCAATTCGTGAATGTGCGGTTCGGTTCCCACTCCCCACTCGTTCCAATCTACGCGGCGCGCAGGCCACGTTACGAAGCGCAAAAAAGAATGTCAAGCCGTCCACTTATCAAGATCGCGATGAACCACCTTGGTGGTATACCCCCGCGCAGCCAATGTTCGACGCACCGATTCGGCCAGCATTACGGAGCGATGACGCCCGCCCGTGCATCCGAAGGCGATGGTCAGATAACTCTTGCCCTCACGAATGTAATGGGGAATGAGATATGTCAGCAGGCTCTCGATGCGCCGAAGGAATTCGCCGGTCTGCGGAAAGGAACGGATATAACGCGCCACTTTGGGATTGCGTCCGGAAAACTTGCGCAGCCGCGGGATAAAGTGCGGATTGGGCAAAAAGCGCACATCGAAGACCAGGTCCGAATCGGACGGCAGGCCGTAACGGTATCCGAAGCTCACCAGCGAAACCATCAGCGGCCGTTTGCTCCGGCTTTGAAAGCGATCGACGATAAACTGCCGCAATTCGTGGACATTGAACCGCGACGTATCGATGACCACGTCAGCCAGCTTTCGGATCGGCGCCATCAAACGGCGTTCGCGGGTCAAGACTTCGCGCACTGGCCGATCACGGCCGAGCGGATGAGGACGGCGGGTCTCGCTGAAACGTCGCAGCAAGGCTTCATCCGAGGCTTCGATAAACACCAGACTTGCGGGCACATCCCGGCTGATCTGCTTGTAAAGCGCGGGCAGGCGTTCGATTTGATTGCCTTCCCGGGCGTCGACCAAAAGCGCAGCGCGTTCTATCTCGGTATTGCCATAAAAATTGAGTTCGCTGAAGGTAGGGATCAGTTCTACCGGCAGGTTATCCACGCAGTAGTAACCAAGATCTTCGAAGGTCTTGAGAACGGTGCTTTTTCCGGAGCCGCTCAGCCCCGTCAGGATCACCAGTTGACGGCCGTCCGCCGCGGCACTTTGTTTCACGTTGACTGGGCCTAGGCCTTCACGCGGCGCTGATGAGTGCTGGGGATGCGCAGATCCTCGCGGTATTTAGCCACCGTGCGGCGCGTCACCTGGATGCCGCCCTCGGCCAGTTTCTTGGCAATTTGATCGTCGGTAAGGGGATGGGATGTATCTTCTTCCTCGATCATCTTTTTCACCAAACGCTTCAGCGTCTGCAGGGACATCCCGGCGCCTTCGGGTCCATTGACCGATTCACTGAAAAACGAACGCAATTCGAGCACGCCTTGAGGAGTGTGCGCATATTTGCTGGAGACGGCGCGGCTCACCGTGGAGGGATGCACGCCCACCTCTTCCGCAACTTCCTTGATCATCATGGGCTTGAGATGGTCCGCCCCGTACTCCAGGAATTCCTCCTGGCGCTGGATAATCGACTGGCAGACGCGCAAAATCGTGTGTTTGCGCTGCTCGATGCTCTTCATAAGCTGCAATGCCGCGGTGAAGCGTTCTTTGACGTAGTTGCGCACTTCGCGGTCGGCGGCGTCGCGGGCGAGCAGCCTTCGATAGACTGGGCTCAGCCGAAGCTGCGGCACGTCATCTTCATTCATAAAGACGTGCCATCCCTCATCCATTTTGCGGAAATAAACGTCGGGTTCGACGAGCCGCGCCTGAGTCTTGTTGTAGCGCAATCCAGGGCGCGGATCGAGCCCCCGGATCACGTCCATGGCCCGCTTGACCAACTCAATGGGACGGTTCAAGGCCCGCGCGACTTCCTTGAGCTGATTCCCTTGCAGCAGCTTCGCCAAGGGACTCTCCGGGCTCTGCTGTTCCTCCTCGGTAGCCGCCATGGGCCGCTTGGGCATGCATTCAGATACGATTTGGTGAGCCAGAGCATTCTGAGCGTCGAGCGTTCGAAGTTGCGCGAGCAAGCATTCCCGCAGGTTGCGCGCGGCCACTCCAAGAGGGTCGAATTCCTGAACCGTGGCTAGAGCTTCCTCCACGTCTTCCAGTAAGTAATTGCCGTTCTTGGCGATCTCCTCGAGAGAAACGGTCAGATAGCCGTTTTCATCCAGGTTGCCAATGATAATTTCTGCGATATCACGCACGGTTTCATTACAAACCGTCACACTTAACTGCCAGTTCAGGTGTTCTGTTAATCCCTGGGGTGAAGAGATGAATTTCTCGAACGACGGCTTCTCAATGACTTCATGCTCGCCGTTCCCATTCCCGCCCCCGCTGTCCAGATATTGATTGAAGAAGGAATTGATGTCGAACTCGTCAAAGGGATTGGCCGGCTCGGTCTCTGGGACTTTCTCTGTCTCTGCCTTAAGGAAGGCCTCTTCGGTGTAATCCTGCTCGGCCACCTGGGTCTCGTCCGTCAGTTCCTCGAGCATCGGGTTGGCAACCATTTCCTGGTTGATCATCTCGCGAAGCTCCAGGCGGTTCAGAGCCAGCACGCTGACCATCTGCACCAAGCCAGGCGTCAGAATTTGCTTCTGCGCGACTTTGAGATGGAGTTTGGGTTGGAGCCAACTCATGGCAGTTAGTTCAGACGGAAGTTATTGCCCAGATAGATGCGGCGCACTTCGGCATCCGTGCTGAGCTCGCTCGGCGTTCCGGCACAGAGTATGCGGCCGCTGTGCAGAATATAGGCGCGATCGGCTACGGCGAGGGTTTCTGAAACGTTATGATCCGTGATGAGAATGCCAATCCGGGCCCGGCTCAAATCCGTGATGATCTTTTGAATATCGAGGACCGCCAGCGGATCAATTCCCGAAAAGGGCTCGTCCAGAAGGATGAACGCCGGGTTCAGCACCAGGGAACGCGCAATTTCCAGCCGCCGGCGTTCTCCTCCAGAGAGTGTATAGGCCCGGCTGTGTCTTACCGTTTCTAGTCCCATTTGCGCCAGCAGTTCTTCCAATCGGTCGCGCTGCTGCTCCGCCTTCAGGGGGAGGGTCTCCAAAACGGCCAGCAGATTTTCCTCGACGGTCAGTTGACGAAAGGCCGAAGGTTCTTGGGGTAGGTAGCTGATGCCGCTCCGAGCCCGAAGATACATCGGAAGGTCCGTAATATCTTCCCCGTCAAGAAGAACACGCCCCGAGTCCGGACGGGCTAAGCCAACGAGGATATAAAACGTTGTAGTCTTACCTGCACCATTCGGACCCAGCAGGCCAACTACCTCACCCTGGCCGACCTCCAGGTCCAGCGCGTCAACAACCTTCCGTCCCCGGTACGATTTGCAAAGGTCGACGGCCTGGAGTTTGAACATATCCCATCATTTCTCGACCTGGTGCAGCGTCAGCGTTCGCAAACCTTCCGCCGAATCGATGTTAATGCTATCATCGCCGAAAAAGAAGGTCAATTGACGCCCTTGCGTCGCGTTTCCTGAAGCGTCATATACAGTCGGAGTTCCGCCGGAAAGAACGAATCTGCCGTCCTCGGCCGTGTAGTCCGAGCGGGTTGCCTTGCCGTGCCGCCCTTGCTGTTCGACGCTGACGTTGCCAAATGCCGAGGCACGAACCAATTGCTCCGCTGTTGCGGTCCCGTTTTGCGTCTGGCCCGATGGTTTCCCGGTCTTGTTGGGGTCCGAAACTGCCGAATTCTCCGCCGGAGCAAAGAAAAAGTCGATCGCATCCGCGGTCATCGAGCCCTCGTCGGAATGAGCGCGCACTTTCTCCTCGATGCGGCCGCGGCTTTCATCGCTCTGGTAAATCAAATGGTTGCCCTGGGCATGCCAGAACTCGGCTTTAGCCGGGCCCTTCCGGGGAGGCGCCTGGACGTGATCTGCCGCTGGGGCTTGCGGAAAAACCGCATGCACCTGACCGGTTGCCGTAAGAGTGTGGGTCTGGCGGTCGAGTTCTATGGTGTCGCCTTCGACGATGGAATCTCCCTGCCAAAGCCTCGCGTTTCCGGTATAGACGGCGTGGCCTGTAGCGCTATTGCCATCGAGCCGTTCTCCGGAGACCCGTCCGGGTCCCGGTGCAAAGTTGACGAACTGGCTGCCGCCGCTGGAGCTCTCGACCGTGGCTACTCGCCCAAAGGCGCGAAGCTCATTGGTAGTTTGATCGAAGATCGCGCTTCGCGCCGTAGTCCTGGAGCTCGCATCCGTGAGCACGACAGACCCTTCCAGGAGCGTGGTATTACTGGCGCGGTCAAAGTGAGCACGCTCGGCCTGAGCGCTTTCGTTATCTTGATGCAGTTGCACGTTTTCCGTCTGGTCTACAACCGACCATCCCCCGTCGGGCGCAAACTGCGCGATCATTTCCCGCGAGGTCGTAACCTGTGCGGAAGCTTCTCCGACGTGACGCTCGAACTGCACGCCTTCCGATCCACGTAATTCCTTCAACTCGTTCTGGCCCGTGAAATCCGCCTCTAGGTGCTGGCCGGTCAAACGCGTTTGTTCCCGGACGGGTTTCCCGGAAAGGATTCCCGTATCCTCGACCTCGACCGTACCTGCAGGCGTGACCGCGTGCTTCAGCTTCGCTTCGCCGCCCTTCGCCGAGGGAGCAAAATCCAGGCGCAACATTGACGTTGCCAGGTTTCGCACTGCCCCCGCCCGATTCGAACGTACGACGACATTTCCTGTGGCGACCAGCAATCGCGGCTGATTGGAGACCGGGTAGAGTTCCGTTTCCATGCGATCCGCTTGCAGTTGGTCATCGCCGTTGGGATTTTGCGAAATCGCGCGTACCCCGCCTTCCGCGATGATCGCCTCAATTCGCGTGGGCGAGGCGAGCGCTGTAATGGTCGCCGCCTTCAGGGACATGTGTACGGGCCCGTCGCTGCGGAGCTCGGGCTGTTCTGTGGCGATCAAGCGATGAGCATACATATGCTCATCCAATTCGACGTCAAGGCTGCCGCAGGTAAGGTCAAAATTGGCTTGATGGGCGTGGACGGGTCCTACGAGATGGATCAGGTGTTGATCGCGCTCAAAGGTCATGCTGTTTCCGGAGAGATTCAATATCTGCCCGGCTGCCTGGGATATATGATCGCCGGGATCGGTCCCATGCAATGCTAACTGCACGGCGCTGAGAAGCTGTATCTCACCTTGCTGCGCCTCGTAACGGAAGCCCACCCCCTCGCCTTCTCCTTGTGAAAATTGAAAGGTCGCGGGGCGGTCCGTGGTCGCCAAGCCCGTCTTATGGTCAAAGGATACATGGCTGGTTGCGACACGCACGAGTCGTGAGTTGTTGGGTTGCTGCGCTCCTCTGGCCGGCTCATGCTGGTCGGAAGCGCGGTCCAGATCCATCTGCACATTGCCGGCACAGCTGATACTCTCCGAGGCGGTCAAGTAGTCGCATGTTCGCGTGTGCATGTTGTCAAAGCGCTCGCCGGCACCGCCGTACGCGGTGATCCAAACGTCTTCCAGCAAGCTGCGTCCGCCTTCCACGAATTCAGTGGCGTGCGAGGCGCGCACGGTGAATTCCGTGCGATTGCCCACCACTTTCGAGAAGCTGAAGCCCGCGGAGCGCTGCTCCACGCTTGAGGGCACTGCCGCGGGCACTTTCTTTCGGGCTTGCCGTGATTGCCAGTCGCGTGCGCCGTAAACACAAGCGACGACCACTACCAGCAGCAGAGCGATACCTGCGGACCAGCGTGCATACCGCGCGGCTTCGGTAGTGCGCATCGAAAAGGCGCCTCGTGATCTTAGAAGCTCAGTATCGAAATAAGGTTTGCGCCGAACAACCTTCATTCACGATTTTGTTTTCAATACAGCAGTTCGTCTTTCGAAAACAGCTTGGGCCGAAGGGACCCAGAGACTTAATCCGGCAAGGATATTTGCGCGAGCGCCGCGCGGCGGAACTTGGCCAAACCGATCGCGGCTTCTGACGCTTCTCTCAACGCTGAACGCTTGTATCGAAAGCACAAAAACCGCGGCAGAGGCAGCCTAGCATCCTTCGTGCACGCCGATCAAGCAGTACCTCACCTTATCCGAAAGACCCTTTCTACGGTGTGGATAGCAAGCCTTGCTTGGCGGCCGCGACGTTATCGCGGCTGCTGTTCTTCACCATGTACATCGCTTCATCAGCCAGGTGCAGCAATTCCGCCTTCGTCTTCGAATCCGTGGGATAAGAAGCTACGCCGGCGCTGGTAGTGATATGCACGTCGATGCTTTCGGAAGTGAGCCAATGGGAGTCGCGTATCAGTTTGTGTAATCTCCGGGCGACCACGCAGGCATTCTCTTTCGAGGTTTGCGGAAGCAAGATCACAAACTCATCGCCGCCGTAGCGAAAGGCAAAATCGATGAGCCGGCAATTATCCCGCAGCACTTGACCGATCTCCGCCAGGAGCTTCGAACCGGCCAAATGTCCGTGCGTATCGTTTACCGCCTTGAAATGGTCCAGATCGAGAAACACCAGCGAGAATTCGTAACCATAGCGTTGGGATCGATAGATTTCGGTCTCGAGAATGAAATTGAGGTGACGCGCATTATAGAGATTCGTGCAGTCGTCGGTAATGGTCAATTCATGAATGCGCTGCACGTGCCGGGCGTTTTCCAGCGCAATCGCGGCAAAATCCGCCAGGGCCTCCAGAAGCGCCAAGTCACGATCGTGGAACCCGTCCATATCCATGCAATTGATCAGTTCGATTACGCCCAGGCAATGATCTCGAAAACGCACCGGAACGGCCACAATGGACCGCGTTTCCATCTTGGTTTTCTCGTCTACCTTGCCGAAGAAGCGCGTGTCCTTGCTTACGTCGGGAACGATGACGGCTTGCTGGTTTTGCGCCACCCAACCCGCAATGCCTTGACCGATTTTGATGCGCACGTCCTTGAGCCCATGCGCGTTTTTGCCTATCGCCAGCTCAAAATAAAGCTCTTGTTTGACTTCGTCTACGAGCAGCATGGACCAGGTATCCGGATGGAGGAATTCGTCGATCTTCTCCATGATCGTGCGCAGAACCTGATCGAGCTGCAAAGAAGAAGTGAGGGCCTTCCCGAGCTCGTGAAAGACGGCCACTTCGCCGGCTTCCCGGCGTTCCGCAGGCAGGCCGGTATTGCGCCGGCGCTCGATGCCCGTAAAGATGTTGCTTTCCGACATTTTCGCCTATGAACTCTTGCGAGGAGCTCTCCGCCTGTAAATTATAGGCACCGGCCGAAAGGCCGTGCAATGCTCCCGTCAAACCAATGTTTCCGATTGGTTTCTGTTAGGAAGAAGAGGCCAACCGCGTATTTGACAGCCTTCCCTACGCCCGCCTAGTATGGCGAGAAACCTGGCGAGCGACACTTGGCATGAGTAAATCTGGCTTTGGCGAGCGTCTCAAGCGAGATCGCGAATTGCGCGGCGTCTCGCGAGATGAGGTCTGCGCGGCAACCCGGATCGGCCCGCGCTATCTGGAGGCGCTCGAAAATGAGCAGTGGGAGCGGCTGCCGGGAGGCGTGTTCAATCGTGGTTTTCTCCGCGCCGTGGCTCGTTTTTTGGGGCTCGATGAGGACGATTTGTTAGCGCAATACGATCTGGCTATCAACGAGTCTATCGAGGGGCAGAATTCGCACATGGAAGCACGCGTGACTCCGCCCGTGATGGAGAAGCCGGGAAAAGCACCAGCGAGCCGCGCCGTTTTGCTGGCAACACTCTGCGCGATTGTTTTGCTCGGCACGGGCTGGTTCAGTTGGAGATGGTACCGCCAGCCAGTTCAGAAATCCGCAACTCCGAATAATCGCGTCGTGTCAGGCGTCGCGGCAGCACATCAGCTCGACGGGAACGCGCCCAGTGCTTCGGTCGAACCTGCCGGAAGCCCCGCCTCGGCGGCACTGCCGGCTATTGCCTCTTCGTCGGGGACCCTTAGCCAAGCATTGGAACTCAAGATCGAAGCTGGTAAGGAAACCGCTGTCAGCGTGTCGGCTGACGGGAGCAAGGTCTTCGAAGGTAGCATGATTGCAGGCCAAAGCCGCAAATTCACGGCGCAGGACGCCATCGATATCTCGGCAAAAGACGCAGGGGCTCTGCTCCTGGAACTGAATGGCCAAACACTGGCTCCGCTGGGCCCGCCCGGTCAGCCCGGCAATGTCACGCTCACGCGCAGCGACGTGAAACCAACCGGCGGAGGCGCCGATTAGCTCTGAACTATACGAGGAAGTTCTCTCGGGCCGCACGACGCGCGAGCGTAAGATGGCCGTCTGCTCAGGTGCTGCCGGATTGGCACCGGCCGAGAGGGCCGAATTGCTTGCTGTGCTCTCCGAAGACGCCGATGAGACAATCCGAGAACGCGCCGGAAACGCACTCCTGAGCCAATCGGTGGAGGCATTCGCGGCTGCTCTCGCCGGAGATGCTCCCGCGCCGCAGCTCCTGCGCTATTGCGGAGGGAATCTCGTCGATAAGCCCGCGATCGCCGCAGCTCTCGTAAAGAACCCGCGCTGTCCGGTGCAATTTCTGACATCCGCGACAAAGGCTTTGCCGACCTCGATAGTCCAGGAGTTGATGCAGGACTTGGACCGGCTCAGCACCAATCGCGCGCTGGTCGGCGCGCTGGTGAGTTCTCCTTCCCTCACCGCGGAGCAGCGCCAGCAACTCGAGGAACTTCTGGCCGATAAAGCGGAAACGGAGGCCGCTTTTGTTCAGGCTGTGAGTGATATTGATACCACCAGCGAACAGCGCGCCACGCTCCTGCAACGCCTCGCGGGCATGCGGGTCGTCGAGCGAGTGCAACTCGCGCTTAAAGGAAATCGGGAAGAACGAATGGCCCTGATTCGCGACCCCTGCAAAGTTGTGCAGCGGGCGGTGCTGCAATCTTCAAGGCTTACGGACCGTGAGGTGGAGACATTTGCCTCCATGGCCAGTCTCACGGATGACGTATTGCGGATCATTGCCAATAACAGGAAATTCCGGCGCAACTACAGCGTGGTCATGAATCTGATCAACAATCCCAAGACTCCCACCGACATTACTCTACACATGCTGCCCAGTATTACCGCGACGGATTTGAAAAAGCTGACCGCGAATAGAAACGTCTCCGAAACCTTACGCGCCGCCGCTGCGCGCCTGCAGGTCCAAAGGACTCAGGTTCGTGAGTGATGTATGAGTGATGTGTTGATTGGGGAAAGCAAAAGCGAGCGACGGCAGGTTCAATCAGCAGCAATGCCCAGGGTGGACATGGACCAGGGCGCCGCGTAACCGCGCTGCACAATATAGGGGGCTGAAGAGGCTTCGTCGCGCTGGTGCGGCTCGAGTTCCAGCAAGGGCACCTCCGCAGGGCAGCGCCATCGCACCGGCACGACAATCGTTCCAATACCACGGCTCACATAGATTTGCGTCGCGCCCAGCCGGTCCCATCCCTTTTTGAAGCGCATCTGCTCGGGTGAGCGTCCGTATACGGTCCCCAGCAATGGAAAGTTCACCTGACCGCCGTGCGTGTGTCCTGATAACACCAAGCTGATGCCACGGCACGCTGCCGCCGTCACCAACCGGGGATTATGCGCCAGAAGGATCGTGGGTGCGTCTTGAGGGATCCCGCGCATGGCCTGTTCCAGGTCGGCTCCGTACCCGTAGTCGTCTACGCCGGCCACGTATAGGTTGGCCCCGCGCCGTTGCAACAGGCGGTGCCGATTGCGTAAGACTTGAATGCGCTGTCTCCTGAGCGCTGACTCCAGGGCCTCGGCTCCTACCCGAAAATCGTGGTTTCCGAGCACCGCAACGACACCGGAACGCGCCCGCAGTCCCCCCAGTATTTCCGCCACGGGCTCAATTGACGACCGCGAATAGCTTACGAAATCACCGGTGAGCGCAACTAGGTCGGGCTTGAGCTTATTCGAGAGTTCCACCACGGCTGCGACATAGTCCAGCGGCACGAATAAACTGTGGTGAATATCGCTTAGCTGAAGTATACGGAACCCGCGAAATCCTTCGGGCAGATCACTGAGCCAGATACGCTGCGCCGTCACCCCTAAGCCGCCGCGGAATCGATGTGCGAGCGTAAGCTCGCCGCCGCGAAGAGATTGCCTGTAGCTGAGGCGATTGGTGAGCCGCGGGCGACCGAGGTAGCGATTACGTAGTGCTGTCCAGCGGCTGACAGGCGGGGATGTATGCAATCTTCCCATCTCTACAATAATGGCACTCCAAGACCATATTGCAAGCCACTGATTCTGTACGAAGGCGCGTACAATTCAACCGTATGCGAGGCTAACATTCCGGAACGGAACACGTCAATCAAAGTGAAATCCCAAGAAACGCAAGAGTTATTCCGTACCTGGAACAGCTGGTTTCTCAGGGATTTCCAGGTCGCCGCATATTTGCTCTTGTACATCCGCGCCGGCTTGGCGCAACTCGGTATGGATCAGGCCATTCGAAGCCAGTGTCTCGTAATCGCCCGGGTGATAAGGCTGCCCTGAGAAGTCAGTTACCACCCCTCCCGCCTCGCGTACGAGCAGCACCCCCGCTGCCGTATCCCAGGAGTGCAAACCGAACTCCCAAAATCCATCAAACCGGCCGCAGGCAACCGAGGCCAAGTCTAGCGCAGCCGACCCGTCACGCCGCACGCCATGCGAGCGCAACGTGAAATTCCAATAGTAATGAATGTTGGGATTGCGCGTGCGCTTGGTGCTTGGAAACCCCGTGGCCAAAAGACTGGTCGAGAGATGGCCAATGCTGGAAACGTGGATTTGTTTTTGGTTCAGGTAGGCGCCCCCTCCCCTGGACGCCGTGAAGAGCTCCTTTGTGATCGGCTGATAGATCACTCCCACCTGCAGTTCCCCAGCTTCCTCAAAGCCGATGGAAACGGCAAAACAGGGATATCCGTGGGCAAAGTTAGTGGTGCCGTCGAGAGGATCCACGATCCATCGATAACATGGATCGCCCTCCTGTCCGCTTCCTTCCTCGGCCACGATAGCGTGTTTGGGGAAATGCGTTCGTAGCCGGCCCACGATCGCCTCTTCAGATCGCCGGTCGGCCTGCGTAACGATATCTACTTCTCCCTTGTAGCTGATCTTTGCGGGGTGTGCGAATTCCGAAACCAGGATCTCGCCGGCTTCGATCGCCGTCTCCACAGCTATTGCGAGGAAATGATTGCCCATTGGTCGGGAGATTGCCGCTCAGTTCGCAATGCCGCCACTATAGTAAGACTTCCGATAGCGCACCTTATAGTTCCCCTTCACCCGGACTTCGATCGAACGATACACCCCCTGCGGCGGCCGGGGCTGCGGGTAATAGCCCAGGCGGTATTGTGTGCGTAGCTCGCGATTAATGCGATCGAATATGGCGTCAAGTTGCGAAATTTCGTCTGGATAATACATGGCCCCGCCTGTGCCATCGGCTATGGTCTCCAGCGCGTGCTCGCCGGCGGTGTTGCGCCCGTTTTCATTCTTCACGGGGCGGATGACGATGGTGTAAAGCAGGGCCTCGGCACGCAACGCGGCGCGCCGCGCGGTTTCAAAATCGGCGCGGCTGGTGGTTTCACCGGCGTCAGTGATTAGAATCAAGACCTTGCGGCGATCCGACGGCGCTTTACCCAAGGCATCGGAGCCCAGGTATACAGCGTCATAAAGCGCGGTGCCGTCGCCCGGAGTCACGCGGCGGACGGCTGCTTGTAACTGCGGCACGTTACCGCTAAAACTGGCCAACTGTGTGACCGTATCGGCAAATTGAAATATGCCCACGCGGTCGTCGGGCCGGACCACCTGGGCGATAAAACGGGCCGCAGCGTCCGTCTCGAATTGCAGTTCCTTGATTTCGCTCAAGCTGGAATCGATCATCAGCGCCAAGTCCAGCGGCTGCGAGGTCTCGGGTTCGAAGGTCTCGATCTTTTGCGGCTTGCCCTCCTCGTAGATTTCAAACTGGTCCTGCCGCAGATCGGGCACTGGCCGGTTATTCTGATCGAGGACGCTGGCAATCACGCTCACCAGATTCACATCCACGCGAATCGACGAGCGTTGATCCGCTGTCCGGTTTTGCGCCCGGGAATCGGAGATAAGCCATGGGGAGAGTCCGGCCATAAGGCAGAAGAAGATGATGCCCCCGGGACCTATGAGCTGGATTCGCGAGATGCGCAACAAGGTCGGACGCCCAGGATAGCGTCTCACTTGATAGATTCCGGTTTAGGCAAATTGGATGGCAAGGGCGGAACTTCGCCTTGGGCCCACACCGCGCCATCCTGAAAGTATTCCTTCTTCCATATCGGGACGGTTTGCTTGAGAGTATCGATACCGTAGCGGCACGCTTCAAAAGCCGCCCGGCGGTGTGCCGAGGTGACCGCAATCAAGACGCTCGTCTCGCCGATTTCCAGGCGCCCCAGGCGGTGAACGAGGGCCACCGAGTCGGCTCCCAACTGACCGCGCATCGCTGAAGCGATCACGCCCATTTGCTTCAGCGCCATCTCCTCATAGGCTTCATATTCAAGATATAACGTGCGCCGCCCCCCGGAATGATTGCGTACAATTCCTTCAAATACGACGATCGCGCCGTCCTCAGGAGCTTTCAATCTAGCACTGATCTCCTCTGTTTGAATCCGTTCTCTTACGAGTTCAATGACCACTTCGCCCGGTGCCACCGCGGGAGAACCGGCGCCGCCGCTCACCGGCGGCAGGAAGGCAACTTCGTCTCCCATGGACAAGGGCGAAGCCCAGTCCACCAATGACTGGTTGACGGAGGCAACCACGGAGTGGCGAAAGCCGGCCAGCTTTGGATACCGCCGGCCATAACTCGCGAAGAGATCTTCCAAACGCGCGCCATCGGCCACTTCTGCGTGGTCCTCGCTGCGGCCAACGATTTCCTTAAGCTGTCCAAAAAAGAGCACTCGCACGCGCATGCGGGTATTTTATCCGTTTCTGGCCCATGGCGGGCCTCTTTCAGCCGGGCGGGCTAAGCGCGAGGGGAAACAGCCTGGATCCATCTACCAACGAGTAATTTACTTGACGGCGTTTCCGCGCCGATCTACCTTTCCGATATATTTACTAATCGATGAATGACCGCAAAAGTTAGGCTACGCCGGATAATACGCCGGCCAAACAGTCGGAGCCCCGAGTGAGAATATTGATTTCCGGGTCAACGGGCTTGGTCGGATCCGCCGTCGTTGATAGCTTGAGTCATCAGGGCCACGATTTAATTCGATTGGTTCGTCCCTCAACCGAAGTCCGCAAGCCCGGAACCAACCCGTCTGGAGAGCTTTCAGAGGTGCTCTGGAATCCCCAATCCGGACTCCTCAACTCGCACGCTGAGGGCGCCGAGGCCGTCATCCACCTCGCCGGAGCATCTATCGCGGGGCAGCGATGGACCGCGGCATGGAAACGTGAACTGCGCGATAGCCGGGTAGCCGCAACTCGTCACCTGGTTGCCTCATTGCGGGGCCTTCACCGTCCCCCGCAGATATTTATCGCTGCGTCAGCCATCGGATTCTACGGGGATCGCGGCGACGAAGAATTAACTGAATCCAGCGCCCCCGGGACTGACTTTCTCGCTCAAGTGACGGTGGATTGGGAAGCAGAATCGTCCCGGGCGGCCGAGTTCGGCGCCCGCGTGGTCATTTTGCGCTTCGGCGTCATTCTTGCGAAACAGGGAGGCGCTCTTCCCCGCATGGCCTTACCGTTTCGCCTGGGTGCCGGGGGCAGACTTGGATCCGGCCGGCAATGGATATCCTGGGTCGCTCTTCAGGACATCGTCGGCATCGTCCGGTTTGCACTTGAAACGAACCTCCTCAGCGGTCCGGCCAATGCCGTTTCTCCTAATCCCGTTCGAAACGCCGAGTTCACCAGGGCCCTGGGACGAGTGCTCCACAGGCCCACGATTTTTCCAGCGCCCGCCTTCGCATTGCGATTAGCTCTCGGTGAAATGGCTGATTCGCTGCTACTTAGCAGTCAAAGGGTATATCCGCCAAAACTGCAACGATTGGGCTATCGCTTCCTTTATCCCGATCTGGAGTCTGCGCTGGCCGACGTGCTAAAGAGACCCGGTTAACTCATTCATTGCTAATCAATATCGAAGAAAGAGCGTGTTCTGAGGGTGAACTTGACACGCCAATGTCGTTTGCTAGCATGGCCGCATTGGTCTTGTACACGTTTAGGACTGGAAATTGACCATCCCGAGAATTTTTCAGCAATCGTTAGCCGCTATCTTGATCTCGCTTCTCGCTTCACCTGCTTGGACCCAAAATCAGGTGGCCGGCACGGTCTTAACCAGCCAGGCCGCGACCATGGGAGAGGCTCCGGTCACCCCAGGTTCTACTGTTTTCAGCGGAGAATCTGTTTCGGCAAGCCCGACGGGCAGCGCCCAAATTGACCTCGTCGGAGGTGGGCGCGTCGAGGTTATGCGAGACAGTGCCGTTCAGCTAAACCGGAGCACGACCGGCGTACAGTTCGTGGTACAACGCGGCGGCGTTTCGTTTACGGGCGGAGCGAAGGATTCCCTCGAAACCACTCTGGGCGATGCCACCATTTGGCCCTCAGCCCCGCTCTCTCTCGGCGTGCTACACCTCGAAAACCCTGATTCCGCCGTCCTGGCCACGATCAAAGGAAAGCTGACCATCAAGACGGAGCACGATGCGCAAAGCATCGATGTTCCCGAAGGCTCGGCAGTACGAATCACGCTGGTAGATCCCTCTGAACCTCAGGGCGGGGCTCAACCGGCCGGAAGAGCCGCACCGGCGCTCAAAAAGCTCGCTCTCATCGTCTTTTTGATCGGTGCCGCCTTTCTTGGCATTTTTCTCTGGATCGCTGCGCACGAACCCTCCAACACGCCCCAGCAACTCGGCTCCGAGATCAGCCCGTTTAAGCTGCAGTAACACACACGCGAAATCCGCGCGAAATCCGAATGATCGATCAGGTTCAGCTCATAACCTCGGAATTGACTTCTCTGTTGCCGGCCCGAATAATCGCTTCATGAGCCGTCCCGAGGCCGTTCGGCGGGTTAAAACGTATTCGGCAGCAACCGGTTACGTTTATCAATACTATTTCTACGAGGTGCAAAAGGCGCGTCGCGGATTTTCAGCAGGCACCGAATACGTCTACATGGTTTCGGTCGACCGCCGGCAGGTCTTTCCGCTGCGAATTTTTGTCAAGCAGTCGGCGGTGGATAAATGGGGACGTTCCGCGGGGCGCACGCTTTCCGGCACCGAAGAATACGCCGTCGCGAAACTCCGGCTTTTTCAAGCGCTTGATGAATCGGAAGAAATCGAAGCCAAGCGGCCCGAGTTCATCATCGACGAATCGAACCTAGAAAGCCTGCTTTCTCAGCTCGATATTTGAGAACGGTTGGTAGCCCCGACGGGAATCGAACCCGTATTACCGGCTTGAAGGGCCGATGTGCTAACCGTTGCACCACGGGGCCACAAATGCGCACGGACGCGCCGGACAAACGCAAATCTTAACACAACGCTCTCCGCCGCCGGCGAATAGGAATCGGGATCCCTTCTGCAGTCACGCCGCAATCGTCGGATTTCTTTGGAATAACGATCTGTTTATGCGGGTTATACCGTGAACGAACTGCCGCAACCACAACTGTGGGTAGCCCGCGGATTCTGGAACACAAACCCCTGCCGCATTAATGTATCTTCGTAATCCAGCGTCACTTCGTCGAGATAGATATAGCTCTTCGGGTCCACGAAAACCCGCGCGCCGTTTTCCTCAAGTACGTTGTCGCGGTCGCGCGCCTGCGCGTCCAGCCGCATGGCATAGGTGAGCCCTGAGCAGCCTCCGCCTTGCACGCCCAGGCGCAAGCCGCCCCTTTCGGAAATACCTTCCTTAACAAGGAGTTCTCGAATCTTCTTCGCCGCTTTTTCCGTGACTTGGATCATCTGCCTATTCCCACTCGATTTTACCCCGCTTTTCAATTCGTTTTGCTCAAATGCATGCGTTCTTTGGCGGATTCATAAAGTGGGGAGATTTCGCGCAACCGGCCGACCACCTCCACAACGCGCTGAATCACGTAGTCCACTTCTTCCTCGGTGTTGAACCGCCCCAGTCCAAAACGGATCGAACTGTGCGCCAAGTCTTCCCCCACGCCCAACGCCTTCAAGACGTAGCTCGGCTCCATCCTGGCCGAAGTACAAGCCGAACCGCTCGATACGGCCACGTCGTTGATGCCCATCAGCAGAGACTCGCCATCGACGTGCGCGAAACTCACGTTCAAATTGTTCGGCAGCCGGTAAGTCATGGACCCATTGACGTACACCTCGTCCAGGCCCTTGAGAATTCCTTCCTTCAGCCGATCGCGTAGTCCGCCCAGCCGCTTGCTCTCCTCGCCCATTTCGGTCTGGCAGAGCTCGGCGGCTTTGCCGAAGCCGACGATGCCCGGAACGTTCAAGGTTCCGGAACGCATGCCCCGCTCGTGTCCGCCGCCATCGATAATCGAGGTCAATTGCACGCGAGGATTGCGACGCCGTACGTAAAGCGCCCCGCAGCCTTTGGGTCCGTAAATCTTGTGGCCGGTCAACGCCAGCAGATCGATCTTTTCTTTATTCACGTCGACGGGAATCTTACCCACCGCCTGCACCGCGTCTGTATGAAAGAGGACGCCTTTTTCCTTGGCGATGTTTCCGATCTCCTCGATCGGTTGAACCACGCCGATTTCGTTGTTCGCGTACATGATGGCGATCAGGATCGTTTTTGGCGTGATCGCCCGCCGCAGATCGTCCAAATCGATGCGGCCGTCCTTGGCCACGGGCAAATAAGTTACCCGATAGCCATATTTTTCCAGGCGTTTGCAGGTATCGAGCACCGCCTTGTGCTCGGTAGCCTGGGTGATGATGTGATTTCCCTTCTCCCGATACATCTCCGCAACGCCCTTAATCGCCAGATTGTTGGATTCAGTCGCGCCGCTGGTGAAGATGATCTCCTTCGGCACGGCGCCAATCAGCCTGGCAAGCTGGCCCCGGGCGCTCTCCACGGCTTCCTCTGCCGCCCACCCGAACGAGTGGTTGCGGCTGGCCGCGTTGCCGAATTTTTCGCCGAAATATGGCAGCATCGCGTTTACCACGCGCGGATCTACTTGCGTGGTCGCGTGGTTATCCATGTAGATTGGCAGTTTGACGCTCATCTGTTTCTAATATCTTATCGCTAAAGACCAACCCAAAGCCACTCGACCCGGATGTCTATTACTTTTAGGGATTTAGGGCGTGCCTTTTTCCGCCCCGGCTCGAGAAGGGATCTGCAACGCCCCTCGGCTGCTCCGCCGTCCCGGCACAGGGATCCATAACCTAAACCCGAATCTTGAAGTGCCTGGCGTTCGCCTTCCTTCAGAATCCTATCGGGATCTATCGGGCAAAATCTATCGGACGTTCGGGCCGTGATGCGATAGAATTGCCTCTTCCTTCTGATGGAACCAGTGCTCGCTATCTATCCCGGTTCATTCGACCCGGTGACCAATGGCCACCTCGATCTGATCGAACGGGGCGCGAAGCTATTTGAACGGCTGATCGTGGCGATCCTTCAGAACTCGGAAAAGGCGCCACTGTTCACTCTAGCCGAACGGACGGAAATGTTGTCCGAAGTTACCGCACCTTTTGGCAACGTGGAGGTCGACTGTTTTCACGGCCTCTTGGTCGATTATGCGAAAAAACGCAAAGCACACGTACTCCTTCGCGGCATCCGCGCCGTATCGGACTACGAATTCGAATTGCAAATGGCCATGATGAACCGGAAACTGCAGCCGGGCCTCGAAACGGTCTTTATGCTGCCGGCGATGGAATACAGCTTCTTGAGCTCGCGCTTGGTTCGCGAAATCGCCCAATTTGGCGGTTCGGTCAGCGGTCTCGTTCCAGTCGCGGTTGAACGCCGCCTGCGCGCCAAGGTATTCTAGGCCAGGATAATCTGGAGGGGGTCTCAGGGTAGCCAAATGACACAGAGATTTGCCGATCGGGTCGGTCGTGTGGCAGTTTCGCCAACCATGGCGGTGCTTGTCGAGGCGGAGAAATTACGCGCCCGGGGCCTGGACGTCGTCGATTTTGGTCCCGGTGAGCCGGATTTCCCAACCCCCGCTCACATCAAAGAAGCCGCCATCGAAGCGCTCGAACGCAACCGCACCAAGTACACTCCGACTGCGGGTATCGCGCCGCTGCGCGAGGCCGTCTGCCGCTGGCACGCGCAGCAACTTGGCAGCTCCTACGAGCCCGCTGAATCGATCATCTGCGTTGGGGGCAAGCACGCACTTTACAACGCCGTTATGGCCTTGATCCAGGAGGGCGACGAAGTCCTGATTCCATCGCCTTATTGGGTTAGCTACCCCGATATCGTGAAGATCGCGGACGGCGAGCCTGTCTTTGTCCCCACGGAGGTCTCCACAAACTTCAGCTTGCGTGCGGAACAATTGCAAGAAGCCATCACGCCTCGCACGCGCATGGTCATCATCAATTCGCCGAATAATCCCACCGGCGCGGTAATACCACCGGCGGAATTTGAAAAGATCTATGAAGTTTGCCGCCGGCGGGACATCTGGCTTTTAACCGACGAATGCTATTCGCACTTTACATATGGTTCGGCTCGTCCTTACTCGGTCGCCAGCATCAAGGGATCCAAGCCGCATCTGATCGTCGCGGGTTCGCTCTCGAAGACCTTCGCCATGACGGGCTGGCGCCTGGGTTATGCTCTTGCGCCGAAGCCGGTAATCGACGCCATGCTGAAAGTGCAGAGTCAATGCACCTCGAATCCGACCTCGATTTCGCAATATGCCGGCCTTGCCGCGCTCACGGGCCCGATGGATTCGGTGCCGGTTATGCTGGCCGAGTACGCGCGGCGGCGTGCCCGAATTCTCGCGGGATTGAGCGCAATTCCTGGAGTTTCCTGCGCGGAGCCTTCAGGGGCATTCTATGCTTTCCCCGATTTCTCCGCCCATCTTGTGGATGGCTCGGGAGATTCCACGGCGCTCGCGCGGCACCTGCTGGACCGCGAACAAGTGGCCGTCGTGCCCGGCGATGCCTTTGGAGCGCCCGGCTATCTGCGTTTTTCCTACGCCACCTCGATCGACCGCATTGAAGAAGGACTGCGCAGGCTGGAGCGCTTCTTCGCTTCAGCGGCCGTAGCTCCGTGAGCCTTTCGCCTTCGCGTCTGGCACCCATCTTCGTGCCTCGCATTTGGGGTTCTCGGAATCTGGCGCCCTTATTCGACAGTGCGCCGGCTGTTGCCGAACCGATCGGGGAGGTTTGGCTCACGGGAGATAAGTGCGGCTTCATCTCCGGTGCGCTATCGGGCCGCTCGCTTGGCGAAGCCTGGGGGGGGCTTTCGGCCGAATGGAAGGGACTGCGGCTGCAGACTCGCCCGCGTATTCCCTTGCTTGTAAAGTTCATCTTCCCGGAGGACAAGCTTTCCGTCCAAGTCCACCCGAATGATGAATATGCCAGCCGGCATGAAGCTGCCGCCGGAGGCACGGGCAAAACGGAAATGTGGTACGCGGTAGCTGCCCGGCCGAACGCCGAACTCCGCCTGGGATTGGAGCCAGGCGTCACCCCGGACCTCTTTCGCAAGGCTCTGACGGATGGCACTGTCGAGCAATGCCTGACAAGATTCTCCGTTCAGCCTGGAGATATCTTTTTCGTTCCGGCAGGAAGCGCTCACACCATTGGCCCCGGTATGCTCCTATGCGAGGTGCAACAGCATTCCGACCTCACGTACCGCGTCTTCGACTACAACCGCCGGCAGGCCGATGGCTCGAGCCGCCCCCTGCACGTTCCTCAAGCTCTTGATGTGCTCCAGTTCGGCCCCCAGCAATGCGGTAAGGTGCGCGGCGTCCAAATCCAGCGAGAAGCGCTACAAAAGACTTACCTGGCGGCCTGCCCTTATTTCGCATCTGAGATTTGGGAATTTGCCGGCGCGGTGGCCGGCAAGACGTGCCCGGATCGCTTCGAACTGCTGATTGTGCTCGGAGGTCATGGCCGCATTCATTGGCGCTCCGAATCCATGCCCTATAACAGCGGCGAAGCCTGGATGCTCCCCGCCGCGCTGGGCGACTATGACCTCGCCGCCCAATCCGCTACCAAGCTGCTTCGTACTTACGTCCCCGATTTGGAGCAACTCTCGCGCGAACTCGCCGACAACGGCCTCACAGAGTCTCAGCGTTCCGCAATTCTTCGCCAATGAATTCCGTAGCTCCAGCCGCTCACGCCATCATTCTTGCGGGTGGACGTGGAACGCGTTTTTGGCCCCGCAGCCGCATGCGCTCCCCGAAACAACTGCTCAACATCGTCGGTCAGAAGACGATGCTCGAGCAAACGTTCGACCGCCTGGTCCCGCTCTTTTCCCCTGCGCATATTTGGGCCGTCACCAATCGCGAGCAGGCAGGCGCCGTGGGTCGTCAATTGCGGCAAGTGCCTTCGCGGCACGTGCTGGTTGAGCCTTTTGGCCGCAATACGGCCGCGGCCATTGGCCTGGCCGCCGTTCATCTGCTGAGGGAAAATAACGGCGGCGAAGCGCTCATGGCCGTGCTGCCGGCGGATCACTTTATCGGCAAACCTGCGCGCTATCGGCAGGTCGTCCGCGCCGCATTGAAGGTCGCTGCTCAGAGGGACGCTCTCGTCGTATTGGGAATCCAACCTTCACGTCCTGAAACGGGATATGGCTACATCGAAAAAATCTCCCGCGCAGGAAAATCAGGGGCAGCAGACGATCGTGCCTATGCCGTTCGTCGATTCACAGAGAAGCCTTCCCTGAAGCTGGCCCGCCGGTACGTCGCCTCGCGACGTTATCTCTGGAATGCGGGAATGTTTTTCTGGCGTGTCTCCACTTTCCTTGAAGGTCTCGAGCATCATCTGCCCAAAACGCATTCGGCGCTGATGCGCCTTGCGGAAACAATCGGCACATCCGGTTACGCGGCGGCGCTTCGTCGCGAATATTCGCGCCTGGAAAATATTTCTGTCGATTACGCCCTGCTCGAGCCAGCCTCTCGTGATCCCCGGCACACTCCAGTATTTGTCGTTCCTGCGGAGATCGGTTGGAGCGATATCGGCTCCTGGGCCGCCGTTTACGAACTTCTGGCCAAACGTGGCGGCGCAAATGTTTCCACCGGACGTGTGCTTACGCTGGATGCCGCCGGGAACCTCATTTGGAGTCCCTCGAAATTCGTCGCTGCGGTAGGAGTTTCCGATCTGGTGGTGGTGGAGACTTCCGATGCGCTCCTGGTTTGTTCCCGCGACCGCGCCGCAGGATGTGGGACGCGTGGTGAAATGGCTCGAGCAGCATCGCCTGAAAAAGTTGCTGTAACGCTCCGCCTCCGCTTCGCCTGCTTTGCTCCTTCGCATATACTGTTTGCCCGTGAATACGATCCGCTTTGGCACAGACGGCTGGCGCGGCGTCATTGCCGACGACTTCAGCTTCGAAAACGTTCGCAAGGTTGCCTACGCCATCGCTCGTTACGTCGTGCGCGCCGAGAAGCCCGGCCAAGGCGTGATCGTGGGATACGACAATCGCTTTGGCTCCGAACGCTTCGCGCAGGCGGTGGCCGAGACGATTTCCATCACCGGCGTGCCCGTCTGGCTCTCGACTTCGCCCTGCCCCTCTCCTGCAGTCTCATTACTCGTGCGGCAGCGTGCGGCAGCAGGCGGCGTGATGATCACAGCCAGCCACAATCCCTACCGTTGGAATGGCATTAAGTTCAAGGCCAGTTACGGCAGCTCGGCCTTGCCCTCCATCGTCGGGCAGATCGAACAGGAGCTCGCTGCCGTCCTTGCCAACGGTATTCCCAAGCTTCCGCCACGGCCCAGCGAAATTCATCCGCTCGATATCCTGACGCCCTACCTCGATACCATCGATAAGCTCGTCGATTGGGGAAAATTAGAAGCCGCCCGGTTTCGGTTTGTGGCCGATCCCATGCATGGCTCAGCGCGCGGTCTGCTGGCGGCCTTGATGCGGCGCCATGGGGTCGTCTGCGATGAGATCCGCGGCAGCCGCGATCCCCTTTTCGGTGGCGTGAACCCGGAACCGATCGAACCTCACGTCGCGGCATTGCGTGAAGCGATTCGCAACGGAGGTTACGATGCCGGCTTTGCCGCCGATGGAGATGGCGATCGCATCGGGGCCATGCATTCCGACGGAACATTCATCACCCCGCACCAGATTTTCTCGATTTTATTCTGGCATCTCGCCGGCACGCGCAATATCAGCGGAGATCTGGCCAAAACGTTCTCCACCACGAAGCTGCTCGACAAGATCGCGTCCCGCTATGGCCGCCGCGTGCACGAAGTGCCGGTCGGCTTCAAATACATTTGCGAGCGGATGCTCGAGGGCAACATTCTGCTCGGAGGCGAAGAGTCCGGGGGCATCGGCACCAAGCTCTATCTGCCCGAACGCGACGCCACCGTGAGCGCGTTGTTGCTGGCTGAAGTCATGGCCTGGCATCAAATGTCCCTCGGTGAACTTGTCGCGCATTTGCATTCCGAATATGGCGAACATCACTACGGCCGCGTGGACCTGGAGTTACGTCCCGGGCAAAAAGAGCGCGCCATAGAATATTTCGCCGATTCCGATCTCGCCCGGCTGGGCGATTGGCCCGTGGTTCGCCGGGAAGACCTCGACGGCATCAAGGTATACGTCGGCGATGTCGGATGGGTGATGGTGCGCGCCTCCGGCACCGAAGATATGCTCCGCGTCTACTCGGAAACCGCTCGCGCGGAAAACACCGAACGCCTCCTGAATGAAGTGAGTGCTCTCGTACAGGCATTGTGAGCAAACAATGAAGCGCCATTTTTACCAGCTCGACGTCTTTACCGATAAGCCGCTCGCCGGCAATCCCCTTGCCGTCATCACGGATGGCGACGGCCTTTCGCCACGGAAGATGCAGGCTATTGCGCGGGAGATGAATCTGGCCGAGACCGTATTTGTGCAGAAACCCACCGGGAATCGCGCGCTCGCGCGCCTGCGCATTTTCACCACGAAAAGCGAGCTGCCCCTGGCCGGCCATCCCGTTATCGGCACGTGGTTTCTTCTGGCGCAACTTGGCGTCGTCCCCGCGCAGGAAGGCAGTGTTCACGTCCTTCAGCAGACAGGCGCCGGCATTCTCCCCGTCGAGATCACCTTTCGCGCAGGGCGGCCCGTTCGCGTCGCCATGACGCAGAAGCCGGCCGAATTCCGGGCCGCGCGGATCGATCGCGGCGCACTCGCTCGCGCACTGGCTCTCGCCCCACGCGATCTCGATCCCTCACTGCCGATCGAATTGGTTTCCACGGGAATCTTCAATCTCCTGGTTCCGGTTCGGCGGCGCGCCATTCTGCGAAAGATCGAGCCGAACCCATCCGCGTTGCGGCGCGTGCTTCCCGATTTGGCAACCATAGCCTACTGCTTCGCGGCGGAGAACCGAGGAACTGCCTTCGCCCGCGGCATGCTCCCCTGGGAAATCGCGGAAGATCCTGCCACCGGATCGGCAGCCGGTTCGCTGGGCGCCTATCTTGTGCACCAGGGACGCCTCAAGTTGGCGACTCCGCTCGAGATTCACCAAGGCATCGAAATGCAGCGTCCCAGCCGCATACGCGTCGAAGTGCTGGCGCAGCATGGAAAACTCGTGCCGCGCGTGAGCGGCGCCGCGGTCAGGATCATGGAAGGCTTTCTGGAATCTTGATTTCGCGCAAAACGGCGGCCTGAAGACAAACCCGCGGCTTCCGTTAAGACGCGCTATCTTGTTTTGTCTTTTCCGGCAGGGCATGCAGGACCGAATCGAGAACGCCATTCACGAATCCCGCCGCTTCTTCGGAGGAGAAAGTCTTGGCCAGCTCCACGGCTTCGTTTACCACCACCTTGCGCGGCGTTTTGCCGGAACGCAGTTCGTGCACACCCAGCCGCAGGATGGCCCGATCGATGAGCGCGATGCGTTCCAGCCGCCAGTTTTCCGTGTGCGCGGAAACCAGAGCGTCCAGTTCCGAAGCATCTTTCACCACGCCCTCGAAGAGTTCATTGGCAAACACGCGCGTATTTTTCTCCGCGCGAGCAATGCGCCAGAAGCCATCCTCGATGCGCCTCGGCTCTTGCTTCCCGATCTCCCACTGAAACAGCATTTGCAGCGCGTACTGCCGGCCCTTATGCCGCTGCGGCATCTTAGCGGCGCTTTCGCATGCGCACGGCGGAAATGGGAGCGGCCGCCCGAAGCTGGCTCGATAACCGCGCCATCTCCAGCGCCGCCAGCCCTGCGTCATAGCCCTTGTTTCCGCTCTTGAGCCCCGCCCGGTCGATGGCCTGCTCCAGGGTGTCGCACGTCAGCACACAAAAAATAATCGGCACGCCGGTATCCATTTGCGCGAGTTGAACTCCTCGCGCCACTTCCGCGGCCACGTAATCGAAATGCGACGTCTCGCCGCGCAGCACGCAGCCGATGGCGATAAGCGCGTCGTAATGGCGCGCCTGCGCCATTTTCTTGGCCGCCAGCGGAATTTCAAACGAGCCCGGCACGCGCACCAGGTCGGTCTGCTCCGGCGATGCCCCGCCTTTTTCCAGCGCTTCCATCGCGCCAGACAGCAGCCGCTCGGTGATGAAGCTATTGAATCGGCTGACGACTACGCCGAAGCGCATTCCCGCGGCGTCGTAGGAGCCGCGAATCTCATTCGGCTGAAAATCGTCGCTCATTCGTTCTCCAGGCCGCTTACGGCCCTCTCGCTCATTTGCCTTGAAATTGCGCGGCGCGCTTTTCAAGAAATGCCCGCGTGCCTTCGCGCATGTCCTCGGTCGCGCAAGTCATCCCGAAGAGCGAGGCTTCCAGAAAGAGTCCTTGCTCCTGCGGCATTTCCTGCCCGCGCTCGATTGCTTCCATGGTGAGCTGGACGGCGACGGGGGCGTTCGCGGCAATCTTCTTGGCCATGGACTGCGCCGCGGCCAAAAGTTCCTCCGGCTCGTAAACGTGGTTCACAAGCCCGATGCGTTGAGCTTCCTCGGCCGAAATCATCTCGCCGCTCAGGCATAGCTCGTGGGCCATGCCTTTTCCGCAGAGCCGTGCCAACCGTTGAGTTCCCCCGTAACCTGGAATGATGCCCAACTTGACTTCCGGCTGTCCGAATTTCGCCGTTCGGCTCGCCAGCCGAATCGAGCATGCCAGCGCCAGTTCACACCCGCCGCCGAGCGCAAAACCATTCACCGCGGCAATCGATGGCTTGCCCAGCGTTTCGAGCTTATGCAGCACGGCCTGGCCGTGCAAAGAAGTCTCCGGCCCGGTCGCTGGCGTCATGCGGGCGAGCTCGTTGATGTCTGCTCCGGCGATAAAGGCCTTGTCGCCCGCTCCCGTGAGAATGAGCACGCGGATATCCCGATCCTCGCGAGCTTCTGTCAGCAGCGCATCCAGCTCGTCCATGGTTTGGCGATTGAGCGCGTTGAGGAGCTTGGGCCGGTTGAACGTGACCGTGCCGATATGGTCTTTCTTATCGAAGATCAGGTTTTGATAAGGCATGCGCTCAGGCTCCGCGGTGTTCAGTTGCTGCTTGCCACTCGGCGTCTCAAACAAGCGCCACGGGCTTCGGATTTTCAGGATCGCTGTATTCGTAAAAGCCGCGCCCCGCCTTGCGCCCATTCCAGCCGGCCATAACCATGCGCTTGAGCAACGGCGGCGGAGCGAAGCGCCGCTCTTTGAATTCGTCAAACATGATATTCGCAATGTAATAGGTGGTATCCAGCCCCACAAAATCGAGCAGGGTGAGCGGCCCCATGGGATGTCCGCAACCCAATTTCATGGCCTGATCGATATCGGGAATGCTGGCTACTCCTTCCTCCAGCGCGCGTATGGCATCCAGCAAATAGGGAACCAGCAGCCGATTGACCACAAATCCCGTTCGATCGCTCGTGCGCACCGCCGTTTTTCCCAGCCGGCCGGCGAATGCGGTGACCTGCTCGTAAACCTTCGGGTCTGTGGCAATGGTTCGGATGACTTCGACAAGCTTCATGATGGGCACGGGATTGAAAAAGTGCAGACCCACGAAACGTTCCGGACGCCGTGTAGCAACGGCCATCTCCGTGATCGAGAGGGAAGAGGTGTTGCTGGCGTAGATGGTCTGCGGCGGGCAGACTGCATCCAGAGCTCGGAAGAGATCTTTTTTTGCCGGAAGTTGCTCCGTGATGGCTTCGATGATGAAATCGCACCCGGCAAGATCCTCGAGCTTGGTTGCCCCTCGCAGCCGGCCGCGTGCGGCATCGCGCTCGGAGGCAGTCAGCGTGCCCCGCTGCACCAGGCGTGCGAGGCTCTTGTCGATATTCGCAAAACCCTTGTCGATCAATTCCGTCGTCACTTCTCTTACGGTTACTTGCAGGCCGGACTGCGCAGCCGTCTGCGCAATGCCCGACCCCATCAAGCCGCATCCCACTACGCCAATCTTTTCAATGGCCATTTGTCAATTTCCTCGTAGCCTGGAGGCAATCACCACGTCGCCGCCGCGCCCCCTGGCCTCCTCTAAGCCCGCTTCAGCGCGATTGATCAGCTCGGTGACGATGTCCTCGCTTTCATAATCGGGCCGAGCCACCGCCTCGGCTACACTCGCGCTGAAACTCAGCGGCACTCCGCCGTTCCACGGCGGCGCGAGTTGCGTGGCGGCGTTGCGCAGCTTTTCCGCCAGGATCTGGGCGCCGGCGAGGCCAGTGTCGGGCAAAATGAAGGCGATCGTCCAGGCGGTGTATTTGATGGCCAGGTCGGTCTGCCGGATCAGTGCCTGGAAAGCGCGCGCCAGCTGCTCCACGTAACGTTCGAGCTGTATCTCGCCCTGCTGTCTCAAGACCTCGGGCCCGCCATCAATCTGGACCAACGCCAGAGCTAACGCGATGCCGTTGGATTTGGCGCGATGCGCCTCGGATAGGAGACACGCCTGATAGGAGCTTCGCGCCAGCAGGCCGGTTTTTTCGTCCGCGACTCCCACGGTGCGCGCCCGTGTGCGCAGACGGGTGTGATTTACGCCCAGCAGAATTTGATCCCCGACCGCCTGCAGAAAATAGGTTTCGTGCGGCCGCCACTGATGCGGAGAGGCATAGCCCGCCACCACCATGCCGGCCTGGGTTTGCTTCTCGCGATCCATCAAGGCGACGCCCAATACAGTTTCAAGCCCTAACTCTCTTAGAGCGGGCGCGGCTGCGGCATGCAGAGGAAGACCGCCGAGCGCGTCGGGTGCCGCGCGATCCAATTGGCCAAAAAGCTTCACCAGCAAAGCTCCGCTGGCGGGTTCGACATTGGGAGCGCAAAATTCAGAGGCCAGCTCCGGGGGTTTCCCCGCCGGGCCGATGACCGCGATACAACGTGTGACCCGCAGATGAGTTCCGATCTCATTGATGCCGGCGGAGAGAATGGCCCGGGCCGTCGGCAGCCGAAACAACGATCGGCTGATCTCGGAAATTTTGGCCAGGTCGCGCATGCTGTCTGCGGAATCCGCAGAGGGCGGCGCGGCGCTGGGGGCGGTTTCCGCCGAGGACCCCTGGGACCCGGCCGAGCCCTCCGGCCACCAATTCGCGAGCTGGAAAAGGTTACGCAGCCGCTCATTCTGCTTCTCTTCTCCGGGGAAGAGCTGAGCAACTTTTTGCAGCCGCTCCACGGCCTTGGATTGCAACGAGTACTGAAGAAAAATCTCTGCCTGCACAATCAAATCCTCCAGGGTCGGCGGAGCCTCTTGTTCGTCGGAAGCGGGGGACGGAGAGACCTGCGTGCCCGGCTGCGGTGCTTCGGGGCTATGCGTGGCCGGCTGGCCCAGACGATTGCGTATATGAGACAGGAATGCGGGATCACCGTGGGCTTCGATCTGGCTGAAGCGCTTCTGATTGCGCGCGTCATAGGGATCGATATTGACCAGCATTTCCAGTGTTTCCGAGGCGTGCTGCACGTCGCCCGCGGCAATATACAGGTCGAATAGCCGCACCAGGGCGTCGAAATACTTGGTCTCACGGTTCAACCGGGCATAGGCGGCGGCCCAGAATTCGGTGAGAGCAATCGAGCCGGCGTGGGCATCCGCCAGGGAGTCAAGCCGGGCGGCAAAATCGTTCTCGCGATGCGCCGCCGTCATGCTTTTCTGAACTTTCTCCAGCAGAGCCACCGCCTCGCCATCCTTGTTCGCCGCTAAAAAGCGGTCAGCGAGGTCGAAAATCCGATTGGCTGTTTCGGGTTGTTCGGGAGGCAGCTTTTCGAGGATATCGCGAGCGCGGTCTAAAGCTCCGGTGAACGTCAGAGCTTCGCCAAGGGTACGCAGGAATGTCGGATCCGTCTCGCCTTTAGCGAAAGGCTCCAGCATCTGCACCGCCGCGGCGGCATCTTTGCGGCGCAGCAGCGACTGCGCGCACAATAATGCTGGAGCGCGTTCCTTGGGCACGAGCCGGTGGGCCTTCATCAGCATGGTCAGGGCTGCTTCCTGATCGCCGGAGGCCTCTGCGAGCTGGCCTGCGCGCACCAGTCCGCGAGCGGCAATCGAGTTCTTGCCCAAATGCTCGGCCAATTCCGCGATGGACACTTGCCGTGCGGAGTTATCGGGATCGAGTTGTGCCACGCGTTCCAGGCTATCGAGCGCCGCCTCCTGATTTCCTCGCGCCAGGAATAGTTCCGAGGCGAACGAGTACTGCTCGATGGCCTCCTCCGGCCGATTTTGCTTCTGCAGAAGCAAAGCATATCGGGCCATGCGTTCCGGAGGCTGCTGGATGCCCTTCAGCGCGCGGCCGTAAATGGCCAGAGCCTTGTTTTCCTCGCGCATCTCGAAAAAACGGTCGAAGAGCATGTTGTAGTACTTGATGGCCCGTTCGCTCTGGTTAAGCCGCGTGTACAAATCCCCGAGCGCCTGCAAAGCTTCCGAGTTCCCCGGCATTTCGCTCAGAACGGACTCGTAAGCCTCAGCGGCATCGTCGAGCTTGTTCTTCTCGATGCTCCGCCTGGCGCGGTCGAGGTCTTTGCTGACGTCAACGCTCATGGGTTATTTTCGGACACGCTTTGCTCGGTCTCCAGCCTTCGGCGAGCCGGAGCCAAAGACAATATATACCGTCCCAGATTCACCGGAAAATGTTCAGGGCAGCCGCAGGTGCCTCAATATGAACTTATCCGCGGGAAAAAACCCGGCTTCTGGAGATCCGATGCGCTCTCCTAGCCGCTCGCACGCAATTGTGTCAAACTGAGGCGTTCTCAACGCGCGTTGCTTCCCCGCATGGGCGAGGGGCATGACGCTCCGCGCCGAGATAAACGCAGCCTCATGGATCCCCGCTTCATCCGCAACTTTTGCATCATCGCGCACATCGATCATGGCAAGTCCACGCTTGCCGATCGATTGCTGGAACTTACCGGTGCGCTCAGCCAGCGCGAGATGACGGCGCAGGTGCTCGATTCCATGGATCTGGAAAAAGAGCGCGGCATCACCATCAAAGCCAAGAGCATTCGCCTGCACTATCGCGCCGCCGACGGACAAGAATATCAGCTTAACCTCATTGATACTCCAGGCCACGTCGATTTTTCCTACGAAGTTTCTCGCGCGCTCTCCGCTTGCGAAGGGGCGCTGCTGGTCGTGGATGCGAGCCAGGGCGTGGAAGCCCAAACCGTTGCGAACACGTTTCTCGCCGCTCAGCACAATCTCACCATCATTCCCGTGATCAACAAAATCGATCTTCCCGCCGCGAGTCCGGATGAAGTGAAGGCGCAGATGGAAAGCGTGCTGGCCATTCCCGCCGCGGACGCGCTGGCCATCAGCGCAAAAAGCGGACTCGGCGTGGAGAAGGTGCTGGAGGCCGTGGTTAGCCGCGTGCCGCCTCCTGTTGGTGCGGCGGAGTCTCCCCTTCGAGCGCTTATCTTTGATTCCTGGTTCGATGCCTATCGAGGCGCCGTGGTGCTGGTCCGCGTGATGGAAGGCTGTGTGCGTCCTCACCAGCTAATCCGCCTCTGCTCGAATAACGAAGTCTACGAAGTCGAGAGTCTCGGCGCGCTCACCCCCAAACCCGTGGTGCTCGAGGCCCTGGGCGCGGGCGAAGTGGGCTTCGTGACCGCCAATATCAAACGCGTGGCCGACGCGCGCGTCGGCGACACCATAATCGAAGCGGATCGTCCGGCGCCACCTCTTCCCGGGTTCGAGGCCATCAAGCCGATGGTCTTTGCCGGGCTTTACCCGGTGCAAGCGCATCATTACGAAATGCTGCGGGATGCTCTCGGCAAACTGCAACTGAACGACGCCGCCTTCTTCTATGAGCCGGAGAACTCCGTGGCGCTGGGCTTCGGCTTCCGCTGCGGCTTTCTCGGCCTGCTGCACATGGATATCGTGCAGGAGCGCCTGGAGCGCGAGTTCGGCATTGACCTCATTACCACGGCGCCCAGCGTGCGCTATCGCATCACCACCACGGCCGGCGAAGTGCTGGAAGTGGATAACCCCACCAAATTTCCGTCGCCCGGTCAAATCGCCAAAATCGAAGAGCCGGTGATCACGGCCATGATCATCACCGCGGACGATTCCGTGGGAGCCATCCTGCAGCTCTGCGAAGAGAAACGCGGCGTGCAAAAAGGCTTCGAGTATCTCTCGCCAACGCGCGTGATGCTCACCTACGAATTGCCGCTCAACGAGATCGTGCTCGATTTTTACGATCGCCTGAAAAGCGTGTCGCGCGGGTATGCCTCGCTCGACTACCACCTGACCGGCTATCGCGAAGGCGATCTGGTCAAGCTCGACGTACTCGTCGGCGGCGAACCCGTGGACGCGCTCACGCTGGTCTGCCATCGCGAGCAATCCTACGAACGCGGGCGCGAACTGGTGGCCCGGCTGCGCAAGTTGATTCCGCGGCAGATGTTTGAAGTTGCCCTGCAAGCCGCCATCGGCAGCCGGGTGATCGCGCGCGAAACCATCAGCCCCATACGAAAAAATGTGCTTGCCAAATGCTATGGCGGAGATATCAGCCGCAAGCGCAAGCTGCTCGAGAAGCAAAAAGAAGGCAAGCGGCGCATGAAGCGCGTCGGGCGCGTGGAGATTCCGCAAGAGGCCTTCTTGGCGGTGCTGAAAGTCGCGTCCTCCTCGGAGGAGTAACGGCTTTTCATTTCGTTGCTCTGTCGCACAGAACCCATAACCCGCGTTCTTCGGATCAGAAAAGCAGATTCCTCGGCCCACACCGCCGACCTCGCGATGACAGCTCTTGCTACGTGTCGTTCCTGCCTGGTTCTTTGTCTTTGACCTCGGCGGCGAGGCGGCCGCGCGCGAGTTGCACGCGAATGCGCTCGCCGAGCGCTACCTGATCCGCGGCTTTCACGACGTTGCCGGCCGCGTCGTAGCAAATCGCATAACCTCGCTCCAGCAGGCGCAGCGGGCTGCGCTCCTGGAGCTGCACGAGCAATTTTTCGAGGAACTGGCTCTTCGCCGCCAGCACGCGGCCCACGCGCATGCCGAGTTCCGCGGTGCGCCGATCCAGGCGTACCGCTGCCGCCCTGAGGCGGGCGCGAAAATCCACCGACGCCAGCTGCGACATCGCGATTTCAAAGCGGCGCTCGAGCGCCTGAAGGCGGCCGCGAAGGGCGCTTCCAAGCTCGGCGGCCAGGTCGTCCGTATGCTGGCGCCTGCGGCGCAGGGCATCTTCCAGGCGCCGGGCGGCGCGATGCAGATCCAGTTCGGCCAGCTTGCCGCGGGCCTGCAGCATGCGATAGCGCAGAAGCTGCCCGATTTTGTCCTGGAGATCGCAGAGGTGACCATCGAATTCCTGCCGCGTGCGAACCACCATCTCCGCGGCGGCGGAAGGCGTCGAGGCGCGGATATCGGCGGCGAAATCCGCGATCGTGAAATCGGTCTCGTGGCCAATGCCGGCGATGATCGGAATGGTGCAGGCCACAATCGCGCGCGCCACGGGCTCTTCATTGAAGGCCCACAGATCCTCGATCGAGCCGCCGCCGCGCGCCAGGATCAGAACGTCAGCGAGCTGCTTGCGATCGAAATAGCGAATCGCCTGGACGATCTCGCCGGCCGCGCCTTCGCCTTGCACGCGAACGGGATAAAGCACGATGTGCAGGTTGGGGAAACGCCGCTGCAGGATATGCACGATATCGCGCACGGCGGCGCCGCGCGGCGATGTGATGAGCCCCACGCATCGCGGCAGCGCCGGAAGCGGTTTTTTCCGCTCGGGATCGAACAGGCCCTCGGCATCGAGGCGCTTTTTCAGCTGCTCGAAAGCGAGCTGCAGAGCACCCAAACCGACGGGCTCGACGTGTTCGACGTAAAACTGATACTCGCCGCGCGATTCGTAAACGCTGATGGAGCCCGCGCACCGTGACGTGCAGGCCGTCTTCGGGGCGAAACTTCAGGCGCGCCAACTGCGTGCGAAAGCAGACGCAGCGAATCTGCGCGTGAGTGTCCTTGAGCGTGAAGTACAAATGGCCGGATTGCGCCGCATGGGCGTTGGAAACTTCGCCCTCGACGAAAACGTCGGTGAACTCGCCCGCGAGCAGATCGCGGATACGCGCAGTGAGGTCGGTCACCGACCAGATCGTGCGGCGCGGCATCAGCGGGAGTTGAAATTGTTTGACCATGGCGCAGCTATCTGCGAAATAGAGAAATGAGCCACATCACGAGAGTGAGCACGACGCTCAGCAGGATGCACGTGACGATGGGGAAGTAGAAAGAGCCCCGCTTGCCTTCTATGGCGATATCGCCGGGCAAGCGGCCGAGCCGAAACGGCAGCCGCCCGCCAATGAAGAAGAGGCCACCGACGGCGGCCAGAATCAGCCCGCCAAGGATAAGCCACTTGCCGAGTTCACGTCCGGGGTCCATTTTCTCTTGGGTGCTGTCGAGCAGACTACCGGGCCGTCCGACCTCCCATCATTTCTTTTGCGTAAGTGTTGATTCTAAAGGTACTTTAACTCCAATGTTTTCGTAACTGCTGATTCTATTCGTCTTGTAAGGCAGACCCCCTGCAACTGTTGATTTAAGGAGCTTGGCCTGTGCTCGGTGACCGCGCCTGACCGATTGCATCGGCGACCCGGGTCGACGTGTGCAGATCGGCGCTTCTCCAACGGTCAACGGGCACAGCATGTCGCTAAAGGACTACTCGAGAAAGCTGTGTGGCTCGAGAGCGCAAATCGGTCCTGGATAACAGAACGTCCGAGCCAAATCGGGAGCCCGTGCATAACCTATTATTTTACCGCACGGGTAAATAGGCTCGCGTAGAGCCGCAGTGGAGATCCCTCATTCCGAGCTCAAGAGAGATGCTCGCGACGGCTTAAGTCGAGAGATCACGCGGTCAGCAGCACGTATCCCGAGCGACATCTGACATCGGCTAGCCGCATAAACCGCCTCGCCTAAAATTCGGACGAATCGCCGAGCTGGACGCGGAATCCATCGGGATCTTTCACGTGGAAGCCTTGGGGGCCCTTTTCGTCCGGCTCGGGACTGACGCCCCGGGCCTTCAGGTCACGAATGACCGACTCCCGGTTGAATTTATCGATCCCCAGGCAAAAGTGGTCGACGTTGCCGGAGGGCTTCTCTTGCCGAAGTGTGAGATGGCTGGGGCCAACGCCCAAACGGATGGCGCTCGGGATTGCCCGCTGTGCGCTTGGGCAGAGCAAACGCGCGCATGTAGAATTCCGCAGAGCGCTTGATGTCGCTGACTTGAATCGAAACGTGATTGATCGTGGTGGCGGCAAAACCGGTATCCGCGGCCGAAACCGTTCCGCTTGCCACTGTCAGCATGGCCAAGCCCTGAATCAATTCGCGGCGGGTGAGTGTGCCACGTTCGTAGCGTCCCAACAGGCTGGAAATGACGTGTTCCATATGCGCCTCCTCGTACTGAATCTTAATTGAAGCGCGTCGGATGAGTTTCCAATCTGGTTTTCCGACCGGGCGGTAGTGGACGGATGTTGCGGCCCAGTTCGATGTGTCACCCCTGCCGGGGTTTCCTGGTCACACGAACTCATTTTCCCAGGGTTTCCGCCCTGGGCTAAGCGTGTGGCGTCCCTTCGGGACTTCCCAGAACACGGAACTAGCCACTACCGGCCGAGGAAGAGATATACCCGGCTGAGGGGCATGTCAACAGGCGCGGCCTCGCGATTTGGAGCTTTGTGTTTACAGCAGTTCGTGGGCGGCGAAAAAGTAAGAGATTTCGAAGGCGGCGGTATCGGGAGCATCGGAGCCATGGGTGCAATTATTCTGGATGCTCGTGCCGAGGTCGCGGCGGATGGAGCCGGGCACGGCTTTGGCGGGATCGGTAGCGCCCATGGTGTCGCGCCAGCGGGAGATGGCTCCGGGCGCTTCGAGGACCATGACGATGATTTTGCCGGAGCTCATGAAGGAGGTGAGTTCGCCAAAAAATCCTTTGCCGCGATGGACGGCGTAGAAGCCTTCGGCCTGGAAGGGAGTGAGGCGCAGGGATTTGATGGCGACGATGGAAAAACCGGCGCGGTGAATGCGGGAGAGAATGTCGCCGGCCAGTCCGCGGCCCATGGCGTCGGGCTTGATGATGGCGAGCGTGCGTTCGAGCTTGGATTCGGCGGACAAGGATTTCTCCTAACGTTCAGTTTGCGGCAATCGCACATGACATGAGGGATTTCGACTTCGAGTGCCGATCGGAAATCGTTAAGGCACGATTTCTCGGAAAATACGACGCTCGACGTTCCCGCTCAGAATGACAGCTCATCGCTTCGCCATTCGCAGCCGCGAGATGTCACAGCAATCTCCTACGTTACATACCAAAAGCCCCAGGGCCGCCAGAAATCGTGCTACCCTAGGTGCATTCGACCGTCGGAGCAGTCGAGGATTAGCGGGCGACGGATTTGTCAAGCAGCCCGGCCATGGTCTGGCCGATATCGGCCGGACTCTCCACGCAGCGGATTCCCGCGGCGGCCATGACCTCGTATTTTTCCTTCGCCGTCCCCGTGCCGCCGCTGATGATGGCGCCGGCATGACCCATGCGGCGGCCTGGAGGCGCGGTCTGTCCGGCAATGAAGCCGACCACCGGCTTGCGCACGCGCCCGCGGATGAATTCCGCGGCCTGCTGCTCGGCGTTGCCGCCGATTTCGCCGATCATGATGATGGCGTGGGTATCGGGATCATCGTTGAAGAGGCGAATGGCGTCGAGGAACGAAGTCCCGATAATGGGATCGCCGCCGATACCGATGCAGGTCGATTGTCCGATGCCCAAATGAGTGAGCTGGCCGACGGCTTCGTAGGTCAAGGTGCCGCTGCGGCTGACCACGCCGACGTGGCCCTGGCGATGAATCTGGCCGGGCATGATGCCGATTTTGCATTTGCCGGGCGAGATGATGCCGGGGCAATTGGGACCGATGAGGCGAGTCTGGCTGCCGCGAAGCGCGGCGGCCACGCGCACCATATCGAGCGTGGGAACGCCTTCGGTGATGCAGACGACGAGCGGAAGCGCGGCGTCGATGGCTTCGAGAATGGCGTCGGCGGCAAAGGGCGGAGGGACGAAAATCGCGGCGGCATTGGCGTGCGTCTCGCGCGCCGCTTCCGCGACGGTATTGAAGACGGGCACGTCGTTGTGCAGCGTGCCGCCCTTGCCCGGGGTGACGCCGGCGACGACTTTCGTTCCATAAGCAATCATCTGGCTCGCGTGGAAGCCGCCTTCGCGGCCGGTGAGGCCCTGCACGACCACGCGCGTCATTTCGTTGACCAGAATGCTCATCGCGCACCTCCCGCGAGGCGCACGGCTTTTTCCGCGCCGTCTTTCATATCCTGGCCAATGGTGAAGTTGAGGCCGGAATCGCGCAGAATCTGGCGTCCCTGCTCGACGTTGGTGCCCTCCATGCGCACGATGACAGGAAGCTTCAATTGCAGTTCACGCGCGGCGGCCACCACGCCCGTGGCGAGCACGTCGCAGCGCAGAATGCCGCCGAAGATGTTGATGAAGACGCTGCGCACTTCCTTATCGCTGGTCAGGATTTTGAAGGCGTTTTTCACCTGATCGGCGGAGGCGCCGCCGCCGACGTCGAGGAAGTTCGCCGGCGCGCCGCCGGCGAGCTTGATGATGTCCATGGTAGCCATGGCCAGGCCCGCGCCATTGACCATGCAGCCGACGGTGCCATCGAGCTTGATGTAGTTGAGCTTGTAATTCGAAGCTTCGACTTCCAGCGGATCTTCCTCGTCAAGATCACGCAGCTCCAGAAGGTCCTTGTGGCGATAGAGCGCGTTGTCGTCGAAATTCATTTTGGCGTCGAGCGCGATCAGGCGGCCTTCGCCGGTAACCACGAGCGGATTGATCTCCGCGAGCGAGGAGTCGGTTTCGATGAAAGCGCGGTAAAGCGACTGAAGAAACGGCACGGCGGCCTGGGCCTGTTCGGCGGTGAGGCCGAGGCCAAAGGCGAGTTTGCGCGCGATGTACGGCTGCAGGCCGACGGCGGGGCAGGATCGTTTCGCGCAAGATGGCGGCGGGATTTTCTTTGGCGACTTCCTCGATTTCCATACCGCCCGCCGCGCTGGCCATAATGACGGGGGCTTCGACGGCACGATCGACCAGGATGCTGAGGTAAAGCTCGCGCTTGATGTCCAGCCCCTCTTCGATCAGCAGACGGCGCACGATGCGGCCGCCGGGGCCGGTCTGGGGCGTGACCAACTTCATGCCAAGAATTTTTGAGGCGAGCTGCGCGGCTTCGTCGGCCGAGCGCGCCAGCTTAACTCCGCCGCCTTTGCCTCGCCCGCCGGCGTGAATTTGCGCCTTCACCACCACAACGGGCACGCCGAGCTTCTGCGCGACTTTGCGGGCATCCTCGGCGGTGGTCACCATTTCGCCGCGCGGCGTGGGCACGCCGAAACGACGGAAAATCTCCTTAGCTTGATATTCGTGGATTTTCATGAATCATCCGTTGGGCCGTTGATTGTCTGCTGCCGGGCCGAGTGCGGTTTCCTTGTCTTCGGAGGCGACGCGTGTCGCTCGATGCTAAAATTTGAGTACGTCCAAAGTGGGCCAGTTTACTCTGAAGGCGGCGGGGCGGGCAAGGCCGCGCTTGCAAGCGAAGTTTCTGGCTTGGAAGCAAATTTACATCGGGATTGCTAAGTAAAAGCAGATCCCTCGGGCGGAACCCTGCACGCGCAAAGGCGACCGTGCAGGGGACCCCGGCGCTGCGGCCCTCGGGATGACAGCGTTTTTTCTTTATGCCTTAGTTTGGTGGAAGCGAAATGATTGCCGAGTGGTTGCGCAAGGTTGAAGAACGGAGCGATCTTTCCGCGCAAGAGGCGGAAGAGGTCATGGACGAACTGCTCGAGGGCCGGTTGGCCCAGGAGCAGATCGTCGCGCTGCTGATTTCGCTGCGCGACAAAGGCGAAGCCGTGGAGGAACTGGTGGGGTTCGCGCGCGCCATGCGGCGGCGGGCGAACCACGGAGGCGCCCAAGCGCAAATTTCGCCTCTGGTGGACACGTGCGGCACGGGAGGCGATGGCGGCGGCACATTTAATGTCTCGACGGCGGCGGCGCTGGTCGTGGCGGGCGCGGGTGTGCGCGTGGCCAAGCACGGCAACCGATCGTTCAGTTCGCGCTGTGGATCCGCGGACGTGCTCGAGGCCCTGGGCGTCAAGATCGATATCAAGCCGCATCGGGCGCTTGCGGCCATCGATCAGGTGGGCATCGGGTTCCTCTTTGCGCCCGCGATGCACACCGCGATGCGCCACGCCACCGCGGCGCGGCGCGAGGCCGGCGGGCGGACCGTTTTCAATCTGCTGGGGCCGCTCACCAATCCAGCGGGGGCGACGGCACAAGTGATCGGCGTCCCGGCGCCGGGGCTGGTGGAGAAACTGGGGCATGCGCTGGCGGAACTGGAGACGAAACACGCGTTTGTGGTGCATGGGGTGGATGGAATCGACGAAATTTCGCTGAGCGATGAGACGGAAGTGGCGGAGGTGCGTCCGCGTTCCGTGAAGCGCTATCGCGTCAAGCCGCAGGATTTCGGTGTGGCGCGAGCACGCCGCGAAGATCTGGCCGGAGGTGACGCGGCCGCGAATGCAAAGATCATTCGAGACATTCTCGAGGGCGAGCGCGGGCCGCGGCGGGATTTTGTGTGCATCAACGCGGCGGCGGCGCTGGTCGCCGCGGGCCGCGCAACTGACTTCCGAAAAGGCGCTCTCCTGGCGGCAAAAGCGATCGATTCGGGATTAGCGTTGCTGAAGCTGAAGGCGCTGATCGAATTTTCGCAATCGTAAGGCTAGGCTCCGGCCAGCGACGAATGGTCCCAGTCGGGAAGGTTCTGGTAGAGTTCGTCCCACCTCGAGTATCTGCGAAGGGCCGTTACTACGACGGGCAAAGGGTCGGGGAGGATTTCGGTAAAGTTTTTTTCCTCCGGAAAATTCAAATGAAATGCCAGGCGCTCCTGAGGCGGGCAGAATTGGGCGTCGATTCCCGGTTTATTGCCCCTGCTATCCACTCGATACCAGCCGAATTCGGCCAGATATATGGCATTCAAGCCATGCAGCGAATATGGCGGACCTTGGTCATTAATGCTGAGGCGCTGATAGCAAAATCCCGCCGGAATGCCATTTGCCCGAAGGAGGGCAGCCAGAAGATGGCTTTTCGCATAGCAGTAACCCGTGCCATTGGACAAAACCTCGGAAGCGGCACACGTGACCGGGTTCCGCTGGTAGTCGGAACTATGTTGAATGTTGTCGCGCACCCATTCGAAGCAGCGCCGCGCGATTTGCAGTTCGCCGGAAGCGCCTTTTGCCAAGTCCGCAGCTTTCGACAGCACCGAAGGTATACGCCAATCGATTATTTCGGTGGCCTTCAGAAAGGCTTCCATCACGGGATCATCCTCTCAGAGCGCTAAGAAATTGCGGAGCATCTGCATGCCGACTTCGGTGAGCACGGATTCGGGATGGAACTGCACGCCTTCGAGGGGCAGCTTGCGGTGGCGCAGGCCCATGATCAGGCCGTCAGTCTCGGCGGAGATTTCGAGTTCGCGGGGCAGGCCTTTTTTTTGCACGATGAGGGAATGGTAACGCGTAGCCACGAAATCCTGCGGCAATTCGCGGAAGATCGTTTTGCGGTCGTGATGGATGCGGCTGGTCTTGCCGTGCATCAGGGACGGGGCGCGGACCACGTTGCCGCCGAAAGCGTAGCCGATGGCCTGATGGCCGAGGCATACGCCCAGGATCGGAATTTTGCCCGTGAACTCGCGGATCACATCGACGCAAATGCCGGCGTTTTGCGGTTCTCCGGGACCCGGAGAGATCACGATGCGCTGCGGCTTTTTGGCGGCGATTTGAGCGAGAGTGATCTGATCGTTGCGACGAACTTCGAGCTTTTCGCCCATCTGGCCGAGGAACTGCGCCAGGTTATAGGTAAACGAATCGTAGTTGTCGATCAGCAGGACCATTGGTTTTTAGCTTACGGCATTTGTGCGAAAAGGCAAAAAGCAGATCCCTCGGACAGACTCGTCGAGCCAAGAACCACAGATTGGAGCTTGACTCAGACCAGTCGGGCCTCGGGATGACATTGAGGGGGCGGCGCGCGCTATTTGGCTCGGGCCGTTCGCGCCCCGCGGAGGCGGCGCGAATTGCTGACGGCAGGCGGGCGAGCTGATGCGTGATCGCCGCCATGCGCCACTTCGAGAGCGGCTATAAGGGCGCGGGCTTTGTTTACTGTTTCCTGAAACTCGCGTTCAGGAACGGAATCGGCAACCAGTCCCGCGCCGGCCTGCACGGAAGCCAGCCCTTTCTTCACCACCAAAGTGCGAATGGCGATGCAGGAGTCCAGGTTGCCGGAGAAATCGAGATAAAGGATGGCGCCGGCGTAGATGCCGCGACGCGTCGGTTCGAGTTCGTCGATGATTTCCATGGCGCGGACCTTGGGCGCGCCGGAAACAGTTCCCGCGGGAAAGCAGGCGGCGAGAGCGTCGAAGCAATCGACATCGGAACGAAGCCGCCCGCGCAGCGTGGAGACCAAATGCATGACGTGGGAATAGCGCTCGACAAATTCGAGGCGTTCGACCTTTACGGAGCCGTATTCGCAGACGCGTCCCAGGTCATTGCGGCCAAGGTCGACCAGCATAATGTGTTCGGCGCGCTCTTTGGCATCGGCGGCAAGCTCGGCGGCCAGGCGCTGGTCTTCGCTCTCGTCCTTGCCACGCGGGCGCGTGCCGGCGATGGGGCGGTAGAAAGCTTCGCGCCCCTGCACCTTGACGAGCATTTCGGGCGAGCTGCCCACCACCGCGGTATCTCCGAGCTTCAGAAAATACATGTAGGGCGAAGGATTGAGAACGCGAAGCGCGCGATAAATTTCGAAGGGATTGGCGTCTGTGCGCGCGGAGAATCGCTGGCTGATGACTACCTGAAAGATGTCGCCCGCGCGGATGTACTGTTTCGATTTGCGGACGGCCGCCAGAAACTGCGGGCGGGTGAAATTTGATTCGACGCGCGGCGGCTTCGCGCGGCGATTCCGCTCCGGGCGATGTTCATCGAGGGGCAATTCGAGCAGACGGCGGGTCTCGGAAATTTCGCGCACCGCGGCGCGATATTTCGAGCGCAGGCTGCCGGCGCCTTCGGTGAAGACGTTGCGCACCACCCAGACGCGATGGCGAACGTGATCGAAGACAACCAAGCCGAGATAAAACATCATGACGGCATCGTCGGTGCCGATATCGTTTCTTGCTTTGTCGGGGATGCGTTCGAAAAGGCGCACCATGTCGTAAGAGAAATATCCAATCGCGCCGGCCACCAGCGGCGGCAGACCGGGTACGCGAACCGGGCGGTAGCGCTGAATGCGATTGCGCAGAAAATCGAGGGGATTGGACTGCACCCAGGAGATGCGGCTTTCCGATTCCAGCACGCATGCTCCATTGACGTAGCGAAAGACTTCCGCGGGGTGGGCGCCGACAAAGGTGTAGCGGGCGATTTTCTCGCCACCCTCGACGCTTTCGAGCAGGCAAGCGTAGCGCGCCTGCCGCGCCAGACGCAGGTAGGCGCCCACCGGCGTCAGCAGGTCGGCTGTAAAGGTATCGTAAACGGGGACGAGATTGCCTTCCCGGGCGAGGCGGGAAAACGTCCGAAAGTCGGGCTCTATCATCGGCGCAGCGCTTCCTCTTCTTTTTGCAAGGCGGCCAGAACCGCTCGCCGCATGGCGCGTTCGGGGGCGCGCTGGCCCATCCATAGCTCCCATTGCGCGGCGCCCTGGGCGACGAACATATCCACTCCCGAGATGGTTTCGATTCCTCGGCGCTCCGCGCGGCGCAGCAATTCTGTCTTTAGCGGACGATAGATCAAGTCCATGACCAGACGGCAATTCAATTCGCGGCTCTCGAGCGGCGAACCGCCGCCCGGGTGCATTCCCACCGGAGTACAGTTCACGATGGCATCGAAGGATCGGCGCGCGATTTTGCGGCGATCGATCATTTCGCCGCCCACGGCCCTGGCCAGGGCGCGTGCACGTTGTGGACGGCGGGCGCAAATCGTCACGGCTGAGCCGGCGCGGGCGAGCGCAAAAGCGGCGGCCCGAGCCGCTCCTCCCGCACCGAGCAGCAAAACAGAACTGGATGACAGGGTCAAACGCCGTTCGATCGCGCGCAAGACGCCAGCGAAATCGGTATTGTAACCGTAGAGCTTACCCGCGCGCACGGCGACTGTGTTCACGGCACCGATTTCGGCGGCAAGACGGTCGCAATCGTGGAGATAGCGCAGAATACGTTCCTTATGCGGGATGGTCACGCTGAATCCGGCGATCTGGAAAGGTTCGATGGCCGCGATGAAGTCCGGGAGGTCGCGCACGTGAAAAGGCACGTACACAGCGTTATTTTGGCGAATGGCGAAGGCGGCATTATGCATGAGGGGCGAGAGGGAGTGGGCAATCGGATCCCCGATTACCGCGTAGAGGCTGGTTTCCGGGTTGATGCCCAGCTTTGACCTGCCAAAGCGACGTCGCAGACGGTAAACCCGTTCGACCTCATGAAAAGAAATTTGGCCAGGCGCGGTGCTTTGGGCAATGGGGGCATAAGCAAGCGCACTGCCCTGGCGAAGGGCCAAAATGCGCGGGCCCATCATGTCGTCGCCCATCGGAACCACAACGAAGTCGCGTCGCTCGCGCGCGAATTGCAACAGCCGCTGCACATCAGCCAAGGAGCGGCATGCAGCCGCGATTTTTATGGCCTCTCCGCCAGACGAGTTGAGGTGCGCCACGATTGCCGGCAAGTCTTGCGGCAAACGGCGAAAATCGTGCGCGGATATCAGGAGCCGCGCCGGATTGAGCGTGCTTTTCAACTGACCGGCAGCGGCCCGCTCCGCGGTCTCGATCTCCACATCGCACCAATGGCAGCCCGCCGCCACGGCTTGCTCGAGAATGGCCATTTGATCGGCCACGCTGCCTCTGAACTCACCGCCTGCCTGACGCCGGCGGCAGGTGGCGATCAGGGTGGGTTTTCTCGATTGACGGGCCACCCAGCCCAGGAAGCGGGCCATTTCCGAGCGATTTGCCAAAAAATCGAGGCGCAATTCGACGACGTGCGCTCTTTGGGGAGCGCTCCAGGCCGCTTTGAGGTGCCGAATGGCCTCAGCGGCACTGCGGGCCGCCACGACGGCACAGATCCGATCGGCTCCAAAAACGCTCATGTGTGCGAGGGTGGGGTGGGTGGCATAGCGCTGTAAGTCATTTGTATTAAGCGTCTTAGATTTAACGTTAGGCTTGATTTGTTCACTCGCGACTATGAGTTGCCCGACCGGGTCCGAATCTTTCCGCGGCGGCGTCCGGCGCTTCTATCATGCGGTATCGAAAGTGTAAAGCAAGCCTCGGGAGTAGCTTGACCGGTTCTAGTACCCCCTGATAAGTTCGATGCGGGTATCGAGCAGGAAACTCGTGGACGATTCCAAGAGGAGCGAACCCCAAGACGAAACGATGATGCGGAGATTTTGTTCCATTCTTATTTTCGCCGGGATTATGGCTTCTCTAGTTCATGCCCAAGCCGGATCCCCGGTTCCTCTCGAAAGCCAGCTATACTGCAGCGGAATCGTCACCTCGGATCCCGTTCCCTCAGACACATACGTCATCTCCGGGGCAGAATCTTATTACCGCCTCACCTACAGCGACGGTAAGCTCGTGTTTCTGAATAAGGGCGCATCGCAGGGCGTGAAGGTCGGCGATCAATTTGAGGTCATACGCGCCGCTCCGAGCGACTATGTCCGATACGAATGGTTCCAAGGCCAGGACAGGCTCCTCAAAGCGATGGGCAACACTTACGAAGACGAGGCACGGCTTCGGGTCGTTAACGTGCAGCCCAATACCTCCACCGCCGAAGTAGTTTTCTCCTGCGGCTATGTGCAGCGGGCAGATCTGGTGAGGCCTTTCGTTCCACGGCCGGCTCCGGCGATCAAATCGGGAGAAGGCTTCGATATGTTCGCGCCTCCCAGCGGCAAAACCAAAGCGATGATCGTGACCACCAGGTATTATGGCGAATTGGCGCAGAACGGGACGATCGTATACGTGAACCTGGGCAGCGCCCAAGGCGTCAAGGTTGGCGACTACTTCCGGGTCTTCCGATTTCAGGGCAATAGCAACGAAACTGAATATCAGACGCCGCGCATCGCGTACCAGATTTTCGGATTCGGCTCCTCGCCTCGACCCTATACCGGGGCAGAATTGCCGCGTGACGTGCTTGGCGAGGGCGTGGTACTGCGAGTTGGCAAAAATGCAGCCACCGTGCTGATCACGCTAAGCGAAAAGGAAATCTTTCCCGGCGATTACGTCGAACTCGAGTAGTGCGTACCTGGAAGTTCCCAAATGCCCGCGCGCAACCGGCGCGGGCCTCGCCTGGGCGACATTTGACGAAATTTAGCTCCCGCGTGTTTCTTCTTGGGCGACGAGACCGGCGTCAGAAAACACCTCCGCTCTAAATGCGAAAAGCTTAGTCTCCGGATCGCGCCAGGCGTCTGGTCTGAGCCGGGCCTTTCGGCAGACTGCCTCCAGAAATTGCGTTGCGGACCAATTGCGCTCTATGGCCACCTGAGGCAAGAGCAAGCCCCGGCTGGCGCCGCAAACGACGATAATTCCGTGGATTCCCAGCTCAATCTCTTCCGGCCGAACCGGAAACGGCTCCGAAAGCACCGAAATCTCGATTTCCAGCGGGGCTAGTTCTTCCGGGCGCAGGGGCTTGAATCGGGGATCTTGTGACGCGGCCGTAATTGCGCATTGCAAGACGGTTTCCGCCAGTTCGTGGGCTGCCTCTGCGCGGCCTATGCAGCCGCGCAGCTTTCCAGCACAGCGCAGGGTTACGAATGCCCCGCCGGGTTGAGCCAGACGCCCTGAAACCGAGGGCAGATCTGGAAAACGTGACCGGCAGATCGTTTCGAGGATGGCCTGACGCGCGCGAGAGAGAAGTGTGCGCCGGTCTTCTTCCGAGAGGGAGTCAAAGTGTGGGAGCATCCTGTGTTTTTCTACGGCGCTCGAGCAAACGGAGGTGTCGCTTCTGCTTTACGCGGTCGTCCACATGGCTCCAGAACTTTGAGAAGTATTGAACAGCCGAGGCCACGGCGCTCATGACCACCAGCCAAACCAGAATCGTACCCAGAGGACGCACGGCGGTGTGCTTGGCGCCCAGAATTACGGCGCAGACGGCGATCACCTGCAGCACCATCTTTGTCTTGCCTAGCGCAGAGGCGGGAATCGTGAAACCTTCAGCGGAGGCGATGTTACGAAGTCCCAAGACCGTGATTTCGCGGCCGATGATGATAACGACCATCCAGCCGGCAACGAGCTGCATCTGCACGAGCGAGATAAACGCGGCGGAGATCAACAGCTTGTCGGCTATAGGATCGAGGAGAATGCCCAGCGTGGTCACCTGTTCGCGGCGTCGCGCGTAGAATCCGTCGGCCCAATCGGTGGCCGCCGCGACCAATAAGATCAAAACGCCCCAAGTTGCGAAGTTCATGGGCACGCTCAAAAAGACCACGTTCGGCTGACGCGTGAGCAGCACCACAACCAGAAGCGGTATGAAGAAGATGCGCAGGATGGTTAAGCTATTTGGAAGGTTCATGGAGCACCCAGGCCAAGCACATCCGGCGGATGTGTCAACCCAGTCGGAATGCCATTTCACTTAGCCAGCCATCATAGTCTGGCATCGCTCTGGCAGTCAACGATCCCCCGCCAGCGAGCCGCGGCGTGACTTACCGGTGCGGTTTGGGTAGGAACGCTTGCTGATCGAGAGGCAGTGCGATACCTAAATTGTTAACATATGCCCGCGACACGCCGAGCAGCTAAAAAGGCGCGAAATCGTACTATTACGGGTCTGTGAACGGGTTTCAAGGCGGCGAAATCGAGCCAAACCTGTGGATTTCCGTGTGGAAATCGCATGTTACTTAAGAGTTAATGGCATCAAAAGAGACGGTCCGAGAGACTCATTGCCGCAGGCCTGTTTCCCCGTAACTGACAGATATAAAAAGGCTTAAGAATGCACTAAGATGTTGCAGCTGCGGTGTTGCATGCAAAATGGGCCTCAAAACGCGTAGGACCGATTTGCACAGAAGTACAGCAACCCCCCGATGCAACCCTATGGTTTGTAACCAAATAGAAATGCAGCCACCGGGACCGCTCAGGGCCCTTTTTAGGCCTCGTCTGAAGCCGCCAGGCGCAGGCGCCTGATCAGCGATTCAGGCACCTCCGCATCGATCACCATCGTCGAATCGCGAAGCTCGCTGTGGAGTACACGTCCCAGGCCGTGGACGAGCGCCAGCTTGCGCCCATCGGCCAGAGGGATCGAAAAGCGCAGCCTTTGTACCGGGTCAACGGCCATCGTTTCATCGACGCGCCGAAGCAGTTGGTCGAGGCCCGTGCCCTCGAGCCCGGAGACGTAGACATTCCCGTTGCTGGCGGACATGGCCTCTCGCGTCTCGGGATCCAATCGATCGATCTTATTGAATACATGCAGACGGGGCCGATCGCTGACGCCGAGTTGAGCCAGGACCTTTTCTACCTCGGCATCGTGTTCGGCGTGATGAGCGTTCGATACGTCGGTCACATGAAGAATCAGAGCTGCCTGCTCCACTTCCTCGAGGGTGGCGCGGAAAGCCGCCAGCAAGCCTTTCGGCAGATCGCGAATGAAGCCAACGGTATCGGAAAACAAGACCCGGCGATTCGAGGGGAGCCGCACGGCGCGGACCGTAGGATCGAGCGTGGCGAACATCTTCGAGGAAACCAGTACTTCCGAGCGGCTGAGCGCGTTGAAGAGAGTCGACTTTCCGGCGTTGGTGTATCCGACCAGTGCGACCGTCCCGAGGGGGACGGACTGGCGCGCATTGCGGCGCAAAGCGCGCTGCCGCCGCAGCGTTTCAATCGCAGCCCCGATGCGTTGCACGCGCTGACGAATGCGGCGGCGGTCGGTTTCGAGCTTCTGCTCGCCGGGACCTCGGGTACCGATGCCGCCGCCCAGACGCGAAAGCTCAGGACCCGCCCCCGCCAGTCTCGGCAGCAGGTAATTCAACTGCGCCAATTCCACTTGCAGCTGTCCCTCACGGCTGCGCGCATGGCGCGCAAAAATGTCCAGGATGAGTTGGGTGCGATCGATCACCCGCCGGTCCACACCTCGCTCCAGATTGCGCTGCTGCACGGGAGTGAGTTCACGGTCGAAAATTATCAGCGGCGCCTGACGCGCTTCGGCCTCGGCTCGAATCTCGTCCAGTTTGCCGTGGCCCACGACGCTCGCCGGATCGATGGCATCGCGCATCTGCAGCACGCTGCCGGTCACAATTGCGCCGGCGCTGCGCGCCAATTCCGCGAGTTCCTCGAGCGATTCGCGCGCGGTCTCGCCGGAGGAATGGCCGGGGAGGTGAGGAGCGCGTTTTAGACCCAGCCCGACCAAAAGCGCGCGTTCCCGAAGGTCCGTGGTCCTTGGAGTTTTCATAAGCGCGGGCCGGATGGCCGAGAGTGTGACAGAGAAGCGAGGGCCTTACGCTTGCCGTGAATATCCACTGTCTTGATTATATCGCGCCGCGCAGGCCCGGTTGCCTTACGGCATTGTGAAATTCTTTCAGCAAAGGGGCGAGGTAATCCAGGCATGCCGAGACTGTCTCCGGTTCGTCTCCGAACCCCGTAAACCAATGGATGTCCGATTCCCGGCGAAACCAGGTGAGTTGACGCTTGGCGTAGCGACGCGTGGCCTGGGCGATGGCATCAATCGCATTCGCGAGCGGCTGCCCGGTCTCGGTGCAAGCGCGGAGTTCACGATAACCGATGAATTCGAAAGGCTTGGCTGTCGCGGGCGCGCCGCCTTCGATGAGCGCCGCCACTTCCCGGCTCCAGCCACCATCCAGCATCTGGCGAACGCGTTTTTCGATACGCTCATAGAGCGCCTGTCGAGGAGGATTCAAGCCAATCTTGATGGCGGCATAGCCCTGCAAAGCTTGGCGGCCGGCTTGATGCAACTCGGTCATGGGCCTTCCCGCTAACAGGCACACTTCCAGGGCACGCACAAGCTTCTGCCGGTCATTTGGCGATATGCGTTTGGCCGCGGCCGCGTCAAGCCGGTGAAGAATTCTGTGCAAGTGCACGCCGCCGCGTTTTGCTTCGATGGCATTGAGCCTGGCACGCAGCTGCTCCGAACGCGTGGGCGCATCGGCCAAACCCTCCATGAGGGCTCGGAAGTAAAGACCGGTTCCCACGGTAAAGATGGGCAGTTGATGACGGCGGCGCAAATCCGCGAGCACTTCGAGCGCACGTTTGCGATATTCGCCCGCCGTGAAGACGTGCGCCGGCGAGACCAGGTCGATCATGTGGTGAGGGATGGCGCGGCGTTCGGCCGCGGATGGCTTCGCCGTGCCGATATCGAAACCGCGATAAACCTGAGTCGAATCGCAGGCGACGACTTCGCCGCCCAATCTCTCGGCCAGCGAGACAGCCAGCGATGATTTGCCCGATGCTGTTGGTCCAAGAATGGCAACAAGCGGCAGCGTGGATGGGTCTGCGGACATTTTTGATGGCGCCGCGGTGAAATCGGGGCGAATAGCAGAATCGATCAAATCAGCTTCCAATAGCGAATCAGCAGATAAATCAAGAACAAAACGGCTATGAGAAGCGAGCCCGCGGCCTGAGCTTCGCGAGGCTTCACTGGGCGGCGCTTATCGGCAAATTGTACAAAAAGATGAAGCGCAACTCGATGAAGGGACCGGAGAAGGCCGAAGGCAAAGGCTCAAATGGAGAAGAGGTTCGGATGGATGAAGATGCGGCGCGGTCGAGCGGTTCCTTGCCCGAGGAGCCCTCCAACTGCGGCTCCGCGTCTGGAACGGCGCCGTTGGCCATAATTCTGAATCGCAGGATTACTTTGCCCTTCTCGCCGAGATATACCGATTCCGGCATAACGGAGTACCAGTTGCGCTTGACGCTAGCGACTACGCGCTGCAGATAATCGTTGAAGTCGACGCCTTCGGTCGGCGTAAGCATTTGCAAGCCGCCATAGGCCTCGCCGCCGCCACCGCCGCCCCCATAGCCTGGCGGACCGCCCCCGGGGAGCCGTCCGCCGAACCCTTCCAGGCCGCTGCCGCTGCTGCTTTGGCGCGATTGTTGCGCCGATTGATCGAGCGTGCGGCCGGGAGAACTGAATTTCGGCAAAATCAGATGATTTTGCGGATCAGGTTGCGGCTGGGGTTTGGGAGTATCGAAGCGAGTCTCGGCCTGCTGCTGTGGCTGCGGCTTGGGCGCTGCCGGCAAGTCCGGCGGCGGCTCCGTTGGCGTATCGCGAAGCGCGCGCTCGGGTTCCCTGGGAGCGGGTAAAGGCTGCGGAACCACCGGGGGCGCCATCTGCCGCAATATGCGCGGATCGATGCGCACTTGCGGACCGCGCGGCGCGGGTGGCGTGGCCGGTAAACCGCGCACGTCGGGCGGCATATAGATGAAATTGAGCTGCTGTCGCGCCAGATCGATTTGCGACTGCGAAGGCGGACGATAAGGGAAGAGCCTGGTCTGCAGCAGCAGAAAACTGATGAACAGCACGTGAAAAGCGATGGATCCGGAGCGGGCCAGCCAATTCCAATCCCGCGGCGGCGTTTCCACCGGCGCCACCATCAGGTTGACGTCGCCGGTGGTGAGAACGTCGGGCTTGAGAACGTCCGGCAATTCGTAGGCAGAGACCGGGCCCTTTGGCTCGAGTTCGACAACGGGCAACGCCATCGGCACGGTGACGCGGTGATCGAGCACGGTAACCGGCGCGTAATTGGGATGGAGCATGGCCGGATCGAACGGCATCGCGGGAGTATCGCGGGGAACGACCACACGCGCGGCGAGCACGTCGAGGGGCAGATGCGCGGGGATTGTGCTGTGCGTTTGCAGTTCCGCGTGCTGAAGATTCGCGGCTACGATGGTGCGTTCATCGAGCAGAGTCGTGAGACGGCGCGGCGCCGGAGCGTCTGCTCTCTCCGTCGGCGGCCGCACGTCACGCGGAACCAGACTTCTAGGAATCATCAGTTTGCTCGAGGGGGTGCGAAGGCACCTAGTTGGACGCGCTGATTATGTTCCAGGATGCCCGCCATAACCCGGTCCGCCAGTTCCAAGGCGCGGCGCCCGGCGCGCGCGTCGACGAGAGGAGCAGAGCGATGGCGCACGGCATCCACAAATGCGCGCAGCTCCGCGGCGAGAGGCTCTTCCGGCCGCGTGGGGATGGGCTCGAAATCGAATTGCGGCTGAGGCACGGGCTGGCGCACGCGAATGCGCATTGCATCCTGCCGGGCGTAATCCAGCGAAATGTATTCGTGCTCCTGAAAAAAACGGAGCTTGCGAACGCGTTCGGTGGATACGCGGCTGGCCGTTAAATTGGCGACGGCGCCGGATTCGAATTCGAGACGCGCATGAGCGATATCCACCTTGTCCGTGATCACCGGGATGCCGAGGGCATGAATGGAAGTGACCGGCGAATCGGCCAGCGTGAGCAGAATATCCAGATCGTGGATCATGACGTCATAGACCACATCGATATCGAGACTGCGCGGGCTGAACACCCCTAGACGATGTACCTCAAAGTATAACGGCTCCTTGATTATCGGCAAGACGGCTATAAATGCCGGATTGAAGCGCTCCAGATGGCCGACTTGCATTACACGGCCGTATTGCCGCGCGGCATCTGCGAGCAGGTCTGCTTCGGAAAGCGAAGCCGCGATCGGCTTTTCCACTAACACATCAATTCCCTGGGCCATCAGCAGAGAGCCAATGCGAGCGTGCTCGCGGGTGGGCACCGCGACGCTGGCGGCGTCCACGCGGCCGCTCAAAGAGTCGAGATCGGGGAGCACCCCTGTGCCAAATTCGTCGGCCACTCGCCGCGCGCGTTCGGAATCGGCGTCCAAGACGCCGACGAGCTCGGCCCCTTCCAACTGGCGATAGACACGCGCGTGATTACGACCGAAATCGCCGACTCCCACCACAGCCACGCGGACGCGCCCGTCCTTCATCGCGCCTTCGCTCCCGAAGAATCGCTTGGGTCAACAGGCGCACCCGAGGATTGCGCGTCGAGTTTCGCATCGGATTTGCGCATTGGGCGCAAAGGCTTCCACGGCAATTCCCGCTTCGTCGGCGGTCTCGATGAGGCGGGCGCGATCGAAAAGCAAGGTGCGACCCGCATCGATCGCGAGGGCCGTGGCGCGGCAACGCTTCATTACTTCGACGGTTCGCAATCCCACCACGGGTACATCAAAACGCATATCCTGGCGCGGCTTGGCAACCTTTACTACAACCAAAGGCTTGCCCGCTGCGAGCCGCGCCGCGCGTTCGATGGTCTCATCGGTTCCTTCCATGGCTTCCACGGCCACGCAGGCACGGTCGCTGATCACTACGGTTTGGCCCAAATCGAGACCGGCAACATGCCGGGCGATCTCACGGCCGTAGGCCATATCTCCGGATTCCCGCGAATCCGGAGCGCGCCGGCTGAGGACGCCAGGCTCGGGCAACAGCGGCTTCAGAAAGCTGGTGGAGTCGACGAGTTCAATTCCTTCGTCTTCCAGTACACGGGCCACGGCGCCAATCAGCGAATCGGTATTTTTACGAGGCAAAGAAAATATCAGCTTAGCCAGCTTCCAGTCCGGCCGGATCGAACTAAAAATCTTGGTGTGCTTCACCTGACCGGCCATGACCGCGCGCGTAACGCCTTCCTGATGGAGCAAATCGAGAGTGCGGCTCAATTCGCCCAGGCTCACCCAATGCAGCCGGTTTGCGAGCGCCTCCAAGTCCGGAGAAGCCTCCTCCCGGAGAGCGATTACCGTCATTTCGATCCCCTGATTCCGAGCGGCTTCGAGAACTAAAAACGGAAAGCGGCCGTTCCCCGCAATCAAACCCCATTTTCCTGCAAGGGTTGCGGCCGGAGGGAACGTATTTCCTTCGGAGTGAGCCACTACTTGATCACACCACGCTCGCTGGAATCCATGAAACGCAACAGTTCGGCGACATCCGCGGAACCGTTGAGCGTGAGCCGCATCTGTTCGAGGGCCTGGCTGGTGTTGAGCTTGGAATTCACGAGCAGGCGATAGGCGCTTTCGATGGCACGAATGCGTTCCGTGGCAAAGCCGCGGCGTTCCAGCCCGACGCTATTCACGCCGAAGCATCGTGTGTGGCGCTCGGTGACCACCAGCGAGAAGGGCGGAACGTCCTGAGTGATCACCGTGGAGGCGCCGATATACGCATAGCGCCCGATGCGGCAAAACTGATGCACAGGAGAAAATGCGCCGATCGAGGAGTAGTCTTCTACCGTGACGTGGCCGGCCAGCGTGGCGCTATTGGCAAAAATGGTGTGACTGCCAACCACGCAATCGTGGGCCACGTGAGCCGAAACCATAAAAAGATTATCGCTTCCGATGCGCGTGACGCCTCCGCCTTGCGTTGTTCCGCGGCTTACCGTAACGCACTCGCGGAAGACATTGCGATCGCCCACCTCCAGGCGCGTGCGCTCGCCCGCATACTTGAGATCCTGAGGATCGCCGCCAATTCTGCAAAATGGATGCAGCACGTTGGCGCGGCCCAGGCGCGACGGGCCGTTCACTACGGCGTGAGGGTGGAGAATGCAATCTTCGCCCAGCACCACGTCGTCGCCTACAACGGCATACGCGCCGACGCGCACTCCAGCGCCCAGGCGCGCGCTGGGGGCAACCACAGCGCGTGGATCAATCTCGACCGCCGCGGCGGCCCGATCTAGCGTTCCGCTCATTCTCCCCGATTTAGCGTGCCGCTCATTCTCAATGTTCCGCCACGCCGGCCGGCTGGGCGGCCGCCGGCGCTTCCACCGGATCGCGCTCGACCATCTTGCACATCAAGGTTGCTTCCGCAGCGAGATCGCCATTGACGGTGGCTTTCCCGCGCAGTTTGCAAAAATTCCCACGCCAGGAAACCACGGCGACTTCGAGCCGCAACTGTTCGCCCGGAACCACCGGCCGGCGAAAGCGAGCGTCGTCGACGGCCACGAAATACAGCAATTTATTCTCGCGCTCGGGAACTTCCTGCAGGAGCAGCAAACCGCCGGTCTGGGCCATGGCTTCAATGATCAAAACGCCCGGCAGAATGGGTTTGCCTGGAAAATGGCCCTGAAAAAAACTCTCGTTGATGCTGACATTTTTTACGCCGACAATGCGCTTGAATCGCTCCATTTCCAGGATGGCGTCGACCATCAGGAAAGGGTAGCGATGCGGAAGGATTTTCTGGATGCCAGTGGTGTCCAGAATCATCGCATCTCCTCAATCCGGCGAGAGGCCAGGCACAGCACGCAAACAATCGAGCCATTATATGCGAAACGACGAAGGCGCGGATACCGCGTTGCCGTGGAAGGGGGCGGCTGCTAGCATACGCGCTCGGTGAATTCACTCGAAAAACTGCCGGAAATAGCGCGATTTTTGCGCGGCCGCGAGACGGCCATGCTGCGTTTACTTAAACGCTTCGTACAATGCGAATCGCCCACGGATTCGAAGCCCGCCGTCGACAATTTCGGAGCGCGCGGTGGCGGCGGAGTGGCGCAGCCGCGGAGCAAGGGTCGAATGCCTCCGGAGAAAAGACGCGGGCAATCATCTGCGTATCGTCTGGCCGCCGAATCCGTCGCGCCGGGCCGCGTCTCTCGCTGGCGACGGCCAGATTCTGGTGCTTGGACATCTGGACACTGTCTACGAGCTTGGCATGATCGGGAAAATGCCTTTTCGCGTGAGCCGGGGACGCGCATTCGGTCCAGGCGTTTTCGATATGAAGGCCGGGCTCGTCATCGCTCTCTTTGCCGTTGATGCGCTTGCACACGCGGAGTTGCTGCCGCGCCGCCGTATCGTTTTCCTATGGACTTCGGACGAAGAAACCGGGAGCGAGAGTTCGCGCGAGGTCATCGAAAGCGAAGCTCGGCGCAGCACGGCCGTTCTCGTCCTCGAGCCCGCAGGCGGTCCCCAGGGGCAACTCAAAACACGGCGCAAAGCCACGGGAACCGCCGAGCTGATCATCACCGGACGCGCGGCCCACGCCGGACTCGATCCGGGTGCGGGCGTGAATGCGGTGCATGAACTCGCATTACAGGTAGCGCAACTCATGCGCCTCAATAATCCCCGCCGCGGAATCACCGTAAATCCGACGATTGCGCAAGGAGGCTCGCGCAGCAACGTCATTCCGGCCGAAGCGCGTCTTACCATCGATCTGCGCGCTGAGACTCTCGCAGACATGCGCCGCATCGAACGCAGGCTGAAGACGCTGCGGCCTACCTTGCCGGGCGCGCGCCTCGCCGTAGAGGGCGGATTCTCGCGCCCGCCGCTTGAACGCCGCGCCAGCGCGTTGCTTTTCTCTCATGCCAGGAAATTGGCGGATCAATTGGGATTTTCCGTGGGTGAATGCCTGGCCGGAGGAGGCTCGGATGGCAACTTCACCGCAGCGCTCGGCGTGCCCACGCTCGATGGGCTGGGCGCAGTTGGCCACGGTGCTCACAGTGCTGACGAACAGGTGATCGTTGCGGCTCTGCCCGAACGCGCCGCCCTTTTCGCCGCCCTCCTCGCCACTCTATAACGCCCGACAAAACTCTCCGCGACATGAACCCGCTGCGCAACTGAGGCAGCTAATTCGCTTGCCGAACCGACCCCATCAGCAGCAGGCTTCGCTGCGAAAAGGGCAGATAGAGCAGCGCGGCGGTGGCAGCCAGCGCCAATCCTGCTCCGATCTGCTGCACGATCAAGAACGGCGCGAGAGCCCAGAGTTCGTCGAGAACGAGAAGAAACGGGAAGAGCTTCTGAAATTTCCCGTTCAAGCCGCGATAATTGAATGCAATTGCCGTCAGTAAATAGAGTCGAGTCGGTATGCCCACGGCGGCGGTAACAATCACGATCACGAGTACGACGTGAGCGATTTTGTCGCCGACCGTTAGAATTTCGCTTAATACAGATAAACGCGCCAATGAAACGACATAGAAGGTGAAGTCGGTCGTCTGGATCAGCGAAAACAATATCCTGACGGCGTTGCCTGGAACCGACGGCAGATCGGTCGGGTCGCTCAGGATCAAATTACGATGCGTCGGTGGGGCGGCTTCCTCAGCAACCTTTCGGGCACTGGGCATGGCGGATCCGTTATCGCGTGCCGGCCTCGCGCCGAGATCCGATAACGCGCTGCTGTCACCGGTAGCTTCAACGGGAGCTATAAAGCGGTACCCGCGACGGGGCATGGTCTGTATGAACCGAGGACTGGTGGCCGAATCTCCTAAGGCATTGCGTAACTGATTGATCGCTGTATTCAGGCCGTGATCGAAATCCACAAACGTATCTGACGGCCAAAGACGCTTCCGCAGTTCGTCCCGCGTAACGACCTCCTGCGGCCGATGCAAAAGCATTGACAATACCTGAGCGGCCTGATCCCGAAGCCTGGGTTCGGTCCTTCCCTCCTTTCGCAATTCCCCCCGCCGCGTATCGAATTCGAATACGCCGAAACGAAAGATACATGTCTCGCGATCATGTTCGCCCACCAGCTTCTCCGCAGGAGGCTTTCAGTTGAGAGGAGGATTTTAATCAAGCCGCTGATTTTGATGAACTTATTTATTGACTTTCATTTGACCTCAAATGATCTCCAGGTCATTGAGCGGGCCCCCTGCTGACGGCATAGTCCGCTCATGCGAAACAACCAAAGCCGCAGATTTAAACCACCAAGGTTGCTTTCCGCAGTGCTCGTTGCCGCGGTCTTGGGAATTCCGGCATCTCTTAAGGCTGAGAAACTAACCAAGCAAACCGAGGAAGCCTTCGGCCGGTACGTTCGAGCGGCCGAAACTCGGATGGATCGAGAGCTCGCCGATGGCAAGTTCCTTTCGATTGATGCCCCGCCGCCGGCGGATCGGAATCAGGCCTATACCGATTTAAAGAATGGCCAGATCCTGATTCGCCCAACCCGAAGTAGTGATTCAACCAGCGCAGCTTCGTTAGCCGGAGGGCTTATCCACGACTGGACGGGGATCGTGCTTATCCCCGGAGTCTCGATGTCCCAAGTCATCTCCGTGCTGCAGGATTACGAGCACGCTTTCCAATATTACGGTCCGCAAGTGGTGAAGTCGCGGCTTTTGGAGCGCTCAGGAAACGATTTCCGCGTCTCGCTTCGGCTGAAACAGGTTCATATCGTCACCGTCGTACTCGACAGTGAATACCGCGTCCACTACACGTTCCCCGACGCCACCCATGCACTTTCCAGGTCCTATAGCACCCGTGTTGCCGAAGTTGAAAATGCCGGGGAAGCACAGGAACGGGACATGCCCGTCGGCGACGATGATGGTTTTCTCTGGCGCTTGTATTCCTACTGGCGCTTCTATCAGTCTCCGGAGGGCGTTTTTGTTCAGTGCAACGCCATCTCATTGACGCGCAATGTGCCCGCCGGTTTTGGCTGGCTCGTCCGGCCATTTCTGGAAACGATCCCTAGAGACTCGCTTCGTTTCACTCTCGAAGCAGCGCGTTACGCCGTAGCCAAGCAGGTTCAGACTGGCCTTCACAAGAACTCATCTAGCACAGGAGGAGAAACGCATGAGCTCAAGGCAAAATCTGTTTGAAGGTATGGTATGCGAAGGAACCGGCAGCGAAGAGGAAAGAATGCCGCCCGAGAAGGCCAAGGAAAGCTTCAGGAATGCCACGCGCATTCAAGAGAGTTTTACGTCGGCACTAGAACGCAGAGTCTTGATGTGGTTCGCCGCTCGAATGCCGCGTCGGATTGGGGCCGATCATCTCACCTGCCTCGGATTTGCCGCCATGTTGCTGGCGGGCGGCAGCTACCTCTTGGCGCGATGGCATCACGTAGGTTTGTTGCTCGCGACGTTTTTTCTGGCGGTGAATTGGTTCGGGACAGCCTTGACGGCACCGTGGCACGCGTAAGAGGCCGGCAGCGTCCTCGCTATGGTTTTTATGTCGACCACATGATTCACTCGTTCGGAGGGCTCTTCCTCATCGGCGGTCTTGCGGCTTCCGGCTACATTCGATGGCAGATTGCGCATGGAATGCTGATTGGCTTCTTTCTGCTCTCTATTGAAAGTTATCTTGCAGCATACACATTGGAAGCTTCCGCCTTTCCTTCGGGAAATTTGGACCCACCGAAATCCGGATTCTCCTGGCATTCGGGAATATCGTGTTGTGGCTCAATAGGCAAGCCTCCATCCCCGGAGTTTCCTGGCGCTTGTTTGATTTTGGCGGAGTCGTCGCGACGGCGGCATGGCCATCATGGCCGTCGTTGCCGCAGCGTGGCACACAGCGCAGTTATATAAGCAGGAAAAGCTGTCATGAACGCCTATGAGCTGCACAAGCCCCGTACGCTACAGAGGTGGGCGAAGTTCAACGCCGTGGGTGCGTTGGTTTCTGCGTTCAACTCTTAGCGGTTTACGTCTTTATCAGATCTTTAAAAATCGATCCGTTAGTTGGTACGGCTTTAGCTGTGGAGACAGCCGTTTTGCATAATTTCTCTGGCATCATCTGCTTACTTGGAAAGACTGTCGCTCCGGAAGATGGAGCGACTCGCTGTTGAGGTTGTTGGCTTTCAATGTAACGAACGGGGGCGTATCGATGCCGGAAATCTCTTCTTTACATGAATAATCGTTCAGCGCCAAAGGACCTCGCTGCTTGCGCGAATTTGTCGCCATAACGTCTGTTCGTTAATTAATTTCGTCCTCAGCGACAAGATCGTCTTTCGAATTCCCGGCAATCGCGGTGGCTTCGCGGTGAGACCTAGCGGACATTCGCCCTGACGTGATCGCCAGTCGTGAAAATCAGCGGAGCTTGTGGAGGTAGTCGGCGGTGGCGGCATTCAGATCCGCATAGGTCGAGTGCATGGTGGCGTGGACGGCATTCTCGGTCGATGCGCCTTCATCGATGCGGTCGAGAATTCGTTCCAAATCCCCGGGACTGGTGGATTCGATCATCTCCACGACCGCAAGCGACCATGCGTAAGCGTCCTGCGCGAAGCCCGCTTGCAAGTTCATCCAGGAAGGCTCGAGAACGCTCAGCGAGGGATCCTGGTGCCGGTCGTACATGCCGAGAAGCTCGGCGGCTGTCGCGCCGTCGGTGCGTTTCCCCTCCATCCATTGTGCGGCTCCTTCCTGGAGCCACGTGGGGCAGCGGCCGTGAGTTTTCTCGTTGATAAAGCTGTGCGTCAACTCGTGTTTCAGCACATGCGCAAGCTCCGGGGTCACGCTGGTCAGCCCTTGCACGGGCACGCGAATGCGGCCATCGTTCAGCGCACCGACCCAGCTGGGAGCGCGGGTGATGTCCTGAAAGAGCTGATTGGTGTAAAGCGTGACGGAAATAGGCTGCTTCGGCGTGTAATTAAGCGCGGCGGAGATATCTTCAAAGTCGGCTTCCAAGATCCGAAGGACGTCGCGAGCCAACTCGGGCGCCGCCTCGCCGTAGTAGTGCAGATCGAAATGCGCACTGCGGCCTTCGCGGAAGTTATTCTCGACATTGAGATCGCGCTGCGCCTTTTCCAACGCGCGCGCCACGTCGGGATCGGGATGTTGCTGTTGCGAACGCGTCCATTCCGCGACCGCATCCGCCAAATGATTCAGGCCAAAATCCGCCCAGCCCGCCAGCTTGGCAATGTCGGATGAATTTGGATCGCTGCGGCGCGCCTTTTCGAGCAAGTCCAGGGCCGGCTGGTATTCGCCGCGGCGCAGATGGAGGTAAGCGACGTTCAACATCAAGGGGAGCTGGCCGGGCGCAAAACCCAGCGCGCGCTCGGCATGCTGTAAAGCAGCGGCGAAATTATTTCGCTCCAGCTCAAATCGGCTGGCCGCCGATTCCGCCTCGATAGCGTGGGCAAGCGCGCCAGCGGCTCCCGTGGCCGCAGTTGCATCAATCTGCGCCAGGGCTCGTTCATCGATGGCGCCGTCTCGCAGGATCGATTGCAAGACGGACGCCGCATCGACGGCGTTCGAGGAGGGCGGCGCCATCTGCAAATCCGCCGCGGCAGAATTCGAACCTTTTTGCGGAATGATTGGAGCGTCGCCGCTAACGATATGGTCAACGACCGATTCGGGCACGCTCATCGTACCGGCCGCCGTCTCGAAGGTTACTTTGCCATTCTGCCTGACCGTGTTCGTGGCCTGAATCTGGCGGCCATTCTTGAGGTAAATCGTATCCGCGCGAGCGAAAAGCGAGCACAAACCAGCCGCAAGCAAGCCCAGCCAAATTGGCTTAAGTGCCGTTTTCACGGAAGCCCTCATAGGGACGCGAAGGTCGCTAATCCACGGTAAGGACAAGCTTTGTATGTGTCAATTGTACGAGCGGCGGTTTGTTTCCAGCGGGTACATCACTTCCAGGGCACGGCGAAGCGCCTCTGGCAGGCCTAATTTTGGAATGCGGGCGACAACCAGTCCCAAGGTTAATTTCCGGTTGGGGCCGATCGCAGCATGGCGTCGCGTGTAGCCTTGAACTCGGTCCCAGGCTTCCACTCGGGCATGACGTCACTATTTGTCACGCGATAACCCACCAGGAAATAAAGTTGGGCGTCCTGAACCGCCCCGCTCATGTCCCAGTCGCTTTGAATTTTGTCGGAGGGCTTGTGGTAGTTCTCGGCCGTATAGTTCCGCCGCTGCTCGAGGCCCCAGCCTTCGGGCTTACCGATAAAGTCGATACCTTGATCCGGGTCAAACGCAGGCACGCCTTGCTTCGCAAAGCTGAAATGGTCAGACCGATAGAAATGCCCCTGCTCTGGTTCGGGATCGGGCTTCACCGTGCGACTCTGTTCGCGAGCGGCATCGGCGACGAGTTCGTCCAGCGTCGAATTTCCCATCCCAATCATGACGATGTCGCGTGTGCGCCCGTGTACATTCATGCCATCCATGTTGATGTCCATGGCCGTCCGCGCGAGGGGATACAAGGGATGCTCGGCGTAATAGCGTGAGCCAAGCAAGCCTTGCTCTTCGGCGGTAACGGATAAGAACAAAATGCTTCTCCGCGGCGCCGTCTTGAGCTGCTTGTAGGCCCGAGCGATTTCGAGCAGGGCGGCGCAGCCGGAGGCGTTGTCGACGGCGCCGTGATAAATGCGATCGCCGTTGACTTCCGGGCCGATGCCGAAGTGATCCCAGTGCGCGGTATAGATCACGTAGCTATCTTTCAACTTCGGATCGCTGCCAGTCAGGCGCGCGACGACGTTGTGCGAATCGATGGTTCGCAGCTTATTGTGAATGGTGATCTTCGCGCGCAGGCCCATGGGAACGGGCCGGAAATCGCGCATGGCCGCGGAGGCCGTCAGTTTGGCGAGATCAAGCCCGGCGGCACGGAAGAGGTTGCCGGCAGTTTGCTGCGTAATCCAGCCTTCGAGCGCGAGCCGCTTCATGTTTTTATCCGGGCTTTCCAGGTCAAACTGCTCGGCGCTCCAGCTATCGCGCACGACCTCCCACGGATACCCGGCCCGATCGGTCTGGTGCACGATCAGGCAGCCGGCCGCGCCCAATTCAGCGGCCTTTTCGAATTTGTAGGTCCAGCGTCCGTAATAGGTCATGGCTTTTCCGCCAAAGGTGTTTGCATCGAGCTGGCCCGGATTTTGCGGATCGGGAACGGGAGGATCATTGATCAGCACGACCAGGACTTTGCCGCGCACGTCTACGCCTTTGAAGTCGTCCCAGTTGAATTCCGGCGCCTGAACTCCGTAACCCGCAAAGATCATCTCGGCATCGACCGCGCTCGTATCCACCACGCGCTTGGTCCAGGCCACGAAATCGGTCTGAAACTTAGGCGCGAGCGAACGGCCATGGCCGCCAAAGCTGAGCGCCATTTTCGGGTCCGCCGTAATTCCGACCAGACGCACGGCCTGCAAATAGGTGCCATCGGGATTGCCCGGTTCGAGACCTGCGCTGCGGAACTGGTTCTGCAAGTATTGGATCGTCAGGTCTTCGCCTTTAGAGCCGGGACCGCGTCCCTCGAATTCGTCGGACGAAAGCGTGCGGATGTCCGCAAGCATGCGATCCCCGGAAATTGAGTTCAGCGCGGCATCGGGCGAACTCGGCCGGTTCGCGCATCCCGAGGCTAATGACAAAAGCGCGAGGACACAGAATGCCTTCGCGAAAGTACTCGAAAGGGAAATATGCGGGCGTTCCATTGGTCACCTCCGATTTGCTTTCTGCGAAGACGATTGCCTGGCCTGGGGCCTTCCGCGGCAAAATTCGCAAGCTCGTTGCATCAATGCCGCAGCCGCGAAATGTTAGCTTTCACGTTCGCGTCTTGGCAATGGCCGCTCCGCGCTGAGTTACAATAAGGATTCGTAATTTCGCGATCGCGTTGTCGAGGCTCAGGGACTCTCATGATCCATCGCTACATTTTCCACAATGGGCATATCGTGCCGATCGAGCAAGCGCGCCTTTCACCGGGTCAAGCCGGTCTGCTCAACGGCTGGGGACTTTTCACTACCATGCGCATCTTTCAGGCCGAGCCTTTCGCCTTCGAACGGCACTGGAAGCGGCTCCAAAAAGATGCCATGCGAACGCGCATGCCGTTCCCCTTCGATTCTGACGAGGTGCGTTCTCGTTTGCGCGAACTGATCCAGCGAAATGAGGTGCGCGAGGGCACGGCGCGAATTTATGCCGTCTACAACAAGGTGGGATTCTGGCAAAGCGGAGAGGACCTGCCCGAAGTTGACCTGATTCTCTGCACGGCCGGCCTTCCATCCTACCGCGAACCGGTTCGCTTGAGTCTCTGCGAGCATGGCCGCCACGCCGCATCGCCACTGGCCGGAACCAAAGTGACCTCGTGGCTCTTCAACGTATGGACTCTGCAAGGCGCGCAGCAACGCGGCTTCGATGAAGCTTTGCTTCTCAACGAGCGCGGCGAGATAGCCGAATGCACGGCTGCCAATATCTTCTGTGCGCGCGGCGGGCGAGTACTGACGCCTCCGCTTTCCTCGGGATGCCTCGAAGGCGTCACGCGCGGCATCTTGCTGGAAATTGCTCCGGGAACAGGCACTCCGATGGAAGAAAAAACTCTGCGGCCCGCTGACCTCTACGCCGCCGACGAAGTGTTCATCACCTCCACCAACCGCAGCCTGCTTGGCGTCTCCGAGGTCGAAGGCCACAAATTTGCCGGCGCGCCCGGCCCGATTACGCAGCGGCTCGAGCAAGCGTTTGCCAATCACATGCTCGACTATGTGAGCCGCATCGCTCATCCGGCAGCCGCCGAATCCTGAACGGCTCTAACCTCTAGAGCAACTTCCTGCTCAAACCCGGTGTTCACAAGAAGAGGGCAGGCTTATAGTCCAGTTGATTTGTTCTCTCGGGCTGCGAACTTCATGAAGCGGCATTGCCATTCGCTTTTCGCCAAAACACGCGCCATCTTCGCGGCGGCGGTTTTCCTGTCTGCAAATTTGCCGCAGGCGTTTTTCGCCGAGCCGCTCGTTTATGCGGATTCTCAGGGCGTTACGACTGCGGATGACAGTAAGGATCAAGGCCAAAAGACTCAGCTCCAGCCGCTCGATCCAGCCTTCAAGGGCAAATTGCCCATTACCGAGATCAGCGAAGACGAAGCCATTCTGCACGCGCTGAATCGGCTGGGGTATGGCCCTCGTCCCGGAGATTTGGAGCGCGTCAAACAGATGGGCCTCGAGAATTGGATCGAGCTCCAGCTTCATCCCGAAAAACTTGACGAGCCGATACTGCAGGCGCGGTTGTCCCGTTTGCCTGCCGCAAACCTGAATTCGCAAGCGCTGCTCGCCGAATATCCGCAACCTGACACGGCTGCCAAACGTTTGGGGATAACCGTCGACGAGTATCGCAAGCAGATGGACGCGGAGGCTCATCCGCCACAAGGAGTGCGTCCGAAACCCAGCAAATTGCCGCAGGAAGCGCTCAATCAACTTCAACAGGCCAAGGCGTTGCGCGCGATTTACAGCCAGCGCCAGCTGCAGGAGCAGTTGACCGATTTCTGGTTCAATCACTTCAACGTCTTCGCCAATAAAGACCTGGATCTCTGGCTGCTGGCCTCCTACGAAAACGACGTCATTCGTTCCCACGTTTTTGGCCGGTTTCGGGATCTGCTCGAAGCCTCCGCCAAGAGTCCGGCCATGCTTTTTTACCTGGACAATTACCTCAGCGCCGATCCTCAGGCCGCCAAGCGGCTCAGATCTCATCCCGAAAAGCTTCGCGGCCGCCAATATGCCAGCCTGCCTCCCGTGGGCAATCGCGGACTTAACGAGAACTACGGGCGCGAATTAATGGAACTGCACACCCTGGGAGTCGACGCCGGTTATACGCAGCAGGATGTCATTGAAGTCGCCCGCTGTTTCACCGGCTGGACCATTCGCAACGCGCGAACCAAACCAGAATTTGCCTTCGACGATCGCGTCCACGATCCTCAGCCCAAGAACGTGCTCGGCAAGAAAATTCATGCCGGCGGAATCAGAGACGGCGAGCAAGTGCTCGACCTGCTGGCGCGCGACCCGCACACCGCGCATCACCTGGCGCTCGAACTGGCGCAACATTTCGTTTCGGATAATCCGCCCGCCGCGCTGGTCGACCGCATGGCCGTGGCATTCCGGAAAACGGGAGGCGATCTGCGTGAGGTGATGCGGGCGATGGTTTATTCGCCGGAATTCTGGTCGCGGTCCGCTTACCGCGCGAAGATCAAGACGCCTTTCGAATTGGTGGTTTCCACGACCCGCGCCCTCGGTACGGACGTGGACACCGCTCTCCCGCTGGTCAATTGGATCACGCGCATCGGTGAACCGCTTTACCAATGCTTGCCGCCCACCGGTTATTCCGACAAGGCATCCGCATGGGTGAATGCCGGAGCCCTGCTGAATCGATTGAACTTTGCCTTAGCGCTGGCCGGCAATCACGTGGCAGGAAGTGAGGTGCAGATCGCGCCTCTGCTGGGGGCCGAAGCGGAAACGGATCCCTATCAAGCGCTCGAACGCGCCGTCAATCTGTTCCTTGCGGGCCAAATGTCCGCGACCACGCGTTCGACGTTGGAGAAGCAATCCGCCGATCCGCAGATTGTCCAGATCAAATCGGGGACGACCACCCAGGTGAATCTCGGCACCATTACGGGGCTCGTGCTGGGAACTCCCGAATTTCAGCAGCGATAAGTCGATTTTGCGCGAGCACAAAAAAGGGCAGCCAAAGGCTGCCCTGAAAAGTTTGGTTATTGTAGCTTCTTAGTGCTTGTCGAAGTCCATGGCCATGTGAAGTTCCTTCAAGGCCTGATCGAGGTGCTCGACGGCCTTGGCGCGGTGTCCGCCGAAGTCACGGTCGGCATAGGCGACCAAATCGCGCCGCGCGATCTCGACCTTTTCGATCGATTCGCGAATCACCGGGTGCCGTTCCTGCGCCGCTGGTTGCGGGCCGGCAGATACGAGCAGGGGAGCAGCCAATACGCCGGCCAGGAGAATTCCGCCAAAGACCTTCAGGATCCGATTGCGCATCGATTCGTTCCTCCTCTGAATTAGGTTCTTTCGAAATTAGTTTTCCTTACTGCGCCACAGCAGATTCTGCCACCGTCCTATCGAACCCTGATCTGCAGAAAAGGTTCTGGGTGTCTTTTCTCATAGCTGTCCTTCTGGACAGGTCTCCGCCGTGTCTAAAATCAAACCTCTGGTAGAATGCGCCTGCCATAGCTTCCAAATGGCCTCGCGCATCTGTTCGCTAAATTCGCCATCCGGCGAAAAGGAAGGAGTCAGTCCTGTGGCACAAGTGAAAGCGCAGAACTTTGAGAATCACACCCGCGTTGTTCCTCCCTACCACATGTTTGCGTTTCCGGTGTTTCATGATCAATTTCGTATGGCGTCTCGTCCAGTTAAAGGACGGAATTAACTTTGCCTCCATCATGAACGTGCTGCTCGCCACAGCATTTGTGGTTCCTTTCTTGTACGCGCGGCTTTTCTCGCTACGGTTCAAGATCGCGTGATTCGTCTGGAAATGCGCATCCGGCTGGAGCGCCTGCTAGCGTCCGACCTGCGCTCGAGAATCGCGGAGTTCACGCCCGCGCAATTGATCTCCTTACGCTTTGCGGGCGATGACGAATTGCCGGCCCTTGCGCGGCAAGTGCTGGATGAAAAACTGAACTGACCGCAAAACGATCAAGAGGCGCATCAAAAATTGGCAAGCGGATTTCTTGCGGGCGTAAGGCGCATCAACTGAGGTATCTAAAAGAAGAGCGCCACCAGGCCCAAAAGCGCCAGCGCCGATAGCAGGGCCAGCGCTTGCACACCGGTTCGCCGGTCGGCGAAGCCAAAAGCATAGAATCCCTTCATCACATTGTTGCTGGATGCGGCGATGGCGATCGCGTGAGCCGCGAAAGCGGAGGCTTGGCCCGACTGCGTCATTCCCAATACAAAGGGATCGATATCCGTCATGCCCGCGATCGCGGCAAGACCGTATATCCCGCTTCGCCCGAAGTGTTCGAGCGCATAATGCGAGGCCGCCAACAGAACCATGAACAGCGCCGCAAAGAGAAACGCGGCGGATAGTTCCAGAGGATTCTTGATGGGCAGGCTCACTTGGCCGCCCTTGCCACTGGAAGCGGGCACGCGCCCCCAATACCACCCAAAACCCAAAGCGGCCATTCCCGTAATCAGAAACGGCCATAGGAGGCTTGCCGCCAGCCCGCGATTGAACAGCGCGAGTAAAACCAGCAAGCGCAGGTACATCGTTCCCGAAGCCATCAATATGCTGCCGGCGCAAATACGCGGCGCATGCACTTCCCGCGCACGCTTGGCCAAAATCACCGTCGTCACGGTGGAAGAATAGGCGCCGCCTAAAAGCGCCGATAAGAATATGCCCCCGCGTCCTCCGCTCGCCTTTTGCAGAAGGTAGCTGCCGTAGGAGATGCCGCTGGCGGCCACCACAATGAGCCAGGCCTTGAAGGGATTGAATCCAAACGAGCCGAATGTGCGGTTGGGAACAATGGGCAGGATGACGCCGGTCAGAAGAAGAAATTTCGCGAACGCCAGGATTTCCTCTCGAGGCAAGCGGTGCGACAAATTTTCGAGCGCCGTCTTCAGTTCGAGCAAGAGGACACTCGTTACGGCAATCGTGGTGGCGATCCAGAATTCGCCGTGTGAAACGAGCACGCCGACGAGATAAGTCGCCAACCCGGACATCTCCGTCGTGACCCCGGCACGTGCGTTGGTGGAGAGCTTGTGCTGGTAGGAGAGCCACAGAAACGCGCCAATCACGCCGAAGCCTATGGTCGGCGGGATCAAATTCTCCCCGGAAACCAGGCTTAAGGCGTAGCCGATGAGGCCCAGCAAAGGAAAAGTCCGCACCCCGCCGAACGCATACGCGGCGGAACTATTGGATTCGGCATGATGTTCTTCGCGTTCGAGGCCGACCAGGAAGGAAAGAAAAAGAACCAGGATGATCTTGAGGCCCTCGGTTGGCAGCAAACCTGTCAGCCAAGCGGGCAAGCCAAGCCTCCATCCCGCAGCACGAGTCTACACATGAATTTCGGCAGGGCTCCTTACTGATTCCAGCCGCGTTAAAAAGCACTGCACCGAGGCTGACTTAAGGCCTGCGCAACAAAAGAAACTCGTTACTTCAAGGCATGTGGCAGGCCGCGATGCCGTGTTTCTCAAAATAACGTTGGTGGTATTCTTCGCCGCGCCAAAAATCCGAGGCCGGAACGATTTGCGTCACGATCTTGCGGGGGAAGCGGCCCGCCCGGTCGAGTTCGTCTTTCATTTTCTGAGCGGCGCGCTCCTGCTCGGCATCGTGGAAGAAGATCACCGAGCGATATTGCTTGCCAAAGTCGGGCCCCTGGCGGTTCAGCGTGGTGGGGTCGTGGATGTCAAAGAAAACCCGCAGCAGCTCGTCGTAGGAGACCCGCGCGGGATCGTAGTCGAGTTGCACGACCTCGGCATGACCGGTTCGATCGGTGCACACGTCCTTATAGGTGGGATTGGCGAGCGTGCCGCCCATATAACCGACCGCCGCATCCGTCACGCCCTCGACTTGGCGGAAGGCGCTCTCCACCCCCCAAAAGCATCCCGCGCCGAATGTCGCTTTGGCCATAGTTCCTCCTGCTGCCAGTCATTTATGTTGCCATAGGCGCCCAGACGACACAATTCCCCCAGGCGCCGCTCTCAGTGCGGTTCTGGGGAACTGCTTTGAGCTTGTTAACTTTTGCCTGCCGCCGAGCGTCATAGATCTTAAGAAATGAGCGCGCCGATCCCGGACGCACTGGGGGAATCCATGAAATTCGCAAAAACTCTGGCCTTCGTCGTTATTTCAGCCGTCGCCACAATTCCAGCGCACGCGCAGACCGGAGGCTTCGACCGCACCTTGCAAGTTACGGGACCTATAAATCTCGATGTCGCCTCCGGCTCAGGAACCGTTACCGTGCGCACCGGTGTCAACGATAGCGTCCATGTCGTGGCCAAAATCCACGCGCAGAATTCCTGGGCAGACTGGATAGGCCGGTTCGGAACGAGCCCGGCCGATGAGATTCGCAAACTCGAAGCAGATCCTCCGATCGAGCAGCAAGGGAATAGTATCCAAATCGGACACCTTGACGAATGGTGGCATCTCCGAGGCATCACGATCGACTACGACCTCACCGTGCCTCCCCAGACTGCGCTCGTCTCCCACACGGGATCAGGCGATCAGTCGATCTCAGGCCTGCAGCTCGCCTCCGCGGCGGCAAGCGGTTCCGGCACCATCGTGGTCGAAAACATTGGCGCCGATGTTCGCCTCCGCTCAGGTTCAGGAGATTTGAAGGTCGACTCGGTCAAGAGCCTGGATGCCGAAACGGGCAGCGGTAATATCCGAGCGACGAATGTGGCGGGCGAAATTCTTGCTACCAGCGGGAGCGGGCGCATCGAACTCGAGCAAGTGGCTGCGGGCAGCGCCCGGATCGGTACCGGCTCAGGTGACGTCACCCTCCGAGGAGCCAAAGGCGCACTCAAGATCGATACTGCCAGTGGCGAAATTCACGTGGAAGGACAGCCGAATGCCGACTGGCACATCAGCACGGCTTCCGGGAGCATTGGGCTGAAACTTCCATCGGAGGCTTCGTTCAATCTCGACGCCAGAACAGTTTCGGGCGGCTTGAAAACGGATCGAGCACTTACCGTCGAGGGCTTCACCTCACGCAATCATCTCCAGGGCAAAGCCGGCAACGGAGGAGCGCTGCTCGACGCACGCACGGTTTCCGGCAACATTGAAATCGATTGATTCAGTTGGACGCCAAACCAGCCATTCACAGCGGCCCCGATCATTAGGAAATCCGCGCCCATTTGTGGCAGAGTGGGAGGGTACGACGGGGTGGTTGAAGCAAGATGCGAAAGCAAGCCATTTTCTTAGCCGCTACTTTCCTTCTATTTTCAGGATTCCTCACTGCGGCGAAAGGGCAGAAGCGTCCACTAGCCTCCAAGCTTTTCACCGCCAAGTCCGTTTACTTCGATAATCAGACCGGGTTCATGGCCGTGGGCGATGACGCAGTCCGCGAACTCCAGAAGTGGGGCAGATTCCAGGTAGTCAGGCGCCGCGATGACGCCGATTTAGTATTTGTTTTGTCTTCAGAGGTTTACTCCGAGGACGACGTGAACAGGCCCGTTTTCGACGGCGACTTTGAGCCTGACTTGTTCCATCTTCCTCATAAGCCGGCTAATGCGTATCTCACGGTCCTGGACGCTATCTCCGGGCAGAAGCTTTGGACCAGTTCCCATGTATGGGGCGGCCTTCTAACCGGCTTCAATAGCGCGGGCCGCCGGTTGGTCAACCGGCTTCGCAAGCAGGTAGAACGCTAAGGTCTCCGGGTTCGATCGGGCCCCTCCCCTCCGCAGCGGTCAGTTAGGCATGTGCCAAAACGGCACACCAGACAAGCCTTTCGAACCGAAGTACCCATCCCTCTGGTTATTAATCTTTCGAGAACGCCAGAACGGGCTCCAATTGACCCCGTACACAGGCATAGGAGAATTAGTCTTAGTCGGTCTTAAGCCAAAGCGGAACAGCCACTAAGTCTAAAATTTTCAAGTGGATTGCGGGGTTTCTTCCAATCCCCAGAGCGCCAGGCCGGAGGCCAGGAGCAGAATGAACCGCGTTTCCATCGGTGTCAGATTAGCCCTGGCCTTCAGTTTTGTAGTTTCCATCCTTATTGTCGTCGGTTGGCTAGGCCTCGACCGCATGGCTCGAATCAATGCCGATCTCAACGACATTAATTACCGTCGCTGGTCCAAGGTCCAATTGGCACAAGAGGCCCTCACCTATTCCAACATGAATAATCGGCTTCTCCAGGGAGCGGTTCTCTCCGGGGGCAAGGAGGATGTCGCTTCCCTTCTGGACCAACGCGAGCGCAATACCAAGCGCATTACAGAGATCATTCAGACACTGAATCAGAGGATGGAATCGCCCAAGGAAAAAGAGCTGTTACGGCAAGTCGACCAGGAGCGGGCTGCCACGCTCGAAGGTGTCGGGCGTGTAGCCGATCTGTTGAAGGCAGGTAAGTCCGAACAAGCCAGAGTCGTGATGGCAAACGAGGTGATCCCTCATATCGATGCGCTGCATGACACCTGGAATTATTTCACCCAGTTCGAGGCTCTGCAGATGCAACACGCCCGCGATCAAAGCCAGGCAAACTATGCTACCGCCCGGCGCTTCACCACGTGGCTGATCCTGTTTGCGTTTCTGGCCGCAGCAGGCATTGGCATATTCGCGACCCGCGCGATGGTCCGCGAAGTGGAGGAACGCGAGCGCACCAAACAAGAAGCTCGCAAGCTCAACGATGACCTCGAAAAGAAAGTGGCGGAGCGCACCGAGGCGCTGGCGCGGGCCATTCGGCACCTGGAAAGCGAAGTCACTGAGCGCCGGCGCAAAGAGGAAGACCTTCTGCGCCTGGCGGCGATTGTGGAATGCTCCGAAGACGCCATTATCGCCGCGGACCTGGAGGGTAAGATCACGGATTGGAATGCGGGAGCGGAGAGAATGTTTGGCTATTCCCGCGGTGAGGCGGCGGGGATGCCGGTTAGCATTATTGCGCCCCCGGAGCGCCGCCAGGAGCCTCTGCAAATCCTAGCAAAGGTCCGGAAAGGAGCCGGGGTCAAGAATCAGGAGACCTTGCGACTGCGGCAGGATGGCAAGCCAGTTCACGTCTCCCTCACCGTTTCGCCCATACGCGACCAGTCTGGGCGGCTCACTGGCTCTGCCGCAATTGTGCGGGACACCACCGAACGGATTGAAATGGAGGCGGCGCTGCGCCGCTCCGAGGCGAGTTTCCGCTCCGTAATCGAGAACTCCCCTTATGGCGCCCTCAGAACGTTAGTCGACGGGCGCATCCTCCTCGCCAACCCGGCGGCCGTCAGGATGCTTGGTTACAACTCCGAGGCCGAGCTTCTGAGCCTGAATATGGCGACTGACGTCTATCGAAATTCGGCCGATCGCGCGCGAATCGTCGAACAATCCCGCAATACGGAGTACATCAAAGACATCGAGGTTGAGTGGAAGCACAGAAACGGATCATCCATCATGGTGCGTTTCAGCAGCCATATCGTGAAGAATCAGGCCGGCGAGGTCGATCATTTTGATCTCATGGTCCAGGACATCACCAAGCAGCGCAATCTCGAGGAACAGTTACGCCAAGCGCAAAAGATGGAAGCAATCGGCCGTTTGGCAGGTGGCGTGGCGCATGACTTCAATAACTTGCTCGGCGTCATCATTGGCTATAGCGAACTCGCTTTGGACCAGATTGGCCCCACGACTGCCGTGCGCGGCCAGGTGGAGCAGATCCGCAAGGCCGGCGAGCGGGCCAGCGCGCTCACGCGGCAACTTCTGGCATTCAGCCGGCAGCAGGTGCTGGATACGAAGACGCTCAATCTCAATGCCATTATTTCGGACATGGCTCAGATGCTGCTGCGCCTGATCGGCGAGGATGTCGAGATGCAAACCAAGCTGGATTCGGAGCTTCACGCGATCCGCGGAGATCAGGGGCAGATCGAGCAGGTGATCATGAATCTCGCCGTCAATGCCCGCGACGCCATGCCCCAGGGCGGCAAGCTGATGATCGAGACGCGTAATACGACGGTGGAAGACGACGAGCTGCAGCGGCGCGCGCCCATGACACCCGGCGATTATATTTCACTCACCATCTCGGATACGGGCGTGGGGATGGATGCCGAAACCCAGGCCCACATTTTCGAGCCCTTCTTCACGACCAAAGCTCAAGGAAAGGGTACAGGCCTCGGCTTGGCCACGGTCTATGGCGTGGTGAAGCAGAGCGGCGGCTACATTTGGGTCTATAGCGAACCCGGCGTCGGCGCTACTTTCAAGGTCTACCTGCCGCGTGTCTTCGAAGAGCCTCATAAAGGCCAACCCCCCGATGTCCAAGATGCCCGTCAAGGCTCGGAGACGATTTTGGTGGTCGAGGATGAGGTTTCGCTCAGAACTTTCACCACCACGTTGCTGCAGAATAGTGGCTATACAGTGCTGGACGCCGGAGATGGCGAGGAAGCTTTGACTTTGGCCAAACAATATATGAAGCCGATCCATCTTCTATTGACCGATATGATCATGCCCGGAATGAATGGGCCCACAGTGGCTGAAAAGCTTGCCTCTTTGCACCCGGAAGCCAAGGTGCTTTTTATGTCCGGCTATACTGGATTCGTCAGCCGGGGAATGATCGAACCGCATGCCGCAATGGTGTCGAAGCCATTCACCCGCGACGAATTGCTCCGCAAGATCCGGGAGGCATTGGCTGCGCGTACTCCCGCTCCCTCAAATGGCACGACGGTTCGCGCCTAGGCAAACGGCCTCTTCCGCGCAAACTTCAACCGCATCCATCAGAGTCGGGTACACGAAACGCCACGGAGGGGCTAAACTTCGGCATGCAGAGCTGAAGACATTTTTAATCCTTTCTTCAGCTTCAGACGCACAAACTGCCAAAACCCGCTGTAAAAGGGAGTTCGCATGCTACAGCCAAGTTCGCAGAATAAATGGCAGAAGTTCCTGCCGGCGGTAATCGGGATGGCGTTAGCCATCGGCCTGGTTAGCATCCCCCGCGGACGAGACCTTTTGGCACGTGGCTTCCGGTCGCTACGTATGGAAAAGGTTCAGGCGGTGAACGTAAATCTCTCCGCCTTCACGGATCCCAATGCCAATCCCGCCCTGCACCAATTGATCGCGCAAATGATTTCCGATGACGTAGTGGTGGCCGCTAATGAAGCCGATCAGCCGGCGGCGGATGCCACGGCGGCGGCGCAGTTGAGCGGCTTTGACGTCTCGGTGGTGGGCGATCGAAAGGACCAGCCGAAATTCGTGGTCACGGGTCGCCATGCCTTCGATATGACTCTGAATCGCGACCGCCTGCAAACTGTGTTCAGCCAGGCGGGGCACCCGGAAATTTCCGTTCCGCAAACACTCAATGGCGCTCCGTTCCGAGTCGAGATTCCCCGGGCCGTCGAAATCCAATACGGGCACTGCCCCACGCCCCCCAGCGCCGGCCAGACGCTCGCCAACAATATTGGCGGACCAACGCCCTCCGCCACTGAATACAGCGATTGCCTGCGTTTGAGAGAAGGCCCGAACCCGATCGTGAATGTCCCCCCGGGAGTCGACGTCGAGAAACTGGCGGAGATCGGGCTCGAAACCGCCGGCATGAATCCGAGCCAGGTTCGAGATTTCCTGCAAACAGTGAATTGGCAATCCACGTTGGTCATGGCCGTTCCCCGTTTTCTCCGTTCCTATGAAGCCGTGAGGGTGGCCGGCGCAAAGGGGACGCTCCTGAGCATGGCCGGAAGGCGCGGTCCGGGCTATGCACTGCTCTGGGCGAAAAATGGAAAGGGCTATTTACTCACGGGCTTTGGCGATCCCTCTCATGCCGTGGATCTGGCGGCTTCGGTGAAATGAGACGCGTGACCCGAGGAACTTCCTGAGCCAGCCAAACATTTTTGCCATTGAAGCGCGCAATCTGCGAAAGGTTTTTGGCGACAAGATCGCGGTAAGAAATTTGTCGCTGAGCGTCCCCCGCGGCGAAATCTTCGGGTTTCTCGGTCCCAACGGAGCCGGCAAGAGCACGTCTATAAAAATGTTGCTGGGCCTGGTGAACCCCAGCGGCGGCGAGGCCTTTGTTCTCGGAGCGCCTTCAGGGGATGTCGAAATCCGGCGCAAGGTCGGATTTCTGCCGGAAGATTTCCGCTTCTATCAATGGCTGACGGCGGCCGAACTTCTCGAATTTCACGGCCGTCTGTGTGGCATGGATTTGCGACGATTGCGCGAGCGCGTCCCCGAGCTTCTCGATCTGGTGGGGCTCGCTCCGAATCGGACCAAGCGCTTGCAAGGTTTTTCCAAAGGCATGCTTCAGCGTGTCGGCCTGGCCCAGGCGCTCATCCACGAACCGGAAGTTATTTTTCTGGACGAACCTACCTCGGGACTCGACCCCATGGGGCGGCGCCTGGTCCGCGATATCATCCGCGCGCAACGCGACCGCGGCGCGACGGTTTTTCTGAATTCGCACCTGCTGAGCGAAATCGAAATTACCTGCGATCAAGTCGCCTTCATTCGCGACGGAGAGATCATTACCACGCGCGACCTTCGCAGTCGCCAGGGGGAAAGGGTCCGCGTAACCGTGCGCGCGCTCAGATTCCTCCCGCAGGCGATTGCGGAGCTCTCGCGCTGGGCCAGTTGCGATCCAATCGACGGCGACACGCTCACGCTCACGGCCTCTTCGCGCGAAGCGCTGCCCGAAATCCTGGGCTATCTCGTCCAGTCGGGCTGCGCGCCTTTCGAATTCACTCCGCAGCGCATCTCGCTCGAGGATCTCTTTATGGAAATTGTGGGCCCGGACCGCGGCTTATGAATCCGCTCTGGGTCATCGCGTCGATCACCTTCCGCGAAGCGGCGCGGAAGAAGCTGCTCTGGACTGCCCTGATTGTGGGACTTGGTTTTCTCCTCGTATTCGGCGCGGGCCTCTATTATCAGGTCTCCGATTTTCGCACCGGCAACATGCCGCCGTTTTTGCGCTATCAAATCTTGAGCGCCATGCTCATGGTGGGGCTGTACACGGTGGACTTGCTCGCCGTCGTCATGACCATCCTCACTTCGGTAGACACCATTTCCGGAGAGATCGCCTCCGGCACCATTCAGGCCATCGCCACGAAACCGATTGCGCGCTGGCACGTCCTGATCGGCAAATGGTTTGGATTTGTGGCCATGCTCGCGATTTACGTCGGTCTGATGTTCGGTGGAACGTTGGCCGCCGGCTACTGGATTGCCGGCGTTGCCCTGCGAAATCCGCTGCATGGCCTGCTGCTCGTCTATCTGGAATGCCTGCTCGCCTTGACGGCAACTTTCCTGATGGGAACGTGGTTTTCCACTCTCACCAATGGCGTGATCGTGCTCGGCCTTCATGGCCTCGCTTTTCTGGGAGGATGGCTCGAGCAAATGAGTGGATTCGCGCAGGGATCGGGACTGGTGACGCTTGGCGTGCTTTCAAGCCTGATCATGCCTACGGAAGCGATTTGGCGCCGGGCGGCATTTCTGATGCAGCCGCCATTGGCGGGCGCATTACAGTTTTCGCCATTTGCCAACATTTCGGTGCCCAGCGGCGCCATGGTCGGGTACGCGGGTTTTTACCTGGTCATTCTTTTGCTCTCGGCCGTTTATCATTTTCAGCACCGCGATTTGTAATCCTACAATCGCTGCGCCCGCCTGACGCCGATCGGCATTTTTCAGCCGCAGTCGCCTCTCAAGCTGTCATCCCGAAGAAATTCGCCCGCATCGCCTGTGCGGGCGAATCTGCGCCGGCGCTCAGGCTGGGGTTCGCAGAGAGAACTTCTGGAGAGAGGAAGCTGGGAGAGAGACGTTTGGAGAAGCAGTGCCTATTCCATAGGCCCGCGCAGCAACTGCCGCACCGCAATATTCAGGAGGCTCAATATAATCGCTCCCCAGAAGGCCGGCGCGAATCCCTGGACGTAAAACCCCGGCACAAACAAAGAGGCGAATTTCAGCATCAGCGCGTTAATGATGATCCAGAAGATGCCAAACGTGAGTATGATCAGCGGAAAGGTAAGGATCTTCAGGAGCAGGCCGATTGTGCCGTTCACGAAGCCGATAATGATGGCCGCGAGTAGTGCCGTCGCAAATCCGCGTACCACGAATCCGGGCACGAATCGCGCGACCAGCAGGATGCACAGCGCGCTCAACACCCAATGTGCGATCAGTCTGACCATTCCTGTGTCTCTCGAAAAATCCCGGCAAACTCTAAGCTGGTTCGGGGCTACAGAGCAAGACTTCCGTTGCTGAATGGCTCCGTCAAAGCTTTGATGCCATTTCCAATAACGTGTTTACGGTTTTCCAGTTTCGGGTCGTGGCTTTTACCGACAGCGCCTTTTCAAATGCGGCGTTGGAAAGCTTCGTCCGGCCATATCCACCAGGGCAGTAAAGATAGATTTCCTGCCGCCCGATGTAAAAGCGATCCGGCTCGCTTGAAAGCCTCTCTAGATTCTTCAGGGCGCTTTTGGGCGCGGCTTCTAAAAGAAAAGTGACGTACAGCTTCGATTGATCGACGCCACTTTCTTTCAAGAACGGATTGCTCTCGATCAGGTCCCTCATTTCTCTCGATGTTCGGACGAGAACAGGCACCTCAAATCCCAGCTCACGAAGAATAGCCTGGCCGATACTCTTCGATAGATTGGAGGGCGATTTCTTTCCGTCCAGGAAAACGATGTTACCGCTCTGGACGTAGGTTTCAACGCTACGAAATCCCAGCGCCGCGCACGATTCGCGGAGGCGTTCCATTCGCACGAGCTTTTGCCCGCTGACGTTGATCCCTCGTAACATCGCAATGTAAGCCGGCACGATTTCGCACCTGATCGAAAGACTATACCCGCACGGCCAGGGCAGCCATCAGGTCAAAGACGATTTGAAGAAACTCGATTCAGAGCGGGAATGGTGCGCCAAGCATCATGCTGACTGGGATCACGCCAAGGACAAGGAGTACGACCACTATCGCGACGTCCAGCAACACTAAAGTGCTTCGCAGAGCCTAGACCTTCCAATCCCATCTGCGCGGGACATATCGCACCGCCTGGTCATTGAGTTGATCGGTGACCTTACCCAGCCCGCGCCCGAGAGAGATTTTCAAAGCACCATGCGCATGTCGCTGGAAGTCCCGCCGGCCGCGGGAACATAACACTTGAGCGTGTAGTCCATCACCATGCGGTCGGCGTTAAATCTCCACCCCAGCGTGCGGATGGCTCTCTTCATGCGTTTGATCCAGCCCCGAGGCAGGCCGTCGTGGTCGCGCTGATAAAAGAGCGGAATCACTTCTTCGCGCAGGACGCGATAAAGATCTTCCCCATCGCGCGCGTCGTGCAGGCTGATGTTGGAGTGAGTCCTGCCGGTTCCGATGGCGAACCCATTTAGCCCGTCGTACGCTTCCGCCCACCAGCCATCCAGCACGGAGAGATTCAGGCCGCCGTTCAACACCATCTTCTGACCGCTGGTGCCGGAGGCCTCCAAGGGGCGCCGCGGATTATTGAGCCACACGTCGACACCCTGGACGAAGTGGCGTCCCACATTGATGTCGTAATCCTCCACGAGCACAAACTTGTCCGCAAATTGCGGATCGCGCATCATCTCGGCGATCTGCTGCAGCAGCCGCTTGCCGGGCTCGTCGCGGGGATGCGCCTTGCCGGCGAACACAAACTGCACGGGGCGCTTGGGATCGTTCACCATGGAGGCGAGCCGTTCGATATCCGCGAGAATCAGGTTGGCCCGCTTGTAGGTGGCAAACCGCCGGGCGAATCCGATCGTCAGCGCGTCGTGGCTGAGTACGCGGCCCAGCCTCTGCAGAACTTCGGGCGGCTCGGCGCGCCGCTCCGCCTGCTCCACCACGCGGAGCCGCACGAATTCGAGCAGCCGCGATTTCAGGCTGAGATGGGTCTCCCAGAGTTCGGCATCATCGATTTTCTCGATGGCGTCCCAAAGGCTCGATTCGCCCCCGCGAATCTGCCAGCCGCTGCCCAAATGGCGGTCATACAGGCGGACCATCTGCGGCGCAAGCCACGAAGGCACGTGCACACCGTTGGTGATGTGCCCAATGGGAACCTCGTCCTCCTGCTTGCCGGGATAAAGCCCTTTCCACATCGTACGCGAAACTTCGCCGTGCAAACTGGACACGGCATTTGCGCGCCGCGCGAATCGCAGGCCCAGCACGGTCATGCAGAATTCCTCGCAGCGGTCGTCAGGATTCTCGCGGCCAAGTTCCATTAGCCTTTGGCTCGAGAGACTCAATGCCTCTCGCAGCGGCCCCAGATGTTCCTCGATGAGATCGGCGGAGAACCGGTCATGACCCGCCGGCACGGGAGTGTGCGTCGTGAAGACGACTTCGCGCGCCACGCGCGTGGCTGCGCGATCGAAGTCCAAACCCTCATCCTGCATGCGGTGTCGAATCGCCTCCAGAATGGCAAAGCCGCTGTGCCCTTCATTCAAGTGCAGGACCCCGGGCGTAAGCCCCAACGCGCGCAAAGCGCGAAATCCGCCCACACCCAGCAGCAGTTCCTGCCGGATTCGGGTGCGCCCGTCCCCCCCATACAGACGCGAGGTCAACTCGCGGTCTTCAGGGGCATTTCCCTCCACATTGGAGTCGAGCAGGAAAAGATCGCAGCGGCCCACTTTGACGCGCCACACTTTCACGCGGATCACGCCGCTGCGCGTTTCGATTTTAAGCGTTAGCGCTTCGCCCTTGGGTCCAATGGCCGGCTCCATCGGCAATTGATTGAGGTCCGCAGGGAAGTACTCTTCGCGCTGCCAGCCATTTCGATCCAGGCGCTGGCGGAAATAGCCTTGGCCATAAAAGAGCCCGATGCCGATCAGGGGAATGCCCAAATCCGAGGCGCTCTTGATGTGATCGCCGGCAAGCACTCCCAAGCCGCCCGAATAAATGGGCAGGGATTCGTGCAATCCGAATTCAGCTGAAAAGTAAGCGACCGGGTGGGTGCGCAAGACGCCGGCATGCCGCGCGCCCCAGGTACGGTCCGCTTCCAAATATTCTCGTTGGCGGCGAAAGGCGTAATTGATGCGGCTGTGCAGGACCATCTCCCTCGCGCGCCGTTCGATGCCGGCAAAAGGAATCTCCGAGAGAAGCGAAATGGGATTTTGATTCAGCTGCCACCAGCGCGCGGGATCCAGCTCCCGGAACAGGCCCTCAGAGTCGTGGTCCCAGCTCCACCATAGGTTGCGCGCCAGTGCCCAGAGCCGTTCTTGCGCCGGAGCGATGAAGCGATCTAGCGTGCGCGCTTCGCTGACCACCGGCGCCACCTGCGCGGCAGCCTGCACCAGCATGCGAATCTCGTCTTCCCGAAAGACGCGAGTTTCCATGGTCTGAACGACCAGCACTCCCTGCAAAACCCCCCGATCGATAAGCGGCACGCCCAGGAATGAGTGATAAGGCTCCTCTCCCGCCTCGCTGAAGTATTTGAACCGCGGATGCGCCTCCACGTTTTCGACGGCAACCGGACGCACTTGTTCCGCCACCAGACCCGCCAGCCCTTCATTCAACGCCATGCGAAGTTGGCCCACGCAGCTCGGCCGAAGTCCCAGCGTGGCCGCAAGAACCAGGTTGGCGCGGTCCGGCTCCAGCAGGTACGCTGAACAAACGTCGGTATTGAAGCGCCTGGCTATCAGCGCCACCACATTCATCAGCGTTTCCGCCGGCTTGCCGCTCTCGGCGGTCAGATTATCGATTTCATCAAAGGTGAGAACTTGACCGGCGCCACTGGCGGCGCGCACGCCTGAGCTATGCGCATCGTCAATGTTTTCGCTTACTGGGCCTACCGTTGCCATGAAGGACACCCCTCCGGGGGAGGTAGATTAACCGTGCCCGGCCAAAATGTGTGAGTAAAGAAATGATCGGGTGCATCGAAAATGTGACTGGCTGTGAAAAATGCTAGGAAAGCCTGTGAAAAACGGCAGGCGCTCGCGCGATATGCACGCTCTCCGCATTTCGGCCTCTCCGTTCCACTAATCCGATGCGCGAGAAATTTCTCCGGCGTGGGGCTAGCAATGTAGTTCGGCGTGGGCGAAAATACTTACTCCGGATGCGATTGAGAACGCGGCCCTTAGTTTGCCGCTTTCGCGATCAGGCGGCCCTAGCGGTTACCATGGCAGACGAAGAAAACGAACAGGAATCGCCGGAACCGAGGCTATTCACGCTCACCGAGGCCGAACGCACTCGGCGCGAGATCGAGCCAGTGCTCATCGAAGCCATCGAGGCGCGAAAGAAACTTGCCCCGCTGGTCGAGGAATTGGGAGCCATTTCCGCGCGCATTCAGTGGGTCGGCGGCTCCGTCATTCCTTACGAGAAAACGGCCCGGCTGCGCTTCGAACACGACAAACTTGCGGAGTCGCTCAAGGCCTCGCTCGAACGGATTCAGTCCACCGGCTGTCTGATCAAGGACCTCGATACCGGCCTGCTGGATTTTCCTGCCATCATCAATAACGAAGAGGTTTATCTTTGCTGGCGTCTCGGCGAAGAGCGCATCCGCTTCTGGCATCGACAGAATGAAGGCTTCGCCGGGCGCAAGCCCCTCGATCCAGGCGATACCGGCCCGAATAATCCCGTGCAGTGAGAGCCGTGTGCGGTGAGGCCTCTTCAGGGAGAAAGAAGAGGGGAGAAGAAGAGGGGAGAAAAAACTTGAGCGCTGAGCAACCCAATCGTCTCGCCAGTTCCGCCAGCCCGTATCTGCGCTCGGCCGCCCACCAGCCGGTCGAATGGTACGAATGGGGCGAGGAAGCTTTTGCGCGCGCTCGTGCCGAAGATAAGCCCATCCTCCTCGATATCGGCGCAGTTTGGTGCCATTGGTGCCACGTCATCGACCGCGAAAGCTACGAAGATCCCGCCCTCGCCGAGCTCATCAACAAGCATTTCGTCCCCGTGAAAGTGGACCGCGACGAACGGCCCGATGTGGATGCCCGCTACCAATCCGCGATCAGCGCCGTCTCCGGCCAGGGAGGCTGGCCGCTCACCGGCTTCTTGCTTTCCGACGGCCGTCCATTTTACGGAGGCACTTACTTCCCGCCTCAAGACGCCATGGGCCGCCCCAGTTTCCGCCGCGTGCTCGAACATGTCGCCGAGGCCTTTCAAACCCGCCGCGACGATGTGGAAAAAGCCGCCGGTGCTCTGGTCGGCGCCGTCCAACAAGCGGAATTGTCCGCCGGTGCGCGCGGAAGCTGGACGCCCGCACTAATCGACGAACTGACCGCTTCCATTCTCCAGCATTTCGATCCGCACCACGGCGGATTCGGCGGCGGCCCCAAATTTCCGCACTCCGCGGCCATTGACCTGCTCCTCGAACGCTATCAGGCCACCCGCGATCCTCAGCTATTGCTCGCGGCCCAGACCACCCTCGAAAAAATGGCTCGCGGCGGTGTTTACGATCAGCTTGGCGGCGGATTCCATCGCTATTCGGTCGACGAACGCTGGCTTGTGCCCCATTTCGAAAAGATGTCCTACGATAATTCCGAACTCCTGAAGAATTACCTCCACGGCTATGCGGTCACGCGCAATCCTCTCTTCCGCGAAACCGCACTCGGAATCATCCGCTGGGTCGATACTGTGCTTTCCGACCGCGAGCACGGCGGCTTTTACGCCAGTCAGGATGCCGATATTTCTCTCGATGATGATGGCGATTATTTTACCTGGACGCTTGACGAAGTCCGCGCCGTGTTGAGCCCTGAGCTCTCGCGCGTCATCGAGCTTTACTACGACGTCGGACCTCGCGGCGAAATGCACCATAATCCGGAAAAGAATGTCCTCTGGGTCGCGCGGGAACCCGAAACCATAGCCGAAGCCATCGGCACGTACGCCGAAGACGTCAGAAACAAAATCGCAGAAGCTCGCCGTGAATTGTTGGCCGCTCGCGGCAAGCGCCCCACACCCTATGTCGACACCACCATCTATACCAGTTGGAACGCCATGTTTATCTCCGCGTACCTGGAAGCAGCTCAAGTCCTCGGCGGCGAGGAGGGATACGGCTGCCGCATCTTTGCGCTCGGCACTCTCGATCGCCTCATCGAGGAAGGCTGGGACGAGCGCCGCGGATTTGCGCATCGGCTCGGGAATCACGAACAGGGTCGTCTCGATGGCACGCTCGACGATCAGGTCTTTGCCGCCGCCGCCCTGCTCGACGGCTTCGAAGCCACGCTCAATACGCGCTATTTCGATCTGGCCGAGCGCGCCGTCCGGTTGGTCCTCGAAAAATATGCTGATAATGAAGACGGCGGATTTTTCGACCGCGCTTCAGACGCGCCGCCTCTTGGCGGCTTCGACGTGCGCCGCAAACCAATTCAGGATTCACCCACGCCGGCCGGCAACGCCGTAGCCATCATCGTGCTCGACCGCCTTTACGAATACATCGGCGACAAAAAATATCGCGAGCAAGCGCACTTGGCCCTCGAGGCCTTCTCGGGCCTGGTGTCCCGCTACGGCATGTTTGCCGCAACCTACGGCCTGGCAACAGCGCTCCACGCCCGCCATCCCCTGCAAGTTGTGGTCACCGGAACCTACGAGGACGATGCGGCCCGGCAACTCGAGCGTGCCGCCGGCCTCGTTTATCGGTTTGGCAAAGCCGTGCTGCGCGTCATACCGAAACCAAATTTCGAAGCCTTGCCTCCGGCTTTGCGGCAAATGCTGCCTGAGCTTCACGCCGAAAGAGCCCAGGCATTTGTGTGCGCGGCGGGCACGTGTTTTCCGCCGGTCACCGATCCGCAAAAACTCACCGAGCTTCTCGCGCAGGTTGGCGCCAGCAGCGGCACAGGCGCCGCCGCTGTCTAGCCTTCCAGTTCGCATGGAAACTCCGCATTCGAGCGCTGTGGCCTCGTGGAACTCACGGCATGCGCTCTCGCGCGGGCTGCGGATAGCGGTCGGCGCAAACGCTGGCGCACGGAACACAAGCGAAGCTGGCTCACGCGGAGGCTACGCCCACAACATGCTAAAATTGGGTGGTTAGGGTAAGGCCTTTGACACCAAATAGCGTTCTGCGTCTCGTCGTCGCTATCCCCCTCCTGCTCGCTTTTCTATTGGCGCAGGGCTATTGGCTTTCGCGCTTTTGGCGTTTCGCCTCTCGAATTAAATCCGCCACCCTGCGCCCAATTGCGCGCGGACTTGCGATTACTGTGGTTGCTGTGGTCGCCCTGGCGCTGACGGCGGTTTTCTTTTCGGGGCGCCGCGATCTGGTGTGGCGCTTTTCCGGAATGATGGGCGTCGTCGGTCTGTGGATTACCACAGCGTTTGCTTCCTGGACCATGATCGGCCTGGTCTCCGGGATAGATTTGGCTGGAAGGTACGCTTGGCGGCTTCTTGCCACTGCGTCAAAGGGGCCCAGACCTGAAGCCGAGCCTTCCCCGAGACAATCCCGGGCCGGCGCCGTGCGAGACGGCGTTCGCCTCGATCGCCGCCGGTTTGTCCAGGGCGCGACCGCATTGGCGGGAGCCATTCCCTTCGGAGCGGGCGCCTACGGTTTCTTCATCGGCCGGCACGAATATCGCGTTCAAAAAATCGAATTGCCGATCAGCGGATTGCCGCAAGCGCTTGACGGTTTGCGCGTCGCCCAGCTCAGCGATATTCACATCGGCAGTTATATGGCCGCCGCGGACGTGCGCCGCGCCGTGGGCATGGCCAATGAACTCCAACCGGATCTTTCCGTCGTCACCGGAGACTTCATCACCGGTCCAAATGATCCCCTCGAGACTTGCATCCGCGAACTCTCCCGCCTGCGCGCGCCCTTGGGCGTCTGGGGCTGCAACGGAAATCATGAGATTTATGCGGACGCTCAGCACTTGGCCGCCGAGCTTTTCGCCGAGAACGGTATGAAACTTCTGCGGCAGGAGAATGCGGAGATCGGTTGGCGCGGCGCGAAGTTCAATCTCATCGGCGTCGATTACCAACTCACCCGCAGCGCCCGTGGCCGCCGTCTCGTCATGCTCGCGCACACCGATTCGTTAGTGCGCCGTGAGATGCCAAATATTCTCCTTTCGCACAATCCCAATTCGTTTCCGCGCGCGGCGGAACTCGGCATCGAGCTGATGCTTACCGGCCACACGCATGGCGGGCAGGTGCGCGTGGAGATTTTGGATCATCGCTTCAGCCCGGCCCAATTCCTCACGCCATATACCGCCGGCTTGTTTAAGCGTCCGCTCGGCTCCGCTTCCGAACTCGACGATCAGCAAGCCTGGAGCGCCGCGCATTCGCATGTGGCCGCCGCGGGGCCCGCCGCCTCTTCAGTCCCTACTGCGTTGGTGTACGTCAATAGCGGCTTGGGCACGATTGGCGCTCCCGTCCGTCTCGGCGTCCCGCCGGAAATCTCCCTGCTGGTGCTCCGTTGCGCCTGAACCGATCCGCATAGATATTTCGAAGTGGAGGCGTCCTCGGCCAAACGTCCGAGGGGCGTTCACGCGCACGAAAGATGTGGTAATGTTTCCCTCAGCCTCAGCAGGAGAGCAAAGTCATGGCCATCCGAGATTCCTGGATCGAAAAGCGTCTGGCGCAAAGCGCGGCCGCAAACGGCTCGCGCAATCTTTCGCAAATGCACTTCGCCCGTCAGGGCGTCGTCACCGAAGAAATGGAATATGTCGCTCGCCGCGAGAAAATCGAGCCCGAACTCGTGCGCAGCGAAGTGGCCCGCGGCCGCGCCATCATTCCTGCCAATATCCATCATCGTTCGCTCGAACCGATGGGCATCGGCGTCGCCTTCCGCTGCAAAATCAACGCCAATATCGGCAACTCCGCGGTGACCTCCGAGATTGCTCAGGAACTCGAGAAGCTGCATCGCTCGGTTCATTACGGCTCCGACACCGTCATGGATCTTTCCACCGGCGGCGATATTCCCAGCATCCGCCGCGCCATTATTGACGCTTCGCCGGTTCCCGTGGGCACCGTCCCGATCTACGAAGCCATCTCTCGGATCAAGCGCACTGAAGACCTTACTGCGGAGCTCATGCTCGAAGTGATCGAAGAGCAGGCCGAGCAAGGCGTGGACTACATGACCATTCACGCCGGCGTCCTGCGCGAATTCCTGCCGCTGGTGCGCAACCGCATCACCGGCATCGTGAGCCGCGGCGGCGCGCTGATGGCGCAATGGATGGCCGCGCATAAGAAGGAAAATTTTCTTTACGAGCGCTTCGACGATATTTGCAAAATCTTCAAGAAGCACGATGTCAGCTTCTCTCTGGGCGATGGCTTGCGGCCGGGCTCCATTGGCGACGCCAGCGACGCGGCCCAGTTTGCCGAGCTCAAAGTGCTGGGCGAACTGACACAAAAGGCCTGGCAGGACGATGTGCAGGTCATGATCGAAGGTCCCGGACACATTCCCATGGACCAGATCGAATTGCAGGTGAAGAAAGAGATGGAACTGTGCCACGAGGCGCCCTTCTACACGCTGGGACCTCTGGTGATCGATATCGCGCCGGGCTATGACCACATCACCAGCGCCATTGGCGCGGCCATGATCGGATGGTACGGCGCTTCCATGTTGTGTTATGTCACGCCGAAGGAGCACCTCGGGCTTCCCAATGCCGACGACGTGAAGCAAGGCGTGCTGGCCTACAAGATCGCCGCGCATGCCGCCGACGTGGCCCGGCATCGCCCCGGCTCGCGCGACCGCGACGACGCCCTTTCTTATGCGCGCTTCCTTTTCGACTGGAATAAGCAATTCGAGCTTTCCCTTGACCCCGAAACCGCCCGTGCCATGCACGACGAGACTTTGCCTGACGATTTCTACAAAGATGCCAAGTTCTGCTCCATGTGCGGTCCCAAGTTCTGCTCCATGAACGTGACCCAGGTCGCCGAGGCCATCGGCGGAATGGACCAGGCGGAGCGCGAACAGCGCTTCGTGCAACTGCTGGCCAAAGTCGAAAAATAAGCGCACGGAAGCAACCACGCGGGCAGCCCATTCATCTGCTGGAATCCGTCGGCACAGGTCACTCTAAAAAATTACCGAGGAGGGCAGTGATATGGCAATGAATCAGGCGCTATTGGGAGAATTCGATCATGAGATGGCCAGCACGCGTAAGAGCCTGGAGCGTGTGCCGGACGGAAAGTTCGATTGGAAGCCGCACACTAAATCGATGACCATGGGCGCGCTGGCGGCGCACATCGCTTTCATACCCCATTGGGGAAAGCTGACCCTGGATACGCCCAACTTTGACGTCAATCCTCCGGGTGGGCAGCAGGCGCGGCCGCCAGAACTGAAGACCAAAGCCGATGTTCTCGCATTTTTCGATAAGAATGTCCCTGAAGCCCGCGCCGCAATCGCAGCCGCCAGTGACCAGTCCATGATGACGCCCTGGACTCTGCTTAACGGTGGAAAGACGGTCTTCACCATGCCGCGCATCGGTGTCTTGCGTGCCATGATCATGAACCACATGATCCATCATCGCGCGCAACTCGGAGTCTATCTGCGTCTCAACGATGTTCCCGTGCCCTCGATCTACGGTCCTTCGGCCGATGAAGCCGGCATGTAGCCAGGCGCGCTATACGCAATCGCGGCAATAAACGATCATCTTCAGTGGGTGAAAGCAGCCACGGATTCCCCAATTCATCCCGAATCGCTTCGTCAGGAATTTAACCGCTGGGCGGAAGCAGGCCGCGGCGAGGGCATGGAGCAGGATCACCTCCCGATCGTGCTTCCGGTGCTCGACCGCATGCGCCTCGGTCCCGAAGATAACGTCCTCGACGTGGGTTGTGGCGCCGGCTGGCTGGTTCGTCTGCTTGCCGAGCAAGTGCCCGAAGGGCGCGTCGTCGGCCTCGATATTTCCGACGAGATGATTCGACGCGCCCGCCGCAACAACCTCGGCCTGGAAAACGCCATGTTCGTCATCGGCGAGGCCGAAGAGATTCCCTGGGATGCCCATTTCTTCACACACGCGATTTCCGTCGAAGCCGCCTACTATTGGCCCAATCCTCGCGCTGCTTTGCGCGAAATTCACCGCGTCTTGCGCGAAGGTGGCGTGGCCTGGATCCTCATCAATTATTACCGCGAAAACGTGCATGCGCATCAGTGGGGCGAAATCCTGACCGTCCCCACCCAGCTCGTCTCCGCCGCCGAATGGGCCGCGCTTTTCACCGAGGCGGGTTTCTCCGGCGTGAAACACGAACGCATACCCGATCCCACTCCTGTTCCCGAAAAATACGAAGGCCGGTGGTTTCGCGATGCCGCCCAGCTCCGCGCATTCCGCCAGGAAGGCGCACTCCTCGTCCAGGGAACGAAAGCTGGAGATTAGAGCCACCCGGCCGCCTGGAACGGGGGGCCAGGGCCGCGCGCCTGAAAGATCATGTCAAAGATTATCTCTGGGAGGCGGACTGGGCCGGGCTGCCGAGCATTTGCAAAACCTTTTGCGCCTGCGTATTTTCCGGATCCAAACGCAGTGCCGCTTCTGCATCGCTGCGGGCTGGAGCGGCCTGGCCCTGCTTATAACGAATCACGGCCCGGTTGGACCAGGCCCTCGAATAGCTCGGCGCTTCCGCGATCTCGTGGTTCAGCACGTCGAGCGCGCCGTCCATATGATTGGTCTGCATCAGTAGAGCCGCATAGTTGACGGCCATGAAATCGTAATTGGGATTATCTCGATGGCTCAGGTAGTAGGCCCGTTCGAGCATGTGCCCGGCAGACTCGTTGTGCCCCCTCCAAATCTCCAAAAGTCCATAAGACGCGAGCACGTCGGGATAGTCGGGAAGGATACGCAGCGCCGTTTGGAACTCGGTAGCAGCCATGTCCCACTGCGCCGAAGCCAGGTACTCGCCTCCAAGATTACCGTGCATTTTTGCGCTGCCCGGCGAGACGCGCACGCCGGCGCTATAAAGACTCAAGTTGTCGCGCCAATCCTGGTTGCGCAGCATCGTCCGCATGCCAAAGGCGGCGATCACCGCCGTCAGCGCCCCCAGAGCTACGATTCGCTGCCGCCCCTGTAACCAGTTCCATGCCAGCGCCACCAGCAGGCAAAATCCTGCCGACGGCAGATAGGCCAGCCGCTCGCCCATGATCGTCCCGGTGGGCATCAGGATGTTTGCCGTGACAGCAAAGCCGCCCAGATAGATTCCGCCCGCCAGGATCAGCCCGCTTCGCCGCTTCCACACCGCCCAGATCCACGCGCTCACCAAGGCGAAGCTTGCCATCCAAGCAGGCAGCGTGTGGCGCCAATCCAGATAAATCGGAATGGTGTTGAAGGAATAGTCGCAGGAAAGTTTGGCCGGATAGAAATGCAGCGCCACGTATTTCCATGCCACCCGCAGCGCGTTCAGGATTCGCCATCGCTCGGGAATAATGACGAGCGGATTATCGAGCTGCGATATGGTTACCTGGCCGAATCGGCCTCCTTGTATTTTCCACAGCAATCCGAGGTACACGAGCGTAACTCCGGCCGGCAGTGCATAGCGGAGCCATGGCTTCCATTTACCGCGCGCATAATCGCCTGTCAGCAGCAGCGGCAGAAAGATCACCGCGGATTCCTTCGATAGCAGTGCCAGCACAAAGCAGATGAGCGCGGGGATTTGCCGATCCTGAAGGTGCAGGATCCATGCGGCAAAAAGGAATCCCGCGGCAAGCACCTCGGCGCGTCCCGCAATCGAGGAAACCGCCTCGGTATGCAGCGGATGCACGGCAAACACCAATGCCGCCACGAATGCCATGACCCTGGCGGGAGGAGAAGCGCCCAGCAAATGCTCCAGCAGCAGATACAGCAGCAGGGTGGCCGCCGCGTGCAGGATCAGATTGAATAGATGAAAGCCAAAAGGCCGTCCTCGGCCCAGCCGCCAATTCAGGGCAAAACTCGCGAAGGTCACCGGCCTGAATACGTTGCTGATTTTGTGGGGAGTGAAGAGCCCTCGCACCGAGACATTGGTCACCTGCGGATTGCGAAGGATATAGATGCCGTCATCCATCGTGAATCCGTTCCCCAGAGTGTTGCCGTAAACCAGCGCCACCACGGCCAGCAGCAGCGCGATGCACAGAGATTGTTTCATTCCGCGTTCGTCACCAGAAAGCATAGGCGCCCGGTACGTAACGGCGCCCTGAACCAAAATACCGCCAAAAGGCGGCTCTGCGGCAGGGCAAGCGGCGCCTGTTCCTAATCCGCCATTTACATCTTGGAAAAATTCGCCCTTTGCAGCTTCCTGGATTTGAGGTTTGTATGCATCGAGCCTTGGTTACTTCTTAGTACCGAAAGGAAATCCCGCAGCTGACAACTCGGCCGTAGCACTTCAAGCTGTCTTAGCGCTATGGTCGCCTTCCTGTCTCTCTCCGCCGTCCTTGTCTTCGCGAACGTCTACCTTTTCATTCTGTATCGGCTTCCCCCTGCCAAGGTCGATGCGGCGATGTCTCGTTGGAGCCCCTCCTGGCTCGATTTCGATCCTTGGCAACTTGGTGGATTCTCTTACGGGAAACTTGCCTTGGCGAGCGTGACGGCGTTGTTTCTGGAACTGCTGATGATCCGCTGGATTTCGTCGGAGATTCCCGTCTTCGCCTACTTCAAAAACTTCGTCTTGATCGCTTGCTTCCTGGGATTTGGGCTCGGCTGCTGCCTTTCCGCTCGCCGTGTCAGGGCCATGGCCTGGTTTGTGCCTTTGCTGGTCCTGGCGCTCGTTGTGTCGCTCCCGTGGACTGCCTTGCGCGAGCTTCTTACCTCCATGCCTTCCCTGATCGGAGGGCTCTCCGAGGTGGATGTCTGGGGTGTGCCTTCCCTGCCAGGGCACGGAAAAGAGCTGATAGACCTTGCGAAGTCGGTTCTTATCGTCGTGCCGCTATTCGGCTTGATCGCATTCCTCTTCGTTCCCCTGGGTCAGCTCGTCGGGTGGTATCTTGAAAAGGCTCCCCGAGGGATCAAGGGTTACACACTCAACATCTTCGGCAGCTTGGCCGGAATTCTCGCCTACACGGGGCTATGTTTTTTGAATCAACCGCCCCCGGCATGGCTTGCCGTAGCCGGCCTTCTGCTGGCCTGGCTTGTTTGGCGGCGGCCACCATTGCGGTGGACCCTGGCAGTCGTGTTTTCAGCGTGCGTGGCTCTCACTGCACTGGCTCCCCATGTAGGCCGTATCTATTGGTCGCCTTATCAGAGGCTGGCGCTTCGTCCGCTTTATCTTGGCGATGGTGAACTTGCCTCGTACCAGCTCCGCACCAACGACAGTTGGTACCAAAATATCTATGATCTCTCGCCCGAATTCACCGCCAAGCATCCCGAAGTGTTCAGAGATGTCCCGGTAAAGTGGAATCCCTACAACCTGCCGTATCGGTTTTTCCCCAATCCTGAATCTGTGCTGGTCCTTGGCGCCGGAACAGGTAACGATGCCGCCGCTGCCTTACGCAATGGAGCGCAGCGCGTTGTTGCGGTGGAGATCGACCCGCTCATCCAACATTTAGGGAGTCAGCTCCACTTCGAGAAGCCCTACAGTTCCCCCAAGGTCCAGGTCGTCGTCAATGACGCGCGCAGCTACGTCGAAAATAGCCACGAACAATTCGACCTCATCATGTTTTCTTTGCTGGATTCCCATACCACGAGCTCCTACTACACCAACATTCGAATCGACAATTACGTTTATACGGTCGAGGCCCTGCAAGCGGCCAAGCGGCTGCTAAAACCGGATGGATTGCTCATTTTGAAGTTTTGGGTGGAAACCCCGTGGATCGAAGCCCGGCTCACAGAGTTGACTCAAGTCGTGTTTGGCCGGCGGCCTTTGGTCCTGGCGGTGCGGCAGCCGTTTTACGGGACTATGGGGGACTTCTTTTTTTGCGGTTCTCCCGAACGGCTCAATGCGGCGTTGGCGGCGGATCCGGACCTCCTCGCTTACGCCAAAGCAAACTCCTTGGCTCCTTCCGGAGCCGCAGCCGCTCTCACAACCGACGACTGGCCCTATTTCTACCAGCACGAGCCGGGACTTCCTTCCGCGGTAATTCTCATGTCTCTCGTGCTTCTGGTGCTGGGCTGGCTTTTCCTGCGTGATACCGGAGTGTCCGCGGGATCTCTCGATTGGCACTTCTTTTTCCTGGGTGCGGGATTTTTTCTTCTCGAGGCGCAGATCATCAGCAAGATGGCCTTGCTGTTTGGAACGACTTGGCTTGTCAATTCCATCGCCATTTCGGGTCTTCTGCTTCTGATCGTCGGCTCGAACCTGCTCGTCGAGCATATGAAGAATTTCAATATCGGGCTCGCCTATGCTGGGATCTTTGCGACCATGCTCGTCTCCTATGCCATTCCGATCCAGTCTCTCTTTGTCGCTTCGTACTGGCTTAAGGCGCTCGCGGCGGTGGCAGTGCTCGGTATGCCTGCGTTTTTCGCAGGCATCGTGTTTATCAGAAGTTTCGCGAGAGCCGGATTCCAAGGTGCTGCGCTGGGATCGAATCTCTTCGGCGCCTTGGTTGGCGGGCTTCTCGAATCGCTTTCGATGTGGACGGGCATTCGATCGCTCTTGGTGGTGGCGGCGCTGCTTTATATCGCTTCGTGGCTTACCCTCCGTTCGCGAAAATCACTTCCAGACACCCCCGAGTTAGTTGGTGAAAGTGACGCAGTGATGGTTGGCTCGCGCTGATCCTGTATCACGCCGAGCGGCCAGAGGACTTCGGCGGAAGCGCGCTTGACTGCGCCCCTGGCTGACTTTAGAATCGCCTCAGTCTCGTAAAGATCGACCGGATCAAACCCAAAGGCGCAATCCTGTCCTCGCAAAGAGGGGGTGACCCTTGAAAAGCAGTTTCCTGAGGTTTTTTGCTCTGGCTATCGTTGTCTCCGTTCTCTCCCTTCCGCTCTTCGCGCACCACGGCAACGCGGCGTACGACACGGATAACAGAATTACCGTGAAGGGAACGGTTACGCAGTGGTTTTGGGCCAATCCTCATTGCGTCCTCCAGTTCGACGCAAAAGACGACAGCGGCCAAGCGGTCCATTGGGGCGCGGAGACCGAAAACCCGACCACAATGACGCACTCGGGCTGGAGCAAAACGTCCTTCAAGCCCGGGGATGAAGTCACCGTGACTATGATCACCGTGAAGAATGGCAAGCCGATCGGACGCATTGTCGAAGTCGTGCTGCCCAATGGCCAAAAGCTGGTCGGCCGCGTAATCCCGCAACTGCCGGCTTACAACCCCGAAGATCCTGCCAAACAGTGAGCCAAAGAGTGAGGCCAAACGGTGTCAAGTGATTGATTCGGCCATGAAAAGGTTCCCGCCATGCTAAAGCGTTTCGTTGCTCCGGGACTTGTGCTCATTGTGTTGATTGTTTTATCCCTCACGCGTTCTCAAGCAGCGCCACAATCAAGAACGGCAAAGGATCAGAACGCGGCAAATCCTGCCGCGGCACCCCAAGACCATGATGGTTGGGGACGGCCGGTAACCGCGCCCGCGAAGAGTCAGAAGTCAGGCCCTGCTCCGCGCCGTGACATTTCCGGAACCTGGGACCCGGGTGACGGCGGAATCGGGCAGCTCGGCGCGAAGGCCGTGCCGGAAGACGGCAGGCCCGAACATCGGCTGCCATACACTCCTTTGGGTCAGGAAGCGTTGAATGGCGCAAAGCCGAGCAATGGGGTCCGCGCCGTTCTGCCTGCGGAAACGAATGATCCGGTCGTAACCTGCGATCCCCAGGGCATGCCTCGCGAAGATCTCTACGAGCTAAGGGCGACCCAAATCGTTCAGACGCCGCTGAAGATATTGATCATGTACACGTTCGGCAAGGTCTGGCGCGTTGTTTGGACCGACGGCCGCGAGCTCCCCAAAGATCCCGAGCCCCGGTGGTACGGCTATTCGGTAGGCAAATGGGTGGATGACTATACGCTCGTCGTTGAGACTATCGGGCTGGATGAAAGAACGTGGCTCGATCGCGCCGGGCGTCCCCATAGCGACCAACTGCGCGTCGAGGAGCGCTACCACCGCGTGGATCGCGATCACTTGGATCTGACCGTGACCATCGATGATCCGAAGATGTATACGAAACCTTGGGTGGCCCTGGACAATTTACGATTCGATTCGCAGCCGCCCGATTTCGATGTCCGGGAGATGATCTGTTCGCCATCGGAATTTGCGGAATACAATAAGTTAGTCGGCGATCCCGCCAGCGAAAAAGGTCACAAGTAGGTTCGCCTGTAGCCATGGAAAGACCTTCCTCGATGCTGAAGCGCCTGGCCGCCCCGAGACTTCTGCTCGCGGCGCTACTATTTTCGCCTTTCGCGCTCGCGCAAACCGCGCCGCCGCAATCAGCAGCGCCACAGCCGCCCGTCGACTACGATGGTTGGGGCAAACCCATACCCTCAGAGGCCAAGAATCAGAATCCAGCCCCTGCTCCCCGCCACGACATTTCCGGGACTTGGGATCCAGCCAATGGACCCGACGACGGCGGCCAATTCCTCGGGGCCAAGACGTTGCCCGTAGACGGCAAAACAGGACATGAGCCCCCCTACACTCCTTTGGGACTGGAAGCCTACCTCCGCACCAAGCCGAGCAACGGAGCCAGAATGGTTCCCCCCGGCGAGACAAACGATCCCGAACTCCTGTGTGATCCTCAGGGATTTCCCCGCGAAGATCTTTTTCAGCTAAGGACCACTCAGATCGTTCAGGCTCCCGATAAGATTTATATGCTGTATGAATTCGACCGGGTATGGCGGGTCATTTGGACCGACGGCCGCGAACTGCCCAAGGACCCCGAACCGCGATGGTACGGCTATTCCGTCGGCAAGTGGGTGGATGATTCCACGCTCGTCGTCGAAACCAATGGCACCGACGACAGAACCTGGGTGGATCACGCCGGCCGTCCGCACACCGGCGATCTGCGCGTCGAGGAGACCTTCCATCGTGTGGACCGTGACCATTTGGAGTGGACGGTAAAAATAGACGACCCGAAGATGTACACCAAGCCCTGGCTGGCCATGGATAAGTTCCCCATGAGGTTGCTGCCGTCCGATTTCGATGTCCGGGAGATGATCTGTTCGCGCTCGGACTTTGATGAATACGATAAGTTAATTGGCAATCCCGCCAGCGACCCCTCGGGGGATAAAGCCGGAGACAAAAAATAGTCGGCACAAAAGTAGCCATCCGCACGTCCGTGGAAAACACCGCCCCTATGCTCAAGCGCCTGTTTGCGCCGCGACTCGTACTCGCAGCGTTGATGGTTTCATCCCTCGCGCACTCTCAAAGCGCGCCGCCACAATTGGCAACTCCGTCGCAATCAGCAGCCCAGAGGGATCAGAAGCCAGCCCCTGCTGCCCCGGCGCCGATAATCCACGATGGTTGGGGAAGGGCCATAACGCCGCCCGCGAAGGATCAGAAGCCGGCCCCCGCGCCGCGCCACGACATTTCCGGTACTTGGGAGCCGGCCAATGGGTCCCTTGACGGAGGTGGGTTCCTCGGTGCGAAGGCCATGCCGCAAGACGGAAAGCCTGAACATCAGTTGCCTTTCACTCCTCTGGGACTGGAAACCTTCAATCAAACGAAGCCGACCATCGGGCCTAGAATGGTTCTCCCTGCGGACACAAATGATCCAGTAGCCATTTGTGATCCCCAGGGAATGCCCCGCGAAGACCTCTTTCAACTAAGAACCACTCAGATCCTTCAGACGCCCAGCAAGGTAATGATCCTTTACCAATTCGACCAGATTTGGCGCGTCATCTGGACCGACGGCCGCGAACTCCCCAAAGATCCCGAACCACGATGGTTCGGCTATTCCGTGGGTAAATGGGTGGATGATTACACTCTCGTCGTCGAGACTTCGGGTATGGATGAGAGAACGTGGCTCGATCTCGTCGGTCGCCCGCATAGCGACGAACTGCGCGTCGAGGAGCGCTTCCATCGCGTCGATCGCGACCATTTGGAGTGGACGGTGAAGATCGACGATCCGAAGATGTATACCAAACCCTGGCTGGCCCTGGACAAGTTTCCCATGAAGTTGCAGCCGCCCGATTTCGATGTGCGGGAGATGATCTGTTCGCCGTCAGAGGCCGAGCAATACAACAAATTAATTGCCACTCCCGTCAGCGATACTTCTTCGAACCCGCTTCGAACTAAAGACAGCCACTGACGGCAATCTTTATCCGTAAATCGAAGGGACCCCGCCGGTCGCGCAACCGCGCGATGCTGCTGCCTCGCTGTTTGAAGGGGCGCCCGGATCAAGACGCAACGAAAGCTCATTGGAAATGACACTGACAGGCGTCGTGCCAGGCTTTCGAAGGTATTTCCCGATCAGCCCCGCCGCGAGCAGCAAAGTCGCCGCGAAGTCCACGCCCAGCACCTGAAACAGGCGCAGCGCATTTCGATCGGGCACCAACGGCTTCAGCACCATGACCGCCATCGCCAAGCACAAAGCGGCACGCGACCACGCCGGCAAGTCCGTATCATCGCGAAGAGCGGCCACGCCGACCGCGATCGGCCAGAACAAGATCACTAAATCGCCCGTCTGGGTAAAAGGTTGCAGCAGCAATAGCGTGCAAAACGCGACTGAATGCAGCGTCAGATCATCCGGTTTGCTGCGGCGGGCCAGAAACAGCAGTCCTGCGTAACCAGCCGCAGCCAGCAGCGACCACAATAATTCCACAATTCGCGGATCGAAGTCTCCCAGGTTCACTTTGGGGTAATTCGAGTCCGTCAGCGCCGCATAATCGAGGGACACAAAAAAGCGCATCATCACGCTATGCAGTGATTGGCTGGGGAAGCCGACGATGGCAGGCTCTCCGGCCGTGGAGGAGACGCCCAATTCCTGGTCCGCCCACTGATGCAGCAGCGAAGCGTTTGCGTGCCAGCCGAAATAGACGGCCGGAAGCAGTGTCAGTACGACTGTGAGCGCCACCGCCAAGCCGGCCACTGAGGTACGTTTCCGTGCGATCAGGTAAGGCACGAAAAATAGGGGCCAAACCTTTATGCTGATCGCCAGGGCGAGGGCGCACGCGGCGCGGACCGGCCGTTCCTCAACCCACAAAAGCGCGGCGCCGGCCAGCGCAAAGATGAAAAACTGGGCATTGCCATAGTGAAATTCCAGGGCCAGATAAGGCAAGGCTGGAAGAAATGACAGCAATGGAAAGCCCAGCCCCTGCGTTCGCAGCCGGGAAAAGAGGGCTCTGGCGAGAAGCCCCAGCGCCGCAAACTTCAGCGCCGCCCAGATGATGGCAGCCAGCCTTAGCGGCAACAGGGCAAACGGAATGAACAAAAGCAGGAATAGGGGCGGATAGCGATAGACCTGTGGCCAGCCAATGCCGCTTTGTGGACCGTACATGGGGCCGGTCCGGGCGAGCATCTTTCGTGCGGCATAATGATATACGGGAAAATCTACGGTGCGCCGCGCGGCAACGTAGCTGAGCGCAACGATACCCATCAGCACGAGCGCCGCTGTAAGCGCCCGAAAGACACGTCCGCGCGTGACCGATGCGCAAAAAGAACGCGCCTCAGCCAGCCAAGGCCACGTAATAGCGCGGACCTGAACGTCGGCGTTGGTGAAACGCCCAAGTCCCTGATAAAAATTCAACTGCCCTGTACCGAGATCGCAAAACAAATTTGCGACCATCGGTCCTCCGACGGTGGGGCCAGTATAGTCCTCGAAGCGCTTTTTATCCTCCGATTATTTCTCCGGCCTGCTCTTTCCAAATTCCCTTGTTTGCGGCCGAAAATCGGAACACAATACGCGCAATTCGCACTTGGCGCGCCGTAACGCTGAGGAGCGCGCGTAGCCCGGGTAGCCCATATAGGAGATCGCCATGCTGAAATCTTCTCGCTCGTTCTTGCTGTTGTGCCTGCTCTGCGTCGCCCTGCTTTGCGTGGGCCCGCTTTCTGTCGGGACGAGCGCGCGCCCGCAATCGGGCACAAAGAATGGAGAGTGGCGCAACTATGGAGGCGACCTCGGCAGCACGCGCTACGCGCCGCTCGATCAGATCAACGCCGATAATTTCGGCAAGCTGGAACTCGCCTGGCAGTTCAAGACCGATTCGCTCGGCCCGCGGCCCGAATTCAAATTCGAATCCACGCCCCTGATGGTTCACGGCGTGCTCTACTCCACCGGCGGTTCCCGCCGCGCGGTGGTCGCTCTCGACGCCGCCACCGGCGAGCTTCTCTGGGTCCATCGTGAAGACGAAGGCGTTCGCGGCACCTACGCGCCCCGGCAGCTTTCCGGGCATGGCGTGGCTTATTGGACCGACGGCAAGGACGAGCGCATCCTCTACGTCACTCCGGGCTACCGCCTGATCGCTCTGAACGCCAAGACCGGCGCGCCCGTTCCCGGCTTCGGCAAAAATGGCGTGGTCGATCTGAAACAGGACGACGATCAGGAGATCGACCTCGTTACCGGCGAAGTGGGCCTGCACTCCACGCCGGTCGTCGCCAAGGATGTAGTGATCGTCGGCGCTGCACACCTCACCGGCAGCGATCCCAAGAGCCGCAAAAATGTGAAGGGTTACGTTCGCGGCTTCGACGTGCGCACCGGCAAGCGCCTCTGGATTTTCCATACCATCCCTAAGCCCGGTGAATACGGAGCTGACACGTGGGAGAAAGATTCGCTCACCTACACGGGCAATACCGGCGTGTGGGCGCAAATCTCCGTTGACGAAGAGTTAGGGCTTGTCTATCTGCCCGTCGAGTTGCCCACCGGCGATTACTTCGGCGGCGATCGCCCCGGCAAAGGACTCTTCGGCGAGAGCCTCGTCGCCGTGGACCTGCAGACTGGCAAGCGCAAGTGGCATTACCAGTTCGTCCATCACGGTTTGTGGGATATGGATATTCCCGCCGCGCCGATCCTTTGCGATATCACCATCGGCGGGCGAACGATTAAGGCCGTAGCCCAGCCCACCAAGCAGTCGTTCCTTTACGTCTTTAACCGCGAAACCGGCGAGCCCATCTGGCCCATCGAGGAACGTCCCGTGCCCAAGGGCGACATCCCCGGCGAGTGGTATTCGCCCACGCAGCCATTTCCCACCAAGCCCCCGGCTTTCGATACTCAAGGCGTCTCCATCGAAAACTTGATCGACTTCACCCCCGAGTTGCGCGACGAAGCCGTGAAGCTCGTTTCTAAATACCGCATCGGGCCTCTCTTCACGGCGCCATCGGTCAGCAAGGCCGAAGGTCCGCTCGCCACCATTACGGCGCCGGGCTCCACCGGCGGGGCCAACTGGCCCGGCGGCTCCTACGATCCCGAGACGCACAAGCTCTATGTTTACTCGCAGACCGCCATCGCGCTCCTGGGAATGATCCCCACGCCGGGACCCCAATTTTCAGACATGGAATATGTGCAGGGCACAGCCGGCAAAGATCCGCGGAATAGCACGCCCATGGGCGCGCCGCCCGCGCCCCGTCCTGCCCAGCTTGCGGCGGCAAATCAGGCGCCCGATGCCGGAGAAGGCGGCGCGACTCTCACCGTTCGTGGCTTGCCGTTGCTCAAGCCTCCCTACGGGCGCATCACCGCATTTGACATGGACAAAGGCGAAATCGCCTGGCAGGTGGCGCACGGCGAAACGCCCGATAACGTCCGCAATAATCGCGGCGCTCAAGGGACTCACGATTCCCCGCACCGGCCAGTCAGGCCTGGTAGGCGTGCTGACGACGAAATCGCTGGTGATCGCCGGCGAGCCTGCGTTCACCACCACTGCCTCGGGCGCGCGCGGCGCCATGCTGCGCGCCTACGATAAGGCCAGCGGCAAGGAAGTGGGCGCCGTGTACATGCCCGCGCCGCAGAGCGGTTCGCCCATGACCTACATGTTGAATGGGCAGCAGTACATCATTGTCTCGATCAGCGGGCGCGATTTCCCCGGCGCGTTGGTGGCCTTCCGCCTTCCCGCCGTCGCCGTCTCCCGCGCCAATTAAGCCGCGCGCACACGCTGTCATCCCGAGTTCGCTGCGCGACCGGGATCGCTTTTCCTACGACCGTGGCCGGGTGCGCGCTGCCCTGCTGCCCTGGCTTGCCGAAGGGAGCCGCGAAGGGCGGTTCTAGGTGCCGGCTCTCTTGATGGGAACCCTCGGCCGCAGCGCCAAGACGTCCTGAAGCGAGTCGGTCAAGCCCGCACGGAGTGGGCAGTAAATTTCCTGTGAAAGTTCGTCTGCGTACCTTGACAAAAAAGGGCCCCGAAGAAGAGAATCCGTCTCACACCGGAATCTGAAGTCGGCCCTTCTGCGGGATTTGATTTTCTCCTTCACGGAACATGTTTCAAGGAGGATCCATGAAGCGTTTTCCAGTAAGCGGATTTGCAATCGGACTCTGCGAAATCCTGGCCCTCGCATTCCTGATGGTTCCAAAGCCTGCTAGGGCCCAAGGCGCAGTAACCTGGAATGCGATTGTGGGCGCCGAAAGCCACGATGAGGCCAAGCAGGCGGACGCTTTTCTGCCGAATGAGCTGTGGATATACGCCGGCGATAGCGTCAAGTGGACCTTTGCTCCCGAGAACGAGCCGCATACGGTTAGCTTCCTGGCGGTTGCACAACCACGGCCGCTGCCGCCGCCTCCCATAGGCCCGCCATTCGGCGGATGCCCGCCGTCGCCCGGCGGCGTTCAGCCTAGCGGATCGACCTACGATGGCTCCTCCTGCGTGACCAGTGGCGCCATGATGGATGGGCAGACTTATTCCGTGAAATTCTCCAAACCCGGGAATTTCAAATTCGTATGTCTGATTCATACCGACATGGGTGGAGTGGTTCATGTCTTGAGCACCGACCCGGCGTCGCCTTTTTTCTCGGCGACTCTTCCTTACCTTCAGGCCGATTACGATAAGCAAGCCGCCGATCAGAGACGCGATTTGATCGACGATAGCGACACTCCAAACGAAGAGCGCAACGACTTCGCTCGTTCCCAGAATGAAGTACTGATGACCGGAGAAGTTGCGGCCACCGGCGGAGGGAAGCGGCAGCTTTCCATCGTTCGCTTTTTCCCCGGAACGATCCACGTCCATGTGGGAGATACCGTGGAATGGACCAATACCGATCCTTCCGAGCCTCACACGGTCACGTTCGGCACCGAGCCTGCCAATCCGATGAGCCTGGTCAACGTGACGCTCGAAGCCGATGGAGCGTGGCACGGCAAGGTCGGTTCGGCGAGCGACAGCGTAAACTCCGGATTCCTGCAGGCCGCGCCGCAAGACCAGATCGGGTCTGTGCAAACGATTGGGAAAACGCGCATCCGCATAACCTTCACTCACGCGGGCACGTTCGATTACAAATGCGCGCTGCACGACGTGGACGGCATGCTGGGCACGGTAGTGGTCCAGAAATAGCTCCATCGTGTCGTACCACGGGCCACGCACCATGAAGTCGCATCTCGCGCGCGCATTTGCGCTCGCGTGCGCAATCGTTCTTGTATTGCCGTCCGCGGGTATCGGCGGCGCTTCGGCTCTGGGGACGCAAGCGAACCCCGAGCCGAAGCGCGCGGCTCCCGCTGACAAGACCTACCGCGGCGGCTTGGTCTCTCCGCCGCTTCCCAAACCTAAATTCACACTCACCGATACTTCAGGAGCGGCATTCGACTTGTGGGCGAAGACGCAGGGCTCCGTCACGCTGCTCTTTTTCGGCTATACCCATTGCCCGGATATGTGTCCTCTGCAGATGCACATGATTGCGGAAGCGATGAAAAAGCTTACTCCGGCCGCGGCGGGACAATTCAAAGTCGTTTTCGTCACCACCGATCCCGCCCGCGATACGCCGCAAGTTTTGCGCGCCTACCTCGATCATTTCGACAAACGCTTCATTGGGCTCACCGGCAGTGAACAGGCCATCGAAGCCGCGCAAATCGCAGCCAAACTTTCTCCCGCCAAGAAGGGAACTGTGCGCCCCGATGGCAATTACGAAGTGGGCCATGCGGCCTTTGTCCTGGCCTACACCAGGGATAATCTGGCGCACGTCATCTATCCGGTGGGATTGGCCGCCGAAGATTGGGCCCACGACCTGCCCTTGCTCGCCTCCGAATCCTGGCTCACGCCTTGACCGGTCGCCGTGCAATCAGCGGGCGCGATTTCCCCGGCGAATTGATGGCTTCGTGCGGGGCACATTCAAAACGCAGTCGTTTTGACTCCACCCAACACCGGAGCTATACTGACGTGCTTTTTGGAGGCAACCGCACACCGTGGGCGTTCTCGATCAGCGCTTCGAAAAGAATTTCATGATTTCGTCGGTGGACTACGTCTTCAACTGGGCGCGCAAGTCCGCCATCTGGCCGCTCACCTTTGGCTTGGCCTGCTGCGCCATTGAAATGATCGCCTCCACCACGGCGCGATTCGATATCGCCCGCTTTGGCGCGGAGGTTTTTCGGCCTTCGCCGCGGCAGGCCGACCTGATGATCGTCGCCGGCACCGTCACGCTGAAGATGGGCCCCGTGCTCAAGCGCGTTTGGGAGCAGATGCCGGACCCCAAGTGGTGCATCTCCATGGGCGCCTGCTCGAGCGTCGGCGGTCCCTTCAACGCCTACTCGGTCTTGCAGGGTGTGGATCGCATCGTGCCCGTCGATGTTTACGTGGTCGGCTGCCCGCCCCGGCCCGAGGGCCTCTTTTACGCCTTGCTCAAGCTGCAGGATAAAATCGACCAGATGTCTCTGGCGAAGCGGCCCACCGAAGTGCGCTTGCAGCCCGATATGGTCGACCAATTCAAGCGCGGCGTCATGGTTGCGCAGACCCCTTCACCGCGTTAGTGTTCGTGTCCGAGCGCTTCACTCATTCGAATAGCTGAAATAGGAGGCTCCCCGAAATGGCATTTCTGCGTGCGGCGCGAAAGGATGAAATCCCCGCGGGGACGATCCGCGAATTCCAGGTTGACGGCAAAACCTTGGCCATCTCCAACGTGGAGGGAACCTTCTACGCCATCCACAATACCTGCCTGCATCGCGGCGGACCGCTCGGCGAAGGCGAACTCAAGGGCAAAGTGGTCACCTGCCCCTGGCACGGCTGGCAATACGACGTCAGCAACGGCAAAGCCGCCATGAATCCCGCCGTCGCCGTGGCCTGCTTCACCGTGGAAGTTCGCGGCGAAGACATCTGGGTCGACGCCGGCTAGCACTAGAAAGGAAATTTGACGCACGCGATAAAATAGATGTAACGCTCGTAAAGATAGTTCGCCGTTAGCTGCGGCGTTGTTCCAGTGCGAGCGCGGAACCGCTTTGTTCGCTTTCCCAAAAAAATTTAGCTGCCTAACCCTCCCGCCCCAACAGGGTCAGTTAGTTCGAACAAATCTCCCGCTCTTCACTGATGGCAAAAACCGCCAAGGTCTTCATCTCTGTGCCCTCCGTGCCTCCGTGTCCTCTGTGTTAAATCTTGGTTTTCTCCGGAGGCCCCGCTGCAGCCCACAAACTGCTAACGTGCTTGTTATCAGCACTTGCGCAAATTGGGAACGCAACTCCCACAGAATCAGCACTTACGTTTTGCTGGACTTAAAGTCGCCCAGAATCAACACATACAGAAAAATATTTGAGGATCTACCAACAGGATGAGCTTCACGGCCGTGAAGAAGTCATTAGGGGCTTCGCGGCGCAGAACAAGTCATGACGCCGCTTTTGCCGTATAACAAAAGACTAAAATGATCGGATACCTTCGCGGAAAGCTTGTAGACAAACGGACGAATCAGGTCCTGGTGGACGTAAACGGCGTCGGCTACGTCGTCTCCATTCCGCTATCCACATTTTATGCGCTCGGCGAACTCCACGACGAGGTTACGTTGCTCGTCCACACGCACCTGCGCGAGGATTCCATCGCCCTTTATGGTTTCCTGACCGCGCGCGAAAAGCAGTTTTTCGAGCTGCTGATCTCCGCTTCCGGCGTCGGCCCTTCGCTGGCGCTGAAGATTCTCTCCGGCATGAGCGTGGACGAATTGCTGCCGGCGATCCGTGCCGGCGATCTGGTGCGCCTCACGCGCATCCCCGGCGTGGGGCGCAAAACGGCCGAGCGTATTGTGGTCGAGTTGCGCGATAAGCTCGCCGCCATGGAGGCGCCGCAGCCCGAGCGCGTCCCGGCGGCCGGCCGCACCCAACTCGAGTCCGACGTCGTTTCCGCGCTGCTCAATCTCGGCTATGATCGCCGGGCGGCGGAGAAAGCATTGGAGGAGGTATCCGCGAACGGGCGCGGCGCCCGTGCCGCCGAAGGCGCCCTGCAGAGTTTTGAGGCGCTGCTTCGCGCCACGCTGGGCCATTTGAGCCACCCAGCTAAAAAGGCCGCGCCTTCGGGCAAGCAGCCCGTGATGCGATTGTCGAGCGGGAAAAGGCCGTGGCATCAGGCCTTTTCCCGCCTGACAAAGTCATCAGGAGCTTCGCGCGTCAAGAAAGTCCACGCGGCTTTTGCCGCATAAAGAAGTCACGTGACCGATACGCCCAAACGCATCGTTTCCGGGCGCGCCTTCGACGAAGACGCGCGGCTCGATGCCAGCGTCCGCCCGAAAAGCATGGCCGATTTCATCGGTCAGGCGCGCGTCAAGGAAAATATCCTCATCGCCATCGAAGCGGCGCGCAGCCGCGGCGATTCGCTCGATCACGTTCTGCTCTACGGCCCTCCGGGTCTCGGGAAAACTTCGCTCGCGCAGATTATTGCCAATGAGTTGGGCGTTACGATCAAAACCAGTTCCGGTCCGCTGCTGGAGCGCAAGGGGGATCTGACGGCAATTCTGACCTCGATCGAAGTCCGCGAGGTGTTTTTCCTCGACGAAATTCATCGCCTGCTTCCCGCGATCGAAGAGATTCTTTATCCGGCGATGGAGGATTATCGAATCGATCTCGTCATCGGACAGGGCCCCGGCGCGCGCATTCATCCCTTTCAGTTGAATCGCTTCACCCTGGTGGGCGCCACCACGCGCGCCGGTCTGATCACCGCGCCCTTGCGCTCGCGTTTCGGCATCGTGCATCGGCTCGAATACTACCGGCCCGAGGACCTGGTGGAGATTTTGCGCCGCTCGGCGCAAATTCTCTCCATCGCTCTTGACGACGGCGGAGCCGAAGAGGTGGCGCGGCGCAGCCGCGGCACCCCGCGGGTGGCGAATCGTTTGCTCCGCCGCGTGCGCGACTTCGCCGAAGTGCGCGCCCAGGGGCGCGTCACCTCCGAAGTCGCCCGCGAAGCGCTCGACCGGCTCGGCGTCGATGAACACGGTCTCGATGAAGTGGACCGCAACCTCATGCTCACTATCATCCAGAAATTTTCCGGAGGTCCAGTCGGGCTCAATACCATCGCGGCTTCGCTCAGCGAAGAGGAAGATGCCATCGAGGAAATCTATGAGCCTTACCTGATGCAGATGGGATTGCTGGGCCGTACCCAGCGCGGGCGCGTGGCCACGCCGCTGGCCTACAAGCATTTCGGCTTGGAACCGCCGCGCGCCCAACACGCGCTTTTCTAATGGGCGGCTTTTGTAGCAGACATCCTGATGGCGAGTCATCACGATGGCCGGGAAAATTGTTTACATTGCCCTGGGATCAAATCTCGGCGATCGCGCCGGCATGCTCGAGCGCGCCATCGCCGCCATGAATTCCGCAGGTATTAGCGTAGTTCGGCAGTCTTCCCTCTATGTTACTGAACCCGTCGGAGCGCCCGGCCAGGGCTGGTTCTTGAATGCGGTGGTGGAAGCCGAAACGTCGCTGCTGCCGCTGCAACTGCTGCACGCCCTGCTGAAGATCGAACGCGAATTGGGCCGGCGCCGACTCACGCCGCATGGTCCGCGCGCCATCGACCTGGACATATTGTTCTACGGCTCGAGCGTGATTCGCAGCAGAGAGCTGGAAGTCCCTCATCCCCGGTTGACGGAGCGCCGTTTCGTATTAATACCGCTGGCGCAGCTCGCGCCGGATTTTCGTCATCCCGTATCGCATAAAAGCATCAATCAGCTTCTCGCCGAGACGCCGGACCGCAGCGAGGCCCGACCTTGGCACACAGCCGAGGCCGCAAAGACATGAAGCCGATAACGGCGTGGCTAAGGAAGGGGCGGTTTAAGGACTAGGTGCGGGGGAGAAAGCGATCGAACTGATGCGAATGAATTGCGTTTGCGGGAATCAGCCCAGAGTAAGCGGCTTTTTCTTCTTTTTCTTCAATGTTTCCGTTTCCTGGCGTTCGTACTCGGCGAGTTCTTCCTCGCTCCACTGATAGTCTCCCTGAATGGAAAACATGCCCGTATTACGAGCGCCGTCGCGGCCCGGATCGCGCCCGGCCCGCCGCGACCTTCCGCTGGATTTCAGCCCTTCCTGCCGCACCTTGCGGAGCGGAGTTCCGATCGCCTCGGTTTCCATCAGCAGATCGCTCACGCGTTCGAGCAGATCGTGAAAGGTAACCGGCTTCAGAACGTAGGGCAGATGTTCCTCTTCGAGCAGCGGCGTGGCCTGTGCTGCCACGGCGCCCTCGGGGACGACAAACAGGATGCGAACCCGTGCCTTGGCTGCTTCGGCCTCAGAGGGCATGGCCAGTTCCTTGAGCGTGACGAAGAGCGCGCCGGTAATGCCGGTCACACCGATGTTCGCAAGCACCAGACTCCATTTGCCTTGGGCAAGCTTTTGCAGAGCCTGGCTGCTCGACGTCGCCCCTTCGACGAACCACCCCTCGGCTCCCAGCACCTGGCCTAACGCCGCCTGGCTGGCCGCATCAGCGTCTATAATGAGTATGCCGACGTCCATATCCTGCCTTTTTCCCCCAGAAAGCGAGTATATCCGCCGCATTCGGAAACGACTGGATATGGTTTGACGAGACGCAGCGGATACGACAATAGCAGACGAATCCTTAGCCAAACGTGCAGGCGAATTTAAGGCGAATTATTGCTTGACAGGCGAATATAAAGCGAATATAGATTGTACATCTGGCAGGCGTGCAATGGCCACTCTACTCATCAACCGGACCGATCTTCGTGCTCCCGCCCGCTCTGACGAGCCCGCGCCGAGCCCGAACGAATCCCTGCCTCTGTTCCCCCCAGTCCCGTGCCACCGGGACACCGAGCGCCCGGTTCCGTCGCCACCGGAACCCGGCGCCGACAGAGTCGGCATTGCACGCCTCGCCGCCTCCTCGCCCCTGGCAGACAGTAAGCGGGGCGCGGAGTATTTCCTTTTGCCAGCGCGTTCGATTTTGAACCGCTGCGATTCCGACCGAGTTCCCTTTACCTGGACCATCAATCCCTACCGCGGCTGCGAATTCGGCTGCAAATACTGTTACGCGCGCTACACGCACGAGTATATGGAACTCGATGGCGGCGATTTCGAGCGCAAGATTTTTGTGAAGCAAGACGCCGGCCCGATGGCCGCCCGGGAACTGCGCGGGAACGCCGTCCGGGGCGAGCATATCGCCATTGGCACGGCGACCGATCCCTATCAGCCCGCGGAACGCGACTTTGGAGCGACACGCGCGATACTTGTAGAGATGGCTGAACTCGAGGGACTCACCGTTTCGATCACGACCAAGTCCGATCAGGTGCTTCGAGACCTGGATATTCTCAAGCGCATCAACGAACGCTCGAAACTGAGCGTCAGCCTTTCGGTCACAACGCCCCGGAAGGGCCTCGCGAGGCTGCTCGAGCCGAGAGCGCCACGGCCCGATTTGCGTATCGGCGGCCGTTCGAGCCCTGCGCGAGGCCGGGATCGCTTCGGGGATCCTGGTAATGCCGGTGCTACCCGGCCTGACCGATCGTATCGCCGACCTGGAAATATTGGCGCGAGCGGCGCGCGACGCAGGAGCCTGTTGGTTTGCCGCCAACGTACTTTTCCTGATGCCGGCTTCTCGCGAGCAATTCTTTCCATTCCTGGCGGAAAAGTTCCCGCGGCTGGCGCGCCAATATTACGAGTGGTACACGCGATCGGGCTATGCGCCCGAATCCTATCGCACAGAGATCGCGGAACGGTTCGCACACTTGCGCCGCAAGTATGGACTCGAGACGCGGCCGGAACCGCCGGAGCGGAGAGCCACGAACGCGAAGGAACAGCTTACGCTCGCTCTTTGACCACGCGCGCGGCTAAGGAGCGATGATGCGTGAGGGTTCCGGCTGCAGATCGTGCTGGGGAAATTGGCCGCGTAGAAATTGCACATAGATTCGGGCGCGAGGGCGGCCGTTTGTCCAATTCCGTATGAGGCGGGCGAGGAAAACGAGTAGATAGAAGATCTCCGAATCCTTGAGGGTGGAGAATCCCATGCGCTCTGTTTCTTTTTTCTTGTAGTCCTGGATAAAGCTGGCCATTGCGCTGTAGAGCGCTGCGGCAGGAAAGGTGCCGGGCGGCCTTTCGTAATAAATGCCCGAGACCAGGGTGCGGTAAGTTTCGCCAAGCGCGGTGATTGCGGTCAGAGTCTGTTCGTCGGTAAGGTCAGGCTGCTTCGCGGCAAATTGCGAAATGGCGAAAGCCAATCCGGAAACAAAAGCTTCACGCTCATAGATCAGGTTGGAAGAGAACTCCACACCAGGGAATGGAATTTCGGTTTCCGCGAGGGGTTTGCGATGTTCTTGCTCGTAACGATGCGCGGCAATCAGATAGGCGCAATCGAACGGGCAATCAAGGGTGACTTCGCGTTCCCGGCCGCAACAAGGCGCGCAGATCTTCTCGCCCTTCGCGGGGCAAAATCGCTCCGGCCGCCGTTTGGCGCAAATCGCGCATGTAGGACGCTCTGCCATTTTTAAGGGACTCGCCGCGCTTCGGCGAAAGCACTCAGTATATCCGATGGAAATGGTTTGAGCCCAAGCGGAGTGATCGTGGTGGTCGTCGGGTTCAGAGGCGGTCGGTCAGCCCCAAGTCCGGGAGCCGTAAAGACGCAGTGCGGCACTCGCAGAAGGCGAAGAATGGAGTGCGAGCTACTTCAGCGAATTCGGATCCGAGGTGTTCTTTGGGGAATGTTGGTCGAGCAAGGAGACCATCTTTTGCGCCGCGGGAGGTATCGCCACGGTGCCCTTGCGAACGATGTCCGCGGCATTCAACTTTTTGTGGTAGACGCTCTCATTGGCGTTATTGTCCGGTCGCAGGGTCGAACCTTCGAGCGACACGCCGGCAAAAAGACCGCGTGCGCGAGAGTAAGTCAACATCTCAGCACGCAGCGTCACGTCCGTTGCGGCTTCCGCATCGCGGCCCTTTGGACCCGCGGCCGCAGACGCGTCGGCACCCAGCTTGACCTTGCTCGATAGGATGGCAGTCGCGCCGCGCGGATTCATCACCAGGATCACGAAATCGGTAGCCTGGCCCCCGAGTTGGAATCCGACGCTGCCGCCTTCCAGAGCGATCATGCTGGGCGCTCCCCATTTGCCCGTGAAGTGTTCGCCGGAGCGGCAGGTCATAGCGCCGCGTCCGTAATTTCCTCCCACTAAAAATGCGGCCTTGAGCACCGAAGGAATGACAATGACGCATTCGGCTTTATCCAGCAGGTTCTGAGGAATATTGTCTGGGATGCGGAGGATCTCATCGAGGACCATGCCGCAATTCTCCAGCCGATCGGTCTCCTTATCGGCGGCCATGGAAGCAAAGGGTAGCGCGCAAAGAGCGATGGCCAAAAAAGCAGAGAATGCCTTTCGCATTAACGTCCTCCTGGGCTTGGCTGCACCATCTTACTGGAGGCTGGAGCCTGGAAGCTAGAGGTTCCAGCAGGAACGGGAAACGAAAACGTCACGACCAGGAACCGCACTTGTGGCCCCATCGAAGTACAGGCTCTATAATCGCTGGCAGCCAGCCGGTCTTCACGCGCGAGGCTAAGCAGCCCATGATCGCCTTTCCAACCCGCCGATGGGCTTTTCTAAACGGCGGAGCCCCGTATCTGCTTCCCATCTGTTTGTTGTGCCTTTGTGCGCCAATCGCGAGTCCGCGGGCAGGCTTCGCGCAGGCACAGAAGTCTGCGACTCCCGCGGGAGTTCGCGCAGCGGACAGGTCGAGGCAGGGGCGCGGCGATATCGCCCGATTCAGCGAGCGCGTGCAGGCTGCGCTCGCCTCAACGGGCAACGACAAGGCTTATTGGGGTCTGCTCATTAGCGATGCCGACAGCGGCGAAGTGCTTTACTCGCTGAATGCCGGCCGTTATTTCATGCCGGCCTCGAATGCCAAGTTGTTTACCACGGCGATGGCGCTGGCTACGCTGGGCCCCGAATTTCATATCCGCACGACGGTGGAGAGCACCGGCGTACCAGATTCCTCCGGGCACCTGGAGGGAGATCTGGTGCTCGTGGGGCGAGGCGACGCCAATCTTTCGAATCGTGTGTTGCCATTCGTGGATCACGCCGAGCACAACGGCCCGCCGGAGAAGGCGCTGGCAGATCTGGCGGATCAGGTGTTGGCGTCGGGGGTGAAGGAAATTTCCGGCGATATCGTCGCGGATGACAGCTATTTCGCTCCCGAACGTTATCCGCCGGGCTGGGGCATAGATGACGCGGTATGGGGTTATGGCGCAGCCGTATCGGCGCTGGCCATTAACGACAACTTTATCTCGGTAGATCTTCGTCCCGGCGCGATGATTGGCGCGCCTCTTGTTTACAGCGCGGCGCCCTGGCCCGGAATCTACCAACTGCGTAACGACACCCAGACCAGCGCGGCAGGAACAGAACCAATGCTGCGCCTCGAGCGTGATCCCGATTCGCAGGTTTTTCATTTGACCGGAACTCTGCCGCTGGACGCGCCGGCGCGCCAGTTGCAGCTCGCCGTGACCCAGCCGGCCGAGAACGCGGCGGCCATTCTGATGCAACTGCTCGAAGCGCGAGGTGTGCGCGTCCAAGGGCGCAGCCGCGCGCGGCACGGCGATCGCAACGCGCCACTTCAGGCGGCCGCGCCGATGCACGCGCTGGCCGAGCACATATCGCCGGCGCTGCTGCAAGACGTGCGGCTCACCAACAAATTGAGCATGAATTTACACGCGGAGCTATTGCTGCGCGTAGCGGCAAAGGAAAAAGCCGGAGCCACGACCCTGGACGACGCGCTGGCCTTTGCAACGCAGTTTCGGCAGAGCATCGGCATCGCTCCGGATGACGTGGAGCTAACGGACGGATCGGGGCTTTCGCGGGGCGACCTGGTGACGCCGCAAAGCGTGGTGCAGCTGCTGGCCTATGCGCTGAAACAGCCCTGGGGATCAGATTTTGTGGCCACGCTGCCAGTGGCCGGGCAGGATGGCACTCTCGAGAATCGCATGCGCGGGACGGCGGCGGCTGGTCAGGTGCATGCGAAGACAGGCTTGGTCGAGCATGTAAATTCGTTATCCGGCTACGCCACCACGCGCGGCGGCGCCCATCTGGTCTTCTCGATCTTTGGCAACAATACGGGAACGAAAGGGATCGACGGGGCCAATGTAGTCGATTCGATCTGCGTGGCCATGGTGGAAGATCTAGGCCCGCATGCGGGAACCCACCCTGCGCGTGCGGCGGGCCATCGGCGTCCGCCTTCCGGACCAAGCGCGGGAACCAATCTCCCAGTAAAATAATTGCCTGCATGACCTCGGAAGGCACCATCATCACCGTTTTCGGGAGTTCGCGGCCGCGCGCCGGCGAATCCGATTACGAAGAGGCGCGCCAACTGGGCTGCGAACTGGCCAAACGCGGTTTTCAGATTTGTTCCGGCGGTTATGGCGGAGTTATGGAGGCGGTGTCGCGCGGTGCCAAAGAGGCCGGCGGCCGCACCATCGCGGTTACTTCGACATTTTTTCGCACGAAGGCTAACGCATGGGTAGACGAGGAACATGCCGCCAGCACCTGGCAAGAGCGGCTATTCGAGCTCGTTCGATTTGGAGAAGGCTACGTGGCGTGCAAAGGCGGCACGGGCACATTGGTGGAATTGGCGGTGGTTTGGGAAATGCTGAACAAAGGCGTCATGACGGGGAAGCCGTTTGTCACGCTGGGCGATTTCTGGGCCCCGATTATCGAGCGGGTGCGGGAAGTGGAGAGCGACCACGGGTCGCGCTGGGGCGAAGCTAAAGCGCGGCTTGTGCATGGCGCAAAGAGTCCGGCGGACGCGGCGGAGTACCTCGCTCAGGCGCTGGCCTTGAAGCGATAACCACGATGGGACGCCGCGCCGAAGAGATTCTGGAGTTCGACCGGCTGCGCGATTTGCTGCGGGCGCGTACGACTTCGGCGCCCGGGCAACGCGCGATAGAACTGTTGGGATTTCGCACCGAACGCCCGGTGCTCGAGCGGGAATTTTCGGCCATCGCAGAAGCGATGGCCTATTTGCGGTCCGGCGAAGAACTCGGGTTCGGTGCCGTGGCCGACCCGGAAGCGTGGCTGGAGCGCCTGGGGTTGCCGGGCGCGGTGCTGATTCCCGGCGAACTGCTCGAAGCCGCCTCGTTGATCGATACGGTAACGTCGCTGCGCGAAGTCTTTCGCGACTCCTCCGCGAAATACCCATTGCTTACCGAACGCGCTCGGTCGCTTGCGGATCTGCGCTTTCTTGCGGCTGCCATCCGGCGGGCCATTCTGCCCAACGGGGAGATCAGCGACGATGCTTCGGCGGCGCTGCGGCGCGTTCGGGATGGAATCGGGCGCACGCGGGAGAATCTGCAGAAGACGCTCGAGCGCATTCTGCGTACGCGCGGCAGCGAGGGCGGCGAAGATTACGTCACCCAGCGCAACGACCGCTACGTGATCCCGGTTCGGGCGTCGGAGCGGCGCAACCTTGAAGGAGTGGTCCACGCGGCGAGCGCGACGGGCCAGACGGTATTCGTCGAGCCGCTGGAGACGATCGAGATCAACAATCGCCTGGTGCAGCTACGGGAAGAGGAAGCGGCAGAGATCGCGCGAATTCTGGAGGAACTCACTGCGAAGCTCGTGGACGAGCGCGGGCCGCTCGGTCACGCTATTGCCACTATCGCGGAAGTGGATGCGCTCTTTGCGCGCGGCCGATTTGCACGCGAATACGACGCCTGCATTCCCGAGTTCACCGATGAAATCGTAATCGCGCTGGAGGCGGCTCGCCATCCGGTGCTCGAAAGCACGCTGCGGCCGCTGGGCCGGCCGGTGGTCCCGCTCAGTTTGTCGCTGGGCAAAGATGAGACCGTGCTGGTTATCAGCGGACCGAACACCGGCGGCAAAACCGTGGCATTAAAGACGGTGGGGCTTGCGGTGCTGGCGGCGCAATCGGGGATTCCCGTGGCGGCACAGGCGGCGCGGCTGGGCATCTTTGACCGGGTGCTGGCGGATATCGGTGACGAACAATCCATCGCAGCGGACCTCTCTACGTTTTCAGCGCACGTGCTGAATGTGAAGTCGATATTGGGAATACTCACGAAGCGTTCGCTCGTCCTGCTGGACGAAATGGGCACGGGCACTGCGCCGGAAGAGGGCGCCGCGCTGGCGGTGGCGCTGCTGGAAGAATTTCGGACACGAGGATGCCTGGTTCTTGCGACCACGCACCACGACCGGTTGAAGGCTTATGCCTCGACGACCCCCGGGGTACTGAATGCGGCAGTGGAATTCGATGAGGAGCGACTGACGCCCACTTACCGGCTGCGCGTGGGCGTGCCGGGAGGATCGAGCGGCATCACCATCGCGCGAAGGCTGGGGCTGCCGGAAAAGATTGTCGCGCGCGCACAGGAGCTCATTGCTCCTGAAGCACGCGAGGCCGCCGGTCTGATCGCCTACCTGCATCGCAGCCGCGACGCTCTGGAGCAAATGCAGCGCGATCTGGCTGATCAGGCGCGGCAACTGGAAGTGGAACGGCGCGAACTACGCGAGGAATGGGTCGCGCGGCAGCGCGGCCGCATCGCGGAGCTGGAGCAGAGATTTGCCGCCGCTCTCGAGGAGCACGCGCGCGAAGTGGCGCGGGCCATCGAGGCAGTGAAGGACCGCGAGTTGCGGGGACAGCTCGAGAAGCAGTCGAAGCGAAAGCTATCGCAAGCGCGCGCGGAAGCGCGCGGCGAAGCGGATGCGGCCGTGGTCGCTCATCTCTCGGAGTCCCAAACGGACCTTGGCGTCGCCGCCAATGCGGCGCGGCCACCTTCGCCGGAGGAGCTTGTTCCCGGGGTGCGCGTGCGCGTGCGAGGGCTGCCTTCGGCGGTGTTGCTGCGGCGGCGCGACGCAGCGAGCGCGGAAATCGAGGCGGGGCCAGTAAGGATGAAGGTGCCGCTCTCGGAGATCACCGCGGTGGTCAGCGAGGAGAGCGCCAAGGGCGCCGCCGCGCGCTCTGCCGAAACTCCTGGAGGGAAACGAGCGGGCGCATTGCGAAGCGGCGTATCCGTCCATACAGCGCCTGCGGGGCGTGAAAGCGATGCCGCCATCGATGAAATCAACGTGATCGGCTGCACGGTCGAGGAGGCCTCGCGGCGCGTGGACAAATTTATCGATAACGCCGCACTGGCGGGCAGGCCTCAGGTCCGTGTGATTCACGGCCACGGCACCGGCGCGCTGCGGCGCGGCCTGGCCGAATTTCTTTCGGCGCATCCGCTGGTCGAAAGCGTTCATGCGGAAGCGCAGGAGCGCGGCGGAACGGCGGTAACGGTGGTGGAGTTGCGCGCATAATTTAGGCGGCGCGGCTGTGCCGTAGATCCGTGTTTTAGAATAAGGAACAAGCTACAGGATGGCGGAAGCGGGCTCATTTGCCGATCGCGTCAAGCAGCAGGCGGACATCGTCCGCGTGGTGGGCGAATATGTGCGGCTGAAGAAAAACGGACAAAACTTTACCGGGCTCTGTCCTTTCCACTCCGAAAAAACGCCGTCGTTTGCCGTTCATCCGGTGAAGCAGATCTATCACTGCTTCGGCTGCGGCGTGGGCGGAGACGTTTTCAAGTTCGTCATGGAGATGGACAAGTGCGAATTCATGGAGGCGGTGCAGGCCGTCGCCGATAAATGCGGCATCGCCATCCCGCGGTCGCGGGAACGCTCGCCGGAAGAGCGGCGCGAGCTGCAACAGCGCACCACGCTCGTCGAATTGCATCGCGAGGCGGCGGCGTTTTTTGCGCGGCAACTGGAGAGCACGTCGGAAGGCAAAGCAGCGCGCGGGTATCTCGCCGACCGGGGTTTGGATGCCGAAGCGATCGCACGCTTTGGATTGGGGTACGCGCCTTCGGGCGGCGATGCGCTGCTGCGTCATCTCAAGGCGAAGTATCCCGAGAAAGTGGTGGAACTGGCGGGGCTGGCAAGCCGCGATGCAAGCGGGCGTCCGTACGACCGTTTTCGGCGCCGTATTATTTTTCCCATCTCAAACGAATCGGGCAAGGTGGTCGCTTTCGGCGGGCGCGCGCTGGGCGATGATCTGCCAAAGTATTTGAATTCGCCGGAAACGCCGATCTACATCAAGAGCAGCGTCTTGTACCACCTGGATCGCGCCAAGGAGGCAATTCGCGTCGGCGGACGCGGCAATTCTCGTCGAGGGTTACATGGATACCATCGCCGTGGCTCGGGCGGGGATCGGCAACGTGGTGGCGAGTTGCGGCACGAGCCTCACGGAAACGCAGGTGAAGCTGCTCAGCCGTTTCACGCGGCGCGTGATCGTGAATTACGATCCCGATACGGCGGGCCAGGCGGCTACCGAACGTTCGCTTTCGATTCTGCTGGAGCACAACTGCGATGTGCGCGTTCTGGCGCTGCCCGGCGGCAAAGACCCCGACACGTTCATCCGCACCGAAGGCGCGGCGGCCTATCGCAAGCTGCTCGAAAGCGCGCCGCCGTATCTGGATTATCTGATCGACCGGGCGCGCCGGTTGGGAGTGGCGACCGCGGAACAGAAACTACGGGCGATGAATTTTCTGATGCCCTTCGTGCAACGAATTCCCAACGCGCTCTTGCGCTCGGAATGGGCGTCGCGCATTGCGCAGCAATTGCGCGTGGACGAACCCGTTTTGCGGGAATCACTGCGGCGAGCCGCGGCGGAACGCCGCAGCGAAGTAAAGACGCAGCCCGGGCTGGGGGGCCGAGCGGCCAAGCCCGCGGAGCGGCGGTTGGTGCAAATGCTCATGGAGCCGAGCGATTTCCGCGAACGATTGGGCGAAGAAATTCGTCAGCAGCAGCTCCAGGTGGGATTGGAGACGGAGAGAATTCTGGGCGCGCTGCTCGAGGCGTGCGCGTCCGGGGCGCTTCCGGACGCGACCAGCGTCGCACCCAAGCTCGCAGAGCACGATCGTCGGCTGCTCTTCGAGATCGCATTCGAAGGCGGGTCGGAAGCGAGCTGGGAAGAGGCTGAAAGCTGTCTCGAGGTCCTGCGGCGCCGAAAATCAGAGGAAGAGCTGGCGTTGGTGCAGCGACAGATCGAAGCGTGCGCGGGATCTGCTTCCGGAGGGGATGCGGAGCAATTGCGGGCGCTGCAGGAGCGCAAATTGGAACTGCGGCGGCGCCTGCAGAGTGCGGCGCGCTGACGCAAATCATCGTGCAATTTTGCACACCTTACGATTTGACGAGGCGATTTGCAGCGTGTAACGTGTTACGGTTTAACAGGTAACGGGTAGGGTACGCCGCGCATCCAACTAAGGTGTACGGTGTAGGGACTTCAATAGCGGGGCGCAGAAGCACCAAATCGTGTGTCTTGCCTCACAAGCGAGTGTTCAACATTTATTCTCACTGGGACTTGGTGTGGCCATGGGGCTAACGGGCGGTCTTAAGCCTCACGTTTAGCGGACACACGGAGGAATCTCTTGGCTCTGGCGCTAGAAGAAAAATACGATCAGGTACGCCAGCTCATCAACATGGGCAAGGAGCGCGGCTACCTGCTGTACGACGAAGTGAACGATATCCTGCCGGCGGAAGTTCACTCCTCAGAAGAGATCGACGACCTGCTTTCCACCTTCGAGCGATACGGCATCGACATTTATGAAGATGTGGCCGCGGCCAAAGCCGCGCGCGCGGCGCTGGAAGCCGCCGAACCCGTCGACGGCGAAGTCAAGGAAGAAGTCTCCGGCAGCAGCGAAGAAGTCGAACTGGACCTGACTCCCGGGCTCCTGGAAAAGACCAATGATCCGGTACGCATGTACCTGCGGGAGATGGGCACCGTCCCGCTGCTGACGCGCGAAGGCGAAGTGGCCATCGCCAAGCGCATCGAGCGAGGGCAGCTTCTTGTTCTGAAGACCATCACGCGTTCGCCCATCGTCGTCAAAGAACTGATCGCCATCGCCGAAGATCTGCGCAGCGGCACGCGCTCGATCAAAGAGATCGTGGTGTTTGATGACGAGGAGCTGACCGAAGAGAAGATTGAGAATAAGACCAAGCAAACCCTCAAGATTCTCGACAAGATCGCCGGCCTTTACGACCTGGCGTTGAAGCAAGCGGCCAAGCTGGAAAAGATCCCCAAAGCGAAGAAGCGTTCTTATCTGCACTGCCGGTACGCCATTTCGCGCACGCGCATCGAGATGTCTCAGCTGGCGCGCTCGATCGAATTCAATCCCTTTGAACGCAAGCGCCTGATCGACAAGATGCGCCACACGGTGGAGCGGCTGCAGTCGCTCGAGCGCGAGGCGGGCAAGCTGGAGCGGCGGGCGGATGTCTCCAAAGGCGATACGGCGGCCGAGGCGCGGCGCGAACTGCGCACGCGGCGCACCGAACTGAAGGAGATTTCCGACGCGAGCGAAGTGGGGCTCACCGAACTCAAGCGAACCCTGCAGATTATCGTTCGCGGGGAAATGGAGGCCGAGCAGGCCAAGAAGGAGTTGATCGAGGCCAACCTCCGGCTGGTCGTCTCCATCGCCAAGAAATATACCAATCGCGGCTTGCAGTTCCTGGATTTGATTCAGGAAGGCAACATCGGCCTGATGAAGGCAGTCGATAAATTCGAGTGGCGCCGCGGCTACAAGTTTTCGACCTACGCGACATGGTGGATCCGCCAGGCCATCACACGCGCCATTGCCGATCAGGCGCGCACCATCCGCATTCCCGTGCACATGATCGAGACCATCAATAAACTGATCCGCACGCAGCGGCAATTGGTGCAGGAGTTGGGACGCGAGCCCACTTCGGAAGAGATCGCCAAGCGCATGGATATTCCCGTCGCCAAGGTGCGCAAGATTCTGAAGATCGCGCAGGAGCCCATTTCGCTCGAGACTCCCATCGGAGAAGAGGAAGATTCGCACTTGGGCGATTTCATCGAGGATAAGGCTGTGGTTTCACCGTCCGATGCGGTGATCAACCTGAATCTGAAGGAACAGACGGCTTCAGTGCTGAAGACGCTCACTCCGCGCGAGGAAAAAGTAATCAAGATGCGCTTCGGACTGGATGACGGCTCCGAACACACATTGGAGGAAGTGGGCCAGTCGTTTGCCGTCACGCGCGAACGCATCCGCCAGATCGAGGCCAAAGCGCTGCGCAAGCTGCGTCATCCTTCGCGTTCGCGGAAGTTGCGCGCGTTCCTGGAAGGCTCTTCGCGGGAATACCTATAGGTCTTCTGCAGTTCTTGCCGCTCTCATTTCGCACAACTTTAAGCCGAAATTCGCAGCAGTTTGGGCCGCCAACAGAGATTTTTTGGGTATATGGCCTAAACCCGGTCCGAATGACCGCGCTAGTGAATCACGCGGCGGTAGGTTCGGTGGCCGGAACCATGCTCAAGGTCCGCAGGCGTAACGCGGCAAAGAGCGCCGCTCCGTAAACCGCGCCGAGTAACAGGAAGGCGACTTGCAAGCCGGCGTGCTCGGCCAGCCAGCCCAGCGCAAAGCTCATCACAATTTGCAGAACCGTGGCCATGAACGCAAACGCGGATTGCGTGCGTCCCATCAGCCGGTTTGGCACCGAGGCGAGAATCGAGGATTGCGTAAGCACCGCGCCAATCGCGCGGCATCCACCGAAGACGGCGTTCATCAGGATTGCTACCGGCAGAAGGCTGGCGTAAGGGAAAAGCGCGTGGCCCACAGCGAGAACGAATAAAGCAGCGACGAGCACTGGAAAGGGGCGGCGATGCGAGAGCGGGGCAGCCGCGAACCCTCCGATCACCGCGCCTAACGCCCAGCCCGACTCGATGAAGCCGTAACCGCGCGCGCCCACGTGCAGCAGGTTATTCGCCAGCGCCACCACCAGCACATTGGCACTGATTACGCCCGCCATCATGCAGGCATAGGTCAGGCCGAGCGCGAGCACAGTGGGCTGGCTGCGCAGGTAGTTCAGTCCCTCGTGAAGATCGGCCAATACTCCCGGCTCGCGCGCCGCATGGCGAGCTCCAAAATCGGCGCTCCCATAGAGGGCCGGCGAGGACGAAACCTGGGGCGCGAAATACCCCCTCCGCAGCAAATAGAAACACAGCGCCGACAAAGCGTAGGTCGCACCATCGATGGCCAAAATTCCGGCCAGCCCGGTGCGCTCATAAACGAAGCCGACCACGCCGCCGGCCGCCAGCATTCCTCCTTGCACCGCGATCAACACGGCGGAATTGGCGCTCACCAATTGAGGCGGAGGAATCACTTCCTGCAATAAAGCCAGACTGGAAGACCAATAGATCGCAAACCCCACGCCGAGAAGCAGAACCATGCCATAGAGCTGCCAGAGTTCCAGCCTGCCCCACCAGGCCAGCAGCGCGGCCAAGATCACGATCACCGCGCGGGCGAGATCGAGGATGATGGAAAGATAGCGGCGATCCACGCGATCGGTCAGGACACCACCCAGCGGAGGCACGATCAGCCGAGGCAGCGTGAGCAGAATCACAGTGAGGCTCACGTGTACGGTCGAATGCGTCTTCGCCAGGACATAAAGTGTGACGCCGGCGAAATTCATTCCCGTGCCGAACAACGAAATGAACATGGCGACGAAGTAAAAGGGGAATCCCTGGTTCGAGAACAGTGCCTTCCAAGCGGTTTTAGCGGGCGAAGGGGGCGTCATCATACCTGTGAGCTCGCGATGCGGGCCTGACGACATTATAAAGAAAAAACAGAAAGGTCCCAGACAGGACTGCGGTCCCTGTTATCGGCATCAGCACGCCCGCCGACATCATCGCCGCAGATCCACGGTGCGGCGGGGTATTACGCGCACCCCGAAATCGACGGCAGGCTGATAGACTGCGCATATGGCTTTTCAGTTTGAACTCGTGAAGGCTGATCCTTCAGGCGCCCGCCTGGGCCGCTTGACGACGCCACATGGCACGATCGAAACGCCTGCATTCATGCCCGTGGGCACGGCCGGCACGGTGAAGGCCATGACCCAGGAGGCGCTCGAGGAATTGCATGTCTCCTTGCTGCTTGCGAATACCTATCACCTGTATTTGCGGCCCGGCCATGAGTTGATTCGCCGCATGGGCGGGCTGCACCGGTTTATGTCGTGGCCGGGCGGCATCCTTACCGATTCCGGAGGCTATCAAGTGTTTAGCCTCGCGGATTTGAGAAAAGTCAGCGATGAAGGCGTGCGCTTCCGGTCCCATCTCGATGGCAGCGAGCACATGCTCACACCGGAGAAAGCTATCGAAGTCCAGCGGGCGCTGGGGTCGGATATTGCCATGGTGCTCGACGAATGCATTGAGTATCCGGCGACGCGCGCTCGGGCCGCTTCCGCCGCATGGCGCACGCTCGAGTGGGCCAGGCGATGCAAAAACGAGATCGAAACCAAGGCGCCGAGCGAATCCAATCCGGATCAGGCGTTCTTTGCCATCGTGCAGGGCGGCACATTCAAGGACCTGCGGCGTGAAAACGCAGCGGAACTCGTCGCGCTGGATTTCCCGGGCTATGCGATCGGCGGACTGGCCGTAGGGGAGCCGCACGAACTCTCCTGCGAGATTGCCGGAGAGACGGCCGCCTGTCTGCCGCTGGATCGGCCGCGATATGTGATGGGCGTGGGTAAGCCGGAACAACTTCTCGATTACGTTCGCTGCGGGATCGACATGATGGATTGCGTGCTGCCGACGCGCAACGCGCGAAACGGCTATCTCTATACGCATCAGGGTCCGCTGCATATCAAGAACGCGGAATTTATCGACGATCCGCGCCCCATCGATGAGAGTTGCGGTTGCATGGTCTGCCGGCGGTATTCGCGCGCTTATCTTTGTCACCTGTTTCGGGCGAATGAAATCCTGGGCGCCATCCTGAACACCCACCATAACCTTTACTTTTTTCTTGACATCATGCGAGCAATCCGTGAGGCTATCGCGTTTGGGAACCTCTCGCGGTTCTCTTCTGAGCTTCAGGCGCGTCTGGAAGCGGGTCATCCGTAGCGGAGCAGCGGTCCTCTCGTTCCATGAAGTTTCGCGCAAGAGCGGGGAGGCTTCGGTCTCTGCCTGAGGAGAAATAGCGGCGGGATTTCCTTTCGGCGCGTGATCCTGCAATAATTAGGAAATTACCGGGAGCGGAAGCAGCAATGACGTTCAGTGGCGCGGCATCGGCAATTCTCTTCGCCGCCCAAAGTCCAGCAGGGAACGGCTTGATCGCTTTCTTACCACTGGCGATCATCATGGTGATTTTCTATGTGCTGCTCATTCTTCCCGCTCAACGGCGGCAGAAGAAGACGCAGGCCATGCTAAGCGAGCTCAAAACCGGGGATAAGGTGGTAACCACCGGCGGGCTCTACGGGACGATTGTGGCGCTGGATGGGGATGCGGTACAACTACGTATCGCCGATCAGGTGAAAGTGAAAGTAGCCCGCTCGGCAGTGGCGGGTATTCAGTCGGAAGGCGGAAGCCCAACCTAGGGAGTGCGAAGTGCCGGAATGATCCGAGCGTTCGCGCGGATGAAAAAGAGCAATGGATTCCAATCTTAGATGGAAAGCAATCTTTGTTGCGCTGGTCGTTTTATTGTGCATTTTTGGATTAGTGGGATTGCCGGCATTCCCCACTTCACTGGCACAACTTCGCGATAATTTCTCGAAGCGGATCAAGCTCGGCTTAGACCTTCAGGGCGGCACCCATCTGATTTTGCAGGTGCAGGTAAACGAAGCTGTCAGCCTGCAAACCGATCAAACGCTCGACCACCTGGCCACCCAGCTTCGGGATAAGAACATCCGCTACGACGACCTTCGCAAGGTAAACGATACCCAGATTCTGGTTCACAATCTGGCCCCCGACGCGACCGCGGGTTTCCGCGACCTGGTGAGTTCGAATTTCGGCGATTGGGATATAGCGCCGGCGCCCGGCGAACAGTCGGGCTATTTGCTGACGATGAAGCCTTCCACGGTCAGCGCGATTCAAGCGCAGACGATGTCTCAATCCGAAGACACCATTCGCCGCCGCATCGACGCGTTGGGTTTGACCGAACCCGTTGTAGCGCCCTACGGCCAGGGCGACAACGAGATCATCGTGGAATTGCCCGGCGAGGGTGATCCGAATCGCGCCAAGTCTGTCATCCAAGCCGGGGGGCAGCTTGAGTTGCGCAGGGTCGAGGATCCTAACCCCTATCCCTCCGAAGCGGCGGCTTTGGCCGCGCATGGGGGAGTTTTGCCGCCGGGCACGGAACTGCTGCCCTCCAAAACGGTCGATGCGTCGGGCCAGGGAAGCTGGTACCTGGTGGACCGCTCGCCGATCATCACCGGCCGCGATCTGCGCAACGCCTCGGCAATACCGAGCACGGATAATCCAGGATCTTACGAAGTGAATTTCACGCTCTCGACCGACGCCGCGCGCCGGTTTGGTCCGTTTACCGAGCAGAACGTCGGGCGCCCCATGGCCATCGTGTTGGACCGAAAGGTTGAATCGGCGCCAGTGATTCAGAGCCGGATTGAAGACTCGGGGCGCATCACGGGCCGCTTCGGGCAGCAAGAGGCCAATGATTTGGCGCTGGTGCTGCGCGCGGGAGCGCTTCCCGCCTCCATCCGATATCTCGAGGAGCGCACCGTGGGGCCGTCGCTGGGAGCGGATTCGATCCGGCATGGCGTGCAGGCTTCGATCATCAGCCTTCTGGTTGTGCTGATCTTCATGGTGTTTTATTACCGACTCTCGGGCGTGAACGCGGTGGTCGCGCTGCTGCTGAATCTGGTGATTCTGCTGGCGGCGCTGGCGTATTTCGGCGCGGTACTCACGTTGCCGGGCATTGCCGGGGTAATCCTGACCATCGGCATGGGCGTGGATTCCAACGTGCTGATCTTTGAACGCATTCGAGAGGAACTGCGCGCCGGGAAGGCTCCAGCCTCGGCGGTGGATATGGGGTTCAAGCGGGCGTTTCTGACCATCATCGATACGCACGTAACGACCGTGGTATCAGCCATTTTCCTCTTCGTATTTGGAACAGGACCGGTGCGGGGCTTTGCTGTAACCCTGACCATCGGATTGATCGCCAACCTGTTTACTGCAGTTTATGTGTCGCGGGTAATTTTTGACTGGCACCTGGCCAAGATGCAACGTCAGGCGGCCCTAAGTATCTAAAGCCGTTTTCGGGCACTAACCGGGCCCGGGCGGTGTCTAATTGAAGGGACTAAATTCGGGATGGAGTTTTTTCGTCACGACGTCAATCTTGACTGGATGGGCAAGACGAAGTATTTCGTCGCCCTGTCTCTGACGCTGCTGATCGTGGGAGCGGCGTCGTGGATTCACAAAGGCAGCCTGGATTACGGCATTGATTTCAAGGGTGGAACGCTTGTCTACGTACGATTCGCCAGCACGCCCCCGGTCGACAAATTGCGCCAAGGATTGGTGCAGCAGGGGCTGGGTGACAGCGTGATCCAGCAGATTTCCGATATTGCCACTCCGAACGCGAATGAGGTGGTCATTTATCTCCCGCAGCGTGGTCAGGGCAATGAGGCACTTGATTCGGGGAAAGCGTCCATCTTGAACGCGCTGCATGCGACTCTGGGTTCCGGCGAAGCGGGCAAGCAGGATTTCAATGAGGCCTCGGCCGAAACGATTGCCGACGTCCTGACCCGCAAAGACCCGCTTTCCGCCGGCGCGACTGGTGCAGCAAGGTATCAACAATTGGCGAAGCAGTTGACCGATTACCGCGACAAGCAGGCTCGCGGAGTGGTTTCGAATCTCGATAGTCTTCGAGAAGCTGGGGCGACGCCGCCCGTTCTTTCCGCGCTCCGTGATTCGTTCTACGCCGGCCCATTCGCGGTGGTCAACGTGGAAATCGTGGGGCCCAAGGTGGGCGCCGACCTTCGCCGCCAGGCGGTCTTCGTGACGCTCTATGCCCTGGCGGGAATGCTGGTTTATATTGCACTTCGCTTCGAATTGGTGTACGGTGCCGCGGCTGTTCTAGCCGTCTTCCATGATGTGCTCATTACCCTGGGACTGTTTTCGCTTTTGCATTTTGAGATTTCGTTAACGGTGATAGCGGCTCTTCTTACTCTCGTGGGTTACTCGATGAATGACACGATTGTCATTTTTGATCGCATCCGCGAGAACCTGCGGTTGATGCGGCGCGAGCCCTTCAAGACGATCGTCAATCGCTCGATTAATCAAACGCTGTCGAGGACGATATTAACGAGCGGATTGACCTTCCTAACAGTCCTGGTACTTTTCTTGATGGGCGGTCAGGTGCTCCGCAGTTTTTCATTTGCACTGGTCGTTGGAATTTTGGTAGGAACGTATTCAAGCTTCGGCATCGCTGCTCCTTTAGTGGTTGCCTGGAACCACTGGAGAGGCCAGGGCGCGGTGCCTGTTTCCGGGACAACAGCCGGTTCAAGAACGCGAACAGGAGAGGCGCCAGGCCGTTTAGCGCCGGCCGGCAGGAGGTGACAACATGTTTGATGAACTTGTCGAATCGAGTGTAGCAAGAAAAAAGACGAACACCGGATGGGCGGTTATTCTCTCGACTTTCGTCCAAGTGTGCGTGCTGATGGTCTTAATTTTGATCCCGCTGATTTATACCCAGGCTTTGCCGAAGGCGATGATGGCGACGCTGCTGATTGCGCCACCGCCTCCGCCGCCTCCGCCTCCTCCTCCGGCCGAGGCGCCCAAGGTGATCAAGCCTGTGGCTCGGCTCATTCAGCAAGGGAAGCTGATGCAGCCGCGCGCGATTCCGAAAGAGGTCGCCGTCTTCAAGGAAGCTGAATTGCCTCCCGAGGCACCAGTAAATACTGGCGGCGTGCTGGGCGGCGTTGACCAGGGATTGCTAGGCGGCTTGGGCGCAGGACCCGCGATCGCGGCCCCGCCACCTCCTCCGAAGCAGACGCAGCGAATCAAGCTTGGAGGGCAGGTTGTAGCGGCGAAACTTCTGGCTCAGCCTCAGCCAGTTTATCCGCCGCTGGCGCGGCAGGCGCGCATTCAAGGCAACGTAGTGCTGCACGCGATCATCGATAAGGACGGGCGCGTCGGCGAACTGCAGGTCATTTCGGGTCACCCGCTTCTGGTTCAGTCGGCGCTGGAAGCCGTCAAGAACTGGCGCTATCAGCCGACCCAGTTGAATGGCGAGCCTGTGGAAGTGGACACGACCATCACCGTGTCGTTTGTCCTCGGTGGCTAATCGTAAGGAGCTAATTAAGCAGTCCTTACCTGAAAATATCCGGCCGGGGCCGGCTCGTGAGAAGGTCCCGGCCGAAAGTGTGCGACTAAAAAGGAGCAAAGCCAATGGTTGCGAATGTAGCGGTATCGGCACTGAACCTGCTGGCGTTACAGGCAGGAACGTGGGATTTGCGCTCAATGTGGGGCAGCATGAGCATCATCGCCAAGGCGGTCGTGTTCATTCTGTTTATCCTCTCGGCGTGGTCTTTGGGCGTGATGATTGACCGGGCCCTGATGTATAGCGCAGCACGCAAACAGTCGCGCGTGTTCGTGCAGCAGGTGGCCGGGGCGCTTCGGGAAGGCAAGCTGGATGAGGCCATTTCCATCGCGGAGCGGAACAAGAAGAGCCACATCGCCAAGGTCGTGGCGACCGGTCTTTCGGAATTTCAGTCCGCTTCCGCGCAAGTTTCGGAAGCGGAAGTCGTGGAAGCTGCCAAGCGCGGGCTGGATCGCTCGATCGCTATCGTGCACGCGGATATGAAGCGCGGGCTCAGCGGCCTGGCCACCATCGGCTCGACTGCTCCGTTCGTGGGCCTATTCGGAACTGTGATCGGCATTATTAACGCATTCAAAGGCATCGAAGCAGAAAAGGCGACCGGGCTTTCGGCTGTGGCCGGCGGAATTTCCGAAGCGCTGGTGACCACGGCGCTGGGTCTGCTCGTGGCCGTGCCCGCGGTTTGGGCCTTCAACTATTTCACCAATAAAGTGGAAGCGTTCGACGTGGAGATGGACAACTCCTCGATGGAGTTGATCAACTACTTCATCACCCGGCGAAGCGGAAAGAAGTAAGCCATGGCGCATTTCAAGCCTCAAGCAGCGCCGGTGATGGCGGCCCCGAATATTATTCCCATGGCCGACATCATGCTGGTCCTGCTGATCATTTTCATGGTGGTCACGCCCATGTTGCAGAAGGGCATGAGCGTGGAGATGGCCAAGGTCACCAATCCGACGGATATGCCCAACGCGGACCGCGATGACGCGATCATCGTGGGTATATCCCGCGACGGTGCTATCTTCCTGGGGAATCAGAAAACCCCGCTCGATCAGATCTCTTCGCTGGTGCGAGATCGCATTTCCAACCGCGTGGACAAGACGGTCTTCATCAAGAGCGATGGCCGCGCTAAGTATGGCGACGTCGTAAAGCTAGTCGATGAGGTTCGTTCGGCCGGCGTAGATAATGTTGGGTTGCTGACAGATAAGGCCGAACAGGGCCGCACGCCGTCACCGCCGCCGATACGGCCCGCCGGCAATTAGGCTGGCTGACTTAGGAAGCGGTTTTTAGGAGTCCGAAGCGCAGCAGCGCACGGAGGGGGTAACGAACATGGGAATGGAAGTAGGCGCGAAAAAAGGCGCGATGGCTTCGATGAATGTCGTTCCGCTCATCGACATTCTTTTGGTGTTGCTGATCATCTTTATGGTGATCACGCCACTGACGCCCAAGGGACTGGAAGCCCTTGTGCCTCAGCCGGCGCCGCCGAATACGCAAAACCAGAAGAATATTGAGGCCAAGACCATCGTTGTCCAGGTGCTCGATAACAATCAGCTGAAAATCAACGAAGATTCGGCTGATTGGGATAATCTCGGGCCCCGTCTCAACGATATTTTCAAGCTGCGAGCCGAGAAAGTAGCTTTCGTCAAAGGCGACGACAATGTTGTTTTCGGGCAGGTAGCTCGCGCCATTGACATCATGCGCCAGTCGGGTGTGGACAAGGTCGGTCTGATCACGGCGAAGCTGGAAGCCGGGCAATAAAATCGAAGGTTCCCCGCCTCGCAGGAATGAGGGCGGGACTTCATTCCTCAGAATCTAGAAAGCAGGATGGAAGCAGGTCATGAACGCACAACCGATCATCCGCAGTCATAGCACGGCTGCAAAAGTGTTTGGTTTCGTTGCAGTGGTGGTCACCCTCTTTGGAGCCGCCGGATGCAACAGACTGAAGGCTCGCGATCTTTTGAATAAAGGTGTAGCGGCCTTCAAGAACGGCCAGTACGACGCGAGCATAGAAGATTTCAAGCAGGCCAAGGATCTCGACCCGACTCTACTCAATGCGCGCCTATACTTGGCGACTGCCTATGCCACCGAGTATATCCCCGGCGCTCCTTCGGACGACAACGTACGCGTTGGCCAGCAGGCAGTGAGTGAATTCCAGGACGTCCTTTCCGTTGACGCGTCAAACCTCTCAGCTCTGGATGGTATCGGCTCGATCTTGTACAACATGGCCGGTACCCCCTTTGATCCCGAGAAGTACCAGGAGTCGAAGAAGTATCACCAGAAACACATCGAGCTGAAGCCGGATGACCCGGAACCATATTACTGGTTAGGTGTCATCGATTGGACCTTGGTGTACCGCGGGAATGCCGAGGCGCGCCAGGCCTACAACCTTCAGAATCCGAAGAAACAGGTCAAGGAAGGCGACCCGCTGCCGGATAAGGTTCGCGAGCAATTCACGCAGCAGTACGGCCAGCTAGTGGACGAAGGCTCGCAGATGCTGCAGAAGGCCACGGAACTGCGTCCGGATTACGCCGATGCGGTCGCCTACCAAAGCCTGCTGCTGCGCCAAAAAGCGGATACGGTTGATAATGCCACCCGCGCGTCGCTCGAGAAGCAGGCCGACGATTTGCTCGACAAGGTCAAGGAAATCAAACAGAAGATCGCTGAGAAAGAATCGAAGTCCTAACTAATTCTGCTACAGTGACTTGGAAGGGCGCCCGAGCTTTGCTGGGCGCCCTTTTACCTTTAGCTTCCCCCAGCCAGTGATTGGTCCCCCGTAACCCGGAGTAGCGCGCCTAGCCGTAAGGCCCTAGAATAGACGTTCAATGGCCACAGTGGATAGATCGTCAGGCCGGCTGCCAAGGCTGGTGGCCGCCAGCAAGGCCGTCTTAGCCGAACGGACCCTGCAGGCCCGGTTTGCTGAGCTTGTCGAACTGGTGCGGCAAAACCGCCCGGGTGAGGATCTAGCCCCTCTTCAACGCGCCTTTGCTTTCGCTGCGGAAAAGCATCAGGCGCAGGTGCGTGAATCCGGCGACCCCTATCTCTCCCATCCCCTGGAAGTAGCACACATCCTTGCCGATTTGCGTCTCGATATGACGACGCTGTGCGCGGCGCTTCTGCACGACGTCGTCGAAGACACGCGCATTGCGCTGTCAGAAATTGCGGCGGAATTCGGTTCCGATACCGCCCGCCTGGTGGAGGGAGTAACCAAGATCAGCCGGCTGGATCTGGTGTCGCCGGAAGTGCGCCAGGTGGAGAGCGTTCGCAAAATGCTGCTGGCCATGGTCACCGATGTGCGCGTGGTATTGGTCAAACTTGCTGACCGGCTGCACAACATGCGCACGTTGGGCTATCTGCCTGCGGAAAAACAAGAGCGCATTGCCCGGGAAACGCTGGATATCTATGCACCGATCGCCCACCGGCTGGGCATGGGCGCGATGCGCGGCGACCTCGAGGATCTCGCGTTCGCGTATCTCGAGCCTTCGGCCTACGCCGAGTTGCAAAGGGTGGTTTCGCAGCGCAGCAAGGAGTCTGAAAAATTCCTGGCGGAGGTCCAGGAGGCGATTGGCAAACAATTGGCCGAGAATGGCGTAACCGCTGATCTCGAGGGCCGTGTCAAGCGGCTGTACTCAATTCATCAGAAAGTTCAGCGCCAAAAAGGGAGTCTGGAACAAGTCTACGATCTGCTGGCCGCCCGTATCATCACCGATTCTGTGCGCAACTGCTACGCTGCTCTTGGCGTGGTTCATCAGATCTGGCGGCCGGTGCCCGGGCGATTCAAAGATTATATCGCCATGCCCCGTCCGAACCTCTATCAGTCGTTGCATACGACGGTCATTCACGGGGGCCACACGTTTGAAGTGCAAATCCGCACGCATCAAATGCACCGCATCGCGGAGCAAGGCGTGGCCGCGCACTGGCGGTATAAGGACGGCGCAAACGGCGCAAATGTGTCCGATGGCGATGACCAACGCGTGGTGTGGATGCGGCAATTGATCGAGTGGGCTCGCGAGATGCGCGAGCCTGCGGAATTTCTCTCCACGCTGAAAGTGGATCTCTATCCGGAGGAGGTTTACACCTTCACCCCCAAGGGCAAAGTACTGACGTTGCCCCGGGGAGCCACTCCGGTGGACTTTGCTTATAGCATTCATACCGACGTCGGCCACCAATGCGTGGGAGCGAAAGTGAACGGGCAGATGGTGCCGTTGCGTCATCCGCTTTCCAATGGCGATGTCGTCGAGATTGCCACCCAGAAGGGGCACAGTCCCAGCCGTGACTGGTTAAGCTTCGTACGCACCTCGCGCGCGAGGTCCAAGATCCGCCAATGGATCAACCTCAACGAGCGCAAGCAAGCCACCGAAGTGGGGCGGCGGCTGATCGAACGCGAAGCGCGGCAGGCCGGCGTTAGCCTCAAGAAAATTTCCGAGGAAGAACTGCTCCGCGTGGCCTCTGATTATGGCCGTGCCAAGGTGGAGGATCTCTACGCGGACCTGGGATACGGAAAGTATTCGGCTCGCCAAGTCCTGGCAAAGATTACCGGACAATCGATCGAGGAAAAGCCGAAGGACGAAGGTCAAGACGCTACAAAGATCGTATCTTCAGTGAAGCGGATGCTGGGGATCCGAGATCCTTCTATTCTGGTTCTGGGCCATGACAATCTCATGGTCTATCGGGCCAAGTGCTGTAATCCCATTCCGGGCGACCCCATAGTTGGTTATGTCACGCGGGGGCGCGGCGTAGCCGTGCATAACACCTCTTGTCCCAACGTGCAGAAGCTGCTCTATCAATCCGAGCGCCGCATTAATGTGCAGTGGAGCGACGCGGGGCAGGGCACCTATCCAGTCACGCTGGTCGTTCACGGTAAAGATCGCCCCGGACTCCTTGCGGACATCACCAGCGTCATCAGCGGAGTGGGCGCCAATATTCAAGTGCTCGATAGCCGGCCGGACAATTTGCAGGCGCGCGTTGAGGCCACCGTAGACATTACCGATCGCAATCAGTTGGAACGCATCCTCAAGAACATGAAGCGCGTTTCAGGCGTATTCGGTATCGAGCGCGTCTATCAAGGCTAGCCATTGCCCTTCCGTACAGGTCGTTTGAACCCCTGTTCTTTTGGCCGGTTAGGTTGCTTTTCGAGGCACAGGGGCGTGTCCGTCCCTCCTCACGGAACTAAAATGGACTTATGAACGCGGCACCTCATGCGGAATCGCCTGGTCTGCGGCGGCTCCCCGCGGCGGCTGTGATTGCTGCATCGCTGCTTTTATTGGCGGGCTGTAACAGGGTTCGCCCAACCAATATGACTCCTCTCGATAGCGCCGGCATGCACCCCGACAGTATCGAACAGTTGCAGAAATATCAGATCAGCGATGGGGAAATTCAACAGGTTCTGATCGCGGGCCGCGCTGGGATGAGTGAGAAAGGTTGCGTCGAATTGATCAGCCTGGCGCGCGCGCGCCATAGCGTCTTTGCCGAAGGCGACGCCGTGGCCGGCCTCCTGAGCGCGGGGATGAAGGAAGGTTCCGCTTTAGAGTTAGTCCGCCTGAATCAGTTGATGCCGTTTGCAGGTGAGGCTGAGGCTCTGCGGCTGGCAGGCATATCCGACGATGTCATTCTCGACGTGGCGGAGCATCGCGCCAAGGGCGATACCGTCCTAGCCGGCGCTCGCCTTGCCGAACTGCGCGATGCCGGATTCTCGAATGCGCAGCTTGTCGCCGCGCTCGATCGCGGAATGTCTGATAAGCAAGCCGACCAAGCCATCGCACGCCACAATGACGCCATCGGCGGCCATAGCTTTGTGCGGCAGTACGGACGCCGCCGCTAGGCCCTGCCACTACATTTTTCTTCGTCGGTTTCGCTTTTCGAGCTGGGTCAGCTTCTTTGACCGTGCCCAGTGACAACCGCTAGAATTCTGCTGGGTCTGCGTCCCGGAATGCGTTCACTTGCGCTGCTCCTCATCTCGTTAGCGTTGCTAGGCTGTGCTGTCGCCTTGGGCCCCGGTTTTAACCAGTCCTATCGCTCTGTCGATGTTTCGGCCACCTCGATCGAACCAACACATATTCATGTGCAGGTCACCGATAAGCTCGAAAATATCGGGAATCGGAGCTTGTCCTATCTCGATGTTACTTTGCCCGGCGGCCCCTCCTTTGGCACCCGGGACGTCAGCATAAGCGTTGGAGGGAAAAACGTTGCGGGCCAAGGAGTAAACCGCCAATCGGGACCATCCTTGCGGATTTTCTTTGATCCACAGTGGCCGCAGGGCCAGGAGCGGGAGATTGCCTTTGGCTATGATCTCGAGCCGGCGCCCGGAAGGCCGTGGAGTTGTAGCCGCCACGCCGGAGGGCTTTTATCTTGCCGATCCGAGTGTTTTTCCGGCGTGGCAATTGCCTTCGGGGCCATTTGCGAAGGCCTCTCTTCGGGCGCACACGCAGCAACTCGAGGTTACGGTGCCGTCTGATTTCCGAATCCTGGCGGTTGGCCGCGAGCGGCGCAGCGAGAGGCACGGAGATTCCGTCATTTACCGATTTGAAATGCTGGGAGCGGACTTTCCGCCCTACCTGATTGCGGGACGTTACCAGGAGCGGCGCACGGAAGCCGGCCGCGGAGCCGTTATTTTCTGGACGCGTGAAACGCTGGACGAAAAGATCGCTGGGACGGCGGCAAAACGTCTCTCAGCCACAGTTGCCACTTACGAGCAATTGTTTGGCCCGGTCACAAGGACTCGCCGTCCGATCCATATCGTCGAGACTTCAGCGGAACTTGCCCCTGTTGTGATTGAGGCTCCGAATATTGCCGCCGCTTCATTTCCTGAGGGAGTGCTCTTTGATCACCGCGCTATCGCTCTCGGTTTGGCGGCCGCGCCTGTGCTCGATCGGGCCGACTATGAGCTCGCGCGCACGTGGTTCGGATGGCATGTGCGGCCCCGGGCGGAAGCAGACCTTCTTCTGGGCCGCGGCATGGCGCTTTTCGCGGCGCTTCACGCAGCAGAAGCGCGAGGAGGCGCAGCGGGTCGCCAGCAGGAAATCGTGCGGCTGATCGCCACGTACGATGACATGGGACCGGCAGCCGACGACAAGCCGGGCTTCGGCCCCGTACTGGGTTACAGCCGAACGGAGCAAACGGCCAAGTCGTACAAGGCCGCTCTTTTTTTGCTGTCACTTGAAGACATCGCTGGAGAGGAAAAATTCCATCGCGCCGTGCGCCGCATTCTGACCGATATGGCCGGACAGGAAATTGGAAGCGACGAACTGCGCTCTGCCGTGGAATCGGAGGCAGGCCGGAATCTGGCGGCAGTATTTCATGCCTGGCTTGATCATTCGGGACTTCCCGCGGATTTTCGAGCCCGCTATGCCTTACGGTGACAGCAGAGAAATCCGCGAAGGCGGCGGCAAATCAAGGAGGCTTATTTGAAAGAGGCGATTGCTACAGATTTAGGTCCGAAGGCTATCGGCCCGTACTCGCAAGCAGTCCGTGCCAACGGATTTGTTTTCGTGTCGGGCCAGATCGCGCTCGATCCGCGCACCCAAGAGCTGGTTTCGGGCGACATCACGGCCCAGACCGAGCGGGTGCTGGAAAATATAAAAGGGATTTTGCAGGCGGCCGGGTCGTCGCTGGAAAAAGTGGTACGCGCCACCGTTTTTCTGGCGGATATGAACGAGTTCGCGTCCATGAACCAGGTCTACGCCCGCCACTTTCGGTCGGATTTTCCTTCGCGCTCCACCGTGCAGGCTGCGCGGCTGCCGCGGGACGTTCGAGTCGAGATTGACGTGATTGCGCTCGCCTGAGCCCTGGGCGGTGGGCGCCTTTTATCGGGTCAAGAGGACTTCGCCTGGTAATGTGGCGATGAGAATAGAAATGAAGACCAAGACAATCACGATGAGAAGAAGCCGAACGTATCCGCTGTCCAGCGTGATCTTTCCCGCTGCGAAGGCCTTGCTCCTTGTTCCCACGATCACGTGAAGTGCAATCAGCAACAATACAAAAATGAATTTGATGTGCAGCCAGCGGGCGTGGAGATAGTAGGAAGAATTCGTCGTGATCAGCATTATTCCGGCCAGAATTGCGAGGAAAGCGCCAGGATCGCCCAATGCTCGCAGGCCGAACCTCTCGACAGCAGCCAAGCCTGCCCGAGCTTCCGGAGCCGTCTCTCGTATATGCCGCAGCAAAACGAAAGTGGTCATCAGCAGGCCGGAGATCCATAAAGTGAATCCAAAAATGTGGAAAACTAATAGCCATGCAACCATCCGCTGCGGTGACCTCCGCGCTCAGTCTATCATTGGGAGAGGATTTCCGAATGCCTGCATGAGCTCAATGTGTCTTCTGCGGCCGTGACGGGAGAAACCGAGGCTCTACTTGGATTGTTTTTGCATTTCCCAGCTGGGATATTCTGACAAAACCGGGGCCACTTCCTCGGCTGCAAGCGGTTTCGAGAAATAATATCCCTGTGCATACTTGCAGTGTAGCCTCTTCAACAACGAAACCTGTTCGAGTGTCTCGACGCCTTCGGCGACCACATCCAGCCGAAGATTCTTGGCCATTGGCATGATCGTTCGCGCGATTTCCATGCCGTCACCGTCGCCCCCGCCGCTGATGAAGGAGCGGTCAATCTTCAAAGTATCCAGGGGGAATCGATGCAGATAACTCAATGAGGAATAGCCAGTCCCAAAATCATCAATGGCCAGACTGATACCCAAAGATTTGATTTGCTGCAACGTTTCCGTAGCGGCGGCAGGATCCGCCATGACGGCGCTTTCGGTGATTTCGAGCTTTAAAGCTTCCGGGGGCAGGGCCACTTCGTGCAACAATTTTTTCATCTCCTCGACGAGATGCGGCTGCAAAAGCTGCTTGGCGGAAAGATTTACGCTGATGGTCAGATCGCCATAAGCGTCGGAACCGGCCCTCCAATTGCTCATTTGGCGGCAGGCCTCGCGCAAGCTCCACCAGCCCAGTTCACGAATCAATCCCGTCTCTTCAGCGACGAAGATGAATTCATCCGGTGCAATCATTCCTCTTGTCGGATGCCGCCAGCGCAAAAGAGCTTCGAAACCAACAATGCGCCCGGAGTCGAGGGAGACAATCGGCTGATAGAAATTACAGAATTCGGTTCGCTCCAGGGCGCGGCGCATGTCCGTCTCCAATTGCAGGCGCGCCATTACGCTGGCGCGCATATCCGCGTCGAAGACTTCGTAGCGGGCTTTGCCCAGCGACTTGGCCCGGTACATGGCGGTATCGGCGTCACGCAGCATGTCTTCCGGTTGATCGTAGACGGCATTACTCAAGGCGATTCCGATGCTGATGGAGGTGAAGACCTCTTTGCCGGCGATAAGGAAAGGCGGTGCTAATGCTTTCATCAGCCGCTCCGCGGCCCGATTGGCATCGGCTGGGTCCTTGAGATCGTCGAGTAGAATCGTGAATTCGTCGCCCCCGAGCCTGGCGACCGTAAAGGTTTCTCCCAGCCGCGCGACCGTATCAGAGGAGCGCAAACACTTTTCCAATCGAGTGGCCACGCCGACGAGGAGTTGGTCTCCAGCGAGATGGCCCAGGCTATCGTTGATCATTTTGAAGCCGTCGAGGTCCAAGAAAAGCACGGCGAACAGATGGTCTTTGCGGCGTTTCGAATGTTTGATCAACCGCCCCAGGCGATCAATGAAGAGAAGGCGATTCGGCAGACCGGTGAGAGGATCGGATACTTTTCGTTCGGTGATATCGGTCTGGGAACCTGCCATGCGCAAGGCCCTTCCCATGGCATCGTGAACGGCGAGCCCCCTGCTGAGCATCCAACGAAAGCCTCCGTCTTTGTGCAGCAGGCGATGCTCACTTTCAAAATGCGGTGTCAGGCCCTTTTGATGGGCCGCAATCTCCTCTTTGACGCGCTCCCGGTCCGCGTCGTGAATTCGACCGATCCATTCCTCCAAACGATCCTCGATTTCGTTTTCGCGAAAGCCCAGCATGGCCTTCCAACGCGGAGAGAAGTACATCGCGCTGGTCACGAGATTCCAGTCCCAGAGACCGTCATTGGCGCCGCGAGCCGCCAGCGCATAGCGCTCCTCGCTTTCCCTCAACGCTTCCTGGGCCTTTTTATGGGACAACTGCGTGCTGATGCGGGCCAGGGCCACGGGGAAATCGATCGGCTTGGTCAGATAGTCGTTTGCCCCCATTTCCAGCGCTTTGACGATATCGTCGCTCTGATTTTTTGCGGTAACCATAATGATAGGCAATTCAATGGTTGAATAGGCTTCGCGCAGGGAGTGCAGGGCGTCCAGTCCGGTGACCTCCGGCATTTCGATATCCAGCAAAACCAAGTCAATGCCGTCCTCTTTGACCCGCGGCAGCAATTCCTTTGCGCTTTCTGCAAGCCCAATGACATAGCCCTTGCGCGCGAGCCGCCGGGCCAGCATGTCTCGATTCATTTCGTTATCGTCGACGATCAGCAGGCGGCTGGGGCGCGAGTTCATGATGGTTTCTTCTCGGCAAGCAGGCTTTCGATTTTTTCGCTCAGGCGCTCGAACTCGATCGGCTTGGTATCGTAATCATCGCAGCCGGCTTCGAATGCTTTGGCCCGATCCGTCACCAGGGCATGGGCCGTGAGCACAATGATCGGAATATGCTTCGTGCTGTCGCTGGCTTTGAGGCGCCGTGTTAATTCCCAGCCATCCATAGCGGGAAGACTGATATCCATCAGAATTAAATCCGGACTTTCGGCACGCGCCAGCACATGGCCCTGTTCGCCATCTTGAGCGGTGATCACGCGATAGCCTCTCCGTTGCAGTCTTCGGGAGAGCATGTCGCGGTTCATTTCGTTATCTTCGATGAGCAGGATTTTCGGCATCATATCGTTCTCCTGGAGACTTCAACCTCGACTGGCCGCCGCTCTTCCTTAGCTGCCGCTGGGCGAGAAGCAGCTTTTGTTTCGGTCCCGCTTGAAACACGCGCCAGGCGATGCTTCTCGATGAGCACTGCGAGACGATCACGATCAACAGGCTTGATCAGGTAGTTGGAAGCGCCCAAATCAAAGCCCATGGCTTGGTTATCGACCACCGTGACCATAATCACGGGAATCTGCGCCAGATTAGGATCGGCCTTGAGGTGGCGCAAAACGTCCCAGCCATCGCGTTCGGGCATAATGACGTCCAGCGTGATGATCAATGGATTCACTTCCCGCGCCAGCCGCAAGCCCTCAACTGCACCCGCCGCGGCTACGGCTCTAAAGCCCAGCTTGGTCAGGAAACGCGACATCAGGTCGCGGACGGCCGGATCATCATCAATCACCAGAATCGTATCGACTTCCGGTTTGCGCTGGTTCGATCCCGCCAGTGCTCCGCCGGCTCCTTCCGTTTGGGTAGCTTCGGTCACATCCAAAGTGACCTGGGCGGGCAGGTATACGGTGAACGCGGAGCCCTGGCCTTCCTGGCTCTCCACGCTGATACGTCCCTTCATCATTTGCACAAATCGATAACTTATCGCCAGCCCAAGGCCGGTCCCTCCATACTTGCGCGAGATGGTTGCGTCGGCCTGGGTGAACTCCTGAAATAGCTTTTCCTGCTGTTTGGCGCTGATGCCAATGCCCGTGTCCTTCACGCGAAACCGAACCCAATCCTGCCCTTCCATGGTGCTTTGGCTTACGTCCAGCGCGATGGTCCCGTGATCGGTAAACTTGCAGGCGTTGCTCATCAGGTTGAACAGGATTTGCCGAACTTTGGTAGCATCGGCTCGCATCATCCCGACGTCGTCGGCCATGCGAACCCGAACACTGTTGGAATTTTTTGCGATGGCCGGCTGCAGCGTGGTGACCATCTCTTCCACCATCAGCGAGACGTCGAATGTCTCCAGATGCAAACCCATCTTGCCGGCCTCGATCTTGGAAAGATCGAGCACGTCATTGATCAACGAAAGCAGGTGCTTTCCCGCAGATTGAATCTTCCGCAGGTCGTGTAGATTCTCCGCCTTCCCCGAATCGCGCGTTTCTTCCTCGAGCATCTCGCTGTACCCGATAATGGCATTAAGCGGGGTACGCAGCTCGTGGCTCATGTTGGCGAGAAATGCGCTTTTTGCGCGGCTGGCGTCTTCGGCAGCGTGTTTGGCTTTGAGCAACTCTTCCTGAGTTTGTTTGCGATGGATGATTTCGCCTTCCAGCTCCCGCGTTCTTGTTTTCAGTTCGTCATTGGCGCGCTGCAAAGCGGTATCGCGGTGTTGGATCTCGGACAGCATGGTATTGAAGCCATCAATGAGCCTGCCAATTTCGTCGCTGTAGAATCTCGTGGCGCGAACTTCATAGTTCTTATTCGTGGAAACCATTCTCATTGCGTTTTCCAGGTGCAAAATCGGCCTGGAAATCAGCCTTTGCAATTGCGACGAGACGAGCAGAGCAAATAATCCCGAGATCAGCACGAAAATACCGACAATGGCGCTGTATCTTCTCGCCCGCAGCGTCCACTGGCGCTGGTCCGATTGTAAAAATAACGTTCCCACGCGTTCGCCGTTCAGCGTGACGTCCCGAAAAACCTCCAAATAGCCGCCCTCAAACCGATAGCCGTTCTCTTGCGAACGGCCGGGCAGCGTCGAGGGATGCGCGGTACCGTTGGGGAAATAATGCGCAAAGATGGTTCCATCAGGGCTGTAAAGGACCGCCGCTACGATGTCTTCTTTTGCCGTGAGGGCCGACAACGTGGCGGTGGCCGCGGCTTCGTCGCGGAAGGCCATGGCCGCGGCGCTGTTATAGCCAATGATCTGAGCCTGGGTCATCAGGTCCAGGGTGAGCAAATGACGAAAGGAGATGAGGTCGTAGATGAGGAAACTGGCGGACGACAGGACCAGAGCTGCGCTGCTCGTCAACATGGTGATGAGCATCAGCTTGCCCTTGATGGATAGATTCTGCAGGTTCATTCGGGCTACCTTATATCAGCCGCGGACTGCGGAATGATCCTCGCCAGCGCCAGCAACCGGGAGCTGACATTCAGGTCCGCCTGTTTGGCGGCATCGAGATTCACCTCAAACCGAACCTTGTTATCTTCGACGATCAGATTGATGATGCAGCCGCGCCTGGCAAATCCCGGCGTTTCTCCGATGGTCAAAACGGGCAGGCCTTTCAACGCGTGGATGACTTCTTCGAGATGCGCGGCTTCCGACGAGCCGATAAACAAGATGTCACACCCTTTGAGGTCCATTCCCCATTTCAGCCGCTTGATAACGAAGTGCCGTGAATCGATCTGCTTGTCCGCCAGAATGTGGTCGATAATTCCGCCGAAGGGGTCGGTCCCTAAAATCCCTATGACAATCGGGGAATCCGCCTGGGCGAAAGCGCCTTGCGGCCATCCCACCAGTTTCGCGAAATTGTAAATAAAACCGGCCTTAATGAGATATTCGGAGGAATCAGACGAATCCAGCGTCTGAGCGCTGGCCCCAAAGGCCAGGCTCAAGCAGATTCCCATCGCGATAATTGGTCGCAGCAATCTCATTAGGGTCTTATCGCGCAGCTGAAAAATAGGCAGCACGCGAGATCATCCGGCTCCGTCTTAAAAAGTCCAAGCAATACCGCCGTAGAACGTACGGCGGACTTCGGTGGGTAACGTGTTGAGAAATTCCGGGATAAATTCCAAGTGCTGGCGATTCAGCAAGTCCTGGCCGCCAAACGAGATTTGGAGGTGTGAGACTGGCTTCCAGCCGATGTGCAGATCGAGCGAGTAGTAGCTCGGTATATTCAGTGCCGGAAGTTGATCCACGTAACGGAGCATCAAGTCCTGCTCCAAATGCTTCGGCAAGTCCAAGGAGGAGCGGAAATAAAATTGATTGCGCGGGCTTTCGCCGTTCGGAATGTCCGGAAGAGGATCCAGGCTGTCTGCGTCCTTGTGAATGTTCATCCGCAGAAAGCTGTAAGAGCCGCTCAGTTTCCACCTCGGCAGGACCTTCCATTCAGCAAAAGGTTCGATGCCATAGGTTCCGCCGCTCATCTTGTTGCTCGCCACAAAGGGAAGAACGACAAAGGTCGGTACAGGACTTCCCTCGAGGATGGGCGCGCCCGGCTCAGCCGATCGCAGGTCTGTGTAATTGTTATAAAAGGCGGCGATATCCAGCGATAACGAACTGGTTGCTTGCACACGATAGCCGGCTTCATAAGCCAGAAGGTGCTCCGATCCGAAAAGAGGACTTCCAAAAATTGCCTCTGCAACTGGTAACGGGCTATTTAGCGGGGGAGTCCCTGGTGGAATAATTCCTTCGTTCAGCTGCAGACCTTCCTCGGTCAAAGCAGGAGTACGGACGGCTCTCGAGACAGCAGCCCAGACCGACTGTTCCTTGGTAAGAGTTCCCAAAACTCTCACGTTGGGTTCAAATTCGAAACCGGTGAACGGGTTGTGCTCGAATTTAGATCCAACCATAATGTGCACGTGATTGTTCACCAGGCCGATTTCATCCTGCAGGAATGCGCTGTATTGATTCAGGCTGCTGTGGCCGTTCAGCAGGGCCACGGTAAAGCTCGAGCTGTTATTGTCCTGAATCGAACGGTAACCGAGTCCCCAGACCAATTCCTGAGTTTCGCCCAGGTGAATATCGTGCTGGAAGTCAACGTCGTATACCGATTCATGGTCAGAAAAGACGGTGGGAAAGAAGATGTTAGTGCGGTCGTAATACATCTGAAGCGAAGTCGAAGATCGCGCAAAGGAGTGATTCCAACGGCCCAGCAGATCCCCTCCGCTATTGAGGTTGTTATTTGGATAGGTGCTCGAAAAAGTGGGTGAAGTTAAGGATGGGACGGTTAGCGTTTCCCCGAAATTGTCGTGGTAGATGTCCCCTTGAATGGTGAATGAATTCGCGGTCGTGGCATTAGAGTCGACACGGAATCCGCTGCGCAATGCATGCCAGCCGTCGGAAGCTGTTGCGCCTGTCGAATCAATCGAAGGATACCAATCAAAATATTTGCCATAGATGCGGTAATAGGTGTTGTCCTTAATCTTGGCGCCATATCGGAAGGTTTCGGCGGTCCGTTCTTCCGATCCGGCTTCTGCGGTTACCAGGCCTCCCTGGGTGGCTTTTGCGGACTTGGTAATAATGTTAATCACGCCGTCGACAGCGTTAGCGCCCCACAAGGTGGCTCCGGGGCCACGAATGACTTCGATGCGGTCCACGTCTTCGAGCACGACGTCCTGCACGTTCCAGTAGACACCGGAGAAAAGAGGGGTGTAGACGCTGCGGCCGTCGATCAGAACGAGCAGCTTGTTATCGAATCGCCCGTTGAATCCTCGCGAGCCGATGGCCCACTTATTCTCGTCAATGCGCGCCACTTCCAGGCCCGGCACCATCCTCAAGGCGTCCGGAATACTGGTAGCTCCGGAGCGGCGGATATCCTCTTGGGTGATAACAAAAACGGCCGCCGCCGCGTCCGCCACCTTTTGCGTTCTCTTGGACACCGAAGTGACCTGCAGGTTCATCAGGTCTTCCAGGCTCAACGTGGTCGGGTCGAGCACGTTTTGCGGGCTTCCGGCTCCTGCGGCAGCATTGGCCAGCGGGCACACGGCGAGTACGCCAGCCAAGAGGATACGGCCCGCGGAGGCCATCAGGCTGATATTGTTCTTAGATATCGACGACATGTCCAAATCCCCCTCTAGGAGATAGCCAGTCGAAGCTGGCGTGGGGTCCCCGACCCGAGTTTTTCGGTACAGCGTGCCTGGTCTGCTAAATTCTTTCCCCGTGAATCCTTAGCTGGTATTCCGCCCCATCCGGCTTATTTCCTCGTTCAAGCGGCGGCTTACGTCACATTGCCGATGAGCCCGGCGGATGCAAGCAACCACTTTCATAACGGCTTTTCGCCGGTCACTGTGAACACAGTGGAATAGGTGAGCGTGTCCGGGCGGCTCAGATATTCCAGAAATCTCCGCGAAATCTTTTTGGCTTCGATTTCGCTGCCGAAAATCCGCGCCATCTGTGGCTCGGCAATCTCCAACTTCAGTTGCCACTGCTTGAGAACGTTTGGGGCGATTTCCCCGGCAATCAAGTGGTAGCACTCCACCTGAACCTTGACGTTTTCGAGGCCCGCTTTACGAGCCAGCCAGAAAAGCTTCCGCCCTACGAACGGATCAAAGCCCGTCTCTGCCAGGCCTTTAACGCTTTTCTCCACTGCTTGCTGCAGCGCCGGATCTTCCGGGTAATGCCACAAGAGTTGACCATCGAGGTCTTGCAGCAGCACCATGCCCCCGGGTTTGCAAACCCTGACCATTTCAGCGACCGCGCGTTCCTTATGCTGAAGGTATTGCATCAACATCCGGCAATAAACGAGGTCGAAGCTCTCCGCAGGGAATTGCATCGCATGGGCGTCTCCGCAAACGAATCGAGTTCGTGGGTTTCCACGATTTTTCCGCGCTGCTTCATTCACTCGGTCGGGGCTAATGTCGACTCCGGTTCCGCGCACGGATGGATGCAAGTCGCAAATGGCTCCGAGGATGATGCCGGGGCCGTCGCCCACCGAAAGCACTTCCATGCCCGGCTCGATGTGACCGGCCATATACTTCTCGACCCATGCCTGCGGATCGACCTTCGCTTCCAGACGCGCCGCCTCGCGCGGGTCGTCCATGATGTAGTCAATTGTTGCGGCCTTAACCATTGCCTTCCCTAGCCGACGAACGTCACTTGGTTCGCGTGTCTCTCGGATCGAGCCAGCAATCTCGCGTAGAACCCATCCACGTGCCGGTAGAGTCGCAACTGCCCGCCCTTCAGCCATATTCCCTGGCAATAGTGACGAAGGAACTCCGCTCCCAACTTCGTCAGGGCGGCGGCGGCAATTTGATCGGTGATGACCGGGATAGCGCTCAGCTCAAAACCTTGATAGGCGCTCGCCGCTGCTTTGAGGAGGCCGGCCGCGACGCCGGAGACGTCAGAATCCGGCAGCGTCGGGTGGAGCAATAGATCGCAGCGGTTCTCGATGTAACTGAAGTTGACGCCCAAAGGACCGCGGTAGGCGATCACCGCTCCGATGGGCTCATCCTTGTACCCGCGATAGGCTAGCCACACGCGCCGCGTCCGCCGGAGCCCTACGCTGCGATACATTTCGTCGACTGCTTTGAACTCAACGTCGTCCTTCAATTCCTCAGCGGTTACGTAGACGGTGCCCCGGGCGGCCGTAGCGATGGCACACAGGGGCTCTTTTTGCGATGGACTGTAGGGGACGATCCGGATTCCCTTTTGTGCCGGCAAAACCAATTTCCGCGGCAGCGCAAAATACATGTGCCGCTGAACGGAGGAGAGCGATTCGCCTATGGTTTGAACCATGGACCCGAACACGCGTGACGGGAATCGATTCTCCGGCCGGAACCAATTCTGGTTGGATTCAGCGACTCCCTTTAAGAAACTGGCAGCCGATCCCGCCAGCATGACCGCGCGTGAGGCATAAGGATTGTTTTCGGAGACGAGGTGCTGAAAGGTCCACCCATTTTGGGCCGTGCGCCAAACGGCAATCGACGCCAAACCATGCTTTCGATCGCCGGCAGTCAGGACGTAGAGAAGCGAATCTCCCCGCTTCAACATCCGCCGCCAATTCTCCTTAACCTGTTCCAAATGCGGGAGGAGCCGGGCCGCTTTGTCCGGGTAGAGAAAGCCGGTGCGCTCGTAAAGGGAGAAGATTTCATCAACAGGCAGAGCATTGACCTGGACGCCGTACGCTTCGTACACGTCCGCCAATCCCGGCAGGCTCTTGATGATTTCCTGATCTAGGGCATCGATTGGCATAAGGTTTGGGCCATTCGTTCTGCCGTTTTCGCTGACAACCCCTCCCTGATTTCAAACTGCCGCGCAAGCGCGCAGCACCCGCTCCTTCCCTTAAAGTTAAAATCGATAGCTAGACACAAGATCAGTTAGCCCGATGGTACGGGTCACATAGATATAGGGTTTATGGCTGCTGTTCCTGAATGGCCCATTAGTACTGTTTCGTGGGCCGCGCTCGAACGGACTATTAGTAGCTTCGATACAGTTTCGAGGGTACCCTTCGAGCAGGTTGTTCCATGCCGGCACGCGCTGAATCATTCGGCGAACGTTTTAGCTGGCGGGGATAACGTACAGATTCTAAGTGGGTTGGCTCAGCGTGGAATCCACATGGCTGGCGGCGTTGCTGCCGATAAACGAGCTTCGCTGATCAACGTGAGTGGGTTCTCACAATTGACCAAGTTTCAGCGGCTGTCGAGGGCTACCTACTTCGGCACATCGCGGCTGGTTCTGAGCTCATTCGCGGTAGCGGTAAGAGTACGGAGGATTTCCACTAATAGTACGGATCGGATCAAATCATTATGAGCGTAGGTGAAGGGCGCTTGTATCCCAAGCTGTCGCCCGCCCAACCCCTTTTTATCGCTTTGCCAACGAGAAGTTTCGAGGAAGATGATGATAAAATGATCGGGCTGCTTTCAATTTCGCGGGCCTGTAGCTCAGGTGGCTAGAGCGCACCCCTGATAAGGGTGAGGTCGACTGTTCAAGTCAGTCCAGGCCCACCATTCTTTTCAATCAGTTGCAACTCCGCACTGCCCCTCTTTGCAGCCTTAGTGACGTTCTTTGTGACGAAAACGCCCGTCGCGTCGGGTTCCATGCAGTGCGCCAGGATTTTTGGAATTTAGACGCGTCAATCGCCCCGTTCCGCGAGCGTCCGCAAGTGATTGAATCCACGTAATCGCAATGTGATGCCTTGGTGTTCCGAAAACAGATGGGATCCGTTCACGGCGTGCGCTGACATTGGCCGAACGCGAAGACATCTCCCGGGGCGTCGCCAGCGGCTCCTCGCTGCGGGTCATCGCCCAACATCTGAGCGCACGGCATCTACGATCAGCCGAGAGCTGGCCCGCCATGGCGGGCGCACGCAGTATCGAGCCAACCAAGCCGACCAGCAGGCCTGGGAATCGGCTTTGCGGCCCAAGGCCTGCCGCCTGGCCCTCCACGAGAAGCTCCGCACTCTCGTTGCGAGTAAACTGATGCAGGACTGGTCGCCGGAGCAAATTTCCGGATGGCTGAAACAGTCCTATCCGGACGACGAGAGCCTGCGCGTGTCTCACGAAACGATTTATCGCAGCCTGTTCATTCAAGCGCGCGGAGCGCTGAAAAAGGAGCTGATTCAGCACCTTCGCTCCAAGCGGCGGATCCGCCGCTCGCAGCACTCCAGCGCTCACGGACATTCGCAAGGCAAGATCGTCGATGCGATTTCTATCCGCGAACGGCCAGCGGATTGAACGTCGCAGGAGAACGATCCTGCGTCGTTTGGGTCGCATCAGACAGTGCGAACCTAACCTATTGCTGCGCGACGGGATTTCCTCGGCGGTTTTGGTGTGTTTGGCGGCGTTTCAGCGAGCCGATTCAGCACTGGAATCAAGTCGGCGTCGGCATTCATTTTGTATACGAAAGCATCTGACAACATTTGAGTAGCGTTCCGAAATGCGGGAACGTCATGATTCGTCAAGAAAATGATTTTTGTTTCGGGCGCGATCAGTCGTATCTCGTGTGCGGCGGTGATGCCATCCATTACGGGCATACTTATGTCGAGAAGAACGATGTCCGGTTTTAACTCAATGACTTTTTCGATGGCTTCTTTTCCGTCTCTGGCCTCGCCGCATATTCGAAACGGTTGCCCATCAAGCAGGCGACGAACCGAGGCACGGGCGATTAAGTGGTCGTCAACGATGAGGATTCGGGTTCGCAATTCGCCTCCCCCAATGTTGCCGGTTAGCGGAGGCAGGACTGGGTGACCCGAAACCGGCAGCATATCCTCATTGCCGGGGCTTGGCTGTTCAATCGGTGATAGACCTTATACGCATAGATAGGAAGAGCCGAGAACTAGTACCTTTCACGAATCAGAATCTTAGCGGTCTGGTAAGGTTCCTGATGTGGCTTTTCAAATGGCCACTGAGTCAACTAATTAGGAGCGCGCCCTATATTCCTCTCTAGACTCAATCGGTTCGTGCTGAAGCTCGTCAGTTATGACAGATGTGTGGCAGTTTTCGCCGCGCCGCCTAGTAGGGTGAGGATGCGGATTTGATGTTCGCTACGTGGATTGTCCCGCTGGCTCGGTCAAGATTTCCGGCGACCGTAACCATCTGACCAGCGAACTCCTCGGCTTTCTTTTGATCATCCAGTTCATAAACGGTTTTGTTCGAGGAATTGTAAAGGACATACTTGCTGCCGGCCTGCACGCAACCATGGGCGCAGTCTTTCGCTGTTTTCATGTTGGGGTGCGACTTCATCATGGCATCGTGCGAGCCCATTTTCGCGCACGCGCTGTCCATGACCTCGCCGATGTAGGTCTGATTCTTTTGCGGAGCGGCGAGACCGAGGCCGCAAAGCAGTATTGATGCAGCCAATGTGAGACCAAGTGTTTTCATACACAATCTCCTTCCGGTGCTAATTTTCTCGGTGCGTGGCAACATTCAGAGGGAAGCAACCCGTGTCTTTTTGGTCTGAGGCTCGTGCGATTCCGATAGCTGCCGCTCGGCTTCTATCCAATCTGAAAGATCGTGCCCATCTTCGCATCCGCGTGCGAGGTAGATTTCGTATGCGCGCTGACTGATCTGCTCCTTGGCGGGCAGCATAGACTTGCTCGTGTTTGACATGGTTGGGGACCTCCAAACTTTTCAACATAGGCTTTCAGTCCAGATGCTTCAATACACAGATGCCTGTAACCAATCACTATATCGTTTAACGATGTATGCGACCTGAAGTCAGGCTACAACCTGTTAGGTTCGATTGCATCAAAACCAAAAGCGCCAGTTAAACCAGCTCGTAGTGTTTCCAGCCATTCGTGCACCCGTCTGTCCGAAAAAGCGAGGGAGGTATAATGCAAGGCCCAAATCAGCTTCGTATATTGATCGCAGACGATCATGCCGTCACCCGAGTCGGTTTAAGAAACCTGCTGTCAAGCAGGCCAGGTTGGACTGTGTGTGCTGAAGCAGCTACAGGCCGACAGGCTGTCACGCTGGCCGAACAGCACCGACCCGATATCGTAGTCATGGACATCGCTATGCCTGAATTGAACGGGTTGGAAGCCACACGAAGGATTCGCAAACTTTTTCCAAAGACTGAGATCCTGGTTTTATCACTACATTATTCTGATGAACTTGTTCGAGAGGTTGTAGACGCCGGTGCTCGTGCTTATGTCTTGAAGTCGGATGCCAGCAAGGACCTATTAAGTGCCATTAGAACCCTCGCAAATCATCAAGCATATTTTACGGCGCCGGCCAGCGAGGTGTTGATCAAGGGGTTTTGCGACCAAAATCCGGAGGCAAATTCTTCTGTCTCGATCCACAAGACTGTTACTTCGCGAGAGAGGGAAATTGTTCAACTACTCGCAGAGGGCAAGAGCAGCAAAGAAGTAGCCGTCGGGCTCGGGATCAGTGTCAAGACCGCGGAAACTCATCGTGCCAATATCCTGCGTAAGCTTGGAATGCATTCGGTGAGTGAGTTGGTGCGTTACGCCGTTAAAAATCACATCATCGAGCCGTGACGGTCGCTCTCTCGAGTTTTGTAAGATTCAGTGAATCACTTCTGATTTGAAAAGCTCATCTCGATTGCGCGAGACCTACGAGTAAGACCTTAGGTGTAAAAAGGTCTTTAGTTGGGCACAGAAATGCGCGTTCTAGAACTGCCCTGCCAACTTGGTCGATCCCTATTATCTTTCTCATAATATTTGGATTAGGAAGTTAACCGAAGTTGGAACAGTAGATGCGTGTATTCAGCATCATGGGAATCAATGAACGCTCGTTACTTGGCATGACAACTCCGCGCGTGCCGACATCTCAGAAGCTCAATGTGAACCGAGTAAATTGGAGGCGTTACGATGACCCACTATCATATTCGCTGGTCAGGAAAGGCACTGCTGGATTGGCAACGCTTTAGTACGCCCGAGGAAGCTAAGGAAAGCGCAAGACAACTGGTACGTCAGGGTGAGACCTACATTATTGAGCAACATGACGAAACGTGTCCGCGATGCCAAGCCGCGATGAACGTGAAGTCGATGCACGGTAGTTTCAACGAGGCCAGCGCGTAGAGATTGGCTGGGGGCTCCAGGATTCCAGCGACTCCTGTTTACCTTTTTATTGCATTCAGGGAGCAAACGCGCATGGCTCCAATCAAACGCCTCTTGTTCGTCGATGATGAAGACAACATCCGGCTGACTCTCCCCCGGATTCTGGAAAAGCACGGGTTCGAAGTAACAGCAGTCGCTAACGTGGCTGATGCTCTCGCTGAGATGGACCACAACAAGTATGACGTGCTTATCTCGGATTTGAACATTGAGAAACCCGGCGATGGATTTTCTATCATTGCAGCGATGCATACTCGCCAACCTAAATGTGCCAATGTCATTTTGACTGGATATCCTGATTTTGAGAGCGCCCTGCAAGCGATCCGTCTTAGCGTGGCCGATTATTTTGTGAAGCCTGTCGATATCGAGGCGTTGATTAGCGCGATAAAGAAAGAACGCGTTCGCAAGGTTCGAAAAGCAGTACGGTCAGCTAAAGTCCATTGAGCGAAGCCCGCAAGGCCCAGCCCAGCACTTAGCACTCAACAAACCTAACTTTTGCTGGCCAGGGATGCTGTCAGACCTAAACCTTCCACAGTCTAACGCCGGATTCACGGTCATCGAGGAAATGCGCAAAACCCAGCCTCGCTGCATCAATTTCATTCTCACTGGCTATCCCGCAGATGAAAGCTTCCGACGAACGAACGGTCACGACGTTGCTCATTGCTTCATAAACCCCTTCGAGATCGAGGAAATGGTCGAGGCGATAGAGAAGAAACTAGCCGCTCAGAATTCCGGCCTTATGTACATCGCGACCGGCAAGGATGGAGGGTTAGGGGGCCGTGTCTTGCCGCAGTATGTACTACATTTCGGCGTCCGTCTGCACAATAGGGGACATGCCGTATGACTTTTTGAAGTGCTCGTGTCGGTTTACTCCTTGTAAACTCATTCTTGATTAGTTACCCTGTGTATAGGTCCCTGCTCCCGTTGCTCGTGTGCGTTGTTGATGGATGCCTGAGCCCGCGAAACGTACAGGTGTAACCGAACGCCCGACCGAACGCCGCCGCGTCCTACGCATTCCTTTCAAAGCTACTTCTGTTGTGGCGGAAACAGGTTCCACCCGAGCGGTCGTGGCCCAGACTACCGAATTGAGCCGCTTCGGATGCTTCGTCCAAACGGCAAAACCATATCCACAAGGGACCAGGGTGCATTTGGAGTTAGCTGCTGGCGGGGACGTTTTCACGGCGTCCGCGGTCGTCGCTTATGTCACAGGTGAGGGCATGGGCGTAGTCTTCAGTATGGTTGAATCTGAGAGTTACGAAGTCCTTGCCAAGTGGTTATCCCGCACACCCAGAATCTCTGATCGCTATAGTTTCGCGGCAACCGCTCAAGTGAAAGAACTTGGCTCACGGAAGGAACAGGTTTTGATTACCCGCGATCTGAGTGCGGGCGGGTGTTTTGTCAAGACTGCGGTCCCTCTTCCTAAAGGAAGCAAAATACGTATACGCATTGAACATGCTGGCGTCGAGTTAACGGGCACAGGGACAGTAACGGATAACGTCTCGTCAGAAGGCATGGGCATCGAGTTCGTCGAGATGGGACCAAAGGATCGAGCAATCCTCGAAAAGTGGTTGGCTGATTGGAAACGAACGCGAGACTAACTGGCACCTTCCGGTTGGCGGGAATAAGAGCCCTGACGAGACGCCTCGAATACTCAGAATTTGTGCGGCGCTTTGTGACATAACCCCGCCATGCTAGCCATCTAACGTGGCTGCAAGTGCATGCTGGCCATGCTCACTACAAGGTGTGTCAAATATCTTATTCCGTTTGAGGCGTATCACTTGGGCTCACACTTTCCGTCTGGGTACTACGTCGCCCAGTGATTTCAGGAACTACTGGGCCGGGACGTCGCCGGTGCCCGCCGGCGTGGCCAGGGTGTCCCGATACTCGATGGCTTCCGACGGGGTGCAGAAAATCTCCTCGAAATCCTGCGCCTTCATCCAGTAGTAATTCCCTTTCAAGAATACCCACGGTTTGGTATAGAACTTCGGATCGTCCAGCGTGGCCGTCAACTCAATGTTGTATTGGTCCGTGCGCGTGTAGCGCTCCTCGATGTGCGCGTTCTTACTATGCGGGTGCCCGGCCTCATCGAGCCAAGTTCTCTCGTCCAGTCCCGTCGTATCGACGACGAATGTGTAGTCCCCATCCCAGTGGCCTATCGAATATCCGTAAAATCTCGAATCGGGGTAGCCTCTCGCGTCGACGTCTTTGGGAAGTTCGCGCCCATCCATCCACACTTCCCGCCACACGCGCTGCTGCTGCTTCAGAATGATCATCCGGTTAGGCACCGGCTCGAACCACATTCCTCCCCGGAATTCCACCGATTGATTCAGAAGGTCCCGTGGAAACCCGAGCGGGTCACAGGTGGCAAAGGGGTCGTTTGTGGCCGCGAGGCCGACAGCGTTACGAGGCTTATTGAGCTTGAACCGCGCCTCACCCACGGGCGTCATCGGAGGCATCGGATCGCGAGAGAACTTTTGCGGCCCCACCCAAGCGCCCGTTAGATCGCGCTTGGGAGCAGGGCCGGGCGGGTTCGGCATCTTCGGAACTCCCTCGGCGATATATCCATCCTTCAGGCGCGGCCGCGGCGGTGTTTGCGCCAGGACAGTCGATGAAAGCGCTACAAGAGCAAAGACAGCAATAATTGTTTCGGCGACCCGATTCCGCATCCCCGTTCTCTCCTTCGTTTTAATCATGGCGCACGTGAAATCCTATATTTGCACAGACGCATAAGCGAAAAGCACGTGAGCCCAGTGCTCGGCTCGCCTTCATTCTCTACAGTTCGGCTATCGGGCTACAGCGACCCTTTGGCTACTTGGCGTCGTTACTTCCCTTGGCATCGTTGCTTCCCTTCTCATACTCGTCAGGACTGACGTACCGGCCCTTTTGCCCGTCCCCGCCAAGCTGAGTATCATGTAACTGGGTCCCATCGGACAGCACGATTTTTTGGAGGCGGCCGACCGGGTTACCCGCTTTGGTGGGGTACAAGTAGACGGTAACTACGTCCCCAGGCCCGAAGGAAGTCTTGCTCCAACCGATGAGCTGAAGCGCCGAGGGCGGGCCCGTTTCAACAACCCAATGCACGACGTTCCCTTTGTCGTCCTTCACATCAAAATTGACCAAGCTATGAGGACTAGACCACAGGAACTTCGTCACCGTTGCTTGCTTCAACTCAACGAGCTTGTCACTGTAAGCCGCGCCCCCATGATGCGCCAGCGCAGAGCCGCAAACGGCTAGAAGACCAACGGCCAAGACGAACTGCATGAGCAACTTGCTTTTCATTCGGCACCTCGTAAAAGAACGTTCCCGGTCCGACCCAAACCAGCGAGGGATATATGCTGGAATGAATTTTTCACTTCCAAAACGGCATGATCATATACTCATCCCCTTGTTCCGCAAAGCTGGAAAGACTCCGGCGCGCGCTCGACACAGTTTGCTCGCGGGCACTCCGGCAGTTTGGGCAATCCTTAACAGTAATTTGTGCCGTGCTTTGTGACATAACCCTGCCATGCTAGCCCATCTAAGTGGCACAAACGCGGTGCAACTGCTTGCAAGAGCCATCCGGGCAAATCTCACCTAAACCATTGCGGTGATGCAACTTGTACTCATTTGATCTCATCTATTCCCAGACCGCCGAGCAAACTGATAAGGGTGAGGTCGACTGTTCAAGTCAGTCCAGGCCATCATTCTTTTCTGTGGTTTCCCCATTTGAAATTCGCAGCCGAACCTCTAATCGTGGTGACTCCCCTGGCGGCCGCATGGACTTCAAATCTGCCTCCGAGCGGCTGCGAATCGGGAATCGAAAATAACGCATCGCGGCTAAGTCCAATCGTGTATAGTGGCGCCCGTCGGGTCCGCAAGATTGCCTGCATTATTTTCGAACCACTGAGCTTGGCGCCTGAAGAGCCAAGGACACAGAGACGAAGGAGGAAAGATTATGAGACGCGATCTCTACAAGGGCGCAACTTTTCTCGTGATCATCGGCCTGCTCGGGATCGGGTCCTCGGTGCTACAGAAGAAAGCCGCGGTTGAGGCCGCCGGAGTTCAGGCGCCCATCTTTGAAGTCGACCCGCTCTGGCCTAAGCCTTTGCCGGATCACTGGCTCCTGGGCATGACCATCGGAGTCTCGGTCGACGGCCAGGACCATATCTGGATCATCCATCGGCAAGGCTCGCTCGAACGAGGCGAACTGCACGCGACGACGAATCCGCCGATCGCCCAGTGCTGCGCTGCGGCCCCGCCGGTTCTGGCCTTCGATGAAGCAGGAAACCTGATCGCCCACTGGGGCGGTCCTGGCAAAGGCTATGATTGGCCGTCCTCAAACCACGGGATCACCGTCGACTACAAGGGCAACGTGTGGATTGGCGGCAATGGCCGGGGTGCGCAAGGCGGCGGCGACGAGACACAGGTGAGCGGCGGCGCCAGCTTCAACGACAATATGGTCCTGAAGTTCACGCAGGACGGCAAATTCCTGATGCAAATCGGTCATCCCAACCAAAGCAAAGGCAGCAACGACGTGGAGAACCTTCGGCTGCCCGCCAAGACATTCATAGATAAGGAAACCAATGAAGTGTTTGTCGCCGACGGCTACGGCAATCATCGCGTGATCGTCTACGACGCGGAGACCGGCAAGTACAAGCGCCATTGGGGCGCCTACGGCCACAAGCCCGAAGACACCGACCTCGGCGCTTACAATCCGGACGCGCCGCCGGCCCAACAGTTCCGCAATCCGGTGCACTGCGCGGATCTCTCGAACGATCGCTTGTTGTATGTCTGCGACCGTGCCAACGACCGTCTTCAGGTGTTCAAGCCCGATGGCACGTTCGTGAAGGAAGCGTTTGTGGCGAAGAGGACGCTGGGTTCCGGATCGGCTTGGGACATTGCCTTCTCGAAAGATCCAGAGCAAAAGTACATCTATCTTGCCGATGGCGAGAACGACAGGGTGCACATCATCTTGCGCGATACGCTCGAGGTGTTGACGACCTTCGGCGAGGGCGGACGCCAGCCCGGCGAATTTTATGGCGTGCACAGCATCGCCACGGATTCGAAAGGCAATATCTTCACCACGGAGACCTACCACGGGCAGCGCGTGCAGAAATTCGTTTACAAGGGTCTCGGTCCAGTTACAAAAGATGACCAAGGCGTGTTATGGCCGAAAGGCAAGAAGTAGGCTGACATCTTTCTCCAGACTTGGACGAGACGCCATGTCTGGCGTGATTGACACGTCACTCCGCCTGGCGTACGCTCCGGTCTCATACCGTACCCTCCGGGGAGGCACTAGATGAAGAATAAGCCGATCGTTTTTGCTGGTTTGCTTGCTGGTCTTTTAGCGGTTTGCGGGCCAACGTTTGCTCACCACGGCAGCGCGGTCTATGAGACGACCAAAGTGGTTGTCTTGAAGGACGCAACCGTGACCAAGTTCATCTGGGCGAATCCCCACTCCATTGTTATGTTCGACGCGAAGGATGACAAAGGCAACGTTGCACATTGGGCTGCGGAAGCGGGCAGTCCTTCGGCTCTGACGCTGATTGGCTGGACGAAAAATTCCGTCAAACCAGGAGACGTAATTACCGCTTATATCTTTCAATCGAAGACCGGCAATTCGGTCGGACGCCTGAATAAGATGGTGCTGCCCGATGGCTCATCTTTGAAAGATAGCGCTCTGGGAGATCAGAAGTACGACAAACCCGAATAGCTCATCGAGCGCTGGGCATCTCAGCTTGCCGCGCACGATGAGCCGGTAACGCCAGCCAGTTCGCGCGAGCTAGTCAGCTGCGTTTTGAACTGAGCGGAGCTTTTAGGTCGATCCTCAAGACTGGTTTTGGCCGGACGAATCGATGATTCATCTCCCCAGCCGGCGAACTTTCCTCAAATACGGGGCGGCTGCTGGTGCATCCGCGGTTTTAGCGCCCTTCGCGGGCGCGCAAGGCCGGCGAAGCTCACTACAAAGGACCGTCGTCATTATGTTCGACGGGTTTGGGCTCGACTACCTCGCCGAAAGCAGGATGCCCGTTCTCAGCCAATGGAAACGCGACGGGCTATACAAATCTGTAACCGGTTTGATGCCTTCGGTTACCAACGTCAATAACGCCTCAATCTGCTGCGGGGTTTGGCCCGAAGTGCACGGCATCACCGGAAATTCCTACTTCGACGAAAAGCGCGGGGTCGAAGACTACATGGAATCGGCCGATCTCTTGCTTGCTCCCACGCTCTTTGAACGGGCTGCCAGGCAAGGTGTAAAGTCGGCGCTCCTTTCGAGTAAGGCGAAGACGGTCACTTTTCTCCTGCGCGGGGCGGAAATTGTGCTGACAGCCGAGGAGCCGACTCCGGAATGGGTGAAACGGCTTGGTCCCGCGCCGCCAATCTACAGCAGCGAAATCAACCATTGGCTGCTGCGCGCCGCCATCTATATTCTGCGAAGCCGCCCGGACATCGGTTGTCTTTACATCCACACAACTGATTACCCCATGCATATGTGGCCTCCGGAGGCGCCCGAGTCGAGAGAGCACCTCGCGCGCCTTGACGAACTTTTCGGGCAAGCGATGAATGCGGCTCCGGATGCGGCGTTCCTGGTCACCGCCGACCATGGCATGAACGCTAAGACGCGCTGCTACGATCTCGAGAAGGTTTGTGCCCGGCGCGGCGTGCCGCTGCGCAAGGCCTTTTCCGCGGGTCGCGACCGCTACGTGAAACACAACCGCGGCTGTTCGGGAGCGGCGTACGTCTACCTCAAGAGCCCTCAGGATAGGGACAGAGTGCGGGGAATTCTGGCCGATCTAAAGGGCTGCGAGCGGATTCTCGGGCGCGATGAGACGGCCCACGAGTACAAACTGATGGCATCGCGCATCGGAGATCTGGTCGTATGGGGCGACAAGGACACGCTCTTCGGAGAGATGGATGCGGAACAAGAGAACTTCTCGAGTGGGCTTCGCTCACACGGATCCGAACATGAACGGAACATCCCTTTGCTCATCTATCACGCGAAAAACGCGCCGTCGAGCGATTACTTCGAGCATAATCTGGATCTGGCGCGATGGCTCTACCGCGGCTGATTTAAGACCGCGCGCCGGGAACGCTCTGAGCGGAAAATAAAGGAACTGCCGTGCTTTGGCGCGCGTCTATAGCTCCAGGGCAGGCGGCCAAGGTCGGAGATTTCGTAACTCAATAGGGAGGGTGTGTCATGCGCAGAACTTTTTGGGCTCTTCTGTTGATCCTGGGCAGCGCTGCATTCGTTGTGTATGCGGCGGCCGCGCCACAGGCTTCGGGTTATCACCTGGTTAAGAAGGTTGTGCTCGGAGGGGAAGGCGGCTGGGATTACGTCAATGCTGATCCGACCTCCCATCGCGTCTTTATCTCTCGCGGCACGCATATCATGGTTGTCGATCCTGACGGAAAAGTCGTCGGGGACATCCCGAGTTTGAAGGGCACGCACGGAGCGGCGCTGGTGCCGGAACTCAACCGCGGCTTCAGCAGTAACGGCCAGTCGAATTCCGTAACCATCTTCGATCTGAAGACCCTCGAAGTGATCAAAGAAGTTCCGCTGCCGCAGGCTCAGGGCCCGGACGGCTATCTGTATGATCCGGCGTCCAAGCGCGTTTTCGTTTTTAATGCGCGCAGCCAGGACGCCACCGGTATCGACGCCAAAACCGGCGAAGTCGCGGGTATGGTCCCACTGGGCGGAAAACCCGAAGCTGCGGTAGCCGATGGTGAGGGGCACATCTTCGTCAACAATGAAGACAAGACTCTACTCGTTGAGTTCGATTCCAAGGCCCTCAAGGTGCTGAACAATCGGCCCATCGATGGTTGCGAATCGCCCAGCGGTTTGGCCATCGATACGAAGCACAAGCGGGTCTTCGTCGGCTGCCACAATCAGCAAATGGTCGTGGTCGATTACACCACCGGAAAATCCGTAGCCAAGATACCGATTGGCAATGGTATAGACGCCACCTGGTTCGATCCGGGCACTCAGTTGGCGTTCTCCTCTTGCGGCGAGGGCACGATTACCGCGGCGCATGAGGATTCTCCTGACAAATATACCGTGGTCGATACCATCAAGACGCAAACCGGCGCGCGCACCATGGCGCTCGATACCGGTAATCATAATATTTACACCGTTACGGCGGATTTCGGTCCGGCCCCCGCGGCCTCACCCGAAAATCCGCGGCCACGGCCGGCGATAATACCTAACACATTCACGCTGTTGATTTTTGCCAAGTAGTGAGCGCGTAACAAAATCCGCGTTCACGATCTCGCGATCTGCATGGGCCAAACGGGGCCAGAGAAGGGATTTGTGCGCCTAAATGCGGTTTCCGGCGATCACTGATCGACATCACTCATCGAGATACCAGGGCACGTTGATGATGACGATCCGCCGGTTTCCCTTCAGCAAGAGGGACGCCTTGAGCCATGTGGCTCTCTGGTTATGAAGAAAATTGTGATACCAGTGCTTTTCCACCAATTCCGGAATGATGACTGCGATGCACCGTCCAGGATTTTGCGCTTCTAACTCCAGCACGTAATCCACAATCGGCGCGATCACAAACCGGTAGGGTGACTTAAGAACTTTCATGTGAGGCATGCGCAGGCCGGCTTGCCGGACCGGTTCCTCGACCACTTTGCGCCAGTTATCGAGGAATTCTTTATCCCTATCTCCTGTGCTGACATGCACGACGTAAATCTCCGTACAAATTTGGAGCGCAAACTGCAATCCGGAGCGTGACACTCTGGTCCAAGCCATCATCGGCATCACCACGATCGGCGTTGTCCGTTCACTCGCGTCGAGCGGGGCCGCCTGCGATATTTGCGCTTGCAAGCGCTTATAGTGGCGCCGAATCGAGTACATCATGATCATAATGAGCGGGATCAGCAGAGTGGTGATCCAGGCTCCCGCCAAAAACTTCGTGATGGTCACGATAATCACAGTCGCCGCAGTCGCGATCGCGCCCAACCCATTCAGAAAGATGGCCAGCCGAGAGCCACCTTTGCGTTTCCAGTGCGATACCATCCCCGCCTGCGACAGCGTGAACGCGAGAAAGGCGCCCACCGCGTAAAGCGGGATCAAGCGATCTGTAACGCCGCCAAAGAAAATCAGCAAAGCACCGCACAGCACAGCCAGCGTGGTGATGCCCCAGGTGTAGACGAGCCTGCGCCCGCGCTCAGCCAGCGGAACGGGGAGGTAGCCATCCTGCGCAATCAGGCGGCACAAGCGCGGAAAGTCCGCAAACGCGGTATTAGCCGAAAACGAGAGGACCAGCAGCACCGAACCAATCGTGATGAAGTAGAAGACGTTGCGTCCTGCCACGGCTGCGGTGAGTTGCGAAAGCACGCTCTGATATCCAAGGCCCGGCTCCGCCGCGCCGATCTGATAGGCTCGGCAGAGATACGCGATGCCTAGCAACATCATCGCCAATAACGCGATAACCGTTGTCAGCGTCCGCCGTGCCGTATTTACTACCGGCTCACGAAACGCCGTTACCCCATTGCTCACAGCCTCCACGCCGGTCATGGCTGTGCATCCACTGGAGAACGCCTTCAGCAAAATCCATAGGCTCACCGCGGCGGTGGCCGCAGGCAGTGTCAGAGGGGCTTCTATCGGTTGGGGGTGGCCTCCTGACAGAATCGCCTTGGCAATTCCCACGACGATGGTTGTTCCCAGAGTGCCGAGAAAAAGATAGGTGGGCAGCATAAAGACGATGCCCGTTTCACGCGAGCCGCGCAGATTCACAAGCGTAATCAGCAATAAAATTGCCAGGCACAGCGTCAGCGTATGGGGCTGGAGCTTGGGTACCGCTGAGACCAGTGCGCCCACGCCGGCGGAGATACCCACCGCGGCAGTCAGGACGTAGTCGATCATTAATGCCGTCGCTGCCAGCAATCCGGCGAAAGCTCCCAGATTCTGCCCAGCGACGGTGTACGACCCGCCGCCTTGCGGATAGGCCTCGATCGTTTGCCGATAGGAGAGGTAAACGATGAACAGCAGGATAATGATGCTGATCGTAATCGGAACAATGTATGCAATGCCCGCGGCGCCAAGCGGAATCAACAGAGCTAGCGCCGCCTCAGGGCCGTAAGCCGCCGAACTGAGCGCATCCAGACCAAAAACCGGTATTCCGGCTGCCGCTCCCAGTCGCTCCGATCCTTCTTCGGAAGAGCGCAGTGCCCGGCCGAATAGAAAATCGATCATGGACATCGTCGCCTCATCCCCCAAACCGGCGGCTTATGTTGGCACGAAACCAGAAAGGAAACTCCCCGGATTTGGCGAACTTGCCTTGAGCTGCAAACAGATGCCTCACCTGACCTCGCCGCTTGAGAGTACGAGCCGCATGACATATCATCCCCTCCTGAGAGGGACGTCCCCTTTGTATGATTACTCGTTCTATCGGAGACGGCAGTCGATGGCTACTGGACAAGATTGTCGTAGCCATCGCCGCCACCGGCATCAATCCCAATGTCCTGACGGCCTTTGGCTTGGTCGTGAACTTTTGGGCTGCGCTGCTGTTTGCTGAAGGCATGTTCAGATCGGGCGCGGCGGTGATCTTCCTCGCTGGATTTCTGGATATTCTCGATGGCCAGGTCGCGCGCCGCGAGCAACGCGTCACCGCATTCGGAGCTTTTTTCGATTCCACGCTCGATCGCTATTCCGATATGGCTCTGTACATGGGACTGCTCGTTTACTATGCAGTTAACGGCAGAGCTTCTTACGTAATTTTGGCCGCGGTGGCCACGGCTGGATCGGTTATGGTGAGTTACTCGCGCGCCCGCGCAGAGTCCTTAATTCCCACGTGCAAAGTCGGTTTCATGGAACGGCCTGAGCGGCTGGTGCTGCTCATATTGGGCGGCACCTTTGACCGCATGGCGCCTGCGCTGTGGGTGATCGCCGTGGTTTCGACAATCACGGTGATTCACCGCATCGTGTATACCTGGCAGGAAACGAAAGCGGGCCGCACGCTCCCAGGCATACACTTGGTTGCCTAGACGTTTGCTCCCGCCTGTGCTTCGGGCTCGGTGACGGCTGTTTCGCCCATGGAAGCATGAACGGGCCCTGCGACGGCCCTCCATACGCGGTCGCGCAACTCGGCCACCTCTCCCTTACCGTAGCCCTCTGTTTCGATCGTATCGTGCAGCCACACCACGATGGTCGAACGCCGTAGTATCCAACTGGTCTTGCGATTGAATGCAAACGCGCCGACGATGCTCACCGGCGCGATCGGTGTGCCGAAATCGCGCGCCATACGAAAGACCCCGTCGTGGAAAGGACCCACGCGGCCTGTGATTGTCCGGCCGCCTTCGGGAAAGACGGCCAGACTCACGCCTCCATCCAGCGCCGCGCGAGTCAAGCGCCACATACGTTTCAGATCGGACGGCCGATTAGCCTCGGGAACCGGCACGTTGCCGAAGCGTTTCATCAGCCAGCCGTATACCGGAATGCGGAAATGCGACTCCAGTTCCAGCCCGCGCATAAATTGGGGCACGATGCTGTATAGCACGAAGGGGTCAAAAAGATTGACGTGATTGGAAACTAAAAAACAAACGCGGTTTGGATTGAATCCCGGTGAGCGCCGAACCTCCACGCGCGCACCCGCAAGCCGTACCGAGGTCCGGGATAACCAGCGTTGCGGCCCATCATTCCACCGCCGCGGATCGACAAAAATCCCGAGCAGAATAAGCGCGGGACAAACGGAGAAGAAGAAGGCTCCGGCCAGAAACCACCGGAAAGCGCTGCGCAGTATTTCGTAAATCGAGGGCTGGCCTTCAGCCACGGCGGAATTTTGCGTCGCGCAGGGATTTTCAGGCGGAACGGTCATACCAGGACGTCCAGACCTCCAGGAAGTACCTCCACGCTTTCCAATTTTAATGTGAGCACTTCTCCGTCGATCATCACGTCCACGCGCTCGTCGAGTGCGAATTCAATCCGCCGCACGGCGCGGCGCGAAGCCAGCGGGTGATGAATGTGCGTTCCATCGAAAAGCGTGCGCAAGTTCCGCAGCAGGCCGATTCTCCCGATCGGCCCCCAGCGGACATATTCGATCAGGCCGTCGCAGGTAGAGGCTTGTGGCGCGATCCTCATATTGCCCCCGGTGTATCGGCTGTTGTTGAAGCTGAGAAAGAGACAGCGCCGGCCGTCGAACTCCATGTCGTCATCCGCACGCACAGGAAAGGCCCGGCGCCGCAGGCGTGCGAGGCATAACACCACGCCAACCAAATATCCAAGCTCGCCTAAGCTCTTGAAGCTGCGATTAGCCGCCGCCGTTACGTCGGCCGTGAATCCCACGCTCAGCAGGTTGATGAAGTAAAGCTTGCCGCCGGAATGCTGCAGGCAAAGGACGTCACTCGATCTCCGTTTGCCGGCGAGGATGGCTTCTCTGGCGTGTTCCGCGCCATTGCTGGTGAAATCGCGAAGAAAGGAGTTGCCCGTGCCGAGCGGCAGAAAACCCAAAACCGGTTTGTCCGCACCCTCAGCTCTCGGGAAAAGTCCATTTACTATTTCGTATGCGGTCCCGTCTCCCCCGACCGCGATAAATTGTCGCTGGCCCCTTGCATAAGCCTGCCGAGCCAAGCATGTTGCCTCTCCGGCCCTGGAGGTTTCCGCCACCTGCAATTCAATTCCGGCTGCGCGCAGCTTTTCCAGCGCCGCTTTTGCCAATTTGCCGCAGCGTCCGCCTCCCGCGGCTGGATTCACGATGGCAAGAAACGCGTCGCTCACAAGGGCTGCACAGCACTGCGATCCAACTGGCCGCCGATCTGTTCGGCCAGGATGTTTCGTTTGATTTTTAGAGATGCCGTGCGCGGGAAATCTTCAGGCCAGAGCACGTAGCCGCTGATGCGCTTGTAGGGCGCCAGGCGCTGGTTGCGAAGCTCCAGCTCCCTGCGCATAGAGCCGTTTGCGTTTTGGGTCGGATCCGGACGCACGACGAGCACCAGTTTTTCGCCGGTCATGGTGCGCTGCGGCCATAAATAGTTCGCCGCAAACACGCAAAACTCTTTCACCGGCAGGCTCTCGAATACGTTCTCGATATCTTCAGGATAGATGTTTTTGCCTTCGGCGGTAACGATCATGTTCTTCTTTCGGCCGAGAAGCTGCAGATGCCCGCTGGTGTCGATTTTTCCAAGATCCCCAGTCAGTAACCAGCCGTCCACGATCGTCTCCGCCGTCAGTTCCGGATCGTCAAGATAATGGGACATAACCGTTTTGCTGCGAACTGCCACTTCGCCCACCCCATCGGCGCCTGCATTGACGATGCGTACTTGCATCCCCGCCACGGGCCTGCCCAAGGTATCAGGACGGAACGGCTTCATGTCGTTGACCGTGATCGCCGTGCATGCTTCCGTGCACCCATAACCGTTCGCGATTTGGATTCCCAAATCGTGGAAAAACTCGAGCGTCTTCGGCTCGGTAAAGGCGCCCCCAACCAGCAGCGCTCGCAGTTCGCCCCCAAAACCCCGATGAACATCCTTCAGGAGCAAGCGGCTGAGCCACAGCTTCGGACGGCGGTGAGTGGCAATGCGATTCACGCGCACCATTGCGTCTAGCACGCGCCGCTTCATAGGCGGCAGCGCCGCAAACCGCTCCCGCAGCCCGCGTTCCAGATTTTTCAGAATCAGCGGCACAACCGCCATATAGGTGATCTTGTAACGCGTGAAGGCTTCGCGGATATACTCCGGCCGCAAAGTGCGCAGATGCACGACAGTGCCGCCGCCGGTAAAGGGCATGATGAAGCCACCCATGAAATCGATGGCATGATTTGTCGGAATGATACTCAGGTAGCGTGCGCCTGGCCAAAACGGCCACAAGGGAGCAACCGCGGCGCATTGCTCGAGATAATTTTCATTCGTCAGCACGCAGCCTTTAGGGCGCCCGCCTGTTCCCGAGGAATAGACGATGCAGGCGGCGTCTTCCCGTTTTCGCGGCTGAACTTCAGGCGCCTTTTCGCCATGACATTCTTCCCATCTTTTCGCGCCGGCAAGGTCGGCGCCTGCGGGCGCTTCCGTCACCAGGATGGTCACCACTTGCGTGGCCGAAAAATCGCTCTGGCTCAGCGCGCGCCAGATGGGATATTCCACGATCAGCACACGCGATTTCGAGTGTGCTATGAGTGCCCGATGTTCTGCGGGCGTCAGCTTGTAATCGAGCGGCACCAGCACGCCACCGCAAAAGAAAACGGCGTAGGCTGAAATCAACCATTTAGATTGATTGCTCATCAAGATCGCCGCCCGATCACCGGGAGCAAACCCGTTTTGTTGGAGGCCGGCGGCCAGTTGAAGCGCTGCGAGGCTAAACTCGCGATAGGTCAAGCGGCAGCGCTCATGCTCGCGATCTGCCTCGATGAGGCAGAGTTCGTCCGGCCAGCGCTGAATCGCTCCGCTCAATGCGGCACCGAGCGAATCGTATTGGCTCAAATCAAGCATGCGAATTACAAGCGCGGGTGGGTACAAGGGTAGTCATAAACGTGCCTGGATGCGGCTCGCCAGCGTGTGAAAATCCGTCACGCCCTGCACTTCGTAGTCGGGAAGTTCGATGCCAAAATGATGTTCCAGCCGCGTGATCAATTCGAGCGCGCGCAAGCTATCGATCTTGAGCTTTTTGTAGAAATCGTCACTTGGCGCAAGTTCCTCGCGCGGAATCTTGAAATGATGCGCGGCCAATCCCAGAATTTCGTCTGTGGTCTGTTCGAGCGTCTTCACGGAAGCCTATTTTACATTCCAAAGTTTGCGCGCGCGACTACGGCAAATAAGGATGCGCGCCCGCGTTCTCGACAAATTTGCGAAGCGCCTCCATAACCGTGGGCCGCTCGAAGAGTTCGCAAAAGAGGTCGATCTCGCGCCGCAATTCCTCGTGCGGAATGGGTTTGAGGAAGCGCTTGGCCGCCGCACTCGTCGTGCGGTCGAATTTGCCCGCCTGCTGCAGCCGTCGCGCGCGCCACTCTCAAAGCTTCGCCTTCGCCGGCCATCTGGCTCACCAGCCCCACCGCCAGCGCTTTGGCGGCATTGATGCTGCGGCCGGTGAGCAGGAGATCGCGAACGACGGCGTTGCCAAGATCCCGGCGCAATCGCGGAATCCCGCCAAAGCCCGGAATGAGTCCCAGACGCAATTCCGGGAAACAGAAGCGCGCCATCTTGTCCGCAATGATCAAATCGCAAGCCAGGGCCAGCTCGAAGCCGCCGCCGAAGGTAACACCGTGCACCGCCGCGATGGTAGTCAGCGGGGAAGCGTCGATCGCGTTTAAAACCCGATGGATGCGTTCCAGAAATGACCGCGCGCCCGAAACGCGCTCGGCTGCCGCAAGCCCCGCGCTCGCCGCGTAAAGTTCCCGCAAATCGGCGCCTGCCGAAAATCCCGCTTCCCGCCGGCTGTATATGATCAAAGCCGAGGCTTTCCCTTCTGCCCGCTCGAGCGCCTCGACAAATTGTTCCAGGTCCTCCAGCATCGCGGTGCCGATCTCGTTGCAAGGAGCGTGATCGAGCGCGAGTTCGATCGTGCCGTCCTTCAGCTCCCAGGAAAGCGTCTTGGTCTTTTCGGAAAGATGAATTTTAGAGGCGCTCACGTTGGATTTCTTAGGTACATCGATTCAATCGCGTCCCGGAATTGCGCGGCGATGGCGTCGCGGCGCAGCTTGCCCATCGTCGTGAGCAAACCGCTCTCCACCGTTAGCGGCCGGGGTTCGATGTAAAACGCCCGGATTTGCCGATAGTGGGGCAGAGCCGAATTCAACTTGGCAATAGCTGTCTCCACGGCATCGCGCTTTACTTCTCCGGTCACGAGAGCCGATAAGAAGCTGCGCCCATGCCCGAAAAGCATCACCTGCTGCGCGGCGGGGATGGCGCGCACCAATGTTTCCTCCAGCGGCTCCGGCGCAATATTATGGCCGGAGCTGAGGATCAGCAAATTCTTTAGCCGTCCCACGATGCGCCAGTTGCCGCCGGCGGTTCGCTCGCCCTGATCGCCTGTGTGGAACCAGCCGTTGGCCATTGCCTTGAGTGTCTCGTCCGGCCGGTTCCAATAACCGGCGAAAACATTCGGCCCGCGTACGAGAATTTCGTCATGGTCGCCAAGCTTCATCTCGATTCCGGGAATCGCCGGACCGACGGCTCCTGGTTCTACGCGCCGGGGATCGTCCATGGTGCAAATCGCGGTGGTCTCGGTGAGCCCGTAGACCTGCAGCACGGGGATGCCGAGCATTTGGAAAAAGAGTTGAGTTTCCGGCGCCAGCGGCGCCGAACCGCAAATCAAGGCCTTGAGATTGGGACCCAATTTTTTGCGGATCGCGGGGAAGAGCAGTCTCTCCGCGACCAGCAGAGAAATGCCGCGCCTTGCCCCGTTTTTGCCTTCGAGCGCTGCCGCTTTTGCATTGGCGAATATTTTGTTGGCGAATCCGCCTCGCTTGGCGAGTTGTGTCTCCACCGCGGAGCGCATTCGTTCGAGCAATTGCGGCACATTCAAGCAATAGTCCGGGGCCGCTTCGCGCAGGTCGTCGGCCAAACGCGTTAAGTCGGTCGCGAGCCGCAATTCACTCAGCCGCAAAAGGCAGGAGAGCAGCAGAATCCAGGAGCCGGCAAAACAGAATGGCAAATAGTGAAACACGCGGTCTGGCTCCCCGCGCCCGTCCATGAGCTGCCCGAGCCGTGCGTTCGTGCAGGAGAGCATATACGTCACGTTGCCAACATTGAGTACAACGCCCTTCGGCTCGCCGGAACTGCCGGAGGTGTAAGTGATCGCGACCGGATCAGCATCGGCCAGAGTAATAGGCTTCGCGGGAACCGCGGCTTGGGGCCGCGCGGCGAAAATCTCCTCGAGAAGCATCGTGCGCGGTGCCGCGCGGGGCATGGCCGCAAGCAAATCTCGCTGTAACGTAGAGTCGCCACAACAGATGATCGCCGGCTGAGCATCGTTAATCATGGCCGCGAGTTCGGCGGGCGCTTGCCGCGCATAGAGCGGCACGACCATGATTCCATCGGCCATCGCCGCCAAATCCAGCGCAACCCAATGGATGCTGTTCGGCGCGAGCAGCGCGCAGCGGTCGCCCTTACGGAGCCCGGCTGCGCCGAGAAATGCGCGAGCTGCCGCGACGCGTTCGAGCAGTTCGCCTCCGTTCACAGAGACACGGCCTCCGGGCCGCATCTCCTCGAGCACCAGGCGTCCGGGCGCCCCCGCGAGGCGTTCAAAAATACTTTCCAGAAAATTCACTCGAATTCTCGCTACTCTTTAGTTCGCCGCCATTGCCTGCGTCCGGCTGTCGTATAGCTCCACTAATTGCCTCAGCGCAGGATTCAACGGAGGAAGATAATCCTCCCAGCTTCTTATGCCGCCCTGGATGGGAAATTCAGGATAGCGTTCGTGCACGACGCGTTCCAGGTATACGCCCATGCGCGCCATCCGTTTGAGATTCTGTACTACCGTCCGTCCCATGGCCTCGCGAATAGAGTCCGCATCGGTGCGCAGCCTCTCCATCGCGGCGATCAGCTTGGTCTCGAGTTCGGGATCGTTAACGCCAACCATAAGGTCAACATGGCCGCGCTCCTCCATCAGGTTGCGAATGCGTTCGTCCATGGCTATACCGGCTGACGGCACCAAACTTGGCATCGTGGTGACGATGGCGTGATAACGCGAAGAGACCATCATGTGGCCTGCGCGCAGAATGCTCACCAATTGGTGCATGTCATACATATCCGACGTGAATACGGGCACGCCTCCGAGCTGCCTGGCAACTTCCAGACAGGCATTCTTGTCGATCTGTTCGGTGCCCACCACGACGGGGAACACTTTGTGCCTTTGCCGGAAGGCGTTCACCGCTTTGCTCATTCCCGTGAGCATGCGGTTCAATGCAGCGTCGACCTCCGGACCGGCCTTGTGAAAATAGATCGTGCGATATTGACTCTTCTTGTAGGCGCCCGTAAGCACACGCGCCAGATATTTCACCAGCGAAGGCTTCACCGGCCAGCAGAAAGGATCGCTGGCGCACACGATGAGCACCGGTGTGACTCCATCCCATCCGGCCTGGTGAAGCGCTTGGCGCCCGAACTCAGGCTGATTTGACTCAAACGTCCAGGCTGTATCCGTGCCCAGTTCCGCAGGAATGCCTTGATCGCGAAGCACCGCCTGTGATCCCGAACTTCGCGCGATCACGAACGACTGCCGGCAATACCGCCGGCACATCCATGCCAGCATCGGGTTCATGCGATCCGCATCTCCGCCGTAACCCACCGAAAGCTTGTTCTGCGCCACCGCGAGCCCTAGACTCCCCACCATCATGGTCGTCAACGCATCCGCCCACGTGCTTTTGAACATGGAGCCCTCGCACGCGATGGCGCCGTCGTTCTTGCGCACCTGACGATAAAGAAAACCGGGGAAGACGTCTGGCAGCTTTACCTGCGTGGCGCCTTGAAAATAACCTCGCGTCAAATCAAAATTCTGCGTTGTGACGCTCAGCTCCACCCGTTCCGCACCCAGGACATGCCGAATTTGCCGGATCATTTCTTCTACCCGAAGATCGGAACCGGTGTTGCGCGCGCCGGCATAGCAGGCCAGCAGCAGTTTCAGGCGCTCTCCGGGGCGCCGTGCGCGGCCGAAGCCGAGAATCCACTCGAGTTTGGCTCGTTCGATCAACAGGCTGACCCACGCCTCCAGCACGAAATCCATCATCGCTGGGATCCTCCGGCGACGGAATGTTCGGCACGTGTATTAGCGGCGGTCATTGTCTCCGATCCCTTCGGCCAGTCGCGATAGGGATAACGGAATCGGTTCTCTTTGGCAAAGCGAAATAGTGGAAAACAGTAGGAGGAGAAGGGCGCGGGAGCGCGCCCCAACTCAGCCACCACGCGCGTATTATCGAAAACCGTGTTCCACACGAGATACGGCAAGAATACCTTTAGCAGGGAAGCAGCGTAACCCAGATTGTCGCGGCGGCGGGCGAGCCGCTCCACAATTCCGCGGAAAGGCGCCTCCAACTCAGGCCAAAATAACGGCTTCATTTTTCCGCGAGCCGCCGCCAGTGCCGCGGTCAATTCTCGAAAGCTTTCAGAATTCACCCCCGAAGATAGGTGATAGATCTCATGTTTCGGATGAGGATGCTGGTGCAAGGTCACAATTGCGTCTGCCACGTAGTCAACGGGCACAATATCCACGCAATCGTTGGCGCGAAACGGCAGCACTGGCAGCCTGCCTAAGAAGACGAAAGCCTTCACCATGTCAAATTGCGTGGTTTCCGCGCGGCGGCTGTCTCCCAGCACGATACTCGGCCGAAAAATCGTGCGCGGAACGTCCGGAAGCAGTTCCCGAACCATGTGCTCGCCGAATTTCTTGGTGCGCGCGTAGGGATCGTAATCGGAACGCTCCCAATCGATGGCGCCGTCTTCTGTGACAAGTTCGTTGCTGCGCCTGCCGGCGACCGCCACGGTGCTTACTTCGCTGAACCGCCGCAACCCATGCGCGTCATGAGCGCGGCGCGCAAGTTGAACCACCTCGAGCGTGCCGCGCAAATTTACATTCAAGCAGCTTTTTTCCGATTTGCGGTTGAGCGAGGCCGCGCAATGCAACACCGAATCGGTGGTCGCGGCCAGCAAATCGTATTGCTCGTCATTCAGGCCAAAGCGCGGCGAAGTCAGATCGCCGCAGAAAATGCGCATGCGCGCAGAGAGGTGCTCGCGGAAGGCCGGAAAATCGAAGTGCAGCTGCATGGAGTGCCACAGCCTGTGTTGTGCTTCCTCCGTATCTTCTGCCCGAACCAGAAGATTCAAGGTTTCGCCGTGTTGTTCGAGGAGTCCCGCTGCCAGGTACGATCCGATGTATCCGGTTGCGCCGGTAAGAAAGATAGCCATGTAGATCAGCTGCCGCTGGCGTCAATTTGCGACGGCCCATCCCCCGCGTCCGGCAGGTGGAACTCGCGGCGTGGGACGTTTTCCACGGCATGGCCTTCGATCAGCGGATAACACCATTTGCGGAGCGCCGGAATATGGATATTGATCCAATAGTCCCACCAATCGATGATTCCCGGCTCATAGCCGAATTGCTCGCGCTCTTCCGGCGGCAGGAGAGCGGAGAGCAATTGCACGTTGTCGCATTCGAAAACCTGCTCATTGTGCAGAATGAAAGGCTCGTAGAGCTCGATGAGTTTCTCGACGCGCTCCAGCTCTCGCTCTGCTTTGGCCAGTGGGGGCCGCTTGAATTGGAGAGCCGATGCCGCCCGGTTGATGCCTTGCACGACCACCTTTTGCGCCGGCACCGATAATTTCCGATAGCGCTGTTTGGATACAGGGATGGAGTCAAACCGCATGCGTACCCAGTGCTCCAGGCCCTGCTGTGCGCGGTAGTGCTTGCGATGGGCAAGCGCGGTCAGTTCGATGGAGCGCCCCATGTCGCAGGGATTGTTCGCCGATGTAGCCAATTGATAGAGCCGCTTGTGACGCCGCTCGACCAGGGCCGCGGCGATCAGCGTCATGCCTCGGCAGGCCATATCCACCGGAATCACGTCCAGGCGTTTGCGCTCATTGGAGGGCAGCTGGCGGAAATACGTCCCCAGCAGGTAGGAGAGAGGCGCGGAAGTATTGATTCCCTCATTCCATCCTCGAAAGGGCTGATCGATGGAGGTCTCCACGATGGAGGGGCGCACCACCGCGATGGGCAGACCCGCGCCTCGCGTTGCCAGGAGGGATTCCGCGAGACTCTTGCTGAACGTGTAAGTGTTGGGCCAGCCGAGTCTTCGTGCGCGTCGTGTTGCTGCGCGCGTGAGCCGGTTTCGTATCCAGCGCAAACGGTTTTTGCGGATCAGAGTGTCCACTTCGCGTCCGGGCGGCCGCTGGTTCTCATGCAGACGGCCGAGCGCCTGGCGCCGAAGTGCGGCTTCCACTTCCGGGCTGTTAGCGCGCTCTTCGACTTTGCGCACCAATTCCTGCAGGGAATTCCATTCACGCTCGATATTGAAATCCTTGTCATTTGCCGGCGTGTAATTCGGTTTCAGATCTTCGGAGACGCGGCCGTCGCGGGCGCCTACGACGTAACACGTGGAAAGGTGCAGAAGCGCGGCATGATCGGATGCACGAAGGAACTCGATCAGATGCGCGGCGGGCTCGACGTTGCTGGCCAAGGCGTCGCGCAGATCGGGATTGAAGTCCGTCAGGCCCGAGCTATTCACCACCAGATCGATCGCGCGAGCCAGGCGGGCCCGCGTTTTGTCGTCCAGGCCAAGTCCGGGCAGGCTCACATCGCCTTCCACGACTTCGATTTTTTCGGCTAAAAACGCGTTCAGGTTAGTTCCATAGCGCTTTTCGAGCCGGTCGAAGACCGGAGAGGCTTCCACGATCTTTTCAAATCTGCGACGCGACGTGGTGTTCCGCTGCCGCCGGACCAGCAAATAGAGCTTGCCGATTTCAGGAATTTCGGACAGAACATGCTCGAGCCAAACCTTGCCGATAAAGCCGGTGACGCCCACAAGCAAAACCTGCTTACCTTTGAGGGCCTGGCGCACCGACAGAGGTCTTCCCGCATGCCTTTCAAAAACGACCAGAGGATTATGGTTTTGAGGAGACGATCTTTCCGCCGAAAAAATTGCTTCGGCGAGTTGATCTGGATGCTGCTTTAGGCCCAGGTCGCGAAGCAATTGCTCGACGCTAACGCGCCCATCAGCTTGCCCGCCCGTGAGGGCCGCCAATGGGCCTCTTGGTCGAATCACAGGATTAAGCAAGCGGCCCGTGGCAATTCCATCGCGAAACTCCAACCGGTTGGCGACCAGCCTCTCGATTCCCAGGTGCAGCGCCAGCGGCCGCATGACGTGATCCAAGCCCTGGCTCACCAGGACGACTTGCCCATGCTGGGCCAGCCACTCGCCCAGCTTGGCCACGCCTTCGGGCCGGAGCTGGCCCTTGAGTACATACTGAAAATACTCTTCGCCAAGCAGATCCAGGCGGTCGCGAGTCACGCCCCGCAAGAGGGCGTGCAGGATTCTAGTCGCCATTACCCTGTGGGTTGCGTACAAGGCTGGGCGAGCCAAGGCCTCCAGGAAAAGACCTCCGCGCCGCGCCCATCGCTCGGCAAAGGTATGCGCATTCCAGGTGAAGTAGGCGACTGGGCGCACAGCCGTCAAATACGCGAGGCTGCCCTCTACGCGCCAGAAGACGGGCCTCTCTCGCGGGCCCTGACCATTGGTCAGCGGCACACCCATTGGTTCGCCTGATCTGGTTACGATTGAAGGCAAGGGTTGACCATTTTGGGAATCGGCTATGCGCAAGATTTATTCCCGCCCAGAGACGAGACTGCGCGCCTGTGTACGTACGAAGGAAAACGCCAATAACTTACCTTTTTTCGGCAAGAGCCGCAAGGCTCGACGCTCCTCTGATGCGCCTCCGATGCAATAATCCGGAATCGCTCTACCGCGCCGGGCAGAATCACTCGACTCCCGGCTGGTGCGTATGAGCATAGCGCCGCAACTCGTCGGTCAAGGCGCATTGCGCGCGCGTCTTGAAGCGGTGCTTCAATTGTGCGTGGCCGACTATACGGACCGCGCGTTCATCGCTGATGCGTACGAATTTGCATCCGGGATGCCGCTCCACGGCCATCGCAGGGACGACGGAGACCCCCATACCGGTCGCCACCATGGAAACAATGGTCGAGAATTGGCCGCTTTCGAAGACCACATTGGGGCTCACCCGAGATCTGCGGCACGCCGAAAGCGCATTTTCCCGGAAGCAATGGCCTTCCTTGAGCAGAAGAAACGGATCTTCGCGGATCTCGCTGAGCGCCAGCGACCGCCGGGCTGCAAGGCGGTGTCCATTCGGGAGGGCGGCGAAAAGAGGTTCGCGAAAGAGTTCCTCAGACAGGAGTTCCTCGCCGCGAACCGGCAGCGCCAGGACCACCACATCTACGTGGCCGTTGTGCAGCCGGTCAAGCAGAATCGGGGTGATCTCTTCGACCACACTGATGGACACGGCGGGATAGAGGCTGGCAAAGCGGGCCAGCGCGGGGCCGAGAAAATAAGGTGCGATGGTGGGAATCGCGCCCACGATGACTGTGCCAACTGCGGTTTGCGACATCTCCTGAATCTCGGTGCGGGCCTGGCCCACCTGGCGCAGAATCTCGCCCGCTTTGGGCAGAAAGGCTTTGCCGAAATCGGTGAGACGCGCGAAGCGCGGGAAGCGATCGAAAAGCTTGGCGCCGAGTTCGTCCTCGAGTTTGCGAATCTGCTGGGAGAGCGATGGCTGCGCGACGTGCTGTTCTTCGGCCGCGCGTGTGAAGTTTCCGGCGCGAGCGACGGCGCAGAAATATCGCAATTGATGCAATTCCATTCCGTTTACCTGAGCTTCGGCGAAGGGTTAGAAAGTCCCGCGCGCGCTGCGATGTGTTTCACCTATGAATTCCATAGAATTCATATATTAGACCTTGGCATTGAGAAACTCTACCCTCGGTGCTTTGGAGGGCTAGAACGATGGCCGATAAAAAGCAAGTTGTGAAATATGGCGACGTTTCGCAACGCGTCGGCGTGGAAGTGATTAGCGCGCGCGGCGTGGACGTCCCGAAGCTGATCAAAATGCTGATCGCCAACGCGGCGGCGGAGTTTGCCAGCACCTATTATTACTATACGATCCTGCGCATGCACCTCGCGGGCCACGAAGATTACAAAGAGATCTGCGAGGATGCGCGCCTGGAAGATCGCGCCCACTGGGAGCTCATCGTTCCGCGCATTTACGAACTCGGCGGCGAGCTGCCCAATGACCTGAAAGCATTCCATGACCAGGCCGGCTGCGTGGCGGCCAAGCTGCCCGATCCCCCTACGGCGGTCAATATCCTGACGCTGCTGCTCGAATCCGAGCGCTGCGCCATTCGCAGCTGGATCGAAATCTGCGACTTGACCTTCGGCAAGGATCCGCGCACCTACGATATGGCTTCGCGAATTCTGAATGAGGAGATCGAGCACGAGGCCTGGTTTATCGAATTGCTGGCGCACGAACGTGACGGCAAGTCGATCCCCTCGGGTCACTTCCGCCGCGGCACGCCGGGCGAAGCGCCGTACAGCAAGAATGCGCACTTCTACAATCCCTGAGCTTCTTTAACGGCCAATCCCCTTACCGGGGACCTTGGCCTGAGTACGCCAACTTCTCTGCCGGCATCCACAGACGAAGGAGTCTGTGGATGCCGGCTAAATCCGCTTGTTCTCTCGATGGGCTTGCTGGTGCGCAACGCCAGTTCCCCGCCACCCTTGCTTGTTTGCCGCGCTGCCGTCATCATCGTTTCTCACATGCCCGGAGAAGGAACGGCGCACAGGCCGCACGCCAAGGCGAAATGAAGGACGGCGCGTTGCAGGATCAATCTTTCGACGTAACTCTGGTGACGCCATATGGCCCGCGCAGGATCCGCGCACGGGCAAGCGAACACATCTGGGACGAAGCCAAGGCCGCCGGCATCAACCTGCCGGCGATTTGCCATCAGGGACGATGCTTGACCTGCGCCGGCAAACTCGCCGAGCCCGGTGAATTTGATCCCAGCGATGCGGTTAGCTACTATCCTCAGGACCGCGCGGCAGGATACATTTTGCTGTGCACTGCAAAAGCGCGCTCGAATTTGCGCATCCGCACGCACGCGCAGACGGAAATGCGCGCGCACCGCAAAGAAATGGGCCTGCCCGCGCCCTATGCATAAATGACCAAGCCCTACACTGGAATGACGGCAGGAATGCAGAACGCAAACTGCATCGCGGTGGAAGATTACAAGTTTCCGGGCGGCTGGACGGCTGGCGGAACGGGCTCCGGAAATTCCGCCGATAAGGATGCCCGCGCGCAGGCGCTTTGCCGCGAACTCGAAGCCGGCAGGATTCTCTTTTTCCCCAGGCTGCCTTACGAATTTCCTTCGGACGAACGCGAATTTCTCCTCTCGCGCGAATGGAACGAACTGCGGCTGCACAAAAACGTTTCCTACCGGCCGGCGGACGACGTGATGCGCGGATTTTCCGGCGATCATGGCACCCAGACGCAGCTGCACCACATCCTGCGAAACTACAGCGCGCACGTGATCGAGTTTCTGCGCGATTTTCTGCGCCCTTATGCCGGGAAATGGAAGCTGGATTTCGCCAGCTTTCGCCCCTTCGAGGAAGAGGGCCGCGACCTCTCCCTGCACAAACGTAACGACCTGCTGCACGTGGACGCGTTCCGGCTGCGGCCGACGCGCGGCGGGCGCATACTGCGCGTCTTTACCAATCTGCACGCGACGAAGCCGCGCGTGTGGTACGCGATCGGCGATTTCGGCTGGCTCGCGGAAAACTACGCGGGCAGCGCAGGTGTGCGGCGATTCGCCGCGAAAAATGGCGCGCTGCGGCGCAACGTGTCGCGGTGGGCCGCGACGCTGGGGTTGAAGCGCCTGAGCCGTACGCCGTATGACCGTTTTATGCTCCGGTTCCATGATTACCTGAAAGAGAATGACGACTTTCAGCGCAATTCTCCCAAGGTGCTGCTGGAATTTCCTCCACTCGCTACTTGGATAGTGTTTACCGATGGGGTGGCCCACGCCGCGATGTCCGGACAATACGCGATGGAGCAGACGCTGCTGATTCCACCGGAAGCCCTGGTGGCGCCGGAGTCGGCGCCCTACCGGATTCTCGAACGCGTCGCCAACGCGCGCCTTTGTTAGTGCCTGCTGGAATTAATTAAGCCATAGCCAGACACATTGTCCTGGCCGTGCCGCGGGAAGGTGAGCTCGATCCCGATTCCGAATTGAGCGCGAAGCCGCTCTCAGTCAGGCGGTGCGGCGTCGACGATCTCGCGAACGATCTCTTTCGCCCGCTTCTCATCCCCCGGAAAGCACGAAAAGCCTGGTAGAAGACATTTCCTCCGAAGTCGCTTTGTGGCTCGGGAGTATCGGAGTCCGAACGGTATGGAATGTGGTTCTCTCGCAGCGATGATGTGATCATGGCGGCCAGATCAACGTCGTCGCCAGACCAAATTTCGGCCGTTGCGTCTTCTGGATCGAGGTTTCGAAGCTCCCCGCGCTCGTCCTCGTAACCGTCATCTCCATCGTCATCGGGCGAGCCCTCTTCGGCGGGAATTTCGAGAGAATCAGACTCTGAGATCGGTTCCGAGTCATCTTCGGCGGGGTCTGCTTCGTTGATGGCTTTCCGCGCCGCGGTCATGCGGTCGATGGGTACATACACCTCAAAGGGTGCATGCGCCGTCGGATTAAAGAGGCGGTCTTCGCGGCGCAGCGTACGCGTGGGAATCTTTTGACGGTCCAATTCCTCGCAAATTTCGGCGAGTTTGCGCGTATCGCTCCCCGACCAAACCGGCGCAAACGACGTGCCTCCCGTAGCCGCAGAGTCGGCCGATTCACTGGGCGATTCACTTGGCGGATCGGGCACGAGGCTGACCTGGCAGTCCGAGCAAACTGTAAAGCCCGGTCGATATTCTGCACCGCAAAGCGGACAGTACATGGCGAGACTAAAAGTCTACTACAAGACGAAGGCTCGACCGTGTCCTGGTTCGGTCCGCCCTCCGAGTTGACGTGTCCTGCCGGCGGTGGCGGCTGCCGGTTCGACGCTTAACTTCGCCGCCCAGCCGAGCCCCTCTTGGGCCAATAAATTCAAGAGGATACGGATACCTCGAGCGGCCGTTGGCACGTCTGGAACCCATGCCTTAACCCGCAACTTTTTGATGGCTAAAGGGTTCGATACAATGTGGAGGCCATGGCCAGGTCCGACGTCCAACTCATGCTGGACGTGAAGTCGGGAGACGTTTCGTCTTTCGAACTTCTGCTGCGCAAATACCGGACCCCTGTCGTCAATTTCCTCTACCGCATGGTGCGGGATACCGCGGCGGCCGAGGATCTGGCGCAGGAGGTTTTTCTACGGGTGTATCGCGCGCGCGGGCAGTATCTGCCCACGGCTAAATTCACCACGTGGATGTTTCGAATCGCCACAAACCTGGCGTTGAACGCCTTGCGCGACGGCCGTTATCGCCAGCAGGAAGTTTCCATCGATCGTGCGGCTTTCGATCATTCGATCGATAGAGAAAGCGAGCCGCCGGCGCTGGAAATTCCCGACCGGCAGCCCAGCATAGAACTCGAACTGATCCGGCGGGACCGCGCCGAGCAGATCCGCCGCGCGGTCGAGGCCCTGCCGGAGAAGCAGCGGGCGGCGGTTCTGCTGCACAAGTATCAAGAGATGGATTACGATGAGATCGCCGGGGTCCTGGGCTGTTCTGAAAGCGCTCTGAAATCGCTGCTCTTCCGCGCTTACGAAACGTTGCGGGTGGAATTGGCGCCGCTGGTTGAGGCGGCGCAGGTGCAAGCTCAGGCCGGCCGGCCTGGGAAATGAGGTTGTCGAATATGAACTGCGGACATATGGAAAAGAATTTGGTCGCGTACCTGGATGGCAAACTCCAGGCCTCTGAGCGACGCCAATTTGACGCGCATCTGGCTGCTTGCGCGGCATGCCGCGAACGCGCCGATGGATTCCGATCGGTATGGAGCGTACTCGATGAACTGCCGGTTCTTGCGCCATCGCCTGCATTCGATGCGAGCCTGAGGGCGCGCGTGGAACAAGAGCCGCGTCGTGCAGGCTTTTGGAGCTGGATCGTGCCTTCGCCGCGCATGGCTTTCGCAGCCACCGCGCTCCTGATCGCGTCGATCTGGCTGTCGTCGTTCCAGCCCGGACGTATCCCTGCGGCGCGTCCTTCGGCTGGAGTCGCAACTCAGAATGCCGAGAACGACTTCGGAATGATTAAAGATCTGCCTGTGCTGGAAGATTATGATGTGCTGACGAGCTTTGACGCGCTGTCGGAGTTGCCGGTGCAACAGGCCGCGCAGCCAAAGCCCTTGAATCAAATGTAGACGGACAAAGAAAAGAGAAGAAACCCGGCTCGTGCGCAGACTCGGACAATTCGGTATAGCGGTGCTGGCATCGACGCTTTGCGCGCCGGGCGCGACTCTCTTTGCTCAAAAAAACCGGCCGCGGACGGAACGGCCCGCAGAGCGGCCTCCCGTCGAGCGGCCCAACGCCCAGCCTAACGCCCAACCCAAAGAAAATCTGCCGCCGCGTTGGGTCGAGCGCCTGCAAGAAATGACGCCCGCGGAACAGGAAAAGTTCCTCGGCAATAACGCGCGCTTCCGCAGTTTGCCCCCGCAACAGCAGGCACAGATACGACAGCGGCTGCAGACGTGGAATAATCTGCCGCCCGAGCAGCGGCAAACCCTTTTGCAGCGGGAGCGCGTTCTCGAGCAAATGACGCCGGAGCAGCGCCGCTACGTTCGCCAGACCCTGATGCCCGAATGGCAAAGTCTGCCCCCCGCGCGGCGCCAGGTGGTGCTAGGGAAGCTTCGTGATTTGCACGCCTTGAGCGAGTCCGAACGCGACTCCAGGCTCAACGATGAGTCCTTCATGAACGGGCTGGCTCCCAATGAGCGCCAGATGCTGCGCGACCTCTCCAATTTGCGCGTCGGTGCTCCGCCGGGCTAGTCTCCGACCAGTTCCCCAATACATCCTTTGTGTTTGGAGATTGCTGCTGGTACTTGCTGCCGCTCGGGTTTCTTCAGGCGCGAATTTCCCTAGGCATTGACTGGCGCGTTGACTTCCACCACGGAAGGGGCGAGGCGCAGTTTTCCGGATTGGACTACAGCTTCGAGAGCTTCAACCACCGTGAGGTCAAACTTGCTTCCCGCGACTTTGCGGATAATCCTGAGAGCCTCATCGATTTCCATGGCTGATTGATAAGGGCGATTGGTGGTTATAGCGTCGAGCGTGTCGGAGACTGCGATAATGCGCGCCATCATGGGTATATCTTCGCCCTTCAAACCATAGGGATAGCCCTTGCCGTCGACGTGCTCGTGATGTAGTTCGATTCCCGGCAGAACGTCTTTCAGCTGAGCAACCGGACGCATGATGTTCGCGCCCTTACTGGGATGCTGCTTCATGATTTGGAATTCCTCGGCGGTCAATGCGCCGGGTTTCTTGAGCACGCGATCATCCACCCCGATTTTTCCGACGTCGTGAAGTAAGGCCGAGATTCGTAGTCGGTCCAATTCCTTGGCCGGAAGTTCGAGTTGCTGGCCGATCATGACTGAGTATTTAGCGACGCGATCGGAATGGCCGCGAGTGTAGGGATCTTTTTCGTCGATGGCCGCGGCGAGCATACGAATGGAGCCCAAGAAGAGCTCGCGGTTTTCCTCGGCGGCCTGCTTCAGACGCGCGATATAGCTTTCGATATCGCCGGCCATGTTGTTGAAGGTTTGCGCCAGCTCGCTGATTTCCGCGGCGCCGCGTACCGGAGCGCGTTCGTGGAATTCTCCGCGGCTGATGGCGCGCGTGGAGGCGGCCAGGGCCCGGATGGGCGTGCTGATGCCGACGGCAAACAGGTACCCCAGGATGACTGCGGCGGCCGTCACCACGAGCACGAAGGTGAGCGCCTGAGCGTTCAGTTCCCTTACGCCGGCATCGTCGCGCGCTTCTTCGATGCTGCGCTGAGCAATTACTGTCCAAGCCAAATCGGGAATGGTGCTGTAGGTGCCGATCAGCTCCGACTTACGCCCCTGCTCGATATCACTGAACCGCTGCACGGTGGCCGTGGTGCGCAAATCCTTCGGTAGCCCGGACGCCTGTGCCACGATATAAGAGCTGCGCAGGTCCGTGCCGGGGACGAATCGCCGGGCATCGGGATGAGCGATTACACGCCCGCCGTGGTCCACCACAAAGACGGTTCGGCCGCGCACGCTGGTCTCTTCCAGGCGCCGCAGCACGCTATCCAGCGACACCACCATCGCTAGCATGCCGCTGAACTGATCGCTGACTTCCAATGGGATGGCCATCACAAATGCGGGCCTGTTTTCCGGTCCCAGTGCCAGCGGTTCGCTGCGGAATACCACCGACTGGAGGCAAGCGGCAAACGCACGCTGGAGCGCCTTGCTGACAAAAGGGTCCTGGTCCGCGCGGAAGTTCCCCGCTCCCGCGCCCTTGGCATCCGTTCCAACCGCCGTCAGATACAGGATATTAGGGTTGCTGGCAACGAAGTTCTCGAGCAGGCGCGTCACCTGCGGACCTCGCACCGGGTCATTTACATGGTCGAGGAGGCCCGTCAGGGCCAGGATTTGGCGCTCGCTGATGAGCTGTTGATAAAGATTGGCGTCGAAAAGCTGGATCTCTTCGCCCACCGAGCGCGTCAGCTCGGTCTGCTGCACGCTCTCGGTATCGGTGAGCTTCTCTTGGCTGAGCTGTAGAACCTGAAAGTGATAGAGTCCCAGGGGCAACGCGCTGACGAGCAGCATCGCACCCAGAACCAGAAACAACAGCCGGGGACGGAACGTGCGAGCCGGTTTGCGCTGCGGAAGCGGCATGGCCAGGCAATCTCTATTTTACTTTGTGCCTTGAGGCGCGGGAGAAAAGACCGAGCCGCGGTTGCCGATTCGCCAAGACCCGTAAATTGCGGAAAACGTTAGGCTAAGCAGTTGTGCAATTATGGTACTGGCTGCGTGCAGTGGGCGCAGCGGCGGGCCTCGATGGGAATTTCGCTCAGGCATTCGGGGCATTTCTTCGTGCTGGGCTGTACCGGCTTGTCTTCGCGGTGCACGCGGGCCATCAGGGCATTCATAGGCAGCACGACGGCAAAGTACACTGCGGCGGCGATGATCACGAAGGAGACCACTGAATTGACGAAATCGCCGACAAGAAACTTGCTGCCACGGATCGTGAAACTGATAGCCGAGAAGTCGGGTTGCTTGACCACAGCGGCAATGAGCGGCGTGAGCAGGCCCTTCACCATTGCATTCACGACGGTGCCGAAGGCGGCGCCGATCACCACGCCGACCGCCAGATCAACCACGTTGCCCCGGAGCAAGAACTGTTTGAATCCCTTCATCGTAGGGCTCCTGTCACTTGAGTTTGGGAGGCCGCCAACTGGTGCTTGTTATATTTGATGGACCCGGTAGAAAATAGGTGAATCGCTCGCCTCGTTCGTGAGGCTAGTTCTCAAGACGCCCTCAAATCAGCGGAGAAGACCCCACAACCCTACTCCCACTCCGACGAGGCTGAAAAGAAACGATGCCCGCCAATAAAGCCGGCTCTGGGCCAGCAGTGAGATGGAGCTAAGAACGATAGCCACTTCCAGGAATAGTTCGCTGCCATCGTAAAAACCGGCTTTACGGCTCGCCCCGTCCACCTCTCTGCCGAGCTTCTCAGCCTCCGCCTGAATTTGCTCCGAATCCTTTTTCTGCTGTTCCGATTTGACGCGGAAGTCCGCGGCCGCTTGGGCTCCTTTTTCGGCAAAAAGGCCGGCGATTTCGGCGTCGGCGTCGTAAACATGTGAGCGAATGTTTTTGGCCTGATAATAATTCCACTGGTCGGTGGCGCGCGTCTCGAGCAGCACTTCCTCGGTATGGGCGCGATGGCTCAGCAAAGTAGAGACAGCCAGCAGCACGGCGAGAATCGCCATGGTTAGCCCGATGGCGCGCTGGCCGGATTCTTTGGCTTTTTCGGTATTTTCAGCTAGTTCCTGCGGTTCCACGATTTATTCTCCTTGCGAAGGCTTCTTATGTGAGGGCAAATGTCCGACTCCAACGAAGGAAGCATGACACGCGTTTTGCTCCGGGCGTTGGCTAAGCATCATGGGCCTGTATACGCAAAGTAAGCAGCCCAACCTATTCTCTCGTAAGCCGGCGCTCCATCAGTTCGCGAATGGCGGCGCTCGGCGCACGGCCCTCATGCAGGATGGCGTACATCTGCTCGGTGATGGGCATGTCCACTTTATGTTTACGGGCCAGCGCCATGGTCGCGGAGGCCGTCCCCACTCCCTCCGCCACCATGCGCATCTGCGACAGAATTTCCGGGAGCTTGCGCCCTTTGCCCAGTTCCACCCCCACCGAGCGATTCCGGCTTAGAGCTCCGGTCGCTGTGAGCACAAGATCGCCCAGCCCGGCGAGGCCTGCGAGTGTATCGCGCCTGCCGCCAAGCGCCACGGCCAGACGGGTCATTTCGGAAAGGCCGCGCGTGATCAGCGCTGCGATCGTATTCGCGCCCAACCCGAGGCCCGCGCAAACACCGGCGGCAAGTGCGACAACATTCTTGACCGCGCCCCCCAGTTCCACGCCAACAATATCGTCGTTGGTGTAGAGACGCAGTGTGGAACTCGAGAATTCGCGCTGGATTTCCGCGGCGGCTTGCAAATCGCCGGAGGCGATCACGACGGCCGTGGGATCGCCGCGAGCTACCTCCAGAGCAAAGCTCGGCCCCGAGAGTGCCGCCACGCGAGGGGCGAACTTTTGCCCGATGATTTCGGTGATCATCACACTCATCCGGGCGAGAGAATCTTGCTCCAGACCCTTGGTTGCGCTGACGAAGATGGCATCGGCCGCGGCCGTCGCATTGAGATGCGGCAACATGGCGGTATAGATTGTCCGGGCATGGGCCGAGGGCATCACGCCAAGCACAATTTCCGCCTCCGCGAGTGCCTCACCGAGATTCCCGGTAACTTCGATTTCTTCCGGAATGCGGATGCCGGGCAGGTAAATGGAATTCTCGCGGCGCTTGCGCACTCCGGCAAGCACATCGGCGCCGTGTACCCACAGCGAGAGGCGGTGGGGTTCGCGACTGCGCGCCAGAGCGATGGCCAGCGCGGTGCCGCAACTCCCCGCCCCGATAATGGCGATTTTTTTCACAGTTTGGGTGAGCGCGGGCCGCCTTTGAAGCTAAATTGCGGCTCGGTACCCCGAAGCAGCCGGATGATATTGGAACGGTGGCGGGCGATGATCAATAGCATGGCAAAGGATGCGCCGGCGGAAATAGATTCGGGCGGTGCGTGGCCTGGAGCATAGAGCAGATAAACCAGCAGGGGAAGCGAAGCCGCGGCCGAGATGGAGGCCAGTGAAACGTACCTCCAGAACGCCAGGACCACCAACCACACGATCAGCGCGCCCAAGACGGCTTGCCAGCAGATGGGCAAGAAAACTCCTGCGCCTGTCGCCACGCCGCGTCCACCCTGAAATCGTAGCCAAACCGGAAACGTATGCCCCACGATCGTCAGCACCGCTGCCAGGATCATCCATCGAGGGTTGCCATTGGTTACTCGACCGGCCAGCCACACTGCGAAGTAGCCCTTGGCGCCGTCCAGCAGCAGCGTGGCCACGCCGGGGAGCGCGCCCGCTTCGCGTGCCACATTGGTTGCCCCGATATTGCCGCTGCCGCGGAAGCGAATGTCGCCTCCTCCGACGAGCTTGACGATCAGAAATCCGAAAGGGATAGACCCCAGCAGATAGGCTGCAGGAGCAAGCCACCAGAGGCCGGCGGCGCCCTGGCGGAGATCGATCTGCGCGGCCAAAACTCCGAGCGCGTTTGCGAGTAACGTAAAGGATGGACTCAAGGCGCCGGCTCTCGATGGAACGGGTAAGTAACCAGCCGAGTGTACTCGGCCCCGGAACGTTTCAGCACGCTTTGATACAGGTGGAATTCCCGGAAAGTCTCGCTTCCGAATTCGGGCGTTCCGAGAGCTTCCACCGCGGCGCTCAGAGCCTGCGTGCGCTGCGGAGTTTCAAAGCGTGCCAGCGTGAGGTGCGGCTGGAAGGGGCGTCTTTCGGGCGGAACGCCGAGCGATTCGAGCTTCATTTCGATGGCGGCGACGAGTGCGGCGAGCTGCGGGCCGGCTTCGACGCCGGCCCACAAGACGCGAGGGCGGCGCGCGCTGGGGAAAAAACCCAAGCCGGCGAAACGCGATTCGATCGCGGCAAAGCTGGGAAGATTGCCGAGCGCCTGGCGTATGTTCTCGACCTGTTCAGGCGGAACCTCACCGATAAATTTTAGCGTGATGTGCACGCCTTCCAGACGCACCCAGCGCGCGCCGGGGCAAATTTTCCGCAGCCGGGCGCTCAGTTCGGCAAGCGCGGCGCGCACGGCCTCGGGCACGTCCAGAGCCACGAAGAGGCGCACGCTATCCTTGTACCTCAGCTCTGGGCACCTTAGCTCTGCACCACGCTGGGCCAGGATGGCTTTCCGTGTCGCGCATAGATGAAATAGCGGCGCAGCATATCCAGTGCTGCCTGAGACGCATGCCAGCGGATGCGTTCGCGATCGCCGGGAAAACGCAGCGTGCGATCGCGGCTGCCGTTAGCGTCCGCAAGGGCGATGTAAACCAAACCGACGGGCTTCTCCGGCGACCCGCCGGAAGGCCCGGCAATTCCTGTGATGCCGATGCCAAGCGTCGCTCCGATGCGGCGGCGGATTCCTTGCGCGAGGGCCTGGGCAACTTCGGGACTGACGGCGCCCTTCGACTCAATTAGCTCCATGGGCACATCCGCCCAGGCAGTCTTGAGATCATTGCTATAGCAGACGACGCCACCCAGAAAATAAGCGGAGCTTCCGGGAATGCGCGTCAGTCTTTCCGCAAGCAAACCTCCGGTGCAGCTTTCGGCGGTGGCTACAGTGGCCTGATTGAGGGCCATTTCGTGCGCCACGATCTCTTCGAGCGTTTGGCCATTGGAGGTGAAGACATTTTCTCCAAGCGCAAGGTTGATGCGCTCGATCAAATCGTCGAGCATCCGTTCAGCGGCGGCGTAATCGGAAGACCATACGCGCAAATGGAGCTGGATTTCGCCCGGAGCGGTGAGAATCGTGGTTTGCACCTCAGGATACTGCGTATAGATCGGAGCCGTGCGCTGCTCGACCTCCGATTCGGTGAGTCCGGCCGTGCGCATTTCACGATAAAAAAGGCGGGTGGCGCCGGCCAGCCGCTCGAGGCGCGGCTCGACTTTTTCCGTGAACATGGCCTTCAATTCGTGCGGCGGCCCGGGCAAAAGCACGACGATGCGTCCCGCGGATTCCAGCCAAAGCCCCGGGGCCGTGCCGCGTGGATTTTCCAGAAGATCGGCGCCTTCCGGCACCATCGCTTGGCGTTTGTTTACTTCGGGCATGGTCCGCCCCAGTCGCCGGAAACGGGCCTCGATATTTTGCAGCACGGGACTATTCAGCACGAGCTTGCGGCCTAGTAAGTCCGCGACCGCCTCCCGCGTCAGATCGTCGAGCGTAGGCCCCAGGCCGCCGGAGGAAACCACCAGATCGCAGCGATCGAGGGCGCAACGAAAGGCATCGCGAACATGATCGTGCTGGTCGCCGACGACGGTCTTGCGAGCCACAGCGATACCCAGGTGATTGAGCCGCTGGGTGAGAAAAAGTGAATTGGTGTCGATGCGGTCTGGCGTCAGCAGCTCCGAACCGACGGCAATGATCTCAGCTTGCATATTCGGGAGTCATAGTGGATTACACCGGGAGAGCCAGGCCCTCAATATTCCAGTCCACGCTGAAAAGCGCGCTGGTTGTCGCCAGCACGGCGCGCTTGGTGGGCAGCAGCGCGACTCCAACCAAACCCATCCCGCTGAGCACGAGTTCCGCACGCCCGTCCGGCGTGATCCGGATGATTCCGCGACGTCCATTGAGTGACGCGGCGACGTACAGGTTTCCTTCGCGGTCAAACGCCAGCCCCTGCGGTCTGCCCAAGCCGCGATAGAAAAGGCTCACCTCGCCTTGCCGATTGATGCGCACGATGCGGTCGTAGCTCGAAGTCGTCGGTCCGGCCACGTAGAGCTCTCCTGAGGTGCTGAAAGCCAGATGATAAGCCGCGATGGATGGTTCGAGCGTGGCAAAAACGAAGATCTGCCGGTCCGGGCTGATCTTGAAAATCGTTCCGCTGCGATCGCCTACGAAGAGATTTTTGTCGGCATCGAAGGCGATTCCTGTGGCGATGCCCATGCCTTCCACCCAGAGTTGCGAACGGCCGTCCGGCGTGACGCGGTGAATCGTGCCGTCGTTGCGGCAGGAGACATAAAGTATGTTGTCCTGGTCCAGAGCCAGACCCGTGGGATTCAGCAGTTCGGTGGCGTACGGCTTCACCTGGTAATTGGCCGTAATCTTATAGAGCGAAACCGGAACCTTCTGGCCGCGCTGCCCGCTGTAAGTGACATAAATATTTCCCTCGCCGTCCACCGCCGGGTTCGCCACGGGATGCAGGTTTTCTGCAATCTGCACGCCCAGCTGCATCTCCACTGGCGGACTGGTGCCATGCGAAGTGGCCACGCGCACGCTGGCTCCGCCCGCACCTTCGGGAACACGGGCGACGAGATAGCTTTCCGCGGCGACGACCACGCTCGCCTCCGTATCGCCAAACATCACCCGTGGGCGCGCATTATTGTTCACGGCAAAACCCTTCCCCTGGATGGCGATTTCGCCGCCGGGAATGGCGGCGGAGGGTGTAATGCTTTCGACGCGGGGTGTGGAATCACTCACCAATTTGGTTGCTCTTTGGACGTCCGGCACTAAGAGAGGTCCCTCGCTCTCGTTGTTCGCTCGGGATGACCATCCTGATCGGATGATCACTTTCGACGCGGGGTGTGGAATCAATTGTCAATTCGGTGCGACCACTGCAATTTCTAGGATATGCCAGCGGGTTACAATCTCAAAGCTCGGAGGAGCCATAGCCCGAGTGCGGCATAAACGCCTGCCACCCAGTCATCGGCCATGATGCCCAGCCCGCCGGGCAGAGACTCCGCGCGGCGCGCCGGAAACGGCTTCCAAATATCGAAAACGCGAAAAAGTATAAATCCCGCAAGCAAATATTTCCAGTTCACGTCTCCGCGCCACCAAAAACCGTTGCGAAAATTCGTCATACCTTGAAGGTACCGCTCAGTCGAGCCGAAAGTGAATAGGATCGCCAGCAACTGCCCCGAAACTTCGTCCACCACCACAACCTGTCGGGTCTTTGGTATCCAGGTGATCCGAGGCGCGACTGGCGGCCCACAAACCTACGAGTCCAATCGAGACGGTTACAACAAGCGCCGGAACAATGTAAGGGATCGTTACGTTAGCGAGGCGGGGCCCTGCTTCCCACAGTGAAGTGTGCGGCCAGAGCTTCAGGAGAATCCAACCGAGTAGAACGCCCGCAAGCGAGCCGAACGTCCCCGGTGCTTTCGGCAGGTAGCCCAGCCCGAACGCCGTCGCAATTGCAAGCGCAAACGACGGACGCGCGGCCTCAGGCTTCGTCGTCTTTTTTTCGCTTGTCGGGTTCAGGCGCCTCTTCTCCTTCCTCGTTGAAGAGCGGTTCGGAGACGACGTATTTTTCCGCGGCCCAATTCCCCAGGTCCAGCAGACGGCAGCGCTCGCTGCAAAACGGAAAGTCGGGATCGGTAGCGGAATCCACCGGTTTTCGGCAAATGGGGCAGTTATGCTTCATCGAAGAATCGCTTCCAATTGGATTCGTCTTCGTTTGATCTTAGGCCGAAAGTGGATCGTTAAGCCAGGATGCGCAACGGCGTGGCGGTGGAGATTTGCCGCGCTGCATGCAACGGCAGCGGCACGGTTGAGCAAGGCAGTTTCTCTTCTATTGCCAAGACCCGGCCGACCAGATCGTAATCGAGCGATCTTGTAATTTCGACCGTGGCCATGTCTCCGGGACGTGCGGCAGCGCCATCGGGCTGCGGCTGGATATCGGTCAGGTAGAGCTTGCCGTCGATCTCAGGCGCCATGCCCTGGAGACGCGCTTCCCATAGGAATTCTTGATCGCGCGAAGCTCCCTCGATCAAGGCTGGCAAGCTCTGGCCGACAAAGCGGCGCAGTCGCCGCGCGGAAATTTTGCGCTGCAATTTCATTAACCGGTCGCGGCGGTCCGCAATCGTTTCGGCATCTACTTTTCCGGCCAGGGCATGGCTCGCCGCGTTGTCTACGTCCGAATAGCCAAACACGCCCATCCAGTCAAACTCCGCCGCGCGCACAAACCCGCAGAGTTCGCGGAAATCCGCTTCCGTTTCGCCCGGAAAGCCCACGATAAAGGAGGTGCGCAACATGACATCGGGAATCGTCCGGCGATGCGTTCCAAAAGCCGCAGAAATGCCGCGCCACTCGAGCCGCGCTTCATTTGCGCCAGCACGCCCCGAGAGCCGTGCTGCAGAGGCATGTCCATATATTTCACCAGGCGCGAGTGCTCGGCCAGGGTATCGAGCAGGCGCTGGGTAACGCGATTGGGATAAGCATACAGGAACCGCACCCACGAGATGCCTTCGACTTGAGCGAGGCGCGAGAGCAATTCGGCAAGGCCGTCGCGCAGGCCCAGATCTGCGCCATACGAAGTGGTGTCCTGCCCGATGAGAGTAATTTCGCGCACCCCCGCGGCGGCAAGGTTCTCCGCTTCGCGCACCACGGATTCAAATCTGCGGCTGCGGAAGTTTCCGCGAAGCTGTGGAATGATGCAAAACGAGCAGGGATGATCGCAGCCTTCGGCAATCTTGATGTACGCGGCGTGGCGCGGCGTGGAAAGCACGCGCGGCGACGCGTCGTGGTAAAGAAACGCGGGCGGGCCCGGCGGATTTGGGCGAAGCTCGCCTTCGATCGCCGTGAGGATCTGTTCCACCTCGCCGGTGCCGATCACCGCATCCACCTCGGGAATTTGCCGCTGCAGCTGATCGCGGTAACGCTCCACCAGGCATCCGGCGACGATGAGTTTCTGGGCCCGGCCGAATTTCTTATGTTCGGCCATCTCCAGAATGGTATCGACCGACTCCTGCTGCGCCGCCTCGATGAAGCTGCACGTATTCACCACGAGCACGTCGGCATCCTCGGCGCGCGCCGTAAGCTCATAACCGCTGCGCGCGACAATGCCCATCATCACCTCGCTATCCACGAGGTTTTTCGGGCAGCCCAGGCTGATGAAACCGACCTTCGGCATGGTTTTCTCTTGAGACAAGGAACCAATTCTAACACACGCGATTCGGCAACCTGAGGATAGGCTGGCGCTAGGCGGACGTCTTCGCCCTTACCTTCGTTTGGATACGATGGCTTGGGCTTTAACTACACGCGCGGGTCGCGCCGGCTGTGCGTCTGAAGACAAAACTTCACCTCTCCGAGCAGTTGTGTGAAGCGCGAAGTCTCGACTTTATGGCCGCCAAACCTTACCGCCATGCAAAGGTCGGTGAGCCGATGAACCGGCGCGGCGATTGCGCCGGCGGGCAGCGACGCGGCAAACTCCACCGGCGTTTGCGAAGGCAACTTGCGCCATCCTGCTTTCTCGAGCAGGCGCAGCATTCGCTGATAAAAGAATGAAGCGGATTGCGCGGGCGGCGGATCGACCCCCAATTTAAGCCGGCAGGCGAACACCAGGCGCTCGCGCACGCCGGCGTTACAGGCCAGCAGCAGGACGATGGAGAGCGGCACCAGCACGATGGGCATCCACGGAGGTGTTGCGCCGGCGCGGTCTGCCCAGGCGCGCAGGCGCTTTGCGCCTGCCGAGCGCGAACGCTCAAACGTGTCGCGGAGGTTCGTCGTCCATCGCCGCGAAACGCGCTGGACGCCCTGAGCCAGCGTGAATTGGTGGATGAAGTCGTAGTTCACCACCCAGTCGTTCCACTGCAATTGGAACCAGTCCCAGTAGAGCCCGAGTTGCGCGAATAAGCCGCTCGGATGGTCGTCGCTCGGAGGCGTTGGGTCGAAGGTCATCCAGCCGTTGCCAGGAAAAAAAACTTCCACCCAGCTATGCGCATCGCTCGCGCGAATGATGTAGTCCTCCCCGACGTCGTTGTATTCGCCAGGCAAAAAGCCGTTCACGTAGCGCGCCGGAACGCCCACGGCGCGCATCATCACGGTCATGGCCGCGGCGAAGTACTCGCAATGTCCGGCGTGTTTCTCGAAGAGGAAGTAGGCCAAAGGATCGGCTGGAGGCGTGCCGGAAAGGTCCAGCGTATATCCGTAGTTATTGCGAAGGTAGCTCTCGATCGCGCGCGCTTTGTCGTAGGGATTGCCGGCGCGGGCGGTCACCGTTTTTGCCGTCGCGCTGATGCGCGGATCGAGCTTGGGTAATTGCAGGTACAGCGATCGAATCGCCTCCGGATAGGCCTGTGAGGCGCTGCGCAGAGTCTCGGGCGGAATCTCCGGCAGTTCCGAGACGGCGTCGTAACGCAGATCGGCGAAATTGTGAAACGGGTTGGACAGCGAGCCGGTCTTGTCCAGCGTGAGATAGGCGCGGCGAAGAGGCGCGCACGCCGCCAAACCCCGCCCCGAAGAATTGGCCGCGAATGCGGGCCGGTTCCGGGGCCACGAAAATCGCGTCCGAGGCCAGCGGCTCGAGCATCACCGTATACTCGAATGGCAGCGAACGGTGACGATCGGAAGTCGCCGTAGCAGGCACGGTAATCCAGCCGTCAAAGCCCTCGGTGAGGGGTACCGGCTCGTGTCCTTCGGTGTACCAGCGCCGCCCGTCGAATGTGGTGAGCGCGATGCCGCGCCAATGCATGTTTCTGGCGAGCAGCGGGTTGCCCTGCACCTTGATGCGCATTACCACGGCGCTGCTCTTCTTGATCTCGCCGATCTGGCCGAGCTCGACGTCGTCGGTAAAGCCGGAGATCAGCGAAGGCTGCAGGTTGAAACCGGAGAGATAGCCGGCGTTGAACCGTGGAATCACGAAAAAAATCACCGTGCCGGCCACCAGCGACGCCACCGCGATGACGGCCGAAGTTATGCCCAGCGCCGTATGCAGTCTGCGCGCCGGCCTCGACCCCGGCGCGATGTGCGGATGCGCTGCGCCTTCGGCGCTGCGGCGCATTTCCAGTCCGATGAACGTCGAGACCGCCAGCGCCAGGAAGACCAGGAAAAAGAAAAGAAAAGTCGTGTCCACCGTGAGAATGGCGGAGGCCAGTAGCGCGCTGAACGAAAGCAAGGCAAGGAAGAGGTAGTCTCGCGTCGTGGTGGCGCTCAAGAGCCGCACGATCATGGCGAAGAGCAGTAAATGAACCGCCGCCAATAAGGCCGCGAAGAGCGCCGGATTTTGCGCGTCTGACGAGAGCCCCCGCGAAACCCACCACAAATCCACCGGGAAATAGAGAATGTAGAGAACCACCAGGAAAGTGGCCGTGCCGTGACTCAGTTCCGGGCCGCGGCCCCGCCACCAGCGGTAGCCTTTGGCCAGCAACGCCGCCGGCGCGAGCAGGATCGTGGCCAGGTCCATCTTGCCGGTAGAGACCAGCGCCAGCACGCTCACCAGAAGCATCAGGAATAGCGATATTTCGAAATAGCGGCCTAGCGCGGAGGATGGCGGTGCGGAGTCGGCCCCTGCGGGGACGGATGGCCGCTCGATGGTCGCGGGCGCGGACATGCATCCAGTTTAGCATTGCGGCTTCGATGCCCGTCGCGCCCCTCGCCAATCAGTAATCCGCGCAACCCCGCGGGTGCTTCAACATCACGTTGTCATCCCGAGCCCGCGCCGGGCGGCTGCGGCGATCTTTTTTGTGGCGCTGGAGATGGGCAGGCGCTCGATCTCGGCCAGGCGCGGTGTGCGCACTGTCCCTTTCGTTGAAAGGCCAATTCGCGGCAATTTGGCGACGCGCGCCAGAAACGGCGCCAGCAGGATTCTGCGGAAGGTGACGGTGTGTCGCGCCGGCCGCAAAGGCTCGAGCGCCGCCGTAATGCCAAAGGCCGATTGCAGATAACGCGCCAGCTTTTCGGGTCGCGGTCTTGCGGATTCGATCGCAGGGAATTGCCACAGGTTCGAAAACAAGCCGCTGTGTTGGCTTTTTTGCCGCACGAGCATTGTGCGGCCGTGCGGGTCGAGCAAAACGGCCGCCGAGAGCGTCAGGCGCACCGGCTTTGGGTTTGCGCCGCGGCGCGGGCAAGCGCAACGCGATGCCCAGAGCATGTGCCCGGCACCAGTGCGCCACGGGGCACGCCGCGCACTGCGGCGCGCGCGGAGTGCAGAGCGTGGCGCCGAGCTCCATCATCGCCTGATTCCAGTCTCCTGCTCCTGTAGTGGGCGCGCTTGCCGCCGGCGCAGCTTGCGCCGGAAGCAGCGCGTTGGCGGCCGCGGCCAGTTCGCGCCATCTTTTCGGCCTCCGCAAATCGCCGCGAATCGCGCCCAGCCGCGCCAGCACGCGCGCGACGTTGCCGTCGACCACCGCGTGCGCCTCGCCGTAAGCGATGCTCAGCACTGCGGCGGCCGTGTACGGCCCGATTCCGGGCAGCCCCAGCGCGTCCTCGATGCGCCTGGGGAATTCGCCGTCATGCTTCGCGACGATCTGTTTCGCGGCGCGATGCAGGTTGCGCGCGCGGCTGTAATAGCCGAGCCCGGCCCATGAGCGCAGCACGGCGTCCTGCCGCGCACGGGCCAGCGCATCCATCGTAGGAAAGCGCGCCAGGAATCGCCGGTAATAGGGAAGCACGGCGGCCACGCGCGTCTGCTGCAGCATGATTTCGGAGATCCACACGCGGTAAGCGTCGCGCGTGCGGCGCCAGTCGAGATCGCGTTTGGCCTCCGCGAACCAGCCAAGCAGTTTCGTTTGGAACGCCGGCAGGTCCGCGGCGGCGATGATCTCATTGTTGGGCCGCACGGTCTCTACCGAAGCAGGCATCGCGTCATTGTCGCACGCGGCGCAAGCCTCGCGCCGCTACTCCAGGAAGGCGATGTACGAGGTGCTCCAAAGGCTGGTGTGAATCGAGCCGCGCGGCTGGGCCGTGAGGATAATTTTGAAGGTCTGTGGCATGTCCACCAGCGCGCCGATTGCCGAGCGATCGGAATCGGCGGGCACCGCCGAGGCCAGGTGGCGCAGAATTTCATAGATGATCTCGCCGGCAGGCGCCATGGACGTCTCGAATGCGCCGCTGCGAAAAGCCAGCACGGAATTGATCTCGTAGAAATGCCAGGCCAAGCTGGCGCAGAGTGCCACGCCGCGCTCAAAAATGGCCTCCCGGGATTCGCGCGATTTGCCTTCGGCGGGAATCGCCGGATCGAGCACCAGCAGAACACGCCGCTCGTCTTCTCGGGCGAATTCGCGCACTTGCAGTGAGCCGGTCCTCGCGGAAGCCTTCCAATCCACGTGCCGCGCGCTATCGGAAGTCTGATACTCGCGGATGGAGTAGAGATCGTGGCCCCGGCCGCGCACGAAGCTCTCGAGTTCGCCTGTCACCAGTGGCAGAATTTCGTAAAACTCCTCGCTCGGAGCTACCGAAGGGTAGGCTACCGCTTGCATCCGCGATTCGACCTGGCGCGTTTTCTCCAGGAAACCAAAGGGAAATCTGGTTTGCAGTCCGATGCTATCCTGGCGATAAATGCCGCGGTGGGGGAAAACGAGTTCCACGGCCTGCCGTATTTTCTGCTGCGCCGGCAAATAGGGAAAGTAAACCGGCGTGGTGAGAATCTCGCCGGCGCGCTGCGCTTCGCGGTTAGATCTTCGCATCTGTGGACGCATCAGGCGAAGCCGGCCGCGCGTTTCGCCGGGATCCTGACCGCGGAGTGCCCACGAGCCGCAGCGAAAACGAGGGCAGCATCTGTTTGTGGTTCACCAGTTCGGCCAGCGCCAGCACCGGCTGGCCGGCGAAAATATGTTCGGGCAGATCGAGCCGCAATTCGACGCCGCTCAGCACCATCTGCGAAATGATCCCGGAGACCAGGATTCCCGCCAGCAAACAGGCCAGCGTCATGAAAAGCAAATTGTTGCCGGTATTGAGCGCCGCGAGCGCCACTACAAAAATTCCCGCCAGATAAACCACGCCCTCGCGCGTCACGCGGTAATCCATGCGATAGGCGAGCCATCGCAGCGGCGTGCGGCGGGCCAGCACCGGAACCACCGTAAAGGCCACCCAGCCGGAAACGGCCAAAGCGCTCAGCGCCGAAAGAGCTGCGACCCAGGTTCTGCCGTCTTCCGCGGCCACACTGGAATAAAGCGCCAGGAGCAGCGCGCAACCCAGGGCCAGCACGGAAATGGCAAAGGAGCGCCAGCCCGCCCAGTCGATTCTGCGAGATGCAGAATTGAGGCGGCCTTCGAGGTGCGCGCGTTTAACAAACGCACGCAGCCCGCGGGCGATGGCGGGGCTATTCATGGGCGGCCCATCCAGATGCAGGCACTTCCAGGCAGGAGCACAGCGTCGCAGGACGGGTTCGTAGCGGCGCCTCCATGCCGGCGTGGTTTGGCGAGCGCATCGCGTTTACTGCGGAACAGCGGTGGATTCGATGATCTCCGCGAGAATGGTTTCCGCCTGCGCTGTTTTCTTTTGCGTTGTGGCGTACCTTGCGTTCACCACCACGCGGTGCGCAAAGACGGGCAGCACCATTTGCTTGAAGTCGTCCGGAAGGCAGAAGTCGCGCCCTTCGATGAACGCGCGGGCCTGCGCCGCGCGTTGCAGCATCAGCGAGCCGCGAGGGCTCACGCCCAGGATCAGCCGCTCGTTCCGCCGCGTCTTTTCGATGATCTCGAGGGCGTAGTCGAGCAGGCTGTCGTCCACGCGTATGGCTGCGACGCCCTCCTGCATGGCTAGAATGTCGCTCGCCTCCATCACTGGCTGCACGCTCGCGCCGCTATGCGCATTGGCGTGGCTCTTCAGAATTTCCTTTTCGTTTTCCCGCGAGGGATAGCCCATTTGAATGCGGATCAGGAAGCGGTCCATCTGCGATTCGGGCAAAGGGTAAGTGCCGTGGTGCTCGATGGGATTTTGGGTGGCCAGCACCATGAAGGGCTGCGGCAGTGGGTGTGTGTGCGTGTCCACCGTCACCTGCGCTTCGTTCATCGCTTCCAGCAGGGCCGATTGCGTCTTCGGCGTGGTGCGGTTGATCTCGTCGGCGAGAACGATATTGGCGAAAATCGGGCCGGGCTTGAATTCGAATTGCTGTTCGATCTGATTGAAGACGCTGATGCCCACCACGTCGCTGGGCAGCATGTCCGAAGTGAACTGGATGCGCTGGAATGAACAATGGAAAGAATGCGCCAGCGCCTGCGCCAGCGTGGTCTTGCCCACGCCCGGCACGTCTTCGATCAGCAGATGGCCTCGCGCCAGCAAGGCCACCAGCGCCAGCTCGATGGCTTCATCCTTGCCGCGAATGACTCCCGCGACGGCGCGTTGCAACGGCGCGATCAGCGAAGATGGGGCCGTGGCGGTCGTTGTGGTGTTCGGTGCCTTCATTGACGCTGCCTGGAGCATCTGCTACAACGAGGGACGCGGGCGATTAGCTCAGTGGTTAGAGCGCTCCCCTCACACGGGAGAGGTCCAAGGTTCAAGTCCTTGATCGCCCACCATCCGGATTTCCCACGTCGTCCGGATTCTTCATTGTGCCATCGTTTGCACGCCCGCCAAAACATTCCTCGCCTCGATGTGCCCAATTCCAATCGTGTCTGGCGTTGAAACTCGCCGAATACAAGCGCCGCCCTGCCGGATATAATGGCGCGCGTGTCCGCAAAAAGCCTTGCCTGATATTCCACAGCATCGAAAATGGGGGCGGCCATGACGACGATAGTGCGATTTCTGCAATTCTTCACCCTGGGCACCTGGATTGGCGCCGTGCTTTACTTTGGCGCGATCGTGGCGCCAGCGGCCTTTTCCGTGCTCACGCCGGATCAGGCTGGGGCGTTAGTCGGCTTGACGCTCGGCCGTCTGCACCTGATGGGCATCGTGGCGGGCGTAATTTATCTGTTGGTAACGGCGATCTGGGCGCGCTCGGCGGCCGCGCTGCTGCGTCCGGCGTCTCTGCTGGTGATCATCATGGTGGTGCTGACATTCATTTCGCAGTACTGGGTGAGCGGCACGATGGACGCGGTGCGCGGGCAAATGGGTTCAGTGGCCGCGACGCCAGCCGCAAACCAACTGCGCATCTCCTTTGACCGCCTGCATCGCATTTCCGTGAATCTGGAAATGGCCGTGCTCGCCGCCGGGCTGCTCGCGCTCTTCTTCACCAGCCGCGTTCCAAGGACCACGCCGTAACGCGCGCCGTAACGCGGCGCACATCAACCTGCGTCGCTTCGTCCCGAGGCGTGCCGCAGGGATAGTTGTGTCATCCTGAGGCCACTGGCTGAAGGATCTCTCCGTCGATGGGGTGAAGAGAGATTCTTCGGGCATACACCTCCCTCACAATGGCATGGTTCTGGCCAATCGGCCTGCATCTGAGCGCCCCTCTTGAGCTTCTGCTAGAATCGCTTTTAGCCGATCCCTACGCCCATGATTACGCTTTTTGGCAATAACGACCCCCCGCCATCGCTCCTCGAGCGCCTCAAAAAATCCGTGGGCAAAACGCGTTCGGAGATCGCCGCGCGCGTGGAAGGAATCTTTGCGGGCGACCGGCGGCTCGATCCGGAGCAGCTTCGCCGCCTCGAAAACGCCTTGCTCGCCGCGGATCTCGGCGTTCGCACGACCAAGGAGATGCTCGACGCGGTTCGCCAGGCCGCGGACGGCGAACCTATCGCCGACGCCGGCCAACTGCGCGCCGCGTTGAAAAAGCAATTGCTCGGAATCCTGAGCGCGGTTCCCGCGAAATCGAATGGCGCCCCTGCGGATGCGCGCCCGCGAGTGATCTTCGTCGTTGGCGTGAACGGCACCGGCAAAACCACCACCATCGGCAAGCTGGCCCATCGCCTTCATGAAGATGGCTTGACGGTCATGCTTTGCGCCGGAGACACCTTTCGCGCCGCCGCCATCGAGCAGCTCGCCGTGTGGGCCGGCCGCACCGGTTCCGAGTTGATCAAGCAGAAGCCGGGAGCCGATCCCGCCGCCGTGGTCTACGACGGACTCACCGCGGCTCGCGCGCGCGGCGTGGACGTCGTCATCGTCGACACCGCCGGCCGGCTGCACACCAAATCCAACCTGATGCAAGAGCTCGAAAAAATGAAGCGCACCGCCGCCAAGCTCGTTCCCGGCGCGCCTCACGACGTGCTGCTGGTTCTGGATGCCACCACCGGCCAAAACGGCCTCTCACAGGCGCGCGAGTTCACCGCTACAGCCGGCGTCACGGCCATCGTGCTCACCAAACTCGACGGCACCGCGCGCGGCGGTATCGTCATTCCCATCGTGCGCGAATTGGGATTGCCGGTGAGCTTCGTCGGAACCGGCGAAACGGCTGACGACCTCGTGCCCTTTGATGCCCAAACGTTTGTCAATTCCCTCTTCGATTAAATCCGCGATGCCGCGCGAAGCACCCGAGACGAAACCTTCGGCGAGCCGCGCTGCGCGTGCAGACGCGCAGGTGCGCGATCGCCTCCGTGACCAAAGCGATGATGAATTCATGGCGCGAGCGTTGGAGCTCGCGGCCAAAGGCCTCGGACTGGCCAGCCCCAATCCCATGGTCGGCGCGGTACTCGTTCGCGATGGCAAGATGATTGCCGAAGGGTTCCACACCTACGACGGCATGCGCCACGCCGAGATCATCGCGCTGGAAGCCGCCGGCGAGGAGGCCCGCGGCGCAACCCTGTACGTCAATCTCGAACCGTGCTGCCACACCGGGCGCACCGGCCCCTGCACCCGCGCTCTGATCGCCGCGGGCGTCGCGCGCGTGGTCGCCGCGATGGTCGACCCGAATCCCGCTGTCGCGGGCCGCGGATTGAAGGATCTGCGCGCTGCCGGAATTCAGGTTGATTGCAGTTGCACGTCGGGCGCGTGCGTGCAAGCGCGCCGCCTGAACGAGTCCTTCGCTTGGTGGATTCGCAAGCGCCGCCCGCTGCTGACGCTGAAGACCGCGTTGACGCTCGATGGCAGTCTCGTGCTGCCCCGCTCTCGCAACGGAAACGAGTCGCGCTGGATTACCTCGGAAATTTCTCGCGCCGAAGTCCATCGCATGCGGCACGCCTCGGACGCCATCATGACCGGCATCGGCACGATTCTCGCCGATAATCCGCTGCTCACCGATCGCAGCGGGTTGCCGCGCCGCCGCCCGCTGCTGCGCGTGATACTCGATTCGCGTCTGCGGCTTGGCCTGAAATCTCAAGTGGTTCGTTCCGCACAACACGATGTGCTGGTGTTTACGTGCGCGAGCGCCTCCAGCGCTCGCGCAAAGGCGCTCGTGCGCTCCGGGGTCGAAATTTGCCGCGTCCGCCCGCGCCGCGGGCGGCCCGACCTCCAGGCCGTCCTCGAGGAGCTGGGCCGGCGCGATATCCTGAGCGTCATGCTCGAGGCTGGCCCGCTTCTGAATCGGGCGGTGCTCGAAGCCGATCTCGTTGAGAAAGTGCGGCTATTCTACGCGCCCACGCTGGTCGGCCTCGGCAGCTCCCTGCCGGGGCTCCGTCCGCGTAAGCACGCGGGCATGCCCCGGGTTCACGAGCTTTCCAGCGTACGCACCGAAAATTTTGGCCCTGATTTCGCCGTCGAAGGATATCTCCGCGATGTTTACCGGAATCATTGAGCACGTCGGGCGCATTCAAGCGTTCGAGAAGAACGCGATAAACAAAGAAGCGCTCGACAAGAGCGCGTTCGGAAAAGCTGCCGTGGAAACCACGGGTGACGGTGGCTCGCAGTCAAGCCGCCTTCGCGTGCACGCCGGCCCGCTGGCGGCTTCCCTCGCCGTCTCCGGCAGCATCGCCGTGAACGGCTGCTGCCTCACCGTCGTGGAGATTGCCGGCGAAACCTTCGCCGCCGATCTTTCTTCCGAAACACTGCGCCGCACCTCATTCGGCGAGATCATACCCGGCACGCCCGTAAATCTCGAGCGTCCCATGACCGCGGGCAAGGAGTTCGGCGGCCACTTCGTGCAAGGCCACGTGGACGGAATCGCCCGTGTAGTGCGATGGGAAGATCGCTGGGAAGCCGGCGGCGCTACCTGGTGGCTCGGCGTGCGTTTACCGCCGGAACTTGCGCGCTACGCGGCCATGAAAGGATCCATCGCCATCGATGGCATCAGCCTCACGGTGGCCAATCTCGCCGGCGATACCGTCGAAGCCGCGATTATTCCCTTCACCTACGCAAACACGAATCTGCAAACGCTTCGTGTGGGCAACGCCGTAAATATCGAAACCGATATCTTGGCGAAGTACGTAGAACGAATCCTGGAAGCTCGCCGCCCCGCCGCGGCATCCTCGCTATCCCTCGAGCGCCTGATTCAGGAAGGCTTCTGAATCTCCATGCCACGCGTCACCGGTGTGCTCGAAACCTGCCTTTACGTCGACGATCTGGAGCGCGCCGCTCAGTTTTACGAAAAGCTCTTCCACTTCCGCCGCCTCGTATCCGACGAACGCCTCTGTGCCTTTTCGGTTGGCGACGATGACGTCTTGATACTTTTTCTCCGCGGCAGCACTTTTGAGCCGGTTACGCTGCCCGGCGGCGTGATTCCGCCGCACGATGGCAGCGGCCACCTGCACTTCGCCTTGGCCATTCCGGCGGAGGACCTTCGTACTTGGGAGCAACGGCTTGGTGAGCTCGGGATTCAAATCGAGAGTCGCGTGAAATGGTCGCGTGGTGGCGAAAGCCTCTACTTTCGCGACCCCGACGGTCATCTGGTGGAGCTTGCCACGCCCGGCATCTGGGCCAACCACGAGGCCCGCGATAGGGCCTAACGCACTGTGCGGCTCGGCACGCTCTCTCGCTCCCGCGACCTCGTGCGCGCGCCGCGAGCGTAGAGCGCAATTCCAAACAGCACCGCGAACGCCGTCCCGCTGATGAGCTTCATCTCGAAGAGCAACTTATTCTCGGTCTCACCGGGCGGAATGAACGACAGGACGATTCCCAGCAGCACAACCAAAAACCCGAGTCCGCCGGCGATCCAAACTCCGATCTTGCCGCCGGGAATCAGGACGGCGCCCGGCGTCTTCTCTCTGTCCGGACGATACGCCAGCTTGACCACGGCGGCATACATATAGAGAAACGGGATGAAGTAGAGGATCACCGTCGCATCGACGAGAATCTGATACGCGCTGACGGTCGTTTCGCTGATCTGGCTGAGCAGAAGGATGGCGCCGGAAATGATCGCCTGCACCAGGATCGAAATGTGCGGCGTCTTCCATCGCGGATGGACTCTGCCAAAGGCCGCGGGCAAATATCGGTCCACGCCCACCATAAACGGCACGCGCGCAATTCCCGTCACCGTGCTGCCCACGCCGCCCGCGTTTCCCACCGTGACCAGCAGCGCGGCGATAATGCCGATCGCGCCGATCTTCAAAACCGCTGACGCCGCGGTGATGGCCTGGAAAACTCCGCTCTTGGGATCCACCGCCGTATCGTTCAGCAACGTCAGAACCGCAATCGTTCCGGCGATGTAAATCAGCGCGATCAGCACGCCGGAGCCGAAGATCGCGCGCGGCAAGGTCTTGCGCGGATCGCGCACTTCGTCGCTCATCGCGGAAACCAGCTCCAAACCCGTGAACGCAAATGCCAGCTGCGGCCAGAAGTTCGCCGTATCCCAATTCCACCGCGGCCATAGGTTCGCCCAGGTGTAGTGCGTCACCGAGCCGTGCGTCCGCCACATTGCAAACGCCACCGCCACCAGGATCAGTAGCGGCAAATACGTGCCCAGCCCGCCCGCGTTCTGCAGCCATTTTCCGATGCGCAGTCCGATGATGTTGAGATACACGGCCACGAAAAGCAGCACAAACGAACCCACCAGCAAAAATGTGCGGTTCTGCGCCAGGCTTGCCGCGCCGATCCCCCCAACGTAGGCGCTCATGGACGTGCTGGCAAAGCACAGGCCCGGAAGATAGAAAAGCGTGTACACCCAATACGTCCAGCCGGCCACGAAGCCGTGGAATTCGCCAAAGGCGTCGCGCGACCATGCGTACAGACCGCCTTCCTCCGGGAAGCGGCTGGAAAGTTCCACGATCACCAGCGCCGTGGGCACAAAGAAAAAGACGGCCGCGATGATCCACAGGCTGATCGAAGACGTGCCATTGTGCGCGGCCGCGGCAATCCAGCGCGGGCCCAGCACTGTGGCAATGTTAAAAAGCAGCACATCCCAAAAGCCCATTACGCGGGGCAGTTGCGGATGCGCGGGGGACGTCGCAGATTCGGAAGCAGCAGCCATTGCCGCCGGAACGATAGCAGAGTTTGAGGAGGTTTGTAGCGGCGACGTTTCGGTCGGCCTTGTCTCTGTGGCGGCTTGCAGGCCGGCACCGACATCGTGAAACCTGCTTACATCGTCACATCCATCTCGGGGATCAGTTCGTCCTGCAGCCGGAAATTACGCAGGAAAGGCTCGTCGGAAGCCTCGAAATCACTCCATGAGCCGAAAAAACCCACCTTGCCGTCTTGCAAGAATACGAGCTTGTCGGCGATTTTCTTTCCCAGATGCGTGTCGTGCGTCACCACGACCGAGGTCTTATGTGTGGCCTGCTTGAGCTTCAGGATCAGATTTCCCGTCTGCGTGGCCATCAACGGATCAACCATCGTAGTGGGCTCGTCGTAAAGAATGGCTTCCGGATCTTGCGCCAGGGCGCGGGCAATGGCCACCGCGCGTTTCATTCCCGTGCTCAGTTCGTCGGGAAGCTTGTCGAGGAACTCGCTGATCTCCAGCATCTCGGCCAGTTCGGCCACACGCGAGTCGACCGCTTCCGGCGAAAGGTCAGGGCGCTCGGCCAGAGGAAAAGCAATGTTCTCGCCGACGGTCAGCGAATCGAAGAGGGCCCCCGACTGAAAGACCATGGTTACCCGTCGCCGAATCTGCACTAACTCCCGCTCTTTCCAGTCCGTGATGTCCTGGCCGGCCACGATCACGCGCCCCGAATCCGGCTTCAGGAAACCCAGAATGTGCTTCAGCGTGACCGATTTCCCCACGCCGCTGCGCCCCATGATGACGCACGTCTCCCCGGGATCGACTGTGAAGCTCACATGATCCAGCACCACGTGATCGTCAAACGATTTGCTCACCTCGCGGAACTCGATGTAGTGATCGGTAGGTTGCAACTGATCTGTATGTTGATCCATGACCGGCGGCTACTTATTTTACGGCCTAATGTCAGAGCTAGGTTTCATTTGTGTAGCGGCCGTCCTCAGGCGCGCCGATTCGTGAGGGTTTGCTTTGTGAAGTGGCAGACCTTTAGGCGGTCCGATTCCGCCCCGGGTTTGGTTTCTGTAGCAGCTGCTTTCAGGCGGACCCATTCCCTCGCTTGCCCCACTAAAAATATACAATAAGCATAGTATTTACAGTAAGATACAATGTTCAAGTAAGGGCATTCCCCTACAGGGAGAAATTCCGAAATCCACAGCCTCAAATATTCCTGTCTGCGCCTAGACTCTTGACAGGGGATTGGCGGCTGGCTATATTAGCAGTCGCCTCAGAGGAGTGCTAAACGGCTCCTTGCAGGTCACCCCGAATATTCGCACGGAGGATAACTAACGATGGCAGTCAACGTGACTCCCCTGCATGACCGCGTGCTGGTCAAGCGCATCGAGGAGAAAGAGACCGTCAAGGGCGGCATCATCATTCCCGATACCGCCAAAGAAAAGCCGCAGGAAGGCGAAGTCATCGCTGTGGGCGCAGGCAAAATCGAGAAGGGCGAACGTGTTCCGATGGACGTGAAGCCCGGCGACCGCATTCTATTTGGCAAATATAGCGGTACAGAAATCAAGCTCGACAACGAAGAGTTCCTCATCTTGCGTGAGGAAGAGATTCTGGCCAAGCTCGGCGCGGCGGCCAAAGTCGCCACGTCCAAGCGTTAACCGAGCATCCGATCAGGATGCTCGTCCCGAGCGAGTATCGCGAGCGAGGGAACTCTCTTAGCTTTCGCCAATAACAACGTGCGAGACAGTCGCGCATGGCGGAAAACAGGAGATCGGAAATAGGACAGTAGATTCAAAGTAAAAATTCTTAGGAGGATGCAATGGCTAAGCAGATCGTGACTGGGGAAAATTCCCGCCAGTCCATTTTGCGCGGCGTCAATTTGCTGGCTGATGCCGTGAAGATCACCCTGGGGCCGAAAGGCCGCAATGCTGTGATCGAAAAGAAGTTTGGCGCGCCGGTCATCACCAAAGACGGTGTGACGGTGGCCAAGGAGATCGAACTGAAAGATCCGCTGGAGAACATGGGAGCGCAGATGGTGCGCGAAGTCGCTTCCAAGACCTCCGACGTCGCCGGCGATGGCACCACCACCGCTACCGTGCTGGCGCAGGCTATCTTCCGCGAAGGCGTCAGGACCGTCGCGGCAGGAGCCAGCCCCACCGGACTCAAGCGCGGTATCGAACGCGCCGTGGAAGCTTGCATCGAAGAGATCAAAAAACAGCACCGCGACGTCAAGGGCGGCATGATCGCGCAAGTCGGCACCATCAGCGCCAATAACGACAAGCAGATCGGCGGCATCATCGCCGAAGCCATGAATAAGGTGGGCAAGGACGGCGTAATCACGGTCGAAGAGAGCCGCACCATGGAAACCACGCTGGAAGTCGTGGAAGGCATGCAGTTCGACCGCGGCTATCTCTCGCCTTACTTCGTCACCGATCCCGAGCGCATGGAGTGCGTGCTCGAGGATGCCCGCATTCTGATCCACGAGAAAAAGATCAGCTCCATGAAAGACCTTCTGCCGCTCCTCGAGCAGATTGCCAAGATGGGCAAGCCTCTCGTGATCATTGCGGAAGACGTCGAAGGCGAAGCGCTCGCCACCCTGGTGGTCAATAAGCTCCGCGGCACCCTGCAGTGCGCTGCCGTTAAGGCGCCCGGCTTCGGCGATCGCCGCAAGGCTATGCTCGAAGACATTGCCACCCTTACCGGCGGTAAGGCCGTCACCGAGGACCTCGGCATCAAGCTCGAGAACGTGAAGGTGGAAGACCTCGGACGCGCCAAGAAAGTCACCATCGACAAGGACAACACCACCATCGTCGAAGGTGGCGGCAAGTCTGCCGAGATCGAAGGCCGCGTCAAGCAGATCCGCGCGCAGATCGACGAAACCACTTCCGACTACGACCGCGAGAAGCTCCAGGAGCGGCTTGCCAAGCTCGTGGGCGGCGTGGCCGTCATCAAGGTTGGCGCGGCGACCGAAACCGAGCTCAAGGAAAAGAAAGCTCGCGTGGAAGACGCCATGCACGCCACCCGCGCGGCGGTTGAGGAAGGCATTGTTCCCGGAGGCGGCGTGGCCCTGTTGCGCTGCGTCCCCGCCCTCGATCGGCTCAAGGCCGACGGCGACGAGGCCACCGGCATCAATATCGTCAAGCGCGCGCTCGAAGAGCCCCTGCGGCAGATTGCTTACAACGCAGGGTTAGAGGGCGCGGTGGTAATTGGCAAGGTCCGCGAGTCCAAGGACGAAAACTACGGCTTCAATGCCGAATCCGAGGAGTATGGCGACATGGTCAAGATGGGCGTCATCGACCCCGCAAAGGTCACCCGTCTGGCCCTGCAAAACGCTGCTTCCATCGCCGGGTTGATGCTGACCACGGAAGCTCTCGTGGCCGATATCCGCGAAGACGAAAAGAAGGCGGCCAGCGCCGGACCGCATGGCGGCGGCATGGGCGGCGGCGGAATGTACTAAACCGCTGTGTCAGCGTGTCGTGGCGCACGAAGTATGCGCGGCGGCAGCTACTAGCGACAACCAGAGGCGGCCCGGTTTCATCCGGGCCGCCTTTCTTTTTTTGTAATTCTTGTAGCTCAGGTTGTCCCCGACGTATTTCGTCGGGTAGACCTGAGGCTTTTCGAGTATCTACAACTGGCACAGTCACTCCTGGCTGTGCTCTTTCGAACGCCCGCTTAGAGGCCTTCTTTGTGCAACTCCTCTGGAATGTGCACTTACGAAATCAATGACTTTATCTCCCGCAGAATCTGCACTTGCGCTGAACTCGGGGGAGGGGGTGTACATCTCGCGCGGTCTTTTCCGCTTTCTTCCGGCGCCGCGCGGCCAGCAGCGGCGGTCGACTTTTCCTATTCCTCCTTTGCTTCCGGCTATATAATGCTCGGCCAAGCTGCGGAAGACTTGTTTCCTGCGCCCCGTCCCCTGAGGGCGGCGCCGTCACCAATCAGGAGGTGAACTATGAGCAGAAAATCTTTGAGCTTTGCGATGTTCTTCGGCCTTTTGTTGGGCCTGACTCTTTCGGCAATCGCTCAGGACGCCAAGAGCGTTTTGCAATCGGCCACTAAGGCCATGGGCGATGTGAAATCGATCCAATACTCGGGCACCGGCCAATTCGGCATTCTGGGACAGGAATTTACGCCCGGCGGAGCCTGGCCCGTAAACGACATCAAATCGTATACACGCACGATCGATTATGGCTCCAAGTCCGCGAAGGAAGAGATGACCCAGGTTGAGCCCACCCCCATCCGCAATGGCGGCGGAGCGCCATTCGCAGGCGAGCAGAAGCAGGTCAATCTCGTCAGCGGCGAATATGCCTGGAACCAGCCAGGCAACAATGCACAGCCCGCGATCGCCGCGGCCGAAGAGCGCCAACTGCAAATCTGGCTTACTCCGCATGGCTTCCTGAAAGCGGCCATGGAAAATAACGCCACGGCGAAGAAGGGCAATGGCGGTACGGTGATCTCGTTCACCGAGGGCAAATTCAAAATAAACGGCACGATCGATAAGCAGGGCATGGTTACCCGGACGGAAACCTGGCTGCCGAATCCCGTCCTCGGCGACATGCCGGTGGAGACCAATTACTCCGGCTATAAAGATTTCAATGGCGTGAAGTTCCCCACCATGATCGTGCAAAAAGAGGGCGGCTGGCCGGTCCTCAATCTTACCGTTAGCGATGTGCGCGCCAATTCCAACCTCGCCCTCACAGTTCCCGATAATGTGAAAGCGGCCAAAATCCCGCCGGTCAACGTTACCAATCAGAAACTGGCGGACGGAGTTTGGTTCCTGGCAGGCGGAACGCACAACAGCGTGCTGGTTGAATTTCCGGACTACGCGGTGATGATCGAGAGCCCGCTGAACGACGCGCGTGCCGCGGGCATCATGGCCGAGGCCAAAAAGCTGGTCCCGGAGAAGCCCATCAAGTATCTGATCAATACCCACGCCCACTTTGACCACTTGGGGGGCGTCCGCTACTTTGTCGCCGAGGGCGCCACGGTCATCACGCAGGAGGCGAACAAGTCCTTCTACGAACAAGCCTGGAAGGCCCCGCGCACGCTGGACCCGGATCACCTCGCGCAGAGTCCCAAGAAGGCCAGCTTCGTTACGTTCAAAGACAAGTACGCCCTCACTGATGGAGGACGGGAGATCGATGTTTATCGCATCCCCGGCGACACTCACAATGTGGTCATGTCCATGGTCTACATGCCGAAGGAAAAAATCCTGGTAGAGGCGGATGACTTCACCCCGGCGCCCCCGAACGCGCCGTCGCCAGGGCCTCGATCCCATTCCGGAACCGTGCTGTTATATGAGGATCTGCAGAAAATGAAGCTGGATGTAGCCACCATCGCGCCTCTGCACGCCGTTGTCGCGCCGTACGCGGAACTGCAAAAAGCCGCCACGACCGAGGTGTCGCAGAAGTGACCATCCGATCAGGATCGTCATCCCGAGCGATGAGCAGTCGAGCCGAAAAAAGGCGTGCCTTCGCGAAACGAAGTTTCGCGATTTAAGCTTGAGGGCACGCCGTTTTTTCGGCATAAGAAAGTCGTTTGTAGCTCAGGGTCCCCGGCGCTCTTTGCCGGAGACCCTGAGGCTTTTTCATCTGCTACGATAATGTCTATGCCCATTGAATTCGCCACTGTGGAAGAAGCCGCCGAGGAATTTCGCCAGGGCCGTCAGATCGTCGTGGTGGATGATGAAGACCGCGAGAACGAGGGCGATCTAGCGATAGCCGCGGAGAAAATCACTCCCGCAGCCGTCAATTTCATGGCCAAGCATGGCCGCGGCCTGATCTGCCTGGCGCTCACCGAGGAACGCTGCGACGAGCTGAACCTGCCGCTGATGTCGCCGGTGAATACCTCTAACTTCGGCACCGCGTTTACCGAATCCATCGACGCGGTGCGCGGAACGTCCACCGGCATCAGCGCCGCCGATCGCGCGATCACCATTCTTGCGGCCATCGATCCGGCCACGCGGGCCGCCGATCTGGCTCGCCCCGGCCATGTCTTCCCGCTGCGCGCGCGCCGTGGCGGCGTGCTGGTTCGCGCCGGGCAGACGGAAGCTTCAGTGGACCTCGCGCGCATCGCCGGCGTTTATGCAGCCGGCGTGATTTGCGAAATCATGAACGACGACGGCAGCATGGCCCGCCTGCCGCAGTTGGCCGAATTCTGCCGCGCGCACAATCTCAAGCTGCTCACCGTGGCGGAATTGATCCGCTATCGCATGCGCCACGAGCGTTACGTCCGGCGCGTGGCGGAAACCGTTCTCGCCACGCGTTACGGCGATTTCCGCATGATCGTTTTTTCGAGCGAGGTAGACCGCGAACAACACATCGCGCTGGTGCGCGGAGATTTGTCCGGACCTCCGCCGCTCGTTCGCGTGCATTCGCATTGTCTGACGGGAGACGTCTTCGGTTCGATCTCCTGCGACTGTTACGAGATCGTCGCTCGCTCGCTCGAAGCCATCGTGCGCGAAGATCGCGGCGTCTTCGTCTATCTGCACCATACCGGCAGAGGCTTCGGACTGGAACAGACCCCGGCCGGATCGGGCGAAATGGCGCGCGTGCTCTACCACAATCGCGGCCAGCTCGATCAGGACGCCGCCCGGCAGCGGCTCCTGCAGCATGAAAGCGGCATCGGCGCGCAAATCCTGATCGATCTCGGTCTCAAGAGCCTGCGCGTGCTTACCAATCATCCCCGCAAAGTAGTGGCGCTCGAAGCTTACGGGCTCACCATTGCCGATCAGCAGCCGCTGCCCATCGCGCCGGGCCGCAGCACCCACCAGCGATTGTGAAATCGGCGCGCAGAATGGCTACGCGCTGGTGATTGGGGATCCGCGCGAACTGCTGGGTTTTCGGGGTGCGGGCTTGGCGATCGTGACGTAGGGACGAATCTGCTCTAGCTTCCGCGCGCTGATGCCGCGAATTGCCAGAAGATCCTCCAACCGCTGGAATGGACCGCTTCTCTCGCGGAACTGCACGATGGCCTTGGCGGTTGCGGCTCCGATACCGGGAACCTGCGCGAGCTGCGTGGCCGCGGCGGTATTCAGATCGAGCGGAGAGGCGGGAGGCGTTTTTTTGCCGCCCGCTGGCCGAGCGGCAAGCAAAGCACAGCAAAGCAAAAGAAGCGGCCATGCACGCAGGCGACGCATTCATCGTGCAGCCCTTTGCCCGCGGCGTGCGCTCGTAGCGCGGCGATTCTCCACTGGCGCTCGGCTCATTTGGGCTCGGCATTGTATTCGGTGACCTGCCCGAAGAGCCTGGCCTGATCGGCGATCTGACCGCGGTCTCCCACAATAATGATCTGCGCGTTGGCCGAATCGAAATAGGCGCGCGCCGCGGCAAGCACATCCGGCGCCGTCAGGGCCCGCACGCGCTGGCGATACGTCTCGAGGTAGTCCTCGGGAAGCTCGTAAAGGTAGACGTTCGATAGTTGCGAGGCCAGGCCCTCCTGAGTCGCCAGTCCGAGCGAGAAGACGCCACTCATGTATGTGCGCGCGTCGGAGAGTTCGTCCTCGCCAACGGGCAGAGAGCGCATGCGATCGAGCTCATAGAAAATTTCCGTGAGCGTGGCGGCCACCACGTCATTGCGCACCGCGGCGCTCACGGAGAAATATCCCTGCTGGCGCAAAGCATGCACGCCGCTGCGGGGGCTGTATGTGTAGCCTTTCTGCTCGCGGATATTGATGATCAGCCGGGAATTGAACGCGCCTCCATAGATGGAATTGGCGAGCGCCAGGCGCAGCCAATCCGGATGCTTGCGCGTGATGGCGTGATTGGCCACCAGTACTTGTGTCTGCACCGATTCGGGCAGGTGCACCAGATGCACATGGCGTCCGTGCAGTTCCGGCGGCGCAGCCGCCGAAAGCGCTGGGATCTCCGCCGGCTTCCAGGAACCGAAAATGCGCTCGATCTGCTCCATCATTTGCGGCGAAGCGAAATCGCCGACGGCGATGAGCAGGGCGTTTGCGGGACGGTAGTAGGTGCGATAGAAGTCGGCCAGTTGCGCCAGCCGGTACTCCTTCACCTGTGTTTCCGTCGGCGCGATGATGGCGTAGGGATGCGCGCCGAAAAGGACGCGGCGCATGCGCTCATTTGCCAGGAACGAAGGCGTGGTGCGCGCAATGCGCAGCCCTTCGATCATCTGGCGGCGCTCCCGCTCGAACTCATCCTCGGGAAAGGAAGCCTGCTGCGCGAGTTCGGCGACCAGCTTCAGCAAATCCGCGGAAAACTCCACCAGGCCGTTGAAGCCGATGGCGCTGGTATCCGCCCCGGCGCTCGTGCCCATATCCGCGCCGATGCGCCGCAAATCCTCTTCGATCTGCCGGCTGGATCGCGCCGTGGTGCCCGTGCGAACGACCGTAGCCGTGATTTCCGCCAGTCCCGGCGCTTTTGCGGCCGCCGCGGCATTGCCGCTGCGGAAGTAGAGTTCGCCGGTGAATTTGGGAATGGTATGAGATTCGACAAGAACGACCTCGAGTCCATTAGCGAGCTTGCGATAAGTGCGCGCGGGCCAGACTACCGGCCGCTCCGGGCCGAGCGATGGCACCTGCGCGAAGGGATCGGGCACCGCAACGGTGGCCATCACGCCGCTCCTTTCTTCGACGGCTGGCGAAAGACGATCGCGCGCCGCTTGGGGTCGAGATAGCGCTGCGCCGCCTGGCGAACCTGCTCGCGGGTTACCTGGAGGAAGCCGTCGAGAATGGAATTCACCAGCGACGGATCGTTATCGAAAAGCGTGAAGCAGGCCAGATAATGCATCAAGCCATAGCGCGGAATAGAAGCTCCGTGCCCGCCCTCGAGCGAAGATACGTATTCGGACCGAAACTTCACCTTGACCTGTTCGAGTTCGTCCTGCTCGATGCCGTGCTGGCAGACCGCGTCGATCACCGCATCGTAGGCCTCCAGCGCCTGCTCGGCACTGTACTCGGGTTTATGCAGCACGCGCGAGACGATCAGCGTGGGGCCGTTGTAGTCAAACAAATCGCCCACGGGATAATGGATTCCGCCGGCGGTGTCCACGGCGATCTGCTGCTCCAGCACGAGTTGGCGATAGACGCGGCCGGCGCGGCCGCCATGCAGCGCATGGTCGAGCATGGCCAAGGCGTACCAGTCGGGAGTTCGGCGTTCGGGCGCGCGGTAGCCCACGGCGAAAGCAGGCAGTGTACCGAATTTCTCTTCCACCTCGCCGCGACGCACGCCTTCGAAAGGACCTTCGCTCACGTCCGCCTTTGGCTGCGGCGGACCGGCAGGGACACTTCCGAAGTAGCGCCGCGCGAGAGCGAAGCCTTCGTCGGGCGTGACATCGCCAATCATGAGCAGCACCGCATTCGAGGGCGAATAATAGGTGCGAAAGAACTGCTGCACGTCGTCCAGCGTGGCGGCATCGAGATCGGCGAAATCGCCATAGAAATTGTGCGCGTTGGGCCAATTACGAAAGGCAATCGGCGGCAAATCGAGCCAGGGAAAGCCGCCGTAGGGCTGATTGAGGACGTTGACCCGAACTTCCTCTTTGACGACGTCGCGTTGATTTCGCAGATTTTCGTCGTCCACTTTCAGCGCTCGCATGCGGTCGGCTTCGAGCCAGAGCACGCGCTCGAGAGCGTTGGACGGGATCGATTCGTAATAGTTGGTCACGTCGTAGTGCGTCGATCCATTCAGAACGCCGCCGGACGAATTGATCAGCTTGATGTGCATCATTTTCCCGGCATGCTCGGAGCCCTGGAACATCATGTGTTCAAAAAGATGCGCGAAGCCGCTGCGCCCGCGCGGCTCCAGACGAAAGCCGATGTTGTAGTAGACGCCCAGAGTCGCCACCGGCGCCGTGCGATCGGGGGAAATCACCACGCGCAGCCCGTTTTCAAGCTTGCTAGTTTCGAGGGGAATATGGAGTTGGTTCAATGTCGCTCCTTGATCTTGTGCCGGCCTTTTCTGCCGTCGCTTCTTTGCCTTACCGCAGCCCTCGCGCCGGAAAGAGATTGCCTGCCGCGGCTGCGCTATTTGATTCGCGCCAGCGTTCGCTCGAGCTGCCGCTTTTTCGCGCTGCTGCCATTTGCCAGCACCTTCACGCCGAGCCTCGACAGCGCTTCGTAGGCTTCCCGATATTCTCGCGGAAAACGCCGCAAAGCTTCAAGGTGCCGCTCGATAACTCCGAAATCGCCGCGGTTCAAGGGTCCCGTCCACGCGGGGCGCGCGCCCGCGCGCTCGTAATTGGCGAGCGTTTGCCGCGTCAGCGGCAAAAGGGCGAGCACGGCGCGCTTACGAGAGAAACCAGACGCCATAAGAATTCGCACCGCCGCTTCAGCCACAGCGAGAATGTGCCCGGCCGCTAAAGCCGCGGCGGCATGATACGCGGATTTGCGGCGCTGCGGAATCACTACGGGGACAGCGCCCAGTTCGCGGCAAATCCGTCGCGCCGCGCGCATCGCAGGGGCGCTTCCTTCGATGGCAAAGGTCGCACCTGCGAGCGAGGGTACAGTTCGGCCGCTAAACGTCTGCAGCGGGTGCAACGATCCGATGGACGCTCCTCGAAGGGCCAGCGGCCTGAGAACATCGCTACCCAGCGCGCCGCTGGTGTGCAAGACGATTTTGCCGCGCCAAAGCTTGCTGCCGGTCATTTTTGCTCCGCGCGTCTGCCGCGCGAGGCCAGAGCGATAACCACCCTGGCCGCGCGAAAGCGGCCCAGGAGCGATTCGGGCCAGAGCTTCCGCCGTTTCGGCGATGGCACGATCGGGCGTGGAGATCAGAATCACATCGGCTCCGAGCACGGCTTGGGTCAAGCCCGCCTGCGGCACGCCGCCGCCGATGCGCCGCCGCGCGGCGGTCGCGGTTCCCATCGAGCGCGTGACCACCGATCCAATGCGCCAACCTTTTTCATGCAAACGCCTGCCCAACGCGCATCCCACCCGCCCGGCGCCGATAATCGCGACGATCGGCGCTGGGCGCGGTTTGCTATGCGATTGCATGGATGAGAACTTCTTGCATCGCTAGCCGGTTTTTGATTTTGCAGGCGCTGGCTCTGAAGCTGTGGGTGCAGCAGCGGGCTGGGGCTGCGTGGCGCCTGTTGCCGCAGGCTCCGGTTGGCCCGCGGCAACCACCGCGGCGAATAGGCCGCCCAGTTCGCGCTGCTGTAGGGCACGAATCCTGTCGCGCAGGCCGGCGGCGCGTTCAAACTCGAATTTCTTGGCAGCTTCTCGCATCTGCGTCTCGAGTTGCGCGATCACCTGGCGCAATTCGTCTTCGCTGTGAATCGTTTCGGGCACGACGTCTTCCGCCGGGACGGTGATGTAATCGGCCTCCACAATTGCGGCAAGCTTCATATCCACGCTCTTGATGATGCTTTGCGGCGTGATGTGGTGGGCTTCGTTGTAAGCCAGTTGTTTCGCGCGACGCCGATTGGTCTCGTCGATGGCTTGCCGCATCGACCCGGTCATGACATCGGCGTAGAGAATGGCCCGGCCGCTGATGTGGCGCGCGCAGCGGCCGATGGTCTGAATCAATGCCGTGGCGCTGCGCAGGTAGCCTTCCTTATCCGCATCGAGAATGGCGACCAGCGAGACCTCCGGCAAGTCCAGCCCTTCGCGCAATAGATTGATACCGATCAGCACGTCGAATACGCCGCGGCGTAGATCGCGCAGAATGCGCACGCGTTCCAGCGTCTCGATTTCGGAATGCAGGTAACGGCATTTCACGCCGACTTCGCCGAAATACTCGGCGAGATCCTCGGACATGCGTTTAGTAAGCGTGGTGACCAGGACGCGCTCGCCCTTCTCGGCGCGGGCGCGGATTTCCTCCAGCAGATCGTCCACTTGCCCCTTCACCGGGCGCACCTCGACTTCCGGATCGATCAAGCCCGTGGGACGGATCACCTGTTCCACGACGACTCCCGCCGAGCGCGTCAGTTCGTAGGGACCGGGAGTTGCCGAGACATAGATCACTTGATTGGTGCGATGCTCGAACTCCTCGAAATTGAGCGGGCGATTATCCAAAGCCGAGGGCATGCGAAAACCGAAGTCGACCAGAGTCTGCTTCCGGGAGCGGTCGCCATGATACATCCCGCGCACCTGCGGAATGGTCTGGTGCGATTCGTCGACGAAGAGCAGATAATCCTGCGGCACGTAATCGAGCAAGGTGGGCGGCGCTTCGCCGGGAAGCCGGCCCGACATGTGGCGCGAATAGTTCTCGATGCCGTGGCAGTATCCGATGGTGCGCATCATCTCCACGTCAAACATGGTCCGCTGCCACACGCGCTGCGCCTCGATATATTTGCCCTGCTTTTCGAGTTCGGGCTTCCACCACGCCAGTTCTTCGAGGATGCCGCGGATGGCGCGCTCTTTTTGTTCCACGGGCAAGACATAGTGAGACTTTGGATATATGGGCAGACGCGCCAGCGGTTCGCCGCGGATTTCGCCGGTCAGCGAATCGATGGCGCGCAGGCGATCGATCTGCTCTCCCCACATCTCGATGCGAAAGGCATTGTCTTCGTAAGGGGGACGAATCTCGATCATGTCACCGCGCACCCGAAACGTGCCGCGGCGCAAGTCTTCGCTGCGCTCATACTGAATCTCCACGAAGCGGCGCAGGAGCGCTTCGCGCGAAATTCTCTGGCCCGCTTCCAGCATCACCAGCATGCCGTAATAGGCTTCCGGCGAGCCCAAGCCGTAGATGCAGGAAACCGAGGCAACGATGATGACGTCGCGGCGCTCGAAAAGAGAGCGCGTGGCGCTCATGCGCAGCTTGTCCAGTTCTTCGTTAATGGTCGATTCTTTTTCGATATAGGTGTCGGAAGCCGGTATGTAGGCTTCCGGCTGGTAATAATCGTAGTAGCTGACGAAATATTCGACCGCGTTCTTGGGGAAGAAATTGCGGAATTCATGGAAGAGCTGGGCGGCCAGCGTCTTATTGTGCGCGAGCACCAGTGCCGGCCGGCTCACCTGCTCGATGATCTTGGCCATGGTGAAGGTTTTGCCGGAGCCGGTCACGCCGAGCAGAACTTGATGTTTTTCGCCGCCTTCTACGCCCTGAACGAGTTCCCGAATGGCTTCGGGCTGGTCGCCCTGTGGTTCGTAGTCGCTGGCGAGACGAAAATTGTGCGAGTTCATCGTTCTCGGAATGGACCGCGGAGAATTCGCGCTGGCGCTCAAACTGACAATTATAGCGCAGCGCGATGAAGAGCGGCGGCGCCCGGCGAATCGATGGGGTGGGCCGTCGGCCAATAGATGCCAATTAGCGGGAATCGGTCGCGTCGGCCGGGAGGAGTGCGACCCGGGAATGCGTTTCGATGCTGCCCGCGTAACGAATGGAGTTCCCGGAGGCGTTCGTTACGGTGAAATCGATTTGCTGGGCGCTATCCTGGGTGACGCTTACCGCCGAACGGGTTCGCAGGGAAACGTAGCTGAGGCTTTCCCCCGAACCGCTCCAGCGGCCCGAAGTGTGCAATCCATTGCGCCGATAGTCTTCGGGCGTGGGGTCGTGCAATTGTTTCTGAGGCAGAACGGATTGGCGGGTGAGGATTACCGCGCAAAGTTCGTCCGGTATTGCCGGCGCATTGGGGTCGGCAGGCCGGCAAGGCTCGTTTCGCAAGTAACTGGAAATACTGCGCCAGATCATGCCCGCAAGCGGCATGGAAGTGGCGGGCTGCGCGGAATTCCAAGTCTGGCCGAGCGCCACAGCTTGCGGAGCGCCGGCCGTCCCGGAAACTTGCTCCATCCACTGCTCGGCGGCTTGGCGAACTCGGTCATCGTCGATGACGCCGTCGAGTCCGCGTACATCGGAGACGTGGCCGTCCGCGCCGACCGTGAATTCGATCACCTGGCCTTCCAGCCGCCCATACGTTTCCTCGATATTTTCACTCTCCGGGTCGGGACTATCGCTTTTGACGCTGGCGGCGGAATGCTCGTAAGTGGTGCGGATGCGCAAAGCCGCCCCGGCGGCATTCGATTCCGCGACGGATGTTTTGGCGGCAGCCGATTTCGGAGCAGGCGAACCGAGCGGCCGCAGGGGCGGGCTCGCCGAGCACCTCCAGCTTGATCGTGGCGTCCCAGGTGACGGTCAGCCGGGAAGGTCCCTGCGGATCGGAAATGGCGCCGGTGCGTTTCGTGTCTGTGATGGTCTGAAGCTGGACTTGATAGCGGAGCACTTCGCCGGGTACGAGCTTGGGCCGGAGGTCAATGCGAGGCGAGGGCGAAGTTTTGGAACGAGATTGCGACTGCGAGCCGGCGCCGGCGGAATGCCCCATCATCCAGATGGCCAGGAGCAAACATAGGAATGCGGCGCGGCGCGGCCCACCACTCTGCACGGAGGTCGAACGCATACGCACATCTTGAGAGAGCATGGGAGTTCGATGCGCGGAGCCGAGCCGGTGCCGTCCCGTTCAGCGTGGGGCCGTGTGCGTAATGGGCCGATTGCCGGCCGAAACGCGCTCCTCGCGAATGAGCTGCGGCGCATCCAAGGTGCCGCCGATCACCCAGACGTCATCGCCGGCCGCGGAATCCGAAGCCGCGTCCAGATGCTCCGGCTGAGCTATGGATCGGACTTGCAGATCAAGGCGACGGCTGAAATCGATATCTCCCACGATCTCCAATTGTCGCTGGCGTCCCGAGAGCAACCAGGGATCGACGCGAATCTGCCCGTCCTGCACGCGAAAGCTGACCGTGCTGCTTCGAAAGCGGTTGCCGGCAATATTCCGAAAGCTGCTGTCCGGCGGGTCTACAGTCAAATCCAGAAGATCGATGGCGGCATCTTGAACGTGGAGAAAACCTTCGCCGTTGAGAGAGGCAAGCAGGGCTTGCCGCCCGACGCCATACGCAGCCAGCTCCACTTCGCCCGATCCGATTCCGCCGAAGCTATTCTTGATGGAGGTGAGAGCGGCAAGCGCGGATAAGTCCGTTCGATCGACCTGACCCTGGAAGGTGTAGCGCGGCTCACTTACCAATTGAGCGCGGAATTCGCCGCTCAGACGCCCACCGTAGAGGCCCGCCTCAACGCGGCGAAAATTCAGAGCGCCGCGGTGCAAATCCGCCGTTCCGTCGAGGCCTTCCAGTAGCAAGGCTCCCAGCGCGAGTTCGTCTATATGCAGGCGCCCCTGCGCATTGATTCCGGCGATTGCACTTTCGGCCTGCGGCGCCAGCCCTAGCGACTCCGCAAACGGCAATATGCGATAGAGCAAACCCTGCTGGGCTTGCCCCAGGCCGCGGCCCAGGCTTTCCAGTTCCAATCGGTCGGCAGAAAGATCGAAGATCCAATCCGCGTTGGCCGCTTTTCTCTCCAGGCCGCCCTTCCATCGCGCTCCCAGTGCCTGCGCGCCGCCGAGCTCCACCTTGCGTTCGCCGGGCGCAAACTTCACGCTTGCCGCTGAGACGAGTATCGGCTCATTTAAGGCACCATTCGTGAGGCGCAAATCATGGAGGTCGAGCTGCCCATGAATAAACGAGGCGCCACGCCGCAGCAGCCCGGCACAGAAAAGCTGCAGGGATGCGGGCCCTTCTACCGTCCAGTTGGATTCGGATTGCCATCCAATTGCGGCGACGGCAGCGCGCAAATCCTGCAAGACGCCCCGTTTGGCCCTCAATCGTCAACTTGTAAGGCCAATCGTGCAGCGCTTCTCCCGGCCGAATCGGGCCCAGGGCGCCGTCAATATGAAAGACTCCCTCGGAAGCCGGTTCCGACCGCTGGCCCCGCCCCGATCGGCTTGCTACCGGCGAGAAGAGACGCACGGCAACGGGCGTAAGCACCAACGAGGAGCGGCTCCAGAATGCCTGTACCGGACCGACTCGAATCGGAACCAGCTTGCCGCTATCGCTCCGGACTGAAGCGCCATCTGAAGTGATGCTGAAATTCTCAACGCGTAGCGGCCAACCCGCGAACTCCGCCTCCAAACCGGCGCTCCCCTCGATATCCAAATCCTCAGCGTGCCCAGGCAAAAACGCATGGCTCCAGGCAACAAGATCGGGGAAACCAATCGCCGAGTCGAGCAAACTCACCTCGGGATCAAATCCGTGAGACCAATCAACACTGGCTTCGCCGTTCAGGCTCGAGTGTGGCGCCTCGACCAACCAACGCTTCACATCTAACCGCGCTTCGGCGGGACGCCAAGCTGCCGTGAGCTGGAGGTTCACAGCCGGATTGTCGGGACGCGCCACCCGGTCCCAGCGGTGAATGGCCTGGAAACGAACCGTACCCTCGATTTCCCAGGGATTGTCCGTTTCATTGCCGCCTGGACCGAGGCGAGCGGCGAAATCCGCATCGAACAGGCCGCGCAGCCCGTAATCGGTTCCTCGCGCAAGGCGCGCCGCGTCTGCCAGCGACGCACTTTCCCAGTTCAACCTGAGGCCGGCCGGCCGGAAGCGAGCAGAGGTCCCGCCGATGGTTCCTCGCAGCCGGAGCGTCCCGGACCTTTGCAGGACGACTGCGGCCCGAATGGGATGAGCTTGCAGATCCAGAAACCAGCGCCCCGCGCTTTGCAGATTCACACTGCCATTCACGTCGACCAAGGCGAAGGGAAGCTTTTCCACGCCCTTTTTGAAGTTGATCCTTCCCGCCTCAATATCAATTCGGGAAGCGTGCGCGGGGATTTCCTCTGGAGAGCGATAGGCTTGAAGCGGCGTCTGTGCGTTAGGGGCGGGAAGCCAGGTTTCGATATTCCATGTACCATCCGCGGAGCGGACCAGATTGAGACTGGGATGGCTTAGCGAAAGCCGATCAAATTCCATTCGCCCGCGGAGCACGGCCCTCCATCGCAGCCGGGCGGAAAGCCGGTCAGCGCGCAGGAAATATTCCTGGCCGAACCTGGCATCCTCCCCCACCGTAACGGAATCAGCCTCGAATTCCGGGCCGCCCAGAATACTGAATCCGAAATGCGCCACTTCCACCGGGCGCCCGAAGGTCGCTGCGAGCCTCGCCGAAAGTGACCGGCGCAACCAACCGCCCTCCAGCGCAAGTGAGAACGACCAACTGGCCACGACAATGCAAAGTATTGGCGCGACGACCCATAAGACCAGTCGTTTGTGCGGCATGGCCGGGAATTCTCGCAGATTAAAAGCTTGAAGCAAGATGGCGCGATCAGTGGACCGTGCGCAGCATACGGTTCCAGCGCGTGCGCGTGGGAATATCGATGAGCGTCCGCAGGATGCTCACGAGACCGCCGCCGAACGATCGTTCGCTGTAATCCTCTTCGGAACTTTGCACCGACCAGTAGATCACCACGGGTCCGCCCATGATCGCTTCACGATTGACGAATCCCCAGTAACGGCTGTCCCAGCTGTGATCTCGATTGTCTCCCATGGCGAAATAGTTCCCGGGAGGCACCACCACTTCCCCGTTTTGGATATATTTGAAAATCTGGTCGGCCCATTCCGCCTGCATGCTGGAGATCAATTCATCGTGGGTGGCCGGCGGGAAGTTGTAAAGAAAAGGGTCATAGGGCGTCGCGGAGTCGTGGTAGGCATAGGGCTCTGCCAGCAATTGCCCATTGCGGTAGACCTTCTGGTCCACGATCTTAATTCGGTCGCCCGGCACTCCGATGACGCGTTTGACGTAATGCGGGTGATCCTGGAAAGGGAATTTGAATACGATGATGTCGCCCCGGCGAACCGCACGATAAGGCAGGAGCTTCTCGTACCAGGCGTCCCGCCCGCCGAAGATGAATTTGTTCACCAGGAGATGATCGCCCACCAGCAATGTGGGCTCCATGGATTGGGAAGGAATTTTGAAAGCCTGGACGACGAAGGTTGTCCCAAACAACGCCAGAATTACGGTAACCAGGAGCGATTCGATATACTCCCGCACCGACGTATGGGCGTGCGCTTCCGCTCGCGCAGCCTCTGTGCGGTGTTCCGCAACTGGCGCTACTTCGGTCATCCTCTGAGCGGCCTCGCGTCGTCAGACTTTACGTCGCCCGCGCGGAGCAATTCGAGTGCCTGCGCCGCCGCGGATTGTTCGGCTTCCTTTTTATTGGCGCCTGTGCCGGTCGCCTTCACAACGCCCGGAACGTCCACTTCCATCCAAAAAGTCTTGCGATGATCGGGTCCAGCCTCACGCACCACATTATAACGAGCCGACGGCAAACCCTTCGCCTGAAGGAATTCCTGGAGCGCGGATTTGTGGTCAGACAATTCCAGCCGGCTCCCCTCCAAGTCAATAGCCGTGTCCAGCAGGGCCCCCTTCACGAACTCCCGTGACGCGGGCAGCCCTGCGTCCAGATAAACCGCCGCGACCAGAGCCTCAAACGCGTCGGAGAGCAAAGCGGGTTTCTCTCGCCCGCCGGTCTTTTCCTCGCCCTTGCCCAGCCGGAGATGATTCCCCAAATTCAACCGGCGGGCCGCAGCATAGAGCGAGGCCGCGTTTACCAGCCGCGCGCGGCTCTTGGACAATTGTCCTTCGCTCCAATGCGGGAAGGTGCTCACAAGATACTCGCTGACCAGCATGCCGAGCACGGCATCGCCCAGATATTCGAGTTGCTCGTTGTCGGTGCGGATCCCAGTTTGAGCCCCTTCCGGGCCGGCCGAACGGTGAGTAAGCGCCCGTTCCAGCAAGCCGGGCTGGCGGAACCGGTAACACATGGCTTGCTCCAGTTCCTCCAACCGATTTTCACGCATCGTCGCTACAGTGTCTATTTCGGGGCCTCCAAACTATTCTGTGACTTCTTCTTGGTTTCGTCGAGCCCAGCCTTGCACTGCGCTTGCAAGGGACCGGCAGTGGAACACTTCGTGAATGATGCAATCGCGTCGGTGTAGTGGCTCGTCACCTGGTTGGCCACACCCAAAAGATAGAAATCGACGGGATCGGGAGTAGACGACAACTCTACGGATTGGTTAAGTTCGGCAATGGCATCATCATACTTGCCCGTCTTTACCTCAGCTACGCCGATGCCGTCATGGCACATAGCCAGTTTTTCGTTCTTCGCCTTGGTGAATGCGGCATCGTCCATTTCCACCGGTTTGGGCATGGTCGTCAGCAGTTGGATGCCATGCTTGGCGTAATCCTGAGCCTTGGATAATTGTTGCGCCGCGTCTGGCGTCTGGCCCGGTCACGCGCCGGGGGATGGCCCAGGCGAGCAACGGCAAAACGTCCACGTTATCGGGATTGATTTCCACGGCCTTGCTCCCCGCGGTCACCATTTTGTCAGGCTGATTGGTGTTCAGATAAGCGGAAGCCAGCTCCGAATAGACGGCTCCCGCGTAAACGCTCATCGGAAACTTGGCAATAAATGCTTCTCCGACTTCGATCAGGTGAGCAGGATCGCCGCCCCGAGCGTCATAAACTTCTTTATAGGCTTTGAGCTCATCTTTCGCCGCCCCGGCCTGATCGCCGGGTTTCTCCTGATCCAGCGAAGAGTTCCCACCTTTCTGATTCTTATTGTTCTTTCTGGTTCTGGTCATTTTGATTCTGATTCTGGGCCCACGCTGGAGACATCAAGGAAAAACTCAGCAGAACAAGTGCGCTCGCCTTCGTTATGGAATGCCTCATTACCTCTCTCCTTCACTAATTTTTCCGGGCCCGCCGACTCGCGGACCACGGCCCTTGCTTTGATCACCTCAACTACCGCGCGTCATTCCGGTCTCCGATTGCTTACCGCCGGCCGGTATGCTTGCGCGATCCCGCTCCGAGCAGCCGAACGCGCCGTTTCCGGCGCATTCTCGATGGTCAAAGCGGCGCGATATTCTTGCAGTGCCTGTTCGCGGTCCTCTTCCAGATCGTGTATGCGTCCCAGATAAATGTGCGACCATGCCAGCACGCTCGGTTCCGGCCGCATCTGGGGCGACTCAACCTGAGCCGCCGCCACTACCTGTTCGAAGAGCGCTTGCGCATGTTCGGCGTCCCCTTGCAATACCGAGGCGACCGCCAATCCATAGAGCGCGCGCGGCTGTCCCGGATTCTTTTCCAGGATGCCTTGAAACGCGTCGGCTGCCGCCGCCCCGTTTCGGTCCGCAATCATATGCTCGGCAGCGCTCAATTGCGCGTCCAAATCGGCCGCATCTCCCGCGGCCGGCTTTTTCGCGCCCAGGCCTTCCGCCCTTTCGCGGGCTGGTTCTGAATCGGACGCCGGGGCGAATTTTACGTTTTGCAATCGCACCTGTTCAGAAGGCACGTCGATGGAACGCAGCAGATCCGGGAAGTAAAGGGTCATCGACGGTTCCGAACTCTCAAATTTGGAGAGCGCTTTGAGCAAAGGCCGAATCAATACATACCCATTGGCCTCGGCACCATTTACCTCGTCGGCGAGTTGCGCCGCCGGCAATCTGCGGACTCGAAACTCCACCGCCCGAACCAAGCATTCGTCAAAGAAAGACGTAAGATCGGCGCGATATTCATAGGGAAGGTTGGGGGCGCGGTCGGCGAGGAAAAGCAGTGGTTCTTCGCCGATCAGTTTTTCACGATACCGAATCGGCAGCGGGTCCAGCAGGTAATGCAAAAATGCGTGGCGCATCAGATCAAAGGACGGCGACGCCGGATTGATGACCACGGCATATCGGTCGCCGATATTGCGCACGTTTGTTTCGTTGCCGACCATCGGCTCGACGTACACGCGAAACGTTCGCACTCCCGGACGGATAATCTCTCGCACGTAAGCAGTGGAGGCCTGAACGATTTCCGCCATCGGGCCGCGCACGCTCGCGGCAGCGCGCTCGTAAGCAGGTTCGAATCGGTGCCAGAGCAGTTCGATTTGTGCTTCCTCGTAGAAATTTGCCAGCACCTTACTGAAACCGTCGAGCGCAAGCGCATCAGGGGGCAATTGGTCATGCCTAAGGACAGGTTCGAAGGTCGGCGCGGGTCCGGCGATCAAAGCGAAAGTCATGAAGCGGGAAAGAGTCGCTCCGGAATCGCCCAGCGCGTGTTGGCGATAAAAATCGCGCACCGCTTCGGTTGCCGGGCCGTGGAGAGAACGTAACTGCGTTGCCAACTGCGCTAGATCGTCACTGGCAGGATTCGCATCGGCCCCGAAGCCTGCCGCCACCAGAGCACACATGGTGGCAAAGACCTGAGGATTGGCTTCGACGGCGATGGGCCCGGTCGATTCTTCCTCCGGCGAAGCCGCTTCAAGGGAAGCTGGGACCGCCGCTGCGCAAACCAGAAGAGATAGCAATAACGCCCCGATCCATCTCCATCGGGCTAATGCCACATGATCGGTGATTCTCGCGGGAATATCCGGCCTCATGCCGCCGATCTCTTTGCGACGATTCTGCGGCTAACGGTCAGATACGCGTCTGACCCGGAATACGCAACGAATTTTCGCGTATTCGCGTCCTTCCAATTTACAAGGCGACCTGCATAAGGTCAAGAATTAGGGCGAAGCCGAACCGTCGATCGCAGGCGGGTTCGTCAAGCGATCGATGTACGGCACGTAAGCCTCAGCTGCGATTTACTTCAAGTCGCTTACAGTGGTGCTGATAAGAGGACGTTGGAGTGCTTTGGCAGAGCTAATAAGGATTTAATGCCCTGCCACGAACTAACCGCGAACCCGAATTTGGCTGAAGCTCAGGATCACACGGCCGCTGGAGGTGGGCCGGCCAAAGCTCATTTGTGGGCGGAATCGCGAGAAAAACAGCACCTGATCCAACTCGCGCTGCATGTTTACGTCTACCTGGCCGGAAATCACGCGATAGCTCACTGCCTGGCCGTCCGCATTGACCGTGGCCTCGACGAGCAATGGGTGCTGTCCGCCGGTGCGCGTCATCTCCTCGAGTTGGGACATCTGAAATCCAGCCAAGACTTCGAGCCGCGCGGGCTGCAGCAGGTTCGTCGGCGAATCGTGTGTCGCAGCGCTTACCGGCATGCCCGGGCCCAGAACCTGGTAAACCACAGCGAAAACCAACAGAGCCGCCACGATGCCGCCGGTCGCCGGCAGAGCGAGAGGCTCAAAGATATTCTCGAGGAGAAGCTCCAGGCGATTCTTTGCCCGCCGCAGGCGCCCCGCAAATCCTCCCAACGCACGTGCACTAGAAACCGCCAGCCGGATGCGCGACCCCAAATCCGCCGGAGGCGAAGGTCGGGCCGTTACAGACATCATTCGCTGTATGCGCTGATACCGCTCCAGTTCGCGGCGACAAGAAGGGCAAGCTTCCAGATGCGCGCCGATAACGGCGTGACCCTGAGAACCCAGGCTCTCGGGCAGAGCGCCGTCGAGATATCCGGGCAAAAAGCGAATGACTCGACCGCAGGTCATATTTTCAATCTCCACACTTCAGCCGGGAGACCGTCAAAAATCCCGCATGAGGCTCCGACTTGGACAACACCAACGGTTCCAGGATTTCTCGCAGCATTCTGCGTCCGCGCAAAATGCGAGACTTCACCGTTCCCACGGAAACATCCAGGACCTCGCCCACCTCTTCGTAAGAGAGCCCTTCCAGGTCCCGCAGGATGACCGCCGCTCGAAAAACGGCCGGCACCTCTCCCAACGCGCGCTGCACCACCTGCTGAATTTCATGGCTGGCGAACTCTTCGAAGGGCGAAATGCGGCCATCTTCGAACTCAGCGAAACCTTCTTGCTGCTCTTCCTCGATAGAACTTTGGAATCGCAAATGGCGCCAGAACCAGCGCCGGTAATTCAAACTCTCGCGTACCGCGATGCGGTACAGCCACGTTTTGAGCGAGCTCCCATGACGAAATGCCCGAATGCCCCGGAATGCCTTCAGAAATACTTCTTGTGTTACATCGGCAGCATCGTTCGGGTTGCGCAATATCCCGCATATGACCGCATAGACCGGCGCGTGATAGTAAGTCACCAGCCAGTCAAAAGCTGCTTCGGAGCCGCTGCGCAACTCCGTCATGATCTCGGCTTCGTCCTGAGGCCAGGTGAGGACGCGTGCCAAGTCAGACACGACTAGCCACCTCTCCGCTCCGCTCACCTGGAAGCGCACGGCCGACCCACCCTCGAGTCGCGCCGTGGATTCCGGACGCTGCGGAAGCTCCTAAAAGTTTAGACACCAACTGCGGCAGGGATGTTCCCCGCATCCTTGTATTCTCGCGCGCCTGTAGCCTATTTGCAAACAGCCGCCCGGAAACCGCGGGAACTGGCAGAAAGGGTGCTACCAGATGAACTTGAGCGCAAATTGGATCTGTCGGGAGGTGGTTTGCGTGGAGGTAATCAGGCCCGCGCTCGGAATGGACAGGCCATTTTGATCGAAAACGGCCAGATTTTGGGTCGGCGAGGCAAAGTTGGCGCGGTTGAGAATGTTGAAAAACTCGGCCCGGAACTGTGCGTTGAAACTTTCAGAAATTCGCTTCACAGGGTTGTTCTTGAAGACCGAGAAATCCAGATTCGATACTCCTGGGCCAACCAGACTATTTCGGCCCAGATTTCCCCAACGGTTGAGGCCCGGGAAGGCGAGGCATTGAGTTTTGATATAGGTGTTGGGGTTGCCGGGATTGACCAGGGTCGCGCATCCCGGCCCCCCGGCCAAACTGGGAGGCTCGCTCGTCTCGTCCACTTTCATTCCCGCCGGATCGCCGCCCAGGATGGGCGTAAAAGGCTGCCCCGTGCTGGCCTTGTAAACGCCGCCGAATTGCCAGCCGCTCAGCGGCCATTTTGGAAATGCTAGATCCGGGAACGGCGCGGGCAGTTCCCAAGTGAAGTTCAATACGAATGTCTGTGCCACGTTGAAGTCCGAGGGCCCGCGTGAGGTGCGCTGATCGAAGAACAATTGATTGAAGAGCCCGTTGGGAAACGCATCGTCGGCTTCTGTGGCGGACAAAGTATCGATGCTCTTGCCCCACGTGTAAGCGATATGGAACTGGATCCCGTGGCTGACGCGCTTGGCCAGGTCTGCCTGCAGCGCATCGTAAAACGAGTTGGCTTGCCAGAGCGTGGCGTCGATGCGGCCAAAATTGGGGTTGAGCGTCTGGCTGGTGGCGGTGGGCGGAAAGACGTAGCCCGTTGGCGTCAGCGTGGGCAGCACCATGTCGATATTGTCCACGCGGTAAGGCAAATGGACCCCGCGCGATCCCACGTAGCCCACCGTGAGCGCGAGTGATGAAGTTAGCTCTCGCGCCACACTCAAATTCCATTGCATGACGTAATTGCGCTTGGGATTTTGTTCGACATAGGTGCCCAGTTCCGAACCAGGCTGCTGAACGAATTGGGCATAGGCGCCGGTGGGAAACGAGCCCGCCGGCAGAGCGTTGGCAAAGATGGAATTTACGAAGGGCGCCGCCCGCTGGAAAGACAGGTTGAATTCGTAGGGCAGGGGCAGCACATCGAAAACGCCGAATCCACTGCGAACCAGCGTTTTGCCGCCGCCCGGATTCCAAGCCAGGCCGATGCGCGGCTCGAAATTCCGCAGCGTTGGATTTTGAAAGAAAGGCGCTCCGACGTGCGGGAGAGCATCGCTCGGATGAAGAAGGTTGGAAATTCGGTTATGCGCTTCGGTGGGCACGGTCACCATTTCATAGCGCAGGCCGACGTTAACAATGATGTTGCTTCGAAGCCGTATATCGTCCTGAAAATAGGCGCCTGCGAGAGTTTGGCGCAAACCGATATCCGGTATGCCGCCAGTCTGGATTCCCTGGAAGACGGTGGGTTTGTTCGTCAAGAAATCGGCCAATGTATCGAAGCGGAAGTTACCATTCACGTTGGCGAAAGATAGCTCGTTATCCTGCATCCGTTCGACCACCGCGCCGAAGCTCATGGCGTGTATGCCGCGGGTAAGAGAAACGTCGTCGCCGCCTTGAAATGAATTCCAAGCCAGCGATCTGCTGGACGAAAGAAAGTGCTGCGCCGTAGGGGCTCCGGTGAAGTTGGTCACGCCCGGCACGGCGCGTATTTCGCCCGCGAATTCTCCGGGAACAAAGCTATAGGAAGGATCGAGCATCAGCGGATTCAGCACACTCGTTACCTGCCCCTGAATTCCTACCGCGCGGCTGAAGCCAAACCGGGCGGTATTCAGGGTGTCCGTGGTGAATACGTGCGCCTCATGAAGGCTCACCACCTGGCGCGCGGAAACAATATCGGACAGCAATTCGTTGAATTCATCGGGCTGCACGGTCTTGGAGCTATCCCGCATGTACGTCCCTTGCGCGCTGTCTGTCGCCGAAAACTTGTGATCCAGGCGAATGGTGAAATAGTTCTCATTGGTGATCTGCTGCGCGGCGAAGGTAAAAATTCCGGTGTCGCCTGTGCCCAAGTAGTGGCCCGTTTGGCAAGGGATAAAAGGCCTGCAGGAATCTGGCCACGGAAGGATCGACTGTCACGTTTCCCGTCGAAAGTTGCCCATTGCGCGCCGCAGGAGAAGGAACCGTATCCACCGTGGTCAGGCCCAGCGATTGGCGCAATCCTTCGTAGTCTCCAAAAATGAAGGTGCGATCCTTTTGTATGGCCATCCCTCCGGAGCCACCGAACTGATTGCGCTTGAACGGAGGAATGGGGCCGTCAAAGAAATTTCGCGCGTCCAGTGCGCTGTTGCGGAGAAATTCATATACATCGCCGTGAAAGGAATTGGTCCCCGAGCGGGTCACCGCATTGATGATGCCGCCGGAAGTGCGTCCGTACGCCGCGGGATAGTTGCTGCCCAGAACGGAGATTTGCTCCACGGCATCGATGCCTAGATTGTCGCCCAGCACGCTCCCCGGAGCTCCATTCGCGTAGTCATTGATGCTGACTCCGTCGAGACGATAGCTGTTTTGATCCGGCCGCGCTCCGGAGATACTCACGGGCGCGCCAAATCCCCGGTCCACATTGCCGCCGCCGGTCGCGCTGCCTGTTTGCACGCCGGTGACGCCCGCTTGCAGCGTCGCCAGCTGTGCCCAATCGCGTCCGTTTAGAGGAGTTTCGCGCACGGTGGAGGAATTCACGTTTCCCCCGCAACAGGAGGAAGCCTGGCTGACCGCCGCGGGAGGCGCTGCTGTTCTGACCACGGTCTTGGGATCGCCGGGCCGCATCACGATGTTCACCACTCGGTCGGTTCCGACCCCGACGGTAATCCCAGTCCACATCTGCGTTACAAAACCCGGCGCGGAAAGCGTGATTTCATAGACCGCGGGAGGCAAGGCGGGAAGGTTATAGACTCCGTCCATGTCGCTTGTGACTTCCCTGGTTACTGTCCTCGCTTGATCAGCAAGGGAGACGCGAACCCCCGGCATGGTTCCCCCACCCTGCCGCGTGACCACGCCGCTGATCGAGCCTCCAGTCGCTTGCGGTCTGGCCATGCCTTTCGACACAAATAAAAACGGCAAACAAAAGCCGACCGCAACGAGGGCTGACTTCTTTAAAGCTGTTTTCTTTAAAGTACGAATGGACACGTGTTTCGGCCCCGGTTACGGAATTTCCCCATTCACTTATCGATGGTGAAAGCTTGCCCTGGCCCTTCTGACTGCCGGAAACTTATCACGCAAACCCTAAGGAAAAAATGGAAAATTAAGCTGCTAACGAAGATATCCTTCCGCCGGCGCTATCTGCGTGCAGCGCAGGAACCGGGTTCACCTCCCCAAGGCGGCAGCCCCTTCCCGATCGAGATATAATTCGGCAATATGCCTGGATTCCTGAGCAATTTACTCCGGCTCCTGCGAGAGCGCCGTGGCACGGATATGGACTTCCTGTGCCACCATCTGCTCTCTGAGCGCGGCGAAGCCTCCCAGACCGTCCTGGCCCAGGAAATCATTAAAGCCTACAAGGCCATGAACTCGGCCGAGCGGCGCGGTGTTTTCGAAATGCTTTGCCGTGAATTCGCACCCGACGAGGCTGCAATTGTTAGCGCAGCGGCGGCCTATAAACGCACGCCGGACGCCGCGAATCTCGCCGCTCTTTCCGTAGCCGTGGAAGCGCCGCGGCAGGAGTTGTTGCGCCGAATCAATACAGCTTCGCAGGGTACGGAAACGCTGGTCGCCATGCGAGGGCACCTGCTCGAAGCGGCCACCAATGGCACGGATTTCCAGCCGCTCGATTCCGATCTGAAGCATCTTTTCAGGTCCTGGTTCAACCGCGGATTCCTGCGCATGGAGCGAATCACCTGGCACACTTCGGCTCTAACGCTGGAAAAGCTTATGGCCTACGAGTCCGTGCATGAGATTAACGGCTGGCCGGATTTGCGCCGCCGTTTGGAGGCGGACCGGAGATGCTTTGCCTTTTTCCATCCGGCCCTGATCGACGAGCCGATCATTTTCGTGGAAGTTGCATTGACGAAGGGATTGACCGGTGATCTGGCGCCCTTGCTGGATATCCGCGCGCCGGTCCTCCCGCCCGAGCAGGCCGATACCGCGATCTTCTATTCCATAAGCAATTGCCTGAAGGGCCTGCGAGGAATTGCCTTCGGGAATTTCCTGATCAAACAGGTGGTGACGGATCTTGCCGCCGAATTCTCGAACATAAAAACCTACGGCACCCTTTCGCCCCTTCCGAATTTAGCCCGGGCTCTGCAGAGTCAAGGCGAGGAGGGCTTCACGCGCGACCGTCTCTCGCGCCTGTTGAGCGACTATTCCGAAGGCTTGGCCGCTGCGGGCGGAAGGCGTGATCCCATCGAGGCTTTTTTTGCCATGATTAAGCAGCCCGTCGCCAATCGGGAGGCCCTGGCAAAACCCCTTGAACGCATCGCGCTGGCCTACCTGACGCAAGTGCATCAGAACGGAAAGCTCTACGACCCGGTGGCGACCTTTCATCTCTCGAATGGCGCGCGCCTGCAGCGCATCCACGCCTTTGGAAACCTCCGGCCATACGGCTTGCAGGCTTCCTTCGGCCTCACCGCCAATTATCTGTATGTTCCCGCTGAGCTGGAGGAAAATCACGAGCGCTTTGTGCGCGAGGGAGAAATTCGAGTCTCGAGCGAGTTGGAACGCGAACACAAGACCGTCTCAGAAGCGTGGCGCAGTGAGCCGCACAAAGGAAAAAAGCGGTGAAGGTAAGGGAGCCCAGCCGATCAAGACCGGGCCCCCTGGCTAAAGGCCTATTTTTCGCTGCGTAGCGCCCCGTTCTGTGCGGCGAAATCGTCTCGGATCACCACGCCGCCCTTCATAACAAACTTGACGCGCTGCATCTCGGTAATGTCCTGCAGCGGATCTCCGGAAACGGCGATGAGGTCGGCGAACTTGCCTTTTTCAATCGTGCCGATGGTGTCTTCTTTGTGAATGATTCCGGCGTTGACGGTGGTCGCCATGCGCAGCGTATAAAGAGGCGTGGCGCCCCATTTGACGAAAACCGGAAACATCTCGCCTTGCACGCCATGCGAGCAGTTGCAGGCCGTGTTGTAGACCCTGCCGGGCGGCGGCGCGGCGCCGCTTCCCCAACCGAGCGTTACGCCGGCATCGAGCATTTTCTTCCAGGTCTGCTGCATAAGCCGCCAGCGGCTGTAGGGCGCCCATTGTTTCAAGTCCTCGGGCTCATCCTGGCGGTGATCCAAAATAGTGCTCGTAATGGGCAGATGTTTTTGGACCAGCATCTTGATGTCCTCATCGGTCGCCGCGGTGCCGTGCTGGATGTCGTCCACGCCGGCGTCGATCGTGACCCTCAGGCCCTCGCCGCCATACGTGTGCGTGGCGATGAACATGCCTTGCCGGTGCGCTTCGTCCACGATAGCTTTCATCTCGTCCAGCGTAAGCGTGGGCACGTTCACCATTTCGCCATTCGGCTTGAAGTAAAAGCGTCCGGTGGTAGTGACCTTCACGTGATCCGCGCCGTAATGGGCCAGCTCGCGCACAGCCGCGCGCATCGCGCCGGGTCCATTCGCGACTAGGTCAGGTTCCAGCGGCTTGAACTCGAGCGGATAGTAAGCATTGCTGGCCATCGTGGGATCCAAAAGCGGCCCCGCCGGCAAAAGGCGCGGACCGGTAACCAAGCCGCTTTCGATCGCCCGCTTCAGCTCCACGTCGGCGAACCCGCCGCCGTGCGATCCCTGAACGACTAACGTTGTGTATCCGGCGTTCAGGCTCGCCGTCGCCCAATGAAATGCCACCATCATCTGGTGTTGCATATTCCCGACGGCGTCGGTGAGATGAACGTGGCCGTCAATCAATCCCGGCAACACCGTCGCCCGGCTCAGATCGATCACCCGGGCCCCTGGCGGAACGGTCACGCTCGCCGCAGGACCGACCTGCGTAATTTTCTCGCCCTGAATGAGGACAACTTCGTTGTTCAGCATTTGCCCCGATTTAGGATCGAACAATCGGCCGGCGCGTACAGCCGTTGTTTCGGGAGCCTGCGCCTGCGACCAAACGAACGTCGCAGTAAACAGAATACCGATTAGGCTAAGTGTGATTCTGACGCGTGATCTCTGATGCATTGCAGACCTCCGTGAATATCTGGCTTCCAGCTGTGAACTGTTATCAAAAACGGTCCTGGGCGGCTACTGCCTTTCGAGTCTAACCAAACTATGGGCCGCGAGCCCGCGTCTCTCCTCGCGGGTTCGCGGCGTGAACTGTGTGAGCCTATCCCTTGGCAACCTATGAAGCTACCAAACCAACTTTAAAGCGAACTGAATTTCCCTCGATGGTGTCAGGGTCGCGTACTGCGTCATCTGGCCCGCGCTACCGCCCCCTGACGACCCGTTAGAGCTAAAAACCGCCGAGTTGCCGTCACCGCTGCCTGGCTGCGGCGGTACAAAGCTGGGCATGTTCAAGATATTGAACATCTCGGCCCGGAACTGAACGTTAAATGCTTCCGAGATGCGTCGGATCGGGAAGTTCTTGACGACCGAGAAGTCCAGGTTTACCAAGTTTGGCCCGCGAACGCTGTTGCGGCTGACGTTCCCAGCAGATTGCTGCAGTATACCTGGCCGACTGGCGGCGGCGTTGCCGCCTTTGGGAAGGTGCCGCACTCACCTGCCATGGATGCGGGGGCGGTGGGAAGAGTGTAGCAATTGAGATTAATGTAATTGAGGTTGTTCTGTTTCCAATTCGAATTGATGGGGTTGCATCCTGATACTACGTTTGGGAGGCCAAACTGGTCGGCGCCGGTATTTCCCAAACCCAGAGGATCACTCGAAATAATCGGCGTCGTCGGAACACCGTTGTTGAAACTGAAAATGGAGCCGATTTCCCATCCGCCGAGAGCTTGATTTGCGAAACCATGCAGAGACTTGGGGACAGGCAGGGTCCACAACCCATTGATCGTCAGCGAGTTGGGAACGTTGAAATCAGATGGGCCGTAAAATGTTTTCGGCAGGAACCACATCGGCGAGTTGAGGCCATTGGCAAAGGTATCCCCAGCAATCGTCTGCGAGTCGTCGTCCAACGACCTTGAGTACGTGTAGGCGACCTGAAACTGGAATCCGTGAGAGAACCTCTTCTCAAGATTTGCGCTCAGTCCGTTATAGTTGGAGGAAGTGTTCCAATAAATGTAGCGAATTACTCCCAACGCTTGGTTGAGCTGAGCACTCACTCCGCCTCCGCCCGCTGCGGTCCCTCCGGTGAAGCCGGGTGTGCAAGTGGTGGCCGCTTTGGGGTAACCACATGGAAAAAGATATCCCGCAGGGGTCAGTGTGGGAACGGTCATATTCCCGTCGTCTCCGCGCATGAGCAGGTGGATGCCGTGCGAGCCTACGTACCCGAGCGTCAGCGTCAAAGTCGGGGCGAGTTGGCGCTGAATGCTCAAGTTCCACTGGATCATATAGCTGCGCTTGGGATCGGGCTCAACGGTGGAGGCGCTCAGGCGGCTTTGAGTTGAGTTTGTCAGAATCGTCTGCCCGCTGCCCGCGGCAAACCCAGTTCCGGGTACGTCGATGGGTCCGCGCCTTGATGCTCTTGAATACCATGAAGGGCGCAGCCTGGTTCGTCTGCAACAGAAAATAACCCGGAACTGGCAGCACGTCATAGATACCAATGCCGCCTCGGACGGAAGTCTTGCCATTGTGGAACGGATCCCACGCAAATCCTATGCGTGGATCGAAGTCGCGCAGGGTGGGATTCTTGTAGTAGGGCCCAATACTATCGCACGTAGTGCCCGGCTGCGCGGCGACTGGAGCGGTGAACTGCACGCCGCAGCGCATGTTCGAGTCCGCGGTCGTCGTGGCGCTCGGTTCGAAAATATTGACGAGGCTGCCGATTTTGCCCTGCCCGTCATTAATTACCGTGGCCATCTCGTAGCGCAAACCAAGATTGAGCGTCAGATTCGAACGGACCCGCCAGTCATCCTGGAAATACACGCCAGGTATGGTCTGGCGGAGTTCTCTTGGGGTTACCGTGTTAGGCAAACCCGCCTCGAAAGAGAGAGCACCTGTGGTACCCAAGCCGGGATTAGCGGCGCCGACCAGAAAATCCGCTATGCTGGCGGAACTTCCAGCGGCCACCCGGCTCCTGGAATGCTGTGAAATTGTAGTCCTCCCGCTCGATCCCCACGCCAAATTTGATGGAATGGGCCCCGTGGATCCAGTTCGCATCGTCGTAAAATTGGTAGGAATTCCAGGCATGAAGATAATGGGACCCTGCGAATTTGTGCCGCCAAACATGTCTGATATTCCACTGACCGACAGCCGTGGAGCGGTCTGGCCCACCGTGCTGCCCAAGGTCGTGTCGCCACCCGCTGGGTTCACCGCGGTGGGGTTGAATTGGTTGATCACGTAGTCCCGGTTGTAACCAATGCGTGCGGCATTCACGAGGCTGGAGCCAAACGTGTGGGTTTCTTCGATTGAGACAGTCTGCCGCCGCGTGTGCGAGAAAGTAAGCGTGACATCCATTGCGTCGGGCTGGGTGTAATCCGCATTGTCGGCTAGATATGTCCCGAAGATGCTGTCTTTATCGCCGATCCTGTGGTCGAGCCGGATGGTCCCGAAATTCTCCGGCACAAGCTGGACGCCGGCGAAGATGAACTTGCCCGTATCAGGTTCGCCGCATTCACCGTGCCTGGCGTAGCGTGTGGGTACGTGGCCAGCAGCGCGGCGGTGTAAGCGTTCACTGGAACCTTGCAAGGGGCGCAGCCAGCCGGATGAAGATTGTGTGAGAATCCCAGAACGCGCCGCGTCCGAAAGGACCGTGACCTCGGTCGGAACTCCCAGCGTCTGCCGCAGTCCCTCGTAATCGGCGAAAAAGAAAGTCTTGTCTTTGAAGATGGGGCCGCCAAGCGAACCCCCGAACTGATTGCGTCGGAAGGTCGGCTTGGGGTTTCCTGCTCCAACATCGAAGAAATCATTCGAATCGAGGCGCGCTATTCCTGAGGAACTCGTAAGCATTGCCATGAAGCGCGTTCGTGCCCGATTTGCTGATCGCGTTCACCACGCCGCCGGCTGCCCGACCATACTCAGCCGAAAAACCGCCGGTCAGAACCGAGAACTCTTGAATGGCGTCCACTCCAAGGACCACGCCGATCACGTCTCCGGGAGCCGCATTCGCGTAATCGACCACGCTGATGCCGTCGATGCGGTAATTATTGAATGTTGTCCTGCCGCCGGAGATGGTGTACTCGCTCCCGAAACCGCGATTCCCGCGCGCCGAGGTGTCATAGCTCATCTGCGTTTCGATCTTGTCCGCGCCCGGCTGCAGAGTAATGAGCTGAGTCCAGTCGCGCCCGTTCAAGGGCAGTTCGCGCACCGTTTGCGCTTCGACTTCGCCGCTGAGCGTTGAGGAAGTGAGCTGCACAGCGGGCGCCGCCTCGGTCACTTGCACCTTTTGCGATGTTTCTCCGATTTTCATCGCGATGTTGAGCTGTTGCTGAGCCCCCACGGCCAGCTCGATATTCGACTGCACCGCCGTGCTGAACCCGGCAGCCGTAACCGTCACCTCATAGTTGCCCGGCAACAAATTGGGGATAGAGTAAATGCCCGCGGAATCCGTAGTGGCTTCCCGGGTCACGCCCGTTGCCGTATTTTTGGCAGATACCTGTGCGTTGGGAACGACCGCGCCGGAAGGATCATTGATTGTGCCGGACAGGGCTCCTCCGGCCACTTGCGCACGCAGTGATCCGGCGAACAAGATCATTCCTGCCAGCACAAACGACACCACGGCCCAAACACGACTTTTTCGTGGAAAAACACTGCGCATAGACACACCCTCCGATGGCTAGATCATTTGGGACTGATCACCGCACACCAATACTCTGCAAACGACGTTTGTAGAGACCTGATGATGCCGGTATCCTCTGGCAAAGAGGCACCACAAGTTGTCGAAAAAAATCCCTATAAAAGACTAAATATGCGTGCGGTTTAGCACCTGCGCCGCGTCAATGTCAAGTCAAATCAAGTGCTAAAACCTGTTCGGAATGAGTCTTAGTCGAGGTGGTGTTAGGAGAAATGCAGTTTACGACTTTTCTAGCGCGAGGCTGTCTCCTTGGAAGAGCCGCCTTTCTTTGAAGTTGGAGGCGGAGTCACGACGGCAGTCAATTTTCGGATCATGCCGTCGGATTTGCTCAAGACATAAAGTTCGCCATCGCCTCCCAAAGCCATGCGGATGTCTGCCCGGCCGCCGCCGTAGGGCACACCTTCAGGATCCATTTTGGCTTCACCCTGCGGCGCATTCGGCGCGCGAGTGGTCGCCGCCGCGGCGCCGGGAAGCACATGATCGGGCGCCGGCATTCCTCCCCTGCGCGCGTACGTTTCAGCGACAATGTCGAAGATCCGCCGCTTGGCCGGCTGGCTGGCGGCGTTTGTCGGATCTTTGTACGCGATCTGCAGTTCGTGAATTTGCGCCTGCCTATCGCGTTTTCCCCGCTCCGCAAGCATCTCCGCGAAGTCCGCATAAAAAATCCTGCCCGTGGTCATGTCGTTGAAAATGTATTTTCCGCGAAGCTGCGGCATCAACTTGCCGCGATAAACAAAACCGTTGCCAATGGAATCTCCTTCGCGATGACTGTAGACCGCCACTGGATATATCGGCGCAACGGGCTCACCAATTCCGTCCACCTTCAGCAGGTCCTTTTCAGGGAAGGGAACCGGCGGATTCATGAGGCTGCCCGTTTTGCCCGCGTCGTTGACGAAAAATTGCTCGTCGCCCTCGCGCTCGGCATAACCGTAATTGCCGCCTTTTGTGACGATGTCGACCTCTTCCCAGTAGTGCACGCCGATGTCATCTGCGATGAGCGTTTTCGTCTCCACGTCCCATTGCAGACGGTGCGGATTACGCAAGCCGTACGCGTAAATCTCACCGCGCGCGCCGGCGTCGGAAATAAAAGGATTGGGGTCGGCTCCTGTGGAGGGAATCCGGTATCGGCCATTCGCACTGAGCATGTCTTTGGGGCGCAGATTTATATCCGGAGTGATCCGCAGGATTTTGCCTACCAGCGCGTCGAGCCGCTGCGGAAGCATATGAGAAGGCCCCGGCGTTTCTCCCGCCGCGCCGTCGCCAATCGAAATATAGAGGTTGCCGTAGTCCGCGTCCCCCGGGCGGGCCAAAGGATTGAAGACGAGGTCGGCCATCGGGTGATTGCGATCGTAACCGGTCCTCAAGATTTCGCGCGCCGTCCCCTCAAAGCTCGAATTGCGGATATTCGTATCGGTCCATTCCACGAGGACGGATTCCAAATGGGCAGGACCCGCGGGCGGGTTCACCACCGGTGTTGTGGAGTATCCCTTGAGGTCGAGCGCGGCCACACGCGCATTCGTGGGGCTGGCCGAGCCCTCCATATCCGGTTTTTCCGTATGCACGGTATAGAATTTGCCATTTTTTGCATAAGCTGGATCGAACGCAAAAGAGACAATACCGGCCGTATTGCCCAAGTCGGATACAAATTTCGGAAAAATGTCCGCGAAATTGAGATAGGGCGTGAACTTCTTGCTGTTTCTATCCAGGATATAGATCGTGGAACTCTGATCGTTCACGAAGAATCGGGAGCTCGCCAGGGGCGCCTTTGCAGGTTCCGAGCGCAGCGAAGTGACGCGGCCCAATTGCCCTTTGTAGTCGATCGCGCGCGCGGTCGCTCCTCCATGTGTAGGACTCGAGAGCGGGAGATCCGCGTAGTCCTCCAGCAAAACGGTCGTGCCGTCTTTGCCGATTTGCGATCGTGAAGGATACTGCGCGAATAGGGCGGCCGCGCTCGCGAGTAGGATGGTCAGCGGCACCAATCCAAAACGAAACCGTACGAATCGTCGGGTTATCGCTGGCTCTTCGACCATTGTGGCGGCCCTCCTCTTCTCGTCCGTGTTAAGCACTTGGCAGTCAAAAGTTATCCAGACTCTATTATCGCCGGCTCTGGGAGTCAAATCGCGCCTGCTGCGCCGCGTTATGTAATCAAGAGCATCAACGACCTGCCGCGCATTACTTCCCGGCTTTTCGGACCGATGGTAAGGCTGTGGAAATCCCTTGACAACGCAGGACCCCCGGATAAGTATGGGCAGCCTAGGCCCGCTATGAACCGCATCGCCCGCCAAACGTTCGTTTTCCTGGCAATCCTCGCCTTCGTACTGGTGTCCACCGCCGCCCTGGCCCACAGCCACGCGGATGTCAACTCAGCCGACGAATCTCACTGCGTCATGTGCATGGCTGTTCATGGCGTCACTCATCTGATTGCGGCTCCGGGTATTGCACTGCATTTTGCGCCTGTTCAAGTCGCACGGCTCGTTTTTGCCGAACGCATTCGTCTTCCTTTCGTTGAGCAGTTTGCCACTCAATGGCGCGCCCCTCCGCAAGTCTGAACCTTTCTTACTGATTCCATTTTTAAACGCACGGCCGAGGAAACCTTCGGTCGATCTAGTTTTTCTGGTTCATTTCTCTCGCAAGGGACTGAAAGCATCGCATCGAGGCCTATCATGGAAAGGATTTTTGGTAGCAACGAGCTTTTATCCTCCTCCGCAACTATCACCACCGGTGGTAACGGTGCCGACGCGGTTCTTAACATCCCAGAGCCTGAAGCGCCGGCCCCGCCGTCGCGCCCTGCACGCGACCCATACCGCGGCGTGGTCCTCGTTCTCCTGGCAGCCGCTCTGCTTGGCATGGTGGCCGCGATCGTCGGCGGATGGATAACGTCGAATACCGTGCTGTCCGAACTCGCGATTACCTTGGGTCTCGCAGTCGGCATTCTGCTTGGCGTTAGTGTGGCCCAATCGGCGCGCGCCAGGATCGCGATGGGCGCGGGGACAGGGCCCGAAATTCCGTCAGCAGATGCCGGCACCACGGCAGAAGCGGCTCCGGCCAAAATTGAACCTTCGATTTTGATCCGGCGTTTAAAGCTTGCTTCTGCAAGGAGCCGTGAGTGGATCAGAAATCTCGGATTCATCGGAACGATCCGGGTGAGCACGGCTGCTGCCGGCGCGATAGCGCTTATTGCCGTGCTGATGATCAGTTCGTCCCCGACGCGCCCGGATCGTTTCGTGGCCGCGATTATCGCCGGGGTATGTTTGCTCGCCGCGAGTCTGGCCGCCATTGCCGCCCGGTATCTCGGTCAGATTGGCGTCGACGAATTGCCCGAGGCTCCGGCGCTCTGCCAGGGTTCGCGGCTCCTGGCTTGGATTTTTGGAGTGGCAACGCTATCAATGGGGGTGGCGTGGCTGGAGCAGCAGACCATCCTTCGAGTGATGTATTTCGTTTTGTTCCTCATCAACGCGGCCGTCTGCTACGGCCTTTTTGCCGCGCGACAACCACTCCATGACTCTGTAGAGGTTTTCCCGTTGGATCTCCCCGTCCTTTCGGCCCTCGGAAGCCGTCCAAACATATTCGCCAGCATCCTGGACGCGGGAGAGCGGCAGCTTGGCATCGATTTGCGTTCCACTCTGGGCGCTCACGGTCGTCCGCCGCAGTCTGGAGCCGCTGGCGATCAGCTTTGCTTTGTCGCCTGGCTCTCGACCTCTTTGACTGTGGTCGGAATAGAGGAAGCAGGGTCTGGTCGAGCGTTTGGGGGTGCCCGTGCAAGGGCAAACGCTGATGCCTGGTCTTCACCTCCATTGGCCGTGGCCCATGGATCGCGTGTTTCGGATTCCGGTCAAGCGCGTGCACGCATTGAACGGTGGGCCACGAGGGAGAAGAAGCAAGAGGGACCCGAGAATGTCCTGTGGGCCCGCCAGCACGCCGCCAACGAATACACCCTCCTCCTGGGTAATGGCCGCGACCTCATTACCGTCGATGCCGCGGTGCAATATCGCATCACCGACGCGCGCGCCTGGCGCTATCACTGCTCAGAACCCTGCGGACGCTCTGCGTGCCATCGCCTATCGCGCGGTGATGAGGTCCACCGTCAATCGCACGCTTTCCGAGGCGCTCTCGGAGAACGTCGTGACCCTGACCGCGAGCATGCGCGCAGATGGTGCAGCAGGATGCTGATGCTCTCGGCCTCGGTGTGGAGATCGTCGGCTTCACCGTGGCGGCATGCATCCGCCGGTGACGGTGGCGGCCGATTATCGAGGCCGTCGTCTCCGCGGAACTCGGGAAAGTCACGGCCGTTGTCAATGCCCAGGTCGTTCCGCAATCAGACCGTGCCTGCGGCGGAGGCCTCCGTTTTGATGAGTCGAAAATACAGCCCGCGCGGAAGGCGCCGAAGCCCTGGCTCAGCGGCGGGTGAGGCCTGGAGCTTTCGCACTTTGGAGTCGCAGTATCAGGCCGCACCGGAAGAATATTTCTTCCGCCGGCGTCTGGAGACGCTGGAGAAAAACCTCGCGGGGCGCCGCTTCACAGTCGTAGATTCCCGCTTCCAGCGGGATGGAGGTGAATTATGGTTGACGCAGTGAGAACGCAGCGCTTGTTGAGAGCTGTCGTCGGTACGCTGGCGCTTGCCGCCATCGTCTTCAGTGCGACGGCATTGTTGTTGGAGAAGGGCAAACGGTGCTTATCACGCGCTTCGGACGCCCTGTTGCGCGCGGCCACACAAGCCCGGCCTGCACTGGAAGCTTCCCTGGCCGATCGACCGTGCCTCTCTGCTCGATCATGCGGCGGCGTGTCTACGAGACCGGCCACACGGAAATGCTTACGCGCGACAAGAAGAACATCATCGCGCGCACCTTCGTGGTCTGGCGGATCGGAGACCCTCTCGCCTTTACCCAGGCAATCGGGGCCGCGAGGCGGGGCCGAAGGCAAGCTCGATGGCCTTCTGACTAACGCAGCTATCGGGACTCTGGGTGGGCACGATCTTTCGGCGCTGGTGTCCACGAACCCCAGCCGATCTGCAGGTGGATCAGATCGAATCCGAGCTTCTTGGCCTCCACGGCGCCGGTGGCGCTGCGCAGCTATGGCGTGGCCATCGAGCAGATCCGGCTCGAGCGCATCGCCCTGCCCGAAGAGAACGTCACCGCGGTCTTCGAGCAGATGCGCGCCGAGCGGCGTCAATTCGCCGCCAAGTTCCAGGCCGAAGGAGAGCGCGAAGCCAGCCGCATCCGTTCCGAAGCGGAGCTCGAGGCGGCCCGCATTCGCGCCAAGGGCGCCGAAGAAGAGGCGCGCATCCGCGGCGAATCGGCGGCACAGGTCGCGAAGATCTATGCCGACGCTCATCGCACCGATCCCGGATCTCTACCGATTCACGCGGTCGCTCGATTCCCTCGATAAACTCGTAACCGGAAACACTTCGCTGATTCTTCGTACGGATTCCGAGCCATTTTCGCTTCTGCAGAGCAAGGACGAACGATGAGAAAGTCGAGGGCCACCTTCGGAGATCGGCCGCCTCGCGGCGCCGGTCGCGGGTCTGTTGGATGGCGCCTGGCAGCGCATGCACTGGTGGGTCGCCACCATGGCGGTGCTTTACTCGCTTTCGGGCATCACCATCGTCAGCCCCGATGAGGTGGCGGTGATCCTGCGCTGGGGACGCCTGGTCGGCGCCACGCCCGCTTGCAAGAACACGGGCCCGGTTTGCTGTTTGCCTTTCCGCGGCCCATGGATCGAGTGGTTCGCGTCCAGGTCAAGCACGTGTGGGAGGTTCCCGTAGTACGACACTCGTCGGATGCGGTGACGAAGACGAACGCCATGAGGGATTGACTCTCGATCCGATCTCCCAAGGCTACGCGCTCACCGGCGACCAGAATATCGTGCACGTGGAGATGGTGGCCCGCTACCGCGTGCGGGAGCCCGCCGAATGGGCGTTCTATGGGCCCAAAGCCGAGGACATCCTGCGAGTCGAAGTCACCGCGGCCATGGTTCGTTCTCTGGGGGAAATGGGCGTCGACCGGGTGCTCTCCGATGGCCGCAAGGACCTCGTCGAAACAGCCATGCGCCGCGCTCAGGCGGGGCTGGATGCGGTTCACGCGGGTCTTGAACTGACGTCGCTCGAACTCACTCGTTTTGCTCCTCCGATCGTTTTAGCCAGAGATTTCGACGCCGTGCAGAGCGCCTATCATCGGCGCGGAAACAAGCAAGAAAGAGGCCCAGGCGTTCGCCGAAAGCGCTATCCCGCAGGCCCAAGCCGAGACGGATTCGCGGTTGCAGACTGCCCGCGCGGCTGCGGCTTCCGATCTCGCTCTGCGCCACGGCGATGCCCAGGCCTTTCTCGCACTCGACCGCGAATACCGCGCGAATCCTGCCGTTATTCGCGAGAGGCTTTACAGAGATGCAGTCGAACGTGCCATCGCCTCGGCCGGCAACGTACGTTGGGTGCCGCCGCCGTTCGGCGGAACCTACCGCGGGCTACACATTACGCTGACGCCGGGCAATGCTGGAGCGAATCCGCGCACAAACTCGGCCTCCTCACCTCCGGTTGTGCCTCCGGCCCCTTCCGCAGCGCCCCAGAACTCCGGTCCCGTGCCCCCCGCACAAGCGGAGGAGCCACGCCGGGAGGAGATGACGACCAATGAGTGACTTAGCGATTGGCAGCATGACGCGTCCACCCGAAGTGCTCCCGGCGGAGAGCTCTGTCTGGCGCTCTCGCTCCCGAAGGAACGGCGCCGCATCACGATCCGACTCGGTGCCGGATTGGTCGGAACCGGTCTTCTTGGGCTCGGTACCCTGCTCGTTCACTTCGCGCCTGATCAGTGGCAGATCGGCGAAATGTGCCGGGCATTAGCAGCGCTCGTGGTCGGAATACCCACGTTGGTCTCCGGTCTCCGTGGCATTGTCACGGGCGATACGCGGCGGGCCACCGACCAGCTCGTGGCCATCGCGGTGTCTAGCCGCGGCAGCGAGCGGCGATTTCGTAACCGCCACGCTGATTCCGCTTTTCCTCGAAGTGGGACGGCTCTTTGAAGAGCGGAGCTCGCTCGGAGCGCGGGCAGCCATCGATGGCATCCGCGCACTTGCTGCAAGACAAGCCGTACGCTGGCGCAATGGCAAAGAAGAGCGCGTGGATCCCAATAGCCTCGTACCGGGAGACGAAATCCTGGTAAGGCCGGGCGAGAGAATTGCCGTCGACGGAACGGTGATCGAAGGGCGAGCGGCCGTGGACCAGTCCGCTATCACGGGCGAATCGGTTTATCAAGACGTTGCTCCGGGGAGCCCCGTCTTTGCTGGCACCGTCGCTCAAGACGGACTTCTTAAAATTCAGGTGCGGGGCGCAGGCGCAGACACAGTGCTAGGCCGTGTTGTCGAGTTTCTCGCAGAAGTGGAGCGCAGCACCGTACCTATACTTCGGCTTTTCGAACGTCGCGCCGGTTTGTGGCTGCCGCTCGTGCTTACAGTTGCGGCAACCACGCTCTTCTTCACTGAAAATCTTTCGCGCGCCATAGCTGTGCTGGTAGTTTCCACGCCTACTGCGCTTGTGGTGGCCGGACCCGCGGCAATTGTGGCTGCCATGACGGTAGCCACTCGGCTTCGCATCCTCATCAAGAGTGCAGACTTCCTCGAGCGCGCTTCCGATATCGACACGTTGATTTTGGACAAGACTGGGACCGTGACGGTCGGCGCGCCTGTGGTCACGGAGATTCAGCCCTCGGACGGTGAATCCGAGGAAACGCTGCTCAGCGTAGCTGCTGCGTGTGGTTTTGGGTCCCTGCATCCGGTATCCCGCGCGGTTGTGGCTGAGGCTGCGGCGCACGGAATTGTAAGTAAATCTCCAAACGACCTTCAGGAAAAGCCGGGGCTCGGAGTGGTCGCCTTCGTCGATGGAAGTCAGGCAATTCTCGGCCGAAGGGAGCTCCTCGCGGAATTTGGCGTCAACATTGGGCTCGAAGACGATCGCGATGTTTCGCAAGTGTGGGTCGCTTACGACGGGCGATGCCTGGGCCGCATCGTGCTGCGTGACCGGCCTCGCAGTGAGGCACGTGATGCTCTCGCATCCATGAGAGCGTTGGGGATCAATCGGTTGATTTTGCTCACGGGAGACCGCGCGGCGGTAGCTCAGGAAGTGGGTCAGGCGCTGGGAATGGATGACGTCGTCGCCGAAGTTCTGCCTGCCCAGAAGCTCGAAGTGATCCGCGCTGAGCAGTCCGCCGGCCGGACCGTCATGATGGTAGGAGACGGAGTGAACGACGCGCCGGCACTCGGCGGCGCGGATGTCGGAGTCGCCATTGGTGCGGAGCTTAATGAAGTCGCTCTGGGCGGAGCCGATGTGGCGCTTTTGGGGACCGATCTCAAACGGCTTCCTCAACTCATCGGATTGGCCGATATCACGCGCCGAATCATTGGAGAAAATGTGTGGTTGGCATTCGGTCTGTCCGTGGTTCTGATCGCGCTGGCTGTGCGCGGCATTTTAGATCCCCTTACCGGAGCGTTGGCGCAGAGCGTAGCTGTTCTGGCCGTGGTTGCCAATAGCGCTCGCATTTTGCGGTTTGGAAACGAGGCGACTTCGGTAGACCCGCTCCCCACAAATTCACACCATTACAAAAATGAACCGGGAACAACAGGGGCGGATTGACGCCACATCCGTCGTTCGCCCGGGCGGATCTTTCCTCAAAGCCTCTACGCGTATTTCTCTTATTCGCATTTGGCAAGCAACCGGCGCCAGGGGCGATTGCAATTGACGCAAGGGGGCAGCGGGCGTATGGTTTTTGCGCAGGACATACGGGTTTTGCGCAGGAAAGCATTCGAAATCGATATTTTGGCCCTTGCGTCCGCGCCAGAATGAGTTTCGTGGGGTAGAGCGTAGACGCAAAGAGTGAGCCTTCCTACAGAATTCCACCCGGTTAATCTTGTCCCAACGTTCACAATCCATCGAGCCGGAAGCATTATCGTGGCCGCGCCAAGTCGCAAACAGCAAGTTGCCGCTGTATGGTGCGTTTGCACTTCTCGCCGGGGGGATGCTTGTTTTTTCCCAAACGAGATCTTTCTTCTGGGACGAAGGTTTTCACATTCTGGCCGCATACCTTATCCGTACCGGCAAGCGTCCTTACCTCGACTTCTTCTTCCCGCAAACTCCCTTAAATGCTTATTGGAATGCTGCCTGGATGGCCATCTTCGGCCCTAGCTGGCGAGTAGTTCACGCCGTAGCGGCGCTGGTCACCATCAGCTCAGTCGTTCTGATGGTGGATTATCTGTTTGGCTTATTCCCCGAGCGCCGCTGGCGACAGGCGGCCGCATTCGTCGGGCTGGCGCTGTTTGGCCTGCACGCGCGGGTATGGATGGTGGGGACGATATCGCAGGCGTATCCGCTATGCCTGCTGCTGGTGGTAGTGGCGTTTCGTATCGCTATTGTGGCGGTGGCCCGGTCACGGTTCAGCCTGAGCGCCTTGGCCGGCCTATGCGCAGGCGCCGCCGCCGCATCTTCCCTGCTCGCGGCGCCTGCTTCCCCGGTCTTGCTCATTTGGATGTGGCTCTATAATCGCGTCGGAAACCGCTGGATCAAAAGCGCCGCTTTTCTGTGTGGCGCTATTGCGGCATTCATACCTGTGCTCGTATTGTTTGCGCGGGGAACTCATCAGGTAGTTTTCAACATCCTCGAATTCCATACTCTTTACCGCCGCGTGTCGTGGCCGGGAGCTACCGCCCACGACCTCGGCGTGGCCAGCGACTGGATAAACAGTTCACCTGATCTTCTGCTTGTTCTGCTGGCAGTCGCGGGTTTCTTTTTCATTCGGAAGAACGGCTTCGACGCCCCTCGGCTTGCCGAGTTTCGCCTCTGTCTTTGGCTCCCGTTGGCCTTCGGGGCCCAGAATTTGCTCGCGCATCCGACGTTTCCGATGTACTTCGTTTTTATGATCCCATTCCTCACCGTACTGGCGGTGGTTGGATTCTACGCTGTCGCTGAACGCCTCGAATACACCGGCAGCCCCCAGGCTGCGGCGATGGTCCTGGCGGGCATCACGGCCGTTTGCCTGAGTACCAGCATCCTTGAGTACTATAGCTACACTTGGCCTGAGCTCGAAGAGGTGGCCAATAAAGTGAAGCAAGTGACCCCGAAGGGCGCCCAGCTATGGGCTCCCGAACATATCTACTTTCTTTCGCGATGGCCCGTACCTAGCGGTATGGAACACGCCAATGCGCACAAGCTGCAGCTGTCTCCCGCCGAAAGTGCTGCGCTCCACGTTCTGCCCAAGGCGGAGGTGGATCGGCAGATCAAGGCAGGCGCCTTTTTCACAGCCGTGGTTTGCGAAGACGACGACCAAGTCAACGCGTTGAAAGAGTGGAAGGTTTACTCCCAGACAGCTGTGATTCAGGACTGTACGGTGTTTTGGCAGGTGGAAAAAGGAAACCTTCCACCGGCGCCGTGACGGTATTTGCTCGGCTGTGCCCATATCGCTTCGCCGGGGACCGCACTCCGGCAACTATCCGAATCGCAGGTAGTGGGTCAGTTTGAAACTGACCCAGTACCGAATCGCAACGAAAATGCCTTTCTAACGAGTAAATATGGTATATACTCACCCTGCCGAAACGCCGTGGGACGTTTCGGCAGTTTCATAACTACACACAAGGAGGCCATTAGATGGCCAAAGAAGATTCCGCAAAGTCATTGGATAAAGCTCTCGCCAATGTGAACAGTGGTCGGCGCGGGTTCCTGAAGGGCATGCTGCTTGGTGGCGCCGCTCTCGCAGCTCTCCCGCTGGTCACCTCAACGGCCGTTGCTCAAGATACGGGAACTGAAGGCACGGAAGGCAAGAAGAAGAAAAAGAAGAAGGGCACTGATACCGGCAACCTGAAATAGTTGCAAACAACTGACTGGCACCTCGGGTCCAACGGGTTTGTTCCGTGGTTGCCTTCAATGTGTTTCAATGAGCCGAGAGCGCCTGCACTCAGGCTTTCGGAGTGTCGGATGATGACTACGGGGTGGTGGGCGGGACGGGTCCTGCCCACCACGGCTCGCTTGCGTCTCAAAGGCGGCAAATTCCCTCGTGAGACATGTTTGATTCGGCAGTTAGGTGATATCGCTGCTTTGGCGCTAGCTTCCGCGTTATGACGGGCGCCGCTCGCGCGTGAAAATGTCGGTTCCGCTTCTTAATCCAGTCTTACTCCTCTCCCCGGTGGAAAACGGTTATGTCGCCTACGATCCCACTTCGGATCGACTGCACGAATTAAATCCGCTTGCTGCCCTGATTGCCGAACTATGCGACGGCAGGCGCACGGTCGATGAAATCCGAGAACTTGTCGGACCGCTTCTGCCCGAGGGCAGAAGCGGCGAGATTGATCGCTGGATTGAGGATGCCGCCAAGTCCGGTGTCCTGACCTTCGGTGGCGGTCCCTCCGAGGGGCAGCGCGAACTTTCCGCCGACGAACTTGCTAAACTGGCTTCCCGCCTTGAGGACCACGGCAAGATCAGGACCGCTTTTCTCTGCCAGAGGCGCGCCGCTGAATTGGCGCCGGATCAGCCCGGCAAATGGTATGACCTTGCCGAACTGGCCTATAATCTCGGCCGCCGTTCCGAGGCCCGCGCCGCTTACGAGAAATATGTCGAACTGAAGCCTGACGACGCCGAAATCAGGCACCTGCTCGTGGCCCTTCGCGACGAGCCCCCTCCGCCGCGCATGCCTGACAAAGCCATTCAGCAGATGTATCAGCATTTCGCCCCAACCTTCGAATCCAACCTGATTGGCGAATTGAGCTATCGCGGCCCCGAAGGCGTCCAGCAAATAATAGACCCACTGCTGGCCGACCGCCGTCAGCTTGCCATCCTGGATCTTGGTTGCGGCTCCGGCCTGGCTGGAGTGCGTTTCAAGCCGCTCGCCGCGTCTCTGGTGGGCGTCGATATCTCGCCGGAAATGCTCGCACTTGCACGTGCCCGCGAAATCTATGATCGTCTCGATGTCGCCGAGATTACCGAATGGCTCAGCCGCTCCACCGAGAGTTTCGACCTGATCTTGTCCTGCGATTGTCTCATCTATTTCGGCGATCTTCGGCAGGTTGTACTACCGGCAGCCAGGAGGCTCCTCCCGGGAGGGATATTGGCCTTTACTCTGGAGCGGGGCGATCGATATCCATTCCGGCTCACCGATTCCGGCCGATATGCCCATGACGCCAAACACGTCAGCGAGGTTGCGGCTGAAGCTGGGTTAGTCGTCAAGTCTTTGGACGAAGCATTCTTGCGTAAAGAGTATGGCGTCGACGTCACCGGTCTGTACGTAGCCCTCAGCCATTCCGCCTGATCCGCCTGCTGCACATCTGAAGAAGCGCAGCCCCGCGCAGAGGAGCACGCGCCGCGTTAGCGGCCGTACACATGCACCCGGAAGTTTCCCGGCTTGGCCGTCGGCAATGGATGCGGCTGCCTCTCTGTCGGAGCGGCCGGCGGATTGAAATCTGACGTGCTCAGAAACACCCGATGCGTTTTTGGATCCACCTGGCTCGTCTTGGCCCCGTATTCTGTCTTCACCGTCTCCACTTCGCTGAGCTTGTCGGGCGAATCTTCATGGTAGATGTGCAACATGCCTTCGCGTGTTGAGACGAAGAGCAGGTCCGTTCCAGGATCAAACGTGTTTGCATCCACTCCGGCCGAAATCGGATACGATTGCAGAACCTTTCCATTGTCCGCGTCCATCATGATCACGAACTGCGGTCCTCGTCCTCCCGAGAAGAGCCGCCGCGTCTTCTGGTCCATGGCCATCGAAGTCGGCTGGCCTTCCGGTGCAGTCGGCCAGCGCGCCTTGATCGTATTCGTGCGCGCATCTATGGCCACGATGTCATTCTTTTCCGGATTATTGTCGTAGATCATGCCTTTTCCATCGACGACAGGGAACTCCACCTTGCCGACGAGGTCGATATTCGTGATTACGGCCTGCTTCTCCGGATCGATCACTGTCGCGTTATGGCTGTCGCCGTTAAAAGTGAAGACGTGCTTGGTGACCGGCTCATAGATTATGGCGTCGGTGTCGATCTGGTTGGTGGAGACCTTGCCGGTGACCTTCAGTGTCTTCAAATCGAAAAAGACCACCTGCTGAACCGTAGCTCCGGCCCGGCCATCACCGTCGGAGATGAAGCCCTTGCCCAGTTCCCTGGCGATGGCAATCCCGTGGCATCGAGACAATCCCTCGATCTTGCCGACCACAGAATAATTGTCCGCGTCGAGCACCACCACTTCCGTCCCATGCGACACGTATACACGTCGCGCCTCCGCATCGAGGGAAATATAGTCGAAATACTCCTCCCCGCCCGGCGCCACCGGCAGGGATATCGTCTTGAGCAAGTGATAACCGGCAGACGCCGGCTTCGGTCGAGCGGAAAGTCCTGCCAGAAAAGAAGCGCCGAGCACTGCAAACAAAAGACCTGCGGCAAAACGCCCACCAAGCGATAACCTCATGTAAACGCTCCCTTGATGATCTTTGATAGTTTTCTCGCGAAGACCCGGGCACCGCACGAACTTACGCCGGACTTCGCCTCCGTAATTCGCTTTAGCTTATCGCATTTCGATTTGATTGGCGTAGCCCGCTGCCAGGAGGCCAACGGTGGAGGCGGGAGGAGTCGCGCCTATAACGGTCCGTCGAGAATACGTAAGTTACGCATTCTGCATTGCGCCCACAACGCCGGTCGAAGGTATGCGGGCTGGTAAACGCAGCCGATCAAGACGGCCACTGAGCCACGGGGACAAAATCGGCGCTGAGATGTGGGTAAGCGGCAAAACAACCGCTCTTACTTCCCGCGCCGTCTGAGTCCGAATGTAGACGGACTCAGCTCTCCGAAAGATTTTCCTTCTACTTCCGCCTTGTGCGTGATGCACACCAGCCTGACGATCACGCCCTGTACCCAGGAGGCACGAAACTTTGCGGGGTTCGAGCAATCCAGAACTTCACAAACACCTTCGCTGACCGGGTCGAAATACAATTCCGGGTTGGATGTCATTGCGTGTTCTCCTCTTCTTCTTGTCGCTACGCGACCGGGATACTTCAACGAATCAAGGATTCCGTCGTGCGATTACTTTGCTTTTGGTTTTTTCCCCAGGCCGGATTTGTTCTCCGCCCAGCGCTCCACTGCCTTTCTTCTCCCATGGAGCTGGAGTTGCTTCTCAACGCCCTTTGCCTCCATACGTCTGTGCATCGGGGCGACTGATCGCTCCGATTTGGGCTCGCCCGGCGTTCCCGCACGCCCGGCCTTTGGCAAAGGCGATCGAAAATGCAGCGGGTCTCTGAGGTTTTGCAACTCCCGATAATAATACAGCGGAGTGGGCCGTTTTCCGTTGAATCTCAGTCTCTTGAGGAACGCAAGTTCCTCCTCGATGGCATCACCGCTCAGAACCCGGTCCCGAAGGAACCGTTTAAATCCTGGCTCCTCTTCCCTTGGCGGCTCGGCCTCTTTTTCGACAAACTCAAATTTCTTCGGATGGCCTGGAGCCAATCTTCGATTCAAGACAACTTCCATGGCAAAGGTCCCGAGATCGATGTCCCAGGATTCGATCAGCGGATCGAGGAAGGAGTCGCAGTCCTGCACGGACACGTTGAACACGTCCGTATCCAGGAATTCCAGCACGATGACCCGCATGTGTTCATAGCTCCGTCCGATCAGCCGGGCCACCAAGCGCAGCCAATTTTCGCTTTCCAGTTCTTCCTTGGCGACTTTCTTCACCACGTCCAAAAGCTTTTGTAAGACCAGGCGTTCGAGCTCGCCGAAGGGCTGCTTCTCGAAGATGGCCCGCACCTCTTTCTCTTTGTCCGGCTGCGCATTTGCGCAGAATTAATTCTCGAACTTCCTTCAGCAAGGGCAAGGGCGGATCTCCGAGCTTCTTTTTCACTTCTTCCCTGCGTTCGTGGTCCGCCAGCTTCGATATCCTGCCGCTCGGTAGTTTCAGGAATTTCTCCATCTTGGCGTAGATATCCGTGCGCTCGGACGCGGGAGGTAATTTCTTTCGCGTCAGCAATTGGGAAATATAGGATTCTGTAACATTCGCGGCTCCCGCCAGATCTCGCTGTTCGAGATGCAGTTCTTCCAGCCGCTGCTTGATTACCAAACAAACGTCCACGAATAGCCTCCGGTGATTAACCACGTTCAATTAATGACTCTAAATCTTCTCAGGACTCACTTGACAGAGTCAAGTTAATTAAGTTGGGCGGTAAACGTGCACTCTACTCCGCAGAGCCATCCAAATCGGCAGGTTACCGAGCACACTGAGGGCCAAAACAGCCATGATCGTTAGCGGTTTGTAGCACATTGATCATACGGCATGGCGCTTATAGACAGTTAGCCCAGAGAGGGCATGATGAGAGTCAAAGGGCTTCGGAAAGTCCCCGCATCCCATTACTCGTGCCCTTGAATCTGGGTCACTGCAGATAACCCTGCCCTGGGTCGCTGCAGAGAATCGTGCGGAGGACTTATGCCACCGACAATCTTGGTTGTAGATGATTACGCAGTCGTGCGGAGGACCATACGTGACCTCCTCGACTCGCATTCGTTCGACGTATGTGGAGAAGCTGATAACGGGCAAGAGGCCGTTGAGAAAGTTAAGGCGTTGCAGCCCAATCTCGTCCTTCTCGATATAAACATGCCTAAGATGAACGGTATCCAGGCCGCTTTCGAAATACGCCAGCTGGCGCCCGCGACAAAGATTCTTTTCTTGAGTGTCCAGGAATGCTCTGCCGAGGCTTTGGCTGCTATTCGACTCCTTGGGGCAGTCGGTTTTGTAGCTAAATCGGAGGCCGGAACCGAATTGGTTCGAGCCTTGAAGCGTCTATTTCCTGATGAGACGGCGGTCTGCCAAGGAGAATCAAATTTATTTGCCAAGCCACGCCGGGCGCATCGATACGATTTTGCCGGTGCCGTTGAACTTACAGTTGTTGAGTCTGGACGAATGCTGGTGGCTCCTGTCTGCACATTGAGCCTATGCGGCTGCTTTGTCAAAACGAACAAGACCTTCCAACGGGGCACTAAGGTTGTATTGAGGATCACAAATTTGGGATTTCACTTCTCAGCAACCGGTCGGATCGTCGATCTAACGAACGACGGAATAGGAATTGAGTTCGTCGAAATTGGCCCAAGCGATCGGGCACGTCTTGAAGATTGCCTTGTCGAGTTAGCTGGAAGCGTGTCGGGCACTGCAATAACGTAAAAGGAGCCGCCGGCGCACCGAGGGATATAGCAGTAATGCACGGATTCCGGCCCGCTGTCTCGAGAAGCTCGAGCCTTGTCTGGGAAAACTTTGCCCCTCGACAGGCTCGGGACAAAGTTTTGGTTGCGAAAACTTTGGAGGCGGGGGGAGTCGAACCCCCGTCCGAAAAGCGCTACGGCTCGAAGCCTACATGCTTATCGCATTCGATTTGTTTCGCCAGCCGCGCTTGGAACGCGCAAGACGCGCTGCCGGCTAGTCCGATTAATCTCGCCGGAAAACCACGGACCGAGGTCCGCCGGCCAGCCCACAGTGTGGCGCCTCGATCCGAGCCCGTGGACGAAGCTCGGGGAGACGGGCTACGCTAGGTTTTTCTAGGCAGCCAAAGCCAACTCAGTGTTGGCAGTTCTATTTTTCCACCCGATTGCGGGCAGGTGGCGCCCGGCATGCCTTCGAGTCGCCACAGCTTCCGTCGAAACCGTGTCGCCCCCGTTGGATTGAACTAAATTATACCACCCGTGGAGCCATATACCTTTGGCCGCCCGGATTTGGCAGGGCCTTGGCCGCCCTCCCGTGCCTATAGGTCCTAAAAGCACCCCAAATCCCACTAGCGCCTACGCTACGCCCCTGCTTTGTCGCTGTTGACAATCTTTTTGCTGCCTCGAAATAATGCACTTATGCATGCATCCCGGCCGGCCTGCCCATGAGTCGAGGGTCTCGCGACGTTGACAAAGCCGTGTCTCGCACCTTGCGCGAAACGCTGAAAACCCTTCAGCACACTGCGGAGGACCTGCAGCAGGCGCTCAGTGATCTCGTTGCCGCTTGCGGAAGCAGCCGTCCCACCAATGCCCTGCCACCCATCCTGCGCGCCCAGACCGCTGCTGCGTCGCTGGCTGCCTCCCTGGACGTGCTTTCCCGATTCGTGACTTCGTCCACGAACCCGGCGGCTGGCCGGGAGGAGGAAGAAGAGGAAGCTCCTGCGCCCACTGCTCCTGCGCCCACCGCTCCCGCACCCACGGCCCGCAGCCGCTCCGCAGCGGAACAGCCCACGACCGCGCCTCGGCCAGTAACGCCGCCTCCTCCCGTCGAGGAGCCTCCCACGTCTCCAGCCGCCGACGCGGATGCTGTGCTCGAGATCGACGAGGACGTATCCCTGGTTCAGGAACCTCCAGCGCAAAATTTAGCTACCCCGGAAACCGCTCCCCGGATAGACTCCCCTGCGGCGCAAACGTTCGGGCGGGGTCCTGCATCTGACTTGGCGGGGCAGCGCGCCGCGACATTTGGGGAGACTTCGGCTGCGGGGCAACTGGCCAACCCCATCGAGGAGCTGCCGGCCGCTTCGGCATCGTTTGACGTTTCGACGCTGCTTCCCGAAGAGCAGGACTTACACCGGCGTGCCAATCGTGTCGCCAAAGTTTCCATGCAGGATATCAAGATGCTCCGTCCCAACGACGTCCGGTTGGGGCGTGAACATAAAGACATTTGCGTGCGGTTGCGAGATGATATTGAGAAGGCTCATAAAGAATATGACCGGCGTTTTCAGTCCATCCTCGATCATCCCGTCGATTACTTCTATGACTGGATGGTCGAAATTCTGGGCGAGGGAGACCCAGCGGCCCTCGGCGAGTATCCCTATCCCTCTTCAGTCCTGCGACGCTGATTTGAGCACGGCAAAGACGCGGGGCGGAAATGCGCCTCGTTCTGTGCCCGCGCTCCCCGAAAAGAGACTGCCGGAAAGCGATCGTCGCGCCGGCGTTTTCCCGTTGCCGGCCTTTGCCGCTATCACGTTCTTCGGGCTGTGCTTCTGCCTCTCGAATCCAATCCTGGCCGCGCCGCGGTCGCAGCAGAACGTCCAGCAGACCAATAGCAACAGCCGGCCGCCAACAGCCGACCGCCCCAAAGCCGACGCCCCAAAGCCCAACGCCCCAAAGCATACGGTTGCCAAGAGGAGGCCCGTAACACCAGCCAAGCCTCCCGTTGCGTCTTCGCTTGCGGAGCAGCAACTCGAACGTCTTGCGCATGAACTGCACGAGCACCCCACGGGTATGGCTTACGAGCGCTTCGTAGACTTCGCCCAACACGAAAAGGGCACTGCCATCGGCGCTCGCGCGGCTCTCGCTTTGGGCTATTACGATTACAGCCGCGCACATTTCACGGAGGCCAGGAGCTGGCTGGAGAAAGCTGCCGCTGATCCCTTGCTTGCGGACTACGCGATGTTTTGGGAAGCGCAAAACGATCGCGCCGCCGGAGCCGTGGACATCGCCCTCGTCGAGTTGAAGCGCTACCGCGAACGGTATCCTGATGCTGCCATGAGCGATTCCGCTGTTGAGGCTTTGTCGCAAGCGGCCGTTGCCGCCGGCCAGCCTGCCGATGCCGTGGCCGCGCTGCAGCAATATCCGAGAACAACCGGGAAGCCGTCCCTTCTGCTCTTGCGCGCCCAGGCCAACGAAAAGGCCGCACTGGCCAAGGGCGAGAAGCCGCTTGCCGCCGCCAATGACTATCTCGACGTGATTTATCGGTTCCCAATAAATGATGAAGCGAAAATCGCCGTGGAGCGCATTCCTTACCTCCAGGCGATTCTAGGCGAGCAATTCCCCGGCACTCCGGTCGAGACCGAAATTAGCCGCGCCGAGGCTCTGTTCGACGCGCGCCGCTGGAGGGATGTCCGCAAGGCCTACGAAGATTTGCTGCCGAAGCTTTCCGGCGTGCCACGCGAGCGCGCCACCTTGCGCCTCGCCCAGGTTCAGGTGCAGTTGGGCGGCAGTGCCGACGCGGTGGAGTCCCTGAAGCTAACCGATCCCGAGCTCGACGCGGAACGCATTTTTTCCCTTTCGCAGTTGCAGCGCTCGGCAAAACTGGAAGCGGAAATGTTTGCTGCCATCGAGCAGGTCGTCTCCACGTATCCGCAGAGTCCCTGGGCGGAAGAGGCGCTCTTCGCCGCCGGCAATTATTACTGGATGAATTTGGATCGCAGCCGCGCGGCCGAGTATTACCAGAGAATTCTCTCCGCTTTCCCGATGGGCAAATATGCTTCCACCGCGCAATGGCGGATTGCCTGGACGTCGTACATGTTGCGGCAGCCCGATGCGGCCAGCCGCTTCGAGCAGTATCTGATCAAGTATTCAACGACTCCGCAGGTGGTAAATGGGCTCTACTGGCTGGGCCGAAGTTACGAACACACCGGCAATCTGCCGCGTGCGCGCAGCATCTATCTGGCCGCGGTGGACCGCTTCCCGCAAACTTATTTCGGCGAGAAGGCCGCCCAGCGGCTGCACGAAATCGGCACGCAACCCACCGAGCCTTCCGACGTTGTATCGGTGATTCCGCCGGCGCCGCCCCTGCCGCCACTGGATGGTCCCTTGCCGGCAGCGGCCACCCAGCGCTGGGCTCGCGCGCAGGCGCTGCAGAGCATCGCCTTTGATAGTTCCGCCGAATTGGAGCTGCGTTCAGCCTATGCTGATACGCATGCCGCGGGCCTGCTGATCGCCATTGCCAAAGCCGCCGAGCAGGCCGGACACTACGGCGCGGGAATCTTCGCCACGCGGCAAATTGTGACCCAGTTCGAGTCCCGGCGCGTGGATCAGATTCCCGATGAGGCCCTGCACACCGCATATCCTTTGCCCTACCGCGATCTGATCGAGCGCGAATCTTTGCACTATCACTTGGATCCTATGCTCGTCGCCGGCCTCATCCGTCAGGAGTCCGCTTTCGCCAGCGATGCGGTATCCATTGCAAACGCGGTGGGCCTGATGCAGCTCTGGCCGCCCACGGCCACCAAGCTGGCCCGCAGCCTTAAATTCAGATACGCGCGAGGGCGTCTGTTCGATCCAGAGTACAATGTGAAGCTCGGAACTTTGTATCTTTCCGATCTGCTCAATGCCTATGGGACGGCGGAAGCCGCGCTGGCCGCTTATAATGCCGGTGAGACCCACGTCGGGGAGTGGAGCGCTGGACAGAATTATCAGGAAACGGCGGAATTCGTTGAATCCATACCCATTACCGAGACTCGCGTATACGTCCAGATCGTGGCGCGCAACGCCGAGCTCTACCGGCAAATCTATCGGCGCGGCCCGGCCACGCTCGCCAAAGCTTCGAACACGGCTTCCGCGGACACAGCTTCTGATACTGATCCTGCATCGCCCTTGCCGTCAGGTGTTCGTCCATAGACTCTCTCACTCCTCCGAAAATCCAAATGACACGTCCTGCTGAAGCCAGACCAACACCCGACAAGATCGCCAAGACTGCGCGCTTGATGCTCTCGGAGAAGGCCGAATACTTCACCGAATCCGTCATTCGCGAAATGACGCGCCTGGCCTTGCAGTACGACGCCGTCAATCTGGCCCAGGGATTTCCCGATTTCCCAGCCCCCGCGGAAGTCAAGGAGGCCGCGCGGGCCGCCATCGCCGCCGACGACAATCAGTACGCCATCACTTGGGGAGCGAAACCTCTGCGCGATGCCATTGTCGAGAAGTTCGCGCGCACGCAGGGCGTCACCGTGGACCCGGAACGCGAAATCACCGTCTGCTGCGGTTCCACCGAAGCCATGATCTCCTCCCTCATGGCCATTATTAATCCCGGCGATGAAGTGGTCGTCTTCGAGCCCTTCTATGAAAACTATGGCCCGGACGCAATCCTCTCAGGCGCCACTCCGCGTTTTGTGCGCCTGCATCCGCCAAACTGGGAATTCGACCGCGAAGAGCTTGCGCGCGCGTTCAACTCCCGCACCAAGGCTATCATCGTAAATACGCCCAATAATCCGACCGGCAAGGTCTTCACTCTCGAGGAACTGGAATCTATTCGCGAACTCTGCCTGCGCTGGAACGCCTTCGCCATCACCGACGAGATTTACGAGCACATCATCTACGATGGCGCTCGCCACATCTCCATAGCGTCGCTGCCGGGCATGCGCGAGCATTCCATCACCATCAACGGATTGTCCAAGACTTACGGCGTTACGGGATGGCGAGTGGGATGGGCCATCGCTCCTCCCGGCCCTACGGAAGCCATTCGTAAGGTCCACGACTTCCTCACCGTCGGAGCCGCCGCGCCGCTACAAGCTGCCGGGGCCTTCGCCCTCAAACTGCCGGACTCCTATTACCAGCGCCTCGCCGAATCTTATCGCGTCAAGCGCGATCGCATGCTGCGCATTCTCGAAAATGCCGGCTTCGAGTGTTTCCGTCCTCGCGGCGCCTACTACATCATGACGGATATCTCCCGCTTCGGCTTCCCCGACGATGTTACCTTTGCGCGCGACATCGTCCAGAGGATCGGCATCGCCGTCGTCCCGGGATCGAGCTTTTACAATGACGCCGCCGATGGGGCGCATCAGGTGCGCTTCACCTTCTGTAAGAAAGAAGAGACGCTCGCCGCCGCCGCCGAGCGCCTCTCGCGCCTGCACTCCGTCGTGACGGGCTTGGAATCTTGCGCGTTTCTTTAGCTAGCGGACTTCCAGAGCCGCTCAATTTCGGAGAGGCTGTCATTCCGAGGTCGCCGTCGGGCGCGCCATCTGCGCCCGATTCCTCCTGCGGCGACCGAGGAATCTCTCCTGAGATTTTCGCCGCGCCAAGTGAAAATTTCGCTAGCGCACCTGCGTACCTCTATCGCATGTGCTAGAATCCGCCACTCGCGAGGAGATAAGGAGAACTATGGCCATGGAGTTCGATCTGATTCCCTTCGACACTCGGCTCGAAGAGAACGGAGGAGGGGAAAAAGTTGACGTCAGCGCGAGCTCCACGCGCACATTCTTTTGCGTCATGGTCATCTCTGATCAGATCGAGCAGGAATCCATCGACGTTTCCATTTGGGGCTCGGCCGACGGCGAAAATTGGGGCACCCATCCCATCCTGAAGCTGCCTCAACAGTTCTATCGCGGCCAGACCCGCGCCGTTCTCGAGTTGGTTTTGCGCCCGGAAGTAAAATTCATCCGCGCCCGCTGGGACCTGAATCGCTGGGGGCGCGTGGCCCCGCTCCCCATGTTTCGCCTCGGACTTCACCTCCAGGAAGTTCCCGCCATGCCGCAGCAGGTCAGCCCTGCCAGCGTCGGCTCGGTAAGCTAAGTCGCTTCGCCCTGAAGCGGCTTTGTGGACTTGGTCCGTAGCCCACAGTGATGTGCCCATGCTCGCATAATAGCGAGCGTTGTCATTCCGAGCCCACCGCGGCGCACGCCGTTCCTTTCCTTGGTGGGCGAGGAATCTCTCTTCATCTTTGGTTTTTCCACAGCGCGACCGACCGCGTGTGCGCACGCAGCCCTAAATCTCAAATCGTCGAAAGACCTGCGGTCGGCGGCTCTAGGAAGAAAGATCGAAACTCTGCAGATAATTTGGCAACGTCACAGCCCAATGCAATTCCGATTGCACCGCAGACTCCAGCGCCTTCGACGCCGCCGGTTCCCCGTGCACCAGAAAAAGCTGCTTAGGCGCTGCCGGAATTCCCTTTAACCAGCGCATCAGTTCGCTGCGTCCCGCATGCGCGGAAAATTGCCGCAGGTTTACGACTTCGGCGCGCACCGGCACGTTCTGCCCGTGAATCTGGATCGATTTCGCGCCCTCCTCGAGCGCTCGGCCCCCGGTGCCCTCGGCCTGAAAGCCGGCCAGCAGCACGCAATTGCGTGCATCCGGCAGACGCTGTGCTAGATGATGGAGCACGCGTCCGCCCGTCGCCATGCCGCTGGCCGAAATGATGATGGCGGGTGTGTGCACGTCATTGATCTGCTTCGATTGTTCCGGACTGCGCATCACGTGCACGGCGGGACTTGAAAACGCCTCGGACTGCAGCTCTTGCGTTCCAATCCTCAAATCCTCGCCATGACGGCGATAAATATCGGTAACGTCGATGGCCATCGGGCTATCCATATAGATCGGCAGCGCTGGAATACGCTTCGAGCGTTCCAGTCGCCGAATGTCATAGAGCAGCAGTTGCGTGCGATCCACAGCGAATGCCGGCACGACAATCACTCCTCCGCGATGAGCCACTCGATTGATGACGTCCGCTAACGCCGCATCCGGCGGCGGCTGCGTGGGATGGTCGCGGTCGCCATAAGTTGATTCGCAGAGCACGAAGTCCGCGGCCGGCGGTTTCTCCGGATCTTTCAGCAGCGGCTGATCGTACCGGCCGACATCGCCTGAAAAAAGTATGGTTGTGTTCTTTCCGGCCTCCGTGACCACCAATTCCAGGCTCGACGAACCGAGAATGTGCCCGGCATCATGCGAGCGGATAAGAAATTCAGGACTGAGCCGGCACTCGCCAAGTCTGGGCAGGGAGGCAAATTGCTTGAGCGTCGCCACCACTTGTTCCTGCGTATAGAGCGGCAACGGCGGTTTATGTGAACTGTAGCCATGGCTGGCCGCGTGGTCGGCATCTTCTTCCATCAAATGCGCGGAATCCGGAAGCAGCAATGCGCACAGTTCTTGCGTCGCGGCATTAGCGAAGATCGGCCCGCGAAATCCGTCGCTCACGACTCGCGGCAGATAGCCCGTGTGATCCAGATGCGCGTGCGTAAGCACGACCATATCAATTCTCGAGGGATCTTCGGGAAGCCGCTGCCAGTTTCGCTGGGTTAATTCGCCGTCCGCCTTGGAATAGCCCGCAATCGACGAGCAATCGCTTGCCGTTGGCTTCAATCAGATATTTGGAACCAGTGACGGTTCCCGCTGCGCCCAGAAATGTGATTCGTGGCATAAGCCGCCTATTGTAATCGTGCGCCGCCGCTCCGCAACGCCTCGCTACTATCGTGTCTTTGTTGTGGCCGACACTTAGGCGTGCGCATCTCTCCTCGATCTCTACAGTTGGTACACCGGAAAGTTATAGAAACCTTCGGTGGAGCCGAGGGCATTGGAACCCCGACCTCCTCGATGGCATCGAGGCGCGCTTCCAACTCCGCCTCGGCCCCACCGGAGGGATGAATTTTTATAACACCCGGTCCGCATAAGGTCAACGCGAAGCCTCAAGGCTGTGCCATTTCGGATTGACTCAAGCCAACGCCCGGCGTATGTTTTGCCTCAATATCGCATTCCGCAGCAGCCTGGAGAAAGTATGAGCAAACACGATTCGACTCGCCGTTCATTTTTGAAACGCGCCGCCGTTGGCGCTGGAGCCGTTGCCGGCTCCGGCCTCGTCCCGGACGTCTACACCCAGACGCTCGAGCAGCACAAAGACGATGCCGCTGACCGCCGCCTCGCATCCCACCTCAATTCAGCATGGCGCCTTCTTCAATTACGAGCAGGCCAGCACTGTGGCGGCGTTTACCGAACGCCTCATGCCCGGAGCGCCAGGGAAGCCGGGAGCGCGCGACGCGGGCGTGCTCAACTACATTGATCTGGCCCTCGCCGGCGCCTATGCCGACCTTCAGGATTTTTATCGCCGCGGCCTCGCTCAGCTCGATGCCTACTGCCATGCGACGCATAAGCAGTCCTTCACTCAACTGGATCCCGCCAGGCAGGACGAAGTCCTCACCGCACTCGAGCAAGGCAAGGCCACCGGGTTTCACGTTGCCGCGCGCGCAGGAGTTCTTCAATGTTGTTCGCACCCACACCATGGAAGGCATGTTCGCCGACCCCATCTACGGCGGCAACCGGGACTTCGCTGGCTGGCGCCTGGTGGGCTTTCCCGGCGCTCAAGGCAATTTCACGCCGCCGGATTTGCAGAATAAACAAACATTCACGCGAGCACCGACCACCGGTCTGCAATCGCAAGCCGGTTTGCAAACGCAGGCCAAAGCGCAACGGACGGAGTGAGCCATGGCCACAGAGAAGACAGACGTCGTCATCGTGGGCGTAGGAGCAGTCGGAGGCATCCTCGCCGCCGAGCTTGGCAAAGCCGGGATGAAGGTCATCGGCCTCGAACGCGGCCCGCGTCTCACCACTCAGGATTTCGCCGCGCTCGACGAATTGCGCTATTTCCAGCGCCAGGAGTTGCGCCCCAATTTCAAACGCCAGCCGGTCACTTGGCGCCCCGATGCAAAATCCGAAGCCACGCCGCTGCCAATTCTGAATTATGGCAATCAGGCCGGCGGCGGAACGGTTCACTACGGCGCGCTTTCCTGGCGCTTTCACGAAGACGACTTCCGCGCGCGCTCCCACACCATCGAACGCTATGGCGCCTCGGCGATTCCCGCGGATTCATCGCTCGCCGATTGGCCCCTCACTTACGCCGATCTCGAACCTTTCTACGATCGCGCCGAATACGAACTCGGCGTCTCCGGGAAAGCCGGCAATCTGCAGGGACGCAAAACCGACGCCGGCAATCCCTTCGAAGCCCCGCGCCGCCGCGAATATCCTCTTCCGGCACTGCTGGCCGATCAGTCCGGCGTCATCTTCGGAGCCGCGGCGCAGAAGCTCGGCTATCACCCATTCTCCTCGCCACGCGCGATTCTCTCGCAGCCCTATAACGGGCGCCCCGGCTGCACCTACTGCGGTTTCTGCCAGTCGTTCGGCTGTCACATGGCGGCGAAATCCAGCATTCTTGTCACCAAGCTTCCCGAAGCCGACGCCACCGGCAATTTCAAGCTGCTCACCGGCGCGATGACTTATCGCGTGAATAGCGACAACAGCGGCCGCGCGACGGGCGTCTCTTATTACGCCGCGGACGGTTCCGATAATACGATCGAGGCCGACGTCGTCATCCTCGCCACCTTTATCTACGACAATACGCGCCTGCTTTTGCTTTCCAAGACCGCCAAATTCCCCAATGGCCTCGCCAATTCGAGCGGCCAGGTTGGCAAGCACCTGATGGCTCACATCGGCGCGCGTGTATTCGTCGCTTTCGACGATCGCTATGTCAATATCTACATGGGTCCGAGCGCCCAGAAACATTCCCTCGACGATTTCAATGCCGATAATTTCGACCACAAAGGCCTCGGGTTCATTCGCGGCGCGCAACTCTCCGTCACCCCCGCCGACCTCGAAGCCGGCCCGATCGGCGCTGCCACCAGCATGAATCCGCCTCCCGGAATTCCGCGTTGGGGCGCGGCCTATCGCGATTTCCTCGCCAAATACTTCGCCCGCTACGCCGCTTTCATCGCGCAAACCGAAAATCTCCCCTATGCCGATCAGACCATTGATCTCGACCCTCACGTGCGCGATCAGTATGGCTTGCCCGCGCCGCGCCTCACCTACGACTGGCGCCGCCCAAACGAAGTCGCGCGCATCAATTTCCTGCTCGCCAAACTCGAAGAACTCGGCCGCGCCTCGGGCGCGCAGCACGTCTGGCGCTCGCCGACGGGCTCGGGAGCGCCCGGCGCCCACCACGAGGGCGGCACGCGCATGGGCAGCGATCCCAAGCTTTCGGCCGTGAACCGCTACGGCCAGAGTTGGGATATCCCCAATCTCTTCATCATCGGCAGCTCGACGTTTCCCACGATGAGCGGCTTCAATCCCACGCTCACCATCCAGGCCCTCGCCTATTCGAGCGCCGACGCCATCGTCAATCGCTATAAAAAGCGCCCCGGCGCTCTTGTCTAAGTTTGTGTAGCGCCGCCCTTCGGGCCGGCACCTAGCGCGGCTCCATGCCTCGCGAGACCTCTAGCTCAGGTCGGCCGCCCCGCTTTGGGCGGAGACCTGAGGCTTTCTCTCACCGTTCGTCTCGCCGCCAAACCCCACATGTTCAACTAAACACAAAACCGATAATGCAACCATCATTACTCAGTCAGGTAACGGAGAATGGCTGTGCGTTACTACCAAGTCTGCCTGCGCATTGGGGTGAACGGAACCCGGTGCATGCGATTCGCCTGAGGAGTCTGGGATGGCACGAATTCTGATTATTGACGACGACGAAGCGATCCGCAGGATGCTCCGCTTTCGTCTCAAGGATCGTTACGAAATTATAGACACGGCATCTCCCGAGGAAGGCTTGAAGCTGGCGCTCCAGCACAAGCCCGATGCGGTTTTTGTGGACTTGATGATGCCGGGACACACCGGCTTTGAAGTTTGTCAAACGCTGGCCGGCTTGAGTTTCACGCAGCTCATTCCCGTCTTTGTCATCTCCGGCGCGCCCCGGATGATTTATAAGGATTTCTGCGATGCGCTCGGTGCGCAAGGCTATTTTGAGAAGCCGATCGACTTCAATGCCTTGCAGGCGCGCCTGGACGCCATTCTCGGCAAGGACCGCGAAAATCGCCGCAGGGAAGCGCGTGTCCGGCTGAGAATCGGCCTGAAGCTTCGCGGAAGGGACGCCAAGGAGAATCCTTTCGAGGTTCTCACCTTTACCGAAGACGTCAGCAGCCGCGGCTTTGCCTGCGGCCTTAATGCGGCGCTGAATCGGAACGCGGTGGTCGAGGTCTTTTTGTGGATACCCACGGCACACCGATTTACCGGAGAAGCACGGCTCGCTTGGACCAAGTATCCGGAAAAACCGGAACAGATGTGCGGTTTCGAATTTCTGGGAAACCCTCGCGAATGGATCTTCTGACGCGCTAACTCCTGCGCATTGACTTCAATCCGAATTACAGGGAAACGCTGGACGACTTCTGGCCGCGTTTCGAAAGGTAGGCGTGCCAGAAAAGCCGGGCGGCGACGGCGCGCCAGGGTTTCCAGGGCCGGCTGAGTGCCTCCAGCTTTTCCGGCGAAGGCCGCTGGCGAAGCCGCTTCACTTCTTGCACAGCTGTGGCCAGAGCCAGATCGCCGGTGGGCCAGATGTCCGGTCGCCGCAGCGCGCTCAGGAGATAAATGTCGGCGGTCCATCGGCCTATGCCTTTGAACGCGATGAGCATTTTGCGAGCGCAATCGTCGTGAAGCTCGTGGAGGTCGCCTAGATCGAAATAGCGGCGAGCGAGAGATTCGGCCAGCAGACGAGTGTAGAGAGTTTTTTGGCGGCTGAAGCCGATTCGAAGCAATTCGATATCGGTGAGTTTCAAGAATCGTCTTGGCGTGAGGGGATTCACCGCTGCTTTCAAGCGCGCGAATGTGGCGCGCGCCGACGCCAGAGAGACTTGCTGCTCGAGAATGATATAGACGAGGCTGGGAAAACCCGGCTCGCGCACCCACAGAGGCGGCTGACCGTAAGTGTTCACGACCGCGGCCAGGTGTTCATCCTGGCCTGCCAGGAAGCGAACTCCTTCCTCGAAAGCCGCTTCGTTAAGGACCTGCGGCACAGGAAATCCCGCTTACAGAAGGAATCGTTGTTTCGGTCGCGATCACGAAGCTTTCTTGGGCCAGACCACGCCCTGGTCCTTCTTGGTTACCGGAGCCATGCCCTTGTAGATGAATTTCTGCACGCGCTGCCCGCGATAGGTCTCCGTCGTGAAGATGTTGCCCTTGGAATCCGCGGCGATACTGTGCACGGCGTAGAATTCGCCGGGCTGCCGTCCGCCGTCGCCGAAGCTCGTCAGGATTTCCAGAGTATCGCGCAGGATGATGTACACCTTCTCGTTGGAACCGTCGGCCAGGTAAATATATTTCTGCTGCGGATCTTTGGAGAAGGCAATATCCCAGACCGAGCCGTCTCCGAGGGTCCGCTTGGCGATGATCGCCTCTTTGACGAAGGTTCCGTCCTTCTTGAACACCTGAATGCGGTCGTTCGACCGGTCGCAGACGTACAAGAGCCCGTCGTTCGCGATCTCGGCACAGTGCACCGGATTGCGAAACTGCTGCGCCACCGGCGCGTCGGGATTGTAAGGTCCGAGGCTCGTGTCGTCCGGCTTGTGGCCGTAGGCTCCCCAATAGCGCTTGGCTTTGCCGGTATCCGCATCGAAGACGATCACGCGATGGTTGCCGTAGCCATCCGCGACGTAAAGCTCGTTGGCGTCCTTATCGACGAACATCTTCGCCGGGCCCTTCAGATTTTCCAGATCGTTGCTGCCTTTGCTCTGGGCGGGATGCCCGATTTGCATCAGGAATTTTCCATCCTGCGTGAACTTCAAGACCATGTTGTCATGGAAAGGGCCGCCGCCCGGCTGCTGTTCATTAACAGCCGCCGCCTGAGCTGGCGGCAGCACCTGCGCGGTGCGGCCGTTGCCGCCGATCCAGACGTTCCCCTTATAGTCCACCGTGATTCCATGATTCGAGGCCGGCCAGTCGTAGCCCTGGCCCGGTCCGCCCCAGTGCCCGATGAGATTGCCCTCCTCGTCGAATTCGAGAACGGGCGGCGCCGCCATGCAACACTCCGAAGCCGGCGGGTTCGCGGCGGCGTAATTTTCCATTCGTTCCAGCGATCCGCCGCGGTGAATGATCCAGATGTGGTCCTGGGCATCGACCGAGACTCCGATGGTCATCCCCAGAAGCCAATGGTTCGGCAGCGGCTTCGGCCACATGGGATCCACTTCAAAGCGCGGCGCCTGCACGCCCGCGGCTTCCACGGCGGCTCTCCTTTCGAGCAGAGTGGAACCGATGCCGAGCGCGATCAGGAGAGCAAAAAAAGCAGCCCCGACAAAGAGATTGCGTTTCATATTTCTCCTCCGGTCTCCGTCTCTAAACCATGTCCTACGGTCTGAACTTGAGTTCCCTCTGTGCCCAGTGGGCTGCGCGGAGATAGCTGGCCCAGCGGGAATTTCAGCGGCCAGTATTTCGCCACACACCACACCGCGCCCGCCAGAATCAAAATCGCCATGAGCCAATGCATCATGCTGGCCAGCGTGGCGGCGGTGAGCGCCGGCCATACGAATCGGAACTGACGCAACTGTTCTCCGCGGTCAATCATCCAGTGCCAGCCCGTGTGCGCCACCAGCGCTGAGAGAATGATGGTCCCCATCCGCTCCGCCACGGCATACCGGAAAAAGGCGTGCAGCAAAGGAATGAGCACCACGAGCACCAGCAATTGCCCCAGTTCCACGCCGATATTGAAGGAAAGCAGCGACGTCAACAGATGCGATCCCGCGAATTGCAATGTCTGGCGCAGCGCGAAGGAGAAGCCGAACCCGTGCACCAGCCCGAACCCGAAAGTAATCATCCAGCGCCGCTGCACTCCGACGCCGCCTACGATGTTTTCGAGCGCCATGTAGACGATGGACATGGCGATCAGCGTTTCGATCAGCGGTGGAAACCACAAAAAATCGGGCGCCAGGTTGTAGGCGCTGGCAATCAGCGTGATCGAATGCGCCACCGTGAAAGACGTCACCACCGGAATCAATTTGCGCAAGCTGCGGAAGGGAATCACCAGGCAAAAAAGAAAGAGGAGGTGATCAGTGCCGTCCAGGATGTGAAAGAACCCGAGCTCGACGAATCGCAACGATGCCTGATACCAGCGCGGGTCTAGCCGCACCAGGCCCGGATCGCCGACGAACTCGAAGGCGCGCACTGTCCCATTAGGCGGCAGAAAACGCAACGCCGTGATGACGTGCAAACCGAGCCGCGCCAGGCCGGGATGAATCGAAAAACGGGATTGTTCCGACCGAATGGGATATTCGAATAAGACGTCGAGCATGACTTGATTCCAGTAAACCTGCACGTCGTTTGTGAGGCGAGGGCCGCTAACGTGAGCGAATGCCTGCTCGTAAGAGGCGAAGGATTTATCGGATTCGAGCGATGCGCGAACGTCAACGATGCGCGGATTCGGCAGCCGGACATCGTCCTCGTAGACCTCTATGAAGTTTGCCATCCAAACCGTTGCCGCCTCGCGCAGCGACGCATCCACTCGCTCCAGGTCCAAATATCCAGCGCCGCGCTCGGGAAACTCCGTATCGCGCATGGCGTTCAGCGGCACGCGAAGCAGCAGGTCGAGTTTTTCGCCGGCCGGCTTCACAAACGCCTGCACCGTCACATCACTCGGAATATCGTGGCCGAAAGCGCCGCGCGGCACTAGGCTCAGTAGCGCTGCGACAAAAACTGCAACGTACAAATGCCGGCCGATTCCGCAGGCCGCTGCCGACGAGGATCTGAACGCGCCAGACGCCATGGGCTCCCTCCCGGGCCGGGGTTTGCCGCCGACTCTAACACAATTCGCTCCCGCTGCTTACTGGGAGTCTATCGGGCAGCGGGCCGGATTGATGCCGGATCGTTGTGCCCAATCTAGCTCGCTCGCTCTATTCGACCCAGATGCTGTGGGTTGGGGCCGTGCCCAAGGCAAAACAATTCGTTCCCTGCGGTGGACCGTGGGTGTATAAGTGTGCGGCTCGGGCCAAATGAAAATCCCCGGGCTAAAAGGGAATTGCTGATGCAACGTTTTGCAATACTTCTTGCCATCTTTCTTGCAATCTTGGCCGGCGTCATCACGTTGCCACTCCTGGGCCAGCAGGCGGGAGTGGGAACGATCGTCCGCAATGATCCGGCGCTCGATAAACTTGTGGCCCCGGGAACAAAGATTGAAAAATTGCACGGAGACTTCCGCTTTATTGAGGGACCCATATGGGTGAGAGCCGGAGCCTACCTCCTATTCAGCGACCTCCAGAGCAACGCAATCATGAAGTGGAGCCCGGACGGCGGCGTTTCCGTTTTTCGCAAGGACATATTTTCGGGCGCCTATCCCGATGGAGTGCAGATTGGCAGCAACGGCCTTACCCTCGATAAGCAGGGACGTCTGGTCGCCGCGGAACACGGCAACCGCCGGGTCAGCCGAATCGAGAAAGACGGAACGGTTACAGTTCTCGCCGATCATTACGAAGGCAAGCGTCTGAATAGCCCCAACGACCTCGTCTGCAAAAGCAACGGTGACATTTATTTCACCGATCCTCCCGGCCTTTATCGAACTTATCCCCAGGTTCCCGATGCGCCCAAGCGGGAATTGGATTTCGCCGGAGTGTACCGTGTGTCCGCGCCGGGAAAAGTGCAGTTGGTAACCAGGGAAGTGCCTTACCCCAATGGTCTCGCGTTTTCGCCCGACGAAAAAAAGTTGTACATTGCCAGTTCGCGCCCGGAGAAGTTCTGGATGGTCTACAATGAAGGAGCGGATGGCAGCTTGAGTAACGGCAAAAAATTCTTTGATGCCACGAACATTCCGGGCGAGGGCGTTCCAGACGGTATGAAAGTCGATCGTGCGGGGAATATCTATGCCACGGGTCCGGCGGGGATCATGATTTTCACTCCGGAAGCGAAGCTCTTGGGGACAATCGAATTGCCCGAGATACCAGCCAATCTGAATTGGGGCGACGCGGACGGCAAGACCCTGTATATAACTGCTCGAACGAGCCTCTATCGCATCCGCACCAACGCCGTGGGAATGAGGCCTTGAACGGCGAACGCTCGCCACTCTCCAATCGAATGTCTTCCTCCGAAGCCACCACGAGAAACATCCGGGTCCACGTCAAAGCCGAATATGATCCCGGCCGCTCCAATCCACGTCTCAATCAGTGGTTCTTTCTTTACACCGTCCGCATTACGAATCAGGGATCGAATACGGTGCAGCTCATCAGCCGTCATTGGGTGATTACCGACGCCATGGGAAAAGTGCAGGAGGTTCGAGGTCCGGGCGTCGTCGGCCATCAACCGATCCTTGCTCCCGGAGAGAGCTTTGAGTACACCTCAGGTTGCCCGCTTACCGTGCCTTTCGGCTCGATGCACGGGACCTACCAGATGGTTGACGATCGTAAGGAGCAGTTTGATATCGAGATTGCGCCGTTTGTTCTGGCCGAGCCCCATACGGCTGTAAATTAGAAGCCCCTGAGCCACGCACCCATGTCCGCATGGCGCCCGCTGCGGCGCCTGCCTCTGGCGATCCTCGCTATTGCGGCCAGGTGGCAGCGGGATCCAGGTTCACGATCGGTTGCGCGCCGCCGCTCGGAACCTGAGGACGCAAATATGCCCGGCCCGCCGTTTTGTGGCACGAGTAGCAATCCTCGAGCATCATTTTGTACTCCACGCCAAACTGCTTGCTGTCCTTCATGTCGATAATCATTTTCATTTTGGCCAGGCTGCCCTTATCGATGCCGTCAAAGATATTGGCCATATCCACCGGATTGCCGTCGGCTCCTTTAGGAGAGGGATTCACGCGCACTTCCCATCGTATGCGGTTGCGCATCTCACCCAAATAGTAGTTAGCCAGCGGCCAATTCTTCTTGTCGCCGGCAAACCAGAGATTGGCGGCAAACATGGCCACATCGACCATCGGATGAGAATTCGGAGGCGTAATATCTCGCAGGTGGGTCACGTCTGCCACCAGCGTTGCTTGAGTGACTGGCGCAGCGTTCTGTTGCGCTATAGCGGTGGAGTGCTCCCAGGCCGCAACGAATAGCCCGCCAAGCATTGCTCCCAGGAGCATCAAGGCTCCGCTGCGGAACCAATTTGCCTTTACCATTCGAGGTTTCTCCTTCCATCTGACGATAGGTCAGCCCAACGGCAAAAACCGGCGGCCATTATAGCCCCAGAAAATATTTCCAGGGTATTCATGTGCGCCGCGGTTATGGGCACGATACGGGGTAGCTGGCTGGACGCCTCCGCGGCAATATGCTCATTGCGGCGGGCCAGTTGGGCATTGACAAAGCGCATCAGGCGATGAAATAGTCGCCTGCAATCGGGAGGTTCTCTTATATGAACGCCAAACTCATAGCGCGTCTTGGCTTGGTTGCGGCTCTTTTAGTAATCTCTGCGCCCGCCTTCGCACACCACGGTGCCGCGGGCTATGACTCGAATAAGCTGACCACCTTGAAGGGGACTGTAACCGATTTCCGCTTCCAGAATCCGCATGCACAGATTTATCTCGATGTGAAGGACTCATCGGGCAAGGTCCAAAACTGGGTTCTCGAAGCGGTGGGCATCGCCACGCTATCCAGAAGCGGCTGGACGAAAAGCATAATGAAGCCGGGCGATTCCATCACCGTCACCGGTAATCCCGCCAAGAACGGCGCGCCCTCAATGCGTCTGACCAAAGTGGTTTTGGCCACCGGCAAGGAGCTGGGTCTGGAGCGCGGCGAGGATTATACGGGCCAATGAGCGCTTCCTTCTGGAGAACTGCGATGCGTAACGGGTTGATGGCTTTCGCAATTCTCGCCGCTCTCAGCTTTGCCTGCCTCCTGCGCGCTCAAGATGGGGGGCCGGGAGCGGCGAAAACTTCAGCGGCGCCGAAAGCCGCCGCGGGCACGACGCCGGACTTTTCGGGAGTGTGGAGGCGTTCGCGGCGGCCTCCCGATAACAAGCGCAAGTACACGCTTTACGAGATCGCCTTGTCCCTGACGAACGATGAGCCGCCCATGACGCCATGGGCACTCGAAAAGTTCAAAGCCGCCAAACCGAACGTCGGTCTCCATCCCTTCACCTTGGCTCAGACCAACGATCCGACCGCCAACTGTTTCCCTCCGGGAGTGCCTAAGATCTACCTCATGCGAGGCGCTCCGCTGGAGATTTTGCAGGCGCCCGGCCGAGTAATGATGTACTTCGAGTACGATCACTTCGTGCGCGAAATCTTCGCCGATGGACGTAAGCATACGGAAGATCCGAATCCTACGTACATGGGCGAATCAATCGGCAAGTGGGAGGGGAATACGCTCGTCGTCGATACCATCGGATTCAACGATAAGACCTGGCTCGATTACGCGGGCCATCCGCACAGCGATCAACTGCACTTGGTGGAGCGCATACAGCGCCCCAGTCACGAAACATTGGTGAACGACATCACCATCGAGGATCCCAAGGCCTACACCAAACCCTGGACTGCGCACATGGTCTTTGATCTGCACCCGGACTGGAAAATCGAGGAAACCATCTGCGAAGACAACGTCAACTTCTCGGACGTGCAAAAAATCTCCGAATCCACCAAGTAGAGAGCGTAAAGATTTAGCTGTGGTCAGTCCTTTTATGCCCCGAGGGCTCTGCAGTTTGAGTTTGGCCGGCAGTACCTAGCGGGCGCGGGCTTGCTCGCGGCGCTCGGCCTGTGCTTTCAGGGATTCCAACTCCTTCTCGCTGCGAATGGTCATCCGCGCGACCTTTCTGGCCCGCGAATACGGCAGAATCACCTGAATCCCTCCGTCTTTCTCGAGCAAAGAAACGTAGCGCGTCTCCGCGCCGAGCGTGGGGAAGGGGTACTCGACCCATTTGGAAGTCTTGGGATCGAATTTCACCACTTCGTCCGCGTTCATCAGGTTGATCCACACGTTATGGTTTGAATCCACTTGCGCTTGATACGGCTGCAGCGCGTCCGGCTTGGGAAGCGGAATCATCGTTACCTTCAACGTGTGGGTATCGATCTTGGCGAGGCTCCCTCCCCACCAGTCGCAAACCCACACTACGTGCCCATTCTTGTCCGCGCCCAAACGACGCGGCCCTTCCGCCCACGGCACGGCGGTAGTCCAGGTCGATCCGGCGTCCGCATAGACTTTGCGCTCTTCCGGTGTAACCAGATCCATTTCGCTTGCGACGGGAGGGATTTTGACCTGCGTCACTCTGCCGGACTTGATGTCGCTCTTGGACATCGTGTCCATGTTCATCTGCGCCCACCAGCCATTTCCGTCGCCGTCCGCCGCGAGTCCGTAGGTATTTCCGATGCCATCCGCGTTTTTGTATATCGGCGATTTGAACTCCGTGAACTTCTCCGTCTCGGGATCGAAGCGCACCGCGCCCGGGCCTGTGGTGGCCCAGATTTTGCCTTTGCCATCGACGTCCACGGTTCCGGCGGCCGCGGTTGGCCCCGTCATGCCCTCGGGCACCGTGAACACCTTGATCTGTTCGGTAGCCGGATCGATTTTCGCCAGGCGCCCCTGGCCCGCCTTCCACTCCCGCACTCATGTTGAACCAGAGGATTCCCTGGCGATCTCTGGCCAGGCCGTGACCATTGGCCGCGTAGCCGTGCAATCCGGCTATTTTGAACGTCTTCAGCGCGCCCGTCTTCGCATCCACTCTCCCCAGGCTGATATCGTGATTGGAGACGTTATAGGAAAACCAGATATTGCCCTGCAGATCGGCTTGAGCGTCATGGATACCGTGCGCTCCGCTCAGGCTCGACGGCGTCCCCAGCGACCAGTCGCTTCCGTCGTTGCTGATGTACTCCGTTCCCGCTTTCTCGTCGGGGGCGATGGGCACGTCATATTCGGTAAAGACGGCGCGCGCCGCCTCTCCCGTGGGGCGCGAGCGGAGCTTGAATTTCATCGCCGTTGGACCGGGCCCGCTGATCCGCGCCAGATACGTCGCCAATTCTTTCTCGTGGAAGTCGATGATCGGCGCCGCCTCGCTTTTTTCCCCCAGATAGCCGCCGGCCACGGTGACGCGCTTCATCAGATCGAGAATCGAGGTCCAGCCCGCGGTGTCAAAGCGCTCCTGGAGAATGTAATTGGGCTGATGGCAGCTGGTACAGCTATTCCGGAATATGCGCGCCAGGCGGCGATCGTCGGGCGTGCCATCGGGCAGGGAAGCCAGCAACTGATCGCCCGTCAGTTGCCGTTGAAAATCCTTCAGGTGCTTCAATGCGAAATCCTGGTGCCGAGTGGCCGTCAAATCGACTTTCGCGCGGGCCGTCTCGAAGGTGTCGGCCTGCGCCCAAACTTCATATGCCCCAGGCGCGAGCGGCGGAAAATAGTAGTCGCCTTGCTGATCGGTGAAAACGCTCGTTGTGATGGTCCGGCCTTCCGCTTTGGCGGAGACGGTCACTCCGCTCATCTTTTCGCCGGAATCCGATTTGACCGTGCCCGCCAGCAACGCTCCATTCTCGTCGGCTCCATAGGCACGCGCTGAGAGCGAAACCGTCAGCACAAGGGCTACCGCGGCCAACATCAGCGTCCCGATTATGCGCCCCGAAAAATCCGAAAAGACGGTTCGCTTATTCCTCATGACGGCTGCTCCTTTGCCCTGATCGCCTATTGCTTAAATCGGCGCTCTAATCGCCATTTCCTCTAATCAACCGGCCCTTCGCCCTTGATCGGACCGCGCGGCGCCGGCTTTGGCACCGTTTTCAAATACTCCACAATGGCACCGATCTCCGAGGCTTTTAATCCATACCTGAATCCCGGCATCTTGCTTGAGCCTTTTGCGATGTAATCCCGCATAGCGTCTTCTTTGCCGTTCACAATGTCCCGGTATAAGGAAGGACCGTACATCGGATTGGTAAGAGTCGCCTGCGTATGGCAGATGCTGCAGTTTTGCTGGAAAAGGCGCCGGCCCAGAGTCACGGTGTCGCTACCCGAAGCGGGTGTGCTACCGCCATTCTGCGCCGCGAGCGCAAGGGGAAAGAGTAAAACTAGAGAAAGCAAAACCATCGAGCCGTTTTTCATGCCTGCCCCCGTCGGACGCCGCCCCAAGCCCGTCGCCCAAAGAATGTTTGCGGATTTGGCGCCTTCTGCCCTTGTCAGCATTATCGCCTAGGATTGGCTTATTGGCAGTAGGGATAGCAGATTTCGCAGCAGACCGCAATGCCAGGGCAAGAAGGCCAGGCTTTAGTGTTATCTTGGAGCGCCAATCCGCGGGGTCGCGCGGAATGGGCGGGGAATCGTCGTTGAGCGAAAAAGTTAAAGAAGAGATAGCCGTATCCAAAAAGGCGGCGCTCGAAGACTTCCGCCGGCAGATTGAGGAAAGTTGCTCGGTTAAGCGGAGCTTTTCCGCGGAGCTGTTGGAAAACATCTGGCGCCTCAGCGAAAAAACAATCGCCGCCTATCGCAATGGAAAGAAGGTCCTCCTGATGGGCAATGGCGGCAGCGCCGCGGATGCGCAGCATCTTGCCGCGGAACTTGTGGGAAGGTTCGAGCTTCGCAGAAGGGCATTCCCGGCCATCGCCCTCACCACAGACTCCTCGATTCTTACCGCCGTCTCGAACGATTTCGGCTTCGAAGAGTGTTTTGCGCGCCAGGTTGAAGCCTTGGCCGCTAAAGGGGATATCCTGATTGCCATCAGCACGAGCGGGAAGTCCGCTAACGTTCTCCGTGCGCTCGATGCGGCTCGCCAGGTCGGGTGTTACACAGCCGGGCTAACCGGCAAGACGGGAGGGGGATTGGCCGCTCGCGTGGACCTCTTGCTCGCCGTTCCGTCGGAAAAAACGCAACGCATACAAGAGGCCCATAGCCTCATAGCGCACATGTATTGTGGTCTCGTCGAGCGCGCGCTTTCGGAGACCTGATCCCGCGGCGCGCCCGGATGTGCTTAGCTGGAGCGCTTTTCTTCGAGCGTATAACGGGTGGCGAGCTCTTTGATCACGGTCTGCGAGCTCGATTCGGGGTCAATCGTAGGAATCAGCGTAACTCTCCCGCCATAGCTTTCCACTTCCTTGCGGCCCACTACTTCTGACAACTTGTAATTGCCGCCTTTCACCAGAACATCGGGCGTGAGCTCCCTGATCAGGTGCAAAGGAGTAGCTTCCGAGAAGACAATCACATGGTCGACCGATTCCAACCCGGCGATGATTCCGGCGCGGTCCGCCGCGCCGATCAATGGTCGCCCATTGCCTTTGAGTTTCCGTACCGAGCGGTCATCATTGATGGCCACGATGAGCATTTGCCCAAGCGCCTTGGCCTTCTGCAAAAATTGTACGTGACCGACGTGCAAAAGATCGAAGCAGCCGTTGGTCAGCACAACCTTGCGGCCCTGCGAATGCGCCAGGCCCACCACCCGCTTCAACTGAGTCAAATCGAGAATCTTCCCGCGGAGACCGAAGCTCTCTTTCGCGCAGGTAGGCAAGCAACTCATCTGCACTTACTGGGTGGGCGCCCAACTTTGCGCCTTTTATTCAAAGCGGCCATATTCGCCAGTTGCGCTGCGGGCAATAACTCCACACCGGCAAAAAGCAGGCGGCCCAGCACGCTGATCACGGTATCTCCCGCCCCGGTTACGTCAAAAACCTCGCGAATCTCGGTTGGAATGTGTACTCCGCCGCGGTGCCAGGGAAGAACAGGGACATGCCATTTTCGGCTTGAGTGACCAGTATCACCTTGGCATTCGGCAACGCGAAAAACCGAATCTGCCGCCTTGCGAATCTCCGTCCTCGTTTTGAACCGGCATGTGCGCCGCTTCGGCCAACTCTTTTTATTCGGCGTAAGCAGGAAAGCGCCTTTGTACTTCGAAAAATCATGCCCTTTCGGATCCACCAGCACTCTCTTGTGCTGGCTATTCGCCGCTTGGATGATCGAGGCGCACAGGCCGGGCGTTAGAACTCCTTTGGCATAATCCGACAAGATCACGCCATCCACGGTAGGCAGGCATTTACGAACGTGCTCCAGGAGGCTCGCCGCAAGCGCATCGTTCATTTCGGCGCGCGATTCCCGGTCAATTCGTATCACCTGCTGGCCGTGGGCGATTACGCGCGTCTTTATAGTCGTCGGCCGGGCGGCGTCCGCCACTACGCCGCTTGTATCGATTCCCATACCGCTCGCAATTTTTAATAGCTCCTCGCCCGCTGCATCGGAGCCGGCCACGCCCGCAAGAAAAACACGACAGCCGAGTTGAGCGAGGTTATGGGCCACGTTGGCGGCGCCGCCCAGCCCCGATTTTTCCGATCGCCAGTTCACCACGCTTACGGGCGCTTCCGGCGAAATGCGGTCGATCGTGCCATAGACGTATCGGTCCAGCATCAAGTCGCCTATCACGAGCACGGATACGCTTCGGGCGTTCGAAAATATCGTCTCGAGCGTTGATGATTTATCGGGATTTCGGCGCGATCGATCCATTGCTGGCCCTCACGGGCGCTGCCACTCCCGCGGTTTTTACGTCTGCACTCGCCCCTCGGCTCACGAGCCCTCGACTCACGAAAAAGACCCGATGATATATGTCCTTGACGGCCACCGGTCGCAGCGTATAGCCGTCCCGCAGGAGCCTCGGCGGCCACCAATCGAGTCCAGCGCCGCCGTTACCGGAATATAGCAGGAAGACCGGATGCTCCGCCACGAATGGCGCGAAATCGTAGATCTGCAGCGGCGCATAGGAACGCATCGCTTCGTATTCCTTATCGGCTGAATCGCTTCCCGAATAGACCACCGCTTGCGGAGCGTCTACCACCAGGAAAAATCGGCCCGCCCAGCCCGGCGATGCATAGTGGACAAGCTGCAGAAAATCGTGCGGCTCGGAGACCACCACCGGGAGTTCGGGATAGTTGGCGGAAGCCACCATAGCCTCGACGTCCTTCGCCGGCGAAACAAAATCTCCGTGGTAAGAGGACCAGAATCGCCTCTCTTGCGACGCCAGCGGGACGATGATGCACAGTCCCAGAGCCACGAGGACGGGAGCGCTCCTTCGCCCCCATCGGGGAAGACTGTAACCCGCGGCAAGCGGAAATCCCAGGATGGTCGGCAGCATGTATCTTTCGGTCATTCCGCCATGCGCCAGCTTTGCCGCAAAAAAACTCAGGAACGGCAAAGCCAGAAAACCCAGGACAAGCACACGTTGGTGAAAAAGCTATGTCCTCGTGAGGTTCTTCCCGAGACGCCGCGCGCTCCGCGGCGAGCATGCTTACAAGTACGGCCAATGCCCCGGCGGCAGCGAGGCCCATACCCCTGTTGGTTGTGGTGCGGAAAAACCATCCGTAACTCCACTCCGCTCCTTCTAAACTTGGCAACGCCCACAGATGCGCTCCGTAGTGCGCCTTCAGGCTCGACAGTAGTGGCCAGAATGCTGCCAATGGGATCAAACTGCTGCTCAAAGCGGCCCAGACCGCCCAGCGTGGACGTCGAATCCTCACCGTCAGTGCCATCTCCGCAAGAATGAAGGGAGCCATGGCGAGGACCGCGTAATAGTGCAAGGCTTCAGCGAGTGCCAGGCTGAGTCCCATCAAGAGCATCCATCGTGGGTTAGGCGCTCGGTCGTAGCAAACCAGGGCGATCGCTAGGCAAGCAACGATGAGCGTGTACGGCCTCGCTTCGACGGCATAGGGATCGTAGAGCAACGTCAGTAGGGGAATGGCCGCGCAGAAAAGAGCATTCAGGTTGCCGCTTCGTTTTCGAATCAAATGGAATAAGCACGCCACGGTACACGCCAAGCCCAGGATTGATAGCAAACGATAAGAAATCTGCTCGTTAGCTATCGCCGCAGCCACCGGGCGTTCCAGCAAGTAAAACAGTGGGGGCTGCCCATCCACGCCATCTTTAAGAGCATTCCATAAGACGGAGAGCGGATGCTGCTGGACCATGATCCAGGTGCAAAGCTCGTCGAACCATAGCGGCCGCGTCGCCGCCTGGCATAGGCTTCTGGCGGACGCGTAAACGATCAGGGCAACGAGCGTGATGACGGCTAATTTGTCCCCAGGGTTGGAGTCAAGGCTGGAGAAGAGTCGCGAGGATTTCGGCGATGCCCGATGGGAAATTGGCTGGCGCAGCGGCTCGCTTACCGGACTCTCGATTGTCGGCGGATGCATCGATCCATTGCTCCCGAAGATTCTTCGGCGCGCCCATCATGCTCTGCCAAAGCAGAGTAGCATGGCAGCGGCGTAGTGATTCCGGGCGCAATCCGGCCGGGTGCTCAAACGCAAATCAATGGGCTGAGCGGAGGCTACTGACCCACAATGTGGGGATTGGGCAGAGGCATAATGAATTTCCCGCGAAAACCGGCGGCCGAGAGCTTCGGCATGAGCTCGGCGCCGATATGCCAGGAGAGGAGAAGCGCATACTCGGGCTGATCCTTGAAAAGCCGGGATTCCTCCAACACGGGAATCAGTGTTCCAGGAATGTATTTGCCCACTTTGTACGACCCGGGAATTTCCAATACGCAATCCAGAATGCCGTCATCGAGCCCCACGTAATTGATCAGTGTGCTGGCGCGCGAAGGAGCCCCAATGCCGTAGATGCGCTCGCCGCGGGCCTTGATCCCTTTCAGCAGTGCGTAGAGGTCCAGCTTGGTTTGCACCACCCGCGAACGAAACGACCGAAGCTTCTCGATCGTTATTTCCGTGGACTCCATCGACAGAATTTCGCTGACGCTCTTGCGAACCGGGTATTTGCCCGAACGCGCGGCGTAGACGCGGATCGATCCTCCGTGTGTGGGGATTCTTCGCGCGTGGATCACCTCCAGGCCGTGCATCTGCAGCAGGTACTTGAGGCTTGTCAGCGAATAATGACGCAAATGTTCGTGATAGATCGTGTCGTATTGCAAAGTCTCGAGGAGCGATACCAGGTAGTGCGACTCCGAGACGAAGATGCCATCCTCGGTGAGCAGTTCCAGAATGCATTCCACGATCTCGTGAATATCTTCAATGTGTGCGAAGACGTTGGCGGCCGTCACCATCTTCGCTTTCCCCTTGCGGCGCAAGGCCGCGCTTACGGCCTGCCGATTCATGAAGGAAATCAAAGTGGGGATGCCTCGTTTATTCGCCAGTTCCCCGGCTTGCGTCGGCTCAATCCCGAAAACCGGACCGCGCGAAGAGAAGTTGCTCAAAAGCGTCCCGTCATTGGACCCGATGTCCACCACCAGGTCGGTGGGTGCAAGCGGGTAAAGAGAGGCAACCTCGCGCGAGAGTTCTGCAAAGTTGTCGCGCAGGATTTTCGTCGTGCCGCTCGTGTAAGGGTACTCCGGCGGAAACAGGATGGCGGGATCGACGATCAGGCCCAATTGCACGAGCTGACAGTCGCGGCAGCACAGCACTTGCGCGGGATACGCCGGCTGTTCCGCGGGCCGTGTGCCGATGCCTGGCATGGCGTTTACCGGAGGCAGATAGCCGATGAAAATCACCGGATCAAGCCGCGAAGAATCGCATACCTGGCAGCGGTCCACGACAATACTTCCGCCCGAACCGGCGGCCAGTTTCTTCACCTGTGTTTGCGTCTCTCCTGCCATGGGGCCAGTTTCCTTTCGCGCTGCCTTATGGTCTCCGCGAGCGTCTCACGCCCGCACCGGACGTCCGCGCGACGCCGTGTCTTCGAAAACGCCGCCGCGCTTCCCAGAAAAATTGCGGCGATACCATTCCACAGTCGTCGCTAAACCCTCAGCCAGCGTGACGCGCGGCCGGTATCCCAACCCGCGCATGCGAGTGATGTCCGGGCACCGCCGAAGCGGGCCGCCGGGCCGCAGCTCCCCAGGGACCACCCGGATCTCGCGCCCGAAGCAACGTGCCACCGCGTGCGCCAGATCGGTGATGCTCGTTTCCGTGTCGGTTCCGATGTGATAGATGCCCAGGTGTTCGCCCTGTTCCAAGACGCGTACCACGCCATCGATCAGGTCGCTGACGTACACGAACGCGCGAGTCTCGGCCCCCGTACCCTGGATCGGGAAATCAATTACATCGGGCACGCCGCGTCGCTCTTCGGCCAGGGCTGCCATGCGCAGAATGAATTGTGGGATCACGTGTTCCTCTCCCATGTCCGGGCCATAAACGTTGTGCGGGCGGAAGATCACGGCGCGCTTCAAAAATTTGCGTCCGTAATTGCAGAGCATGAGTTCGCTGATGATCTTTCCGCCGCCATAGGAATAGCGCGGATTGAGCACATCCGGCACGCACAGCGGCACGTTCTCCGGCGTCGGCACGATCGGAGGCGTCTGGTACACTTCGGAACTCGACGCCAACGCCAGTTCCGGCACACCTTCTTTGATACAAGCGTCCAGAACGTTGATCATTCCTTTGACGGCGACGTCCAGAACCAACTCCGGCTTCGAATAGAAATATTCCGTGCCGTTGATGTACGCCAGATGACAGACGCAATCGGCCCCGCGCACCGCTTCCTGTACGGCGCGAGAATCGCGTATATCGCCGGTTACGAGTTCGACGGTCGAAGCCGCATCCCCCAGCTTGCGCGCCGCGCCGCGGGAATGATCGTCCAATACGCGCACGCGGTGACCATCACCCGCCAGGCGCCGTACTAGGGCGCTGCCGATGAAGCCCGTTCCTCCGGTCACTACATAGGTCTTCAACGAAACACTCCTCAAATCCCCTGCCAGCCGGCCTGCCCCTGAACGTTATTCTTCTTTGTTCAGGCCCGGAAAGGCCCACGGAGTCGTGCCTATGCGCACCGTGGGCCGCTCGGAGCGCGGCACGCGGCGCAGATTCCGCCAGCCCCAGAGAAACCACCGCAAATACTCGCGCGTCCACGGCCCCAGCCGAAACGTCGATTTGCCTCCATAAAGCCGATCGATCGATATGATCGGCACCTCTCCCAGTTTCCATCCGGCGAACTGCGCCTTCATCGCCATTTCAAACGTGACCGCCCAGCCGACCGGTTTGGCCTCCAGGTGCAGGCTCGAAAACAAGGAGCGCCGAAATAACTTGATGCCGGTCGTCGCGTCGCTCAGGACGCACCCCGCCAGCCGGTGAAAAAGCCGGTTGGCGAAGCGGGAAAGCACCCCTCCGACAAGCGATCCGCCCAATCGCCGGCCCCCATGCGCGTAACGCGAACAACTCACCAGGTCGCAACCCTCCTGCATCAGCGCGAGCATGTCTTCGATGGCCAGCAAGGGCCCCACTTCGTCGGCGGCAAACAGCAGAACGTAATCTCCCCGTGCGGCTTCTACCCCGGACTGAATCGCATGTACCACTCCGCGGCCCCTCTGATTGTGCACCAGCCGCAGATTCGTCCACTTCTTTTGCAGGTTGCGGATGATGCCGATGCTGTCGTCGTCGGGGAAGTCGTAGACAATCAACACTTCATGGGGGACTTCGACCATGGCTTTCAGCAGTTTCACCATGATCCGAAGATTGATCCCTTCGTTCCGAACCGGAAGCAAAATCGAGAGTGTTATGGTTTCTGGTTGTGGCGGCCTGCCCGTCTCGATCGGCTCGGTGGCCGTTCTTGTTTCGATCTGTCGTCCGCTCATAAGCAAATCACATTCATACTAGGGTTACCGCCGAAGCTGATCGACGAAGTCCCATCGAATAGCCCGCTGAGACACCGCATGACCTGGCCGCATTTCCGTTTCCGGTCACTCCTGCTTGGACCGCGCTTCGAGCATTTGATCCAGCTTGCGGACCTGTTCCATCACGCTCTCCCGATTTCGGTGCCGGAGAAATCGAATCGGTATGCCCGCGTAGACGCTCCATGCTTGGAATTCGAAGGACGTCGGCACGAAACTGAGCGCCCCCACGACCGTCCCTTCGGGCACGTGGTTGTTCGGCATGATCACGGAGTTCGAACCTACCGCGGTGTAGTCATCCAGGATGACGTCGCCCCGGATCAGGTGCGTTTTCACCGGCTCGAGATCGCTGGGAATGATGGTCACCACATCGTTAACGAAGTCGTCGCTCGTGCACCAGATCTTGACGCCGGAGGATAGGCTGCAATACTGGCCGATCTCGAACTTCATGTCGGCTCCGCCCGCGATACTGCAACCCGAAGCGATATGCGTGCACCGTCCTATGCGCACCCGGGTTGAGAAGTAACAGTAATCGTCTACAATCGAGTCGTCGCCGATCACAAAGTGTTCTCGGTGCCGAATGCGTGAGTTGGCAGAGACGATGGGCTTCATGCGTTGAGAGGCTGCTTTTTACGCGCGATGCCGGCCGGCACTTCCTCCAGGAATCCTCGAATCTCCTCGCAAACTGTCCTCACCTGTGCGTCTGACAAGGTGAAGGCGGAAGGCAGCCACATTGCCCGCGGAATTTGCTTCACGCTATGGGGCAATCGATGGCCGGACGTTTGGTACGGTTTCTGCGTATGCAGCGGATGCCAGAAGCGCCTGCCGCGCATTCCTTTCTCCGCCAGATGCGCGTACAACTCGTCACAACGGTCGGCCAGCACATCGGTCCATTGGGGAACTTCTCCTCCCTCCAGACAGAACGGCAAAACCGAGACGCCGTCCACTCCTCGAAGGCCTTCCGCGTAGCCTTTCTGGATACTGCGCATTCGGGTGAGCCGGCGCTGCAGGTCCTGAAGTTGTGCCACCCCCACCGCCGCCTGCAAATTCGTGAACTTGAAATTGAAGCCCACGCTGTCGTGAACGTCGGCTCCCCCCGTGCCGCGCACCGGACGTCCCTGGTCTTTGAGCTCACGCAGCCGCACATGTAGTCGATCGTCATCGGTAACGACCAGGCCGCCTTGACCGGTCGTGATCGTCTTGTTGGGCGAAAGTGAAAAGCATCCGGCAATTCCCCATGTTCCCAGGCACTTGCCTTTGTGCTTCGAGAATAAGGCCTCTGCCGCGTCTTCCACGACGAAAAGGCCGTGCCGCTTGGCGATCTCCATAATCGCAGCCAGATCGGCTGCACGCCCGCTGACGTGTACCGGAACGATGGCCTTTGTACGCGCGCTGATGGCATCCTCGGTGCTCTGCGGATCAAGCGTGAGCCTCCCGGGTTCCACGTCCGCCAGAATCGGCTTCGCGCCCGTCAGCGTGACTGCGTTCGCCGTCGCGATAAAAGTTACGTCGGGCACAATCACTTCATCCCCTGGCCCGACGCCCATTGCCGCTAGCGCCAGAAAGATCGCCGTGGTGCCGCTCGTTGTGGCCACCACGTGTTTACACCCGAGCAGTTCGGCCATCTGCCGTTCAAATTGCGCCGTCACTTCGCCATCGTTTAGAAAGCCGCTGTCGATGACGCGCGAAAGCAAGGCTTTTTCGTCGCCGCCAAACTGCGGAGTCCAAAACTCGATTTTCGTATTCACGCTCATCGCGCCTGCGTAAGGTCGCAAACCGCGGATTCTCGTCTGATCAAGCTTCCCTTGCCCCAGAAATTCCAGATATCCACGATGACCTCGTGGTCCAGTTTCAAATCGCGATACACGCGGTGCGGCGCGCAGAGAATCAGAACGTTGCTTCTGCGGAGCACTTCCTGGAGCGGCAGCAGTGTCGGATCGTTATTCACATAAGGGTCCGTCGTCAGAACGGATTTCGCCCGAACCGCCAGGATCTTCTTCAGCTTGTAGCTGAGCGAGAAGCGCGCATCGTCGCTTTCCGCCTTGAACGCCATGCCCAGCAGTCCTACGGTCATCTGTTCCAACGGATACGCGGCGTCCAATTGGTCGACGATAAATTGAGGGAGTCCTTCGTTCACCAGCATGGCCTGGAATCCCAGGCCAAATTGGTTCCGGTAGAAGCTCGCCAGCTGCATCGTGTCTTTGAATAGGCACGGGCCCGCCGTCAAGCCCGCGTTTGGAAAATCCTTGGAGCGCGGATAATCGCGCTTCATGCCTTCCAGAATTCTGTAATAGTCCACCTTCGCGGCGCTGGCGATCATGTAAAACTGATTGGTTACCGCAAACTGGATGTAGCGATAGGCGTTGCTGAACATCTTGACGAGCTCCGCTTCCATGGGCGCCAGCCGCACCACTTCCGGAGCGATCAGCAGGAAAAGTTGTGCTGCCTCCTCTTCCGCCTCCGGTGTGGTGCCGCTCACAATCTGTGGCAGGGTTTGCAACTCTTCCACGGCGCGCCCCTCCACGATGCGCTCGGGGCAGAACGCCAGCTTCAGGCGCTTCCCCTTGGACTGCACATACTTTGCCAGCGTCTCGGTCACGCCCGGATACACGGTCGAGCGAATCACGATCAACTGTTCTTCGCTCAGGTAGGGAAGCAGCTCGTCAAAACAGCGCGTGACGACGCGCAGAGATGGCGTCAGAAATTCATCCACCGGCGTGCCGATGGTAAGCACCACCGTTTTCGCCCTGGCCACATCTTCTGCTCGGTTCGTGAACGCCAGTAAGCCCTTCGACAAAGCGTTCTTGAGCAGCGGCTCGGCGCCCTGCTCCATGAAGGGCATCCGCCCGCCGCGTATGACGTCCATCGAGTTCTGGTTCAGGTCATAGATCAGGACGCGCTGCTTCTGCGCCGCGAATACGATCGATAGCGGCAACCCTACGTGCCCCGCCCCCCCAACCACACAAATATCCACCGGAGGTCGTGTTTCACCGGCGGGCGCAGACCCGCCGGCGGCATCGTCCTCATGGGGCCATGCCATAGGCTTGAGAGACTTTAAAGGCTTTGATTTGTTCTCAAAGAATGCCATCGCTCTGAAGGTGTCCGGGTCGGGGTATAGTCAACTATCAGCCCACCCATATGCCTACCCAATACCTAATAGAGTTAGCGTAAACAGATGATATATGACACGGGGAAATGTTCGGGTGCGCGAGTATCGATCAATGTCCTTTTCGGTACCTGGGCCGTCTACCGGATGGACAAGATCAACCAAAACCGATCACACTAAAACTCTGTTGCACCGTCAGATCGCGGCCCACCCTTTCGAAGCAAGGAGTCGTTCGGCCGGCTTACGATGATGGGAATTACCGTCTCCACATTCGAATGGATCGCTCTCGCCCTCTTGGCTTTGTCTGGCTGGATTTTCCCTCGCCTTGGGGATTCGCTTTTTCAACGATGCGAAAAGACGTTCGGCCGTTTGGCGCAGCGAAAGCAGCTCGCAATCTTGGTGGCTGCGATTGCGCCGATTCTCTTGCGGTTAGCGCTTCTTCCCGTGCTCCCCATTCCCGCCCCTGCAATTCACGATGAGTTCAGCTATCTGCTCGCGGCAGACACATTCGCTCACGGACGTTTGACCAATCCTCCTCACCCCATGTGGCTGAGCTTCGAAACGTTCCACGTGAATATGCGTCCCACCTACGCTTCGAAGTATCCGCCGGCTCAGGGAATGGTTTTGGCGGTCGGACAACTGCTCGGCCATCCGTGGCTGGGCGTTCTCCTCAGCGTCGGCGCGATGTGCGCCGCGATCTGCTGGATGCTCCAGGCATGGTTTCCCCCGGAATGGGCGCTTCTTGGAAGTTTGCTGGCCGCCATTCGGTTTGGCAGCTTCAGTTACTGGATCAATAGCTATTGGGGCGGCGCCGTTGCGGGCATTGGAGGAGCACTGGCCTTGGGCGCCTTGCCTCTGATACGTAGAACGCAGCGACTCCGCTACGCCGTGATACTCGGCATCGGGGTTGCGATCCTCGCCAATAGCCGGCCATTCGAAGGGCTGATATTCAGCATCCCAATTTTCCTTTGGCTCATGCTATGGCTGTTCCGAAAGGATGAAGTCTCGCTTCAGACGAAGATTCGGAAAACGGTATTGCCCCTGACTATAGTTCTCGCGCTCGCTGGAGGTTGGATCGGTTACTACAATTGGCGGACCACGGGAAAACCCTGGCTATTTCCTTACGCTCTCAACCAGCGCACATACGAAACCGAACCTTTGTTCCTCTGGCAATCGGCCCAGCCCAAGCATGCCTACAATAACGCGCAGCTCGATCTCTTCTACAATACCTGGGCGCGAAGCCAATACCATCGCTCCTGGGCCGATATCGAGCGCGTGACCCTTTCAAAATTTGACAGCTTCTGGGCCACTTTCCTGGGACCAGTCTGCGTCTTGCCGGCGTTTATGCTGCCCTGGGTCCTGTGCGATCGGAGATCCCGATTTCTTGTGGTCACCTTTTTGGTTAGTTGGTTAGGCCTGCTCTCCGTAGTGTGGTGGTTGGGGCATTATGCCGCGCCAATAACCGGCCTTACCTTCGCCCTGATCGTTCAAAGCATGCGCCATCTGCGACAGCTCCGATTTGAGACCCGCCCGGTCGGCCTTGCCTGGTTGCGCGTCTCCGTGCTCATGCTTTTTGTCGCTTTCGGCGCTTCTTTGGTGCGCCAAATGCAGCATCCGTACTCCTGGATTTTCGGCTTCGGCCCCGGAAATCTGCAACGCGCCTCCATTCTGAAAACTTTGCAGAGCCAGCCCGGCAAGCAACTCGTCATGGTTCGATACGGCCACCCTCATTACGTTCACGACGAATGGGTGTACAACGACGCGGATATCGATTCGGCGAAAGTCGTCTGGGCGCGCGAACTGAACAACGATCAGGACGAGAAACTCATCTCCTACTTCAAAGATCGCCATCTCTGGCTCGTCGAACCAGACAAAGTACCCGATCGAACTGGAACCCTACACAAGCCCGACACTAATAACCAGCACAAAGACCCAATAGCATTCCGTCGAAGAGGGCTTTTCGTCCCCAGTTCTCCAACTCGAATGACTCGCTTTGAGATTTAGCGGCTATTGTGGTGCTAAGAGACTTTCGCTTCTTTTTTTAGCAGCGAAATGAAATGCAGCTTCCTGCCAAAGACCCTCGAGAAGACGCCGGGATACAGAGGCAAGTCAGATATCGTGCGTTCCTCGCTTAGATCCAATTGCTGATAAAGGGCCTGCCATTGAGCAGCGGAGAGATATGCGTACGGCAATGTAACCCCGTGGGGCCGGTTGCCTACCCAATCCATCAGGCGCAACGTCCAGTGATCCACGGCATTTTCCGCAAGATGATCCTTGACCAGCAGGAATTGCCGGCTTACACGGCAGGCGTCCCGCAAGAGCGGCAGAGGATTCTCCATGTGGTGTAGTACGTCCACCAATAAACAGCAATCAAAGCTTCGATCCGGAAACGGCAGGTGAAAACCGTCGAAGTACCGGCACGGAATGGCGCAAGCGTCGCGAGGGTGCACCTCGACGCCTTCCACCTTGAGTCCAGGCACGGCCTCGCGCAAGAGCGCAGCCACTTTCCCATCGCCACAGCCAATATCGAGCAGTCGCGACCCCGGCGCGAGCATCGCGGCCAGCTTCTCGGCCAATACCGCGATCCTTCGCTCGAATACCACTTTGCCGTGGATCTTCCCGACCAGCCGAATGCCCGCATTAGCGCTCATTTCGATTTTCGTAATCGCCGATGAACGTCCCTCGGCTGATGCCCATCATGCTGAGGAAGAAAGAAGAGAAGATCACCTGAACGCCTAAAAACAGCCACATCGACCAAAACAACACTTGACGAACCTCGTAGAGCGGGCCAAAACCGCTGGCGGCCCATCGCCACGTGATCCAGGCGCAGCCCGTAAAACCTACCAGGAACAGCACGCCTCCGAGCAACAACCCCGATTCCAATGTCACGCGCCGCAGCAGGCGCCGCAACGACACCGAGCGCCGGTCAAAACGCTCCGCGTAGCCGAAGACTTTTGCGAAGGCTCCGATCGAGAGAATTTGCGCGCCCAGCAGCGTGAAGATGACGCCGAAGATCATGGTGTGAAGGTCCAGCGTGACTCGAGGCGTGACGCTCCGAGGGCCTGGCAACAGCCAGAACACGAGGGCGAGACCCGCCACTACCAGCAAAGCCCCAGGCAGAAGAAAAAGCCAATTCGGCGCATACAGCAGCATAAACCGCAGATGACGCCATCCGTCACGAAAGCTGCGAAGGTGCGGCGGACGCCCGCGTTTATCAGGCCACAGGGTTATAGGAACTTCCGAAATGCGCGCGCCCAGTTGTTTCGCCTTGATGATGAATTCGGAAGCGAATTCCATTCCCGTGCTGCGCACATCCATCTGATCAAAAACGGAGCGGGAAAATCCCCGCATCCCGCAGTGGCTGTCCCCTATTCCCGTGTGGAAGAAAAGATTCAGCAGCGCCGTGAGCCCCGGATTGCCGATATACTTGTGGTGCCAGGGCATGGCCCCCGGCCGAATCCCTCCCTGAAAACGATTGCCCATCACCACGTCGTAGCCTTCGCGCCACTTCTTCAGGAAATGAGGAATCTCGGAGAAGTCATAGCTATCGTCGGCGTCGCCCATGATGATAAAGCTGCCCCGTGCCGCGCGGATGCCCTCTCGCAAGGCGGCTCCGTAGCCTTGTTGTTCAACCCTTACGACCCGAGCTCCTCGTGCTTCCGCAATCTCGATCGATCCGTCCGTTGAGCCGTTGTCCGCAACAATCACCTCTCCGATCAGCTTGTGAGAGGCAAACGCGCTGAAGGCTTTGTCGATGCACGCACCCACCGAATTGGCCTCGTTGAGACAGGGAATGACCACGGAAACCTCGAGGAGTTCCGTCGCGGGCGCCGCTTCGATGACAACAGAAGCGCCCGCCTTCCCGCTCGCATCAGATTTCGTTTTGCCCGGAAGCGTCATAGGCCTTCACGCCGCGGATTTCTTCACACATTTTAGGATAATTTACCGGCCGAACCACTCGTTATCGCGCGGCTGTAGACAGAAAGGCACATATGCATGGGCAAGCTCCACAGCCTGGTTGAAACGATCCGACAAGATTCAGATTTCTTATCAGGTGCCCTATAGGCTCGATATGCCCAATATGGCCGATATGGTCAGCTACAGTCTGAGACCTGAGAAGTACGTCGAGTTCGATTCGCAGTGTCTAGTGAGGCTGGCTGTGCCGCAGCACACGAATGCCGTACGAGTGCCGTACAAATGCCCGTACTAGTTATTGATTCGCAGGCCTTCCGTGGGAAAGTCGTAGGCGGGGCGACCATCTCCTTCTACGCAAGCCATTAATCAGGTAACTAGTCAGCTTGCCTTCCTTGCGCTTGAGTATTGGTCGCTGATCCAGCGATAGGTCTCTCGCAATCCTGTCTCTAATGTGGTGTTCGGCTCCCATTTCAGCACCTGTTTGATAAAAGTATTGTCGCTATTGCGGCCGGCCACGCCGCGCGGCGCATTGAGATCATATTTTCGGCGGAGTTTTACGCCGGCGATTGCCTCGACCATGGTCACAAGCGTGTCGATCGTAACAAGCTCAGACGAACCCAGGTTGATTGGCGTGGCAACTAAGTCATCGCAGTGCATGATCATATCGATGCCCTTCACGCAATCGGCAATGTACATAAAACTGCGAGTCTGAGTGCCGTCGCCCCAAATTTCAATTTGGCCGCTGCCTGTATCAATCGCCTCGACAACTTTCCTGCAGATTGCTGCCGGCGCCTTTTCACGTCCGCCCTCCCAGGTGCCGTGAGGGCCATACACATTGTGAAAGCGCGCGATGAAGGTTTTTAGCCCCCGCTCAGCCCAGTATTCCTGGCAGAAAATCTCCGAGATAAGCTTTTCCCAACCGTAGCCGCGCTCGGCCATCGCCGGGTAGGCATCGGACTCCTTGAGCGCGCGCACATCGGGATCCTGCTGAAGTAAGGTGTTATATGCGCAGGCGGAAGAGGAAAAAAAGTAGCGCTGGGCACCTGCCCGGAATGCAGCTTCAAGCATGTGAGTATTGATCAGAATGCTGCGAAGACACTCGACTCGGAAGCGCTCGATAAATCCCATCCCGCCCATATCGCCGGCGAGGTTGTACACTTCTGTTGCGCCGTCGCATACACGCTGGCAAGCTTCCTCATTACTGCAGTCCAGGCAAAGGTTCTCCGCTTCGGGAATCCGCAGATACCATTCGTTAAGCGGTTTCTTGTCGACAGCGCGGATGCGCGCGAATCCCTTATCGTGAAAATACTTCACCAGGTTGCCGCCGATAAATCCGCCGGCGCCTGTGATCGCAATCCGATCCTTATTCCTTGGTTTTACCTCAGTCCCATCCGGCCGCTTCTGTTTCATGAAAGACTCCATTAACTGTATCTGTGCGCGATCTAAGAAACGCGGCCAGCTACAAAGGAGAAATCTCTGGCGCTAACAAGAAGATTCTAATTTGAAATTATATGCGAAAGCTCGAGGAGCAAGGAAATGAGTGACTGCACGCGACTCGTAAAAACACCCGAGACCGATGCTGGAGCCGCGAGTCGGGATCTAAGCTCCTGACTGCTCTGAAAGTTTCAGACAAATGACTCGGCTTCGGGCGCGAAGAAACGCATCCGCGATGAAGATTTCGTAGTCGAGCCCAGCAAAGGAACTCAGCCGCCCACGATTCGGTTTCCGCGCTATGAATGACCTGAGAACGATGTCTCAAGATGCGAACGACGGAGGTATACTTCGCGCGAACCAAATGCAGCGAAGAGTTCTGCACAGTTAAGATCGGACGGCTAGACAAAGGGACTCTCTTCCCAATGCTCGGACGATCCCACTCAATCGCTGGGACCAAAAGGTGAATCATGAGAAAGGCATTAATTACCGGAATTACGGGGCAGGATGGCGCCTATCTTGCCGAGTTCCTCTTAGGCAAGGGCTACGAGGTGCATGGGATCAAGCGGCGTGCCTCGTCCTTTAATACGGCACGCGTTGACCATCTTTATCAAGATCCTCATGACCCCAACCGCCGCTTATTCCTGCACTACGGCGACATGACCGATACCAATAATCTTCTCCGCGTGATTCAAGAAGTTCGACCCGATGAAATCTACAATCTCGCCGCGCAAAGTCACGTTGCTGTCTCTTTCGAATCCCCGGAGTACACAGCCAACGTTGACGCCTTGGGAGCGCTGCGGCTGCTCGAAGCCATTCGCGTCTTGGGGATGACGAAGTCGGTGCGTTTCTACCAGGCTTCCACGTCGGAGCTGTATGGATTGGTCAGCGAAACCCCGCAGTCCGAATCCACGCCCTTCCATCCGCGTTCCCCGTACTCGGTTGCGAAGCTGTACGCCTTCTGGATCACAGTAAATTACCGCGAAGCGTACGGAATGTACGCGTGCAACGGGATTCTGTTTAATCATGAGTCTCCCATTCGCGGTGAGACCTTTGTTACGCGTAAAATTACTCGCGGTCTCGCGAACGTCAAGGTCTGGCTTGCAAGACTGTGTGTATCTCGGGAATCTCGATGCGAAGCGCGACTGGGGTCACGCCAGGGATTACGTCGAAATGCAATGGTTAATGTTGCAGCAAGACGCTCCAGAGGATTTTGTGATCGCGACGGGCAGGCAATACTCGGTGCGAGAATTTGTAAACGCGGCTGCAGAGGAAATGGGTATCAGCCTGACATGGCGCGGCCAGGGCCTGGCGGAGAAGGCATTCGATGCCCGGGGCAAATGCGTAGTCGCCGTAGACCCGCGCTATTTCCGGCCCGCGGAAGTAGATGCCCTTGTCGGGGATGCCAGCAAGGCGCAGGCAAAATTGGGGTGGAAACCAAAGGTAACATTTCGTGAGCTCGTCGCTGAGATGGTAGCGTCTGATTTGCAGGCTGCCGAGCGCGATAGACTTGTCCACCAAAGCGGATACCAGATTTATAACCGTCACGAGTAATTTATGGAACTCTCTGCGCGAATCTATGTCGCCGGCCATCGCGGCTTAGTCGGTTCCGCATTGGTGCGGCGACTTCGGAGCGGCGGATATAACAATTTAATTCTCCGTACGCACAGTGAGCTGGACCTCACAGATCGCCAAGCCGTCCGAGACTTCCTTGAAAGGGAACGTCCTGAATACATTTTTCTTGCTGCAGCCAAAGTAGGCGGGATTCTGGCCAATTCTACGCATCCCGCGGAATTTATTGGCCAGAATTTGATGATCCAAACCAATATAATCCACGAAGCGCACCGTATCGGTGTCAGGCGTCTGCTTTTTCTGGGCTCGAGCTGCATTTACCCAAAGCATGCTCCGCAACCCATGAAAGAAGAATACCTGCTGACTGGCCCACTGGAGCCCACGAACCGGCCCTACTCAGTGGCAAAGATCGCTGGAATTGAGATGTGCTGGGCTTACAATCGACAGTTTGGTACCCACTTTCTTGCAGTAATGCCGACCAATTTATTCGGCCCCGGAGACCGATATGACCTTCATGACTCCCATGTAGTGCCGGCGTTATTGCGCAAGATGCACGAAGCTAAAGCGAGCCAGGCAAAGGAAGTGATCATTTGGGGATCAGGGACTCCGCGACAGGGCGTTTCTTGTATAGCGATGATGCCGCCGACGCGTGTGTTTTTCTTATGAATCTGCCTGACGACGCGTTGAACGGTATCTTGCAAGACTCGATGCCGCCGATTGTGAACGTCGGCTGCGATAAGGAAATTACCATTCGCGAACTGGCGGAATTGATTGCGGATATAGTTGGGTTTCAAGGGCCGGCTGGTTTTCGATCTTTCTAAGCCCGATGGGACGCCGCGGAAGCTTTTGGACTCAAGTCGATTGGCAGCACTAGGATGGAGGCCCCGTACGCTCGCTGCGAGAAGGTCTGATGAAAGCTTATCGCGATTTTGTTGAGAACCTCACAAAGAGTGCCCAGCCTACCGTAGTTTCCACCGAGCTTCCCTAGCCCACAGGAACGCCACCAATACCAGATGACCACTGCCGCTCACGATTACTTTGAAACTCAAGCAGCCTTTCAGGACGAATGGGCACGCCGCAACCATTACTATCATCAATCCTTAATTGACCTGATACGATTCCTCGTGCCCGAAGGACAGTCGGTTCTGGAGATCGGTTGCGGAACCGGGGATCTGCTGGCCGCGCTTAAGCCCTCGCGCGGTGTGGGAATCGACTCCAGCGACAGCATGGTTCAAATCGCGAGCACGAAATATCCCGAACTGAATTGGCGCCACGGTGATGCCCAAAATCTCGAGATAGACGGTTTCTTCGATTACGTGGTTTTGTCAGACCTCATCGGATATTTAAGCGACGTAGAAAGAGCTTTCTCGAATTTAAATAGCGTCTGCCACGACCGCACGCGAGTCGTCATAACCCAATACAACTATCTATGGGAGCCGGTGCTGCGGCTGGCGCAGGCTTTGAAACTGAAGGCCCCTGTCCCAATTCAGAATTGGCTCTCGTCAGCCGACATCGAAAACATGTTGTATTTGGCAGGCTTTGAGGTCATCAAGAAGGGCACCAAGCTCTTGCTGCCGAAATACATACCTCTATTATCGACCCTCTTGAATAAATACGCCGTTAACCTGCCCCTTCTGCGTCATTTTGGCGTTGTCCAATATTATGTCGCTCGGCCAATTCCGAAGGAGCCCAAAGACTTTTCTGTCAGTGTCGTAATTCCATGCCGCAATGAAAAGGGGAATATCGAACAGGCAATGTTGCGGCTCCCTGAATTTGGCAGTTCGCTCGAAATTATATACGTCGAGGGAAACTCCACCGACGGCACACTGCAAGAAATAAAACGAGTGGCGGAGGTCTACGGCCAGGAGAGAAACATAAGGTGGGCAGTTCAAGAGGGAAGAGGTAAGGGAGACGCTGTCCGAAAGGGCTTCGCGATGGCCTCGGGCGACGTTCTGATGATCCTCGACGCCGATCTGACCGTGGCGCCTGAGGATTTGCCCAAGTTCTACGATGCGATAACGTTCGCGGAAGGGCGAATTCATAAACGGGTCTCGTCTCGTGTATCCCATGGAACGCGAGGCTATGAGGTTCTTCAACGTTCTTGGCAACAAGTTCTTTAGCATGGCGTTCACTTGGTTACTCGGCCAAAGAATTAAGGACACGCTCTGTGGAACAAAAGTGCTTTTCAAGCGAGACTACGAGCAAATCGTCGCTCAGCGCTCTTATTTCGGAGATTTTGATCCCTTCGGTGATTTTGATCTACTTTTCGGGGCGGCAAAATTAAGCCTGAGAATCGTGGAACTTCCCATCCGATACTATGCCCGAACGTATGGCGAAACGAATATCCAGCGTTGGCGCCATGGCTGGCTGCTATTCCGTATGGTGCTGTTTGCCATGCGCAAAATAAAGTTTGTGTAATCGGGGTCCGTCCTCTCACGACGCTTTCAGAAATCTGAAGTCTCTCCGGTTACTCAACGCCTGCATAAAGAGATAAAAGCAAACATCGCCAAGCTGGACATGTGTGGTTCGAGCATCGCCTCCAGACGCACCCACGCCGAATGCGTGAAGCTCGGCATCAAGCTGCGCATTCCGACCCCGCCTGACACCAAATAACGAAACGGTAAGAAGGGCCGAATCTGCTCGATCGCCAGTTCCGGAAACTCAGATTCAAATTTATTGCGGTCTCTTACAAATACGATCCATGGAAGCGCACCGTTCGCGCCAGAGAGCGCTCCTGTGGATTGGAATGACCAATCTGGAGCCTCGGGAGAGAACGGCTCATGATGAAGGTGCTGATAAACGAATCGGGACCAGGCCGTGACCCACGGCTCGATCATGAGAACTTTCCCTCCTTTGCGGAGGCATCGAGAAGCTTCGGCAAAGAATCGACGGACGTCGGTCATGTGGTGCATGACGTCCGTGAATACGATCGCGCGGAGCGATCCATTGGCGAAAGGTATTTGCTGTGCGTCGAGCACGAGCTGCACCGTGCGGCAAGCAAAAACCTCGGAGGTAATTAGCCCGGGAATAAAGCGATCACAATAGCCGGCGCCGGAGCCCAATTCCAATACCGCGCCCTTGCCCTCCGGCAATTGAGAAGCCAGCATGCTGTACCATTCGTCATAGATCGCTCTCAGAAAGGGCTTCGACAAAATAATTTGCCTGCGCCTTGCCGTTGTGGCCGGATCGTCAAGCTCCAGTCCCGCCGTGAGCGGGTGAGCCAATAAACGGTGCAGCAGCATCTTGGACAAGTTAGCCTTCAAAATCCAGATGCATAACGTCAGGAGAGACGGGGGAAAGCAAAATCATCTGAGGCTTCCATATTTACTTGCCGCATCCGTCAGTGAAAGCCTTGTGCTGGGCGGGTTCGTCTTGACTCTCGACATTCGCGGCAGAGATTGCCGGCGGCTCAGTTGTAGTGCTCGGAGTTGGCCAGGCACTTTCCGAGGAGGTCGGGGACAATGCCTCGCTCGCTTGTGAGCGAGGAGCAAACTGAAATACGACTATACCTTCCTTACTTGGGAACCGGCACGGTGTGAATCGGGGATCGCGCCGCACCTGCTCCAAAACCGGCAGAGAGACGACGTTTACGAAATCCGGAGGCTTCGTCTGATCCTGTTCCGAAACGGTGATCACATAACGGGCTGAAATTCCTCGATGCGGCGCATGGCCTCATTCACATCCTTTTGGGCATAGCCCAGCGATGTGTAATAGTTATGTTTTCCGGACCTCAAGCGTTCTTTGGCGGAAAAAAACTCCGCGGAATTCGCATTCAACCACGGGTACTCAACTCCTACAATGTTGTAGTGCTCCATGAGGTCCGAGGTCAAATGGACGACGCGACTTAGTTCCTCAAGTTGAGAGTTGTTTCGTTGCAGCGGCACAAGCCATTGCGACTGTTCGCTCAGATTATGCGTGAGCTTCAAGGAGATGCTGTTTACGATAACCCACTGCGCGCAGCCTAGTGCGACCAAGGTGGCAACCGCTTGACGCGGAATAAAAACGAGAATTTGCATGAGGAGAATGATCACGCATGGCAGGAGCGCATACATGAATCTAGGCTCCACTTCGATTTGCATGGAGAAAACCAAAAGAAGCAGAGCCACCTGGATCAAGCTCATTACCGCGACCGGGTGGATCTCAAAATGGTGTTTTGGGGACGACCTAATTTTCCATGATGCGGCAAGTCCGCCGCCCACTAATACGGCGGCGATACAGCCCCAAAGCAGAAGAGGATCCCAAAATGACTCTTTGAGGAGCCGGGACCAAAGGATCAGCTTGTGAAGTATCGTGTCGCGCGAGCCGTAATTAAGCGCAATATCGTCGGAGGACGCATCTCGGACATGCTGCCAGACGGCGGCTAAATTGTGGACATACCAAAGGGCGCACAGAATTCCTAAAAGCCCGAATATCAGTATTAACGCTCGGGACGCTCTCGACCTCCATTCATTTACTAACTGCAAATCCCACGGCTTTCGAACCAATACATAGCCGCAATAAATGCAGGGAACGAGGCAATACAAAGGGGTGTCCGCTTTCGCCAGCGCTCCAAGGATGAGCGCTGAGGCAAGGTACACTGCGATTCGAGCTTTAGGCCAATCAGGGGACCTCGACGCAATATAAAAGCACCATGCCACCGCCAGTGCCTGCAGTGGTTCTACGAAGAACTGATGGGACAAGCCGACAAACAGTTGGGAACCAGCCGCAAAAACGACTCCAACCACGGGAATAAGACGCGATTGCGGTGCCATCCGCTGACCGATCTTGAAGAGCAGCGCAAGCACGACGAACTGCGTCAGTAGAATCGAGAACAGCAGTGCGGCCTCTACGGATCCAAAGATTCCCCGAAAAGGAACAAAGAATTGGCCGAGCCACACGATTCCCGGCGGCTTCAGGTAGAGGCCGTTAATCATCTCAGTCATCGCACAGGGGAAACAGTAGTGGACATGGCCAAACGCTTGGCGGATTCTACCCGAGTCTCCAAGTATGGCCAGTAACGATCCATAGTAAACTGCCTAAATCCTCGTGATAGGCTTCACTGTGGCCACGAGCACCTGGACAATAGCTAACGATCATACCCAAAGGCCGAAAAGTTCGTGATAGATTTTAGAGCGTATGCCTGAGCGGATCGTGATTTACGGTGCCGGTGGGCTGGGGCGCGAAATTCTCCAGATTGTGCGGGAGATGAATGCAGGTGGGACTCCGATCGATTGCAACGGTTTTGTTGTGGACGAGCCGTTCGCGACCCCAGACGTGGTCAATGGCGTTCCCGTCTACAGGGATTTTCAGCGGTTGGCGCAGGACAAGAGGGTACGATTCGTTATTGCCATTGGTGACCCGAAAGGAAGGGCACGGGTTGCGCGGGCAGTCGAGAGCGCCATCGGCGAACGCTTCACGACCATCATTCACCCTCGCGCACTGACGGGGGCTACCGTGACGATTGGCACCGGTACGATGATTATGGGGTTGTCGTGTGTCACGACTGAATGCCGCCTAGGCCGCCACGTTTTGGTTAACCCGGGATGCACAATTGCGCATGATAACATGATCGAAGACTTCGCAACTCTGGGCCCCGGAGTGAACCTGGCGGGGCGCGTGCGGCTGGGAGAGGGCAGCATGCTTGGCATTGGGGTGAGTGTTGCTCCTGACGTTAGCGTGGGACGCTGGTCCGTAGTCGGAGCAGGAGCCTGCGTGATACGTGACGTGGCTTCGAATACTGTTGCGGCCGGTGTTCCAGCACAAAGGATTGCTACACGCGAGTGAGCGCAAATCCCATACCAATTCTAGTTCCCGAACTTCCGTCGGCTGAGGAGCTTTTACCGTTTCTTAGACGCATTGACACAATGCATGTTTATTCGAACTATGGGCCATTGTGGGGGGAATTCAGAGAGGGGTTGGCGGAGTATGTAGCTAAGAATGCTCACCAAAATGAAATTGGGGTATCACTGACGAGCAGTGGCACAACAGCTCTCGAGTTGGCCCTGCGCGCCAAGTTGGGGGCGAAGGCTCGATACTGTCTACTGCCCGCTTATACCTTCATCGCGACAGCCCATGCCGTGGCTAATTCGGGTCTAGAACCTTATTTTTCCGACGTGGACGAGCGAAGCCTAGCCATCACTCCGCAGATCGCGGCTGATGCCACGCAGCGAATGCCGGAACGGCCCGCCGCTGTCGTTGTTGTATCTCCGTTTGGCAGTCCTCCAGATGTGAGCGCTTGGGAAAGCTTCGAGACCGAATACGAGATTCCGGTAATCTTCGACGCGGCCGCCGCAGTGACGTCCATCGATCGCATAGGGCATCAGCCGCTTTGCGTGAGCCTCCACGCAACTAAAATACTTGGCATTGGCGAGGGCGGGGCTATATTAACTACCGATCAAGCGTTGAAAGACAAGACTACAGCGATGACTAATTTTGGCTTCTCTGGATCGGCTCGCATATCGGAAGTTCTTGGGGGCAATTATCGCATTTCGGAATACGCCTGCGCGGTAGGTCTGGCCATGCTCCGTATAATAGAGCGTAGGATTGACAGACTTAAACAAGTAAGCAACGCCTACCTAGAGAGACTCGCCTATCTTGATCTACGTACTCAGGATGGTTGCGGCACTCAGTGGCTGACGATGACGTTCAACGTAATCCTGCCCCATAACCGCCTGGAGCAAACGCTAGCTCAATTTGATCGGGACCAGATCCAATGGCGCAGGTGGTGGGGACTCGGTTGCCACAAACACCCTGCTTTTGCCAGTTGCTCCAGGACCGACCTGCCCGTAACCGCCAACCTCGCACCACGGGTTATTGGCATTCCCTTCTTCGATGATATTACTTTGAATCAAATTGACTCGGTGTGCGCCGTGCTGGAGCTATGCCTTGGGTGACCAGCCTCGAGTGTCGTTTATTGTCCTTTCCTACAATTACGAAAATTATATCGTGAAGACTATTCAGAGTATTCTGGATCAAACGTTTTCCGATCTTGAGGATCGTCGTTTGACGATGCTTCTCAGACCGTTCATGTGAGGTTGTGCGTTCCTTTGACGATTCTCGCATTCGACTTTACGTCAACGAAAGGAACCTGGGTGGCGCAGCTAGTTATAATCGCGCCGTAGGTTTGTGCCGCGGCGAATATCTAGTGAATTTAGACGCCGACGACTGGATAGACCGGCATAAAACAGAGATCCAGCTCCGGGCATTCGCTCGGACCCTGCGCTCGATATTCTTGGTACCTATGTGTCGTTCGTTGACATTGTGGGCAACAAACATCCTCAATCGGCGGACTTCGAGGCCGCGACCAATCGACCGTACGACTCTAACTTGATCGGTACCTGGATCGTGAGCAATTTTTTCTGCCGCTCGTCGACCATGTTTCGTCGCTCTGTCCACGAACGAATTGGGGTATACGAGCCCACGATGGTGCGGGCGCCCGATTATGAGTTGTGGACGCGAGCATTGTGGAGGTTGTCGTTTCGGGCTTGTTCAAGAGCCACTTACATTTTACCGGATACACCCGGAAGGGTGACCCGCGGCGATCCCGCCAGGTACATTCCTCGAAACTTGCTATCTTTTGCTTAAGAATCTTATACCGATGATCGAAAGGCGTGCCACTTTTGACTACTTTTGCAAAATTATCAGTTGGATCGTTGCCAATGAGCAGTTCGTGGCATGGCAGCCGGAGGAGCGGTATCGATTGCTCGGAGCAATGATCACATCGGTTGTCTCGCAAGACTTCGACGTTTCGACAGATAATTCTTGGAAGCTGGCGATCCGGTGTTAGCTTCTGCGGGACGGCGGCTGCTTGTTGCATTTATTTTGCATCCAGGCCGGGAGTTAGCGGAGCGATTTTCCCGCGATATCGAGAAATTCGAGGAGGCACGAGATTTCTGGCACGCGCAAAGCGACAATTGGGAGCGTGAGTGTACGAAACTTGGGGCGCTCTGCGAGCAACAAAAGCTCTCATCCATGCACAAATACCAGGCTCCAACGATTTAGCACGGCGGCTGCTTCGGTGGGCACGCAAGAAGAATACTCAATGGAAAGCCAGCCATAACGGTGCGTGGGCTGGTTGCAAACCGTGTGGCAATTCTGGCGCTATTTCCTTACCTGACTAAAGGGAATCTTGCGCTTACCGTGCTTCGTGAGATGCGATGCCGCAAGCTGAAGTGACCCTATCTCTCTGCGATGGAACCGAACACTACGTTCCTGATCCAGCGGAAGATTTCGCGGCGAGCGACAACTTTTAGACCTCTCAAAAGTCTGGTGGAGCGAACACTCGGACTATAGAACACCAAATAAAGAAACGCGGCATCTGTTCGATTCTCCAAGTGGGAGCCTCCTCGATGTATAGGCATCTTCCGTTTGTTAAGGAGAAATTTCCGGGAATTACGATTGTGGATCTCCTCTATAATGATATCGGGCATGTTGTTCAGCACTTCTTGTTTGAGCCGGCTTTTGATGGCGTGATTGTCGAGAGCAAGTACATGGAGAGGTATATCCAACGCTGTTCGGCGAAAGCAAATCCACATGTTCGCATTGTTGCGAGTGGGGTGTCTTGGAGTGCTTTACACCGTCCCCCGAGACGAGCGCAAATAAGTGCCTAATTCTTGGCTATTTGGGCCGCATGTCTAAGGAGAAGAATCCGCTTGGTTTCGTCGGCCTTGCGGAGGAGATCTACGCCGTGTTCCCCGACACAATCTTTCTGATGTCGGGCGACGGCCCTTTAGCGGCGGATGTCCGAGAGCGTATTGAAAGAAGCGTTGCTGTTGACCGCTTTCGCTATGAGGGATTCCATCCCGATGCCGGAACCATGTTGAGACAACTGGATGCCCTTATTGTTCCTTCGTTACTCGATGGCCGCCCGAATGTAATCATGGAGGCAAACGCCTGCGGTGTGCCTGTTATCGCAACACCTGTTGGTGGAATTCCTGAGATGATCGAAGTTGGCGTGAACGGTTATCTATTCCCCGCCATGGCGGTGGAATCGATCCTGCAGATCCTGTCGCTCTGGCACGACAACAGAGAAAGCTTGGCGAAAATCAAGAATTCATCTCGTGCTTTCGCCGAGCAATTCTTCGACCGACGTGACATGCTGGACAATTATGAGCAGGTCCTCCGGGACTTTCTGAGCTTTTCTATTCGCTGAAATATTAGCGAGGAACGCCGACTTGGCAGCGGTGACCCATCAAGCCGGATTCGTGAGATGTCTATTCTTGCCTCAATTACTGCGATCCATCTGAAAATGAAAAGACCTCGTCTCGATACCCTGTGCAACTTGAGTTGCCAGGGGCAGGTAAATCGTCGTAGACGAGATACCATCGGAACCGGTGATTTCGAGGGGGCTGAGCAAGATTAGATGGCCGTGCTGATAAGTAAAGGCTAGAAGATGCTCTATTGGAATGGCCGAACCTCGAATAGTTACCGTGGTCGTTTGCCCCCCTTTCGTGTCCACTGACGTGACATGCACCTTCTCCCAACGATTAAAAGTCAGGGCCTGAACGTTTCGATCACCGAAAGCCAAGCGAACGCCATCGCGAGCTGCCCACGGAGTTTCAAATACACCGTCGAGATACATGTCGAGTTTGCCTTGGCTCCCCCCGGACTCCCCGACAGTTTTCTCGTCCAATGTCACAGGGAATAACCAAACCGGTTCAACGCGTGACAACCTCGCCATCACCGGGCCGAGTGCTTCGATCTGGCTCTCATCAAGGTACCAGCGCAATTGATAGGCGCGTGTGAGTCCCGCCATCGTGAAACTGCATAGAAGTACAAGCAGACCAGACAAAAACAGAAGGGTCCGCGTCGAAAGGTTTCCATCCAGTACTCGGCTATCCGGCCAAAATACTTTGCGGCATCGACTTGAAATGTTAACTATCATCCCCGAGATTGCGGCTGCACCCATGGCGAAGCCCGCAAAAGGGATGTATAGGGCGCGTGTTGAGACTTCCTGAGATTTAACAAGTATTGTGGGAACCATAGTAAGGAGCGTCCATGCTGATGCAATAAACAGAAGTCTAATGAGGCGATCGCTGCTCGGGAGCGGCTCTTGGTTCGCTGGAAATAGTAAGACTACAAAAAGGAGTGAAACCAGGAAACCGAGAATCAAAACCCATCCCAGCGGTCCGCCGAGCCATTCGTGCGATCCTATTTTGAAAGCCTCGCGCAGGGGGCCATTTAGTCCCCAATCAGTAAGTAGCCATACTAGGGCTCTAAAGACATCGGGCACGCGGTGCGACAAAATGAAGGCGAGGTTCAGTGTTGCGCCGCCCCGGTCTGCAAATTCCGGTGCTCTTCTCTCCACAAAGAGCATGTACATACCTATGGGGAAATAGGAACCCGCAAGCCCAAGGATCGATATCTTACGATTCAGTTGAGTGCGGCCCGGATAAGCCATGCCCGCAAACAGAGGAAGAAGTAGAATTGTGAATAGCCCTGGCTCATAAAAAAAGACCATCAAAATCCAGGAGCCGACGCCAGAAGCAAACAAAATAAAATTGTTCCTCAATGAGCGGCAAGATAAAAGGCAATGGAATCCAATCAGCAATAGACAAAGAGAAATAGTATTGGCGATCGAATTGGAAAACCAGAGGACAGCGTCGCTAGCAACAATCGGAAAAGCAAAGTACGCGCTGGCGATGATACCAACAAAAAACGATTGCGTAAGTCGGCGGGCAAGCTTGCCTAGCAGAACAACATTTAGGAAATGGATGGCCAAAACCGTTATACGGAGCGTGAATTCATGCCTGGGTATTGCGTTCGAGAGGTTGGCGATAAGAATATGCGCTATCGAACGGATATGAGATAGGGGCCTAAGGTTAAGTTTCCAACTTGCCCGCGCGAAATCGAAGGCCCAAGCCTTTTCGGAATAGTCGTCGTTGTATAAGCCGTGCATTCCTCCGTGTAGGAAGAACCCAATTATCGCAGTTAAGATTGCGGCTGTAGCTAGAGAAGCCCAGAACGCAAGACACTGAGAGTGCCCCAAACGCTCTCGGAAGGTCTTATTTACTTGCAGAAGTGGCACGAATCCTCCAAGGATAGGTCGGCAGCCATTGGCCCTCCTCTTATTGCGATAGGTATTTGAGAATACACAAACCGGGCATCTTCGGCCATGGGTTCGATGATTAATCTGAGGACTTTGCCGAGATGACGAAATAGATGCAGAACGCACGTCATCCAGGTGCGGAGTGCGATCGAAGACTTTTTCCTTAAGTCGCAGCAGCTCCGACTCGACCACCAAGATTGATGATCTCGCACCGACTGCCGGTTAGAACTAGTGCTTCCACACTGGGAACCTACAAAACAACTTCGACACTAGGGATTTTTATTTGAAGAGAATTTGTCTAAAATGCGAATCGTCATGGTCTTTGCCAACGACGCCGGCAATCCTCTCAGTTCCACTGCTTCCTGCAACATCTGCGGCTCGGCTCAACTTGCGCAATATCGAACGCGATCGGACGGCGTAAATGTGCACCGTTGCTCAAACTGCGGAATGGGCGTGGTGGAGCGGCAGCCAGTCAATTTGGCCATACTCTACAACGATGTCTATTACGTCTCTGTAAACGAATCGGCACATGGCTACGCGGACTATTCTTATACCGCCGAACACGGAGTTGCGTGGGCTGCGAATCTGATACGCTTGCTTTCTCCGCATGGTCGTGTTCTCGATATTGGCTGCGCCGATGGTCACCTTTTAAAGAAATTGCAGTCTTCACACGAGTGCTACGGCATCGAAGTCAATCCTAAGATGGCCGCGTTATGTCGAAGCGCGGGAATCGACATCATTGGCTCCGATATTTGTGATCCTGTCCTGAGCGAAAAGTATAAGGGATCCTTCGATGTGGTCTCGGCAATCGCAGTCTTCGAACATCTCAGTGATCTAAGGGCTGCGGTGAAAAGTTCTCTCGACCTGCTTGGGCCCGATGGCGTCTTGCTCTTTGAAGTTCCGCTCATATCGTCCCAACATTCTTCGGACGTATGGTTCAAATCGTCGCTCGAGCATATCTATTATCCCAGTGAGGAATCACTGAAATTCCTTTTCGAAAGAGTCTTTGAACTTCCTCTGATAGGTAGTGAGATTGTAATCGAGAATTACGGTTCCACTTTTGTCGGCTTGATTCCAAAAGATCGGCGTCGTGGCGAGGAACTGCGCGCGCTACATAACAGATTAATCCATGGTCCAATTGCCGACTTGAAGAACCCCGATGAAAGGCGCTTCCGGCTCCTCCTGGATTGCGTGCACGCCGCACGCACCACCCCGGAACTCCTGGATTTATTTAATGATTTGAACGTTACAGACCTGAATTCGGCTCTTTTCCAGCGCCTCACGTCCCTTTGGCGCCGAGATACAGAACGCGTGGCGCAGATTACAGGGTCGGTTGTGTTGGCACACGATGCGCTTCGCGCCAAGGAGCAGGAGATCGCAAAGCTTCAAGAATCGCTGACAGCAAAGGACGAGGCCATTCGGGAACAGCAAGCCAAGCTCGATACCTTATGCATAGCCAGGGAGCAGTGGCTGGCCAGGATTGCCGCGCAAGAGGGCGAGCTCCTGATTTACCGAACATCGAAATTGCAGCGACTGCGCAGCGCCATCCTCCACGACAAGTTCTCGCTCCGAAAGCTGATGAAGATCGTCTATCTAACCGTAGCTCTGGCGACGCCCAAACTTGTGAGGAACCGGTTCCAGCCTGACGTCCAAAGATTGAAGCAGAAGTTCGCCACTTTCAGCCAGCGAAGGCACAAGATCAAAGTAAAGAACGAAAAGTGGCCCACAGAGAAACCTCTCATCAGTGTTGTCATTCCGTGTTTCAACTACGGCCATTACGTTGAGGAGGCGGTGGATTCCGTACTCTGCCAGACCTTCCAGGATTTCGAAATTATTTTGGTCGACGGAGGTTCAACCGATCCGGCGACGCTTGGTGTATTGAGGTGCTTCCAGAAGCCAAAGACGAAGGTGTATCTACGAGAAGGACGGCACCTAGTTGGAGACAATCGAAACTTTGGCATTAGGCGAGCCAGGGGTAAATATATTTGTTGTCTAGACGCGGATGACAAACTCAGACCTACGTACCTGGAAAAAGCGCTCTTCCTCCTCGAAACCTATAGTTATGATCTCGTCTCCACTTCAGTACAGTGCTTTGGTGCTTCGAATTTTCATTATGAGGTTGCTGCCAAGCCCAGCCTCGACCAAATCACAAAAAATAATCAGGTTTCGACCGTAGCCGTGTTTTCTAAGAACCTATGGAACAAAACCGGCGGTTACCATGATTGGGGTATCGGTAAAGAATACGTGTCTGAGGATTGGGACCTCTGGGTCCGGATGATGGCGTTAGGCGCCAGGGTTTCGAATATCCCAGAAGCGTTGATGCTCTATCGCAAACACAACTCCGAGACTCTGAGCACTCACGCAGAAGCTCCGTCATACGAAGCTCAAATGATCCAGATTTGTCGCTTCAATCAAAAGCATCTCTCGCGAAGGAATCATTCGCTCTCGGATAAGCGAAATTCCGCTATCGTGAAGGTCGATAATCCGTTCACGAATCTTGTAAAACCCCGTGGCAACGAGCGCAGGAAGCCCGCTGTTCTTTTCGCCCTCCCCTTTGTGATTACTGGCGGCGCAGACACGGTTTTATTGGGTGTAACTGAATATTTGGCGGCGAATGGCTTTGACCTTTCGGTAATCACTACAATCCCGACGGATGCCAGTGTTGGCGACAATACTCCGCGGTATGAAGCGATTACAAAACAGATCTATCATCTCCCTAAATTTCTTCAGGACCACGAACATTGGAAGGATTTCCTCTTCTACTTGATCGCGAGCAGGAAGATGGACTTACTCTTTCTCGCAGGTTCTGCCTTTACGTATGACCTTCTGCCCGAAATTAAAGAGAAGTTTCCATATATCAAAGTCGTGGATCAGCTATTCAATGAGTTCGGACACATCGAAAACAACAGAAAGTATTCTCAGCATATCGACGTTCACATTGTCGCTAATGAAGTTATAAAGAAAGTTTTGATCGAACGATTTGGCGAGGATCCGAACAGGATCCCGGTTGTGGTTCACGGGGTGGACGTTAAAAATCGGTTCAATCCCGAAAATAGCGACGTCAAATCTCTAGCCGACCCCATCCTGCTGCAAAATAAATTTGTGGTTTCCTTCATTGGCAGATTTTCTGAAGAGAAATGCCCAGATACGTTTGTCGAAATAGCCCGTTTACTTAGAAATGATGAGAACCTGCATTTCGTAATGATCGGAAACGGCCCCGAGTATCAACGCATCAAGAAAAATATTGCTGAGTTGAGCCTTGAAGACAAGATTTATGCACCCGGTTTTGTCCCCGACATGAGGCCTTACGTTAAGATGAGCGGGGTGGTTGTCATCCCCTCGAAAATCGAAGGTATTCCCATCATTTTGATGGAAAGTCTAGCTTTGGGCGTGCCAGTGATCGCCTCGAATATCGGGGGCATTCCGTCTATTATTCGTGATGGCTTTAATGGTTTTGTGTGCGAGCCATCCGATGTTGAGAGCTTCGTAAGAAATATTAGGCACATTGCCGCAGACGAGCGCCTTCGGAATACGTTGCGCGCGAATGCACGGCAATCCGCTTTGCAGCACTTAAATGTGGAGGATACCAATCGTGCATACCACGATCTGTTGCTGGGGTTGATATGGGGTGACCACACCAGGAGCGGGGCTTTCCGCGCCGCGCCGGAATTGAATCGATCGCCCGAATTGGGCCAATCTGGAACAACCGCCATCGGAATATCGGCTTTGGCAAAGTCAGACGAAGGGACTGCCGGGTGCAATTAAGAAATAAGCGGGTGTTAATTACGGGTGCGGACGGATTTATTGGGAGTCACTTGACCGAGCAACTCGTGAAGGAATGTGCTAGCGTCAAAGCCTTTGTTTATTATAACGCTTTCAACTCTTGGGGCTGGCTCGATACATTGTCCAGATCGATACTCAGCGAGATTCAGGTATTTGCTGGCGACGTCCGAGATGCGAGTTGCGTGGAATCGGCCACTAAAGGCTCCGATGTCGTGTTCCATCTTGCCGCCCTGATTGGTATTCCTTTTTCTTACGACTGCCCAGACTCGTATTTGGAAACGAATATCAAGGGCACGCTAAATGTGCTGCAGGCGGCGAAAAAATTGGGAATCGAAAAGCTTCTGGTGACTTCGACCTCAGAGGTTTACGGCACCGCTCTATACGTCCCCATTGATGAAAAGCATCCTTTCCAAGCTCAGTCTCCTTACAGTGCCACTAAAATCGCGGCGGACCGTCTCGCCGAAGCCTTTTATCGGTCCTTTGGTGTGCCTGTGGCCATCGTGCGCCCTTTTAACACCTATGGTCCTCGACAATCGGCCCGGGCCATTATTCCCACGATTATCGTGCAGCTGCTTTCCGCACCCGCCGAAATCAAACTGGGCAGTCTGACGCCGATTCGCGACTTCACTTATGTAAAGGATACGGTGAGCGGTTTCGTGGAGCTCGCCAAGTGTGACGAAAGCATCGGCCAAGAGGTTAATATCGCCGCCGGCCAGGAAATTTCCATTGGGCAACTCGCCAAGGAATTGATCGCCCAACTCAGCCCAAAGACAACAATCGTTTGTGATGAGGCCCGCGTGCGTCCTCCGGAATCCGAAGTCCAACGGCTCTTTGGCTCCAACGAGAAAATCCGCTCTCTGACTAACTGGAAGCCTCAATATGACCTGTCTCGAGGCTTGTCAGAAACCATCGCATGGTTCAAAGATCCAGTGAATGGGAGCAGATACAAAGGCGATGTGTACAATGTTTGATTCGATGCAGCAATCATGCGAGCTGTAATTCTCGCGGGAGGGAAGGGCACACGTTTAAAGCCTTACACGATAACTTTGCCAAAGCCGCTGGTGCCCGTCGCTGGTGAACTGCCGATTCTCGAAATCGTGATTCGCCAGCTTAAGAGAGCTGGGTTCGACCACATCACAATTGCCGTCAATCACATGGCGGAGTTGGTGATGGCCTTCTTCGGAGACGGGTCTCGCTGGAAAACAAAGATCGATTACTCCATCGAAGAGTCTGCTCTCAGCACCATTGGGCCTCTTACTCTTATTCCCGATCTCCCTCCGGCCTTTCTCGTCATGAATGGAGACATTCTGTGTGATCTGGATTACTCAGATTTTTACGATTATCACCTCGAGCGGCAAAATGATGTGACGGTATCGGTCTATCAGCGAACCACAACGATCGATTTCGGCGTCATCACGTACGATTCCAATCACGTTGCCACGGGTTTCGTTGAAAAGCCCGTGTACCATTTAGATGTCAGCATGGGGGTATATTGTTTGAATCGGAGTGTTGTCGATCAACTGCCAAAAGGAAAGCCTTACGGCTTTGATGATCTCATGCTTGACGGTATCCGGAATGGAAAAAAAATCGGGGTGAGACCCTTTAAAGGCTTCTGGCTGGACCTCGGGCGTCCAGAAGATTTTGACCTCGCTAATGAAAAATACGAGGGACTCAAGACCAAACTAGGTTTGCTCAAGTGAAGGTCTTAGTGACAGGGGCAGGTGGTTTTTCCGGCCGCCATCTGGTCCAGTACCTCGCTGGCGATTGCTCGGTGGAACTTTACCGTACCTCGTTAACTCCTAGGAACGAAAGTAACTGGCTTGCGTGTGACCTGACGAAGAGCAAAGAAACGGCCGCGCTTATCGCGGAGGTCGGACCAGATCAGATATATCACCTGGCTGGTGTAAGAACGAATGAATACCAGACCGACTACCAGGTAAATGTCTTATCCACCTTAAACCTTCTCGAAAATATCGCTCGGACAAAATCTCGGTGCAGGGTGCTCATTGTGGGAAGTTCCGCTGAATATGGCTTCGTCGCCGAGGAGGACAATCCCGTCAGTGAAGATCATCCTCTCGTTCCGATGAGCGTTTACGGCCTAACCAAGGTTTATCAGACCTACCTCATGAAGTTCTATTGTTCGCGCTATCATCTGGATGTGGTTATGGCGCGCCCTTTCAACCTGTCGGGCCAGGGCATGTCTGATAAGCTCTTCCTCGGTCGCCTTTACGAGCAGATAGAATCCTATAAAGCGGGACGCATCTCCAAAATCTTGGTCGGAAACTTAGAACACCGAAGAGACTATGTCCCGATAGAACAAGCCGTGCGCTACTATGCTCTGATCATGCAACGAGGAAAATCCGGCGAAATCTACAATGTAGGCAGTGGAGCCTCGATAAGGATCCGGGACCTTCTGCGGGGCATCCTTGAGGAAAGTGGATTGAGCATTGAGATTGTTGAGGAGCAAATATCAAAGGAGCCGGATGCGTTCGACATTAAAGACCTGGTGGCAGACATCAGCAAGCTGAAAACCTTGGTCGCGGCGTCACCACCTTCGAAAATCCTGACGAATACAACGACCGAAACGCCTTCGCCCAAGCTGCTGGCTTCCTGAATTCGGTCGGCTCCGGCGAGCATTGCCGGCTTCCATGTGCGGGAAGAGGAATCCAAGAAACATAGAGGAATCCAAGAAACATACCTGATAGGCGCGACGATGTCAGGAGAACAGGCGCTCCATGGAACGACAGAGTCGGTGTTTAGTTCTTGGCGGCTGTGGTTTCATGGGTTGTAATCTGGTCGAAAAGCTCCTCACTCGCGGGTATAAGGTCCGAGTTTTTGATACCGCGACCGCCAGTAGAGTCAACCTCGTTGGGCTCGAATCAGAAATTGAATTTGTTACGGGCAATTTTCTGAACGAAGCCGAGGTGGATAAAGCTGTACAAAATATGGATTTCGTTTTTCACCTCATTGGGACTACCCTGCCGGCAAGCTCCAACAAAGACCCCGCATTCGACGTCGAAACCAATGTAATCGCCAGCATTAAATTAATGCAAATAAGTAAGCGTCATGGTGTCCAAAAGCTGATTTTCGCTTCTTCGGGGGGCACCGTTTACGGTCAGGTCAAGACAACTCCCATCCGGGAAGATCATCCTACCGAACCGATTTGTTCGTATGGCATTACCAAATTGGCGATCGAGAAATATTTGCATCTCTTTCATCGCTTGCATGGGTTGGACTACGCAGTCTTGCGCATCGCCAATCCCTACGGCAGACATCAAAAGCTCACAGCTGAGCAAGGAATAGTCGGAGTATTTTTGTCCCGTATTAAGGACAAAAAACCGATTACCATCTGGGGCGACGGCTCCGTTACGCGCGACTATATCTGTGTAGAGGACGTCTCCAACGCCTTTGTCGCCGCCATCACTCAGGATTCTCCGCATCGGATCTTTAACGTTGGAACCGGCGTTGGAACGACGATCCGGGATATGCTGGCTAAGATGGAACGGGTCACTGGTATACGTCCGCAGGTGGAGTACGTGGCGGGCCGCTCTGTGGATGTATCCGTCAACGTCTTGGATCCGGGAAGAGCGCAGCAATGTTTGAATTGGCGTCCCGAGGTCGCGTGTGAAGAAGGTCTGCGGCGAACGTGGAATTGGTTGTGCGGCCGCACATCGAATGTCGCGCGTGGGTAGCAGTTCCTGCGCAGACTCAGAGCCGAGCTAATCCGGGTTTATCACCTCGATTTATTCTCCTGGGGCAAGTTCGCCAATCGCGTCGTCGTCGTGTGCGATTTCGCCCTACGGTTGCAACTCTACCTTTTCGATCTTCAGGCCTGTCCCGGCGAGTTGAGGGACGAGTGGTAAATCAATGACTGCCGAAAGATCGTGATTCGGATCGTTAATTTCTATGGGGTCGATCAGGATCAGTTCGCCTTGTCGGAACGTAAACGCCACCAGGTGTTCGATTGGAATAGCTTCTCCTTGAAAGACGATCTCGGTAATATGCCCCCCGCCGGAGCTGCGCACCGCCGTAACGTGCAGGGTGTCCCAATGCTGCGAGGTTACTGCATGGATCTCCCTGTTACCGAATCTCAAGCGGATTGCGTCACTCGCCGACCATGAATGCTCAAAAACTCCAAATAGGTAGTGATCCAATACTGTTTCTCTGCCCCAGTAATTGCTCACCGAGCGTTCATCCAACGCCACTGCCAACAACCAAAGCGGCTCCGCGCGCGACAACTGAGAGACCACGGGGCGCATTGCCTCCACCTGTCTCTCATCCAGGTACCACCGCAGTTGGTATGCGCGGACCAAGCCGGCCATCGTTAGGCTGGTCAGAAACACCACAACACCCATGAAGGCCAGCACCACTCGAATTGGTGATGCGCTCCTTTCACCAAACAGATTAACTACTAGACCCGAGAGTGCTGCGGCACTCAAAGCGAAGCCGGCTGAGGGTACATACAAAGTGCGTATATCAACGCCCTGGGATCTAACGAGCACAATGGGAACTAATCCCAATACCATCCATCCAACACCAATTAGAAATAGCTTGAGTAGACGTGAAGCAGGGGAATCCTCATCCCGGTCAGTGGGAAAGAGCACTGTAACAAGGCACATTCCGACGAAGGAGGTGGCCATCAACGCGGGTCCCCCGGGAGTGGATCTCCACTCGCGCCAGCCGAATTTAAACGCTTCGTGCAAGGGACCAGATAAACCCCAGTCTGTAAGTAGCCACCAAAAACCTCTGGCAACGTCCGGCACTTTGTGTGACAGGATGAAGCCCAAATCCAGCGTGGCCCCGCCGCGAGCTATAACGAATGGTGACCTTCGTACTCCAAACCACAAGTAGAGGGATATCGGAATTGATGATGCCGCGAGGGCCGATACCCATAACTTATGGCTAGTTCTACGAACGTCATTTTGCGTGACGCCAAACAGGACGGGTAGAAGCAAAATTGTAAACAATCCCGATTCATAAAATGTGACCATTAGTAGCCAGCTTATAACCCCACAAACCAGGAGAGGTAGATCTGCGAATGAGCGGCAACTTAAGAACAGGTGAAAGCCGACAAGAAGAAATAGCAAGCAGAACGTATCCTGAATCGCGGCCGTAAACCAAAGTAGCCCCTCATTTGCAAAGACCGGAAATAGGAAATAGCCGCCGCAAACGATGCCAACTAAAAGCGAACCGCTCAACCTTTGACCAAGTCGTCCAAGAAGGCAAACATTCAAGATATGGATGACGACGATCCCAACCCGCACCCAAAATGCGTGTTGGGGTATGGCGTTAGCCAGGTTAGGTACCAGGAGGTATGTTAGAGGTCGCCATGTCCAGAAGGAGTAGAAGGGGACGAGCGTGAGGTTCCACTTGCTCTTAACGAAATCAAATGCCCACGCTTTGATCGAATAATCATCCATGTACAGGCCCATTACGCCGCGGTGCAAGAAGAAGCCCAGCGTCAAAACCAAGAGCCCCGTAGCCGCTGTCACAGCCCAAAACAGAATGGGACCAGGCGTCAAGAAACGGTGGCGGAAAGCGCTTGTCACGGAAAGCGAGCTTGGCATCTTCATTTTGACTTTAGTTCAGTGCTCTCGGGAGCGAACGGCGCGCCTTTCAGCCTGGACACTACTGCTGGCCACTTGGAGGTTCGGCCTGTAAATCGCCAGTTTCTCAACTGTTCCAGCGTAGAGTCAATTGATAGAACGTCAGCCATGTGCTATGGTTCTTCACTCAAACGCCGACTCGGCCTGCTTCATCGGAGTAGACACCCTCTTACGATCACACTAAAACCGGGCGGCATTCCTTTGTTGGAAAGGCCTGAAGCCCGATGGCTGATCCGAATAGCATTGCCGCTGGACAGGAGTTCACAAGACCGAATATCTCCGTTGTGATTCCTGTTTACAACAGCCAAACGGTCCTCCCCGAGCTCAGTAGCCGCTTAGCGCTCATACTAAGTCAAACCGCCGATCGGTACGAGCTTGTATTCGTCAATGATGGGAGCCGGGATGGCAGTTGGGATGAAATCACGCGGCTCGCTGTTCGGTACAAATGGGTTCGCGGCATTAACTTAATGCGAAATTATGGTCAACATAACGCACTGCTCTGCGGTATCAGAACTGTAAAGTACGAAATCACCATCATCATGGATGACGATTTACAGCACCCACCAGAGGACATTCCCCGCCTGCTCGAGAAGCTGCGAGAAGGCTATGACGTGGTATATGGAGCGCCCCAAGAAGGCCAACACGGCTTTTGGCGCAATACAGCCGCATGGCTCACGAAACTAGCACTGCAAAGCGCCCTCGGCGCCGAAACAGCGACGAAGGTTAGCCCATATAGGGCATTTCGCACAAGCTTGCGCGACGGTTTTGCCAGCTTTCGAAGCTCTTTTGTTTCCGTAGATGTGTTATTGACCTGGGGAACAGATCGATTCGCATCCATTCCCGTGCGGTATGACCCCAGGCGTGCAGGAAGATCGCAGTATACTTTTCGGAGGTTAGTGACCCACGCGCTCAACATGATGACTGGATTCAGTGTCCTTCCACTGCAACTTGCCACGCTAACTGGATTCGGTTTCACAATTTTCGGAATGTTGATCCTTGCTTACGTACTCGGTCGTTACCTCTTACACGGGGTGGACGTGCCGGGATTCACATTTCTTGCGTCGATCGTAATTATCTTTTCGGGTGCCCAACTATTTGCTTTAGGCATTTTCGGAGAGTATCTCGCCAGGATGCATTTTCGAATGATGGAGCGCCCTTGTTACGTTATCTCTACAATAACCCCAGCACCGTTCGAGGAGCTTCCTTGTGGGTTGAGGGATAAGGTCTCAAGTAGCGTTCTCCGCCAAGAAAACGAAGAAAATTCGTGAGCATTGGCCGTACGGTTGCTAATCGGAGGGGAACAAGGTGTCGTTGGGGATTTTCTCGAACGACTGAGCCGAAAGGAACCCACTATAGTGTGAGGGAGACGGTTCGGTAACGCGAGATTACGTCTATGTCGGTGACATCGACCGAGCATCTAGGGTGGCAGTGAATCCCAAGACTAAGCATATGCCTGCCGAATTTGACGAATACGCTGCATCAGACTACGGCAAGCTCCTGCGCGATCCTCTTCGAGACAACTTTGCGGGTTCCAGGTTTTTCTTCGAAAGAAAACTCACACTCCTCAGGGAGTTGTACGAGCAATACGCCAAGTCCACTCAATCGGCTATCTGGCTCGATGTAGGCTGTGGAGAAGGCACGTTGTTAGAGATTGGAAAGAAGTATTTTAAAGAGGTCGCAGGTTGCGACGTATCTGCTGCCATGCTGCAAAGGTGCGAACACGTAAGTACACGGCTCCAACTCTCACCGCGCCAGATTCCGTTTCCGGATGGAAGCTTTGATTTAGTCACCGCGGCGTGCGTGTATCACCACGTGGATACTGCTGACCGATTTGCTCTGACTGCGGAAATTTCGCGCGTGCTGAAACCAAAAGGAATGCTCTGTGTGTTCGAACACAACCCACTCAACCCATTGACACGCCTTATCGTCCACCGCAGTCCTATCGACCGTCACGCGCATCTACTGACCGCTGGAAAATTTAAGCGTCTCGCGCGCGCTGGGCAAATGAAGGTTTTGGCCACTCGGTATTTTCTATATTTTCCCGAGCGCTTTTACTCCACAATGGCCGCCACTGAGGCTAAATTGTTCGCCGTCCCGCTGGGGGGGCAATATGCCGTCCTTTGTCAGAAAACATGAAACCTATATTCGCGATCGCTCATGGGTGAAATTCCTTAACCCTTGGATGGCCTTCTAGGTGTCATCCCACGACAATGTTTGAAATGCGTCCCGAGGTTGTCTGTGAAGAAGGGCTGTGGCGAATGTGGAATTCGGTGTGCGGCCGCACATCTAATGTGGCTGGCGGGTAATTCTCCCACGTGCATTCTCGAGCCGAGCTAATCCGGGTTTTCTCACCTCGATCGATTCTCCTGGGGGAAGTTCGCCAATCGCGTCGTCCTCGTGTGAATGTTGCCCGGTTCGCGAGATGCTGTTCCATCCCCTTCAGGCCACGGCGCTCTGAGCGTGTAGGAGGTTAGGTCCGTCAGAGAATCAGCCAAGGCTTCTGGTGGTATCACGAAGATTAATTCGGCTGGAATGCTGCACATCTTCTTCAATTTCGCGGGAAGTCCGGCATCCTCGGAAAATATGCCCTCCAAGTAAGGGTGGGCTTTCTCGAGTTCTCTCGCGTACGTCACAAACTCGTCCTCCCGGCTCTCGTCGAAAGGAGGGAGCGAAGCGTAAAGCTTTGACTCAGATCGAAGAGCCGCGCCATAGCTGCAGAATATCTGCCAGCCCATTAAAGAATCGGCGTTGTGGATGATCGCGGGCTTGAGCTTGAGAAGCAGCCGTGCCAGAACAAGTGTCGCGCTCCGCGGATCGATAGGCGCTCCTGCACGAGAGAAATGAAGCACTGCGACATTATTGGGCAGGTGCTGTTCCGGCGAGCACGACTCTGACGTCTCGGTGAAAATCACGAGAATTCGAGCTCCGAAATTCGTTGAAAGTGTTTCGATGTGCTGTAGGAACCTCCGAGTAGCGCTGTCGGTTCCAGGCAGCAAGAACACGTGACTAAAGGACTTGTCGCCAATCTCACCGAGCAACTCCATATAAAAGTGACCCGCGCCACTGGCGGTCATGGGGCTGTGTTCAATGGCCGACGCACAGAACATTTTTGTCGGAGAGAGCTTAGGCTCAATCTTCGAAATCGCCAGCATCTCGTTTCGGAGCCATTTGGGCACCTTTGATCCTCCTGCCGGTCCCCTATGATGGCCGTTTCCAAGCGAACGCCCTTCGAAACGGCCTCGCCGATGCCAGTGTTCTAGCCCACTGCGCAGTACGCCCCGCGCGATCGCCGCCTTTACGTCCGGATTACACGAAACGTAGCTCTCCTCGTCCCAATCGCTTGGCCCAACGACGACAGCCCGCGTCATTGCCCTTAGCCTTGCCAGGCCATTTTTAATCGCATGGAGTGGCTCTTTTCGAAAAAGCCGCTTTTCCCGGGAAGTTCGTGCAGCAAAATTGTCAAATAGAGCGGAATGGCGGACCAGGGCGTTTCTCGAAGCGCTTGCGGCGTTCAGACTTCCCGACTCTTTCGAACGGATAAAGTGCGCAGTCCGCGGAGCGATCGTGTGAATAAATCCGCGCGCCATCACTTCGCAGTTCCAGTGCCAATCCTCATATCCAAATCCGGAGCACGGCGGCGTCGCTAGATAGCGAGTTGCGAGAAAAGTGTCGCGGCGGGCGAAAGACAATGCTGTCCAGTAGTTCTCCACGATGATATTGCTTCCGTCAAAATTGTCGTCGCGTTGGTCTGGATGACAGAAAAGCAATGTTTTCTTATGGAAATAAACGCTCACCTCGGGATGAATGACATACCGGCGGTCGCGGCGATTGAGTTCATGCGCCCGCAAAAACCAGTTCTCCGAGATCAGGTCATCGCCGTCCAATATCGCAATATATTCGCCACGCGACGCGTCAATGGCGAAATTGCGCGTGAGACCCAGATCGCCAAAATCTACCGGCATGAACCTCGTCGTCGCTGTCCGGATGAGCGGGGAAGTCTCCACGTAGTATCTGGTTTCCGGTGTGGCCCGATCCAGCACGATCACCAACTCAGTTTTCAAGCCGCGGCCCTCGGCGTAGGCAGCCGCTCGATTGATCGATCTTATTGTGTTGTGCGCAATCGCCCCTTCGGCATGGAGAGCCAGTACGCACGAGATGTCTATTTTCTTGTTCGCGTCCATATCCGCAGTGCTAGCGCCAGTAGCCTCTGGCAATTCGTTGCCCTGGAGTGACACCTACCGATTCGGGTTCAAGTGTAGCGATTTAGAGAACCAAGCCTCCCCAGAGTCTCTCCGATTACACCAGGAAGGAAGATGAACGCAACTTTACGTCGAAAGACAGCTTTTAATTTGCCGATAGGACTTGCTGATTTGGCCCACTGAAATTTTCTGATGGAACTCAATCATTTCGCAATCCGGATGAGACTGCACTCAACTCTTCCTCGGGAAAAGGCCCGCGGTAAACTTTTCGCCAGAGATCCTCGAGACAGCTCTCCTGCTCCGATGAGTAAGGCCGATGTGCTTCGAATTGTGTCGACTCCTCCGGGAGACCATCCTGCGTGTACCAGCCTTTCATATCGCTAAGAATGTTATTTCCCCAGCGTGTTTTGAGCAGCGCACGATTGCGAAAATCGTGAGCGTGCCGGTTCTCGCTAATGCTTTCAAAGTGGTACAGCATGGAATCGGCACAGACCAGCATCGCGGCAGCCCCGCGCGCGCAACTTCAGGCAAAGATCCACATCCTCGTACGAATTCTCGTAAGTTTCATCTAGTCCGCCGACGGACCAGAAGAGGTCGCGATCCACCAGCAGGCAAGCCCCGGTGACTGCCTGATACTCGCGGGAAACCTTCGCCGGCCGAATATCAGCCGGAAACCCTCGATAGATATGGCCGGGGTTTTTCCCTTCATCGAAGGCCACGCCGATGTGCTGAATTCGTCCGTCCGGGAACAGCAGTTTACTCCCGACGATTCCCACCTGCGGTTCGCCTGCGGCGAGTTCCAGCATTTTTTCAAGCCACCCGGGCGTCGGCAAAGTGTCGTTGTTGAGCAGCACGATGTATCTCCCGCGTGCCAGGCGCGCTCCCTCGTTACACGCGCGAGCAAAGCCGGAATTCTGGCTCAGCCGCAGCACACGGGCATTTACCCGTGACAGACACCAGGAAGTCAAAAGCGCGGGTGTGTCGTCGGTTGAACCGTCATCCACAACGATCACTTCGTGTGGAAGCTTGTCTGCCGGCACCGATTTCTCTATCGCCAGCAGACAGGCCTTGGTGAACATCGAACGGTTCCGTACGGGGATGATGATCGAGCAATACGGCAGCTGGGCACGCAGCGATTGCGTAAATGGCACGGCCGAGGCCACACGGCCCAGGGGTTGCGGGCGCTTCTCTTCGGTTCTGGAGACATTGGATTGCGTCGAGGGTGCGAATCGGATCATGGCCCAGTCATATAACCGGCGGAGGTAGCTTCCCGGCGGCAAGAAACGGCTCTTGAGTTCTCGCAATCTCGTCACGAACCTCCAGCCGGTCGATCGATGTATCCTGTCCATCTCGGCTTCGATTTCCGCTTTTTCCCGCGCGAGCAGATCGACCCTGCGCGAAGCTTCCTCGCTTCGCCGGTTCGCGGCTTCTACCTCCTTTTGGAGATCGGCAATCGAACGTGTTGGTTCCAGAAACTGCCCCCCTTTTTGATCCTCTGGAGATTCGATGCCGCTCGGATGTGCTTCGGGATAGGCGCTCTTAGGTCCTGTGCGCTCCACCGATCCCGTTAGACGGCCAGGCTCATGCTCTCGCCGCATCTTTTCTCGATTTGGCAATTCCTCTACGCTCCCGAGCTGTCTTTCGCGCTCTCGTGACGCGCGTGAATGAATCTCAAACGAATCATGCGCTGATCGCTTGTTGCAGAACTCCTTCGTACTCTGCCAGGACTTGGTCGGTGCTTCCGTCTATCCGGACCACACCGTTATGGATCAAAAGAGCCCTGGGGCAAAGTTTTCGAACGGAACCCAAATCGTGCGACACGAAGACAATCGTCTTACCTCGCCGGCGGAAATCGTCGATCCTTGCCATGCACTTCTCCTGAAAAGGTATATCACCGACGGCTAAAATCTCATCGATCAGCAAGACGTCCGGATCGACCTCAGTTGCAACCGCAAAACCGAGCCGGGCGTACATCCCGCTCGAATATTGTTTTACCGGCGAGTCAATGAAATCGCCCAATTCCGCAAAATCCAAAATCTGCTGTTCGCGTGATCGAATCTCCTGTCTCGATAGGCCCAGCAAGCAGACCATTCAGCACGATATTTTCCCGCCCGGTCAAGTCCGGGTGAAAACCTGCCCCAAGCTCGATCAGCGCAGACACTTTGCCGGAAACCCTAACTATCCCCGCCGAGGGCCGGTACACTCCCGCAATAATCTTCAGAATCGTACTCTTACCGGAGCCGTTGCGGCCGACGAATGCGACCGTTTCCCCTTCGCGGATGACGAAGGAAATACCCTTCAGCGCGTCGAAATCATGGTAGCTCACGCGGTTACGGAAAAGATGCGCGAACGCCTCACGCAGCGTGTCGGGACGCTCCTGTATCACACGAAAGCGCTGCACCACATCCTTAAAACAGATGCGTTCCGAATCCGAAATTGCTCCTACTCTAGACATAAAAGACCAAAGTGTCCTGAGAACGCCGGAAAATACCATACCCGAGGACGAGTGCGACCGCCCCGCAAGTCAGCGATGCAGCCATGGACTGCCGACGACGGGAGTTGACCGTAATAAATTGCCAGCCGGAATCCATTTAGCGGATAGAGCAACGGATTCAGGCGAAATAACATCCGGTATCGAGCCGGCACAAAATCCAGCGAGTAGATGATCGGACAGAAATAAAACCAGGCCTGAAGAACAACCTGAAGGATATGCGACATATCCCGGAAGAAAACGTTGACCATGGAAAAGAAAAAGCTGCAACCCATCGTAAACAGGATCAGGCTGACCAGCGGTACCAGCAGGTAGAGCCAGGTCCAGTAAAACGGAAATCGGAAGACGACCAGCAGCAACACCAGCGGAATCATCGACAAAAAGAAGTTGATTAGATTGGAGACCACCGCGGCAATCGGGAAAACAGACTTCGACACATACACCTTTTTCAGAAGCTCGCCATTGCTCACGATGGAATCGGCCGAATACGCCAAAGATTGGGAAAAGAAGGTCCACGGAAGCAGCGTGCTGATCAGAAAAATCGGATAGTCGTGCACGGGCACTCTCATCACCGTGGAAAATACCATCGTCAGAATTACCATCATCAACAGGGGATTGAGCAAGGCCCATAAAAAGCCGAGTGCCGAACGCTTATACCGCACTCGTAGTTCCTTGACGGCCAGCGCCCAGATCAATTCTCTGTTCGACCAGGCTTCCTGCAGCAGTTTCAGCATTCGGTCTTCTCAACCCTCGATCTAGCGGTCCTATCGCTCGCCCGCTTCACTCTCGCCGTGGCGATATCCATTATCCATGAATTTGGCCTTCGTTGAATCCTCCTGAGACGAGACAGCCAATGGCGGCCTCCTTTTTTGCAGATGCAGCAGGCGCCGGTATGCCGGAGTCAGCAAACGAGAGACGCCGATTTCGAAACGGGAAAGCCTTCGCGTATGGTAGGGATCGCGGCAATAACCGGCCAGAGGCTCGGCGACTTTCTCCCAGTGAAATCGTTCGCGCAAGCTCGACAGCCGAGCCTTCATTGCTTGACGTTCCGCCGGGTTCGCGGCGAGCGAAAGGATTGCCTGCTTCCAGCCCTCTGTATCGTTCGGCGAAACCGTCTTGCCCACATTTTCACGATCGATGAAATCCGCAAAGTAGTCGCCCTCGGTCAGAATCATCGGAAGCCCCGCCCAGATGTAATCGAGCACCCGCGTGCGAAACGCGAGGCGCGTCTCCACGGTGTTTGTGTGTGCCGATACTCCGATATCGGCCTCCAACAGAAAATTCTGCCGCTCGTCAAACGGCACCCAGCCCTCCCTGAAAAATACGTTGCGCCCCAACAGGCCAAGTCCCTCCGCCAGCCTCTTCGATTCGGCGAGAATGGGCATTTCCGGGATGTCCGGATTCGGATGCCGCGTGCCGAGAAATAATAGTTTGATATTGGCGCGATCTTTCGCCAGGCCCATCGCCTTGATAATCGTCAAAGGATCGAACCACTGCCAGATCCCTCCGGCCCACACCAGCAGAATATCGTCCTTTGAAATCCCCGGCATCACTCCCTTTACCACGGCCCGCTCGTGTTCAGGAGGCTGCGCCTCGATGCCAAAGGGCACCACGGAAAGCAGCTTTCTGAAGCTGGGGTCGCGCTCGTGTTCCTCCGGCGTCAGCCGCCCCAGCGCGCACAGGCAGCCGAGCCAGTAGTCCCATTGCCGTTCGTTGGCGCAAATGAAGAAGTCGCCGCGCTTCAGTTGCTGATTCAGCAGATGCCATTGTCGCAGGTAGCGCCAGATCTCGAAACTCCGGCCTTTTCGCGCCAGATGTTCGAAAAGGTAGGGATCGTAGAGGTCCACCACCAGGTATCTGCACAATCGCCGCAAAAAAGGAAAAACGTGCAGCACCAGCCCTTGCGTCACGGCCACATCGGTTTGCCGCGCCGCCGCCCTCAACTCCGCGGGATTTGCCAGCGCGTTCAGGATCACTTTGATTCCCGGAAGTTCGATATCTCCGGGCAGCCCCGAGGCGACCGTCACCTCATGCTCGCGCGCCAGGACTTTCGCCAGTTCGACGCAGCGGATCGCCGGCCCCGCGCGTTGCCGCCCCAGACGGTCATTCGTAACCAAAAGAATTCGCATGTCGCTGCGCTAGCACACTTATATGTGCTGGAAGAGTTCTCCGCAACTGCTCGGTGCCTCTTTCGCTGCGCAGCTTGCAACACGCGCGAATCCAGACATAATTGCCCAGTTGGGAAGACATAATTTCACTATGGCAAACCTGGCGCCGAAGCCGATCGCCACGCCGATGAAGATCGCCATTCTCGGAACGCGAGGCATTCCCGCGCGCTACGGCGGGTTCGAAACGCTCGCCGAACAGCTTTCGGCTCGCCTCGCGGCCCGCGGGCACATCGTCACCGTATATTGCCGCCGCCCGTTTACCACTCCGCAAGACGTCACGCCTCCCGGCGTTCGCCGCGTCATTCTGCCCACGATTTCGAGGAAGCACTTCGATACCGCCTTCCACACATTTCTGTCGGTGATCCACGTCTCGTTTACAGACGCGGACGTGGTGCTGATCTGCAACGTCGCCAATGGCCCGCTCGCCTGGATTCCGCGCCTTTTCGGCAAGCCCACCGTGCTCAACGTGGACGGCTTCGATCGCAAGCGCAAGAAATGGGGCCTTGCCGGCCGCATTTCCCTGTATTTCTGCGAACTGTTTTCGGCCGTCACTCCGACGCGTGTCCTCACCGACTCGCGCATCATGGAAGAGTACTACTGGCGGCACTATCGGCGCCGCTCCGCGATGATCGCTTACGGCGCCGAAGTTCCCGCCAACGGCGCCGGCGGCGCGTCCAGCGCCGGCGGCCGCGCGGCTCCCGCAAGCGGCGGTAGCGCCAGCAGCGCCGGCACAAACCCCGATAGAACGGAAGACAAGCCGCTCGATCTGCCGGCCGGTCCCTTCATCCTGTACGTCAGCCGCCTCGAGCCGGAGAATAATCCCGAGCTTCTGATCGACGCCTATCGCCAGGTCCACACCGATTGGCCGCTGGTGATGGTCGGCGGCAATGCCTACGATGCCGCATACGTCGAGCGCCTGAAATCGGCTGCCGACGGCCGCGTAATCTTCCTCGGCCCGGTCTACGGCAGCGGCTATTGGCGGCTCCTGCGCGACGCCAGCCTGTATGTCTTCGCCTGCGAAGTCGGCGGCGTTCATCCGGCGCTCGTCGAAGCCATGGCCGCGCGCAAGCCGATCCTTTATCTGGGCACGCCCGAAAACCGAGACACCGCCGGCGACGCCGGAGTCCCGTTCCGCGCCGATAGCGCGGACCTCGCCGCGGGAATCTCGCGCCTGCTAGGCGACGCGAATCTTCGCGAGGAACTGGGCCGCAAAGCGCAGGAACGCGCCACGAAAATGTTCGGCTGGGAAGAGACCACCCGGAAATACGAGTCCCTCTTCTCCGATCTCGTCTCCAACAACGGCAAACCCTAAGTCGCGGGGTAATCGCCTCCACGATCAGTCTTCGCCCCCCGCTAGAATCAGCGACGTTTTGCGGGTGCCCCACCCTTGGTTTGAAAGGGTGGGGCTTGTCACCTCGCTCCGCTTTCCGCCTAAAACACTTCGCTCCGCGGCTCATCGTCAAACCATCGCGCCAGCTCGCCATCGCCGATCCGGCGATGCGATTGGATCCATCTTCGCTTCTCCCGGATCGCTTCGCGCTTGGACCAAAACAAACCGAGCCCCGAAAGCAATCCCCGGTTGAAGAGCACGCAGTACCCGAAAATCATCAAATCGCGCGCCGTCACCGGAATCAGCAGCCGCAAATACAACCCCGCCGAGATATTCTTGGCGCGCATCAAGAACCGGTTCTTGATGGAATGCCGGTTGATCTCGTCCGGCAGTTGCTTGAATCGCTCCGGAGTCACGCGCCGCACATGCCAGGCCACCGCCTCCGGCACGTACAGGCACGACCAGCCCATCAGTTGCGCGCGCCAGGCCACGTCCGCGTCTTCGCGGTAGGCAAAAAAGTCCTCATCGAAGAATTCGCCGCCGACGGAAATATCCTCCACCATCGCGCGGCGGTAAAGCGCCGCCGCTCCCGTCGCGCCGATGACGTATTCGCGCCGCTCATATTGGCCGCGATCGATTTCGTCGCTGCCGCGATCGAGATGCCGCAGATTGCGCAGGAAATAGATTCCCGTGGAATCGATGGTATTGCTGCGCTCCTCCCCCGCGCCCGGTTTCCAGCGCAGCAGCTTCCCGCATACCGCGCCGATCCGTTTCTCGCCGCCCGCCGCCGGCTGCTCCGCGGCCGTTAATAATGTCGACAGGAAGTCCGGCTTCAGGATCACGTCGGGATTCAGCGAAAAAAGCCACTCGCCGCGCGCCTGCGCCATGGCCTGGTTCTGTCCCGCCGCAAATCCGACGTTCGTCTCGTTGTAGATCACGCGCAGGCGAACGCCGCGCTCGCCCGCCAAATGCCTCTCGAACTCGCCCCCGCGCGCAAACTCTTGCGCGCGGTTGCTTTCAAACTCCTTAAGTATGGCCCGCGTGCCGTCCGTCGAGGCGTTGTCCACGATGACGATCTCGCGGTCCGCATAATCCTGCTGCAAGACCGATTCCAGGCACGTTTTCAGGAATTTTTCCGAGTTGTACGTCGTGATGAGAATCGAAACCATCGCTTGACCGCCGCGCAGCGCAGCGTCGGGCCAAAGGCCCGAAAGTCTACTGAAATCCTCGCATCCCGGGCAACTGTGCACTGTGGTTCGTGACATACTGTCCGGGTATAGTCGAACCGACAAAAGCTCATCCGAGAGCGCAACCGGGGGCAAGTTTGGCTCCCTCGCAGGAAGCGTAAATCGCATCCGCCCAAGCCTGAGGATCTGGGGGTTAACATGACCGTGTGCATTGCCGTCGCTTGCGAATATACAAAAACTACTACCTCGAAAATCATCATGGTCTCCGACACCCTCTTATCAATGGGTGTGACCTCTGCCAATGCTCTTAAGGCGAGAGGGCTTTCTGATACATGGAGCGTAATGATGGCCGGTGAAGATGTCACGTATGCGGAGGATGTCATTTATGAAGCCTGCGGATTACTCGCCGCCAGGCACAATCGCTTTTTGACTGATGCAGCTATCGCGATGACTAAAGGTTATCAAACCGTAAGACGCCGACAGATTGAGGATTTATATCTTGGTTCTTACGGTATTGATATGGCTGATTTTTTATCTAAGGGGGCAAACTACCCCACTGCCGCTAAACGCCAGTCTCTGCTTGATCAGATAGACGAATATGATTTGGAGTGCGAGTTTCTGGTGGCGGGATTCGGCCCAGGCATCAACGTACCGGAAATTTTCCAAATATGTAATCCAGGTCGGTACCTACCACAGGGCCTTCTCGGCTATTGGGCTATTGGGAGCGGCAAAGTGAATGCGATTAGCTACTTGGCCCGTCGAAATCAGAATGCAAGGCTGGGTTTTGAAACCTCGTTATACAATGCCATCGCTGCGAAAAAACTGGCTGAAAGGGCAGACGGGGTTGGGTCCCCTACGTCGGTTTACGTAATTGAGGCTAGTAAGCCAGACGTGCGATGGATAAAACAACCGCAACTAAGGGCCATCGTCGATATCTGGAACAAAGAGGAGGCTTTTATACGGCCTGTAAATCTGAAAGACCGAATAAAAGAAATAGTTCCCGAACCCGAGCAACTACCGACTCTATCAGAAACTACTCCGTCTTCTGCTGAGTTAACACCAAAGCCGACGCAAGAGCTATCGACGCCTGGAAAGGCAGAGTCGGCTTTGGAAACACAAAACCAAGATCCCTGGAATCTGAACTCGCCGTTTTCCACAGGCGCGAAGTTATCCACATAGTACCCCAGTTGACCGCAGTTAACTCCGACGATAACATTGCATATGACTACCGTACAAGAATCAACCAACGGCCGCCGCGTCTTTCCACTTCCTGGCTCTTTTCCAGACTCGCAAGAGGAAACTCAGGGCAAGGATTTACCCGACAACAATTTCAACTCTACGCCGTTATCACCAGCACCCGCGACGGAAGCTTTCCCCTCAAACGCCTACCATGTTCCGCCCACGCGCTACGCTCCCAAGCCGCACTCCTACCGCCACGACGACACTCTTGACCTCCCGCCAGAAACCGATCCGTTGCCCGAGCGTTGCCAGTTCATGTTCTCTGATGGACGCCAGTGCACCATGGCCCGCTCCGACATTCATCCTTCGCTGTGTCGCTTTCACTCCGAGCGAGAAGATCAGTTGTTTGGCGATCCGACCTCCGGAGGCAGAGTCGTCGGCGCCGCACTCGATCTTCCCGAACTCTATTCCGCCTGCCGCGATCTCACCACCGCCGCCGGCGTGAACCGTGCTCTCGCCCAGGTGTTTCGCCTGCTCGCGCAGCGCCGCATCTCGCGCCAGGAAGCCGCCATCTTCGGCCACCTCGCGAAGCTCTTGCTGCGTACTGTTTCGCTTATGAGCGCCGAGGCTGTCCCCGCCAGTGAAAACAAGCAACCGATGACTGCGGTTGTCGAGCGGCAAAAAGGCGTGGCAATCACGCCGCTTTTGCCGCATGAAAAAGTCATCCTGTCTTCCGGCGAAAGTCATGAGCATCAGGAGCTTTTGCCGGTCAACAAAGTCCAACGTGAGCGAAGGATCTCTCCCAATCCTGTTCCGGAAGCAAAAATCTCTCCTCCGTCGCGAGCTATCCCGCCGGATGCTAAAGAAGTCCAACCGCCGCCGAGCGGCTCCGTAATGAAAGCCGACCCGCAGCAGGATGCCTCCTCGATCTTCTGCCGGCCAGGAGTGCCAGTGGTGGGCGAGGAGAGTTTCGTGCTCTCCGGATCATGTCTCGCACAATCAGCACTTGTAAAATCTTCGTCTGCAACTCAAGTAAAATGAACACTTACAGATTTGCTCGACTTAAACCCCTTCAGAATGAGCACTTACACACATGTGGGCCTGGCGAGCCACCGTAGTGAACGCTTTACTGGTGTGAAATCGGTGCTGGAAGCGCCCTGTTTTTCTGCTGCGCAGAGCCTGGCCGAGACCATTTAGTACTATTACCAAAAATCGGAGGTCATGCTAAATTCAATAGGGGTTACGGGGAATTGCCAGCCCTCCTCGACACAGCCTGAACCAGGAGACTGAGAAGGAGGCTTAGATGGATACAGCTTCCAGAAAATTAGAGCGCATCCATCAGCTGTGGAAAAAGCTAGAACGAATGGAGCCGAATACCAGAGAATCTGAAGCACTCATGAAACAGATTCGTGCCCTGTCGGCGGAGTATGAGGCTCTCACTGACGGGCCTCAAAAGCGCAAAGCATCAAAATGAGTCACTACCCACCGAACTTCACCGCCCGTGCACAAGCACGTATAGCCAATAGAGGAATCCTGCGAAGATAACGATTCGCGCGTGGTATGCGTAACTTACTGATTCTAAGTAATCTACTGGATTTTAGAATGAACACTTGCAGAAAAGTGGGCCGGTGGCCGGGTGTGGTCGTGCACCTAATATGTCTTCTGTAGTCAGATATCGTACTAAGCTGCTTTGTGGTCGGGATGCGTGCGTCCGTCCTCGAATATCACGTTCTTACCAAAACGACAGATCGGTGAATTGTAGACGAATGATCTGTAAGAACTGCGGGCAACTGAACCGGTCTTATCTAGGAAAGAACCACCGGAAAATACAAGCTGGCTAAGATGGTTGCGCTTTTCTGATGTGAGTGTAGCGTCAGCGATCCCATCAAAGAGACAAGCTCTCCCATCTTTTTGTTCGCCCAAACTAAGAAAGATTTTGTCTGAAATGAAATTTATATGAGTCCAGATTACCGCCGGTTTCGAGTGGCTGAACTGTTTCCGTGCCGTCTCGTTGATGGTGCGAATCATTTTCCTACCAATTTGTATTGGCTTGCTTGATTCAAGTTCCAATATCAGCTTGGGGTGATTAGGTTTGACCAAAAGAATCGTCCTGCGTTTCTGGACATGAGCATAGATTGCCTGCCTCAGTATATCGTTGGGCGTATCGGCAATAACGCCAAGAAAACGTATTTGCGCCTCAGGAAGGCGAAGTGGCGTCTTAGTTCGAACGACTGTGCTGACTGCCGACACTAATCGTTCAAGCTCAATCCGGTCTGAGGGAAGGCTTGCCGATAATCTCGCTGTAATCACAGGAATGCCGGGCCGTTCGACACGAAGTGCTTCTTGACTTCGACGAGCAGTTTATTCAGGTTCTCCGGTTTGATAGGCCAGCCCGTAAACGCCGAAATCGCCTTAGCCTCGACTTCATACGTCATGCCGTCTTTGGTCACAAGAAAGTCGAAACCTCCGCCTTCTTCGAAATCATGGAAATGGATATCCCAACCATCCTTGCTGAGATTCGCGGCTATTCCCAGTTCATGTCGAAGCGGCCACAGACCCTCATCCAGACCTTTCTTGATGCGACCGAGCAATGTCCTCTTACCCTTGTCAGAGAGAGCTGTTATCGTTTGGCCCAATCCGAGCAAGAAGTCCACCCCTGCGTGGCATTGCTCTGGTAGCACCGTAAATCTGCCAGAGCATTGCGTGCGCAATATTTCGAGGTTCCAAAGGTCTAATTCCAACGCGAAAAATGTGTCGTCGAACGCGGTGACGAAGCCTTTCGCGTTCAAATCAGTTCTGATCTTTTCCAATGCCCGCCGGTACTCATCTTGACCAATGAAATCGCGAACGACTGCCACGTCGCGGGAGAAGTCATTGAGGCTGTTGATGTCGCGGTATCGCATTCTAAGTCTCTTAGCGTCCGGCACACGCTAGAAAGAGGGCAGCTTTTCATCATAGTACGGTGCTGTTCTGAACGGAACAGCGGCTCTGTGTTTCAAGCCTATCGAGTCGATAAGAGGGTCGACAAGTTTCGCGACCGGCGGGAGCCTGCACGCCCATCAATATGAAATCGGTGGGCGCGAGCCGGAGCAGCGTTCTTTGTACCTGTGTTTGTCCTACAACCATCCGCATCTTAAGTTTCTTAACGTTCTTACGGACTTTAACTGACTGATTCTGCTGCAAGATGCCGATTCTAAGATTTCATTGAACATTTAGGATGAGCGATTGCAGAAAACGTCATGGACATCAAGAGCTTCGGGGCGTTAACAAAGTCAGGCGAACTGTGGGAGACTAGGCGGCGATGGCGACGAATCAGCTGACCAACGCGCCGGCGGGCGCGCGTGCTGGATGTGAGCGCGCCGCGGCAGGGCGTTTCGGACCTGACCGGCAGGCTCTCGCGCAATCTCGAAGCGATCACGGCGTTTTTCCTTTTCCTTTTCGTGATCGCGCAACCCGTTTCGATTGCCGCATCGCATATTGCCTACGCGGGCGCGGGTTTGGCCTGGGTTCTGCGGCTGGCCTTGGTGCGCCGCGGCATGCTGAAAAGCTCGCCGCTCGATCTGCCGATCCTGATCTATCTTTTGCTGTGCACGGCGTCGACTTTGCTCTCGCCCTTGCCGATTTCGAGCTGGGAAGGAATGCGCAAGGTTGCGCTGATCTGTCTCGTTCTGGTGGTGGCGCATAACGTGGCGAACGCGCGGCGCGCCAAGCAATTGCTGGCGGTTCTTTTTCTTTCTTCGCTTGCCGCGGCTGCCTGGGCGGGCTGGAACTACGCGGATGGCGTGGGATTGCGCATCCATAATCCGCAGCCGGGCACGACGTTTTATCGCGCCGGCATCCGCGACGATGACGTGATTCTGCGCGTGGACGGCCGCAACATCGAAAAGCCGCAAGAGTTTTTGCAGCGCGTGGAAACCGAACCGCCGGGGAAGCCCATGCAGCTTCGGGTGGTACACGGAGGCGGCATCGAGATCATGAAAGATGCCGTTCCGATCAACGTTTCCGTCGATAACGTGAGAAACGCGAGCGACCTGGGAATGCAAGTGGAAACCGACCGGCCGGCGCGCGCGCGGGCTTTTTACAGCCATTACGTGACGTACGCCGCGGTGCTGCAGCTTCTGGGCTGCCTCGTTTTCGGGTTGTGGCTCAGCCATCGCGGGCGCTCGCCGGTTTCGAGCGCGATCTTCGCGGGACTCCTGATCGCATTTGGGATCGCATTGGGAATGACGCTTACGCGCGCCGCGTGGCTGGCATTTGCCTTTGGCTGCGTGGTGGAGCTTTGCTTTTTTCTGAGGCATTGGGCGAAAACGGTGGTCCTGCCCGCGATTCTCATCGTGGCCGTTGCGGGAACAACGCTCGCCATGCACCGGTGGCGCAGTACCGGGCTCATCGATTTGAACGATCCCGGAACCGACTATCGTCTGCTGATGTGGCGCGACGGCATCAAGCTGATCGAAGCGCATCCCTGGTTCGGCGTGGGCATGAACGTGGTGCGCGACGACCCCTTCCGGTACGAACTGCAGGCCTACAAGAAGTACGGCGTGCTGCTGCATTTTCATTCCACGCCGATCGAGATCGGCGTGGAATTGGGGCTGCTGGTGCTGGGGGCGTGGATGGCGCTGATGGCGGCTTATTGGCTGATGCTGGCGCGCCTGGTGGCGAGAAGCCGCAAGGTCGGACGATCCTTTTCCTTATGGGCTGTCGTTGGGAATTTTGGGCGCGACGAGCGCGTTCCTGGCGAGTTGCGTGGTGCACTACGATTTTGGCGATTCGGTGGTGGTGTTTCTCTTCTGGTTTCTGGCGGGATTGGCGCTGGCGCTTTATCAGCAGTTGAATGAAGTTAAATTGCAAACCTGAAATTTCAGAGGCGAGGGTCTCTCAGGGCCAAATCTTCGTGTCGCCAGACCGCTAAACCCTACACAGAGGTCACGGAGGCACAGAGAGCACAGAGACAGAATGACAATAAGTTGGCTGGGCTCTCTGACTGAGGGAGGCGCGGGGTCAGCTGGCGCCGCGGCCTAGCGCGACGTGGGGAATCGTTTTCACGAAGATTTTCAAATCGAGCCACAACGACCAATTGTCGATGTAGGCCAGATCGAACTGCACCAGGCGATCGAAGCTGAGCCGGTTGCGGCCCTCGAGCGTCCAGAGGCAGGTGAGGCCGGGACGCATGCGCAAGCGGCGGCGCTGCCAGGGCGCGTATCGTTCCACTTCCTGGGGCAAGGGCGGGCGCGGGCCGACGAAAGACATGTCTCCGCTGAGCACGTTCCAGAGCTGCGGCAATTCGTCCAGGCTGAATTTGCGCAGCCAGCGGCCGAGCGGCGTGCAGCGCGGATCGTTTTTCATCTTGAAGGCGAAGCCTTCGATTTCGTTGAAGGCTTCCAGCTCCGGACGAAGCTCATCGGCATTGGCGACCATGGAGCGGAATTTGTACAGCGTAAAGCGGCGGCCATTCAGGCCGCAGCGAATCTGGCGATAGAAGATGGGACCGGGAGAAGTGAGGCGCACAAGAATTGCCAGGACCAGCATCAGAGGGGAAAGCACGATGAGCGCTAGGGCGCTGGCAATGAGGTCTGCCGCGCGCTTGGCAAAGAGCGCGAATTCGTTGTTGGGCGTGGAACCGAGCGTCAGCAAGGGAACGTGACGGAGATTTTCCAGGTGCACGCGCGCGAACGTGCGCGGGAAAAAGCCGAGATCGACGCGAGTGCGGATGCCTTCTTTGTGGCAGCGATCGATGAGGGACTCGAGACGTTCGAGTTGGTCGTTATTCACGGCGAAGAGGACTTCGTCGACGACGTGATTCTGAAGAATTCCGTAGACGTCGGCCAAAGCGAAGATGGGATATTGCGATTTCAGCCCGCTGATTTTCGGGTCCACTTCCGCTCCCGGGTTCACGAAGCCGATCAGGCGCAGGCCCATGGGTTCGCTCTGTTCGATCAGAGAGGCGAGTTCGAGGGCATTCTGGCCCAGGCCGACGATCAGGCAGTAGTGAAATCGCTGGAGCCTATCGCGCAGGCGCCTGCTGCCGCCGAGCAAAACCATTCTGCCGGCGACGAGGAGCACGAAATTCACCGCGGCGATGGTGAGGATAAAGGCCCGGCTGATGTAGTCGGCCCGGACGAAGTACAAGCCGGCGTTTAGAACGATCAATCCCAGGATGATTACTTTTGCAGCGTCCAGCACCAGTTGCTGGCGGCTGCGAAGTTCAATATCGCGGTAAATGCCCAGGAAGTGGGCAATCAGAAACCAGATGACGAGAATCGCGACGAAGAGCCGCCCGTAGATCCAAAACGGGTAAATTGCCGGTTGCACGACACCGGGGGCCACCATGCGGGTGAGCACGCTGATGCGGACCCAATAGGCGAGCGGGAATGCCAGGGCCGTCAGGCCGAGATCGAAAAGCCTGGCGATGAAGCCCAACAGCGCGGAACGACGCTCAAACATCTGTTCTCCGCCGCAGCGGCGCAAACGGATTACGGCGCGAAGGTTGGTCTCGACGCATCATTGATCGGGCACATTGACCGGGCATGGAGACGGAACAACTCGATTTTGGCCTACGGCAAGGCGGCCTAAAATACGCGTTCCTGGCGGCGCAAAGTTCCAAACGTGCCGATATTGGCGATGAGCAGCGCCGCGCGAAATTGATTGTCGTTTCGAAGCGGCCCCAGTGCAAGGCGCCGATATTCAAAGCTGATTCCACAGCAACTGCCATTGTAGCTCGCCTGCACGACTTCGTATTGCAGAGTGTGCTGGATCGTATCATAGGCGAACGAGGTGGCCGTGTTCCAGCCTTTGCGATTCAGCTGGCCCCAACCCCCCGTGACACGGATTTGATTCTGCTCAGGTTGCAGGATGGGATCGGTGTTCAACCTGAACTGAGCGAGACTCAGGAAGGATTGCCGGTAGGGATGTACGGTACCAATGAGACCGATGGCGGCCAAGCTGTTTGGCAGGAAGTCGTAGTCGGTCTCCAACTGAATGTCATATCGAGCGCTGTAGTTCATTTTTACGTCGCTGACGATGGGGGACCAGCGGCGGGGTTCGATCGGCGAAGGCAAACGGCGTGATGAATCGAGCGCGGCGAAGACGTTGCGCTGCCCGGGAATCAAAGCCCCGCCGAAAGTCGGATCGAAGTAGTATTTGGCGGCGAGACGCCAAGTGAGGAACTCTTCGGCCTGGCCATCGGCGGTTTTGCGGAAAAAGCGCTGGGTGAGGCTGGACTCGAGTTCGCTGGTATCGGTGATGGTATCGTCTTCATCGAAGCGAATGATGCGGCTGAAATCATTAATGCCGGTTACATAGTTGTAGACGATCAGCGGTTCGATGACGTGCTTCCACTTGGTCTTACCGCGGTCCCATATCCGCTCGAAGGCCGGAGGACGCAATTCGACACTGAATTCGCCGTCGGTGCGGACCAGACCCTGATTAACCGGTATGCCGTTGATGAGCTGCTCGCCGTAATCGGTGAAGCGGAATCCGGCGGTGCTGGTTATTCCGAACCAGTATCCCCAGCGCAGTGGAAGGGTCATGTGAGGCGCGAGCTCGGTTCGTTGCACCATCTGGTTGGTATCGATCAGCGTATCGGAACGGCGCATGGCGCCGCTCACGGTATCGAATCCAAAGTACACGGGCCATTTGTTCCAGAAGGCCCGGTCTACGGAACTGAAGCGGACTTCCGGGGCGCTGCGGATGACGATGCTGGTTTCGGGCTGCGCATTGAGGAAGTCCTGATAATTAAGCGCCGCGACATTCAGGCTGAATCCGCGAAAGTTATTGGTGACGAAAGCATTGCTGTGTTGCTCGGAAACAGTCGCTTCGTTGAAAGTTGTGGCGAAAGCGAGGCGGAAGGTGAGCGAGCTTAAGTAATTAAGGTCCGCCACTCCGCGCCATCCATGCCCGAAATTGGAAGTGAAGAGAAGGCTGGCTTCGCTGCCACCTTCGGGAATGAGAGTTCCGTTCGGACCGCCGGGCAGGCCTCGATCTTCGACGCCGTAATAGTGAACCAGCAGATTCATATTATTTTCCGGGACGGCGCGGAGATCGACGCGTTGGCCCCATCCACGCTTGCTCAGGTATTGAGCGCCGATCTCGGAATCGAACCAGTCCACAGGCGCCCAGTAATAGGAATCGCCCATTACGTAGCCGTTCACGGAGTTCTCTGAAACCTCAGGCAGCAGAAAGCCGGACTGGCGCACTTTTTGACCCGCCGGAATGCTGGCGTAGGGAAGATAAATGAGCGGCACCTTAAGCAATCGAAAATTGGCGCGAACGAGCACGACCTTATCGTTCACTTTTAGAGTGGAACGGACGGAGTAAAATTTCCAGACCGGCCGGTTCGGCATGCAGATGGTGAGCCAGGCCTTCTTGAAGACGTAGGTTTGCTCGGCGACGCGGTCTACTTCGTTCGCCTCGAAGGTAATCGGATTGGTGGAGAACAGCACGTTAGGATTGGGGCGGCGAGCGACGTTGATGGTTCCGTGGACCCGAAGGAAAACGCCCTGATCGGTGCGCACGTTGTAGTGACCTTCGGGAGCCTCGATGTGTTCGGTGTTGTAATCGAAGATGACGTGGCCGCGCGCGAAGACGTCATACGTCTTCGAGTCGTACTCGATATGATCGGCGCGCAGGCGCATATTCAAATAACGCACGTCCACATCGCCATCCGCGATATAGCGATCGCCGTCTTTGTTTTGTCGATTGGCTTCCAAGCGAACGATGCCTCGTCCCACGGGTAGCTGGACTTGAGCCCGGACGGAGCCTGCAAAGAAGAGCGCAAACAGCAGGACCGCTAGAAGGCGCAGGCAGCGAATGGGCCGAGTTTTGGCGGATCGAGGATGGCAGGCGGGTGCATGGGCGCCGGAATTCAGAGGCTGGAGAATCGGAAATACCGATGACGGATTTTCTGATTTCATTCTAATGGAGTCCCTGCAACCATTCGCGAAGGCACTGCTGCCCCAGGGGCGCAGACTCGGGCGCGAAACGCGCGGTATCGGAGCGTAACTTCGTAACGGAGAGATCTTTTACGCCGCCGATCTCAGCGGCATGCCCGATCAACCAGCGCTCGAAGTGCCTGGCTGACGCTTCGGGATGAAACTGAAACGCGAGGAGCGATTTTCCGTAACTGAATGCCTGATTTCGACAAATCGGCGTGGAGGCGAGGAGTTCCGCGCCTCCGGGAAGATCGAAAGTGTCACCATGCCAATGGAGGACGGGCACGGCTTCGAGGCACCTCATCGGGCTATGTTTACCTGCGGGGCTAAGCGTAACCGGAGCCCATCCGATCTCTTTGGCCGGCCCAGGATAAACATTAGAACCCAGGGCACGAGCAAAGAGTTGCGCGCCGAGACAAATTCCCAGCAGGGGGCGCGCAAAATTTACGCGCTTTTGAATGATGGCGATTTCGTCGGCAAGAAAAGGGTATTTTTCTTCCTCGTAAACGCCAATCGGGCCTCCCAGGACGACCAGCAGGTCGCAATCGGCGAGTCCGGCACTATGCAGGTCGTTTATTCCCACGTCGCAATATTGGATTTGATAACCGCTGGTGGTGAGGACGGTCTCAAAGGCGCCGAGGTCTTCGAAATGGACGTGCCGGATGGCCGCTGCAGTTTTCACGGGAAAACGGCAGCATTATAACCTACGGGAGCCGCGATTTCGTTCGAAGATCGGTCGATCAGAAAAGATACCTTCACGAACCGGCACAAAACCCGGCAAACCGGCTACCGATTCCGGTGCTTTCAGGGCTGAAGCCCCGGAAGATTGATGGATCCTGATGTCAGAGCTAAAGCTCTGACCCCCTAAAGGGGGACGAAAGCGGTTTCGTTCAGGGTAGTCGGACCCGGGCAGCCGCGCGATTGCTTTGCGTACAAACTTGAGTTGATGACGTGCCGCTTGCGACGCGAGATGGCCGAGTGTGGCGCAATTGCGGGTCATGTGCTGTCTTGACTTTGGGATCGCCCGCGCCTACTCTCACGCAATCGTGTAAGGGACCTGTCACCCAATCCAAGCAAGAAAAAAGGAGGGCTAACTATGGACTGGACCCCTCTCAAAGGATGTTGCAGTGGGCACAAGCAGCTGTGGCTACTGCTGGGGATGCTTTCGATAGCCATGCCTGTAGCGGCGGGCACGGCATGGATTTACGTGACGAACAGAGGAGGAACGACGATCGATGTGATCGACTCCGCAACGAACAAGGTTGTGCACACCATCGGCAATATCGAATCGCCCGAAGTAGTGCGATTCTCTCCCGACGGGAGCCGGCTCTACATTCCCTACCGGGGCGCTAATGAACTTCCTCTCGTCATGGATCGAAAGAGCGAAAAAATTATCAAGACAGGTGCCGCTCAGCGGTTGGCCCAATGAAGCCCAAACGACCAAAGATGGAAAGCTGATTTTCGTTTGTATTCGCAATACCGCGACCACGGTGGAGGACGTAGGTGCCTTAGATATTATCGACGCCAAGTCGCTGGAAAAGGTCAAGAGCATCCCGGTGCGAAAGAGGTCTGCACGATATCGCTGTGACTGGAGGACGGCAAGTATGCGGCCGCCGGCGCGCCTGGGCGGACATTTTCTGTCGTCTTTGATCTTCAGAAGATGGAAATCGCCTGGCGCGGTTCACTACGACTACGGCGTAAATCCGCTCGTAATCGAGAATAATCCCGACGGCTCGGGCCGCCGGATCTTCGTACAACCTTGGCCCTACCGAACAGCTTCTCGGTGGTGGACTTTGCGCAAGCGCGCGGAAGTGGCTAGAATCAAGGTCCCCTGACGAGCCGACAGGGTTCGGCGGCAGCGGGGTGCGAAAGCCATCGCCCACGGCATCGGTATCTCCCCGGACCAGAAGACTCTCTGGGTCAACAGCAGGCCGTGCCAATTCTGTTTTCGCCTATTCGCTGCCTGATATCAAACTGCTGGGACATGTCTCGTTGCCGGAACAAATTGTGCCGGGAAAGCCGAAGCAGGTCGGGAAATCCCGGCCTGGATTACTTTCACTCCTGACAGCAAGACAGTCTACATTTCCAGCTGCGGGGTGAAGACGGTGACCGCCATCGACGTGCAGAAAATGAAAGAGGTGGCTCGCATTCCGGTTGGCGAGATGCCCGACCGGATCAGCACGCTTGGCATTGCCCTAAAGTTTCGCGCATTTTGCAAATTCGGGATAAGGACACCGCGAGTACTCAGTTCATGTGGAGGAGATTATGGTTTCTAATGTCCGTCCGAAGAGAATTCTTGCCAGTTTCCTGGTAGCGTCGGCGGTCGCACTCTATGCGCCTGTTCCATTCGCCGGGGCAATCCGCGAGGGGCCAGCGTTCTGCGTCGCGGCCGTCTCTTGATTATGAGTTTTTCAAGACCCGCGTCGAGCCTATCTTCCTGAAAAAGCGGTTGCCGGACCACGCCCGCTGCTACGTTTGCCATGAGGTAAGCCGTCACGGCGGCGGACCCCTTAGCCTGGAGCGGCTGTCGCCCGGGACGAGCTTTTGGACCGAGGAGCAATCTCGCCACCAACTTTCGAGGTCGTCTCGAAACTGGTGATTCCCGGTAACCCGCTATCAAGCCTGTTTCTGCTAATGCCGCTGGCGCCGGAGGCGGGCGGCCTCGCCGACACCCACCAGGGAGGGAGGCAATTTAGATCCCAGGACGACCCGGACTGGAAGAACATGGAGGCATGGGTTCGCGGGCAAAAAGCAGGAGTTTCGACTAAGCCCACCGCGAGCTTCCGATGCACAAAATGAAGGTGCATCTGGCACAAAACACGACCGACGTTATCCACGGTAAGATCCGTACCGTTTCACGGAGAATTCACGTCCGTCGCCAAGCGCATCATGAGGGGCAGTCAATGGGGAGAAGCTTGAGGCGGTTGGTGCGGAGTTTTGGTATCGTCACATTTGCGCTGGGAACGATCTTAGCCTGCCCATTGAGCCCAACTCAGGTTCCGAAAGCCACATCGCCCGCACCGTCCCAGCCGACGGCCAAGCCGACGGGTTTGCTCTACGACGACGTTTATTTGAAGCATCTCTCGGGCAATAGCGGCCATCCCGAACGGCCCGAGCGCCTGATCTTTATCCGCGAGGCTTTGGAGAAGGCGGGCCTGATGCAAAGTTTGTACCCAATTCATCCGCGCCGCGTGACCGAGGAAGAATTGGAACTGGTACACAAGCCGTCTTACATCGCGCTGGTTCGCCGGGAATTGTCGAACGTGCAGGGGTATCGTGAACTGAGCACGGGCGACACGCTCGTGTCCAAGGATTCGTTAGAAGCGGCGGAATTCGCGGCCGGCGGCGTGCTGAATGCGGTTGATGCGGTGATGCAGGGAAAAGTGAAGAACGCTTTCGCTGCCGTGAGGCCGCCGGGGCATCACGCTACGCCGACTCGCGGAATGGGGTTCTGCATTTTCAACAATGTGGCCATCGCGGCGCGTTACGTCCAGAAGAAGTATGGTTTGCAGCGGGTGTTGATCGTGGACTGGGACTACCATCACGGGAATGGAACGCAGGAGACATTTTACGAAGATGGCAGCGTCTTTTATTTCAGCACTCACCATTACGGGGCGTATCCCGGAACCGGGTCCGCGGCGGAAAGCGGCGCCGGCAAGGGCGCAGGAAAGATTCTGAACGTTCCGCTGCCTCCGGGGGCGAGTGACGCACAGATCGAAGAAGCTTTTCAAACCAAGCTCGTTCCGGCAGCGCGAAATTTCAAGCCCGATTTCATTCTGATCAGCGCCGGCTTTGATGGAATGAGGAACGACCTGCTGGGCGTGTTCGATATTACACCGGCAGGTTTCGCGGCGATTACGCGGATAGTGGCCGGGCTCTCGAAGGAACTCTGCCAAGGACGCCTGGTTTCGGTATTGGAAGGCGGCTACCGGCTGGATGGGCTGGCCGAAAGCGTTTTGGCGCATGTGAAGGTGTTGCAGGAAGAGTGATCGAGGTCCGCGCAATGAAGGCAGAGAAGCCTCAGGCTCGCCCGCTAGCGGGGCTTTGACGCGGAGGTGGCCACGAGGGGTCGGGCACCCGTAGAGACGAAAGAAAAAGCAGATCCCACGCAAAAGCGTCGAGACGCAGAAAACGCAGCTCGGGCGACTTTTTCGAAAGCAGGATGCTTTCGCCTGAGGGCGGGTCTCGTGATGACAGCGAGGACATCGGAAAAGCCTCAGGTCTCCGCCTTCGCCGAAGGCAGGCTGCGGCGGACACCTGAGCTACAATGACCTACGCCGGACTTTTCTGGGCCGCGCGACTTCGTTTTAACGCGCGAGCGCTGCTCGCGATGGTGCGCTCAAAAGCACCAGGGGTGGGGCACCCGCAAGCGCAAAAACAAGAAAGCAGATCCTCGGTCCGCCGAACGGCGACCTCGGTGATGACGCTTAAGGCGAAACCGGGCGGGGACGATCAGGGCGCGGGGGAGGGAGGGCGCGAGGTGACGGTGGGCTTGGCAAATTTGGTTGCGTCGATGGGGGCGTTCAGCTTGACGTCGGTGAGCTCAAATGTCTGCAGACCGTCGAGCCAAACCACGGTCCATTTGAAGGGCATCTTCACGCCGGAGACTTCGCGGTAATCGGAATAATCGATTTGCGTGGGAAATCTTCCGACAAACGAATCCGTATAACGCATAACTCGAACGAGCAATCCCGAATCAGCGTCGAAATACAACGTGGCGAAGGCGCCTCCCGGAGTGCTTCCTTGCACGACCTGGACCTGACGGTCGTTGATGTCCGTCTGCTGACCGACGCGCCATTGGGTGAAGGCTTGCTTGATGCTGCCGGGAAAAGACAAATCCGCTTCGAGCTTCAGGCCATCCAGATCGCCGCCCGTTAATGAGAGCACCGGGACGGGTATGGCCGGGCCGGCGATCTGCGGCCCTGCCATCCAGGCGGAACGGCCGTCGAGGGTGGTCATGTTGTCGCCTTCGGGCGAATGGATGATGGTGGCGCGCTGGCCGGGGGCTTTGGCGTAGATTTCCACGGCTTGCTTCTCGGCATCCAGGCCGTAGCCCACCACCGTGCCGGTGGCGATCATGCTGGTAAGGTTTCCCAAACGCTGTGGACCGCCCAAGGCTTGAAGATATTTACTAAAGACCTGATCGGCGGAAGCCGATCCTTTGGCTTCCGGCACGATGTCTTTTGCTTCCTCCGGAGGCGGACTATATAGCGCGGCCAAATTGGGTGTGATGGTGGGCTGATCGCCGCCGCGATGGCAGGTATAACAAGTGAGCACCTGGCGCCCAGCGAAGTAGGTCTTATTGATGGCCGTCATCATCAGGATCATCCGGCGAGCGGTTTGCTTCTTTTCTCGATTTTCGGCGGCGTAGTTATCCCAGCCGGTGTCGGCGCCATGGCAATTCTCACAGGAATAACCGAGCGATGCGGAAAAGAAGCCCATGGTGGTCATGAATTCGTTCACGGGGAGATTGGCGAGCACGGTAACGTTTTTAAAGAATTGGCCAGCGGTGAGCGGTTTTTGTTCCGGGAGAGTTTGCGCCTGGGCGAAGTGGCTGCCGAGCAGACAGGAAAGCACCATTCCGATCAGGATCGCTCGCTTAAGAAAAAGCAGATTCCTCGTCGCCGCGCCTGCTTCGTTAACGCGCGACCTCCGCAAGGCGTGGACTTGCGTTGTGGGCGCGACCCGCTCCTCGGAATGACATCTCGCGGGGGACTTGCCGCGACACAGAACCAGCCCCGCCATGAGAGAACGCATTAATTCGGTTTTGTGCCGGTGAGATCGCGGATTCTTTTGTCGAATTGGTCGACTTCATCGGCGGGCGCGCAGGGATCTTCCATCATTCCAGCCCAGCCATCGACGGTGGTGATGTCTTTCGTGAGTATGAGATGGAAGCGCTTGGTGTCGCCAACCCACGGTTTGGTGTAAATCTTGGGATCGGTAATGGTCCAATTGAGTTCCAGGATATTGTAGTTGGTGCGCTTGTAGCGTTCCTCGAGACGCATCTGGTCGCTGTGGGGATAACCAAAATGATCGATCCAGGTGCGATCATCGTGCCCGTTGGATTCGACGACGAACGTGTCGCCTTCCCAATGGCCGACTGAATAACCCCACCAGCGGGGCTGGTCTGGATCGTCGATCAGTTTGCGTCCATCGGTCCAAATCGTGCGGATGCCTTCACCCCAACTGAAATGCTGAATGATCCTATCGGGAAGCACAAAAACCTCGATGGGGTGAGGAAAGATCAAAGCGCGCGTGATGCCCATGGGATTACAGTATTGATAAGGATCGGTTCCGTTGGCGGGAGAGACGGCTCGGCGGCGGCCGATGTCTTCCTCGGGATGCGCGGCCGCATCGGGTGTACCCAAGGTGCGGCCGTAGGAAGGCTTATTGGCGTCGAACATTTTCTTGCCTTCGGGGGTCAGTGGGGGAACGTTTTTTCCGTATCCGCGATCGCCGCAGTCCGCGCATGTACCGCCGCCGGTGAAACCTTTGGGGCTGGAGCTGCGAGTCCAAATTCCGGAGAGGTCGTGGGGATCGAACTTCTTATCGGAGGGCTGAATTCTCGGAAGCGCGCGGGCGCGGGCCTGGCGTGCAGCCGCATCGGGAGGGCCGGGCTCGTCGTCTTGTGCGCGTGCGATCGTGGGCAGCACGAACGCCGAGGCTGCGATCAACAGGCACAGGCTAGCGGTTCGCGCATGGAGCCGACTGAATTTCATGTTCAAACTCCTCGGGTGTCCGCGGATTCAGCGACACCACCTGGCGGTTGAAACCGGAAGGTTATCGGGCCGTTATTGGTTCGGAGGCTCACCGGCGCCGGCCGGGCCCACCTGTTCGCCATTGGCGAGAAAGATTTTGGCAGCAGCGCCCACAGGCTTGCCATTGCGCGCGGGTGAGAGTGTGATGGTGATTTTCGTCCCGGGCGCCAGAGTGGATTCGGTGCGCTTTTTGCCCCAGCCGGCTTCGACCCAGATCTCGGGAGCGGGGCCTTCGGCGGCCCAGCGCGTGACGTTGCCCTTGTCGTCGGTGACATCAAAATAGAGCTGGGTGTGCGGATTGGTGAAATGGTACTCGGCGACGACGCCGGTCAAGGTGACGGGATGCTTGGTGTCGTAGGAAACGAAAGTTCCATGATGAGCGAACAGGGGAACACTGACCAAGAGCAGACTGCCGGCCAACATTGCGAGGAGAGGCGAGACCCTAGCTTTCATCGGTCAGCTCCTTAATCGATGGGGAAATCCTGGCAAAAGGTATAGTCAAGAGTTGCCAACTGTCAAGCGATGCACTCGCGCGAGGCGCGCCACGGGGATAGAAGCGGGAGAAAAGGCCTCAGGTCTCCGCCTTCGCCGAAGGCAGGCTGCGGCGGGCGACCTGAGCTAGCCATTGATCTGGCCCGCCGTTAGGGGAGCACACAGAACCCCTTGGGCCTTTCCGTTGAAATAGCCGATACCTCCGGTGGTCAAGCCCCCCGAGACTCGCTGGGTCAGGCTGCCCGAAGTGAGGAGGTTGGCAGCGGACATGCCGGGGCAAAATTGTGCTGTACTCAAGGTGGAGGCGGCAGTAGTGCCGAAGATCGTTCCGCCGGTACTGTCTGTGATGGTTAGAGGCTGCCCGTCCTGGAAGGTAGCGACACCGGACCAGGTCCATCCCGGAGGTCAATTTGCCTAGAAGGCCTTGCTGGTGGCCGAGGGGCAGATTCCACACATAATTGATCACCAATCGCTGCGGGCGATAAACGGGATTCGGTCCGTTGACGTCGATCAGATAGGGATAGGTGTTGATTCCAAACGGCGATTGCAGGAACGAACGGCTCCAAGTGTAGGCTGCCTGAAATTGCAAGCCGCGCGAGAGCTGTTTGCGGACGGTGGCCTGAAGGCCGTTGTATTCATAGTTCAGGTTGGTCTGAACCATCGTGTCGGTCGGGGAGACCCCGAGGAGGGGCGTGCGGAGGGCGGTATTCGCAGTGGTGTTGGTGGTGACATTGGTTGCCGCGCAACTTACGCACGGACTACCCACGCCAGCCAGTTGGGCCAGATTAAAGAGATAGGCGCTGGCCTGCCCGGAGCCGGTTTGACCTCCATTACTTGGCTGATGAATTCCGTGCGAACCTACGTAACCGAGTTCCAGCACCCAATTTGTCAGAAATTGGTACTGAGTGTTCAGGTTCCATTCATAAGTCAGCGGGACGGTCATGTTCTGCGCGATCATGACCTGGCTTATGCCCGAGTTTGAGACGATCCCTGCCAGGTTCACGCTCACCCACCGAGGAGTGAACCCAAAACCACCTGGGCGGTCCGGGGAGAGTGGGCGGAAGGACGAATGGGCTCGCCAAGAGTGGCCGTGGGCGCCAAGCCCAGAGGGACGCCCACACCCGGGGTATCGGCAAACAAAGTGCCGCCGATCAATTGCCCGTTCAGCTGATCATAGAAAAGGCCCGCGCCGCCCCGCAGGACCAATTTGTTGGTTGCGAGGGGCTGCCAGGCAAAACCAAGACGTGGCGCGAAATCGTCGTAAGGCGCGTGGTTAGGCGTCGGAAATTCAGAATTACTCACGTATACGCCGGAAGGAAGCGGGCCTCCATAATTGCTAGGCACTACGAATCCGGCCATGGTGCTATTGGCGGCTAGATTGGCGGCAGTGGGCGGTGCTTTCAGAAGCGGCACCGGCACTGTGGCCAAGCCCTGCCATAGATTGGCGAACTCTCCATTCTTCTCAACTGGCCAGCCGTCATATTCCCAGCGGAGGCCGGCATTGATGGTCAAGCGCGAAGTGAGTTTGATGTCATCCTGGATAAATGCGCCGAGGATGGTGTCACGAAATTCGTAAGGAAAATTTGCATAGGAGGCATTGCCTCCCGGAGAACTTATGTTGCTGGTGTTAGTGCCGTTGCAGCCGGCGTTGACTACTCCGGCGCCGCAGCCGGCCCGTCCGATCAGGAAATCGCCCCAGGTAAGCGTGGTGGGATTTCCATACGAGCCACCCGCGCTAATGGTGTCCGATTGCACGCGCTCGACTTCGAAGCCAGTACGAATGGAATGCTTTCCGTGGGACCAAGAGATCTGGTCGGCGACTTCGTACTGGTCGCTCGGGAAAGTTCCCAGGAAAAAGTAGTGGGAACCGAAACAGAAGAAGGCGCAACTGGCTCCGCTGCCTCCGACATTGAAGTAAGAGAGACCGTTCAAGGACGGGGCAGGATTCAAAGGAGTGACACCGACTTGCGTATCGGTGAACGGATCTCCTTCGGTGTTGACGGCGTTATAGCGCTGGTAGGAGACGCGGGCTTCGTTGACCAAGCTATTCGACAGAATGGAGGTGAGCTTCAGGAGCGCGGAGTGGCCCAATTTTGTGGCGTTCACAGGGGTGCCAGGCAGCGAGGTACCCGCCAAAGTGGCATTGATGACGGGAAAGGATGCATGTGTGGGATCGGTTTCGTATTCATACCGACCGCTCAAGGTCTCTTTGCTGCTGAGGACATAATCGAAGTTGCCGATGAATTGGTGATCGTTGAAGGTCGCGGGCTGAGAGAAACTTACGGCCTGAGTGCTGTTTGGGGCGCCACCATACGTGAGTGAGCTAGGGATGAAATAGCCACCGCCAGACAATTGGAGCTGGAGCATGCTGATGGCCACGGGATTGATATTGAACAATGGATCGATGGCGCCCGCCGTTCCGGGACACTGAATCTGCGCGCCGGCGGCGGTTGCGGCACCCGTCTTTCCTACGGCCGAGCTGCACGGGACCACCGGGCTGAAGGCGGTGGCCATATTCGTGATGAATTGCTGCGCCGCGGCATTGCAAGTGGCGAAGAACGCGGCCGCTGAAAGCGAGGCGCTGGGCGTCGCGCAGGTACCGCGGTTTCCGAGTGGGATGGGTTCCAAAATCGGGGTGGAGAAACCGTAGCCAGAAAGCCCGTTCTTTTGGTCCGTCTCCTGATAGGAAGCGAAGAAGAACAGCTTGTCTTTTTTGACGGGTCCGCCAATTACGCCGCCATAGACGTTGGAGTTGAGCACAGCATTTTGATCCGGCTGGTGAGCAAGCGACTCGCTGCGCTTGTAAAACCACTCATTCGCGTTGAGGGCGGTATTGCGAAAGAATTCGAAGGCCGCACCATGAAGACTATTGGTGCCGGACTTAGTGATCACATTGACGTTGGCGCCGGGGTGACGTCCGTATCCCGCATCGTAGCTGGAGGTCTGAATCTTAAATTCGGCAATGGCATCGGGATTGGGAATGGAGAACGAGGCATAGGCGGTGCCTTCGGTGCCTGTACCCAGGCCGAGCCAAACACCAACGTCCACGCCATCCTGAAGGAAAGTGTTCTGGAAGTTGCTCGCGCCATTGGCGGAAATGAGAGACGAGCCCTTGCCAAGTGAGGTTGCGTTCTGTACGGGGGAAGTGGTGCCGGCGGACATGGCCAAAAGATTGGTGTAATTGCGCGTGTTGAGCGGGAGTTCTGTAACCGTTCTGGCGCTGGCGACGGTGCCGAGCGCGGAACTCGCGGTTTGAATTACTTCAACTTCACCTTCGACCGTAACCGTTTGAGCCTGCGCGCCGACTTCGAGGCTGCGGTCTAATACTTCCGTCTCGGTGACGTTGACCGTTGCGGAAGGAATCTCGACAGCTTTGAAGCCGGAAGCGTCAAATCGCACTTTGTAATTGCCGGGCGGGAGTAAAGCGATCTTGTAGGTGCCGTCGGCGCCGGTTGTAGCCGTTCGGACCTGGCCGGTATCGAGACTGGTGGCTGCCACCATCGCGTTGGGAACAACGGCGCCGGAAGGATCGGTAATGGTTCCGGTTAACGCACCGGTCCCCGCCGTCTGACTCCACAACACGGGAGCGGCGAGCAAAATCAACAGGACAAGCAGAAAAGAGAATAGACGTCCACTACGGAAGGATTGGCTGAACATAGCCCCTCCAAATTTGAGCCCCGCTTGGAAGTACAGACCCCGATTCTGGGGCGGGTATACTACCCTCACTTTGCGGCTGTCAAGCCGTAAGAAAAACGCGCGAGGCGCTGGACGCTTTAGAGGGCAGAAAAAGGCCTCAGGTCTCCGCCTTCGCCGAAGGCAGGCTGCGGCGGACACCTGAGCTACAAAAGACCCACCCGACTTTTCTGGGCCGCGCGACTTCGTTTTAACGCGCGAGCGCTGCTCGCGATGGTGCGCTCAAAAGCACAAGGGGTGGGGCACCCGCAAGGGCAAAAACAAAAAAGCGGAGACCGAGTGAAGAGCCGCCTGGAAGGCGGCGCTACGAAAAAAACCAGGGCCGCGCAATAGCAGCGAGCTACCTGGGCTACAGATCGCAGAAGGCACCGGAAAAACCTCAGGTCTCCCGCCTTCGCCGTAAGGCAGGCTGCGGCGGGCACCTGAGCTACAAGGAAGCCACCAAAAAATCTTCCAGAATGGGCGCGGGCGCATCATGGAATCTTCGGCGCAACCCCGGAAAATACAGGGAAGTACGGATGGGAACGGGGCCGCCGCTATATTATCCATGGAAGGCAGTCTGGAGTGGGCGCTAAAATGAACCATATCCAGTCAGCGCGGCAGCAAACGGCGGTTTTGGTGGGGCAGTCCAAAATGAATAACCTTCGCATCCTGGTGGCCGATGATCACGACATCATCCGGCGAGGACTGAAAGCGCTCTTGTCATCGCGAGCCGGGTGGGTGGTGTGCGCGGAAGCCGCCACGGGGCGCGAAGCCATCACCATGGCCGAGCAGCACAAGCCGGATGTCGTGGTGATGGATATCAGCATGCCGGACCTGAACGGACTGGAGGCGGCGCGGAAAATACGGAAGCAGCTGCCCAAGACCGAGGTGGTGATCCTCTCGCTGCACTATTCCGATCAATTGGTTCGCGAAATCGTGGATGCCGGCGCGCGAGCTTATATCATGAAGTCCGACGCAGACCGCGATCTGCTCATCGCCATCGAAGCGCTGGCGAATCACCGTTCTTTCTTTACCTCCCGCGCCGCGGAGATGCTGATCGACGGCTTCTGCCGGCAGAGTTCGGTGACCGAGCCGCGAGTTTTGATGCGCAACCGGCTTACTTCGAGAGAGAGAGAGATTGTGCAGTTGCTGGCGGAAGGCAGAAGCAGTAAAGAGGTGGCGGTAACCCTAGGCATCAGCGTCAAGACGGCAGAAACCCACCGCGCCAATATCATGCGCAAGCTGGAGCTACATTCGGTGAGCGAATTGGTGCGTTACGCCGTGCGCAATCAGATTATAGAACCGTGAACAGCACCCGCCCTGCGCAAAGGTGCGCAGGGCGGGACCCGGTTTCGCACGTCAGCAAACCGAACACGAAAGCATTTCCTTCAAAAGCAGATCCTTCGAGCGAGAGAGCGCCCTCTTGATTACAGCGGGGTTTAGCTGCGCCAGCATAGGAGAGATTCCTCGGTCGCCCAAGGAGAATCACGCACAAAAGCGTGCGTGACGGCGACCTCGGAATGACAGCCTTTATGCGGGCATCGTGGAGAATGGCCACCACATGAAGGCACCAGAAAAGCCTCAGGTCTCCGCCTTCGCCAAAAGCAGGCTGCGGCGGACACCTGAGCTACAAAAGACCCACCCGCCTTTTCAGCGCCGCGCGCAAGCGCGCTCAAAAGCACGAGGGGTGGGGCACCCGCAAGGGCAAAAACAAGAAAGCAGATCCCTCGGTCGCCACCACCCCTGCACGCGTAAAAACGACGCGTGCAGGGGACCCCGGCGCCGCGGCGACCTCGTGATGACAGCGACATCTCGAGAAGGCCTCAGGTCTCCGGACAGAAATCGTCCGGACGACCTGAGCTACAAAAAAAACGGAGGCCGAGTGAGGCCGAAATCACGAATTGTTGAGCCGCGAGATACGGAGATCACCTGATGGAAGCTCAGGGCGGTTTCGGCGAGAAATAGTATCGATGAAAAGTAGGTGATGGAAGAAAGAATGCGGGACATTCTGGGTGCGACCCCGCTCAGCACCGGGGATTGTCTCTTCCTCGTCTGGGCCCCCTACGCCGATGCGGTCAAGCTCCACGTTCTGAGTTCACCATGCCGGTCACTTTCGATGGAACGCATGCCGAAAGGGTATTTTCGTCTGCTCGTGGAGGACGCGGCCGGCGCTCGATATCTATATGACCTGGGCGGAAATGGCGAAAAGATGAGACCCGATCCGGCTTCGCGTTCCCAGCCGGAGGGTGTTCACGGCCCGTCGCAGGTTCTGGGGCAGGGAGAATTCGATTGGAGGGATGGTGAGTGGCGCGGCTTGCCCATCAGCGAGCTGGTTTTCTACGAAATCCACGTGGGGACATTCACGCCTGAAGGAACATTCGACGCCATCATTCCCAGGCTGCGAAATCTGAAGGAACTGGGAGTGACGGCCATCGAGATCATGCCCGTAGCACAATTTTCGGGCGATCGGAACTGGGGATACGACGGCGTTTTTCCGTTTTGCGTGCAGGATTCGTATGGCGGACCAGCGGGGTTGAGACGATTGGTGAACGCTTGCCACAATGAAGATATGTGCGTGGCACTGGACGTGGTCTACAACCATTTGGGTCCGGAAGGGAACTACCTGGCCGATTTCGGACCTTACTTCACGGACCGTTACAAAACTCCATGGGGCCAAGCGGTGAACTTCGATGGGGAGTGGAGCGACGAGGTGCGGCGGTTTTTCATGGAGAATGCGCTGCATTGGATCCGGGATTTTCACGTGGACGTGTTGCGGTTGGACGCCGTGCATGCCATCGTCGATACTTCCGCACAGCCATTTCTGCGCGAGCTCAACGCGGCGGTGCAAGCCGAGGCGGCCCGGCTGAATCGGGAAGTTCACCTGATCGCGGAATGCGATCGGAACGATATTCGGACCGTGCAACCGCGCGCGCGGGGAGGCTACGGGTTTGGGGCGCAATGGAATGACGATTTTCATCACGCGGTGCATGCGGCGCTCACCGAAGAAGCCGGCGGCTATTACCAGGATTTCGGACAGATTTCGCAGATCGCCAGATCATTGACGTCCGGCTACGTCTATCAGGGCGAATATTCGAATTACCGGCTGCGTTCTCATGGAAGCGATTCAAAAGGCGTCAGCGGAGAGCACTTTGTGGTCTTCATCCAAAACCACGATCAGATCGGGAATCGCATGAACGGCGAGCGGCTGGGGCACCTGGTGGATTTCGAGGCGCTGAAGGTTGCGGCGGGCGTCACGTTGCTTTCGCCGTTTGTGCCTTTGCTCTTCATGGGCGAAGAGTACGGGGAGACGTCGCCGTTTTCTTATTTCGTCAGCCATCAAGATCCCGATCTCATCGAAGCGGTACGGCAAGGGCGGAGAAGCGAATTCAAGGCGTTTGGCTGGAGCGGAGAGCCTCCGGACCCGCAGGATCGGGGCACATTCCTGAGCGCGAAGTTGCATTGGCAGCTACAGGAGCGCGAGCCGCACAAGCGGCTTCGTGCTTTTTATGCGGAGCTCCTGAAAATGCGTAAGCAATATCCCGCGCTGGCCAACTCCGATATGACGTGCATCGAGGCAACGCCTTTTGAAAATGAGAAGGCGCTTTTCTTGCGCCGCTGGAAGGGCAATGATGAAATTCTGGCGCTATTCAATTTTGGGAAGGAGGAGGCGCGCGTGACAATCTCAGGGGGCCAGTCGTCCGGGGGGGCCGGATGGCTGAAAGTCCTGAATTCCCGGGATCAGCGCTGGGGCGGGACGGGGTCGGCATTGCCGGAGTACCTTCCATGCGGGCCGGATCATCGTATTCTCATCGAGCCTCTTAGCGTCGCATTCTACCGCTCAGGCACCCGAGGAAAAACGTGAACGATCGCTACGTTTGCATACACGCGCACTTCTATCAGCCGCCGCGAGAGAATCCCTGGCTGGAGGCCATCGAGATTCAAGACTCGGCCTATCCATACCACGACTGGAACGAACGGGTGACCGCGGAATGCTATGCGCCGAACGCGGCGGCGCGGATTCTGGACGGGGAGAAAAAGATTGTCGACATCGTAAACAACTACTCGAAGATCAGCTTCGATTTCGGACCCACGCTGATCTCCTGGCTGGAGGCAAAGGTTCCGCGGGTCTATAAGGCCATCCAAGCGGCCGACCGGGAGACCTGCGAGCGCTTTGGCGGGCATGGCGCGGCGATGGCGCAGGGATACAACCACGTGATTATGCCGCTGGCCAATCAGCGGGATAAGGAAACGCAGATACTTTGGGGAATTCGTGATTTCGAATATCGCTTCGGGCGCTATCCGGAAGGGATGTGGCTCCCGGAGGCGGCCGTCGATATAGAAACGCTGGAGATGATGGCCCGGCACAAGATCCGGTTTACGGTGCTGCCTCCGCACGCGGCCAAACGGGTGCGGCCTCCCGGGAAAAAGGAATGGAAGGATATCAGCGGCGGGCGGATCGATCCCTCGCGGGCCTATCTTTGCAAACTGCCATCGGGGCAAAGCATCGTTTTGTTCTTCTTTGACGGACCGATCTCTCATGCGGTGGCGTTTGAAAATATTCTGATGCGCGGCGAAGACTTTGCCCAGCGAATCATCGGAGGATTTTCCGACGAGCGGAAGTGGCCGCAGCTCACGAACATCGCCACGGACGGGGAGACTTACGGGCATCACCGCGCGCACGGCGATATGGCGCTGAGCTATGCGCTGCGCTACATCGAAACGCAAAAGCTGGCGCAACTCACGGTGTATGCCGATTTTCTGGAGAAGCACCCGCCCACGCACGAAGTGGAAATCGAGGAGAACACCTCGTGGAGCTGCGTGCACGGGGTGGAGCGCTGGCGTTCGAATTGCGGCTGCAACTCGGGCCGGGCCGGATGGAATCAGGAATGGCGCACTCCTTTGCGGCAGGCGTTCGACTGGCTGCGAGATACGCTGGGGCCGAAATTTGAGCAAGCCGGGGGCGCGTTATTCGCGGACGCGTGGCGCGCCCGGGATCAGTACATCTCGGTGATCTTGAACCGATCGCGGGAGACCGTGGACCGATTCCTGCACGAGCAGGCCAGCCGCGAGCTGAAAGATTGCGAGCGGGTACAAGCGCTGAAGCTGATGGAGCTGCAGCGGCACCTGATGCTGATGTACACGAGCTGCGGGTGGTTTTTCGACGAACTTTCCGGGCTGGAAACGGTGCAATCGATTCAATATTCGGGAAGGGCGGTGCAATTAGCGCAGTCCTTATTCAACGACGCAAAAATCGAAGAGGAATTTCTGAATAAGCTGGCGCTGGCCCACAGCAACATTCCCGGGCAGGGCGATGGCAGGAAAATTTACGAGAGCTACGTCCGTCCGGCCATGATCGACCTGAATAAAGTGGGCGCGCATTATGCGATCAGCTCTCTTTTCGAATCCTATCCGCCGGAAAGCCAGACCTATTGTTACCAGATCAATCAGGAAGATCACACGATGCTGTCTTCCGGAAAGTCCCGGGTGTCTTTTGGGCGCATCCGAATCACGTCGGACATCACGCAGGAGTCTTCCCGCGTCACTTTCGGAGCGGTGCACCTGGGAGATCACTACGTCACGGGGGGCGTCAAAGAATTCACGAACGAGCAAGCCTACAAGGAGATGGCCGAGAAGCTGAGCAAGGCTTTCGAAAGCGGCGATTTCACGGACCTGGTGAGAGCGGTGGACGCGGCGTTTGGTTCGGTGAGCTACAGCTTGAAGCTGCTCTTCCGGGATGAGCAAAGAAAGATACTGCAGATCATTCTGAATTCGGCTCTGGAGGAAGCGGAGTCAAGTTACCGGCAGCTCTATGACAGCCGGGCGCCGCTGATGCGCTTCATCGCGGCGCACGGGATTCCGCTGGTCCGGCACTTCCAAGCGGCGGCGGAAGTGACATTGAATGCGGAGTTGCGGCGGGCCATCGAGGGGGAGAGCCTGAATGTGGATCTGGTGCGGGCGCTGATGGAGGAAGCGAGGGCCGTGCACGTGGACCTGGATGGGGCCACGCTGGAATTCGCGCTGCGCAAGAAACTGGAGAGGATGGCGGAAGAATGGGAATCGCAGCCTTGCGACGCGGAGAAACTGACGTCGCTGGAAGCCGCAGTCAAATTGGCGCGGTCGTTTCCCTTCGAGGTTCGCCTGTGGGAGATTCAAAACCTCTACCATTCCGTGCTGCTGAACTCAGCGAATGGAAATAAGCCTCACGCAGCCGGGTGTGAGGGGCCGGAGTGGACGCAAACTTTTCGGTCGTTGGGGGATCAACTGGGAATGCGGATGTCCTGACCCATGCCTCATCCGTGCGCCACCTATCGCATTCAATTCCACCTCAACTTTCGCTTCCGAGACGCGGAAGAGCTTGTGCCCTATCTCCACGGGCTGGGCGTGACGCATCTGTACGCCTCGCCTCGTTTCCGCGCGCGCAAAGGAAGTCTGCATGGATATGACGTGGCGGACGCGGCGCGGGTGAATTCGGAACTGGGGACGGAAGAAGAGTTCCAGAGCCTGGTCAACCGGCTGCACAACTATGGCATGGGACTGCTGCTGGATATTGTTCCCAACCATATGGCGGCGAGCGAGGAAAATCCGTGGTGGATGGACTTGCTCGAGAATGGGCAGCAATCCGAATTCGCATCGTATTTCGATATTGACTGGGGCGCCGACCCGCTGCAGCGCGCACGCATTTTGCTGCCGGTTCTGGGAGACACATACGGCAAAGTGCTGGAAAGCCAGGGAATCAGCCTGCATTACGACGATCAGGGATTTTTCGTTCGCTACTACCAGAATCGATTTCCCATCCGGCCGGAAAGCTACCGGCAAATTCTGGCCGCATGCCTGGAGGAATTGGAGAAGGCCGAAGAACCCGTCAATGGCGTGCGCCGGACGGTAAAACGCGCCTGCGAAAGTTCCGCGGAACTGACGATGCAGGCGGAGGCAACGACACCCGACCGAGAAGCACGGACTTCCAAAATCAGCCAGCTCAAGAATGAGCTTTGGGAGATCTATCGCGAGCCGGGAGTTTTTCGGAGAGCGGTCGACCAAACGCTGCGACTATTCAATGGAATAAAAGGAGTGCGCAGATCGTTCGATCGCCTCGATACGCTGCTCTCATTGCAAGTTTACCGGCTGGCCTATTGGCGGCGGGCCTCGCAGGAAATCAATTACAGGCGCTTTTTCGATATCAATGAATTGGTGGGAATCCGCATCGAGAATCCGAAGGTATTCGAAGCGAGGCACGCACCCGTTTTTCGTCTGATGGAGGAAGGGGCGGTGGACGCGCTGCGTATCGATCATATCGACGGCTTGCGCGATCCGCTGGAGTATTTATCGACGCTCCGCAAACGAATCGCTGAAATCAGCAAACCGAACCATGGGCGGCCGGAACCGTATGTGGTGGTAGAGAAGATTCTCTGCGCTCCGGAGACCCTGCCGCAGGAATGGCCGGTGGCGGGAACAACCGGCTACGATTTTGTCAATGCGGCCAATGTGCTGCTCGTGGAACCGGCGGGCTATCGCTATCTCGAGCGGCTCTATCAGCGGCTCACGGGGGATGCGAATTCCTTTGCGGAAACGTGGTATCTGCGAAAAAAACAGGTGATCGAACAACTGTTTGGGGCTGAGATCCGGTCGCTATCGGCCCGAATCGCGCGCCTCTCACTGATGGACCGCAGAGCTTGCGATTTGCGGCTCGATGAGCTGCAAACGATGCTGAAGGAGATCACCGCATCGCTTCCCGTCTATCGCACTTACGTGCGGGAGCAGCGCGTTTCCAAACGCGATCTTTTGGAACTGGAACGCGCGATGCAAATGGCGCGCGCGCGCCTGGGGAAAGATCAGATCCAGCGAGAAGTTTTTTCTTTTTTCCGGCGGATCTTCCGCCGCGAGCCCGACACCATTCACTGCGCATGGCCGAGGGAGTGGCTGGATTTCATGTGCCGGTGGCAAATGTTCACGGGCGCCGTGATGGCCAAGGGGTTTGAAGATACGGCGTTTTACACGTATACGGCGTTGATCTCCCTGAATGAAGTGGGGTGCGACCCTTTTCGGACCGAGCAGGCGTTCGGGCTGGAAGCATTTCACCAGTTCAACGACGAGCGGCGCCGGAATTGGCCGCAGACGATGAACGCCACCTCCACGCACGACACAAAAAGAAGCGAAGACGTTCGGGCACGGATTCACGTGCTATCGGAGATGCCGCGGGAGTGGCACACGCGTTTCAGGCGCTGGAGCGCGTGGAATCGCGATAAGCGAGTCACGGTGATGAATCGGACGGTGCCTTCGGCGGGCGAAGAGATGCTGATCTATCAGACGCTGCTGGGAGCATGGCCGCTGGCAGAGTCTGAAGTCGAGGGCTTTCGGGAGCGCGTGCTGGCGTTTATCACCAAAGCCGCGCGAGAGGCCAAGCAATTCACGAGCTGGCTGAGACCAAACGAAGCACACGAGCGCGCGTTGCGGAACTTCGTCGCAGGGATACTCGATAGTTCAGGGGCCCGGAGGTTTCTGGCCGATTTTCGGCGATTTCAGGGGCGCATCGCGTTTCACGGAGCGATCAATTCGCTCGCGCAGCTGCTTCTGAAAATCGCCGCGCCGGGCAATCCGGATATTTATCAGGGCAACGAACTCTGGGATTTCAGCATGACCGATCCGGATAATCGGCGGCCGGTGGATTTCACAACCCGAGCCAGTCTGCTGGAGAACATGCAGCAGCCGGCGGCCAATGGCGCACAAGCGGCCTCTTTACTGAACAATTGGGCCGACGGGCGCGTCAAACTATTTCTCAGTAACAAGGCGCTGGAATTTCGGCGCCGCCATGCCGATCTTTTCCTCAAAGGAGACTACGTTCCACTCTATGCGAGCGGCAGGATGCGGCAGCACGTTTGCGCGTTCATGAGGACATACAAAAAGGAAAGCGTGCTGGTGGCCGTGCCCCGCTTTACCACGGCCATCACCGACCCGGGGCAATTTCCGCTGGGTTCGAAAATCTGGAGGAAAAGCGGACTGGATTTGCCTGCCGGCGCGCCGCGGCAGTGGAAGCAAATTCTCACCGGAGAAAGAACCAGGTGCGGGACAGGTTCCCGGATGCTTTTGTTGAGCAATATCTTCAGCCAGTTTCCGGCGGCGCTGCTCTCGGCGGCCTCGTGAGCGAATTCCGATAGGTCTGACGCCGCTGAGAAGGGGAAAGCAGATTCCTCGGAGCGCAAAAGGCGCACCCGCTCCTCGGAATGACAGCTACGCTTGAGAAGCGAAGAGCAGCAGCAAATGCCTCGAGCGCAAAGGCGCACTCGCTCCTCGGAATGACAGCGTTTCGTGCGGTGGTGGCCGCGACTCTGAGCCACGGTCATGCGCTTCGTCGATAAGTGTTCGTAATCAGGAGGCAGCTTTCGCTCTGCGCTTGTGCTCCTCTTCGGCCTCCAACCCTGGCTCGGCCGTCTGGGCTTCCACGTTAATCTGCTGTGCCAGTTCGGTCAGTTTCTCATCGGCGTCTTTTTCTTCCTGAAGGGTCTGCTCGAGGAGGTCAACGGCCTGGCGGTTCTGGAGAAGTTCCGCGTAGGTCCTGGCGCAGCCGTAAGAAGCAATTTCGTAGTGTTCGACGCGCTGGGCGGCCGCGATGATGCCGGCATCCTGAACGTCGGGACTCAGCTTCTTTTTGATCAGATCGTTGCCCTCGGAAACGATTCCCTGCATGCCCTTGCACTTTTCCCGTTTGGCGGGCATATCGAGATCGGCAAAAATACGCTCGATTCTGGCGGCGTGTTCCTTGGTCTGCTCCAAATGCTCTTCGAAAGCGCCCCGCAAGCTTTCCGACGAGGAAGCCTTGGCCATTTTGGGCAACGCCTTGATCAATTGGTGTTCGGCGTCATAAAGATCACTCAGCTCAATCACAAATAGATCCTGCAAGGATGAAGATTTCATAGAAGCTCCTTTGCTCCGGCGCGATCAGTCGAGGCGGAGTGTAGACAGGGGGCCATGGGGCGGGCCATCCGGGCTAAGCATCAAGATGGGCGGGCGATTCCTTGTATCCCTGTAGAAAACCGAGGGCTCGGGTTTTGGCTAAAGAGCTGTGCATACTTGGAAATACACAAATCCATGTATTGAAGCAATACTGGTTTTTACCGTTAATTGGGGACTCCAGCCATCAGAGACAGCTGGCTTTGAAGGAACGCGAAGCAGTACACCTCAGGACCGCGGGGACATGGAAACGTGCTAAAGCCATTGGAGCGCGTGATTCCGCCGAACCGGGAAGAGCCTTCAGAACGCGATGGCGGAATTCACCTGGATAATCCGAAATTCCCCAATTTAGCCGAGTACATTTCGCAGCCGATCTGGGTGGTCACTCCGAATGGGTATGGCGAATGCTTCAACCCATACTGGGGAAACTACACGGGACTTTCCGAAGAGGAGAGCTCCGATTTCGGCTGGAGCCGCGCGTTTCATCCGGAAGACCTGGGCGATTTTATGAAACTCCTGCAGAATTCGGCAGGGGGCGAGGGCTGGGAATTCGAGGCGAGGCTGAGGCGCGGCGCTGACGGAAGCTATCGGCGTCACCTGTGCCGATCGTCGCGCGTGAGCAATCAGTTGAACGGGCAATCGAACGGTCCCGTTCACCTGCTGATTTGCTGCACCGACGTGGAAGACTGGCGCGCAGCGGAGGCAAGGGGCAAGGAACAGGGCGCTTTGCTGGGAGTGTGTGTGCGCAGCCACGATCAGGAAAAGAGAAAAATCGCTCACGGCCTCCATGACAGCGCGGGGCAGTACCTAGTGGCCTTGCAGATGAAGCTGGACGGCCTGCAGAGATGCTCGCTCGGCAACACGGGCCGGAAAAATCCGATCGTGGATGAATGCCGAGAGCTGGTGAAGCGCTGCTCGAAGGAACTTCGCGCGATTTCGTATCTGCTGTACCCGCCGCTGCTCGACGACCTGGGGCTGGAATCAGCGGTCCGCCTGCATGTGGATGGCGTCATGGAACGCACCCGGACCAGGATTGAACTGGATATCGAACCGAACCTTGGGCGGCTGGACCGCGATCTGGAGATCGCGCTCTTTCGCGTGGTGCAAGAGGCGCTGGCGAGCATCGATCTGGAATGCGGGCGGCAAAGTGGGCGGCGATGCGGGGATAAGAACGCAGAGGTAAAGATCGGGGCGAGTCCAACGAGTATCTATGCAGAGGTCAGAGGGCCCGGCGTCATAGAGCCGCTGCCTAAGAGAGGCGCGGCGAGGGCCAGTTCGCATGCACCATCGGGATTCGCTGTGGCGACTCTACAGCAACGCATTCAAGAAGCAGGGGGAATATTCGAAATGGAATCGGCGGCGAGCGGAATCGTGATCCGGGCGGCGGTACCGCGGAAAGCGCGCGTCGCGCAGGCTTGCGACTAGCGGCTTGACTTCGTTTGTTTAACTTCGTTTGTTTAACTTCGTTTGTTTAACTTCGTTTGTTTAACTTCGGGGACGGCTTCACTTCAGGACGGCAACCTCCACATCGCCCTCCCTGCGAATGACTTCAATACCGATGCCGTGGGCCTGCCGGCGGATCATCAGGCTGACTTTGGACTTTCCAACTTTAAGATTTTCCACGAAAACGTAATCGACCGCGGGCGGCAGATAGGAGTCTCGAAAGTGTATGTGTGGAGGCGCGCCGCATACCGTCATGCCTAAGCTCGCCTGCAGAATCATGAAAACAGACCCAGCGGCCCAGGATTGCGGCGAGCAGGCTACCGGGTAAAGCGTGGGCCCATCTCCGGTCCGGCGACGAAAGCCGCAAAAGAGTTCAGGAAGCCTTTGAAATTCAAAATGCAGGCTGGCTTCAAACATGGTTTCGAGGAGGCGCAGAGCGTGGACTGTATACCCGTATTGAGCCAGGCCATAAGCGATCAGGGCATTGTCATGAGGCCATACGGACCCGTTGTGATAGGACATCGGGTTGTAACGGGCCTCGCGCGTGCCAACGGTGCGGATACCCCATCCCGAGAAAAGGTTTTCATCCATCAAGCCTTCCGCGACACGGCCGGCGCGCTCGGGACAAGCGATGTGAGTGAAAAGGCAATGCCCGGGATTAGAAACGGTCACGCGACACTGGCGTTTTTTTCCATCCAAGGCGAAAGCATAGGTTCCCAGCTCTTCGACCCAGAAGGCTTCCTCAAAGCGATGTTGGAGGGCGGTCGCCTGCTGCAATAAACGGTCCGCCAATTCAACGAAGCCTTGTTTGCGGGCCAATTCGGCTGCGCCTTTTTTTGCCGCATAGGCATAGCCCTGAACTTCACAGAGCGCAATCGGACCTTCCGCAAGCTTTCCGTCTTCGTAGAAGACGGAATCGTGTGAATCCTTCCAGCCCTGCTGCACGAGTCCCTTGCCGGAATGGCGGGCATATTCCAAAAAGCCGTCGCCGTCGACGTCCCCGTAACGATCCATCCAATCGAGGGCGCGTTCGACGTTGCTCCAAATCGAACGAATGAATTCAAGATCACCGGTACGCTGGTAGTAAGCCGCGGCGAGCATCACAAACAGAGGGGTAGAATCGACGCTGCCGTAGTAGCGGCCAAAAGGGATCTCTTTCAGGGCGGCCATCTCGCCTTTTCGCAATTCGTGAAGAATCTTTCCGGGCTCCGCGTCTTGCTCGGGTATCACGCTATCGGCTTGGGTGCCGGCCAAAAATTGCAAGACGCCCCTGGCCAGAGCGGGCTCGGCCCACAACACCTCCAAAGCGGTGATCAGGCCGTCGCGGCCAAATACGGTGTTAAACCAGGGTACCCCAGCGTATGGGTAGGCACCTTCGGGATTGCCCAGGGTCATCATCTCGAGATCGGATGCAGAGCGGCTCAGCCATTCGCCGAAGCGGGTATTGGAGCTGGTGATGCGGCAGAGACGCGCATCGATTCTTTCGTGAAGATTTTTGGTCTGGCTGAGCGCCTGCCTATAGCTGCGCGGCGGGAGGCCATCGCACCGGGATTCGCAGCACACATCAAGATAGATAAATGCTTCGGCGCGAGGCTGAACGTCCATCTCGAAAAACGCGCTTTTGCCGGAGATCTGGACGGGCTGAGGGAAGAAGTTCAAGCGGGTTTCACGGATCACTTTGTCGAGCCCGCAATAGATGAAGCGCGCGCTCGCAGGCGCGACGACGGGCTCCTGCTGTTCGCCCCTTTTGTCGCGCTTGGAGCCGCGCACCTCGAAGATATCCACGAAATCGGCGTCGTATTCGTAGGAAAGAGAAAGGCTGACCTTGCTGGAAGCGAAATTCATGATGCGCAAGCGTTCGTAACAGGCGCCTTCCCAGATAAATTTCGAGCGAAAAAAATGGAGGCTGCCACGGGGAAGTTCGACCTTGCCCTCCACGGAGAAATCGAGGTTGGTGAGATCCACGGCAAAGAACGCATTTTTGTTTTTGACCGTGGAGCTCAGGAGCTCGAGGGACCTATTTTCAAATCGCAGCACCAGCTTGGAAAGATGCCGGGTCTCCTTGTGATAGAGGCCATGCGCCAGGGATCCAGCGGAGAGGATGTCACCATGCCAGTCGAAGACTCCACAGGTATCCCCGTATTTGAGAACGCGAGGCCGGGTGTCTGCTAGAGCGGTGGTGGCGAGGACGTAAAACTCTTCCTTGATGCGGATGACTTCGTCCAAACAGTCCCTCGGTTCAAGAAATCATCCGGGAGGTGCTCTCCGGTTCACACAGGCAAGAGTACGCGGCGACGTACTCGCGAGCCATACGGTCCGCGGAAAACCTTTCTTCAAAGACGCGGCGGCAGACGATTCGGCTGAGGCCTTCGACTTTCTCGAGGGCCTTCACGGCCTCGTCTTCGTCTCTTACGATGAATCCGGTTTGGCCTTCGTCCACGACCTCGGGCACCGAGCCAAAGGGGTAAGCTATGACGGGCGTGCCGCACGCCATGGCCTCAATCATAGCTAAACCGAAGGGTTCCGGCCAACCGATTGGAAAGAGCATCGCATAGGCGTTGCCGAGAAGTTCATTTTTCTGTGGCTCGGAAATCTCGCCAAGAAATTCCACGGACGGCTCGCGAAGCATGGGCTCGATCACCTGAGTAAAGTATTCCCGATCGGGTTTATCGACTTTCGCGGCGATCTTCAGCGGCATTCCGGCGCGCAAGGCGATGCGAATGGAGCGGTCGACGCGTTTTTCGGGAGAGATGCGACCCACGACGACCAGATATTTGCCGGGCTCGGCGCGCGGAGTGAAAAGGTCGCGGGGAAGCCCGTGATACACATTGGCCACCCAATTCGCCCAGGACAAGGGCTTGCGCTGCGCGTTGGAGATCGACGTCAAAGGCATCTCCGCGTACTCGCGATAGAGCGGGACCAAGTCTTGTATATCCAGTCGTCCATGAAGAGTGGTCAGGTGATTGAGTTGCAGTCTCCGGGTCATTGGGAAATGCAGGTAATCGGTATGAAAATGGATCAGGTCGAAGGCTTCCTGGCGCTGAAATACCTGCTCGAGCAGCAGGGTGTGATAGATGTAGGGATCCACGCAGTGTCGATTCAAGCGCAACGCACAGGGGGAGACGGCGACTAACTCCGCCTGCGTGATGGAATCACCGCTGGCGAAGAGGGTAACCTCATGGCCCATCTCCACGAGTTCTTCAGTGAGATAGGAAACCACGCGTTCGGTTCCGCCGTAGAGCTTCGGAGGAACACTCTCGTAGAGCGGTGCGACTTGAGCGATTTTCAGTGGAGTCCCCTTTCCGATCGGGAAAAGATGCGAACTGCGTCAGGTGGCGAATTGCGCCTGTGGCTCGCTTGCAGGCGTTCCTAGTGAACCACCTAGTACGGAAAGATATATCTCGTGCGGCGGCTTCGCCATACGTCTGTGCCCTTAGTTATTTACGGGATAGTCGGTAAGAAAGAGGACGTGATGGCATGCGGGGCTTAGACTGGATTGGATGCAGCTTCAAGGGATTTGCCCGGCGAAGTGACTGTTTCCGCGTATTTGATGGCTGGATGGCCGCGGGTCTAATCGTTGTAACGATCTAATCGTTGTAATGACTTATGGATGTCCGGGGTGACGACTTACAGAAGTCAGGAGCCGGAGCTATGGCACGGAAATACAAGAAATCTGTGTGGGGAATTTATCCGAGCCGCCTCGCGCTGGAGACGGCAATTGACGGGCTGCGCGAAAACGGTTTTCTGAGCTCTGATATCTCTGTGCTGCTGCCCGAAAACCTCGGGCCCAAGGACCTCGTTACCGAGAAATTCACGAAAGCACCGGAAGGAGCGACGGCGGGAGCGAGTTCGGGCGTCCTGATCGGCGGAGCTCTGGGATGGCTGGCAGGAATAGGGGCTTTTGCCCTCCCGGGCTTAGGCGCTTTCATCGCGGCGGGACCGATCATGGCGGCCCTCGCAGGCGTGGGTGTCGGAGGCGTTCTAGGCGGCATAACGGGCGCCCTGATCGGCTCCGGAATTCCTGAATATGAGGCAAAGAGATATGAAGGCCGGCTTACCAAAGGCGGGATTCTGGTTTCGGTTCATTGCGGCAAGCCCGACGGAAATTCCTCATGCCAAGGAAATAATGGAGCGCACGGGCGGGGAGGATATCGCGGTTTCCGAGGAAGAAGCCGCTCACGCAGCCAGGGCGGCCAGCTAGTTTTCGGCCGGCTTCGCCTTTGTTTTCTACTACTTTTTACGGAACGCAGCCCAAGGGCTGGCGCAAACCTTTTCTTTTCAACGAGAATAAATACAGAAAACTCAGTATTGTAGTCGGGACGGTATTCACCGTTAATGCCTGTCTCTGCATCTAAGAATCTCGAAGCGGGGGGCGCAATGATCGAGACGGTTAACGGCACAGTCGAAGTCGTGAATCCTGCCGAAATTCTGCGTAACCAGGACGGCATCTTTGAGGTGACGTCTCCCTACGGCCATGTCTTCCAAGTGACATGCCGGCGCGGAGCGAAGATGAGCGTTCGCGAAATCAGCGAGCCCCAGCGATCCCCAAGCGCCGAGAGCACGACCTGGCGCATCAAGCGAATGGCCCGGGCGGTAGCCTGAAGTCGCCGGCTATAATCGGGCTATAGCAGGGCTTCCTTTCCTTCGCAAATCTCGCCCATCGGCGAGCACGTCCGAATTCGTCCATTTTCAGATGTCCGCTTCAGGATTTCAGCAAAAGTAAAGCGCTCACGCCTGGAGCGCCAGTGTCGAAAGCTGAATGCTCACGTCGCACGGGTGGGGACAGATCGAGCGGATTGTGAGAACGCCGCTTTTTGATTTCCACGCAGTTTTGCTCCGCTTCAATCGTCAAGGCAACCGACTGCAAAAGTGCAACAGAGCTCATGAAAGAACCGCCGCGCAGTTCACGTTGATTACGAGGGGAGCGAGGCGTAAAAAAGCAGCGAAGCAAATTTGCGCGCACGTTTCTCGACGAACGGGTTTCTAAACGAACGGGCAGGCGAAGGCCAGCGAAGGCGGTCAGAACATCTTTTTCATATCCTGCCCGCATGCACAGCGTGGATTGCGAACGCTCGTAGCATCCGACGAATCCCTCACCACTTCGATTTCGCAGCAGCATTTGGAATTCACGCAACGATATCTTTCGTTTTTCTTCATGGCCATGATTTCGTCCCCGCGACTCCGGCGCGATAAAGCCACGCGACTGCATTCACGCTAGAAGGGGCACACCACCGGGACAATAAGTGTTTCGCTATAGGGGCGATCGGTATTCCCTGTAGCACACCGCGGCGAGCGGGACTACCCTACATCTAATTATCTAAGGCGCTACAGATAGGCACCGATGGACTCCCCTACGCCCTACGATTACATTGCGGCGTGTTCAAAATGAAATTGCAACCGATACAAATGAGCGATCCGGATCAGCGCCACGAAATGATTCGAACGCGAGGTGAATTGTGAATCGCCTAGTCTCCCCACGTCTTCGGAAGGAACGCGAAGCTGTGATGTGCCCAGAGATTCTGCAAAATTGCCAGCAACGGGCTTTTCGGCTGGCCTTCCGAATCACGCGCAACCAGGAGGATGCCGAAGACGCGCAGCAAGAGGCTTTGCTGAAGGCACACCGCAACCTGGGTCAATTTGAGGGGCGCGCGCGCTTTACGACCTGGATTTCGCGTATCGCCATCAACGAAGCTCTGATGTGCCTGCGAAAGCGGCGCAACGTGGTGCACGTGCCATTGGAAGACGCGATGCCCGAGGATGAAGCGGCACCGGTGGATTTCGAACTACATTCGAATATTCAGGATCCCGAGACGGCGTATTCCCAAAAGGAACTTCGGAATATGCTGACGCAGGCGATTGCGATGCTGCGGCCGCTGCATCGTGAGGTCTTCCTGCTCCGAGCAGTAGAAAACCTCTCGGTGGTGGAGACGGCAAAAGCCCTGCAGGTTTCCGTCAGTACGGTGAAAACGCGCATGCGGCGCGCGCGGCGGGAGCTGAAAGAAATTCTTCACAATGCCAGCAGACCGGCCCGCGCTTCCGAAGAAGAGGCGAGTTCGGCCAGCAAGCAGACCTTCGAACAGGGCTGGCTGAGCTAGCCGGGCTCAGCACAGCGCCACTCTTTTTGTCCCGGCAGGTTGTCATGCCGCCGCAATTCCAATCCGAAGTCAGGATTGGAACGCGGCCCGGCGAATCTTCACCGGCAGAACCGATCCGCTCGATCCGCTTCCGCCTGGGCCACTCGAAAATCCCCGCGAATATCGGATGGTACCGAGGCAGGTATTTCCATTGGTGCCACCGACAGCGACGACATAATACGCTCTAAGATCGATGGGTTTTTCCGCTCACGGCTCACAACGGTGTATGAGATGGCGCTCAGGAGAGAGGCGGAAAGAAGGGGTGATGCCCAATGGCGCTTTTGACCGCGGGGATCAGGAGCCTGGTGGTATTGGACTTACCGACACAGCCGAGGGCGCCGGCGTTTTGTGCCTGGCGTAAGACCTCTGGATATTCGTAAAGCGTAGTGATGATGACGGGAATCTCCGGAGTACTCCGCATAATTTCACGGGTCGCTTCGAAGCCGTTGCAACCGGGCATAACGGCGTCCATGACGATAACGTCCGGATGCAGAGCTTTGGATCTTTCCACGGCTTCGTCGCCATCGGAGGCTTCACCGCAAACCTCCCAGCCGTTTTCGGCCTCGAGAAGATGCCGCAAGAGGCCCCTTACTACCTCATGATCATCCACCACGAGAATGCGAATATGGTCCACGTCGAACGCTCAACGATAACAGTAGCCCGGTGAGAAGGGGCCAACAATACAGACAACGGTTTAAAGGCTGGAGCAAGAGCCTTGGCGCCGAGGCGTTCTCAACACGGGCCCCATACGCGTGTCTGCGCTTCAGCGCAGCAACGTGTGCTCAGCAGCAAGTGCTCAGCAGCTTTTCCTGCTGACGGCCCAGGAAGCGAGCTTGGTCACATGCCATGACTGGTCCGGGCCATTGCCTTCAGGCTTAGAGGCCGATTTGCGGACAAACCACGGCTCACCGGGCGGACACATAACGATCATGTCCTCACCTTCAGGTCCAACGGCGTTGAAGATGCCGACCTCATTCGAGAAAAAATTGTTGACGTCTTTTACTTCACTGGAATCGCCAACTCGTAACATGGTTTTTGCCCCCCGTTTTGCTTTACCTTTTGTACTTCCGTGCTGCCTAAAACGTAAGGCACTTTCGTCTCCAAATCCGCAATAGAGTGGCGCGAAAATTAACTCTCATTTCTTGAGCGTTTTCGCTCGACAATGTTTTGCGAGCCGAGGCGCGGCGATTTTCGTACCGCGGAAAATGTGCATTCCGCGCCGGATTTTTTTCTAAGGCCTTTCCTATGAACAATTCGGGGCTTCCCGCTCTCCGCTCCAAAAAGCGAATCCGTAGAGCTTTATGCGCTGCCGATATAGGCGGTTCCGCGTATTGGGTTTGGCGAGCCGCCCAATAATGCTCTACGGACGCGAAGGAGGCACAATGCCAAGACTGAGGAAGGCCATGGCGGCCGCGACAATTACGCTTCTGGGAGCGACTCTGCCGGCGATAACGAACTCAAAACGCGCTCAAGGGGCAGACGCGCAGCGCACGCTGAATCTGGTGGGGGAGATTATGGACAGCCGATGCGCCATTGACGGCTCGCATGACAAAATGATGAGAGAGAACGGGATGAAGAACGCCAAGGATTGCACTCTGCAATGCGCCAAGACGGGCGGGTCGTTTGTCCTGATCGATCCGGACACAAAGACGGTGTACCAACTGGATGACCAGCAGAAGCCGGAGAAGTTCGCCGGGAAGCGGGTGCGTATTTCGGGCACTTACGACGAGCCGTCGAAAACCATGCATATCGAGTCCATAGAATCGGCTGAATAAATCAGGGCGAATCGGCCGAATAAATCACGCGTAAAAAACAATCGCGGCGGATTTCGATGTCCGCCGCGATCTTTTTTGAGACAGGGCGAATACGGGTTGTGAGAGGGCGATGCGAGAGATGCCAGCGCTCAGAACCGAATACTCGGTCCAAAGGTAATGCGGAGATTGTTGTGAGCTCCGTTTTGGAAGTAGATTTCGTCACCCACATCCAAGCGTATGCCGATTGGTCCAAGATAGGCCTCAATGCCGCCACCTGGATAAACGACGCCCACCACATTATTGGTGCGAAGGCCGCTAACCGAGCTTGTAAACGTGGAGAAAGTGACCGGCGCCGACGAGAACATGAAGTTGTCGGCACCGCCCTTTACAGTGAGGAAAGCCCGGAAGGCGCCGCCGCCACTCTGAAACTTAGGACCGATCATGCCATGCAGAATGCGGAGGGTGGACGTGGTGAACCCTGCCGTTGTGCCTGAAGGGCCGTCAAATCCCTCGACGAAAGATGCAGCGAAGTCGTAGTTCATCTCGGGCTCGATTTGCCATCTGCGCGAGAGATTGATTGACAACCGTGCTCCCACGCCGCCAAACGAAGTGGCACCGCTGCCGGCCAACGATGGTCCTCTGGTTTCGCCGAGACGGAAGTAATCGCCGAAAATGCCGAGTTCGACATGATTCAGCGAGTCTTGCGCTCGTGCCGCGGGGAGCGCCGCAAATATCAACCCACCCGTCATCAAGAAAAAGAATAGGAACCGCTTCATAGATTTCCTCCTGTTTGTGCTTCTTCTCCGCCTGAGAACTTTGCGTTACTTCAGTGAATAAACTGGCACCCCTTAAACCTTCACTTCTCCGCGGGGCCGCGCTTTCTTATACCGGCGCCCGTACCGCGCCTCACGCGGGGCCGGCTCACAGCGGCACGCGGAGAGAAAATCGCGCCGGCCTTGCTCGCCAAATCGGCTTTGTCGTCAGCTTTATCGTCAGCTTTATCGGGGGCGCCAAGAGTTTTCTTTCCGGCTGGGTATTCTTGCTTCGTTAGGACGCTCGAACTGCCCTCCGCCGGGAGTTCACCTAACGGGCTGGGGATGTCCGGGACGGCGACGGGTTGCAGAGGAGCCGACGAGCGCTCCTCATACGAAAGAGGCTTCTGTCGAGAAGCTGCGGTTCGCCTGGGATGCAGCCTCGTCTTGATCGCGGCCATTTCCACACCCCCGCAGGCCGATCAAATCAGCCACTGCCTCGCGGCATCTTCATAGGAGCGGCTACACGTATCGTTCAAGCGAGTGCTCCTCGCTTCTTCCAACCACCCCTTCAGTTCGCTGCGGGCGCGCCGCATGCGGGCCTTCACAGCGCTGGCGGAAATCTGCAAAACGTTGGCGGTCTCACTGGTGGAGAGCTGTTCCACCGCCCTGAGCAGGAACACAACGCGATAAGCGGGGCGAAGTCTCTCCATGGCCTGCTTCAACAGTTCTCGCATTTCCTTTCGGGAATAAGCGGCCTCAGGGCCTTCGATGGGCGACTGGAAATCCTCCGAAGCAGGACCTTCGTCGGCGGGCTGGATGGTTTCTTCCAGAGGCGTATAAAAGGCGCTGCGCCGTTTGCGGAGACACATCAAGGCCTCGTTGATGGCGATCCGTGAAATCCAGGTCGTCAGGCGAGAGCGTCCTTCGAACTGGCCCAGCTTGCGATGCACTTTGAGGAGCGTCTCCTGCTGCACATCTTCGGCATCTTCGGTGTTGCGCGTGATGCGCAAGGCCAGGCGGTAAACGCGCTCCTGGGAGGGACCAATCAATTCCGCGAACATGGCGTCGTCGCGCTTCTTATTTTCCGAGCTGGGCCGTGACTTGCGGCCTGCAGCCTCCGCCGTCGCTGGCTTATTCAGCTTTCCTACGGCAAGGGAGGAACCCACATCGCACCTCAATTCTCTGGCTGCGCCAAACCGCGGCGTGAACGTCCTCAATCTAGATGGGGGGTCTTGGATCGTCCATAGGGAGCAGGCTGTAAGCTCCGGGAGAAGTCCGTGTAATCCGGGGCCAGCAAAATTGCAGTCAGGTGTATGTAATCAAGGCACTTCGAGGCAGTGCTGGCTCGTGGCGACGCCGTGCGACAAACGATTCGGCGAAAGCTGCAAACGAGGACCGACTCAGGCGTCGATGATGTGATTGCGAATGGCGTAGCGGACCAAGGCAGTGACGGAGTGGCAGTCGAGCCTGCGCATTATGTTTGCGCGGTGAGTTTCGGCCGTCTTGACGCTTAGGCCCAGCGCGCAAGCAATTTCCTTGCTGCTTTTTCCTTCGGCGAGAAGCTGCACAATTTCGCGCTGTCTGCCCGTCAAACGAAGGCAGTCGCCTTCCGCAGAGGCGTCTTTCGTATCCTTGCCGAGATATCCTTCAAGAACCATCTGGGCAACTTTTGGAGTGAAGAAAGTCTTGTTGCGGCGCAGCGCGTCTACCGCGGTGACGAGATCGCGGGCCGCGTCGGATTTCAACAAATATCCGCGAGCGCCCGCCTCGAGCACCTGCTGGATCACGGGATCCGCGTCGTGCACCGTTAGTATCAGCACCTTGGTTTGCAAACCGGACGTCACGATCTGACGGGCCGCTTCCAAGCCATTCAGCGAAGGCATGCCGATGTCGAGAATGGCGACGTCGGGTTTCATCTGTTTCGTTTTTTCTATCGCATCTCTGCCGTCCACGGCTTCGGCGACGACTTCCCAGCCGGGTTCAGCTTCCAAGAGAGCACGCAGGCCCCTTCGAACGATCTCATGGTCGTCTGCGAGCAGCAGCCGAACTCCCATCATTTCCCTCCCCGTGCTTTGAGTTGTTTTCACAATGCGGAGATCTCTACAGGCAAATGAACAGAGTCGTACTCCAAATTGGCGCGGAACTGGGCTAATCGGACAAGAACCGCGGAACTGCAAATCGAAGAACGCCAAAGTACGACGGAATCAAAGTACGATGGAATCTAACTACACGAACTTTCCGGCACATTGATTGCCAAACGCGAACTTAGGTGCGGTTCTGCCAATGCTTTGAATACTTGCGTCTTAGTAACGTCAGGGGCTCTAAGAGGTCCCGCACCGGCGAGGCGAGGCGTCCCGTTTTTACACATTGACCGTCGCTTACAACACACCTCCCAAGTTGAGATCCGGATTTTGCATAAAACAGCGTGAAATCTCCGGTATTTGCGCGGCCCATCATTGGGTGCAAGCGATGATAAGGCGAACTTGGGCCCTAAATAGGGGCCAGAACGGATTGTGAGCGCCGGGCGCCGCCGATAGCTTGGGTAGGAGGAGCGAAGACGGGTGCCTACACAGACGGCAAAATCAGCGTATCAGCATGGCATAAGACGCGATCAACGCTATCGGTGCGTTAATCCCGAGTGTCTCTGCGAAATAAAAATATCCAGAGAACCGTTCGTCGGTTCTCCCATACGGCAAAATTTGCGTTGTTGTTGCGGCAGCGCGATGGAAAAGGTGGTGTGAGTGACCGCACTATTCAAGAACGTGAGCTATGACGCTGCTCTATTCGAGGAGGGCAGAACTCCGCGGCCTGAACAGCCGGGCCCCCTACCCCCCGAGCCCGAGGAGCCCAAGCCCCAGCCACCTCAGCCGGAGATCCCACCTAGCGGGCCCGAGGAACCGCACTTACCTTCACCGGGTCCGGAGCCGTTGCCGAGTCCCGTGCCAGGTCCAACCGATCCGGCCGTGCCACGTCCCATACTGTAGTGTGATTGGAGTGTGATTGGAGGCGGCCGAGCCATTCGACGGGCGAGACTTATTTAAATCGATGCACACAGTCGGCGGACGCACGCGACCGCAGCTAACGCTTCAGGCATTCAGTGCGCTCGCTACGTGCTTCGGTCCGGCCTGTTAAGGAAGGGAAAGGCTAGAGCTCAGTAACTTCTGTCTCAGGGCCATTTCCGCGGCCTCGAACAGCCCTGGAGACGGTCTCCTGGCCGCGTTCGAACATATCCCGCACCTGCTCGATGGAACGCCGGCTCGAAATGCGCAGTTGGCGCCTGGCGCGACGCGAGGCGTGGGCAATCCAATCTCTAGTGTCTTCGCCGGATTGGGGGGCGAACAAAAGCGTTAGTCCGACTCCCACTCCAAGACCAATCAGCAAACCCAATACTGTGCTTCCCTTTGACATGAGATTTCCCTTTCCACAGATAGCTCAGCGAGATGCAGTGCTGGATTCCTTGGCCGACTCCGCAGCGGTTTTTGGCGGCTTAACGGGTTGCCGCTTTGTCGCGGAGGGGTTGCGTATCGGGAGGAAGTGGCCCAAGTCAATTCCGATAAGGTGCGCATCCATATTCGCTATTCACCGAATTGAGAATTACGTCGCTCGGATTTCCTGGCTGGGCTGGCCAGCGACATGATGCAAAACGTTCTGCTTCGCGGAAGCATAGGCTCGATTCGAGCATGCTTTCTATCCGGCATCCACTGTAGTCGAAGAGATGCGATCGATATTCGGCAGGGCGAGCGATGAAGTGGCCTGCTCACTTCTGGTATCCTCACGTTATGCGGTACATCATGCGGCGCCCCCTTTCGTTGACGAGCCTGGCGATAGTGACGCTGGCGGGGACGGCGCTTCTGACGCTGCCGATCCGCTCCCAGCAAGCTCCTGGAAATAACGGCATACAGGCCGCCACGATTTTCCAACTGCAAGTTCCTTCGCTTCCCCAGCAAAATTCCACATTCCCGTCCAATACGGCGCAGGCACCAGTCTCCGCATCTTCCGAGGAAGGTCCCGGGGTAACTGTAGTTCTCGACCCGGCGCACGGTGGCGCCGATTTTGGCGCGCGAGGTCCGACCGGGCTTGCCGAAAGCGACGTGGTTTTGGATTTTGCCCGAGCTGCCCGAATCGCGCTGGAAGCACAGCGCCTGCGCGTGCTGCTGACCCGCGAGGGCAATCAGGATCCCAGCTTTGATAATCGCTCAGCCATGGTCAATGGACTGCGCAACGCAGTTCTCATTTCCCTGCACGTCTCGTCGAGCGGCCCGGTGGGCACGGCGCGCACTTATTACTACGCTTTCCCCTCCGATCCGGCGCCGGCGACGAATGCGGGGGCGAGCGGGGCGGCCGGTGCGACCGGTGCGGCCAGTGCAGTACAAGGCTTGCAAACCTCCGCCACTACTTCAAGTTCGCAGGGGAGCGCGCGTAGGAACCTCATCGAATGGGATCATGCGCAGCGGTCCTCGGTTGAGTTCAGCCGGCAGTTGGCCACGCTGGTACAGACCGAACTCCTGCGGCGATTCAGGGGTTCTCCGGAGACGCCGATCGCCGCGCCGGTGCGTCAACTGCGTACCATCGCAGTGCCGGCGATCGCGATTGAAGTCTCCAGCATTGACGTTACGGACGCAAAACGCCTGGACCAGATGGCGCAACCCCTGGCGGAGGCGATCGGCAAGGCGGTGGCCGAATTTCACTACCCGGTGAGCACGCCCGGCGCGGCGAGTGCGCCGGCTCCCGCTGCGGCAAACACGCCGGCAGCGGCGCCGAGCGGAGTACGTTGATGCCGCGCTTGTGGAAGATCGGCGTTGTGCTCCTGGCACTGCTTGCATTTGCCGCGCTGCTCACGTTCCCGGCGCTGCTGCGCAACGTTCTGGGGTTGCGGAGAGCAGACCGCAGTGAGGAGCAGGTGCGCCGCGCAATTGTGCCGCCGATCTCCACGCCTAGCGATACTCGTGAGAAGGCGCAGATTTTCTGGTTGTCGCCCACCTCCCAGGACACTCTCGAAGCCAATACGGTGGAATTGGAGCTCTCTGCCGATCCGGAACAACGCGCCAAGCAGCTCATCACCGCGCTGATCGAACAGGCTCCCAGCCAGACGCAGCGCACGCTGCCCGCAGACGCAAGCTTGCTGCAGTTTTATCTTTTGCCGAACGGGACCGCGATTGCGGACTTTTCCGAAACTCTGGAGACGGAGACTCCCTCCGGGATCTTGAATGAAGAGATGGCTGTGGACTCCATCGTGCGCACGCTGGGCGCAAATCTGAGCAACATCTATCGACTAAAGATTCTGATCCGGGGGCAAGATGCGGAAACGCTGGCGGGCCATCTGGATCTGAGCGATTTTTTTACCATACCCGGCCAAGCGCCTCCGCAAGTGCCCACGGCCGCGGCGTTTTCCGAGGATCCGGCGCTTGCGGCACATGGGTTGCCTTCCAATGGGCCGCGCAAACCTGAGCAGCCGGCCGGTAACTAGGAGCGTCAGACGATTCTTTCCATTCTGGCGGCAATCACACTGTGTATTGTCGTGCTTGGCGGAATCGATATCGCTCTGGGCAACCGTTCCACGGCTTATCTGAAAGACGCGCCCTCCAATGCCGGGGTTGATGCACCGCGCGTGTCGGTTATTGTTCCCGCGAGAAATGAGGAGAAGAAGATAAGGGAGGCGCTGCAATCGCTGCTGGCGCAGGAGTATGCCGATCTCGAATTCATTGTTCTCAACGACCGCTCCACCGATCAGACCGGCGAGATTCTGGCGCAGATGGCGGCAGAGAACGCGCGGCTGCGCGTCGTCAACATTGCGGAGCTTCCTCCGGGCTGGCTGGGGAAGAATTATGCGTTGTATCGAGGCGCCGAAAGGGCAAGCGGCCAGTTGCTTCTGTTTACCGACGCAGACGTAGTGATGCATCCGAGCGCCGTGGCGAGGGCCGTAAACTATCTCAGGGCGAATCATCTGCATCATCTGGCGGCGATGCCAGAGGTACGCATGCCTACGCTGCCGCTGCGCCTCTTCTGCTCGGCTTTTGGGATATTCTTTTCGGGCTTTATACGACAGTGGAAAGCCAAGGATCCGGCGAGCAGCAGTTTTATCGGCGTTGGGGCATTTAATCTTGTCAATGCGGAAGCCTATAAAGCCGTGGGCGGTCACCTTGCGATTGCGATGCGGCCGGATGACGATATCAAGCTCGGAAAGCTTTTGAAGAAAGCAGGCTACCGGCAGGAGATGGTTCTGGGGATGAGGCTGCTGGCGGTGGAATGGTACTCGTCGTTGGGCGAACTGATCGACGGCCTGATGAAGAACGCTTTTGCCGGGCTCGAATATAACGTGGTCCGATCCATTGGCGCAGGCATCGCCGTGTTATTGCTGAACGTGTGGCCCTTCGTGGCGATTTTTGTGGTTGGCGGCCTGGCGTGGATTCTATACGCCATGGCTGTGGCCGTGATGCTTCTGTTTATTTCAGACACGAACCACTTCTACGGGCAGCCGCGGTGGTATGCACTTGCTCATCCGCTATCGGCTATTCTTTTCGTCTACATTCTTTGGAAATCGATGGCGCTGGCGTTGTGGACCGGAGGAATCAGCTGGCGCGGCACGCATTACCCGCTCTCACTGTTGAGAGCCAATCGCGTTTAGGATGGGGTGCAGGCTCGCGGGTTGACATCATCGAGCGCGACCGGCAAACTGCCCGCTGGATTTTTTTTCGACTGAGGAGGCTGCTTGCGATCCGACGGACGCGCGTGCGATCAATTGCGCGCAGTAAAGTTGACGCCGGACTTCGTCCCGGTGGCGGAAGGAAGCGTCTTGATCGAGATCGGGCAGACGCGCGTGATTTGCACGGCCACGCTCGACGATGGCGTTCCTTCCTTTCTGAAGGGCACGGGGAAGGGCTGGGTGACGGCGGAATACGGCATGCTGCCGCGCGCCACCGAGCAACGCACGGCGCGCGAGTCGACCCGCGGACGGCAATCCGGACGCACGCTGGAGATATCGCGGCTGATCGGGCGATCGCTTCGGGCGATAACGGATCAGCAGAAGCTAGGCGAGCGCACGGTGTGGCTGGATTGCGACGTCATTCAGGCCGACGGCGGCACGCGCACAGCTTCCATCACAGGAGCTTACGTCGCCCTGGCTCTGGCTTTTGAGCGCATGGTTGCCACAGGAATCCTAAGGTCGATGCCGCTGTTTGATTCCGTGGCGGCCACCAGTGTAGGGCTGGTGCTCGGCGATCCCATGCTGGATCTCTGTTACGAAGAAGATTCCCGCGCCGAAGTCGATATGAATGTGGTGATGACCGGCAGCGGACGTTTTGTGGAAGTGCAAGCGACGGCGGAAGGCAGGCCGTTTGCATCCGACGAGCTCGATCTATTATTGAACCTGGCCGCCGCCGGCATTCGGAATCTCACCGAGCAGCAACGCTCGGTTGTGCCCCTAAACTTCAGTGCTCGGGCGCGGTAAGAATCAGGAGCAGGCTCACTCTGCCGCGGCTGTGCGTTTGTTCCTGGCTTCTTCGAATAACGGCAAGCTAAATGAATTTCGCGCGCTGGCTTTGGAGACAGCCGGCGCGGCTTCGCTGGACCTGCAACTCCTTCCCAATTTTTCAGGGCTGCCAAGCTTTGAGGAATCCGCGCCGACCTTTAGCGAAAATGCGGCGGGCAAAGCCCTGCACTACAGCCGCTTTTCCGATCTACCCGTCATGGCTGATGATTCGGGCCTGTGCGTGGATGCGCTCGACGGCGCGCCGGGCGTGCGTTCGGCGCGCTACGCGGGACCGAATGCCTCGTCAGCCGAGCGGATCGCTAAATTGCTTGATGAAATGCGTCATCGCGGAGCAAAAGACCGGCGGGCGCGTTTTGTCTGCGTCATTGCCCTAGCTGTGCGCGGGCGTATCGCCGCCGTTTTCTCGGACTCTGTGGAAGGAGAGATTCTGGAAAATCCCCAGGGCTCGGGCGGTTTCGGTTACGATCCAGTTTTCTTCTTTGGCCCCGCGGCCAAATCTTTTGCCGAAATGTCCGCGGACGAAAAGAACCGATACAGCCATAGGGCTAAAGCGTTCCGCAAGCTGGCGGACTTTCTCGGAACTTCACCTGTGCTATAGTTTGCCGCGCCCGGCGAAGACGCGATTCCGCCAGAAGATACGGCCATGAAGAAAGCAAAGACTCCCCGCGCTGCGATACGAAAAAGACCGACGCGTGCAGCTTCGAAAAATGGGCGTTCCGCGAAGCGGAGACCGGCGGGCACAGACCCGAGACGCGTGCGGGCAATCCTGGCGAAACTCGACGAAGCTTATCCGGCTGCCACTTGCGCCCTGGTGCACGAAGATCCCTTCGAATTGCTGATCGCCACGATCCTTTCCGCGCAATGCACCGATGTGCGGGTGAATGAAGTGACTCGCACGCTCTTTCAGAAATATCGAAAACCGGAAGATTTTGCTTACGCAAACCCGCGGGATCTCGAGGCTGAAATTCGGCCGTGCGGATTTTTCCGGTCCAAAACGAAATCGATTCAGGGCGCGAGCAAGAAGGTGGTGGAAGAATTTTCCGGCGAAGTGCCGCGGACGATGGAGCAATTGCTGACGCTTCCGGGCGTCGCGCGCAAGACCGCCAACGTCGTGCTGGGAACGGCTTTCGGCATCGCCTCGGGGATCGTGGTGGATACTCACGTGCAGCGGTTGGCGAGACGCCTGGACCTGACTCAGAACACGGACCCGAAGAAAATCGAACAGGATCTGATGAAGATTATTCCGCGGGATAAATGGATCATTTTCGCCCATCAACTGATCTGGCATGGGCGACGCGTCTGTCAGGCGCGCAAACCCCGATGCATGGAATGCAACCTGGAGAGAATCTGCTATTCGGAAGATAAGACCATCTAGGTTGCGGATGTATCCGGTGCTCGATATCGGCGCGGCATAGCGTTTGGCGAGCCGCTATGCGTTCCAACCGAAGCGAAGAAACAAGTTTGCAGCGGGGCGCGCAGCAGGGCGTGCAGGAGGGAGCGCCTTTTCAATCCGTAAGCCCTCGCATCACTGTCGCAGCCCGTTTGGACCGCCTGCCGAAATCCCGCTATATCCGCAAATTGATCATTCTGCTGTCGCTGGGCGCATGTTTTGAATTCTACGACCTCTTTTTCTCCGCTTACATCGCTCCCGCGTTTTATAGCAGCGGCATTTTCACACCGACGACGCGCGGTTTCCTGGGAATCGATGGCTTCGCAAGTTTTGTAGCCGCTCTTTTTGCGGGGCTCTTCGTGGGGACGCTTGTTTTCAGTCCGGTCGCGGACCGCTTTGGACGCAGGGCCATCTTCAGTTTCTCGCTACTGTGGTACTCGGTCTGCACGTTCGTGATGGCTTTGCAATCGACGGCCGGCGCCATCAACTTGTGGCGATTTCTGGCGGGAATCGGGCTGGGCGTCGAGATGATCACGGTCGGGGCTTACGTTTCGGAGTTGGCGCCGAAAGAGAGGCGGGGCGAGGCTTTCGCGTTCAATCAGATACTGAGCTTTTCGGCTGTGCCAGTGGCGGCGCTTGTCTCGGCTGTGCTTGTACCTCGGCATTTACTTGGTCTCGACGGGTGGCGATGGGTGGTGATCATTGGCGCTTCGGGCGCAATTTTCATCTGGTTCATTCGCCGAGCTATTCCCGAATCGCCGCGGTGGCTCGAGCAACAGGGCCGCATTGAAGAGGCGGACCAGATCATGGAGGAGATGGAGCAGCGCGTGCGTTCGGAAACGGGGGCGGCACTGCCAGAACCCAAGCTGGTGGAAGGCGAAGTTTATGCGGCGCGCGGATCGTTGAGGGAAATCTGGAGCAAGAGTTACCGTGCGCGGACGGCATTGCTGATCGTCTTTCACGTGCTGCAACCCATCGGCTATTACGGATTCGCGAGTTGGGTTCCGACGCTGCTGCTGGCGCAAGGCGTCAACGTTACGCAATCCTTGCGCTACACGTTTGTGATGGCGCTTGCGAGTCCCCTGGGGCCGCTTGTGGGAATGAAGTTCGCGGATAAATTCGAACGCAAATGGCAGATTGCGTGGTCGGCACTTTCGATCGCGATTTGCGGACTATTGTTTGCGCAGCAGAGGACAGCGGCAGGAGTCATCATTTTTGGAGTGCTTATTACCTTAGCCAGTAACTGGATGTCGTTTTCCTATCACACGTACCAGTCCGAGCTTTACCCGACTCGAATACGCGCGCGGGCCGTGGGGTTCGTCTATTCCTGGAGCCGCCTGAGCACCGTTTTCAGTAGTTTCGTGATTGCTCTTTTTCTCCGAAATTACGGTACGGGCGGCGTCTTCGCGTTCATCGCCTGCAGCATGCTCATGGTGTTTGCGCTGATCGGCGGCTTAGGGCCGCGCACGACACGACGCCGGCTGGAGGAAATTGCGCATTAGCACGATGGGGCGTTGGTGTTGACCGGTGGAAGCCGATTTTCGCAGGGCAGCATCAATGGTCTTGGGTTTGTTATCCCAGAGCGGCGTTGTACGTATGTGTCGCCCCTACGGGGCTTCTAGCAGTTGCATGTGCTCCCCAGGGCTTCCACCACCCCAACGTGCGCAAAGGCCGCGCACGCTGGGGACCCCGGTTTCGCCCTGGGCTAAATTCTGTCGCCCCTGACGGGGCTTAAGCCAAACCCAACTATCCGGCAGGTGCGAGACTTGTTGAAGCGGAGGGATGTGTGCAAAGATGATGGCAACAGTCAAAGAAGCGAAAATGCCTGCCGTACCGCACGTTGACCCTGGAGCGCCTGGTAGAGGAGACAGTTCAATGATTCATCGACTCCGCGCTTATGCGACGTGGCTAAATTTGGCGCTGGCCGTCATTTTTGGCTTGATCCCCGCATTGTCCATCGCAGGCGAACCGAGCGCTAAAGCGCCAACCTTTGCGAAGGACGTTGCCCCAATTCTTCAGGAGAAATGCCAGACCTGTCATCGCGAGGGGTCCATGGCCCCGATGTCTCTGGTGACCTACGAACAAGTACGGCCCTGGGCCAAAGCGATCGAGGAACGGGTGGTCACGCGGCAAATGCCACCGTGGCACCTGGATAAGACGGTGGGGATCCAAGAATTTCAAAACGACATATCACTGAGCGATGAGCAGATTCAGACGATCGCGCACTGGGTGGATGCAGGCGCGCCTCTGGGAGACTCCAAGGACATGCCGCCGGCCAAAGAGTGGCCTAAAGATGGCGGCTGGCAGCTCGCGAAACAGTTTGGCCCGCCCGATCTGGTGATCGAATCGGAACCGTATACGATGCCCGCGAGGGGGCAGGATGTATGGTTCAAGCCCCTGACAGCGATTCCGATTGACGAGCCGCGATGGGTGAGAGCCGTTGAGATCCGGCCGGGAACGCCGGCGGGAAGAAAAATAACTCATCATGCCCTCGCTTACCTGCAGCAGGAGGAGCCCGGAAGCAACAGCGGTATTCAGACTCAAGGACTGCTGATGGAATGGGCAGTGAACAAGAACTACGACATCTATCGCCCGAATACCGGCAAGCTCCTGCTGCCGGGCGCGCGCGTCTGGTGGGAAATGCACTATCACGCCGTGGGCGAGGAGATTCGCGATCACGTGGAGTTAGCCATCTATCTATATCCGAAAGGCGAAGTGCCCAAGTACCGGACGTTCCTGACGGCATTTCCCGCGACGCCGGGCACGGCCGCCTTCGGGACGCTGGATATTCCACCGAACTCGATCGTGCAAACCGAGGGCTACACCGCGCTCAGGGCCCCGGCACGGCTGGAGAATTTCCAGCCGCACATGCACCTGCGAGGCAAGTCCATGACGCTCGAAGCGATCCTGCCGGACGGCACAAGGCGGACGCTCAGCTCGGTGGACCATTTCAATTTCAACTGGATGACCAACTATATCTATGCGGACGACGCAGCGCCGGTGCTGCCCAAGGGCACCATCGTTCACGTGGTCGCGTGGCACGATAATACGGCGGCCAATCGCAACAATCCGGATCCCACGCAGTGGGTAGGCTGGGGCGATCGGACCGTGGACGAAATGGCGCACGCGTGGGTGAACGTGACCTATATCAGCGATGAAGATTACCAGGATTGGCTGGCCAAGCATCCGCAGCCCGCGGCTCCGGCAGGCGCCGCCGCGGGAAATCCGCTGATCGCGAACCAATAATCGAACATGCAGCGCGTGGCCTTAGCAATCGCGTTAGGCGTCGCGATGAGCGCGGCATTCTTATTCGCGCAACAGACCATTCCCGTGGGACCTCCCCACGACTCAGGCGAGCGCATCACCGCAGCGTACGAGGGATGGTTCCCGAATCCGGACGGAAGCTTCAGCATGCTTTTTGGCTATTTCAACCAGAATTTCAAGCAAGAGCCCGACATTCCCATTGGCCCCGATAACCGCATAGAACCGGGCGGTCCCGATCAAGGGCAGCCCACGCACTTTCTCACTCGCAGGCGATGGGGCTTGTTTACGGTGACCGTTCCCAAAGATTTCGGCACGAACAAGCTCACGTGGACGATCGTCGCCAACGGGAAAATGACGCAGATACCCGCGCGCCTCGACCCATTGTGGCTGGTTTCTCCGCTTAAAGACGCGAGCAACAATACTCCGCCGTTTATCGCATTTTCCGAAGAAGGGCCATTCGTGCAGGGTCCGCGCGGGCAGAGCGCATCTGTTTCCGCACAATTGCCGAATCCAGTCACACTGACCGTGTGGGTAGCTGACGACGCGAACGTGGCTCCAGGAGCAACGCCTCCCAAAACGCCGCCGGTGGCGGTGTCGTGGAGCAAATTTCGAGGACCGGGTGCCGTCACTTTTTCAAGCGACAGGCCGCCGGTCGAGAAGGTGGATTTCAAAGGGCCGGAGGGGACCGTTTTCACGGGCAAGGCCACTACCAGCGCCAGTTTCGACGAACCTGGAGAGTACGTCCTGCATGTCGTTGCCAACGATTGGTCAGGCGAAGGGGGCCGCGGTTTTCAGTGCTGCTGGAGCAATGCGCAAATGAACGTTTCGGTGAAGTAGCGAGAAGCAGAGTCGCGCTGCGGAATCACGGAAAAAAGCAGAAGTTCGGCTTCAAATTTCGGCTGTAGTGGCTCAGGGTCACTGCCTGCGGCTCTTACCCTGTCAACGCGTTGACGCGATTCTGGGCTTAGAGTCGTCCCGTTACGAAAGATCGCCTCGCTAAGAAACCATCCGAGTTCGCCGATTGGAAGGATTCTCAACGATAGCTTGCCTCGCGCCGAGTTAGGTTCAGGGTGAAAATTGGATTCGAAGTAGCAGCATTGTCGGAAGGTGACTTAGAATCAGTGTGGCACTTCACGTCGGGGCGTAGCGCAGCCTGGTAGCGCGCCTGCCTTGGGCGCAGGAGGTCTGGAGTTCAAATCTCCACGCCCCGACCAAATCTCATCTCTAATCGTCCTCAGAGAGCGGGAGCCTTTTGCTGCTGGGAATTTTTCTGCTGCTGCTGTTGCTTCGCGGCCGCCAAGCCGTCGAGGTATTGCTGGCCGGCGACGGCGTTGCGAAGCATTAGCGGTTCCTCGCCCAGATACATGAAAATCCCTTGGACGACCGGTACGCCCTGGATGGCGGCCCCCTGCCCCACCCGAGCGGTAACATAGACATTGCGGCTGCAAAGATTTCCCGTCAACGCCGGCAACTGTTGCGCAAGCGGCACCGGCCCCAGTACATAGTCGACCTCCAGACCCTGGCCAGGCGGCGGCTCTCCACCCGTAACCCCATAACTCTGGCCGGCGCAATCTCCCGGATTCCAGTTCGACGGGCCCTGCGGGTTAGCCGGCTGTCCTTGCTCGTCGTAGGCCCAGGCCATGACGCCGACGCCACTTTTGGTTGACGCCAGCTCCTTGCCGTATTTCTGGCGCAGCGAAGCGACGGTGGCGTCCATCGTAGGCTGCTTGCCCGCTGGCAGGTTCAGTGTCCGGTGGATGGAGACAACCTGCTGCGGGTTGGGCGGCATGCTGAAGTACACTTCGAGATAGTCGCTGTTATCCGTTGACGTGCCCCTCAAGCTGGAGACCCATGTCGGACCTTTGTCATAGTGACTGTACAGAGTTTGGTAGTTGACCGGGAACAGGGGCTTCATGACGGCAATGGCCTGATCGACGGTCATGCCGAGGTGGAGGCCTTCGACATCCGGCAGTTTCGAGGCGTTGATTCCGCCTGCAGGGGCCGCCGGAATTCCCGTAGTAGGGGTTTGCGCTAACGCGCGGAGGTCGGCAAATCCCGACGCTACGAGAACCAGCGCAATCAAAGTGGTGATGGCGTACCTTGGAGCGGTCGCAATATGGCGAGCTGTCATGATCTGCCCCTTCGCGAATGAATTCGCCGCAGTACGTGCCTAAAATTTTGGCGCGGCCTGCTGCTGTGCATTGTTCAATTGCTGATTCGACTGTGCCTTCGCAGCCTGCTGCATGTAAGCCTCTGCGGCAAAGGCATCCCGGACATCCTCGGGAAGCTCCTGGATGATCACCGTCAGCTCGTTCGCAGGCCCGTTAGGTTGGCCGTTGATTCGGGCCTGCACGAAAATGTAGGAGCACCTGCCGCGCATGAGAGTGGTGAGTTGCTGCTGTTGTATTTGCGGCGCAGTCGTGGGCGAAATTCCCAGATAGCTTGTCAGCGGGATGAGGGTGCCTTGCTGGGAAATTATGCCCCGGCAAGACACCGGTTTGGGCGGCGCCGGTAAAGCCTTGCCTTGTTCGTCGAAGGCCCAATTTAGTGTTAACGGGGGATCTTCCGTAAAGCTCGGTCCATATTTCTGGGCGAGCGCTGCTTTGAGATTGGCCGTAGTCGTCGGCTGACCCGAACCGTACGCAGTTACCCGTTCCAATCGGACCAACACCTTCACCGGAGGGCCGCTGAAAATGGCTCGAATCTCGTCGTTGGATTGGCAACCAGTTGGGCTGCTGGGGCATGGGTCTGAAAACGGCCTGCTATACATGGCTGACGCAACGTAGGGCGGGTCATTCGTGGGCGCATATTTGAGGAAGCCTAGGCCTGGTGCGGCAACATCAGCTCCCACTCCATAACCTCCCGGTCCAAACATTTGGGTGCCGCGCTCGTTGCGGACACGTGGATAGAGAGAATTGAGTTGTGCAATTACCTTTTCCGTCGGCGTTCCAATATGGATGCCAACAATGTCGGGCAGCTTGGAGGGATCCAGCCCGCCGGGAGGCGCCGGAGGAAGTTGGACGTCGCCCAAGGCTGAACCTGAAGCCGGAGGCTGCGGAGCAGGGCTGGGCGAGGCAGCTACGGCAGGCGCCGTGTCCGGCTGAGCTGGGTTCGGCTGCGCAGGCGCTGCAGCTGTATTCGGCGCATTTGCATTTGGGCTCCCCGGCGCAGGTGTGGATGGGGCAGCGGGAGGACAAGGCGCTGCTGCCGCTGAATTCGCCGGCGGCGACTTCTTCTTGAAGATTGAGCCGAGGCTCTTTGCCGCATTCTCCACATTCTTCGCGTCGGTCGAAACGCTTGAGTTGCTCTGGCTTGTCGAACCGTTCTGCGCTGTCGCCGCGCCCGCCGCCGTACTGCAAGCAGCCTGCGAGGCGTTTTGCACCCCGCTTTGGCTACTCTGCGCACGCGCATTAGAGGAAAATGCGAGGACCAGCAGCAGGGTAATGGCAAAAGAGAGCTCTGCAGTGAGAGTAGACGCCAGACGCATTATTCCCTCCGTGAAACACTTCACTGAAAATCGCTTGAGGCTACATGAAACACTGTAGCCGACGCAAGAAGGTTGTTTGGCCGACTACGATAACGGACGCAGGGGTACCAGCACTTTTCGGTTTGTTAAAAAACGGCAACTCGGCCACGCACGAAGCGCTCTCTAAACTCCCGTCGGATCATCCCGCGTCCGGGCAGCCCTCAACTTCAACGAAGTTTTGGGTAAGCGCCAGATTAACGCATTAACTGACATTAAGGCTTTCGCCGCCGCGGCCTTGTGGGCGTCAGTCGGGTGAACGTACCGGCTGGTCATCTGCACGGTGGTATGACCGAGCAATACTGCTAACGGTCCCCGACGCAAGCAGATCAACGGCAGCATGGTTAGATACATACGGAGATTCCCGTTTTGGTCCCGGTTCCGATCCCGGAGAGCGGGAGGAGCGCGCTGCATTTTCGTAAAATGTGCCAAAAGACACAGAATTTGTATTCGTAAAGCCTGATACTGCGCGTACCCCTTCACACTTATAAAGGAGCCTTAAACGTGAAAAGCGCACTGCTTTTGGCAATCGTGTGTTTGGGCGCGTCTACGCTAGCTCAGGCCCAAACCTCAGAGTACAGCGAAATGCCGACATATGGCGTGAACGTCGTGAGCCGCACCGCGCGTGCCGTGAAATACGCGCACCGCAGCGGCTCCACAAAGATAGATTTCCAAGGCACCAATCTGATGCCGGGAGCGTCCGGTGAAGCGAAGGTAGAGAGCAAGCGCGGCGCCATGGAAATCGAAGTTGAATTCGAGGGACTCGATAAACCTACTTCCTTTGGCACGGAGTATCTCACCTACGTCATGTGGGCGATTTCCCCAGAAGGCCGCTCCGTAAACGTGGGCGAAGTACTGGTGGGCGATAACCATCGCAGCAAGCTGGACGTCACGACAGACCTGCAGTCGTTTGCGCTGATCGTGACCGCGGAACCTTACTATGCGGTGCACCGCCCCAGCAACGTGGTGATCGCGGAAAATCTGATCCGGCCCGACACCGTGGGAACCAGCGAAGCGGTGGATGCGAAGTATGAACTCATCGATCGGGGCGGCTACATCCCCACCGGCTATCACTTTGACCCGGTGGTGCTGAATTCCAAACTGCCGCTGGAATTTTTCGAAGCGCGCAATGCCGTGCGTATCGCCAAGTCCGCCGGAGCAGAGATCTACGCGGCCCCGAGTTACCAAAAGGCCGAGAGCCAGATGAAGCGGGCCGATGAACTGGGAACGGCAAAGCACGTCGACAAAAAAGTGCTCATTTCCGCATCGCGCGAAGTGGTGCAGACGGCGGATGACTCACGAGAAATCGCCGTGAAGCGCATCGATGCAAGCCGCCGGAATGCCGACAAGAACTCGGATGCCACAAAACTAGCAAATGCGGAAGCAGCCACCGGCGCGGCCAACCGTCGCAGCGCAAGGGCCGATCAAGCCACAGCCGAGGCCCAGCGACAACAACAGAACGCCGAGGCGGATTCGGATCGGAATCGCGCGGCCACCGCTGACGCGAATCAAGCCACCGTGGAAGCTCAGCAAGGCCAAAGAAACGCGGAGGCAGAATCGGAGCGAAACCGGCTCGCGGCCGCGGACTCGGATGAGCAACGCAATCAAGCGGTGCGGGGCCGCGAAGCGCTGCGCGCCGAATTGCTGCAACAATTCAACGTCATTTTCACCACTCGCGATACCGCCCGCGGTCTCATCGTGAGCCTGTCCGACGTATTGTTCGACACCGGTAAGTCCACGCTTCGTCCGGCGGCGCGCGAAAAGCTCGCCAAGATATCCGGAATCGTTCTGGCTTACCCCGACCTTAGACTGGCCATCGAAGGCCACACCGACAGCGTAGGTAGCGATGAACTGAACCAGCAGCTTTCCGAGGACCGAGCCGGTTCCGTGCGCGATTACCTCGCAAGCCAAAGTATTCCGACGGCGTCCATGACGTCGCAGGGATTTGGCAAAATGCAACCCGTGGCGTCCAATGACACTGTGGAAGGACGCCAACAGAATCGTCGCGTGGAGTTGGTGGTTTCAGGCCAAGCGATCGGCACTGAGGTCGGGAGCTTATCACTGGACACACCTTTGCCAATCCGTCCGTAGCAAGGTGATCTTAGAAGCGACAAGCCCCAGCGGGTTCCATGGTAGCTGGGGCCTGTCGTTTCGAGGTTGTCATCGCCATTGGAATGACCTAGAGCAGGTGTTCTAAATCGAACAGTATTCCACCACCACTAATGGGAGCATGAGGTATGTCCATGGACAAGAAAGAACCTAAAACGACGCCTTCTTCGGTTCCGGCGGAGCTTGAAAAGCAGGGCTGCGCCACTTCGTTTTTGACCAGCGAGCGAAATGAAATAGGCAAAGTTTGCGGGGAAATCCAAGCGACGAACCCCGAAGAATACGTACAGGCTGATGAAGAGAAGGAAACGGGCGGCGAAGCCTGACAGGTTGTTTGTTTGGTCCTGCGAGCGAAGAGATGGAAGTGTTCTAGAAGTTGAAAAGGAGATTCACATGTTACTGCTGATTATTCTTGTGGTGCTGTTGTTCGGCGGTGGCGGCGGCTATTACGGGTATTCCAGATGGGGGACACGCGGGGGCCTAGGGCTAGTTGGGACGGTGGTGCTCATCCTGGTGGTCTTGTACCTGGTCGGCGGATTGCGCCTGTAAACGATTCACGCAATCCCAGAAATTGTGTTTGATTGCAGTCGCATGCCCTGCTCCCGAGGAGCGGGGAAAGGGGAAGGTTATGAAAAAGTTGCCACGTGTTGTGGAAGGCGTCCTGTTTGTGGCGCTTTCATTTATGCCGGCCGTTTGGCCCACAATCACTTTTGCCCAGGACAAGAGCGTCACGCAAGACGTGAAGGACGCGGGGCACTCCACGAAAGAGGCCACCAAGAAAACGGGCCATAAGATAAAAAGCGGTACGAAGAAAGTCGTGAGCAAGTCGGCGAGTAAAACAGCAGAGGGCGCCGATAAGGTCGCCGACAAGACTAAACCGTAGGCGGCTTGCGTCTTTTGGTTCCTCTCGAACGCTTGGTTCCAACCTCGACGTACTGTGCGCTGGCTTGAATCGGCTGCGGCGTGGATCAGATCCCAATTGAGAGCGATTACTTCTTCCGAAGCTCGCCCTCGAAATGACTTTCAACGTCTTCACGACTGAGCGGGTTTCTTGCTTTGGTCAATACAACCGAATAGACGACCTCATTACCTGCAAGCTGCGCGGTAATAAACGCGCTGTCTTCCGGCAGTTCCTGGTAGATGAATTTTACTTTTCTTCCGTCTTGAAGGGTCTTGATCCACTCTTCGTCTGGCATCGTCGTATCTCAACATCACGCAAGATTAGAGGTGTTACCCGAACGATTGGCGCAGCGCCTAGAGTTCATTTTTCTCTTTCACGCGCGGATTTGGCCATGCGCGGCCTCGCCATTTCCTTCTTGACGGCGAGGAGTGTCGCTTTGCCAGATTTTTCTTCGGCTTTCTTCCTACGCATACAATCATAATGACATCGAGACCGAAACAATACTGTTCGGTTTAGAACAGTGGCAATAATCGCGACAGACACCGCGATGCTTGGGCCGATCCTCGTCGCCCCTGACCGTTGGCACCTCTGAGGGCTCCTCCGCTCGCGGAGACTGTAGTGCTTTTGTAGGGACCCTAGTGGCAGACCGGGACATCCTGCCAGCCACCTTCGAAGTTCACCGCACCTGACGGGATTTCAGGGTCGGTAGGGACTATTCAACGCCGTCCAGGCTGCCAAGGAATCCATGTAATCTCTCCAATACACGATCTTTCTGTTCTCGATTGTGACGACCGAGATGAACCTGTTGTCATAGGGGGCGCCGCTTGAAAGAATCCTGCCGTGCACTTCGTACTCGAGGATCACGACACGACCATCCTGAGAGCGGTGCACAACAAGTGCGTCGCCGGAGTGAAGCTTGATCGTCTTACCATATCCGGAGAAACTAGCGAGCAGATTGGCTCGACCTCGAATTGTCAGAGGCCAACCGGGGAATTGATAGCGGAACTCGAAGAATGCGTCTTCGGCAATCGTATCGAAATAATGATCGCCATCCACGAGTCCGCGTAAGCCTTCCATGACGACTGCGAAGAAAGGATCGAGAGCTTCAAAAACCTCGTACCCGGCTTTGGGCATAAACTCCTCGCGGTCCGACGGGGGCATCGAAGCGCAGCTTTCTGCATATCTACTTTTCGTCTAGAGAGCAAGGGTCTCAGCGGCCCTTTCTGCGTTGGGCACGGCACTATCTGCAAGGGGCGGGATATTCATGCCCTCGGCTCGCACGGTCTGGAGTTCAAATCCCCACGCCCCGACCAAACCTCGGACTCTGGACTTCGCGGCGCAGATTTCCGCTCTCATGCCGCAGGCTGCGCACTTTGAGCGACGCCCTCCTTTGTAACCAGCACCATGCGGAATCGCGCTTTGCCTTGCATCATGCGGGCATATGCATCGGCGGCCTGTTCGAGAGGAGCTGTCTCGATCATCGGGCGGATATTCTCGAGGACGCTGAAGGCAAGGGTATCTTCGCTATCAATCGCCGTGCCGGTGAGGCTTCCGTAGATGGAGCGACCTCCGAAGACGAGCGGGAACGCATTCAATTGGATAGGGTCCTGCGGTACGCCGACTATGATGAGCTTCCCGCGGGCTGAAAGACCCGAGACAAGCGGCGCCATCGCGTCACCGCTGGTGCCTGTTGCGAGAATCGCCCTGGCCCCGCCCATACGCTGCAGCACCGCCGCAGCATTCTCGGTGGCAGTATCGATGTAGACGTGGGCGCCCAAATCTTTGGCAAGCTTTTCCTTTTCGCGCCCGCGGCCGATGGCGACGGTGCGGAATCCCATGTGCCGCGCAAACTGAATCCCAAGGTGCCCCAGGCCACCAATGCCCTGCACAGCGACCAGATCTCCGCCGCGCAAGCCGGCATTGCGAAGAGCGTTGTAGGTGGTAATGCCCGCGCAGAGTAGAGGGGCGGCTCCACGGAGGTGAGTTCATCCGGAACGGAAGCGATGGCGCGCGCTTCAGCGATCACCCAGCTGAGCCTGTTTGGAGCTATGCCCTGCGGATGACATGGCCTGATTATATAGGGAACGCCGACCCGAAAGGCGGAATGAGCGGGGTTTGCGACCAAACGCAAGAATCGTCATCGAATCCGTCAGGCATATGGGGAGTCGCAAAGATGCAGATCGGCGTGGATAGCTTCGCAGCAGCCATTTCAGACCCGACCACGGGCGTTACACTTCTTCCTGTCCAACGTATGCAGAATCTGCTGGAAGAGATAGAGCTCGGCGATCAAGTCGATCTGGACGTTTTTGGTATTGGCGAACATCACCGGGCTGAATTCCTTGATTCCGCACCAGTTGTGATCCTGGCTGCGGCCGCCGCGCGCACGAAAAAGATTCGCCTGACAAGCGCAGTCACCGTGCTGAGCGCAGCCGATCCGGTTCGCGTGTTCCAGGAGTTTGCCACTCTGGACCTGATTTCGCATGGCCGTGCCGAGATTGTCGCCGGCCGCGGCTCATTCATTGAGTCCTATCCGCTCTTCGGGCTGCGTCTGGAGGATTACGATTCGCTTTTCTCAGAAAAGCTGGATTTGCTGCTCAAGATTCGCGAGAAGACGCACGTTTACTGGTCTGGCAAGCACCGCGCACCGCTCACCGGACAGGCCGTATACCCTCGTCCGGTGCAAGATCCGCTGCCGATCTGGGTGGGTGTCGGCGGCACGCCCGAGTCATTCGTTCGCGCCGGTATGCTGGGGCTTCCGCTTATGGTGGCGATCATCGGTGGCGAACCCAAACGATTCCGCCCTCTCGTTGATCTCTATCGTGAGGCCGGCCGCCGCGCGGGTCACGCTCCCGACAAACTCATCGTGGGTCTTCATTCCATCGGCTTCCTGGGAGACACCACCAAACAAGCGGCGGACGATTTTTATCCAGGATACGCGCACACATTTAACGAGATCGGCAAGGAGCGAGGCTGGTCCCCAACCACCCGGGCGCACTTCGACGCGCAGCGCGGACCCACAGGCGCGCTGCTGATCGGTGACGCCGAAACAGTTGCGGAGAAAATATTGTATGTGAACGATGCCCTCGGCGGCATCTCCCGGATCACTTTCCAAATGGGTGTGTCCACACTTCCGCATCAGAAGATGTTGAGGGCTATCGAAATTCTGGGAACTCGCGTCGCGCCGATCGTTTCTCGAGAACTTGCCGCAAGCCCTGCGCGTGCTTGATTACGCGAGGCAGGTCCGCTTCGAAGGTGCCCCCAAAACTATCCATGGACACAGGAGGCTGGAGTTCAAATCTCCAGGCCCGACGAACCACCAATGGGCTCGTTGAGCCTAGGCCGGCATGCGCGGCCGACAACCCTACTCACCGAGACGCCGCAGCAGCGGGATCACCGTCAGTCCCTGAACGAAGACGGAAAAGGCGACGACCGCGAAACTGATGGTGATGATTTCGTCCCGCCGCGGGACCGCAGCGGGTAATCCGAGAGCGAGCGCCAGGGCCAGAGCGCCGCGCAACCCGCCCCAGAACAGCACGTGCTGATGCCGAGCGCTTACCCGCGCGGACGAACGTGAAAACGGCAGGAGCGTCAGATAGATTGCCGCCGCCCGGCCTGCCAGCACGAGGACGATAGCTGCGAACGCGGCCCGCCAAACGTGAAAAAAATTCTCCTTGGTGCTAGTGATGCCCAGAAGCAAGAAAACCAGAGAATTTGCGACGAACGCCGCATACTCCCAGAAGGATTGAACCGCGACTTTTCCTTTTTCGGAAATGGTGCGGGTCCCGACATTCCCGATGATCAGCCCCGCGGTCAGGGTTGCAAGCACACCGGAAAATCCAAAATGCTCGGCGAGAAGAAACGAACCGTAAGCGCCGACGGTTGTCAGTGTGATTTCCACCAGATGATCGTCCGTTCTCCCCGCGAGCAACAACGCTGCTGAAGCGACGCCCGCGCCGCAAAGAATTCCGCCGGCTATTGTTTCGATCAGCACTGCGCCGGCTTCGAGCGGCGTGACGTTCTGACCCAAAACAAGGGCGACACAAACCGTGAATGCCACCGCGGCCGTTCCATCATTAAAGAGACTCTCGGCTTCGATCAGAAAGCGCAGACGGCCCTTTTTCTTGGCCTCCTTGAACGTGGCAATTACAGACACCGGGTCGGTTGCCGCGATGAGCACGCTGAATAGCAGAGCGCTCGGCCATTCCCATCCGGCGATATAGCGCAGCCCCAATCCCGTGACACACGCCGATAGAAGCACTCCGGCAGTGGCGAGCGCCAGAATCACAGCGAAGTCGTTACGCAATTCTCGCCAATCGATATAAAGAGCGGCCTCGAAAATGAGGGGCGGCAAAAGAACGATGAAGATTAATTCTCGGGAAAGCTGTATTTGGGGAAAATGGGGCCAGAGCGATAAAGCAATCCCGGCGAGGACGAGGCCGACGCCGTAAGGGATATGAAAACGTCTCGCTGCGATGGCGACGATGGCAGCAACAAGAAGCAACAGTTCGATTGTCCCAACGCTCAGGACCACTGCACCCCGCAACGAGCGTGCGATATCTCTGCCAGCGCGACCCAATATACGGGCTATGCCGGGCGAAATCCATAAATTGGCGTGGCATTCGGAATGATGCTTAGCTATGTGGCGGCGATGATCCTTGACTTGAGAGTTCGCCCTGCCTTATAACCGACGACGGTTGGTGGATTTGGGAAGCCGGTGAAAATCCGGCACGGCCCCGCCACTGTGAGCGCGGAGAGTTCGAGCGAAATAGGCCACTGGGAAATCCGGGAAGGCAGCTCGACTCGAGGATGCGCGAGTCAGGAGACCGACCAACCGCCTACAGCTATCGAATCGGCTTCTAAGGGAGAGCCGATCGGCGATGTCTCTGCACCAACGCAATTCGAGTTGGCCTAAAGCACCGTCGTATTTCTCCCTCCGGAACTGGAGCGCGTGTGTCGCCGGAAACGGAGAGGCATAAGAAAAACATAACGCTTGTGCTCGGGGGAGCGCAGAGCGGGAAGAGCCATTACGCTCAGGAACTGGCATTCCCTTTTGAACGCGTAACGTTTATCGCCACGGCGCGCCGGATCGATGCTGAGATGCGAAAGAAAATCGCCCGGCACCGTCGTGAGCGGCCCATTTCATGGAAGACAATCGAAGCGCCTGTGGATCTCGATAAGGCAATTCGTTGTGAATCGCAACAGGCGGACGTGGTGCTCATCGATTGCCTGACCGTCTATGTGGACAACGTTATGGGAGCGGGCAAGAAATCGAAGGGCGATCCGAAAAAGCATATCGATGCGGTGTGCGACGCAATTCGGGAGTGTAAAGCTTGCGTGGTGGCGGTATCGAATGAGGTCGGAAGTGGAATTGTTCCGGAGTACCGAAGCGGGCGAGTTTATCGGGATTTTTTAGGCCAGATGAATCAAAGGGTCGCGCAGATCGCCGACAAGGTTGTTCTAATGGTGGCGGGCGTGCCAGTGACAATCAAAGATTCCATCAGGAATCAACCGAACGGGGACGCGAACATTGCACGCTGCGAGCCGGACGAATTGACGGCGCCGGCGAATGGCGTTCGCAAGAGTCATTTCCGTACAAAAGAGACGTTCAAATGACAGCCCCGACAATCGGCAAAGAGAGACAAGCCGAATTGGTTGTGCACGAGGTGATCGCCTCGGTTCCGTCGCTGCGGCAGGAATGGTACGAGCGAGCCGTCCAGCGGCTAAACAACCTGACCAAGCCTCTGGGCAGCCTTGGACGATTGGAAGAAATCGCGGCAAGGATCGTAGCCATACGCGAGGATCCGCGGCCCGACTGTTCCAAGAAAGCGATTTTTACTCTGGCGGCGGACCATGGCGTCACCGCGGAGGGCGTGAGCGCTTATCCGAAGGCCGTGACTCGGCAGATGGTCCTCAATTTTCTGTCGGGTGGAGCGGCGATCAATGTTCTGTGCCGCCACTTTGGGATTCAAGTGACAATCGTCGACATTGGCGTGGATGGCGATACCAGCACGTTGCCAGGTTTAATGAGGATGAAAATCGCCCCGGGCACGAAGAACATGGCCGCGGGCCCGGCAATGAGCGCAGCCGAAATGTATGCCGCGGTCCAAGTGGGGATCGAACTGGCCAATGGCGCTGCAGAGCAGGGGTACGCGCTCATCGGGACGGGCGAGATGGGAATCGGAAATACCACGGCCGCCAGCGCGATCACGGCGGTACTGACGGGCCGTGCGGCCGCAGAAGTGACAGGGCGGGGAACAGGCCTGGACGATGCCGGACTTGATCATAAGGTTCGAATCATCGAACGGGCGATAGCCGTTAATCATCCCGATCCGTCGGATGCACTGGAAGTGCTGCAGAAACTCGGGGGATTGGAAATTGCGGGACTGACGGGTTTGATCCTAAATGGCGCGGCGCGGCGAATTCCGATTGTGGTCGATGGGTTTATCTCCACGGCCGCGGCAGCCGTAGCCTGCGCGCTTCAGCCGCGCGTAAAGCCTTTCTTGTTTGCGGCACATCGTTCGAGCGAACCAGGACATGAAGCACTCCTGAAATTTATTGGTCAAACACCACTGCTCGACCTGAACATGCGGCTCGGCGAAGGAACTGGCGCCGCGCTCTGCATGGCCTTGATTGAAAGCGCCACGAAGCTGCTGAACGAAATGGCGACTTTTTCGTCCGCAGGCGTCAGTGAGGCCGTCGGATGAGAAGCGCAGCAAACTCGTTTCTGGTCGCCGTGCAATTCATGACGAGATTGCCAGTGTCTCGCGGAATTCAATATTCGCCGGATGCGCTGGCGAAGTCCGCTGTTTTTTTTCCGGCGATCGGGCTGCTGGTCGGCGCGGGTGGCGCCGCGTTGTATTTGCTGCTTTCGCCGCATGTGAGCCGTGATGTGGCCGTGGTGCTGATCCTCGTCTATCTGGTGATGGTAACGGGCGGACTCCACGAGGACGCCCTCGGCGATGCGGCAGACGGCTTCGGCGGCGGGCGGGAGAAGGATCGGGTTCTGGCCATCATGCGCGACAGCCGCATCGGTAATTTTGGAGCCATCGCCATCACGCTGGGATTGCTGGCGCGCTTCGTCTTCCTGGCGAATCTTCCGGCCGGCAAGTTCGTGGGCTTTTTAATTGCGGGCCAAGTACTAGGGCGCTGGACGGCATTGCCGTTGGCATTTTTTCTGCCGTCCGCCCGCGACAATGAAGCCGGCCAAGGCCAATTGATCGCGCACAAAATCACGGCGACATCCTTTGCCGCGGGAACGCTTTTGACGCTGGCGATTGTGGCGATCGCGCTGAGATCCGTGGCCGTGCCTGCATCGCTAGTGGCGTTCATGGTGGCGGCAATCAGCGGCTTCTACTACTGGCGCCGGATTGGCGGAGTCACGGGAGACTGTCTGGGCGCTACCACCCAGATCACGGAGATCGCCGTTTACTTGCTAGGGGCCGCTCTGTCATGACCGCGCTGCCCAAACGGAAACAGTCTGCGCTGAGCGAGTTTTCGCGGTCGGAGAAGCGGGGACTCTATAAAGCCATATACAAGCGCCGGGATATTCGCGACTTTCTGCCTGATCCTATCTCCAATCGGCTTCTGCGGAAGCTGCTGGATTCCGCGCATCATGCCGGCTCGGTAGGATTCATGCAGCCATGGTCTTTCATCGTGGTTCGCAGCCCGGAAGTGAAGAAGCAGGTCAAACAGGTATTCGAGCAGGCCAATGCAGCCGCCGCGAAAGTGTTCGAAGGGAAAAAACGCGAACTGTATTCGAAGCTCAAGCTGGAAGGCATCCTGGACGCGCCTGTCAATCTCTGTGTTACGTGCGATCCCAAACGGAATGGACCGCACGTCCTGGGGCGGAACACGATTCGTGAAACCGATGTCTACAGCACGTGTTGCGCCGTTCAGAATTTATGGCTGGCCGCTCGTAGCGAAGGCATCGGCGTCGGATGGGTGAGTATCTTCGAACCGGCTGAACTCAAGCGGCTGCTGCATATCCCCGAGCATGTGATTCCGGTCGCTTATCTGTGTTTGGGCTATGTGCGCGAGTTTCTTCCGCGGCCGGAATTGGAGATTGCCGGGTGGCTCCCGAGAACTCCGTTAGATGACTTGATCTTCTTCGATCATTGGGGACAAAAGAATGGCCAATGACCTGCGCCGTTCAACCTTGATTGGACGGAGGCACGATCGATGCAGCCGACCGTTTTCGAGAGGGCATTCTCTCCTGGAGCTTAAGTGCCTGGGCTGAGCAAAGGTTTTGTTATTGCCGGACCTGCCAGCGGAGCAGGGAAGACTACTGTCGCGCTTTCGCTGATGGCCGCACTACGAAAGCGCGGACTCGCCGTGCAGCCTTTCAAATGCGGTCCGGATTTCATTGACGGCGGGCATCATTCGCGAGTTTGCGGCCGCACATCGCGAAACCTCGATGGCTGGATGCTTTCCGCCGACGCGAACCGCCAGATTTTTCGCCGGAGCGCCGCAGGAGCCGCAGTGTGCATCGTCGAAGGCGTGATGGGACTCTTCGATGGAGCGGATGGCAAATCCGAAGCAGGCAGCACCGCCGAAATCGCCAAATGGCTGGGCTTGCCGGTGGTCCTGGTTGTCGATGCATCTTCGATGGCTCGCAGCGCGGCAGCCCTGGTACGCGGATTCGAGACTTTCGATCCAGCCGTGAAACTTGCCGGCGTGATCTTCAACAGGGTAGGAGGACCGGCTCACTACAATCTGTTGAAGGATGCCCTGACAGGCAATACGAGTGCCCTGCCCCTCGGCTATCTGATGAGTGACGAGCGAATCCGCATTCCCGAACGCTATCTAGGACTCTTTACGGCCGGAGAAGGCCTGGTATCAGAGTCGATGCTTTCGCAGCTGGGCGAATTGGCGGAAGAGAGCATCGACCTGGACAAGCTTCTGGAATGCGCAACCGTGCCCGCATTACCCAAGCAGGCTCTGACTGAAGATGCCCGGCCTGCGGCGGTTGCCCATTCGATACGCATAGGGGTGGCACGCGACAAGGCCTTCTGTTTTTACTATGAGGATAATTTGGATGCTTTGCGAGACGCCGGTGCGGAAATCGTAGAGTTCAGTCCTCTGGATGATCCAAAGCTCCCCGACGCGCTCGACGCTCTTTACTTCGGCGGAGGTTATCCCGAGCTGTTTGCAAATCAACTGTCTGAGAATATCCGGATGCTCGCGTCGATCAAGCGAACGGCGCAAGAGGGGTTACCGATCTATGCGGAGTGCGGCGGCTTGATGTACCTGGCTAACGAAATCATTACAAAAGACGGAATTTCGTTTCCGATGGCCGGCGTCTTGCCGTTGCGTGTGCAAATGACCGAGAGGCTCGTCAATTTTGGGTACGCCGAGGTTTCGCTCACCTCGGATTGCTTGCTGGGGCCGGTGGGCAAAAAGGCGCGGGGCCACAGCTTTCATTGTTCGAGAATCATCCATGCGGAGCCAATCGAACACGTCTACCGAACGCGGAATTCATTGACGGGACGCGAGGAGCCGGAGGGCTTTCGGAGGGATAACGTTCTTGCAAGCTACATTCACTTGCATTTTCTATCCAGCCCCGGTCTGGCTGAGCGGTTTGTAAAAAATATACAAAGCGCCAAATGCGCAGAAGCTTTGATAGCAGCCGCCAGTGAGTTCGATCGCATACCTTCAAAACGGCCCGAGAATAAAGCATGAAAGCGACGATCACACGCGCAGGCGCGGCCAAAACGAAGAAAAAGGGGTTGATCATCGTTCACACCGGCGACGGAAAGGGCAAAACCACGGCGGCCTTAGGAGTGGCGCTGCGCGCCTGTGGCTACGGCATGCGGGTCATCATGCTCCAATTCTTCAAAGGAAAATGGAAATATGGCGAGCTGCGCAGTGCTCCCAGGCTCGAAACATTCGAGATCCAGCCGATGGGAAAGGGCTTTACGTGGGAAAGCAAGGATGTGGAAGTTGACAAAGCCATGGTGCGCGACGCCTGGCGCGCAGCTCAGGAGAAGATACTCTCCGGAAATTATGACGTCGTGGTTCTGGACGAAATCAATTACGCGCTGAGTTACGGCTTTTTGCCGGTTACGGATATCGTCGAGTTTCTGAAAAATAAGCCGGCCATGCTTCACGTAATCTTGACCGGACGCGATGCCAAGCCGGAAATCCTGGAGATTGCCGATCTCGTAACCGAGATGCGGCAGATCAAACACCCTTTTGAGCAAGGTATTTCCGCTCAGAAGGGAATTGAATTTTAGCAAGAGAGGAGAAGTAGATTCACAACTCGCTGAAGGGATGACCGGGAAGCGCGGTGAAATTCCGCCACTGCCCCGCAACTGTAAGCGACTGCTAGGGTCTGCGAAAAGCCACTGCCCATCCGGGTGGGAAGGTGCAGGCCAAGTGCTGTGCGTCGCGAGTCAGGAGACCGATCTCTTCAGCCATTCTTGGTCCGCTCTTCCGAGGGCGAAGGAGGACGCTATGCACTCTGTTGGGGAGGTTGGTCGTCGACGTTTTGTGTGGTGGTTGGTCCCTTTAGTTTTGTGCAGTTTCGTATTGTGCAGTTCCGCACTGGCGAATTCCCAAGGAAAGTTGCACGGCAGGGTCCTCGACCCGCTCGGCGCGGCTGTGCCGAATGCCGAAGTTGCTCTCATGCAAGATGCCAAAAAAGTGAGTGCGACGAACACGAATCAGGAAGGTGTATACGAGTTTGCCGTACCCGGCGCCGGCCGCTACGCCGTGCACGTGGAGGCTTCGGGTTTCGAGAAGCAAGACAGCCCTGCCATCTTCGTGCGATCCGGCGAAACGGTAAATGTGGACGTTTTGCTGCAAATCGGATCCATTTCCCAGAAAATCGTGGTTTCAGCCACGGGCTCGGAAATGCCGGACTCCCAAGTGGGCGCCTCTGTTTCGGTGATCGACCACAGTCAACTGGAAGATTTAAATAAACCGGACGTACTTGAAGCCCTGCGCACCGTGCCCGGAGTCCAGGTGTTGCAGAGCGGCCGGCGGGGCGGCACAACTTCCGTTTCCATCCTCGGAGGAACTGTCGCGGGTAACGACTTCAACAAAGTGCTGCTGGACGGCATTCCCATGAATGACATTGGAGGATCGATCGAATTCGGCAATCTATCGACAGCAGGAGTGGAAAACGTCGAGGTTTTTCGAGGCGGCAATAGCGTGCTGTATGGCACGGACGCATTGGCAGGCGTCATCAATATCACCACGCCGCACGGGACGAGTGCGACGCCCGAAATCACATACGCAGTCGATGGAGGTAACTTCGGAACATACCAAAATGACGTTTCGCTCTCGGGAGCTTTTCATCAATTCGATTATTTTTCCGAGTTCTCTCGATTTGACACGCAAAACGGCCTGCCTAACGACGCCTTCCATAACGGGACGTACGCGGGAAATTTCGGCTGGGCGGTAAACGGATCGACCGACGTGCGGTTTACGCTTCGCCACACCACAGTGGATTTAGGCGATCCCAATGCGCTGGACTTCTATGGCGTGCCGGACAGCTCATCGCAGAAGGAGCAAGATACGTATTGGGGAGTCACGCTACAGAACCAGACGGCCGAGCACTGGCATAATCTCCTGCGGCTCGCTTCGACGCAGCTCAATTTTCAGTTCGTCACACCGTCGCCCAGCGGTGAGCCCTTTGAGGGAAATTTTCTTGGCAATACAGTCACCATCCGCGGAGCAAACGGATATAGCGTCACCGGCCAGGCGATTCTAGATTTTGGCGGAACTTACCCGCAGACCTCTAATTCCAGCACAACACGACGATCGCTCTACGGGCAGTCAGACTACGATTTCCTTCCGAATCTCTCGGCCATTCTTGGTTTTCGATACGAGAATGAAAACGGCAACACGAATTCGGACGGAACAATATCGCCGGCGAATCGAAACAACGTCAGCGTCTTCGCCGAAGGACATGGAAATCTTTCTCATCGCTTTTACGCCACGGCAGGCGTGGGGGTGGACGATAATGCCGTCTTTGGCGTTGCGGCCACACCGCGCGTCTCTTTGGCTTATTACCTTCGACAGGCGTCGGCCGGGAAATTCTTCGGCGATACGAAATTAACCTTCAATTTTGGCAAGGGAATCAAGGAGCCCAGCATATTCGAGGCGGGTTCCTCGCTGTTTTCGGTCCTGTCCCAATTGCCGCAAGGATCGGCCCTAATCTCGCAGTTCGGCATATCACCAATAGGGCCGGCGCGCAGCAAGACCCTCGATTTCGGGGCCACGCAAGCATTGTGGAACCGCCGTGCTCGCGTGGGGATCAGCTTCTTTCGTAATCAGTTTTATGATTTGACCGAGTTCTTACCCAGCAGCGCTCTTCCGCTTCTAGGCTTTCCGCAAGATGTGGTGAACGCCGTGGCGGCCAGCGGGCCGGGCGGAGCGACGGTCAATTCTTCGTCGTACCGGGCGCTTGGAGCTGAAGTGCAGCTCGAAGTTGATCCAGGGCACGGATGGCGTATCGGCGGGAATTACACATATGTGGATGCGGTAGTCACTCAATCGTTTTCGAGCACTCCTTTCTTCAATCCGGCCTTTCCCGGAATTCCTATTGGATTGGAGTCAGCCTTTGGTGGGCAATCGCCCCTTTGGCATTGCCCCGCATTCCGGAAGCTTATATGTGGATTACCAGCGCCGCCGTTTTGGCGCCGATCTGAGCGGCTACTTCGTAACCCGGCAGGACGACAGCACGTTTCTCAGCGATGCTCTCTTTGGCACATCGCTGCTCTTGCCGAATCAAGATGTGAACGCCGGTTACCAGAAAATTGACCTGAGCGGAAGATACGCCATCAGCCCTGCTGTAACGCTTTTTGCCAGTATCGAAAATCTTCTAAACGAACACTACACGGCCGCATTCGGTTTCCCTTCACTGCCTCTGACATTTCGGGCCGGGATCAAGTTCCGGATCGGCAGGGAGAGCTGGAAGTGGTGAGCGAATCCGAATGAACGACATCGCACGCCAAGCCAGCTCGCCTGCGATCTCCATCATGATCGCGAAAAAGATCATGGTGCAGGGGACCGGATCGAACGTTGGCAAGAGCGTGATTGTGGCGGCGTTGTGCAGTTATTTCCGGCAGGAAGGCTTTCGTGTCGCTCCCTTCAAATCTCAAAATATGTCCAATAACTCCTTCGTGACCGTCTCTGGCGGCGAGATCGGCCGGGCGCAAGCCTTTCAAGCGCAGGTCTGCGGCACGGAACCGACCGTGGAGATGAACCCGATTCTGCTAAAGCCTTCAGGCGAAATGGGCGCTCAGGTGATCGTGCTGGGAAAATCCGTGAGCGTCATGACAACCCGTGAATATCATGCATTTCAGCCCCAACTACTGGGTGTCATACGAGATTCGCTGGGGAAACTCTCGAGCAGGTACGACATCCTGGTGATCGAGGGCGCCGGCAGCCCCGCGGAAATCAATCTGCGCGGCTTCGATATCGCGAATATGGCAGTAGCCAAAATGGCGGCGGCGCCCGTCGTGCTGGTCGGAGACATCAACTTAGGCGGAGTTTTCGCGTCGTTAGTGGGGACTCTCGAATTGCTGATTCCCGAAGAACGTTCTTTCGTCAAAGCACTTTTGATCAATAAATTTCGCGGAGATATTTCTCTTTTGAAAGAAGGCTTAGAGTTTCTCGAAGCCAAAACGGGAAAGAAGGTCCTGGGAGTCCTCCCTTTTATCGACGATCTCCAGGTGGCCGAAGAAGATTCTATTCCGGAATGGAAATGTAAATCGCCACGCGCCGGCGAGAGAGACAAACTCACAATTCAGGTGCTTCATTATCCACACATTTCAAACTCGACCGATTTCGATAGCCTGGAAAAAGAGCCGGACGTATCCCTGCGATTCCTCACGCGCGTTCCGGATTCCGATTCGCTTCCCGACGCTCTGATATTGCCGGGCACAAAAAGCACAATTTCAGATCTCGGCTATATACGATCTTTCGGATTTGATCGATACATCAAACGATGTCACCAAGCTCGCATTCCCATCGTGGGGATATGCGGCGGTTACCAAATGTTGGGCACGGAACTACTGGACCCACAAGGCGTCGAGTCCGCGGTGGCAAGAGCGGAGGGCCTTGGCCTTCTTCAGATAAGAACGTATTTCGAGCGCGAGAAGAAAACCGTTCAGGTCCGCGCTCTCAATATCGAAAGCCGACACGAACTCGCCGGCTATGAGATTCATACGGGGCAGACAAATGGGCCAAGCGCCGCGCTTCCGGTTTTCCAAATTATCGAGGAGATGGGACAAGCGACCGAACGACTTGACGGGGCAAAGTCCGAGGACGGCCTGGTCTGGGGTACCTACCTACATGGAGTTTTCGACACGGCAGTGTTCCGGCGTGATTTCCTGAACTCACTTCGCAAACGTCGCGGATGGGCACCACTCGACCTCAGGGAAACCAACTCCCTCGACCAGATCTCAGATTCACTGGCCGCGATTGATCCGCAAGCATGTGGATCTCATGATTTTGGATCAAATTCTGAATGGAATCGTCTGACTAGCGGATCCGGCGAATGGCGATTGCGCCGAGGGCCATCATCACGGCGGCGAAGATAAACGCAGCCACAGGCGAGTAAAGACTCCAAACCACGCCTACGACCGTACTGGAGATGAGATCACCGATTCCATTCACAGCTCCCGTCACACCATAGGCCACACCGCGCTGGCTGGTTTCAGGAACGAGATCCGCCGTCATGGCGCCTTCCAAGGAATCCTGGATCGCAATGAAGGTGCCGCCGAGGACGAAGAGGAGCGCGATGAAGAGTATTTCCGCATTTTTCCACCAAAAAGCTCCTGCGAACCCGAGCGCAACTATCGCTCCGAGTGCGTAGCCAGAAGTGAGCAACCCGCGGCGGCCCCAGCGGTCTGATAGAGCGCCGACCGGGTATGCGGCGAGGGCGTAGAAGGCGTTATGAAGGACGTAGAACAAACCCGCCACTTGCGCAGCGTGACTAACGCCATATCGCGGCGCCAAAAGCTGAGCCGCCGCAAGAATCATCAAGGTGTGGGAATAATCGCCGGCGCCAAAGATCCCCACGGCAATTTGGAAGCGAAAGAAGGAGCGCGGAAGGCTTCCCAAAGAAGCCCGCAGGCTCGTTCGCGATCCGGGCCTTCGAGTCTCATGAACCAGGATGGCGAACGCCAGCGTGGCTGCAATTCCTGGGATCAAAGTCAGGAGAAAGGCGATTCGAAAGGGACGAGACGCGTCGCTCGAATGCGGGCCGAAGTAAGACAATAAGGCGACGCCGATTAGAGGACCGAGGATCGCGCCTATGGTATCTCCAGCGCGGTGAAAGCCAAACGCCTTTCCTCGCATTTCCGCTGGAACCGATTCCGCCAGCATGGCGTCTCGCAATGGACCGCGAATGCCGCGGCCGAACCACGCGATGACTCTGCCGACCAGGATCAAGGGCCAGTTATAAGCGAAGGCGAATAATGCCTTTGCCGTGCCACTTAAGAAGTATCCGGCTACCGCTATCGTCTTGCGATGGCCCAGGCGATCCGACAACCAGCCGGAGCCGAGTTTCACAAAACTGGAAGTAGCATCCGCAACGCCCTCGATTGTTCCCAGCGCCGCAGCCGGCAATCCCAGCACGGCAAAAAAGCCAGGGAGCAAAGCGGTGGCCATTTCATAGCCCGTATCTCCCAAGAAACTTGTGAGGCCCATGCCAAGGACGTTTCGATTGAGCCAGGCCGGCCAATGGCCCTGGCGCGTGGGAATGGAGGTTTGTCCGTCGGTTTGCAGAGGAGGACTCCTCGGAGAGTCTAAAAGCCAGAATCATTCAAGCCGAGGGGACGCTTTCAGTCAACGGCTACTTTGGCGGGCTCGAGATCGAGCTCAGGCGCGCGGCTCGCGGGCGATGCGGCATTTTCCGGGGCATGGGCGGCACGATCCAATTTTGCCTGACAAATATAAGCGAGGGCGATCGTCATTGCCGTAAGGCCCCATGGAACGATCGGTGAGGTCCAAAAGAGTTTTGCGCCATAACGAAGTGTTGCTAGCCAGGACAAAGTGACGGCCAATCCGAGGAAGATCGCGAGCAGGCGACGCGAATCCTTCCAGGAGAGTTGATAGGCGCAAAGTGAGTGGATCAGCAATGCAAATGGGAACGCCACCACCAGATCAACGAACCAATGCTCGCCTGTTCCCAGAGTTGCGAACGCGGTCAAGGCGAGAAAGGCGAAGGCAACGATCCGTTCCAGGCGGCTCAAGCCTCTGGAATACCACCAGGCCAACAGCGTCCATGCCAAATGGAGAGAGGGCATGGCATTGCGCTCACCATGAATCGCCACGGGCTCCAAAATCACCCGCGGCAGGTCGGCAATCGGAAAGGGATGAAACGGGAAAGCCTGACCGAAGAGATTGCCCGGACCACCTGCCGGGAAAATGTTGTAGAAGAGAATTCCGACAGGCCCGGCGATAAGGAAAGCCAGCATCGCGGGAAATGCGCCTTCCTTAAAACGTACCAGGCGTCCCGCAAAGATCGTGGTGATCGGAATAGCCAAGCCTATGTAGGCCATGAGCGCCGCTATATGGAGCGCCGGAAATCGCGCGTACAGCTGGCCGGCACCAAAGGCGAGTTGAGTACGCAGGCTGCCGTCGAAAGATAGAAGATAAAGATCGAGAGTTTTTGGGTGGGCTTTTGCCGTCCACTCCAGCATGTTGGAAGCGAAATAGTCGGACATCAGGAATGCCACCGCTAAAATCCAGGCGTAGAGCAATTTACGACGGTCGTGGGACCAAATGCTTCGCACAGCCATAATGGCGAAGCTGCTCAATCCCAAGAACGAAAACCATGCCATGACCTTGTGGGGGTAGTGGAGGAAGCGAAAGTCGATGATTCCCAGGGCGATCGTTCCCGCAGCCATCCAAGCGGCATCCAGCCAACTTGGCCGAACTCTTTGGTGGAGGATTGCTACGCTGGCAAGAGCCAGGCTAAAAAAGGCATCGTCGAGAGCCTCGGTATAAAATTGGCGGCTGAAGCCCAGCACGCCGATGGTCAGCAGCACCAATAGCGTGAGCAGGCTGCGCACCAGTTGTTGTCTTGTGCTGACCACCGGATTCTCCCCGAAACGCGCGGTTCGCGCTGCGATTTGCTAGCTTTGCCGTTCATAAAATTGTCGCATCCCCGCCGCGAGGCCAGGCGGCGAATGCTCAGGCAGTTGCCCAAAACGGGAATCCCTCGACACATGGCGTCCAGTGGTTGAGAAGGGCGCCACCCAGAAAACTCGGGCGGGCCGGCTTGACGGCGGCTACAAAGTGGGCGCAGCGGTGCGTTTCACGCGAAACATAGTTCGAAACATAGTTCGAACCTGTTTCGCCCAAAAGATCGCTGCGATTTCGCTGTCGGAGTAAAAAATCCAGGTCTCAGCTTTTCACGGATTGCCCAAGCTTGCCGACATGAGATTCGAGCAGGGCCCAGGCTTTCGTGCCAATGGTCTCTTTCCAGTGTGCGTAATAATCGCCGAGCCGCGCCCGGAAGCTGGCGGCGTCCGGCTGATTGATCATCATCCCACGTTGCGTAAGCCTCGGAGGGAGCTCATGATTCATTTTGTCTGTATCTTCCCGCTGCAGCTTCACATACTTTTCGGCGTTGCGCTCGATGATTCGCCGCACATCGGCAGGGAAACCCTGCCACATTTTCAGATTGGCGATCAGATTGAAGCCGGACCATATGTGATTAGTCAGGCTGATGTATTTCTGCACTTCGTAGAGTTTCAGCAGTTCAGCAACATTCAGTGGATTATCCTGGGCATCGGCTTGGCCCGTTCTTGAGCACCTCATAAATCTTGTTGAAATTGAAGGCGACCGGAGTGGCTCCCAAGGCGCGCCAGCATTCGACATAGATGGGCGCGTCGGGCGTACGCATCTTGATGCCGTGGAGGTCTTCTGCCGTGCGGATCGGCCGGACCGAGCAGGTTATTTGGCGGAAGCCATTTTCGAAACAGGCTCGCGGAACGGCATAAATTCCTTTGGCGGCCATTTCCTTGGCGAGATACTCGCCCAGATCGCCGTCGATGGCGCGATAGACCTGGGCCTCATTGTGAAAGGCGAAGGGTATTCCCTGCACATTTACCGCCGGGACGACTGTGCCAATCAAACCTCCATTCAAGGTGAAGAAGTCCAATTCGCCATCCACGAGCATTTTCAATGCTTCCGGATCGCTTCCGGGAAGCTGATTATTATCCGCGAATGTTGCGACGTCGACGCGTCCGCCGGTTTCCGTCTTTACGGCCGACCACATTTCGGTCAGGCGTTTATGCAAGGGGCTGTCCGCGGGCTGATTATGGAACTGCCGCAGCTTGAAATCGGCTGCTCGAATGCCCCGGCTGATCAAGGCCATTCCGCCTGTCAGGGCTAAACGCGCTGTAAATTGACGTCGGGAGATCTTCGACATGTCGCCTCCAGTGGCCGCCGTCGTCGTATTTCCGGCGAGGAGAATGAGTTAACTCGTGGACGCAGGCGTGAGGGAGTATAACACGCGGCTTAAGCTGCCTTTCCGGCGGATATACGGTCTCTCACCTATACACTTGACGTTGGGTTATGGTAAACTTCGGTCACTCATAGAACACACCCCGGGAAGCAGCGGCGGTAGTACCAAAGCTGCTTCCTTTTTTTTGTCCTCTGTGATGTGAAGGGCCTACCGGCAGGTTCCGTATCGACTATGTAAGAATTTGAGATGCCCGTGAGGGTTCAACGGGAATAGTGAATTCGTATAGACAGGTCATCGCCTGCCTTAAGGGCGGGGAGCACGATTCTGTGGCGGTCTGCCAGCAGAGTGGCGTTTCCATCCACACGCGAGATGGGATGCTGAAATTCAACCGTGAGCCCGCTGACGGGCTCATCAATTTTGAAATTCACGACAGGGTCGTCGGAGTTTCCGGCTGCTTCGACGGTCCAGAGAAGGCGATCGCGGGCACGCCAGAAGCGTGCGAAGGTCAGCATATCAGTGGCAGTCACTTCCGCAGGTAGTCCATTCAGGAGCATCTCTTCAGCGGGCAGTTTGGTCTTTGACTCGTTACTGTGAATCAAGATGACGCTGATTGCGCCGTTCTCTGCATTGGCGCGAATTACGTCGAGAGCTGCATCGACGCGCTGGGGCAAAGGAGGCAATGCCTCATCTTCGAAGGTGACGGGAAATTCATAAAGCCCGCTATCCTCAGCAAATCCCAGGTCCAGCGGAAGCGCGTAAGGAAAATTCGAAAGCACATCATCGGCCGTAAATGAGGAGTCAAACTCATAACCGGAGCGCTGAAGGGCTTCGGGAAGGCTCGGAGGAACACGCAAGTGTCCGGCGCGGAAAAACGTCGTCTGATGGCCGGTCAGCTCTCCATCCAGCAATTGCTTGCTGACCAGGACCTCGCCGAACACCGTCGCGCCTGAAGCTGTTTCGAAGCCAGTGCCGTGCGGCCGATAGGTGGCAAAAGTCTCCGTTCCGGCGCCCAGGTTGAAATGGTTAAAGCCCCTGGAGTGAATGATCGAATGACTGCCGATGGAGAATCCTTGGGCAAAGAGCGCGCGAAGGATTGCGAGATCCGAGCCGAAAAAGAACGCGCTGCTATTGTAGTCGCTCACGTACTTGGTTTGAATGAAGAAAGTGCTGGACGCGTGGTGCTTCATTTCCATGCGGGCGAACTCGAGGCCGGGTGCGAAGGAATTCTCCCAATCCACGTCGTGGGATAGCAGCAATACGGAGCTCTGCCCGTCCGGAATCGTGCTCATCCGGATAGCGCCGGGCTCGGCGGATTCGTACCAGGCGCGCAGCAGAAGCAGCCACACGTCTCCGCCGGGCTCAAAAGCGTTGACGTAGTGGCGTTCGGCGTCAAAGTCGCGGTCGACCTGATTACGCAATACGACATCGTGAAAGCTGAGGCCGCAAAGATAGGTGCTGCCCTTTCCCACTCTATTCTGCAGCAGAGCCGCGGTGCCGTCTTCAAAACGTCCGAGTACTTTCGCTGTGCTCGCCGGGGTATAGCCGTTGGTCCAGAAAATATCGCCGTACTTGGCGTCTCCCAGCCGAATCTGTAGCTCTTCAGGACGATTCAGATAACGAAGAACCGGGTCGCTGCCCGAAGCAAAATCGAGGCGATAGCGCCTGCGAGAGGGTTGGAATCCCCGAAAACCGAAGAGCTCCTGGAGCGCGCCTGCAAAAATATTGACAGCGAAGAGGCTTCCGCCGGCTTCGACGTGCATGGTGAGTTCACGATCCTGGGTTTCGGTAAACGTCTGGGCATCCGCGCTCGGATAGATAATTACGAGCCGATGCTGGAGCGCTCGATCCAAATCGCGAGTTACGAAAAATGGGAGGCCCATCTCGTGTAAGGCATGAATGAGGCCCAGGATGTCGTCAGGCTTTGACCAATAGACCGCGATCTGCAATGGAAATGTTTCTGGAAACTCAACCGTGGGATCGAAGGAGTGATGAATCAAAGCATGCACGGGCACTTCAGCGGCGCGAAGATCGGGTATCTTTTCCTGGGCGCACCCGCAGAGAAAAGCCGCTGCCCAACAGGCAATCAGCATTCCTCCCAAACAATTCCGTAGTTGGCGCAATTGACTCCGAGGACAAGCGTCTGTGGCGCCAGGCTGGCCATCGGGGAGGGCGAAGTGAGCCTGGCGCCGCAGAATGCGACACGTTTACTGTGTCGGCAGCATGAGTTGTGTGTAGCCGATGGTATTGATATCGCGCAACATCGGCGTGAGTGGCGGCAGTTTCGCCGGCGTCTGGAAGTCCTGATCGAACGTGTAGTTACGTTGCGGCGGGTTATAGACCGAGCCGTTGCAGCACTTCCAGATGGCTACGGCCTGATGGTCGTAATAGGTGCTGACCATAGAGCCAAGATAATACGAGGGAACAGACGTGCTCCAATTCTCGACGTAGCGCAACAGATTGTGCACACCGCCATCGGTGCCTTCGGCGACATCGGTTCCCCGACTCGGCGCCTGGAATGGCACGCCCTCGCCGCCCATAAAGGCAAATCTGAAAGTGGTGGCCACGGCCTGCCGGCCCGTCCAGTTATATGGAAACATAAACGAATTTACGTCGTTCCAGTTGTCTGAAAGGCCCGTGATAGCGTCGGCAACGATCGAGGTACCCACGTGTGTATCAGTACTCGGGGTTGCGAAGGTTGCGTCGGTATTCGGATTGTTGTTGAAGTCGCCCTGCACGTAGACCGGGTTTTCGGAGGCGATGGTGAGACCGCAGTTGACCCCGTTGCAGGCTGCCGGCAGTGCCGATGCTGATGCTGGAGCCGTTGACGATCTTGAGCGCGCGGCGGAAAAAGATCGGCGGATTCATGCGCAATTCCTGGACGCTATTCTTCGGAACGGAAAAGGGCCAGGGAGCTGTCAAACTGCTGCAGTTCGGATTGGTGGTCAGAATGTTGCTCAGGCCCGATCCGAGCGTAAGGTTCCAGTAAGTTGAAGGTGTTCCTCCCTGCCAGTAGGGCCAGTAATTCGAAGTCGACGAGGTCGTCCAATTGCCGTAATGCCGGGGAAACGTCAGAGGGCTGGGATCGACACCATTGACGTAGTCGCCTTCCAGATCTTCGCCCGTATCCAGCGTCGGCGCGGTAAGGCTCGCGGGACAGCCATTGGTGTTGCTGGCGTTGACGATATCGTCGAAACCGTATCCGCCAGTCAACGCCGTGGTGGTTCCCACTGACGCGGGGGGATTTGGATCGGGCTGTTCGCTGCGACGATCGGAGAAGTAGACTGAATATCCCTCTCCGTTCGAGTTGGTGATGCTGCTGGCCCAAGAGCAGTAGGTGCTGAATGGAGCGGCAGTGGCCGTCAGGCACGCAGCCAAATTTTTGACGTCCAATTCGACGTAGTACATCGCGCCGCTTAGCGCGGGAGTCCGCGGTCGTGCCGCCCAAATCGACGAGCTCGCCTTCGCGGCTGTCAAACAGCACATTCGGCCAAAAGTCCGTGCCATGGATGGTTGCCGTTCGTGGTGGGCGTGGTGCCACAGGGGTTCGCGGTACTGGCATTGAAGCCGGTGACGCCCGACGATGGATTATCGCGCACACGCGCCAATCGGATCACAGCATTGGTGCTCAGATTGGTGCAGGCGACCGGAGTGATCCCAGTCTTGATCACAGGGCCTTGAGGCGCTACCTGCGTATGGCGTCGCCGGAAAAGCCACAACCGTAGGAGGCGCAACGTACTGAACCGCCCAACGGATGGATATTCTCGCCGGTAAAGCCCAGATCGAGAATCTTATCTGTGACATCCGTCCACGTGCCGCTCGAATTCTGGTACTCAACCTTGAGGCAGCCGGCGATGATGGGGTAATACTGCTTGATCCAGTATCCATTGCTGGGCGCGTTGGTGGCTGTGGCGAGCGCCGCGGAAACCGGTAAAGGCCAGACGTAAAGGCCGATCGGGTTCGTAGTTTGGCCAGTCATCCATGTCGGCCCACCGATATAGGGTGGCGCGTTGGAACCGTTATTGGCATTACCTGTCAAATCGCTCGAATCCCAAGCCAGTGTGGCCAAGTCCACGGGGGTCTGGGGCGTGGTCGAACTGGCCGTGAGATTGGTCGAAAGACCGGGAAGAGCCGTGGCACTGGAGCTGCTGATATCGCTGCCGGCGCAAGTTCCGTGTGGAGCCGTAGTCGGACAGCAAAATTCGCAGGCCCACCTGGCTCCAATAACGCTCGGCTGAAGCTTAGGCAGATTGCTCGTGTTTTCTCCCGCGACGGGACGGCGAATCATGTCGATTTCCTGGCCGCCGATCTGGGGCGTGGCAATGCTGACGTTAAATATCTTTGAGCCGGTCTCCTTCACTGCCAGGTTGCTCTTCCCATAAACGCTGGAGGCCATGGTGGCGAAGGTGCTGGTGTAGGCGCTGACGTTGCCGACATAGTTGCTGGTGCCGCTCACGCTTTGTGAAGGCGTCTGTGAGAGCAGATTGGCGTATCCGGAACCGCCGGTAGTGATGTTAATCGGTCCGTTAAAAACTGAACCCGTGCCGTATCCATTCTCGAGGTTGGAGGTAATGATCTCGCCTCCGGCCGTGACCGCGCCGCCCATGGTGAGGGTGTTTCCGGTAAGTTCCGCGAGCCAAAGATTGCCATTGGAGTGCACGCGTCCGCCGAAGTTGAAAGGAGGCTCGGCGAAGTAGTCGAGGTCATTTACCGAAAAGACGCCAAACTGGAAAACGGGAATGGCCACGGTTTGGACGTCGCGGGTCAGGCGGACTTCGGATCCGAATGGCGTGCGCGCCGTGACCTGGATCGTGTATGGGGTCATCAATGCCTGCAAACCCGCATAGGTGCCGTTCGGGATGTTGCTGGAGCTGGCTTTTGGATTTCCACTCGAGTCCGTCGGGAACTTGATGACATAACCGTTTGAGCCGTCGGGATTGAGGTATGACACGCCGGGGACCAAGTTGGAGGGCGCGGTGCTCGTGAGGCCGCCGGTGCCATTGATGGACGTTCCCGTTGGCGCGTAATTGGCGTTGAAGAGATTCTCGAGCGCAGCCGTGAGGCTCTCCATTCCCGCCTCAGCTCCGTAGAAAGCCAACTGGCGGTCCTGAAAATTACCACCCAACATGCGGTCGCCCATCACCATCCACGCGAATCCAGCGATCATCGTGGAGAGCAATAAGAGAATCAAGATCGAGGTAACCAATGCTATGCCTTTTTCGCGCCGATATTTCACGGGACTTCTCCTTTGTCTAGTCAAATCCGTTGCCAAGGACGCCAGCTCCGATTCACGATTTAATTCGTCTGGGTCGAGTTGAACTCATTGTAGAAATCCATGCCGCGGATGCTGACGACGGTCTCCAGATTGTTCCGCACATAGTTGTTGCTGAGGCTGAACTTGTCGTCAGACCGGGCGTACAAAATGATGTAGGCGTCACGGATGTAAGGCAGTTGCGCGAGCGTCGGGTTTTCTACTTCCGCTGACACGGTCACCGGCGACGATCCGGCGTTCAGGATGTCGTAGAAGACTTGCAGATGCTCCACTTCGTCGCCGACGGCTGTCGCAGGCTTCAAGTTCACCTGGCGCATGAGCTGAGGCCGGGAGGGGTTGGAATTGTCGACGTAATAAGTGATCATCCAGACCCGCGTGGCGGTAGTCACAGGAAACGTTCCCGATCCCGCCGGAGACTCTATGTTCGAGATCGTGCCGTGAGTTTGTCCGGAAGTATTCAACCCGAAGGCGTCACCGGTGGAAAAGGTGATCGAATTCGCGGCTTGATTCACGCTGGAAATGGTCATCAGACAAACGGCCCCGGCGGTGCTGTTATCGACGGAGGCGTCGCTGGAGGTCTGGGACAAGCTGCCGGTGGTGTTGTTGTTTTGCAGCATGATCAGGTCGCCGGGTTGGAGGCCGGTGTTTCCGTTGTTGATGATGATGCAGGTCGAATCGAACGTGATGGTTACGGTGGCGCTGGACCCGCTCCCTGAAGTGGTGATAGTGCCTTGCGGGTCAGGATTAGGGTTCGTGGCCGCGCACCCGGCGGTACCGGACGCGCCCTTGATGGGATATTTGTTGAGCCAATTACCGTTGGAGTCCACGAGGGAGTTATCCGCGTACAAGACCGTGACCATGTCTGTAGCTACACCGGAAGTGGTCGTGGTAGCCCCGGCTTGATATCCCGCAGTGATGGCCGGAAGCACCGTCCACGAATTCGGGAAGTTGCCAAAACCCGTTGGTGGCCGCGTCACGTCGAAGTGGGGGAAGCTCCACCGGTATTCGGAATCGTTATTCCGCTCTGCGGTATGCCGTTGCCAGCTTGCTGGAGATCTCGCGCCATGTAGTTCATTCCGGCGCGAAGGTTTTCCTGTGTATCGGCCATCAACGAGACGAATTCGGTCGCATGGGTGGCATCCGTCAGAGCGGCCATAACAGCAGCCACGACGATGAGCATCAGGGTCATGGCGACGAGAGTTTCGATGAGAGTGAATCCGGATTGGCGTTTCATCGCTCGTTTCCTCAAGAAAAGTTGGAGATCGCTGCTGTCAGCGTGTACGACCGTTGCGGCCAGCGTCCTGCCCGATAAGTTATGGTTATCTGAATCTGGCGCAGATTCGCTACGCCTGTCACAGAAGAGATCGTGATCGTTCGCAGAAAGTTATACTGAGTCAGCGGCATGCGCGTGGGCGACGTACCAAACACGCCGGTGCTGTTTGGGAGAAGGACCGAATCGGTGGTTGCCGCGCTGGGACAAGCGCCGCTTACGTAGTCGTCCGCCGTCCCTAAGATTCCATCCGTTCCCGGATCGCATAGCAATTGCGGCCCGACCAGGAAAATGCCGTTGCTGCACACGGTGGAGCCTACGTTGCAAATGGTCGACCAGGTGGCTTGTCCTTGGTCGCGGGCCGTGAAGATGGACTCGATGGCCTCAGAAGCCTTTTGCTGCGCGATATATTCGTATTGGGAGACATTCATCCAGGCCAATCCCTGAGCCAGCGTGGCCACGAGCCCCAGAAGACCGACGACCAAGACAAAGGTCGCAATCATGGTTTCAAGCAGCGTAAAACCGCCCTGACACCGCCTACGCGCGCGAGGAATCATTCCTGTTCTCCTCTGTGTTATTGGTTCCATGCGCTCCCCGTGTAGTGATACGGTTTGATTCTTCCGGTATTCCCCAAAATGGTGACCGCTCGCGCGGAAGTAGGAACATTCGGGAGGCCGAGGAAAATCGTTCCGTTGATCGGATTTCCATTGCCGTCGGTGAAGGTGCCGTCACTCTGAAATTCCACTCCGGCCGTAGGGGTCCCAGGGCTACCGCCGAACTCGATCCCTCCAGAGGCGGGAATTCCATATCCATCGGGCGTGTCGATTTCGCCCGTGAAGGTTAGGAATTGAGCCAAGCCTGGCAGCGGCAAAGTCAGATATGCCGTAGTCGATACTGTGTTTGCCGGCTCTGTAACCTGGAAGAACTTAATGGTGTTCCCGCCGGAGAATTGCACGACGATGGTGCGACGCTGTGAAATCGCCAATTCGCGGCCCTCGCGCAGGGTCTCTTTTATTTGCTGCAGCGCCGAGTTGGCCTGAACCTGCTGCCATAAAGGCTGCAACTTGATAACAGACATCGCCAAGATAATGAGGGATATCGCCATGACCATAGTGACTTCGAGCATCGAGAAGCCGCTTTGCCGATTTCGAATCCGATCGTTCGACGTCAGTGACTTCGTTTTTGAATTCGGTTTATGTGCCACGTTACGTCCTCGTACGCATCGGACCCGATGCGTCCCAACGGAAGTGCCAAGATTCAGTCCCAGACGAATCAGGACATGGCCTGTGTGAAGAAACATCCCTGCCATAGAAGGGGCAATTCGGCTACCAGTCAGGAAGTGCCGCCATTTCAGCGGGTTAGATCGAAGCTGGTGGGAAGGTGCTGGACCTCAACGTAACAATTGGTAACGATTGAGGAACGCGGCGACGGCGAAGAGAGGCACTTTTGAAGCCCACTTATACAAATGTGGCTTAATGTTGTATGAAGTCTTGTAGTAACAATTACTTACACGTATGCCAGGACCTGTGAGCCGACGAAAATCGGTGAAGTTTGGGACGAATTTTGCAATGTACGTCCATGAGGCTAAGAACATTGCGAACCGGTATTGATTACCGAAATGCGGGCTAGGTGAGACGCAAAGTCGAGATTTTCGAAGCGTTTTCAGTAACGTCCTTGCGCGTAACTCTGTCGTGGCCTGCTCCGCAAGACAATGCCTGACAAGCCGCAATCGTCGTCGCGGACTTTCTGGGCAAAGCTCAGGCGAGTGGCGCGCCCTAGGGGAAGATTTTAGAACTTTTGGGGCGAGTCAGACCCCGGTAGACATTCCCAATTTTTAGCTATCGGCTGGTTGAACCGCAAGCAGAGGGGCGCTGCCTGAGAATATGAGGCATCGTGCCATTGTCGGGATGCAGAGTTAGTTCAGAGGTTCGTGATCTCGCCGGTCTGCTTATTGGTGCGCGGGCACAGAAACTTCTGGTTGATCTTGCGAGGCAGCGGCAGGCAGACGTCCCAGCTTCGTGCCGTCCGCAGTTATGGCCTCGATGATGCGCCCGATTGGCTTGCCATTCCTGGCTTGGCTCGCAGTGACTGTAACTTCGTCCCCGAGTTTAAAGGAGTCCTTACGATAGCCAACGGGGTACATGACCGTCGGAGACTGCGACTCCAAAACCCAGTGCGTTACTTCGCCGTTGTCATCTTTCACGTCAAGCATCAGCAAAAGATGGGGGCTGGCGTAAAGCCACCGTGTGACGGTCCCCTTTAAGACAATTTGCTTATCGGTTGCGTACGAAGCGCTGCCGTGATGTGCGAAGAGAGGAACCGAAATCAAAAGCCCCAGGGTCACAGTCAACGCGGTGAGAAGCCTCTTGCTCATAGTGCATCCTCCGTTTTTACGAGCCCATCTTCTCCTTTATAGGTCCTTTATGGGCAGCCTAACAATGTGAAAGACAAGTTCCCTCTTCCTCTACTGTCACTTCTTGCTTGCGTCGTCGCCAAAAGCATCGAGATAGAGCTGGTAGTTTTTTGGCGAGCATATGTTTTCGTTTTCCTCGGTATGGGGATCTTGCAGCCTAAATGCCATCTTCAAAGCGTCAAAAGGTTTACTATACATTATCGGATCATCAATCGTCTCTGACCATTCCAGGGTGTCATAGTCCAACCGCCGGAAAGTCTCCGTTACGTGAAGCTTATCACTGAGGGGCCTGCCCGTATTGTCGAGCCAAACCCGGTCTTCAGGCATGGTTCCTACCGTTTGGACCTCGAGGGTGTAATCGTCCAGCCACTTGCCGACGGAGTAGCCCATCCAGCGCTGTTCCCTGAACTGGCCGTCTATTTCCACGCCGCCATCGAGCACTTTGGGGAGGGGACGACCGTCGATCCAAATGATGCGCCATCGGCTGTCGTAGTGATACAACATCGCTATCTTCGCCTCGTCCTGAAAGATTTGGGTAAATCTGAGGCTGTAATGATTCCAGCGCGGAAATCCTAGGGGCTCGCAGAAATTCCGCGGGTCATTGTGTTCGTTCGGCGGGACCGCGTCGATCCCCTCGGTTGGCTTATGAGTCTTGTACACCTCCAGTGCATGGGGCGTGTATGGCAGCGCATTCTCCGGTTTCCCATTGTTCGGCTTTAACTGCACGCCGCCTGCCTGAGTTCCTGCGTCCGGTCCCCCGGCCGTACTCCACGACCCGGCGATACTACGCCGTGGAGCTGGTTTCCGATTCTGTACTGTTATCGCCGGTTTATGCCAATCCACCTCAGGCCAAGTCGGCTTAGAGTTTTTCTGAGCGGATGTGCCAATGGAAATTGTTAGCGCGGCAGCCGACAGAACCACCATTGAAACCCAAAAGCGATTTCGCATTTTCGGTCCCTCCAGCGTACTGATCCCTGCTAGGTTGCTCGAGGCATTTTCATCGAAGCACGATCCCAATGCAAAAAACCTAAACCACCCACGCCGCCGGATAAGCAAACGCTTTCGACACTTCGTACGTTCCAGGTTGATTTTCGAGTAAGTTCTAAGCTGAGATAGGCTACTTCCGTAGTGCGTTGAAGGTAAAGGCTAAAATAGATGGCGCGCCCGAGGAGACTCGAACTCCTAACCCCTAGCTCCGGAGGCTAGTGCTCTATCCATTGAGCTACGGGCGCGCGGAAATCGCGTGACGTGACAGGCCATTGTAAACCGCTTTTTGCGGCGCCATCAATTCGTGATGGGCGCTTCGGAGAGATTTTCAGGGCGCCGATGAAAAAGCGGGCGAGTCCTTTCAGCCGCGGACCAAGTCTCGTACGTGTTTGGCTAGTTTCTCGATCTCTTCGGATTTGCGAATCACGTCCAGAGATAAGATGTCTGCACTGTCATTTTCCTTCAGCTGTTTTTGCAAAGCGTCAACGAGCTCGGACATTCGCGTGACGTCTTTGGTGATGGCCTCGCGATTCGCTTTGAGCATGGCACGATCGCGTTTTGGGCTGCGGGCGATTTCCGGAGGTTCTGGCGGGGAAAACGGCGGCGGAACCTGAGGGGGCGGCCCCTGCTGCGCAGCCCAAACAGCGGCAGCGGATGCGGCGAGCGAGAGCGAAGTCCCGATGAAGGTTCTACGCGACGGATACATGGCCATCCTTTCCGGATGCGACAACTGCAGCTATTAACCTGTTAAGGCGCCGGGCATCCTCGGGGTAACGGCTCCGTACCGCGCCTTGCGCGGCTTGCTGGCCTCTCCAAAACCCAATGGTATAATGCGCCCTCTATTCTAGCGCGCGAGACCCTTTCTGTGGTGCATGCTCGCGTCAGAATGTTATGACAGATCACGTATTCCGGTGGACGGAGTTTGCGCTGGGGCATGGCACGCGCCTGCTGGCGATCCTGCTGATCGCCCTCTTCCTGATTCGCCTGCTGCGAATATTAACGCGACGCTTGATCACAGCGGCGAGCAATGAATCCGCCACGCGTGTGGCCAGAATGCGCGAGCGGCAGACACGAACTCTGGCCGGAATCATTTATAGCGGCGGCACCGCGGTCATTATTATTGTGGCGGCGCTCACGGCCCTGCCGGAGTTCGGTTTCAATATCACTCCAGTCGCCGCCGCCGCGGGATTAGCGAGCCTTTCGGTAGGTTTTGGAGCGCAACATGTGGTGCGGGATTTCATCAACGGATTCTTGACCATATTTGAGGACCAATACGTGGTTGGAGACATTGTGCGAATCGGCGACGTCGTGGGACGAGTTGAACACCTGACGCTGCGACGTACCGTGGTACGCGATCCTCAAGGCGCGTTGGTGACAATTCCCAACGGGGAAATCACCAAAGTGGCCAATCTAAGCCGGGATTGGGGCCAGCTTTTTCTCGATGCCGTGGTGGCCTCCGACCAGCCGCTGGACGAGGCGCTGAACGCGCTGGAAGCTGTGGCCGCCGAATTTCGCGCCGATCCATCGTGGTCGCCCATGCTGCTGGATGGTCCGCGGGTGCTTGGGGTGGAGTCTTTAGCCTCGAATGGCACGACGGTAAGGCTGCAGGTACGAACCGCTCCCACGCGTCAGGACGATGTGGCGCGCGAACTGCGCAGGCGTATGCAGATCGAACTCGCCGGGCGAGGGATTCAGCTCGGCGGTGTGCAGCGCATGCAACTCCTGGCCCCCGACCAGGAGATCCGCCGCATGGCTAGCAAATAAGCCTCTTCTCACCAGATCAGGCGGCATCAGGAGAGTCCCCGCCTCGATAGGCCGAAGCTGCCGACGGGGTCAGAGAAAAGAACTCCCAACGGCGAGACTTTTATGGTCAAGGGCCTGTAATTCCTTAAAATTCCTACCCTTTACGCCACCCTAGGGGCCGTACATTGTTCTGGCCACGACCTTACGGGCTATTCCTGATTGTCCCAACCTATTCGAATTGCCATAGTTAGGGCTTCCTAGTTCTGCGAAGTGCTCGGAGGGCAAATGCACGGGAAACGACGGCCTCACGATCACACATGGGTAGTGCTCACGGCTGGCCTCCTGCTCATCGTGTCGCTGCTGTCTTATCTCAATGTACAACTGAGCGTGAGTAACGGGTTCCGCTATGCGGGGGGCTTGAGGGTTGCCTTCCTGCTGATTTGCCTTGCCTTCCTGGCCGGCGCAGTCAGTGGTCTGACTCAGCTCAGCAAACGCTAAGAAGCCTCGCTAGACCTGCGTAGCCCGAGTGGTGTCGAGCGAGAAAATCAGGAATCCTGGAAATAAAGCCCAGGAAAACGCCACCCAGCCAGCCAAGTCGGTGAATCAGTTTCATTCAAGATGGGTCCTTTGAGCAAAGTAAAGGGATACGTGCGGCTTCCCGATAGCATGCGTCACGGCTGGGAGGAGCGCATGTACGCGCTGCGGAACGTTCCCGCAGTGATACGGATCTTCTGGGATTCGGCGCCGCGGTGTGTCGCTCTCGGCCTGGCTTTACGCCTGATCACGGCGCTCCTTCCGCTCGGCGCCCTCCTGATTACCCGGCTCATTATCAACGGTGTGGTTGCCTACGTCGCCCACAGTAACGGGCTCCCGAAACATTTTTGGCTGTTGGTCGTGGGTGATTTCGTTCTGGCCGGCCTCTCCGTAGTGCTGACGCGGAGCGTTGACTACCTCGATGAAGTCCTCGCCGGCCGGTTCACCATGTACAGCAGTCTGCGGATCATGAAGCACGCCACAGAGCTTGACTTGGCGTCCTACGAGGATCCCGCTTTTTACGACCAACTCGAGCGTGCGCGGGTCCAATCCATCGATCGCGTCAGCATGATACGGGCGCTGGGACAATTGCTTCAGCAGTCGGTAGTCGCGATCAGCCTGGCTGCCAGTGTTTTCCTGTTCTCGCCTTGGCTGGTACTGATCCTGGTCGGATGTGTCGTTCCGGCCTTCCTTGGCGAGACGCACTATGCCTTCCAAGGCTACGCGCTGCGCTTCCGGCAAACACCAGTTCGCAGGCGGCTCGATTATTTGCGGACTTTGGCTTCGAGCAAGGAGACCGCCAAAGAAGCCAAGCTATTTGGACTGGGTCCTTTTTTCACTTCTCGTTATGACACGTTCTCAAAAGAGGTGCATCAGGAGGACGTTTCGCTCGCGCGGCGCAAACTGCTAGCCGGCTCACTCCTGGGACTGACGAGCACGGCTTGCTACTACGGCTGCTATGCATTCGTGATCTATCGAACCGTTACCGGGCACTTGAGCGTGGGCGACATGACGTTTTTAGCCGGGGCGATCGCCGGGACGAGCAGCAACATTCAAGCCATCTTTTCGACGTTCTCCGGTTTGGCCGACCAGGCGCTCTTCCTCGGAGACTTGATCCGTTTCTTCTCTATCGGGCCCCAAATTCGCACGCGTCCAAATGCCCTGAAGGCGCCGCGGCCGATACAGCAGGGATTCGAGTTCCGCAATGTCTCGTTTATATATCCCGGGCGCACGCAGCCGGTGTTCACGGACCTGAACTTTCGCATTGAGCCAGACGAGCGCGTGGCCCTGATTGGCGAAAACGGGCAGGGAAAAACGACTATCGTCAAGCTTCTGGTCAGACTGTACGAGCCCACCGGCGGAACGATTCTCCTGGACGGAATCCCGCTGGAGGAGTACGACCTCGAAGATTTGTGGAAAGAGGTCGGCGTCATTTTCCAGGACTTCGTGCATTACGAAATGAGCGCCGCCGAGAACATTGCCGCGGGCCGGATTGAGGATCTGGGCAATTTGCCGAATCTCATCGCGGCGGCAAAGAAGAGCAGCGCCCATGAACTCATCAACTCACTGCCGGAGGGATACGCGCAGATCCTCGGGCGGCGTTTCGAACGAGGACTCGATCTATCCGGCGGGGAATGGCAGAAGATCGCTCTGGCAAGGGCCTATCTCCGTGATGCCCAACTCTTGATCCTGGACGAACCCACAGCTTCCCTGGACGCGCGCGCGGAGCACGAAGTTTTTTCGCGATTCGCCGAGCTGACCTCGGGCAAGATGGCGCTCCTTATTTCACACCGGTTCTCCACAGTAAGGATGGCGGACAAGATTCTGGTGCTGGCCAACGGCGGCATCGTCGAAGAAGGGAGCCACACCGAATTGATGAGCCATGGCGGCCGGTATTCGGAAATGTTTGAACTGCAGGCAGCGAATTACAGGTAGGCGGAAGAGCGATGCTCGACACCCAACCAGGTCCATACTCAGGCGCGCTAAAGCGCTACGTGGTGCAGCAAATCTCGGCACTCACGACGCCCATTTCGGCCGAGCAGCCGGAAAATGCGGACCTGCGGAGCAGAGCGCTTTCCGAAGTTTCAGATTGGTCTCCCGAGAGCAGCAGAAAACCATCCAGTTTTCTGCCGCGGCAAAGTTTCTTGACCGTCCTTGGAATCCGCCAGCTCTTTGGCGGCCTGCGCCAAGACAGTAGAGCGGAGTGGGTGGAGTATCTGCTGACGAATAGCCGGCTGCTTCGCAGCGTGACCTCTGCGTTCAGCAGCGCCCTCCGGGACGCGAGGACTCTCGCCAAAGTGAGCGCCTGCGGCGCAAGACCCCTGCCTCGCGCGTATCATGCCGTGCGTACTTATCTCTCGGCCGTGCAGGATAAATTTCGCCAAGAGACGTTCGTTATTTTTATCAGCGCCATGCAGGAACGCATGACGTTCGACATGGAAGAGTTGTGGGTGTTCAAGCCGCTCCTGCAGCTTCGCCTCATGCAACGAGTGCTGCAGATTGGGAGTGAGCTGGGTTACACCTCGGACCGAGACCTCTTAAATAAACTCTCAGGCGAACTAGTCACGATCCTGGAAAGCTTGCGCGAACTCGATCATGCCAATTGGGACCGCATCTTCGCAAAGCTGAGCGCCGTCGATCAGATCCTCCGAGAGGATTCGGTCTACGCGCAGATGGAACCGGCCAGCCGTGATTCCTATCGCCGCGCAGTTGCCGAGATGGCCTCGCGGTCGGCTAAGGGCGAAGCTGAAATTGCCCGGCAGGCTATCGAACTGGCGGCCCAAGGGCAGCATGAATCAGCCGGTTACTCGGGCCAGGTCGGATATTTCCTGATCGACGACGGCCGCGAGGTGTTGCGTAAGCTAGTGGGATATCGCTCTTCCGCCCCGGTATGGCTTCGCGAGCGGATTATCCGGCATGCACCCTCCGCTTACCTGCTGGCGATCGAGTTCGCCGCATTTGTGCTGACCGCTGCGCTGCTGCTGGCGTGCGGCAGGTCCGTTTCCATGGCGGTGATCTTGCCGCTCCTGCTGGTACCGGCCACCGGGGCTGCCATTGACATCGTCAACCAACTGATCGCTGTCGGATTTCCGCCGCGAGTTCTTCCGAAACTGGATCTTTCCAAGGGCATTCCCGACAACTGCCTGACGGTAGTCGCCGTGCCCACGCTACTTTTGAATGAATCGCAGACGCGCCAAATGGTGGAAGCCCTGGAGGTGCGTTTCCTCGGAAACCGAGACAAGAATCTCCACTTCGCTTTGCTCACCGACTCCGTGGATTCACGCAATGGGGCTGCGGATGGAGATCCCCTCATCCGCCTCTGCTCTCAATTGATCGAACGCCTGAATCGCAAGTACGCGCAACAGTCGCGTGGCACGTTCTTCCATTTTCACCGCCGCCAGGTCTATTGCGCTTCGGAGAGCACCTGGATGGGTTGGGAGCGCAAGCGAGGGAAACTGCTCGACTTCAACAGCTTCCTGCGAGCCGAGCACGATGCGTTTGCGGTCAAGACCGGCGATCTATCGCTGCTGAGAAACGTCCGCTACGTCATTACGCTCGATTCCGACACGCAGCTACCCCGCGACGCCGCGCGGAAATTGATCGGCACGCTGGCACATCCCTTGAACCGCGCGGTCTTTGATCCTTCGGGAAAGAAGTTGCAGCGCGGCTATGCCATCTTACAGCCCAAGGCCGGCGTGGACCTGCAATCCGCAAGAAAGTCGCGGCTGGCAGCCATTTTTTCTGCCGATGCTACGTTCGACGTGTATACACGCGCGGTTTCCGATGCCTATCAGGACCTTTTCGGCGAAGGGAGCTTCGTAGGGAAGGGAATTTACGACATCGACGCGTTTCATCGGCTGGTGGATACCTGGCTGCCCGAAGGCGTCCTGCTAAGCCACGACATGATCGAGGGATCGTTTGCGCGGGCCGGATTGGTGTCGGATATCGAGATCGTCGAAGATTATCCCTCGCGCTATGCGGTCTATTGCCGGCGCAAACACCGCTGGGCTCGCGGCGATTGGCAGACATCTCCCTGGATTTCCTCCCGGGTAGCCGATCGCTTAGGCCGCGATATGCCGAATGCGCTGCAGATTATTTCCCGCTGGAAAATTCTGGATAATCTGCGCCGCGCCTTGTACGAGCCGGTGATGCTCGCGCTATTGGTGGCGGGCTGGCTCTTCCTTCCTCGCGGGCCGGTGTTCTGGACAGGCGCCGTGCTGGTTGTGGTGCTCCTGCCCAGTTTTTTGCAACTCATGTCCGGCCTATCGAAAATCAAGCGGTATTCGGCCGCCTATTTGAAGAGTGTGGCTCTAGGCTTCGCCATCGAAGAGGTGCGCGTGGCCCTATTTTTTGCGCTGCTGCTGCATCAGAGCGTGATCATGGTGGATGCCGCGGTGCGAACGCTTTACCGTATGCTGGTGACGCGGCGAAATCTGCTGGAGTGGGAAACGGCGGCACAGGCGGAAATGAATGCCAAGCCACGCTCCCTGGTGGACCGGTATCTCGAGTGGATTCCGCTGGCGGCGCTGGGCATCGGAGGCCTGATCTGTCTGGTGAATCCGCGAGCGTTGCCCATCGCACTGCCCTTTTTGATCTGCTGGTTCTTCACGGGGCAAATCGCAGCCTGGCTCGACCGCCCGGCTTCGCCGAGCGAAAGCAAAGTGGCGACGCGCGATCGAGAATTCCTACGCGAGACAGCACTGCGCACCTGGAGCTTCTTCGACGAATTCTGCAACCTTAACAACCACTGGCTGATTTCCGATCGTTTGCAGCAAAGCCCTAATATTGTGGTGGAGCGGGTCTCGCCGACAAACCTGGGCTTGCTTTTGAATTCACGTCTGGCTGCTTACGACCTTGGCTTCATTAGCCTGCCTCAAGTAATCCAGCTCACCAGGGCCACCCTTTCTACGGCGGTCAAACTCGAACGCTTTCGGGGCCATTTCTATAACTGGTATGACGCGCGGACATTAAAAGCAGAGGCGCCGTTTTTTATCTCTTCGGTGGACAGCGGCAATCTGGCCTGTTCATTGCTCACGACCAGCCAAGCCTGCATGCAAATGGCGAGTCAGCCGCTTTTTTCGCCTCAGCTCTGGGTTGCAATCAAAGACCGATTGCGGCTCCTCAGGCAAATAGCCGGAGCGGATCGCATGACGTCGGTGCTGGAGGCAATCGTCGCCCTGGAAGACAGCACCCTACCTTTGGAAGACGATCCGGAACGATGGATTCCCGAGTTATATCGATTGCATGACAGCGCTCGTGAGCTTGAAAAGAACATTAAATTGAAGAGCCCCAAATCGCCCGATTTGGATTACTGGTCTCGCGACCTCCGCGATCAGTTAGGCCGTCTGCGCCAAATGGCGGCGACGTTTGCGCCTTGGCTGCTGCCAAACGATAAGCTCACGCTTGAACGTTTGGGCGTTCGCCCGTCGATCGATATTCGCCAGCTTACCTTAGACCAGGGAATCAGGACGCTCGAGGAGATGGCCTGCGCGTTGCGCGAGAGCCTAAATCGGGCGGATTTGGCGGAGCCCGATAAAAAAGGCATCGAGGCGCTACTGTACAAGATGTCTGCCCGCCTGGAGCGAGCGCGCAGCCTGCACAGCACTATGGAGCAGCTTGCCGAAACATGCGAAGAGCTTGCTCAAGAGATGGATTTTGGTTTTCTCTACAATCGGCAAAGAAGGCTGCTCTCCATCGGCTATACCAAGGGCGCCGAGCGCCTCGAAAGCGCCTGCTACGATCTCCTGGCTTCGGAAGCGCGGATCGCCACCTTCGTCGCGATCGCCAAGGGCGACATCCCGCAAGCAAGCTGGTTCTATCTCGGCCGCGGCCAGACGCAGTGCGAAAACGAGCGCGTGCTGATTTCCTGGGCAGGGAGTCTTTTCGAATACCTGATGCCGAATCTCTGGATGCGCACTTATCCCAACACACTTCTGCATTCCAGCGGCCGCGCTGCCATCAACTTCCATGCCAATATGGAGGTATTGAAGGATCATCCCTGGGGTATTTCCGAGGCGGCATTCGGCGATCGTGATCCCAATGGGCTCTTTCAGTACGAAGGCTTTGGAGCTCCCGGGCTGGCGCTGCGTCGCTACACGATGCAGCGCTGGCTGATCTCTTCTTATTCCACGTTTCTCTGCCTTGGAATAGAGACGCAAGCCGCGCTGAAAAACATCTATAGAATGAAAGACAGGAATTGGGTTGGCCGGTATGGCTTCTACGAATCCGCGGAGATCAAGATCAATGGGCAATCCGGGTCGGCTGCCGACCGGATCACCCGATGCTGGATGGCGCATCACCAAGGCATGATCCTTCTGGCGATCTCCAACCTGCTGACTTCTTCGGCTATGCACCAGCGGTTCCACGCAGTGCCCATGATCGCGGCCACCGAACGGCTCCTGCATGAAAAAATGCCGGCAGAGGTCCCGGTGGAAGAAACGTTCGCAATGCCGAATCTAGATCTCGCGCCCCCGGCCTCCGTTGAACTTGCTCCGGACAGCCTCGTTTCCTAGCTGCCATCTCCAAAGGGCAAAGGCTGCCGCATCCAGAGCGGGCTCGACGTGTGCAGGCGGGCCTTTACAGGCTTTTATCGCAGCGATACCCTTGCCTGAGCCGAGCCTCCAACATGGGATTCCTAACGAGAGGCCTCAGCCGCAAATACCGAGTAGCTGAACAACTCGAGGAGGTTCAGATGAAGAATTGCTTTAGGATCTCATCGAGAGTTCTGCCCGTCGTGATGGCGAGTGCCTTGCTGGCGCCGTCGTTTCTTGCGGCCCAAGCGCCGGCTAAAACTGCCACAGCCGCAACGCAATCAGCAAAAGCGACGGTGTCTCGCACGCCTGATGGCCAGCCCGACTTGCAGGGATATTGGACGAGCCTGAGTTTTACGCCCATGGAACGAGCGGCTAAATACGGCGGCAGAGAATTTTTGACGGACCAGGAGATGGCGGAAGTCTTCAAAGCGGGCGTGCAACATGCTTACGAGTTTACCTACGCCAACTCCGCGGAAACCCCAGTTTACGACTCGACTGTATATGCCCTGGGGGCGTGGCAAAACGGGGTGCAACCGAACAGGCGAACTTCATTGGTTGTCGACCCCCCGGATGGCCGAATTCCTGCGCTGACGCCCGAGGCGCAGAAGGCCCGAGCCGCAACGAGAAAAATTCCCACTGCTAACGAAAACCTGGAGGTGGGCGGAGATGTGCAGGCCGATGGCCCCGAGGATCTAACGCTTGGCGTGCGCTGCCTTTCGTTTGGCGGGCCGCCGATCCTCCCGGCTGCGTACAACAGCGATGTACATATTGTTCAAGGCGCAGGTTACGTGATGATCGAATACGAGTGGAACAGCGAAGTTCGCATCATCCCGCTCGATGGGCGCCCGCATCTCTCCGAGAACTTCCATCGATGGCACGGGGATTCCCGGGGTCATTGGGAAGGCAACACGCTCGTCGTGGAGACCACCAATTTCCGTCCTGGCGCTACCTTCCAAAACGCGAATCCTGAGACCCTGAAGATCACCGAGCGTTTCACGAGGCTCGACGCGAACACGATCGAGTACAAGTTCACGATCGATGACCCGACCACGTGGACGAAGCCGTGGTCCGCGATTGTTCCACTGAGCCACAGTGATGGGCCAATGTTTGAGTACGCGTGCGGCGAGGGGAACAACGGCATTGTCAACATCCTGGCCGGGGCTCGCGCCGCGGAAAAAACAGCGGCAAACGCCCAGCAAAAGAATTCCAACTAAGTCATGGCCGGTTTCACTCGCGGTGCCGGAATCCTCGGAGGCGAACCATGCGAATCCCAGCCGCTCTTGCAGCTCTATTTCTCGCAACAGTTTGTGCATTGGCCGCCAATGCCCAGAACCCCGGGCCCAATCCAGGCGTTACACCGATCAAGCAGATCGACCGGGCTGAAGTGCGTGTCACGCGCGTTGAACTACAGCCGGGTGCGGTTCGCAGCGTGCATCAGCACGATGATGTCCGCTTTCACCTGTTCATTCCGATCAGCGGGAAAATCGAACTGACCATCGGGTCCGCAAAGCCAGTGGAGGCGATTCCTGGGCAGGCATATTTTATGGAAAGAGGCACGCCACACGGGTTCCGGAATGTAGGATCATCGCCGGCCGCGGTCATGGAAGTTTTTGTTAAAGACGACGCGGCAAATGCCAAATAAGCCTAGAAGGTGGCGCGCAAGCGCGCGCTGACACTTCGCGGCGGAGCGATTGCCGTTCCAGAAAAAAGGCTCGCAAAATTGATGAGGTTCACGCGATCGGTGAGATTTGCCGTCTGAATCAGCAAAGTGAGCGTTCGTAAATCCCGCCGATAAAGATCCACGCCCGCTCCCGCATCCAAAGAAAGAGAAGACCGCACTCGGCCGCGAGCAAAGTTCACGCGATCCAACACGGACGCTCCGTATTGCGATAGCAGAAAGTTGTAATCGACAGGCCCACCGCCCAAATCCACGGGCAATCCGCTGCCATACTCGGTACCCACCGCGAACCAAAGCCGCGGCAATGCTTGCAGGCGCACGCGTCCGCGGAAAGTATTTCGCTGGTCCTGCGAAATCGGGAAGCTGCTGGTATCGGTGAGCGCCGTTCCGGCCTCCTCGCCGAGAAAGAGACCTCCGGTGATGGGTCCGAAACCTGTTCCTGTTTGATTTGCATAGCTGAGAAAACCGGAAAAGCGGCCCCACCGTGGAACTTCCAAACGCAGTTCTTCGCCTTCGATTCGAGCGCTGGCAAAGGCTATCGGAAAGCTGACGCCGGTATTCAAGAGCAGGTCATCATCCGCGAAATCGCGGAAATCCCGGCGAAAAATGTTGGCGTCGATGCGCAGCTTGCCTCCGAGCCCCTTCGTAATCCCCACTTCATAGAAGTTTCCCAACGACGGCTTCACGGGCAGACGCAATACTTGCGGGCTCAGGGAATCGAGCTGCGGCGAACTGGCTAAGAGAAGATTTTCGATAGCGGGGGTCTGGAAAGCTCGATCGTACGATGCATGAATCAGAAGATCGGAGGAGGAAAAAAAGCGGGAGACGGCGACACGCGGACTCCACGCGGACTCGTCCACAAGGAATGAGTAGTGGTCAAATCGCAAACCCGCACTCACGTTCCAGCTTCCCAGACGAATTTGGTCCTGAACGAACGCACTCTCCTCGCGGTCCCAGCGCCGATCGGAAAATGAGAACGCGGGTTGCACGCCTGGGTCGAACTGCGTCGCATCCGTGATGACGTACTGCAAGGCTTCGTGAACGGGAGTGAAGACGGCATCTGCTCCGATTTTCCAATCATGCCTGCGATGATGACCGGCCAGATCCGTGCGGATGTAGCCTTCCCGGAAGCCGCGCTGTTGAGAAACAACAATCGGCGTGGAGAGCGGATTTGAGGAGAGTTGTGCGCTCGAATCACGGACGCTGCCTTGCACGTCCAGCAGAAGGTTGGTTGCGATCGTTCGCTGATAATATGCCGTTCCGGTTGTTTCCTGGTTTTCACGGCTTTGCCGCTGGCCGGCGACCTGCTGGAGCAATTCGTTTGGAACGAGGAAGTTCACGACGTCACGGCTCAGGGTTATTCGAAGACGATCATGGTCCGAAAGTTCGCGTGCGTAGGAGGAGGAGAAAGTCCCCGAGGAACCGCTGTTGGTGTAGTTACCGAGGACCGGGGGATCGAGATAACGATCCGATTCAAAACCGCCGCCGCTCGCCGATAGATAGTTCCGGCCGCGTGTGTAGCTGAGGCCGATATCCGCGTCTCCGCTGGCAAAGCTTCCTCCGCCTGCTTCAACCTGCCCGTGCAAACCGGACGGTGCATTCTTTGGCGTGGTGATTTCGACGACGCCGCCTAGTTTTCGCCCATATTCGGCGGGATAACCGGCGGTGCGCACACGAACGGAATCCGATTCTTCCGCTTCAAAGGGAGCCGCAAATGCCGGCGAGCGGTTTTCCGTAAGCGGCAGGCCATCGACGACGAATTGCACTTGGTATTCGGATTCGCGCGGATGCAGAACCCCATTGGCTTCAAACAACCAGCCGGGAAGGGAATCCACCAGATCCAGCAAGCCGCGCCCCGGCTGGGCTGGAACTTCTTCCTGGATCATCTGCGAACCCAGTGTATTGACGGTTGACGTTCGATTGGGATCGACAAGCGTTTCCGAAGCCGTAACCTGAACGTTGGTCTCCACTGAGGCGAGCCCGAGCGTAACATTTACGTTCAAGGGCACCTCCGATCGAATCTCGATGACCTGCACGTTCGGAGCGAATCCCACATGCGTGATGCTAAGCCTATACAGGCCGAAAGGGAGATCTTGCGCTGTGGCCCTGCCATCAGAATCGGCGAAGAAATTGCGCCTCAGCTGGTTCGCCTCGCTGATCAACTCCGCAGCGGCAGCTACGGGCGTACCCTGCTGATCTTGTACCTCCAGACGCAGCTCCCCGGATTCCCGCTGGGCATCCGCCCGTGCGCAGCAGAGAAGCACAAGGCCCAGAAACAAGAGGGCTACTCGCAAAAGGCCCGCCCGAGACATGCATAGAGTGTCTAACACTCGAAAGCTTGTGTCGATGGCTCCGGCGACGATGCGGCGACGGTTGCCTGATTCGGACGATATGTGGTATAGCCGGTTAGTAGTGAGTGCCAGAGGAGGGTCAATATGAAGACTAAGCTTGTTGCGTCCTTTGCCCTGGTTGCGGGCGTTCTGGCGGTTTGCAATCCGATCTTCGCGCATCACGGGAGCGCGGCTTATGACAACACGAAATTAGTGGAGTTGAAGAATGCCGTGGTGACGAAAGTCAATTGGGGCAACCCCCACACTTTGGTTCTTTTCGACGTGAAGGATGACAAGGGCAACGTCGTACATTGGGTGGTGGAAGGGGGCGCGGCCTCCGCGGTGAGCACCACGGGCTGGACCAAGAACGCCGTACAGCCCGGGGACAAGATCACGGTTTATTTGTATCAGGTGAAGAATGGCGCGCCGATCGGGCGTACGGGCAAGGTGGTGCTGCCCGACGGCACGGTATTTGGCAGTGGGGAACTGGAAGGGGATCGGCCGTCGCAGTGTGACAAGGAGTTCGGCCCCGGTGGAGATGAGTCGGCAGCCTGCCGTCCCGATGGACGAAAGACGACCAACAAGGAGTAAGAGCAGCGAGGGGAGTTCTGAAATGAAACTTCTTTCCAAGTACTCGGTGGCTGGTGTGCTTGCATTCTTGACGGTTTGGGCTGTGGTTGCTGCCGCCCAGGAGCCTGCGAATCAGAACCGCCCACCCAAACCCGGTGAAGAAACCGGGGGGCCGGCGCCGGTGCATGACCTCAGCGGTACCTGGCTGGGGCCCGGCGAACCCAATCTGAACAATCGCATTCCTCCGCTGACGCCTGCGGGGCAAGCCAAGCTAAAGCTCAATATCCCGGACCCCTTTAGCGCGACTTCCAACGATCCCTGGAAGACGTGCGATCCATTCGGGATGCCGCGCATCGCCAACAACGAAATCAGGGAAATTGGCTTCGCCACCATGCCTGATCGTATCGCGATCCTGGAAAACTACGCCAAGGTTTGGCGCGAAGTGTGGATGGATGGCCGGCCGCTCCCCAAGAACATCGGCCACAAGGGCGGGCCCTCAACCATGTATTTTGGCTACTCAGTGGGCCACTGGGAGGGAGACAACACACTGGTTGTGGATACGGTCGGCATGGACGACAGGACCTGGGTCGACCGGCGCGGCTATCCACACAGCATCGATGCCCACGCGATCGAGCGCTACACGCGCACCGATCATAACCACTTGACCCTGACCGAAACCATCGAGGATCCAGTTTACTACACTGCGCCTTTTGTGATTGCCAAGGCCGATTACAGATGGATTGCGGGTCAGGACGATGCGAAAGTGAGCATTCCGTTTTCCAACGAATACATGTGTATCCCATCCGAGGCAATCGAGTACATGAAGCTCGTCGGCGCACCCGCTGATGAGGACGCGGCAACCGGCGGTAAGAAAGAGAAATGATCGGAACGGGGGGCCCAAGCGCGGTAATACTTGGCATCGAACTTCAGATTAGTGAGCGGGTTCCATTCTAGCTGCCTTGTAAGCTGCCTCCGCCTCGGGCGATTTAAGGTACTGCAGGAGCGCCTTGGCGGCTTTGGGATCTCTCGCTTTGCTGGAGACGTACCCCACGACATCAGTCGGCGTAGAAACCGCGTGCGGTAGGCCTCCCACAAGCTCAACTCCCTCTCGAAGCGTATCGCTGACTTGAGGGCCGAGAAAGAGTTCGACCTCGCCCTTGGCAACAGCGTCTTCCGCCTGGCCGCTGCCTTCGACGATCTTCATCTTCGGCTTTACTTCTTCCGCAAGCCCCAGCTTCTTGAGAGCGTCCATAGCCTCGCCTCCGAGGGTGCCCTGCGCGGGATCAACAATCACGATGGACTTCGCCGCGAGCAGCGTCTTTTTGACCGCCGCTGGAGTGGAGATGTCTGGTTTGGGCGCACCCTTTTTCACGGTTACGCCCAAGAGAATTCTCATCAGCGTTGTTGCGCTCTTGGGGTCGACATTACCCGAGGCGACCGCTTGGGGATAGGGCGCGAAAATGATGGACACGTCCAAACCTTGACCGCGCGCGACGAGTTGCCTCGTTCCATAGGGTGGAGTATCCCTGCTTCCCTGACCGTAGGTCACCTTGACCTTGTCTCCCGTTTTACTTTCAAAGCCGGGGATTACTTTGTCGAGCGGTCCCCTTATGGGGCCCGGCGCCAGGAGGGTGATCTCAGTTTGAGCACGCGCGCCGCATGAACTGCCAAGCAAAAGCGCGATTCCGAAGACTGACCAAAACAAGGACTTCACAGTGTCTCCCTCCGATCGGCTGAAAGATTTTCTCGATTTTTCTATCTAGATTTTGGAGGCGCGGGTGGGATTCGAACCCACGAATGGAGGTTTTGCAGACCTCTCCCTTGGGCCTCTTGGGTACCGCGCCCAATGCCCGCCAGTATATCGAAAAGCGGCAGAGGATGTCAGTCGCGCAAGCCTAAGCAGTAAAAGGCGAGCACAAAAACTCGGATTTCACAACGCTGAGTTACGCTGCGGATGAAGCGGCGACCTGCGCCTCTCGAAGAAAACGCGCGGACTCTTCGGGCGGCGTGGGACAGATGTAAAAACCGGTTCCCCATTCGAAGCCCGCTACCTTGGTCAACTTGGGCATGATCTCGAAGTGCCAATGGTAGTGGTCGTTGATTTCCTCGCCAACGGGCGAGGTGTGCAGCATAAAGTTGTATGCGGGATGATCGAGCACGATGTCCAGCCGAAGCAAAGTATCTTTAAGCATTCGCGCCAGGCTCGAGTAGACCGAGCTTTGATTATTTTCAAACGCCGAACTATGCTGCTTTGGCAGCAGCCACAACTCGAACGGAAAACGCGGGGCATAAGGAGCAATAGAGATAAACTGATCGTTTTCACCCACGACGCGAACGTTGGACTCCGTTTCCTGCCGGATCATATCGCAGAAGATACAGCGCTCTTTGTCCCGGTAATAATGCTTCGAAGCGTCGAGTTCCTCGCGAACTCGCTTCGGCACGATTGGCAGAGCAATCAATTGTGAATGCGAATGCTCCAAAGACGCTCCCGCGGCATCGCCGTGATTTTTGAAGATGAGCGCGTAACGAAAGCGCTTGTCGTTTTTCAGGTCCAGCACTCGGTCCCGATAGGCCCACAAAACATCTTCAATCGCACGCACGGGCAAAGTGGCCAGAGTTTTCTGGTGATCCGGGGTCTCCACAATTACTTCGTGCGCTCCCACGCCATTCATGCGATCGAACAAGCCGTCGCCCTGGCGGTCGAGATCGCCTTCAATGCCGAGCGCCGGGAATTTGTTGGGGACGACGCGGACGGTCCAGCCCGGCGTATTTGGCCCTCCGCCGTTACGCCCGTAGGCCAGGACTTCAGGCGGGGTCTTCGTTTCGTTTCCCAGGCAGAAGGGACAAAAGCCTTTGCCCTCGATCCGAACGCTCTCGCGCACAAAATCGCTCGGCCGCTTGGCGCGATCAGTTGAGATGATCACCCAGCGGCCTGTGATGGGATCCTTACGTAATTCCGGCAACGCAACCTCCTGAGGCGCGGCAGCCCTTAAAGCCCGCACCCCCCTGCAATCGCTAATTGTATCCCGAGCGCAACACTTTAGCTCGACGGCTGGAAACCTGCAAAGGCCAGTCAGAAGGTCTGCTACCTATCGGTCAGTAAACGCCCCTTTGTGCAGGCGGACAATCGGACGATTGCCGGAGGGAGACTCGATGGCCAAGACGTCGTAGCGCCAGTTCACGCCATTCAGCCTCCGGTCAAGCAAGAACTGCCGAGCCATTCGTCCAAGGAAGCGCCGCTTATCCGAGGTGACGGCATCTTCGGGCAAGCCCGAGAGGTCGGGCTTGCTCGTTCTTGTTTTCACTTCAATGAAAGCCAAGATCGGTCCGTCAAAGCCAACAAGATCAATCTCACCCTTTATGCCCGGGGCGCGGAAGTTGCGGCAGACCATGACGTAGCCATGTCGCCGCAGGTACCAATAGGCAAAAGTCTCGCCGCGCACACCCATAAGATGTCGAGATTGCTGGCTTTCCTGTCCGTCCGAAGGCGGGGTGCCAGCCAAGCCTTTCCTCGCCGCCCAGTCGACCATCCCGAAAATCAAGCTGGAGAAGATGCGCACTTGTTTGCTCTGCGAATCCGGCCGGCTGCGGTATCCATTTTGAGCTCTTCTTAAACCAGGGATTCTGCCTGTCGGATGCACGTCTCGAGCGTATTGATGGCGAAGTCTGCCTGCTCCTTTTCGATCAGGAGGGGAGGAGCAAGCCGTATGGTATTTGCGCCAGCGCCCAGCACCAACACTCCCTTGGCGAACGCCAGATTCTCGATCGAATCGCGCAGTTCCGGCGCAGGTTCCTTTGTTTGCCGGTTCTTCACGACCTCGATGCCAATCATCAACCCCTTGCCTCGGACGTCGCCAATTATCGGAAACTTACCGGGCCATGCGGAGAGGCGGCCGAAAATATATTCGCCCATGCGCCGCGCATTCTCCATGTAGCGCTCTTGAACCAGACGCAGTGTAACCAAGGCCGCCGCAACAGAAACGGGATTCGCGCCAAAAGTCGAGGCGTGCGCGCCTGGCTTCCAATCCATAATGGCCGCGGGAGCGATGATCGCGGAAAGCGGAAGCCCCGAGGCTATGCCTTTGGCAACACATAAAATATCCGGCTCGATGCCGGCGTGATCTCCCGCCCACCATTTGCCCGTCCGGCCCATGCCGCTCTGCACCTCATCGCTTATGAGGAGGATTCCGTGCTGCCGGCAGATGCGCTGCAAATCTCGCAGGAACTCCGCAGGAGCCGGTAGATATCCGCCCTCGCCCTGGATTGGCTCCACAATGATTGCCGCCACCTCCTGCGGGTCCACAATTTTCTTGAAAAGCACGCGCTCAATGAAAGGAGCGCAATCCGTGCAGCAATCCTGCGACTGGTGACCATAAGGGCAGCGGTAGGTATTGGGATAAGGGACGTGGAAAACACCGGAAAGCAGGCTTCCGAACCCGGTTCGTTGCACGGCTTTGGACGCAGTCAGTGAAAGCGAACCCATGGTGCGCCCGTGAAAAGCGCCATAAAAAGCGATGATCTTCTCGCGGCGGGTGTGATACCGCGCCAGCTTCATCGCTGCCTCAATGGCCTCGGTTCCTGAATTTCCGAAATAGACTTTCTTGGCCCCGCCACCCGGCGATATAGCTTCCAGCTTTTGGGCCAGTTCGACCATCCCTTCATAGTAAAAATCGGTGCACGACATATGGATGAGCTCGGCCGCTTGCCGCTGCACCGCGGCAACGACTTCGGGATGGCAATGGCCGGTGGCGACTACGGCTATACCCGCATTGAAGTCAAGAAAGGTGTTGCCATCAACATCCTCAACCATAGCTCCCAGGCCACGTCGTGCAACGAGCGGATAACTTCGCGTGTAGGATGGCGAGATGTGGCGATGATCCAGTTCGACGACGCGCTTGGCATTAGGCCCGGGCAGCGGCGTAATCAGCCGTGGCAGCTTTGCATCCAGGAGGGTGTCGGTCCGAGCAGATTCTTTCGCCATAAAACGATTGTACACGCGCTCTGGAATCCCGAGTCGGGGAACGCGTACTAAAATGCGGGCGCTTGCCGTACAACGAACCCAGCAGATCAGCGCGGCAAACGGCGCCATTGCTGTAATGCGGGCTTAGCAACGGGCGATCGCTCGAAGATCAGCAGGCCTCCGCCATGGCTTCCATTCGGGAGAGCGGAATGATCTGGTCCGCTTGCCTTTTGCCCGCCTTGACCGCGTTGTATTCGATGGTCGCCTGGCGTACCGCATTTGCGTTGTAATCCGGCGTCAGGGTGCCGTCCCACTCCTCGTACCAACGAACCACGTCCATGATCAGGCGCTCGGGGCCAATCCAATTGTCGAATCGGCCCAGACGGATTTCGGCGGCGGCTGCGCCGGGAAGCATCTTGGCGTCGTAGCGCTTGCGAGTCTCGACGCCTAAGACGCGAAAGTAGTTGGCCATCTCCGCCAGCTCTTTCTTTCCGCCAATCGGGCCGTGGCCCGGAACGATCACATCCACATCCCACCCGGCGATCGTGTCGCATACGTCGATCCACTTGCTGATATAGCTGTTGTTGGCATAAGGGGCGACCCAGAAAAAGCCTACGTCGCCGGCGAAGAGAATCTTGTATTGGGGCAGGTACGCCATCATATCGCCCCATGTATGCGCTGGTCCGGCGAAACGGAATTGAACTTCCGTTCCCCCGATGAAGTAGGTCAAGTCGTCTTTGAAGGTCACCGACGGCGACACCAGCTTGCGCTCTTCGGCTACATCCGCTATTCCCGGCGTAGGCGTCCACATTTTCGGGGTGGTGGCGGCGGCCTTCAAACATTCCTGCCGGCAATAAGGATGGCTGAGGATCTCGGCATGCGGGAAAAATTGATTGCCGTTGACGTGATCGCCGTGATGATGGGTGTTGATCAGGCGGCCGAAATCCTTACCGGTGGCTTGCTTCGCTGCGGCAATGAAGCCGCGTGCCGGAAGAGGCCCCTGAGTGGCGTCAATGGCCATCAGGAAATCCGGTCCTGCGATCAGGCCCGTATTGGAAACGCCGGCGGCACTGACGCCTGGGCCGCCGCCCTGCGTGTATGCGTAGACGTTTGGCGCAAGCTGCCGCAGTTCCCGAGCCCAACTCGGCGGCATGGGGTAGCGCGGATCGGTCGCCGGAGGCGGCGTCGGCTGCGGATCGCCCTGCGCAGCAAGCCTCGCCACTTCACCAACTCCCGCGAGCAGCGCTGCTGCCCCGACCAGGGCCCCTGCGCCCACCTGCATGGCCTCGCGGCGGCTCAGTTCCACTGCATCCGAATTCTCTTGTTTTGTCATGACGATCCTCCTGGAAGTAGGCTTGGCAAATGGGAGCGGCAGCTCCGGATGGAATGGAATCCCATGCTTACTTGTTTGAAAGGAGCTTTTTGTCAGGATGCAGGAGCAGTTTCTGCAACCGCCAATTGTTCATATCCGCGACGTAAAGCGTATTTTCATCGGGGCAGGCGATGCCGTGTACCCAGTTGAATTGCCCGACGTCACGCCCCGACTTGCCCAACACGCCAAGGATCTTGCCCTCGGGCAATAAGAGCTTATAGATGCGGCCGGGCTCTTCGTCTGAGGTGTAGAGATATTGCGGTGTCGTGTTGGTGATGCAGACCGTCCAGGGTCGCGTCTCGTCCGGCCGGTTGGCTGGCATGTTCCCAAGGACGGGATGGCGCGTTTTGTCGTAGGGCACGTTCAGGAAGATGAATTTCTTGAAGTTGCCGTCGGTGTCGAAGACTTGAATGCGCCGGTTACCCCGGTCAGCCACGTAGATGTTGTCGTTGCGATCGATACCGATGTTGTGCGGATTGCTGAAATGGCCGGGGTTCTCATTGGCGTGTTCTCCGCCTTTGCCGGGCGCGCCCCAGCGCTTGAGCCAGTAGCCGTGCTTATCGAACTTGGCGATCTCGGAATTGAAGTAGCCGTCGCTGACGTAGATGTTGTCATCCTTATCCCAGGTGACGTCGGTGGTACCGTTGAAATAGCCGTCCACCGGAGTGGGCGGAGGATCGGCGTGCCGATAGCGCGGTTCGTCCGGGCCTTCGTCGCGACGCCCGAGATTCATCACCACCATTCCTTGGGGATCGAACTTCATGACTGACATCGTCGCCTTGTCCACTACCCACAAGTTGTCGTACCTGTCGAACCGCACGGAGTGGGCATAAGCCAGGCCGTAGACGCCCTTGCCGATTTCGCGCACATAATTGCCCTTGTCATCGAACTCCAGTATCTGCGTGGTGGACGCGCCGTAGACTGGCCCGGTGCCGGCGCTGCCGGGATGATTCAAAACCACGACATGTCCCTTTGAATTCACCGCCACCGCTAAAACTTCGCCCAGATTGCGGTCGGGCGTCAGTTTCAGGAACGGCACAGAATCAAAAGGAATTTCCGGGGCATTCTGAAGGCCGGGAGCGGGCGCCTGCTGCGCGAGCGCCGGAGCCGCGAGAAACCCGAGCAATAGAGCCGCAATTAGTCCTTTCATTGTGCCTCCTCGAATCCGCGGTGCGGATCTACTTGCGCTTCCAGCGAACGACGCCATCTTTGCTGTCTTCGAGAATGATGCCCTGATTATCCAAATCCTGCCGGATTCGATCGGCTTTGGCAAAATCGCGCGTCTTGCGCGCCAGTTGTCGCGCCGCCACAAGTTCTTCGATTTCTTCATTAGTCGGCGCCTTGGCGCCCGTTTGCACTCCGACAGAGCAAAGCTTCTCGTCGTCATCATCCTGCAAAACCGCAAAAATCGCATCAAATGACTGCAGCGTTTTCCATACTGGCGCTACATCGCCTTGCCGAAACTCGCCGCGGTCCATGGCCACATTGGCTTCCCGGATCAGATCGAATATCGCCGCCAACGCCTGTGCCGTATTCAAATCGTCTTCCAGTCCATGTTCAAAACTCTCCCGCGCCCGCTCCGCGCCTTCACTGACAGCGGACGTTCCCTGCGGAAATTTAGTGGTGTTGAGGCGCATCGCGAAATTCCGCAAGCGCTCCACCGAACTGGCCGCTTGTTGCAACCCCTCTTGCGTGAAATTGAGTTGACGCCGGTAGGGGACCGAGGCGAGCAGAAAACGAATGGTCGATGGCTTGTTCCCTTTTCCCAGCAAATCGCGCAGGGTATAAAAATTGCCCAGCGACTTGGACATCTTTTGCGAATCGACCAGAAGATGTTCGGCGTGAAGCCAGTAACGCACAAAGGGTTTTCCGGTGGCAGCCTCCGACTGCGCGATCTCATTCTCGTGATGTGGAAAGGCAAGGTCCACGCCGCCGGAATGAATGTCGATGGTCTCTCCCAAATACTTCATGGCCATGGCCGAACACTCAATGTGCCAGCCGGGACGGCCGGGACCGATCCGCGTTTCCCAGAAAAACTCACCCGGTTTGGGCGCTTTCCAGAGGGCGAAATCCCGCGCATCAGCTTTGTCATAGCGGTCCACATCCACACGCGCTCCAGCCTTGATGCCCGCCGTATCCACGTGAGTCAATTTGCCGTAATCGGGGAACTGCGATATCCGAAAATAGATGGAGCCGTCGCTCACATAAGTAAAGCCCTTGGTCGTAAGCCGTTCGATGAGTTGCACCATATCTTCAATATGGTCGGTGGCGCGCACCATGTGTTCCGGCTTGGTGATGCCCAAGACCCGCTGGTCGGTAAGAAAAGCGTCGATATATTTCGCCGTGTAGTCACGTATATCGAGCTTAGCCTCCGCGGCTCTGGCGATAATTCGATCGTCCACATCGGTGAAGTTGGTGACTTGGATGACCTCAAAGCCGCGCGAGCGCAGAAAACGGCGCAGGATATCCTGGAAAACGAATGTTCGAAAATTGCCAATATGGGCGAAGTCGTAGACAGTCGGGCCGCACGTATACATCCTGATCTGGCCAGGGTGCAGCGGCACGAAAACCTGGTTCTTTCCCCCCAGGGTATTTTGGAAGACGATATCGCCCATCGATTGGGCGGTATGCTCGGCCGGAATGCCTTTACTTATCATGATACGGTGAAAGACACGCGGCGGGCATCCAGCCGCGCGATGCGGTAGCATTCTAGCCGACGACATTAATGCCAGCAACGCGCGCGAGCACGTTGAGATTAGCGCGAATGTGGTCCAACCAAGAAATACCGCAGGCTTCTTTGATTTTGGAAAACTGTCGGGGGCGATGCTTTACACCCTCCGGACCATGTGGTATGGTGCGGCCTGTAACCGCCGATCCAAGCGCCGGACGGTTGGGCCACTGCTGTACGACCCGCCAAAGTTGTCGTCGCGTATCCCCTTTTCTCGAGGAACCCGAACCCGTATCCGCCGAAGCAATATGGCTTTGGCGAAGCGTGGCGGGCCATAAGGAAACTCTTGCTTAAACTCCGCAAAGTCGAGATGGTGGGATTCAAGTCCTTTTGTGAGAAGACGCACCTGACCTTTAGCGGCACAGGACTGAGCTGCATCATTGGACCAAACGGATGCGGCAAATCCAATATTGTGGACGCCGTTTCCTGGGTGCTCGGCGAGCAAAGCCACAAAACGCTTCGCGCAGAGCGAATGGCAGACTGCATCTTCAACGGCACGGCCAAGCGGCCTCCGATGGGCTTGGCCGAAGTCACGCTGACACTCGTTGATACTGAATTGGCGGAGGCGGCGCGCCGCGTGCTCGGGGACTCGGAACCGGTCGTTATTTCGTCCGAGACTAGCGCTGACGCAACTGAAGAATCGACCTCTTTATCTGATGCCACGGAAGCTCCTGAAGCGCTCCCAGTAGAGATTGACGGCGGGCCAGCTGCCCTGGCCGGTAAAACCTCCAGAAAGACGCGGATGGCCCAAAAACAAGGGGCACACACGCGGCCAGGCGAGGTGGTCGTTGGCCGCCGCCTATATCGCTCGGGTCAAAGCGAATATCTAATCAATGGCCGCACGGCTCGGTTGCGCGATATCCAGGAACTGTTTATGGGCATCGGCCTGGGGCCCGATTCCTACGCCATCATCGAACAGGGGCGCATCGGGCAGGTCCTAAGCTCGAAGCCATCCGACCGCCGCGCCATCATCGAAGAAGCCGCCGGAATCACCAAGTACAAAACCAAGAAGCGCCTTGCGGAGGCCAAACTCGAGTCCTCCAAGCTCAATCTCTCGCGCGTGAACGATATCTTTGTGGAAGTGGAGAAGCAGCTCGCTTCCCTTAAACGACAGGCGTCCAAGGCGCGCCGATATACGGAGCTCCGCGAGCAGATGCGAAGCCTGCTTCGCCTGGTACTTGCCAGTAAAGCAGGCCGACTCGAGAACGAGGCCGAGCGATTGGCCGGCTCTCTCGCAAAAATCGCCGAGCTGGAAGAAAAGGAGTCCCGAACGCTCGCGGCATTGGAAGCCGAGCAGGAGCGGCTGGACCGCCGTAACTATGAGCTGGATGCCGAATTGCGCCAGAACCAGAACCTCATCGGGCAGGCGGCTCTGGAACTGGACCGCGCGGAAAATCGTATCTTGTTCAACCGTCAGCGCCGGGAAGAACTCGCCGAGCGCGCGAGCCAACTGGCAGCCGAGCGCGAGCAAGCCGCCGAACATTTGGCGCAGATCGAATCGCGTGTCGCCGCTCAGGATGCCATCGTCGCACGCCTGCAGGAAGACGCTGCGCAATTAGAGAACGCCTTGGCGGCGCTTGCGGCCCGCTCCTCAGAACTCTCCTCGGTCAGCCATTCCGCCGAAACGCGGATTGCCGAATCGCGCCGTCAGATCCAGGAGTTCGACCAGGCCCTCGCGCGAGTGCAGGATGCGCAGGCACAAGCCGCGCAGTTGCTTGCACATCATTCGGGTGCTCTCGAAAGGCTCGAAAAATCCGAGCAGTCATTGTTGGAGGAATCCTTAAACTACCGGGAGGGCTCGCAAGCGGCTGACCTGCGGTGGCAAGCCGCCACCGACAGGGCGCGCTCACTGGACCGCTGTGTGGCGGATGCGCAGGAACGGCTGGCGAATTATCGACGCGATCAGGCCGAGATGGCCTCTCAATGCGGGGCCCTTCGCGATTCGCTCGCCGCCGTGCGCGCGCGACGCCACGCGCTCGGCCAGGTGCTGAGCGACCATTCCTATAGCACGGAAACCGTGCAAAAACTGTTTGCTTCAAATGGCCAGGAAATGGCCGGGAATTTTCGTGCCGTCGGTTTGCTTGCCGACTATGCGGAAGTCGAGCCCCAATACGAAAGCGCCGTGGAGCAGTTTCTTCGCGACGAGCTCGAATACGTGGTTGTTGAGACTTTCGATCACGCACGTGCCGGCATCGCGCTTTTGCGCGAAGAATTCGGCGGGCGCGCTACCTTCTTCGTCGATTCCCTGCGCAGCCTGGATTTACGCGATCACGATCATGTCGTACCGTTTTCTCAGGAATCCGGCGTATCGCGCCTCGACCGCCTGGTCGAATTTCGCGATCCCCTCGGGCCTGCCGCTAAGCAGTTCTTGCCCCGATTGCGCTCCGCTTTCCTGGTAGAGGAGCCGGAAGCTGCGGAACGGCTGGCCCGCGACAATCCGTCGTATATGTTTCTCACTCCCGATGGCACTTGCTATCAAGGGCGTGCGGTCACCGGTGGCCGCCCGACCGAAGCCGGGCCGTTGGCGACCAAACGCGAGTTGCGTGCGCTGGAGATCGAAGCTTCGCGCCAGGAAAGCAGCCTTGCCGAGTTGCAATCGGCTGTCGAACGGCTGGAGTCCGAACGGCAGCAGGCGGAACGGTCTCTGGAGGAAATGACGGCGGAGCAAGTCGAAGCCGGTAAGAAAGTTGTGGTCGCGACGCTCGAGCGCGATCAAGCGCGCGCCGAACTGGCACGGCTCAGCGCAGAATTAGCCGCCTGTCAGGCTGAGGTCGAACATCTGCGGCGCGACGCCCAGTCCGCCAGACAGAAGGCTGATCGCGCGGTTGCAGAGCGCGAAGCTATCCTCAAGGCGCGGGCCGCCGCTGAATGCGATATGACCGAAGCCACCGCGCTCATCAGCGAAGTCCGCCAATCCGCGCAGGCTCATCAGGACGACGTTGCGGTCAAACGGGCCGAGAAGGCCGCCATGGCGGAACGGCTTTCGGCCGCGACCGCCATTGCCATGCGTGGCAAAGAAGAGCGCGAGGAGCTTCTTGCGCGACTCGCTTCCCTTTCCTCACAACAGACAACCATTCAGGCCGAGGAATCCGATCTCGTCAGGTTGAACGAAGAGCAGCGGCAACAGCTCGAATTACTGCGGGCGGAACGCGAGCAGCGCGAAAAGCAAAAAGCCGACCTCGAGCGCGAATGGAACGAAATCCGGCTCCGTACGAGCGAAGTCGACAACACGCTCCGAACCGCGCGGCAAACCCTGAGCGAGCTTCGGGAAGACCGCAATCGCCACGAGGTCGAACGTGCCCGCAATGATGCCGACCGGGAGCATCTGCGCGCTACTTGTCTCGGCGATCTAAACCTTCACCCCGAAGACCTGATGGCAGAACAAAACGCGCTGCTCGAGGGTGACGCTCTGACGGCCACTGAGACTCAGTATCAAGAAATGAAGTCCCGGGTGGAAGCGATGGGCCCGATCAACATGATGGCGCTCGAAGAATATAATGAATGTGAACAGAGGTTCACCTTCCTGGAACGCGAGCGCGCCGACCTGCTGCAGTCCATTGCCGATACCCAACAAACCATCGGCGAATTGGACCAGATTTCCCGGCAGAAATTTGAAGAAGCTTTTGCCATCATCAACTCTCATTTCGCCAATGCCTTCCAGACCCTCTTTGGCGGAGGCACCGGACAAATGCGCCTTTCCGAGCCCGACAGCTCTGGCGAGGCGGGAATTGATATCGCCACGCAGCCGCCGGGCAAGCGCTTGCAAAACGTTCTCTTGCTTTCGGGCGGCGAAAAAGCGCTGGCAGCACTCGCGCTGTTGATCGCGGTGTTCCGCTATCAGCCCAGCCCGTTCTGCATTCTGGACGAGGTCGATGCGCCTCTCGATGAAACGAACGTGGGGCGCTTCGCCCAGATGGTGTCGGAGATGAGCGCCGATGCCCAGTTCATCGTCGTCACGCACAACCGGCGCACCATGGAGATGGCGTCGGTGCTGTACGGCGTAACCATGCAGGAGCCCGGCGTTTCGAAACTTGTCTCCGTGAATTGGGAACAGGCGCGCTCCAGCGCGAGCCACGCGGCTTGAGATTAGACGCATCGATTTTTTTCGCTTGACTGCGGAGCATTCCTTCACTGCCGGCAATTTTCTGGCGATTAGTTTTCCTCCTTCAATTTTTCTTCACTGTTGACATCACCTAGCGCTGCGCTAGAATACCCGCCTCTTCGACAGGACAAAAATTCACTCGTGGCATCTCCTTACATGCGCGCTGTTGTTTGGGAAACAAATTTCCCCGGCCTCAAACTTCTGTCCAGGGGGAAAGTGCGCGACCTCTACGAAGTGGGAGACGATCTGCTTCTGGTAGCGACGGACCGGCTTTCCGCTTTCGATGTCGTGCTTCCCACGCCGATTCCCGATAAGGGCCGCGTGCTTACGCAGCTCTCTCTCTTCTGGTTTGAGACGCTTGGCGACATTGTTCCGCATCACGTCTTGAGCGCGACTGATTTTCCCCCGCCGGCCGACGCTTATAGCCAGCAACTCGCGGGGCGCGCCATGTTGTGCCGGAAGACCCGGCCGCTGCCCGTCGAATGCGTGGTGAGAGGATATCTGGCAGGTTCCGGCTGGAAAGATTATCGGGCCACGGGAAAGGTATGCGGCGTAGCGTTGCCTCCCGGACTGCGCGAATCGGATCGTTTGCCTGCGCCCATTTTTACCCCATCGACCAAGGCTACGGCGGGTCATGACGAAAATATTTCCTTCGATGATGTGGTGGCGCAGGTGGGAGGCGATCGAGCCGAGGAGCTCCGTTCCCTCAGCTTGCAAATCTATCGTCGCGCCGCGGCTTATGCCGAGCCGCGGGGAATCCTTTTAGCCGATACGAAATTTGAATTCGGGCTCATCGGCGACAAACTCATCTGGATCGATGAGGCGCTCACGCCGGATTCTTCTCGCTTTTGGCCCGCGCGAGACTATGAGCCGGGCCGTTCGCAACCTTCCTTTGATAAGCAATACGTTCGCGATTACCTGGAGAGCATTGGCTGGAATAAAAAGCCGCCCGGCCCCCAATTGCCTCCGGAAGTGGTGGAACGGACCCGGGCCAAGTACCGTGAAGCCTATCGTTTGCTGGCAGGCGTTGAACTGTCCTGATCTGTAGAATCGAAACAATCAGAAGAGTCTTGCGGAGCGGAAGACCGTGAAAGATCAACTTGAAGCGTTAGTGGGTCAGATGGTCGAGCGAGGCATTCTGTTTGAAGAAGCTGTAAATGAGTTCGAAAAGAAATTCATAAAGCGCGTACTCGATCGCTCCAATGGAAACCAATCCCGGGCAGCGCGTTTGCTCGGCATTCATCGCAATACGCTGAGCCGGAAGATCGGCATGTACAAGCTGGACCATCGGCACCGGCGCGCCTAGCCGATCAGCTCGCCGCCTCGCCAGAAACAAGAACGGCCCCGCATTCTCGGGGCCGTTCTTGACGCTTACGATTCCTTACTCTTACCAAGTTACTACGTCTTACGCTCCGGGTTTCTTAGGTGCCGCGGTGCGAGCCGGCCGCTTTCCGCCAGAAGGCGCGGGCTGGAGGTCCTCAGGATTGATCTTGGCAGTGTCCCAAGTCAGCATGAAAGGCGACTGCTGATAATCCTTAAGTGTCCCAGTGAAGCGCACGGCATCGTCTTTCATCAGGCGCTTGGCGTCCGGTTGGCCAACGACATGGACTTCCATGTTCGGCATAGTCGCCGCGTCCATCTCCTTAGCGGCCGCATCGGGATCCGACGCGGCTGGCCGGTAAACCTTTAAGGTGAAGTTGTCGTTGTCCGCGGGCATGATGTCCAGAACCTTCACGCCGACGTCAGGATACTCCAGGCCGCAGGTCGCCAGCCACATGACTCTGCCGTGTTCGCCGCCTTCCTGGAGCCAAGGCAGGAAATTATTCGTATCCTCGCGAGCCGTTTGCAGGTCTGCGGCGCTGGGAATCATCATCGAGGCCGGACGGTCTGCGCTGGTGGCCGCAAGCGTAATCATTTGATTCATCTCATCGTTGGCGAGGTTAGCGCAGGAGGGCTGCTGATAATGGAGCAGTTGGTTTTGCAGGTACGTCCGCACCTGTGCTTCGCCTGGCCCCTTCAAGGCGATGGAGCGCGAGAGTTCCCAGAATCCATCTGGCGCGTCCGGAGGCATCTGTTGCAGGTAAGCAACGCCCAGCCGGAAGTGCGTCACGGCATCAGTAGGATCGAGCGCCAGAACGGCCTTGTACGAGTCAGCGGCAGCCTTATAGTCCTTCAACCCCGATTGGGCAATGCCGGCCACGGAATTGAATAGGACCCCCAATCCCTTTTTGCTGGTCGCGAACTGATCGTCGGTCATGCCTTGTGGCTTTTGCCATTGGCCCAACGCTTGCAAACCCTGTGCGGCCGCGTCCTTTGCCTTCGTGTAGGCCTCCGGAGTTTGTAGCTCAGGGGTTCCGGAACCATAGAGCATGGCCTGCGAACGGTACCCGAATGCCTGCAGACGCGTCCCTATCTGCTCAGGCTTCGCCGCATCCGGGAGCGCCAAAAACTTATCGACGTATTCGATCGTCTTGGGGTAGTTTTTCAGCGCGTTGTAAGTCTGAAAGTAGTCTCCGTAGACATAGAACAACAGAGCAGAACCCGGATACTTCATGACGAAATCATCAAGGGCCTTAAGCTTCATCTGCGGATCTTTTTCGTTGTGCGCGGCCTGGTAGGCGTTGTACTCGGCCAATGTATAGTTTGGTTTTGCCTGCTGTTGCTGCTCTTGAGGGGCCGCCCAAGACGCGGCCGTGCTCATCATCAACGCCGCCGCGACAAACGCCACGGAGACCCATTTGCACGCTGGTTTCATCAAACTGCCTCCCCGGCAAATTTCTACTGCGGAGCTTCGATTTGTTATTTGCCAACCATCAACGACTACCGACCAGGTCCAAGATCATGGGATTATAGGGGAAATTTCTCCGACGGCGCAAGCGCGTTCCCAGTCATTTAAAAGGATCAGACGAATTCCAGACTCCGGCCGGCCTTCAAATCACTAATTGCTATGATGAATCTTCGATCAAAAAGGATTGTCGCTGAGGTAAAGAATGCCCACCACACTGCAGGATAAAGAAGCCGCTCCCGGTGGCGGCCCCTTGCTCGCGGGCAAGGTTGCATTGATTACCGGCGCCAGCCGCGGCATTGGCCGGGCGATCGCCTGTAGGCTGGGCCGGATGGGAGCATCTGTGGCGATGTGCGCAAGGAGCCGCGACGCTATTGAAAGGACAGCTGCCGTTCTGCGTGGTGAAGGCATAAGAACTCTGGCCATCGTTGCGGATGTTACCCGGACCGAAGACGTTCAGAGAATGACGGAACAAACCTGCAAGGAACTGGGGGAGATCGAGATTTTGGTTAACAACGCGGGAGTCGGCGTTTTCGGCCCATTTCACGAGCGCAGCGAGACTGATTGGGACGTGGTGCTGGGCACCAATCTGAAGGCGGTCTTCCTAACCAGCCGAGCGGTAGCAGCCCGCATGATCCGCTTGGGGCGAGGGCAAATTATCAACATCAGTTCACTCGCATCCAAGAGCGCTTTCCCCGGCGGCGCCATCTATTGCGCCTCGAAATGGGGCTTGATGGGGTTGACTGCCTGTATGGCAGAGGATCTGCGCGCGCACGGCATTCGCGTAAGCGCCATCTGCCCGGGCAGTGTAGCCACGGAGTTTTCCGCCCACGCCGGGAGGGATGCAGCCACGCTCCTGCAGCCCGATGATGTGGCGCACGCAGTAGCGACGCTGATCACGCAAGGTCCGCAGAGTTTTATCAGCGAGATCGATCTGAGGCCCCTGCGGAAATCCTAGCGTCAAATGGCCCAGCGGATGTGGGGCCGCGTCCGAGTTCATTTCAATTCGACCTGAATCTCAACGGCTTCATGGTCGCCGATATTTTCGGTTACGTGCTTTAGCGGATCCCGCCAGCCCACATCCCCCGGCCGCCTGGGGTTGTCGAGAATCCGGCCGTCGGCCATGGTCATCGTCGTGTGCAAATCCGTCAGATACACAACCACATAATGCGGGTGCTCATGCAGCGGCCCTTTCAAGTGTGGCTCGAGTACCGTGCGCAATACGCGCACGCGGCCGTTCTCAAAAAGAACACTGTGGTGGACGGCATCCAGCCTCATCGGATCCAAGGGGAGAGGCCACGACGACGAGTGCGAATCGGCCGGCGCGGGTTTGAGTTCGATGACCACAGTTTCGAGCGGCTGATCGGCGAGGTTCTCCTCGGCGTGCCTGAGGCCATCGAAGTGGGCAACCTCTCCCGCCTTCCGGGTAATCTCTTGCGCGGGCTTGCCCGGGGCGGTGAGGCGCTCATGTGCGGCAGTCAAGAAGACCACCACAGACTCGGGCTGTTCGTGGAGCAGCACGCTTTCGTGCGGGCCGAGTTTAAGGCGCAGGACTCGAACCCAGCGATTCTCGATTTCCAGGTGGTAATTGTTCGGCGCGATATGAATGGGGTCCTGCGCGGCTGCCGCTGTGGCAAGAAGGATCGCGAGCAGACCCAGCCATAGTAGAGTTCGTCGATTACACACTATTCCTCATCGGCGTCGTACGGGGATAGATAGTCGCGTCACTGTAGTCGTGGCACGACTCTAGCGTCGACGCTGGCCGCCTAATCGTATAACGGCCACCCGGCAGAAAGCTCGAAAAGAACGAACCCTGCAACCTCAGTGCCGTTGATTGGGAGAAATGAGATTCCTGGTAGGCCCTGCAAAAAGGTCGGGGGGAAGATCGCGCCGGCCCAGCCCTCAATCCCCTAAAGGGATCCTCGGCTCGTCTTCCCCCTTCGGGTAATCTTTAGGGCACGCGGCGCGCCAAACGTAAACTCCTGAAACTGAAAGCCTTTCTGAAAGGTCCCCTGGTAAAAAGGAATACGTCCGGGGAAAAAATTCTGGTCGGCCGGGATATAGCAAATCTCGCGGGCATATGGACTCATCTTTGCACGGCGGCGGATCCCGATGAGCGGCTGGCTGGGACTAAAGTCTCTCCTGTATGGCTCTTATGGTCTTATGGTCTATCGACGAAGCCGATAACGAAACCAAGTCGATAACGATATCTAATAACTCACGCAAGAGAGCTCTCCGAACCGGCATGGCTCGTTCGGTAAAATTCAGCCGCAAAGATCATCGCCTTGACCTCGACTGGACAGCTTGTTAAGTTTGAGGGTTAGTCTGGCCGTTTTCAGCTCACCGTACGCTCGCATCCTCTGTGCGCGGCCGGCGTGGCTTATTCCCATATGACATTGAAGAGCATCACGGTTCGCGGCGCCCGCCAACACAATCTCAAAAACATCAGTTTAGAGATTCCTCGTAATTCGCTGTCGGTGATCACGGGCCTGTCCGGTTCGGGAAAATCTTCCCTGGCATTTGACACGATTTACGCCGAGGGCCAGCGCCGCTATGTGGAATCGCTTTCCGCTTACGCCCGCCAGTTTCTCGACCAAATGGAGCGTCCGGAGGTCGATTCCATTGATGGCCTTTCGCCTTCGATTGCCATCGAGCAGAAGACGACCACGCGCTCGCCGCGTTCGACAGTCGGGACGATCACGGAAATTTATGATTATCTCCGCGTTGTTTACAGCTCCATCGGCTCGCCGCATTGCCCGAATTGCGGCCGCGCCATTGCCCGGCAGTCGGGCGAACAAATCGTCCAGGCTGTGTTGAGCGGCGAACTGGCGCGCGAAGGCGATCGCATCATGGTGCTCGCGCCGATTGTTCGTGGCCGAAAGGGAGAATACAAGGAAGAGTTCGACAAACTGGCGCGCGCCGGGTTCACTCGCGTGCGCGTTGACCGCGTGCTTTATCCGCTCGACGAACCTCCTCGGCTGGATCGGCGCAAGAATCACGATATTGAAGTTGTTGTCGACCGCTTGCTCGTCAAGCCGGGCATCGCCGAACGCCTCACGCAATCGCTAAACACCGCCCTGAAGCTGGCCCAAGGCTTGGTAACCGTTTCGGTTGTCGACGGCACCGAGCAAGTCTTTTCGGAAAAACTGGCCTGCCCGGAATGCGGCATTTCCGTGCCACAGCTCGAGCCCCGATCTTTCAGTTTCAATTCACCTTACGGAGCTTGCCCTGCCTGCAATGGCTTGGGTTCGAAATACGATTTTGATCCCGCCAAAGTCATCGTGGATTGGTCACGACCGCTTTTCGAAGGGGGATTAGGTCCTGGCTCGGGGTCCGTCTACCTGAAGCGCACCTTGGACATCGCCGCAGTCGCACATGGTTTCGACCTTTCGAAACCCTTCGAAAAATTGACGCGCCGCGAGCAAAACCTGATCCTCTACGGCAACCCTCCTATACAGAGCCGCTTCGCCGGCAGCAGTCAGAATGGAAAAGAAGGAGCCCCCGCTTCCCGCGCCCGCGAGAAAAAGAATGTCTCCGGATTGCGATTCCCCGGAATATTCGGATTTCTCGAGGAGAATCTGGCCGAAACCAATTCCGACGGCTATCGCGAATGGCTGACGCAATACATGTCCGCGGTCACCTGTACGGTATGCGGAGGAAGGCGCCTGCGCCCAGAAAGTTTGGCGGTCAAAGTTGCCGATCTGTCCATATCCGATTTCACGGCCCTAGCCCTGAGCGACGCCCGCCCCGCCGTCGATCAGATTCGTGACGGACTCACGCTACGCCAACGCAAGGTCGCCGGGCGCCCGCTCGCTGAAATCGCCGAGCGGTTAGATTTCTTGCTTGCCGTCGGGCTGGGCTATCTGAGCTTGGACCGTTCGGCGGCCACACTCTCTGGAGGTGAGGCGCAGCGCATTCGCCTGGCGACGCAGATCGGATCGCGGCTTCGCGGCGTGCTCTATGTGCTCGACGAACCTTCTATTGGCCTGCACGCGCGCGACAATCATCGCCTGCTCTCTTCTCTGGAGCAGCTTCGCAACCTAGGCAATACCGTGCTCGTCGTCGAACACGATGAGGAAACCATTCGCCGCGCCGACTTTGTCGTCGACCTCGGTCCGGGCGCCGGCAACTCCGGTGGTCACTTGGTAGCTCTCGGGCCGCCCGCCGCCATCGCTGCGAGCGAAGATTCTCTTACGGGCCAGTATCTTTCCGGCAAGCTGCGGATTCCCGTACCGCCCGCGCGACGCGCGCCCGGCGCTAAGATGCTCTCGCTCCTGGGCTGCCACGCGAATAATCTAAAAAACATCGACGTCAATTTCCCCTTGGGCTCTCTGATCGTGGTTACAGGCGTGTCCGGTTCGGGGAAATCCACGCTGGTCAATGACATCCTTTACCGCGCTTTGGCTCAGAAGCTCTATCGCTCTGCCGAGGGGCCCGGAGAATTCCGCGAAATCCGCGGCGCCGAACACATCGATAAGGTCATCGAAATCGATCAGGCGCCTATCGGGCGCTCGCCTCGGTCTAATCCCGCTACCTATACCGGCGTTTTTGCACCCATTCGCGAATTGTTTGCGATGTTGCCGGAGTCACGCGAGCGCGGTTATCGCCCCGGGCGTTTCAGCTTCAATGTCAAAGGGGGCCGCTGCGAGGCTTGCCAGGGTGACGGCCTCAAGCGAATCGAAATGAATTTCCTGCCCGATGTTTACGTTACCTGTGACGTTTGCCGTGGCCGCCGCTATAACTCCGAAACTCTGTCGGTGCGCTACAAAAATTACTCCATTTCCGACCTGCTGGACATGCCCATCGAAGAAGCCCTGAAGGTGCTGGAAAATATTCCGCAGGTGAGCCAAAAACTGCAAACCTTGGTTGATGTGGGGCTCGGCTACGTCGAACTGGGCCAGTCGTCCACGACGCTTTCCGGAGGCGAGGCGCAGAGAATCAAACTGGCACGCGAACTATCGCGGCGTCAAACCGGCCGCACTTTGTATATTCTGGACGAACCCACCACGGGCCTTCATTTTGACGACGTGAAGAAACTTCTGCACGTCCTGAATCGTCTGGTGGACCTGGGCAATACCGTGCTCATTATCGAGCACCACCTGGACGTCATTAAGCAGGCTGATTGGATTATCGATCTTGGTCCCGAAGGCGGCGACGCCGGCGGCCGCATCGTCGCCCAGGGCACGCCGGAACAGGTGGCCCGCAACAAGAAATCCTATACGGGACAGGCGCTTGCCCCCGTTCTGGACCTCAACGGTTCGGCAAAGCAATTGACCGCACCCCAGGCGGCCACCGATCCGGCGGTTGCCAGTGGCCTCGATTCTGCCGCGAACTAGCCCCATTCCAGGACGAGCGAGCCTCTGAAAGACTTGCGCGGGAAGCTCGACTCCATTTACAGTGCTAATAGAGGCGGCCATGCACCCCAGGCAGCGGGCCGATCATCGAATCGCCATCATCCAAGGAATTGTGAAGGTGAATGAGTTCTCTTCCTACTGATAACGTGCCGGCGCCGCAGGGAGGGCAATCCGAAGGATTCGCCGCAACTCCGCCGCCCGGAATCGGTCCGGACGAGCCTCCTTCCGAATTCAGGCCTCGGTCGGACTTTGAGATTCAGCCTATGCCTGACCGGCCTCCGCGCATAGACTCGCGTACTCCGTTCCAATGGATGGATTTAATCTACCTGATGCTTTTCTATTTCGTTTGTGGTGGCGTCCTCACTCTGATCGTCGCTGCCGGCGCTTTCATCTTCTTTGGCATTTCCCCTTCGGAATTAAAAACCTCTACGGCCGCCTGGGCTTCCGTAATGATCATTACCCAAGCTCTGCTCTCGGGCGCCACGCTGGCCTTTCTTTACGCCGTGGTTCGCGGGCGTAGCGCCGCGCCATTTTGGCAGACGATGGGCTGGCGTGGTTTCCGCAACATGGCCACGAGCACCTCGACAGTGTTGCGATATGTTTTTGGCGGTTTTGCTTTGGCCGTCGTGGTGGGATGGCTCGGAAATTTTGTCGGCCGGGAATCCGGCATCCCTATGGAAGAGCTCTTCCGCAGCCGGCAAAGCGTCTTGATGCTGATGGCCCTGGGTATTTTGGTGGCTCCTCTCGTGGAGGAGACCATTTTCCGAGGTTGCATTTACCCCGTGATCGCCCGAAGATTCGGCATCACTACCGGAATCGTGGCGACAGGTGCGCTTTTTGGACTCGCCCATGCACAGCAGCTCGGCGGAGCGTGGGGACAGATCGGCCTGCTCATCTGCGTCGGCATCGTGCTTACGTACGTGCGCGCTCGAGCCGGGACAGTCGCGGCAAGTTACTTCGTACACCTTGGCTATAACACCATTCTCTTCGCCGGATTCTTCATCGCGACAGGCGGCCTGCGCCATCTGCCCACCACGTGATCTCTTCGGCGCCTCTGGCGGATCTACCCGCTTCTTGACAGGAGCTATCGATTCGTGCGCGTAGTGCAGCCCATCGAGTGGACTCCAGCCGGCGTGGTCATGATCGATCAGCGACGTCTGCCTGCAGAACTCGTCCGCCACACCTACACCGATTACCACCAAGTCGCCGCGGCCATTCGCGATATGGTCATTCGCGGTGCGCCTGCGATCGGCGTCGCTGCGGCTATGGGTGTGGCGCTCGGCGTGCTCCATTCGAAAGCTAAGTCCGTTGCCGAACTGCGCGCCGAAATTCAGCTCATGTGCGAAACCCTCGGCGCTACCCGCCCCACCGCCGTCGATCTTTTTTGGGCCATCGATCGCATGAAGCGCAGCTTTGAGGAACTCGCCGCGAATTCAAGTCTACAAGCTATCCGGGACGCCCTGGTTGTTGAGGCTCGCCGCATTCATGAAGAGAAGCGCGCCATCGACGAAGCCATCGGCCGCTTCGGCGCCGCCCTGATGCCCCAAAGCGGTCAGGTCATGACGCAATGCAATGCCGGCGCCTTGGCCACTGCCGGCATCGGCACGGCTCTCGGCGTAATTCGCGTCGCCGTGGGAGAAGGACGCAAGCTGCGCGTCTTCGTTCCGGAGACCCGCCCTTATTTGCAAGGCGCTCGCCTCACCGCTTGGGAACTCGCCGAAGCGGGAATTCCACTCACGCTGATCACAGATAATATGGTGGGGCACTTCCTGAAGACTGCGAAAATCGGCGCCGTAGTAGTCGGCGCAGACCGCATCGCCGCCAACGGCGATACTGCGAACAAAATCGGGACGTATCAGATCGCCGTGCTGGCGCGCGAAAATAATGTGCCCTTTTACGTCGCCGCGCCCATTTCCACTTTCGATCTTGCGATTGCTTCCGGTGAAAACATACCTATCGAGGAGCGCCCGGCGGAAGAGGTGACGCACATTCGCGGCCTCCAGATCGCACCGGACGTCGAGGCGGCCAATCCCGCCTTTGACGTCACGCCCGCGCGGCTGATTACCGCGATCATCACGGAACGCGGCGTGGCCGCGCCGCCCTACCGCGATTCTCTCGCCCGTCTCTTTTCGGAATCTGCTTTGGAAAAAGCTTCGGCCTCCGCGCGCGTGCGCCCCGCGCCCGCGCGTTAAAGGGAAGCGACTGCGGCGTCGATCACTTGGCCGGAGCTGGCTGCGTCTGCGGCGGATTCGAAGGCGTTCCCGGAACCGCCGTCGATTTTCCCAACTGGATGGTGGACCCGAACCGCTTATAGTTTTTGTATCGCACCGTCATGCGCATGTGCACATCGCCCTGCCGGAAATGCAACACGTCGTCCGCGCGTGTGTAGGTGGGAAACCAAAAGGTGCCTTCGATATTCTCCCGGTAAGTCACGAATCGCGGAAAAAGGTTTTGGTTATCGCCTTTAACGATGTCCGGCACGGCCTTGCCATCCGTCTTGACCACCGCCAGATCGCGGCCGTCGACCCACACCGTGCCTTGGAAGTAGCGCTGGTTTTTTTCGATGCGCTTGGGGCCAACGCAAAACTTATACGTATTGAGTTCGTCCAGCTTCTCCTGGCCGGAGAACTGCACCTCGTATTTGGATAAGTCTTCGGCAGTGAGGACAAAGGGCTGAATATTTTCGAGATCCTTCATGTCTTCGGGCGAAAGGGTGAAATCCTGAAGGCTGGGCTGCGGTGCGTAGGTGATCGCTTCATAGCGCCTGCCCTGTGGCGTGAAGACGATTTCGCTGTTGAGCCGGTATTCACCGCGGTTGGGCGCCAGATCTTCGACCAACACCTCTTGCGTGTACGTGTAATTGTCCCGCGCGAGCCTGAAATCCGATTCGTGCTGCGCGAACTGCCGGATGATATCGGCAGCGTTGGATGGCGCGGGTTGCGCCTCCGAACTGCCCGTGCCAGCCGCGCACTGTGCGCCGGTTTGCGAACCTTCCTGATCCTTGTCCTTGTCTTTATCTTTCGAGCGTTGCGCTCCCGATGCCGCGCTCGACACACAGAAGCTTATAAGAACGATCAGCGCTATAAGAGCCGCTATATGAGCGAAGTTGCGAAGCCACATGGTATAACGCCTTCCTGTCTCGATATGCATTAGATAAGAGCGCCAAGGGACGGACATGGTTGCTCTTATCTCTGGCGACCAGTATATCGCTGACGGCCCGAAGATTTGCGGCTGTGGATAAGTTTTGGGTCACGGCCGTTTCGCCTTGACAACTTCGAATGCGGTGTTACACTTTCTGAATCCGCTGTTGCTTTCCTGCCAGACAGGAAGCCTGTTCTTTGACAACTGAATGAGACATGCCAGAACCCGTTCGGTTTTGAGTGAACCGAGCGACATTAACATCAAAAGTTCGTTCTGAAATCACTTTCCGGCTTCCAGCCGGGTTTTCGATTTTAGGACAACCAGCTTCAAACGAGAGTTTGATCCTGGCTCAGAGCGAACGCTGGCGGCGTGCTTAACACATGCAAGTCGAGTGCGCAGTCTGCTGTAGCAATACAGCAGGCCGGCGCACGGCGCACGGGTGCGTAACACGTGGGTAACCTGCCCTCCAAAGGGGGATAACCCGCCGAAAGGCGGGCTAATACCGCATGACATTCCGGTGGCTTCGGCCGCCGGAATCAAAGCCCGCAAGGGCGTTGGAGGAGGGGCCCGCGGCCGATTAGCTTGTTGGCGAGGTAACGGCTCACCAAGGCTTTGATCGGTAGCCGGTCTGAGAGGATGGCCGGCCACACTGGAACTGAGACACGGTCCAGACTCCTACGGGAGGCAGCAGTGGGGAATCTTGCGCAATGGGCGAAAGCCTGACGCAGCGACGCCGCGTGGGGGATGAAGCTTCTCGGAGTGTAAACCCCTTTCGACCGGGACGAAACGCCCGCAAGGGCTTGACGGTACCGGTATAAGAAGCCCCGGCTAACTACGTGCCAGCAGCCGCGGTAAGACGTAGGGGGCCAGCGTTGCTCGGAATTACTGGGCGTAAAGGGTTCGTAGGCGGTGCGGTAAGTCGGAAGTGAAATCTCTGGGCTTAACTCAGAGGCTGCTTTCGAAACTGCTGTGCTAGAGTGCGGGAGAGGCGAGTGGAATTACAGGTGTAGCGGTGAAATGCGTAGATATCTGTAGGAACACCCGTGGCGAAGGCGGCTCGCTGGACCGCAACTGACGCTGAGGAACGAAAGCTAGGGGAGCAAACAGGATTAGATACCCTGGTAGTCCTAGCCCTAAACCATCAGGACTTGGGGTGGCCCGCGTTGGCGGGTCGTCCCGGAGCTAACGCGTTAAGTCCTGCGCCTGGGGAGTACGGTCGCAAGGCTGAAACTCAAAGGAATTGACGGGGGCCCGCACAAGCGGTGGAACATGTGGTTCAATTCGACGCAACGCGAAGAACCTTACCTGGGCTTGAACCGCCGGTGACCAGCGGTGGAAACATCGCCTTCCCGCAAGGGACACCGGTAGAGGTGCTGCATGGCTGTCGTCAGCTCGTGCCGTGAGGTGTTGGGTTAAGTCCCGCAACGAGCGCAACCCCTACTCTTAGTTGCTACCCGCAAGGGAGAACTCTAAGAGGACTGCTCCGGATAACGGAGAGGAAGGTGGGGATGACGTCAAGTCAGCACGGCCTTTATGTCCAGGGCTACACACGTGTTACAATGCATGGTACAAACCGTCGCGAACCCGCGAGGGGGAGCTAATCGGAAAAAACCATGCTCAGTTCGGATTGCAGTCTGCAACTCGACTGCATGAAGCCGGAATCGCTAGTAATGGCGTATCAGAACGACGCCGTGAATACGTTCCCGGGCCTTGTACACACCGCCCGTCACATCACGAAAGTGGGTTGTACTAGAAGTCGCCATGCTAACCGCAAGGGGGCAAGCGCCCAAGGTATGACTCATGATTGGGGTGAAGTCGTAACAAGGTAGCCGTAGGAGAACCTGCGGCTGGATCACCTCCTTTCTAAAGAAAACGGCTCGCCAATCCTGCCTCCTCAGCCTCGTGCTGAGAATATAGACAGGAATCGGCAGCCCACGAATCCCGGGCCTGAGTTACACAGGTTCCGCGGATTCACCCTCAGTGCTTTAACAACATTGAGGCGTCTTCAGCGTACTCACACGCCGGAGACAAATGTCGTTCGGCGACTCGTGCCGTTCGGGTTCTGGCAGGTCTCATTCAGTGTCAATCGGGTTTCACGCTGTCACTCTTTGCGACGCGAAAAAGCTCTCTTACCAGGGCTAACCATCCAACTCTTCTTATCCTGAGCAGATCTTTCTGCGCGAGGGCATGCGCTTTCTTCAGCTTCGGGCAAACAGCAAATTCCATTTCGCTGAATTGTTTGCAATCAAAAAGCATTTGTGTGGCGGAGGCGATTAGCCGGAGTGACGGAATAGAATTACATCGCCCTCTTGCACGACGTAATCTTTTCCTTCCAGGCGCACTTGCCCTTTTTCGCGCGCGGCGGGCAAACTTCCAGCGGCAAGCAAATCTTCGCAGCGCACCACTTCGGCGCGAATAAAATTGCGCTCGATATCGGTGTGGATTACGCCTGCGGCTTTCACCGCGGGAGTGCCACGGCGAATCGTCCAGGCCCGCACTTCCGGCTCGCCAGCGGTAAAAAAAGAGATCAGTCCCAGCAATTCGTAGCTGGCGCGAATCAGCCGGTGCAGCCCTGGTTCCTTCAGTCCGTATGCGGCTAAAAGTTCGGCTGCGGCGGCATCCTCGAGTTCAGCGAGTTCCGCTTCGATGCGCCCGCAAATGGCAACCACGGTGGTTTGTGGGCGGCCGCGCAGTTTTTCCAATCCATGACGTTCGATGGCCGTATCGAGTTGGTCCACCTCGCTCTCGCCAAGGTTCAGCACATAAAGCATTGGCCGCAGAGAAAGGAACATGAAGCCGGTCAGGATTTTTCGTTCTTCAGCTGTGAACTCGAGCTCCCGTAGCGGATGTTCGCTGTCTATCGATGCGCGGCAACGCGATGAGTAGCGCCTGCTCGTGCTCGGTAGCAGGATCTTTCTTCCTCTTCAGATCTTTCTCCAGGCGCTCGAGGCGGCGTTCGATCTGTTCGAGATCGGAGAGCATCAGCTCCAGATCGAGCGATTGCGCATCGCGCAGTGGATCGATACTGCCCGCAGGGTGCGGCACGGCGGGATCGTCGAAAACACGCAAGACGTGCGCGAGCGCGTCCACCTCCCGCAGCGGCGCCAGCACCGCGGAGTCCCGCGCGCGGTCGCGAACGATCCCGCCCACATCAACATACTCTACAGTTGCATAAGTGACTTTGCGCGGCTTGTAAAGCGTGGCGAGCTGATCGATGCGCGGCTCCGGCACCCGCGCCACCCCAACATGAGTGGCGCCGCGTCCGCCCTTCTCTTCGAGATGAGTGCGTGTGAGGATTCTGAAAAGAGTCGTCTTGCCAACCTGTGGTAACCCGATAATTCCCGTTTGCATGAATCGCGCATCGTAGCATAGCTATAAGCTATGCGCTGAGATCGATGCCGCCGATTGCAGACTGATGTGAAAGCGACTTCCGTTGATCCCGGGTTTAGGAGGTAACTTAAGCATGGCCAGCGGAAAAATGCCCATAGCGGGTGAGGTCGCGCCGGAATTCGAGCTCCCGGATTCCACGCAAACGCCGCGCCGGTTATCGGATTTAGTTTCGGGAGGCCGTGTGGTGCTTCTTTTCTATCGCGGCGCTTGGTGACCATTTTGTCTCCGCCAGTTGGCGGATTACCGCGATCATTACGAAGAAATCCGCGCGGCCGGGGCCGACGTGGTGGCCGTATCCGTCGATCCGCCGGCAACATCGGAAGCGTTGCGGCGCGAGCTGAGGCTGCCGTTTCCGATCTTGTGTGACACCGAGCGGCGGGTAATCACGGATTGGGGCATCCACAGTTCGAAGGAAAGGGCGAGGCATCGCCAGGCCTGCGGTATTCGTCATCGATCGCGATCGGACCGTCCAGTATTCCGAAATAGATGACGTCGCCACGCGAGTTCCAGCGACCGAAATCGTTCGGATTCTGGGCGGCGCTGGACAGCGCGAAACTCGGCGCAAGGTTTACATCCCGCGCCTGAGTGATTTTTTTCGCGCGATCCGAAATATGATTCGCTCATAGCTATCAAAGTAAGCTTCTCCACGACTTGCCATGTCTCTTCGTCGCGGCAACCCGCAGGAGTTTTGCCTTTCTGTCGCCTACACTTTACTCATTGGACACACTGCAATTCAGCCGCGTGAGAAACTCGCAACCCACATATCCAGCCGCCCACGCAATTACGCACAATAGCTGGTAGTTTGCACTGCATTGGGCCAATCCGCGCCATTTTTTTCTTATTCCTCGCCTCGCCTTCGTTTTCCTGTTGACAAGCACTGAAGACCGTCTAAGATGTGGGGCCACGTGGTAAAAAGTGGCGTCAAGTGATGTGAAGTGGTGAGAAACGAACTGAATTCCCGGTTGCGTGGCGATTTCTCCAGTGCTTCGTGGCAACTATCCGGCGAAGGTGGACGAGAAGGGCAGGGTGAAGATCCCGGCTGCCTTTCTGGAAGCACTACAGGAATACGGGAACAAGTTCTACGTGACCAGCGAAAACGGCGACTACGTGCGCGTCTATCCGATGAAGATCTGGAACGAGATTGAGGAGAAGCTGGCGCGGCTTTCGTCGCATAACCGGACGAAACAGAAGTTCCTGACTCGCACCAATTATTACGGTCAGGTTGTGGAGCTCGACGGGCAGGGCCGCATCCTGGTTCCATCGATCTTGCGGGAATCGGCGCAGATGCGCGGCGACGTGGACGTGCTGGGGAATTTGACGTATTTGCAGATCTGGAACCACACGCGGTTCCTGGACAGCTTAAAGGCCAGCCCCATCACGGATGACGATGAAAAGACGCTGGACGAACTGGGCATTTAGGGGCGCGGCTGAGATCGCGCTGCCGCGAGTGCAGCGAGCACGGATCGCATAAGTTTGGCTGCAAGTCATACGCCCGTGCTGGCCGAAGAGGCCCTGCGCTGGCTGAACGTTGAGCCCGGTGGCACTTACGTGGATGCGACAGTGGGGCTGGGCGGGCATGCCGTGGAGATTGCGGCGCGTCTCACGTCGGGTCGCTTGATCGGTTTGGATCGTGACGCGGGGGCCCTGGAAATCGCGCGCCAGCGGCTCGAGCCGTACCAGGAAAGGGTCGTGCTGGTGCAAGCCGATTTTTCGAGGATCGATGAGGTGGTCCGGGAGATGAATCTGCCGCTGCTAAATGGAATCCTGGCGGATTTGGGCGTTTCCAGCTTGCAACTGGACACGGCCGAGCGCGGCTTCTCTTTTCGGTTTTTGGGACCTCTTGACATGCGGATGGATTCGAGAACGGCGGCTACTGCGGCGGATATTGTGAATGAAACCGCTGAAGGAGAACTCGCCGACCTGCTCTATCGTCTCGGCGAAGAGCGGGACTCCAGAAGAATCGCCAGGGCTATTGTGCGTGCGCGGCCCATTCGCAGCACCGAACACCTGGCAACGGTCGTGGCAGGGGCTCGTACTTCAAGGGGAAGGCAGAAACTGCATCCCGCGACAAAAACGTTTCTGGCGCTGCGGATTGCGGTGAATCGAGAATTGGAGGAACTCGGGCAGTTTCTTGACCGGGCCCCCGCCACATTAGCTCCCGGAGGGCGTTGGGTGGTGCTGAGCTATCACTCACTCGAAGATCGCATGGTCAAGCAGGAATTTCGACGCTGGTCCGGCCAAGGCGTGGTCGAGGTGCTCACTCGCAAAGTAGTCCGCCCGACGGAACAGGAAATCGCGGCGAACCCGCGCGCGCGCAGCGCGAAGCTGCGGGCTGCCGAACGACTGATGCCGGAGACGCCGGCGGAAAAGCTGGCATCGTGAGCCGATCCCGCACCATGAAGCGAACCGAGTTTCACACCGTCAAGCGCATCGATAACTCGCGCCTGGCGCGCCCGATCGCCTCGGATCGAATTCGCGAAATGGCGCGGCTCATTGGACTGGGCGCCCTGCTTGCCGCTGCCGCCTTGTTCTATGCCTGGCAGCATTTCGAATATTTGCAGCTGCGCTATCGCGTGGAATCCCTAAAATCGGAGCGTTCCCAAGCCTCCGAACTGAATCAGCAGTTGAAGCTGGAAATGGCTGGCCTGCGCGCGCCTTCGCGGATCGACGAGATTGCCCGGCGGCAACTCAGGCTTACCGTGCCCGTACCGGGCCAAGTGGCGCCGCTCGAGGGACCATTCGAGCCCGTGGTTGCCCAGGTCCGCCCCTCAGGGACTTTCCACGCTCGGTGAACTCGCGGCCACGCTCGGTGAACTCGCGGCCGGGCCCAATAGATTCGCTCGCGACAGCGAAAAGATCCGCCGAAGAATTGTTTTGAAGAGTTGACTTTGAAGGGATGCAAGTCCCCGGAATGGATTTCCGCAGCGCTCAGGTCCGTCTGTTGATCGTGGCCGCGGTGCTCGGCCTCTGGACTGCCGGCGCCGTTGCGCGCCTCGTCGATGTGCAGCTTCTGCGCTACAGCGATTTTCTGGCCCGTGCCGAACGCCAGCAGCAGCGCATCGTCGAAATCAGCCCCAAGCGCGCCGATATTCTGGATCGCAATCTGAACGAGCTGGCCATGAGTACTTCGCTCGATTCCTGCTTCGCGGTGCCTGCCGAAATCGTGGACAATGATCTCGCTGCGCGCCTGCTGGGTTCCGTCCTGGGAGTTTCCTCCGATGAGATTGCCACGCGGCTCAGTTCCTCGCGCTCTTTCGTTTGGATTGCGCGCAAAGTCCCGCCGGCCACGGTGGCACGTATCCGGCAGCTGAATTTGCGGGGAATCTATTTTCAGAAAGAGAATCAGCGCTTTTATCCCAAGCGCGATTTGGCCGCGGCCGTTCTCGGCTACGTCGATATCGACGAAAAGGGTCTGGGCGGAATCGAATACCAACTCGATGGCCGTATCCGCAGCAAAGCTGCGCGTATGCTCATCCTCACCGATGCGCACAACCGCTGGTATGAGAGCGCGGACAAAACTCCCGAAGCCGGTTCGAGCGTGATTCTGACCATCGACGAAAATATCCAGTTCATCGCGGAAAAAGAGCTCGCCACCGCCATCGAAGAAACGCATGCCAAGGCGGGAACAGTGCTGGTCGAGGATCCCTCCAATGGCGAAATCCTGGCCATGGCCAGCTGGCCGAAGTTCAATCCCAATGCTCCAGCCGGCAGCTCAGCGGAAGCGCGTATGAACCGCGCCGTGGGCGCGCTCTACGAGCCTGGATCGGTTTTCAAGATCGTGACGCTTTCCGCAGCCATCGATCAGGGCATCACCACCCCCGATGAGGTGGTGGATTGCCAGATGGGGGCTATTTACATTGCCGGACATCGTATCCGGGACCACAAGGCCTACGGGCTCCTCACCGTCTCGCAAATTCTCGCGCATTCGAGCGACGTTGGCGCCATCAAGATCGGCCTGCGCCTGGGGGCGCCGAAATTCTACGAATACATTCGCGCCTACGGTTTCGGCGAGCTGACCGGAATCGACCTTCCCGGCGAAAATCGCGGCCTGCTGCGGCGCCTCGAAAATTGGACGCCTGTCTCGGTGGGCTCGATTTCCATGGGCCAGGAAGTCGGGGTCACGCCCCTGCAGATGATTAACGCTGTATCGGCTATCGCCAATGGCGGGCTGCTCTATCATCCTCACATTGTGCTGGCGCTGCGCAAGGGATCGCAGATGAACGAGGAATCGCAACCCCCGCCGCGCCGAGTCGTCCGCGAGACGACGGCCGCGACCATGCGCGCGATGCTGGAAGGCGTCGTTCTCAACGGCACGGGCACAAAGGCGCAGCTCGACGGTTACACTTCCGCCGGTAAAACCGGCACAGCCCAGAAGATCGATCCGGCGACCGGCCGCTATTCGGCCACGCAACTGATTGCGTCGTTCGTCGGCCTTGCTCCCATCAATAATCCAGCCATCACCATTCTCGTGCAGCTCGATTCCCCTGTGGGACTGCACGAGGGCGGTTCGGTAGCGGCTCCGGTCTTCAAACGAATTGCCGAGCAAGTGCTTCCGTATCTCAACGTGCCGCACGATGTCCCCGTTTCCCCGGCCACTCTGCGCGCTGCGCGACGCTCGCAGGCCACGCAAGCCGCAGATGTCTCTGACTTCAATCCTCTTCAATCGGCCTCCGCGGCATTCAACGGCTCGGCACAATTCGAACCGATCTCCGCGGCGCTGCCTGTCTCGGCATCAGCGCCCACGGTGGAACTCGCGGAAGGTGAAGGCATATCAGTTCCGGATCTGGCAGGAAAAACGGTACGCCAGGTGACCGAGATTTGCGTTCAGCTTGGCGTTAACCCGGTGCTGGTTGGCGCAGGCACTGTGCAGGAGCAGTCGCCGCCGCCCGGCAGCATGGTGCGCCGCGGTGCTTCCGTAATTTTCCGGTTCTGGCGTCCGGTCCTCACGCAAGCGCAGCTCCACACGCCAGCCCAGGTCCGCAAGGCGGCGGTTCGTTAATGCGTCCAGCTCGCCGGAGGAGCTGCCGAAGGGCGTTGAACTCTTCGGAACACGAAATTTCCCCTAAATTGAGCCCGGCTCGAGAGCGGCCTATACTTACGGGCGGTGGAATGAAACTGCGGGAATTGGTCGCGGGTACTGCGGCGCGAGGGCCTTTGGTAAATCCCGAGGCGGAAATCACCTCGGTCGTTTACGATAGTCGCCAGGCCACGGCTGCCTCGCTTTTTGTCGCCATTCGGGGCGAGAAAACCGACGGCAATCGCTTCATTTCCGCCGCCCTCGAGCGCGGCGCAACCGCCATCGTCAGCGAGATGCCGGTTCCAGGACTGCGCGGCCTTGTGCCGGACGCGCAATCGCGAAACATACAAAGCGCCCCGGTAGCACTGGCGACCTCCGCCGCGTGGGTGGAAGTGCCGGATGCGCGCAAAGCCCTCGCGACTATCGCGGCAAACTTCTACGGCCACCCCGCAGACAAACTGCAGCTCGTCGGAATCACCGGCACCAACGGCAAGACCACCACGAGTTTTTTGCTCGATTCGATCATTCACGCGGCCGGCTTGCAAAGCGGCCTATTCGGAACCATCGAATATCGCACTCCGCTCGAAATCTATCCTGCTAAAACGACGACCCCCGAATCTCTCGACCTGCAGCGCTTTTTTTCCGAAATCGTTCGAGCGGGCGGCACCCACGCCGTTCTCGAAAGCAGTTCGCATGCCCTGGCGCTCGATCGGCTTTGGGGATGCCGTTTTGCCGCGGCCATCTTCACTAATTTGACGCGCGATCATCTCGATTTCCACGGCACCATGGAAAATTATTTTGCCGCCAAGCGCCGCTTGTTCGAAGGCACTGGCGCGGGGGCCGCGCGCTGGGGCGTCATCAATATCGACGACCCTTATGGCCAGCAGCTTGATCATGTCGCCGAGCAAACAATCACCTATGGTTTGGCTTCGGGATCTCAGATCACAACCAAAAAATTTGCTTTGGCTTTGCGAGGACTCGATTTCGTCGTGGAAACGCCGATGGGCAAGATTGAAGTGCGATCACCGCTCGTGGGCCGAAATAATGTTTACAACCTGCTCGCGGCCATCGCGGCAGGCGTCGCTTTGGGATTCCGGCGAGAAGCCATCGAATCCGGCATTGCGGCTCTCGCTGCCGTGCCAGGCCGCTTTGAACGCATCGATTTTGGACAGCCATTTATGGTGGTGGTCGATTACGCGCACACTGACGACGCCCTGCAAAAGCTGCTCGAAACGGCGCGCGAACTCCATCCCAGCGGCCGAATCATCACGCTCTTCGGTTGCGGAGGCGAGCGCGATCGCTCCAAGCGGCCGCTGATGGGAGCCGCGGCGGGCCGGCTGAGCGATGTGGTCGTGCTCACGAGTGATAATCCCCGTAGTGAAGATCCGCTCAAAATTATCAATGACGCGCTGGTCGGCTTGCAGCGCACTTCCGCCAAAGTGTTGGTTGAGCCGGACCGCGAACGGGCGCTGGAACTGGCACTCGAGCAGGCTCGCCCGGGCGATATGGTTCTGCTTGCCGGCAAGGGACACGAGACGACGCAGGTATTGAAGGATCGCACCATCGAATTCGATGACCGGGAAGTTGCGCGCCGTATTCTGCGCGAGCGCGGTTATGGCGGTTAAGGAATGAAACAAACGCGGTGAGGAGCAAACCGCTGAGGACGCTATGCGGTGGACGGTTCAACAGGTTGCTCAAGCTTTGGGTGTCGCAGTTCCCTCGGGGCTCTCCCCCGTGGCGCGGCTGGCCGGCGTCTCGATTGATTCTCGTGCGGTGGGTCGAGGCCAGTTGTTTATCGCCATTCGCGGGCCGCGACACGATGGACACGATTTTGTCGCCGCCGCTTTGCGTGCGGGAGCCGAAGCCGCTTTGGTCGCGAGCGATCGCCTTTCCAGTTACGACGGGGAGGTTCGCGGCCGACTTTTCACAGCCGCCGACACGTTGGTCGCGTTGCAGGAACTGGCGCGAGCCGTTCGACGCGCCTGGGGCCAGCGCATCGCGGCGGTCACCGGCTCGGTGGGAAAGACGACCACCAAAGAGATTCTGGCGGCGCTGCTGGGCGCGAAGTTTCGCGTGCTGAAATCCGAGGGCAATCTGAATAACGAATACGGCCTGCCGCTCACGCTGCTTCGGCTGGAACCCGAAGACAAAGCCGCCGTGGTCGAATTAGGTATGTCGCACCGAGGCGAGTTGCGGCGCCTGGCGGAAATTGCCGAACCTGAAGTGGGCTTGGTCACGCGGGTGGCGCCGGTCCATTTGGAATTTTTCGCCTCGATTGATGAGATCGCTCTGGCCAAGCGGGAATTGATCGAAGGGCTGGCCGGCCCCGATTCGGTCGCCGTGTTGAACGCCGACGATCCGCGCGTCGCGCGTTTCGCCGAAGTCGCGCGCGGGCGCGTCTTGACGTTTGGTTGCGGTACATCGGCGCAATTTCGCGCAGAAAAAATTCAGGACCACGGCGCCGCCGGCTCCGAATTCGAATTCATCAGCCCTGGCGGACGCGCGCATCTGGCGCTCGCCCTACCCGGCCGCCACAGCATTGAGAACGCGCTTGCGGCGCTGGCCGCCGCAAGCGTGTGGGGCATCGGCGGGGCTGAGGCCGCCGGAGTTTTGCGCAATATCAAAGTGGGCGAAATGCGCGGCAGGTTGCTGCAGTTCGCCGCGGGCTTCGCGCTGATTAACGACAGCTACAACTCGAATCCGGTAGCACTCGCGGCGATGGTTGACCTTTTGACAAAGACCGGGAACTACCGCCGGCGCATCCTGGCGGCCGGCGAAATGCTCGAGCTCGGCCCTGAGTCTCCGAACCTTCATCGCGAAGCCGGACGTTACGCCGCCTCGCAGCGGCTTGATTGCGTCGTCGCAGTGCAGGGCAACGCCGCGGAAATAGTCAATGGCGCGGTGGAGACGGGTATGCCCTCGTCGCAGGCTCATTTCTTCGCTGATTCGTCAGCCGCGGCCGCCTTTCTTGTCGATTTCGTGCGGCCCGCCGATCTGGTGCTGGTAAAAGGATCGCGAGGCGTGAAGATGGAGCGCGTCGTGGAGGCGCTTCGCGCAAAATATCCGCTTGCGGATGAGGTTCCGGCTCCGGCCCTGGGGCGGGGTGATAGCTGAATGCTCTACTATCTCGTTTATCACGTTCCGCCGCGAGCCGCGCACGTCCTGAACGTCTTTCGCTACATCACTGTGCGCACGGCGCTCGCCAGTATTTCTTCCTTGTTCCTCGGCCTGATCCTGGGACCCTGGATGATCCGCCGTCTGCGCCAATTGCAGATCGGTCAATTCATTCGCGAGGAGGGACCGCGTTCGCACCAGGCAAAAGCGGGCACGCCGACCATGGGCGGCGTCCTGATCGTGACGGTGACACTCGCGCCGGTCTTGTTTTGGGCCGATCTCTCGAATCCCTATGTGTTGCTCTCGATTTTTGCCATGCTGGCTTTCGGAGCCATCGGTTTTGCGGACGACTACAACAAAGTAGTGCGCCGCCGCAACCTGGGATTGACCGGCCGCTCGAAGTTTACTCTCCAGGTCCTGGTGAGCTTCGCCGCGGCGCTGTCGCTGCTGCTGCTGACCATTAACCGCGTCTACTCAACGCAACTGATCGTGCCGTTCTTCAAGAATTTCCGCCCCGATCTGGTCGTGCATTCGCTGCTGCGGAGCCGTTATTTTTGGCCGGCCGCTTTTCTGCCGTTTCTGGCTTTCGTAGTTCTGGTAATGGTGGGCTCATCGAATGCCGTGAACCTGACCGACGGATTGGACGGCCTGGCCATTGGCTGCGTGGTCGTAGCTGCGGGCGCGCTGACGATCTTGACCTACGTCACGAGCCACGCGGGTTTCAGCGCGTATCTTGATATTCAACATTTGCCGCAAGTCGGCGAACTGACCATCTTCTGTGGAGCGCTGGTGGGCGCGGCCCTCGCCTTTCTTTGGTACAACGCGCATCCCGCCGACATCTTCATGGGCGACGTCGGTTCGCTGGCTATCGGCGGCTCGATCGGTGTGGTCGCCGTGGCCATCAAACAGGAGATCCTGCTGTTTTCGGTGGGCGGCGTCTTTGTGCTGGAGGCCATTTCCGTGATCTTGCAGGTGGCATCTTTCCGGCTGACAGGCAAGCGTATCTTCCGAATGGCGCCGCTTCATCATCATTTCGAGTTGGCCGGTTGGAGCGAATCGAAAATCATCGTGCGTTTTTGGATTGTGGCGCTCGTTTTTGCGCTGTTTTCGCTGACGACGTTGAAGCTGAGGTAACTGTGCGTCCCGTAACCGAACTCCAAGGCAAACGCGTTCTGGTCGTGGGAGTCGCGCGAACCGGCATGGCCACGGCGCGCTTTTGCGTCGCGCGTGGCGCTCGCGTCACCGCGACCGATGATCGCGGCCCCGAGCAGCTTGCCGGAGCAGTGGAGCAATTGCGCGACCTCGGCTGCACGCTGGCCTTCGGCGCCAATCAAAGTGCCGTATTCGCGGAGCAAGATTTGATCGTGCCCAGTCCCGGCGTGCCTTCGAATCATCCCGGCTTGGCATTAGCGCGGAAGGCGGGCGTGCCCATCTGGAGCGAAATCGAACTTGCTTGGCGATTCCTGCACGGGCGCCTCATCGCCGTCACCGGCTCGAACGGCAAGACGACGACCACTGCGCTGATCGGACATATCCTGGCCGCTTCCGGCAAGCCGGTCATTGTCGCCGGAAATATCGGCACGCCCTTGATCGCCCGGGTCGACGACTCGAGTGACAAAACCATCGCCGTCGCGGAGGTCAGCAGTTTCCAGCTCGAGTTGATCGATTGCTTCCGTCCGGACATTTCGGTATTGCTGAACCTCACTCCCGATCATCTCGACCGCCACGCCTCCTTTGAAGATTACGCTCGGGCCAAGGCTCGCATTTTCGAAAATCAAACCGAGCGCGATGCCGCGCTGCTCAACGCCGATGATCCCGCGACCGCCGAGCGGGCTCCTTCGCGGCCGCAGATTTTCTGGTTCAGCAGAAAGAAACGCGTCGTCAGCGGCGCCTATTTGCAGGGCGATCAGATTATCTTTCGCCGCGAAGGGGAAGACGTCGCGCTGCTCAGCCGTTCCGCCATCGGATTGCGCGGCAACCACAATCTCGAAAACGTGCTAGCTGCGGCGTCAGCTGCTTTCCTCGCGGATGCGGCGACGGCGGAGATCGCCGCCGGCGTGCACAGCTTCCCCGGGGTCGAACACCGGCTGGAGTTTGTGGCTGAAATTTCCGGCGTGAGTTTTTTCAACGATTCCAAAGCCACAAACGTAGACGCGACCATGAAAGCTCTCGACGCTTTTCCTCGTGGCGTGCTCGTAATCCTTGGGGGTAAAGACAAGGGCAGCGACTACACACCGTTGGTTCCGCTCCTGCGCGAGCGCGCCAAACTGGTTTTGCTCATCGGCGCCGCTTCGGAAAAAATTGCCGCACAGCTGGGCGGCGCGGTTCCTTTCGAGCGCGCTGGAACTTTGGAACGCGCCGTGGCGATGGCATCCGAGCGCTCGCGCGAAGGCGATACGGTGCTGCTGGCGCCGGCCTGCGCCAGCTTCGATCAATTTGAGGACTACGAGCATCGCGGCCGCATCTTCAAACAGTTGGTGCGTGCGCTTGCGGAAGCGCCGCGTGTCTTGCACGCCCGTGGGCGTGAGATCTAAACGATGCTGCGAAGAGCTGAAACCGACCGCTGGTTGTTTGTTGCCACGATAACGCTCTGTCTGGCCGGCGCCGTCATGGTGTTTAGCGCCTCGGCGCTGACGGCGCGCGAGCAATACGGCAATAGCTACCATTTCTTGCTGCGGCAGCTCCTATGGCTGGGATTTGGCCTCTTCGCCATGTTCGCCATGATCAATCTCGATTATCGCCGGCTGCGCCAGCCGAAATTCGTGCTGACGTATTTCTTCATGGTCCTGGTCATGCTCGTGGGCGTTTTTTTTCTCGATAAATCTCATGCCACCCATCGCTGGTTCCGCCTGGGGCCGGTCAGCCTTCAGCCTTCGGAATTGGCCAAGCTCGCGGTGATCCTTTTTCTCGCCTGGTTTCTGGAATTACGCTGCCGCCCGCGGAGCTTTGGCGTGAATGACGTGATGCACACGCTCGCCCCGGCGCTAGGCCTCGTGCTGATGATGGCCGGCCTGGTCGTACTCGAGCCGGACCTCGGCACGTCAATCGAGATCATGGTTATCGCCATGGCCATGCTCTTCGTGGCGGGACTTTCCGGAAAATATATTGGCGCCGCGACGGCGGCCGCCATTCCCGCGGTCTATTTTGCGATTGTTCACGTTTCCTATCGCTACGAGCGTTTCATGGCCTTCCTGCATCCAGACGCAGATCCGCTAGGCCACGGTTTTCAATTGATGCAGTCGCTCATCGCCGTCGGCTCGGGCGGGCTGACGGGCGTTGGCCTAATGGAGAGCCGCCAGAAACTTTTCTATCTTCCCGAAGCGCACACCGATTTCATCTATGCCGTCCTTTGTGAGGAACTGGGATTCATCGGCGGCGCGCTCGTCCTAGCCTTGTTTGCGGTTTATGCCTGGCGCGGCCTGGAAGCCTGTTTTCGGGCTCCGGATAATTTCGGGCGCTTCCTGGCTCTGGGAATCACGGTCATGGTAGCGAGCCAGGCGCTGATCAATTTGGGCGTTGTGCTGGGAATGATGCCGACGAAAGGAATTCCGCTGCCGTTCATGAGTTATGGCGGGTCGAGTCTCTTCGTTATGCTTTTGGGTACTGGCGTGCTCTTGAATATCAGCCAGCAGACGGGTGAAGCAGTGCGTGGATAGCCGGGCACGCAGTGGCTTGAAGTTGCTGATTGCCGGTGGCGGCACGGGCGGCCACGTAATTCCCGCGATCGCTGTCGCGCGGGAATGGCTCAGGCGGGATGAAACGAGGGACGTCGTTTTCGTGGGCACGCAGCGTGGAATCGAATCGCGCCTGGTGCCCGAAGCGGGACTCAAGCTCGAATTGATTCGCTCGGCGGGACTCAAAGGAATGGGGATGGCGCAATTTATTCACAATGTTTTGCTGTTGCGGCTGGCATTTTGGGACTCGCTCGCCATCCTACGCCGCCACCATTTCGCCGCGGCTTTCGGAGTCGGCGGCTATGCCGCGGGGCCGGTGATGCTGTCGGCAATTATTTCCGGGTTGCCGAGCATTATTTTCGAGCCCAACGCCGAGGCCGGCTTTACCAATCGCGTTCTCGCGGATATGGCCATGCGGATTGCGGCCGGCTTTCCATCGGTGGCCGAAAAGCTGGGACGACGCGCTGTGATGACCGGATGCCCGGTGCGCGCCGAATTCTTCGATGCGCCGGCCCCGCACGCCGCGCCGCCTTACCGCGTCTTGATTACCGGCGGAAGCCAGGGCTCGCGCGCCGTCAATCGGGCTGTTATGGAGGCGCTGAAGATTCTCTCTTCCGACGCTATGCGTCTGCGCATCGCCCACCAAACTGGCGAGCGCGATTACGATTCTGTGCGCGAGGCGTATGCGGCGTCGAATATCCAAGCCGAAGTCGCCCCGTTTTTCTCGCGCATGGCCGACCGCTTCGCCGAAGCCGATCTGATCGTCTGCCGCTCCGGAGCCATTACGGTGTCGGAAGTCGCCGCCGCCGGCCGCGCCGCCATCTTTATCCCTTTCGGCGCCGCCACAGACAGCCACCAGATGCGCAATGCCGAGGAATTGGTCCGCGCTGGTGCGGCCCGGTTGATCCCGGAGCCGGAGTTGAGCGGATCGCGCCTGGCCCGCGAGATACTTGCGCTGATCGATCGTCCCGCAAGCTTGGTGGAACTCGGCGCGCGCGCGCGGGAGCTGGCCCGCCCTCACGCCGCGGAGAAGATCGTGGATTTGATCGAAGAGGTGGCACGGCCATGACGGGTCCTTTTCACAATTTCAAGCGCATTCATCTGGTGGGTATCGGCGGCATCGGCATGAGTGGAATTGCCGAAGTGCTGCTCACTTTGGGATATGCCGTATCGGGCTCCGATGCGCGCCTCTCGCCTGTCACAGACAGGCTGACCAATCTTGGTGCGCAAGTCTACCAGGGCCATCGCGCCGAACAGGTTCAAGGCGCTCACGTCGTGGTCGCCAGTTCGGCCATTCGCCGCGACAATCCCGAACTCGTCGAAGCCGCGCGCCTGAAAATCCCTGTTATTCCTCGCGCCGAGATGCTGGCCGAATTGATGCGCCTGAAATACGGGATCGCGGTTGCCGGCGCGCACGGCAAAACCACCACGACCTCCATGGTGGCTGCTATTTTGGGCGCTGCCGGCCTGGACCCCACCTTCGTTGTCGGCGGCCGCGTCAATCATGCCGGCACGACAGCGCGTCTCGGGCGCGGCGAATATATGGTCGTTGAAGCCGATGAGAGTGACCGCTCGTTCCTGCTGCTCGCGCCGGTGGTTGCCGTAGTCACTACGATTGACCGCGAACACCTAGATCATTACGCATCGCTCGAAGAAATCCAGGCTGTCTTCGCACAATTCGTGAACCGCATCCCTTTTTACGGCGCTGCGGTGCTTTGTCTGGATGAGCCCAACGTGCAGGCCATCATTCCTCAAATCACGCGGCCCGTGATCACTTACGGCACCTCGAGCCAGGCCGATCTGGTAATCACGGACGTCGACCTGCGCGGCCTGGCCAGCGAATTTCGTCTTACTTATCGCGGGGACGATCTGGGAATGTTTCGACTGCCTAGCCCTCCTGGGATTCACAACGTCCGCAACGCCGCGGCGGCAGCCGCCGTCGCGCTTTATCTCGACGTTCCCGCCGATCTGATTCGCGCCGGCCTGGAGGCATTCACCGGCGTAGGCCGCCGCTTCGAGGTTAAGGGCACCATGCGCGGAATCACGTTAATCGATGACTATGGCCACCATCCCGTGGAGATTCGCGCCACGCTCGAAGCCGCGCGCGGCTGCGGCTACGAGCGTCTGTTGGTGCTCTTTCAGCCGCACCGCTTTTCGCGCACGCAGCACCTTTGGGACGATTTCTGCCGCGCCTTCAATCAGGCTGACCTCTTGATCGTGACCGATATCTACGCGGCAAGTGAACCACCGATTCGAGGCATCACCGCCTCGGCCTTGGCCGAAGCCATTCGCGCCGCCGGCCACAAGAACGTCGCCTATTGCGCCACCTTGCAGGAAAGTATTGAGCAACTGCTTCGAGAAGCCCGTTCCGGCGATGCCGTGCTCGCGATAGGGGCGGGAAACGTCAATCGCGCTTTAGGGGAATTTGCCCTGCTGCTGGGTTCCCAGCATTTCATGCCCAGCCGTCACGAAATTTAGCGATGAGACTGGCTAATGAGACTTAGCGACCCAAGGATCCTGAATGCTCTGCCGCAGCTCGGCGTCGAGCGTGTCGCCGAAGCCGCGCTCGCGGAGCGCACCTCTCTCGGCATCGGCGGTACGACGGATTTGCTGCTGCTGCGCCGTCACAGCGCCCTGCCCGACTTGATTGCCCTGCTTCGCACCGCGGGGGTTGCTTACAAATTCCTCGGCGGCGGCACGAATCTGCTGGTCAGAGACGGCGAGCTTCCCTGGGTCGTCTTGCAACTGGCGCATCAAGAACCCGAACTTCGCCTGGAGGGAAATTCCGCGCACGTTGACGCGGCCGCCGACCTCGGCCGCACCGTCACGTTTTGCGCCAAGCACGATCTAGGCGGCATGGAAGGCCTGATCGGCGTCCCCGGCACCGTGGGCGGGGCCTTGCGCATGAACGCGGGCGCATACGGCACTCAGATCGGTTCCTATGTCCGCCAGGTGGAGCTCTACCGGGCCGCCGATGCCCGCATCGAGACGCTGCGCGAAAATGAAATTTCGTTCGAATATCGTCACACTTCGTTTGCGCCCGATGATATTATGCTCGCGGTGAAACTGGAGCTACCCTCCAAGCCATACCGCGAGATCATCGAAGGCATTCGCATCTGTAACGAAAAACGCCGCTCCAGCCAGCCTCTCAATCAAAAAAGCGCGGGATGCATTTTCAAGAATCCTCCAGGTGCGTCCTCCGGAAGAATGATCGATGAGCTGGGACTCAAAGGCTTTTCGGTTGGCGACGCGAGAGTCAGCGATCGCCACGCCAATTTCTTTGTGAATGCAGGCCGCGCCACTTGCGCGGAGATGCTTGGCCTGATCGCGCAAGTTCGCGAACGCGTGCATGCGGCGTACGGTTTCGAGCTCGAGAACGAGGTCATCCTATGGACCCAGTGAGCGCCGGCAAAATGAGCACGGGCCCCGAGGTTTACCCGCCCGAAGCTCTTGCCGACGACGAACCCCGTTATCTTCGGCGGCAAAAGCCGCTGGAGATTCGGCGTCGCAAATTCGGCAAGAAAAGCTGGCCCGCTTACCGGCGATGGACGCTCATCGCAGCTGGAATCCTCACCGCGGGATTCCTCGGCTATGAGGGCGTTCGTTTCCTGTTGTTTTCTCCCAGCGTTGAATTCGCCGATCTCTACCAGGTGGAGATCACGGGAAGTCAGTTTGTCGGCCGCGCGGCGGTCACGGACGTATTCACTCCCGATTTGGGCAAGAGCATCTTGCGGGTGCCCCTCGACGCACGCCGCAAAGAGATCGAGTCGATTCCCTGGGTGCAAGAAGCAGCCGTCCAGCGCACGCTGCCGGATCGCATACGTGTCGAACTCCTCGAACGCACTCCTGTGGCCTTCCTGCGTACCGGAAACGAATTGCAGCTTGTGGACGGCTCAGGCGTGCTTCTCGAGCGCCCGCTGGAAGCCAGCTTTCATTTTCCCGTCGTCAGCGGTTTTGACGAGGCCACTCCTCTCGCCGAACGTAAACAACGCATGTCTCTTTTCGTCGATTTCATGAAGGAAATTGAGTTGGCGCATGCCGGAGCCGGTGAAGAGGTCAGCGAAGTGGATTTCTCGGATGCCCAGGATGTTCGCGCCATGCTCGCAGGTTTACCGGGGTTGGAAGGCCAGTATCCCATCTGGGTGCACTTTGGAAATTCCGATTTTGTGAACAAATACGGTTTGCTGAACGAGAACGTCGCGCAATGGCGGGCCAGCGCGGGGCGTGTGGAATCGATTGACCTGAGATTTGCCAAGCAAGTCGTGGTCAATCCTGAGCACGAGCCGGCTCCTGCGAAACCCGTCGAAGCTGCAGTCCGGTCCTCGGCCGCGGCCGGTGCGCGTCGTTCGCCGAACGGCAGGAGCAATTAGTGGGAAAGAAGGAGCGCTATCTCGCTGCGCTGGATATCGGGAGTACCAAGACGTGCGCGCTGATAGCTGACATCGAAAACGGCAGCTCCCGGTTTCTTGGAATGGGTGCGGCTGAGTCCAAAGGTTCGCGCAAGGGCCTCATCGTCAATTTGGATGCTGCAGTAACTTCGATCCGCCATGCGCTGGAGGAAGCCGAAAGCGTCGCCAACGTACCGGTGGAATCCGCCGTAGTCGGAATTGCCGGCAGCCATGTGCGGGGCGTAAACAGCCGCGGAGGCATCCAGTTGGGCGCCCGCCCGCGCGATATAGAAAGGGAACACGTGCGGCGGGCCGTGGACGCCGCTCGCGCCATTACGCTTCCCGAAGATCGCGAAATCTTGCACGTTCTCCCGCAGGAATTTTTGGTCGATCAGCAGGACAACATCCGCGATCCCCTGGGCATGGTTGGGCAGAGCCTGGAAGTCAATGTCCACATTGTCACGACCTCGATTACCGCGACTCAAAATGTAGTGACCGCCGTCAACCGCGCCGGCGTTGTGGTCAGCGACACCGCGCTCGAACCGCTGGCCTCCGCCGAAGCCGTGCTCACGCAGGATGAGCGCGAACTCGGCTGCTGCCTGCTCGATATCGGCGGCGGCACCACCGAACTGATCGTCTATTCCGGCGGCGTGGTCCGTCATACGGGCGCCGTGGCCATCGGCGGCGATCACTTTAGCAACGATCTGGCCGTCGGCCTGCGCACGCCGATCCCCGAAGCGGAGCGCGTCAAACGCGAGCATGGCTGCGCCTGGCGCGAATTACTTGCCGAGGATCAATCCATCCAGATCGCCAGCGTGGGCGATCGCCCTCCGCGCACCGTGTTCGTCCGGATGCTCAACGAAATCATTGAGCCGCGCGCCCAGGAGCTTCTTACGCTGGTGCTTGACGACTTGAAACGCGCCGGCTTCGATGCGCAGATTCCCGCGGGCCTTGTGCTTGCCGGCGGAGGCGCGCGTCTCAAGGGCCTGGCTGAATTAGCCGAACGCATGTTCTCGCTGCCGGTGCGCTGTGCCGTGCCGCGCGGTCTCGAAGACATGCCCGAAGAACTTTCCCAGCCCGAGTACGCAACAGTTGTAGGGCTGCTTTTGTACGGAGCGCACGCCCGCCGCGCGGCGGCGCAGCGCCCCGCTACATTGGTGGCGAAATTGAAAAGCATGTTCGCCGGCCAGTAAGCCGCCATTGAAAGTAAAGGGCGGCTCCGGCTGGCGATATGGGGGGAACACGATGACGGCAAAGGAGTCTGGAATCAGAATTGCGTTCAGCGAAGAGCGCTTGGAGGGCGCAAAGATCAAGGTGATCGGCGTTGGTGGTGGCGGATGCAACGCCGTGAACCGCATGATCCGCGCCAAGGTGGAGGGCGTCGAATTCATCGCCGCCAATACCGATCAGCAGGCGCTGAAATTATCTCAGGCGCCCGTCAAGCTGCAGATTGGCGCCAAATTGACGAAAGGGCTCGGCGCCGGAGCCAATCCCGAAGTTGGCCGCAAGGCCGCCCTCGAAGATACCGAGAAGATCATCGAAGCGCTCGAAGGCGCGGACATGGTCTTCATCACCGCCGGCCTCGGCGGCGGTACAGGCAGCGGCTCCGCGCCCGTGGTGGCTTCCCTCGCCAGCGAACTAGGTGCGCTCACCGTCGCCGTCGTTACCAAACCTTTCGCCTTTGAAGGCAAGCGCCGCCTGACCCAGGCGGAGCACGCGCTCTCCGAACTCGTCGGCTGCGTCGATACCGTCATCGTCATCCCCAACGAGCGCCTGATGGAAACCGTAGAGCGAGGCACCAGCTTCTTCGAGGCCTTCCGCATTGCCGATGATATTCTGCGCCAGGCCGTGCAGGGCATCAGCGACATCATCACCATTCCCGGCATCATCAATCGCGATTTCGCCGACGTGAAAACGATCATGGCGGGCCAGGGCTATGCCGTCATGGGCACGGCTGTCGCCTCGGGCTCCAATCGCGCCGTCGACGCCGCCAATCGCGCCATCTCCAGCCCCTTGCTCGAGGACAACACCATCAATGGCGCGCAAGGGATTCTCATCAACGTCACCGGCTCCTCCAGTCTGTCGCTGCATGAAGTACACGAAGCTTCCACGATCATTCAAAAAGCCGCGCATGAAAACGCCAATATCATCTTCGGCGCCGTCATGGACGATGCCATGAAGGAGTCCGTGAAGATCACCGTCATTGCCGCCGGTTTCCGCGAAGCCGGCAAAAAACAGCAGCATCCTTCTTTTTTGCCCAAGACCTGGAAGGGGCCCGCGATGCCGGAACCGGAACAGGTGCACGCCAAAGTTGTACCGGAGGAAGAAGTCACTCCCCCGCCGCTCCCGGTGCCGTCGGTGATTCAGGAATCCACGCCTGCGCCCCTGGATCTCGACGTGCCCACGTTCCTGCGACGCCAGGCCCAAAAGGCCTAGTGTCGGAAGTCACGGCCGGGGTTGTCACAGCCGCCGCTCGCTAGTGCTGTTATTCTGAGCGAAATGGCCGCGCGTTCTTCCATCGGACCACTTCGAGGGTCGCGCGGCCATGAAAGCGAAGAATCCCTCTTCGAACTTTCTAACGAGGAGAAAACCGGCGATAGAGCACGCATTTAAGCCGCATGCGCTGCAATGAGACAATCAGCGCATGAGTGATCTCGTTAGGATAACCCGCGCCGTTTTCGATCGCCTGCTCGCCGAAGCACGCGCCAATCCAGAGATTGAGTGCTGCGGGCTGCTGGCTGGCCGCGACGGCGTCATTTCCGCCGTTCTGCCTGCCAGGAATGCCCGGCAAAGCGCCACGGCTTATGAGATTGCTCCTGAAGAGCTGTTCGCGCTCTTCCGTCGCATGCGTTCTGAAGGCTTGGAACACCTCGGGATTTACCATTCCCACCCGAAGGGCGAGAATGTTCCCTCGCCCTCAGATCTCGAGCGCGCCTTCTATCCCGATGCCGCTTATTTCATCATCGGCCCAAATCCAGCTGCATCCCGCCCCATCCGCGCCTTTCGCATCATTGACGGCCGCGCGCGGGAGCATCCGCTCGAACTCATCTAAGAACGCTCTACGATCGGTGTTTTGATGTCATTCCGAGGAAATCCGTGCATTCTCACGCGGCGGCTTTACGCACGAGTACAGACTGATACGCCGCGTGAACCAAACGCGCCGCATGTTCCCACGAATACATCCTCGCGCGTTCATAGCCTCGCCGCCGCAGTGTTTGCCGCAGAGCGTTGTCTGTCAGAATCTGCCGAATTCCGCGCGCGATATCGAAGACGTTCTCTGGATTCACCAGCAAGGCTGCGTCCTGGAAGACTTCCGGCAGCGAAGAGACGTTGGACGTCAGTACCGGCGTTCCGTGAGCCATGGCCTCGAGCGGAGGAAGCCCGAAGCCTTCATAAAGGGAAGGGAAGAGAAACGCCGAAGCCCGCGAGTAAAAAACGCGCAGCACCGGGCTGGGTACAAATCCGAGAAAGCGCACGTCTTCCCGCACACGCGCGCGCACCACGGCGCGCCGCAAATCCGCATGGCGATTAAGCGCTTCGCCGATCACCAGCAATTTGAGCTGGTCGAATTCCGGATTTCCGCGCAGTTCCGCTTTGGCCACGGCAAACGCTTCGATCAGGCGCGGCAGATTTTTCTGCGGGCGGATATTGCCGGCATACAGCACGTAGGGTGAGTTTACGGCATGTCGTTCCAGGATGCGGTCCGCGTCGGCGGGAAGCGGCTCGCTCAGGAAGCGTTCGTCGACAGCATCGTAGACGACCGTAATTTTCGATTCTGGAATATGAAAGAAGCGCGCCAGGTCGCGTTTCGATGCCTGCGAAACGGCGAAGATATGATCGGCCCGGTTGAGCGCGCGTCGCGCGAAAAAAAGGCGTCCGGTCTGGACCGGAGGACTCGCTCCCACTGGCGGCGCCAGAACGTCGCTCAAGTCGTGCACGGTAATCAGCAGCCGCGATGGCACGATGGCCGGCGCATAAAACCAGGGCATGTGCAGAATATCCACGCGGCGCTGGCGTAGCAGCCACGGCAGATGCAAATGGGTGCGAAACGTGCCGGGCTGATGCGCATATTCCAGCAGTTCGAAATTATCGGGAAGCGGGTCGAACTCCGCCACGTGTCGCCGCTCGCCAATCAGCAGGTAGCGCGATTCATCGTCGATGCGCGCGAGTTGGTTGACGATGTTGCGAATATATGTGCCCAGCCCGTAATCCCCGGCCCGGCGTATATCAATGGCCACTCGCATTGTTTTAGGGCTAGGTTCAATTTCTGGGATGTTGTCAGTCCGAGCGTAAGCGGCGTCACCGACGCACGCCGGGTTTGCGCGCGCTCAGGTGGCGAAGCGAGGAATCTGTCTGCCTCAGCTCCAAGCAAGAGGTATGGCAGACATCGCTCCGCATGTCACGCCGTTCCCGAGGTCGCGTGCCACCGCCGCATGTACAAGGGAAACCCCGCCGTGAGTTCGCCCACTTCGCCGCGCACGCGCTGCTCGGTGGCGGAATCGCCCGAGTGTTCGAGCACGTCGCAAATCCAGCCCGCGATTCGCTCCATCTCCGGCTCGCGCATTCCTCGTGTGGTCACCGCCGGAGTCCCCAGGCGTATTCCGCCTGCCGTCATCGGCGGCGTGGGATCGAACGGTATAGCGTTTTTGTTTACCGTAATGGTCGCCCGGTCAAGTGACGCCTGCGCATCCTTGCCGGTCAGCCCGCGAGAGTAAAGGTCGACAAGAAAAAGGTGATTGTCCGTGCCGCCACTGACGATGCGAAATCCACGGCGCGCCATCCCCGCCGCCAGGGCCTTCGCGTTTGCCACCACCTGCTTCTGATATTCGCGAAACTCCGGTTGCATGGCTTCCTTCAGGCAGACGGCTTTTGCTGCAATGGTATGCATCAGTGGACCGCCTTGCGTTCCGGGGAACGTGATGCGGTCGAGATCCTTGGCCCATTTCTGTTTGCACAGCACCAATCCCGCTCGCGGCCCGCGCAGCGTCTTGTGTGTCGTGGTGGAAACGAAGTCGGCATGTGGGATCGGGCTGGGGTGCACGCCCGCTGCGACTAGTCCCGCGATATGCGCCATGTCCACGAAAAACACGGCGCCGCAAGTCGCCGCGATGCGCGCCATGCGTTCGAAATCGATAATCCGCGAATAGGCGCTTGCGCCTGCGACGATCATCTTGGGCTTGTGCTCCGCTGCCAGCCGCTCGATCTCGTCATAGTCGATCGTTTCGGTATCTTTGCGCACGCCGTAGGCGATGAATTTGTAGGTTTTTCCGGAAAAATTCAGCGGATGGCCGTGAGTGAGGTGCCCACCATGCGCCAGATTCATGCCCAACACTGTGTCGCCCGGCTGTAACGCGGCCATATACACGGAAATATTTGCCTGTGTCCCCGAATGCGCCTGTACGTTGGCGTGTTCGGCGTCAAATAGTTGCTTGGCGCGGTCGATGGCCAATTGCTCGGCGCGATCCACGAATTCGCAGCCGCCGTAGTAGCGTTTACCCGGATAGCCCTCGGCGTATTTGTTCGTAAGCACCGAGCCAACGGCTTCCAACACAGCCTCTGAGACGAAATTTTCCGAAGGAATCAGCTCCAGGCCCGTGGCCTGGCGCCGCGCTTCAAGTTCGAGAATGTCCGCGATCTCCGGATCCACCTCGCGCAGCGGGCGATTCATTCGTTCCAGCTCTGCACGGCCTATGGATGTTTGTTCGGCGGTCTGTTTTGTGCTGCTCATTCTTTGTGTTTCGGCTCCTGGTCTAGGTCGGCAATTTTGTCCAGGCGGCGCTGGTGGCGTCCGCCCGCGAATTGCGCGCTCAGAAAACTCTGTGCCACTTCTATAATTTGATGCTCGCTCAGAACCCGAGCGCCCAGCGCCAGCACGTTGGCATCGTTATGTTCGCGGCTCATACGCGCCGTGACAGCGTCGTGTGCGACCGCCGCGCGGATTCCTTCGATTTTATTCGCGGCTATGCCCATGCCAATCCCGGTACCGCAAACCAGAATTCCGAGATCATCCTGTCTCTGCTGCACGCGCCGCGCAACCTGGATAGCGAAATCGGGATAATCAACGGACTCTTCTGACCAGGTCCCAGCGTCACTCACGGTGTATCCGGCCGATTGCAAGTATTTCTTTATGTTTTCTTTGGCCTGAAAGCCCGCGTGGTCTGCGCCGAGCGCGATGCGTGGCTTCTCCGCCGAAGATTTCCCAGAAGCTTCCATCATGATGGGGGGAAAGGATTTTATAAGTTCGCGTCGTTGTTTGCAAACTGCTGCGCATCCGCCGGGAAGACTGAGTACCCGTTACCCGATCCTCCTCGCACAAAAAACCGGGCTCCCAGAAAAACCGGGCCCGATTTTTCCACCAACAATACTCTTGCAGGAGCATCGGGGTGAGGACATACTTACTTCCCCGGTCCACTGTGGTTGCTATGGCTATGCGGTCTCCTGCTACATGGGATCGGAGGTGTATCCACTCTAAGGAATCCTTGACTATCCATCCCGCTGAGGGCCTGGACATGAAAGCCCAGACTAAAAAAATGGGATCGTCAGGAAATACTGTGCCTCCGTCGGGTCCAACGGAGCAGGAAGCCGTCAACCATCCTCCGTTGACTGAGTCCGAAGATCGCTTTCAAAAGCTTTTCCTTTCGACCCGGGACGCAATCCTCATCACAGATTCAGCCGCGGCCCAATTCTTGGACGTCAATCTCCAGGCATGTGCCATGTTGGGATATTCGCGGGCTGAGTTGCTCAACCTGCCCCCAACAAGGATACTCGCCCGCAAAGAAGATCTCTCCGGTTGGATCCGCAACACAGACAAGAAGCCACAACATGCGGCGGAGTTCAAACATAAATCGGGGGCCACCATTCCCTGCCACATCTCCGTGCGCCCAATCGAATTCACCCAGAAACCATGTTTTCTGGTCGTTGTCTATCGCGCCACGGAACGCCAGATCGCCGATACGATGAGCAAAGCCGCATCGTTCACGCGATTTCTAAATGCTGTCTCCGTGGGAGTGGCCCAGGCGCCCACCATTGAGCACGCCATTCGATTTTGTATCCAGCAAATTAGCGATTTCCTTCTCGTGCCTTTGGCCCACGCGCGCCTTTTCGCGGAGCGCATAATCAATCAGGGTGTCCCCGCCAGCATCTGGCATTTCGGTATATCGGCCCGGCCCGAGTCACGGAATGTGAACCCGTCCGACCACTGGCACCAGTCTGAGGATTGGTACTCGCGCGTTCTCAATGCCGGGCATCCTTTTACCTGCGAGGACCTCAGTGCTGATCCCGATTTTCCTGGGAAGCAGGTAGCGCATAAGCTCGGCATCAAATCCGTGCTGGTCGTGCCCGTTCTCGTTGATAATGAGGTCGCCGGCGTCCTGGAATTCTTTTCCTATCAGCCGATCAAGCTCGAAAAATTGCGGCTGGAGATCATCGCCAGCATGGGCGGGCGGGTTGGCCGCATCATTGAGCACAAGCGCGCGGAGAGCAGCATCCAGACTTTATCTGCGAAACTATTTCGCCTCCAGGATGATGAACGCCGCCGGCTGGCCAAGGAACTGCACGATACCACCTCGCAGAATCTAGCCGCAATCGTGATGGATCTGGGAGTCATCGCGCGAAACGTACAGGCGCTGGACGTCGAAGCCCGCACGGCCCTTTCCGAATGCATTTCGCTGGCGCGCCAGAGTCTCCATGAGGTGCGGACCTTCTCTTACCTGCTTCACCCGCCGATGCTGGATGAACTGGGACTGGTTTCGGCACTGCGCGTGTATATCGAGGGCTTTTCGCAACGAAGTGGAATGCGCGTGGATTTTGTGGCATCAGACTATGCAAAGCTGCCAACGGAGCTCGAAGTCACGCTATTCCACGTCGTTCAGGAAGGTTTAACAAACGCGCACCGGCATTCCGGAAGCCCCTGGGTGAAGGTTCGCATGATGGCCGACGCCAATGAAGTCAGAATCAGTGTGGAGAACGAAACGACTGCGGCAGTGGTTCAGAAAATGGGCGTGGGCATCCGCAGTATGCAGGAGCGCGTCCAGCATTTTGGCGGAAGGCTCGTGTTCCGCTCGGACCCATATCGAACGCTTCTCGAAGCCGTATTGCCATTTTCCCGAACTGCCAAAGGGACGAAACTCTGAATTTTTTTGACAAGGGCCTGAACACGATTGAACTTGACCGTGAAGCTATTATGAGCTTTACTACCTTCGTCCGATCTCCGTGACCCGTCCCCCCGCTGAGATCAAACAATAAATAGCCATTTCTAGATTCAGATTCGGTTTTCTGGATAACGCGAACTGATTGTTGCGCCCCGGGGAACAGGCGGATGCTGCGCAGGGTGTTGATTGTAGACGATCACGAACCGTTGCGGCGACGCATACGTTCGGTTCTGCAACGTGAGGGCCTGGATATATGTGGCGAAGCTACCAATGGATTGGAAGCCATTCAGAAGGTCAAGGAGCACTCGCCCGGAGTGGTTATTCTCAATATCTCCATGCCCATCATGAGTGGTCTTCAGGCTCTGCCTGAGATCATCCGGTGCTGCCCGGGCATCAGAGTTGTGATGTTCACACTCGATGATGCACAGGAGTTGAGGCAAAAAGCATTTGATCTCGGCGCGAGTGCCTACATCAGTAAATCTGCACCCCTCGAGGAACTGATCGCTGAAGTGAGAAAACTACTCGCCCAGACAGCGCAGCCTTGAACACAAGCCCTGCAGAATGAACACTTGCGGAAAAAGGGGTGGGGGGTCCCCTTCTCCTTTTCGGTTTCCCACCCGACACCCGAGCGCAGCTTTTCTCCCCGTCCACCGATTTGCGGGGCATGCCCAACTTGCATTTCGATTCGATTCAGCCCGAAAATATCACCATGGCGCTCGAATTCACAACTTCATACCTCAAAGATTCAATCGAGGTTCTCCGCTATTACAAACGGCTCGCGGAACGCGCCATTGCGCAGCTGCCTGATGAGGCGCTCGTGGCGGCTCCCGATGCCGAATCAAACTCGGTCGCGACCATCGTCAAACATCTCGCCGGCAACATGCGTTCGCGCTTCACCGATTTTCTCACCAACGATGGCGAAAAGCCCGATCGCAAGCGTGACACGGAATTTGAAGCTCCTCCGAAAACGCGCGGCGAGTTGATGGCTATATGGGAGGCAGGCTGGCAAAACGTGTTCGACGCCCTTACGCCCTTAACCGAGGCGGACCTGAGCCACAAAGTCTATATTCGGTCCGAAGCCCATTCCGTAACTCAGGCCATCAATCGGCAGATGGCGCACTATGCTTATCACGTCGGCCAGATTGTTTACCTGGCAAAGCATTTCGCGGGCTCCAAATGGACAGCGCTCACCATTCCGCGCGGCAAGTCCGAGGAATTTTTGGCCAACGTAGTTTCAGGGAAGATTTCGCAGCGCTGAGAACCAGGGGCAATAAGTTGACCGTCGGATTGCGGCGAACGAGTGCAAGCGCGATAGCCATCGCGATCGCCTGTCTTCTCGCGGCGGCCCGAACGGGCGGCCAGGCGGAGTCGGCGCAGAGACCGCTTATGGCCGAGCAGTATTTCAAGAATGTCCAGGTCCTCCGCGGCATTTCCGTGAAGGAATTTATGGACACGATGGGCTTTTTCGCCGCCTCCCTCGGCGAAAATTGCACGTTTTGCCATGTGGAAGAGAGCAGCGGCGATTGGTCAAAGTATGCTGACGACAACGCCAATAAGCAGACAGCCCGCAAAATGATTCTGATGATGGCGGCCATAAACAAGAGCTATTTCGGCGGCCGCCGCATGCTGACGTGTTACTCCTGCCATCGAGGCGGCGAGACTCCCCGGGTAACTCCCAATCTCGCGGAGCAATACAGCGCTCCTGTTCTGGAAGAGCCGGACGAGATCACTGAGCAGGCCGCCGGCGCGCCCTCTGCGGATCAGATTTTGGAAAAGTATCTTCAGGCGCTCGGCGGGGCGCAGCGGCTGGCGAACCTCACCAGCTTCGTGGCGAGGGGCACATCTCAGGGATTCGACGATCCAGAGAAGCGCCCGCTCGAGGTGTATGCCAAAGCTCCAAACGAGCGCACCGTAATCGTGCAAACCGGAAACGGCCCGAGCACAACCACCTACGATGGCCATTCGGGCTGGATCGCTGCGCCGGAAGCCGACCAGCCGATGCCCGTTATGGCCTTGAAGGGAGGAGATCTGCAAGGCGCCAGCGTCGACGCGAAATTATTTTTTCCGAGTGGGCTAAAACAGGCGTTCAGCCAGTGGCGCGTAGGCCCTCCCACCACAATCAACGATCGTGACGTTCAGGTCTTGCAGGGAAGTAATTCCGGCGAATCTCCGGTGAAGTTCTATTTCGACCAGCAATCGGGGCTGCTCGTTCGGGTGGTGCGTTACACAAATTTGCCGGTCGGTCTCAATCCGACGCAGGTAGATTATGCGGACTATCGCGATGTCTCTGGTTTCAAGTTTCCTTTCCGCTGGACGGTCACCTGGACCGACGGCCGGTCGGTTACAGAATTAAGTCAGGTGCAGCCGAACGTGCCGATTGACGCGGCCAAATTCGCGCAGCCGAACCCGCCCCCGCCGGCTAAATCCTCAAGACCATAGAACTAACTGAGCCGTTGCGCGCTGCCTCAACTTTAGCGGAGCGAGATGCAGGGTTCCTCCGCCGCCTGAAATTTAAAATCAGTCCTAGTGCTGCCGCCGCGCTTGTTTCATACTGGCTTAGTTGCCAAAATGTAAGCCGCTGGAGAGGTGTCCGAGCGGTTTAAGGAGCACGCTTGGAAAGCGTGTGTTGGGGAAACTCAACCGTGGGTTCGAATCCCACCCTCTCCGCCATCTTATTGTTCCCTAGTAAATTGGTACTATTTACGCCTTGCTACTGCCATGCTACTGTTTTCCTCGATTTATTTGGAGGAATCCGTGGCAAGCGTCTACTTCAGGATCAAGATCGGCGAGACCTGGCGCTACCGGGCCATTGGCCGAGGCCGCCCTCCTAAAGGCGCTAAATTCCACGTCCGCTACACTGACGTTCGCAAAAAGCAAACCTGGAGCCAGCCCTACGATACAGTCGAGGAGGCCCAGGAAGCCGCAGCTAATATCGGCACTATTCTTGATGCACAGGCGCGTGGCCTATCGGTAGCCGAGGCCGCGAACGCCTCAAACGTCAACCGGAGAACCATCAAAACCGCAGTCGAGGAATTCCTCAACTTCAACCGTGGGCTGCGCCCCAAGAGTGTCCAGGCTTATACGACTGGCCTGAACGAATTTCTGAAGTACCTGCCAAGCTCCGTTCGATTCATCGACGAGGTGGCTACAACCAAGGTTCTTGACGGCTACAAGGCAGCCCTGGAGAAACAAGGCTATGCGCCGAAGACCATCCATAACCGGCTCCTGATCGTTTGCTTCATGCTGAAACACTTTGCGAAAGAGACCGGCGTCACCTACCCAACCAAACTCGTCAAAATGCCCCGGCTTCAGAAGGTGACCGCCAAGCCGTACTCCTCCGAAGAACTGAAGACGCTTTTTGGAGCTATGGATTCTGAGGAATATATCCGCTACCTCTTCTTCGTTCACTCTGGCTGCCGCGAGCAGGAGGTTCAGTACGCCGAGTGGGATGATATTGATTTTGACGAAGGGACTTACGCGGTACGCCCGAAGAATGATGTCGGATTCGTGCCGAAGTCTTTCGAAGAGCGGACGGTGCCACTGACCTCCGAGTTGATCGATGTGCTGCGGGCTCGCCGGAAAACTACAGCAGGCAGCCATCGCTGGATATTCGTCAATGAGAACCGAGATCCTGAAGGGCATTTCCTACGGAAGTTCAAAGTCCTAGCAAAGCGGGCGGGATTGAATTGTGGCCAGTGCGAGACGGAAATAGCTGAAGGCAAGTACCACGAGCGGAAGAAGGTCAAGGTGTCATGCGCGGATCGGCCTGTTTGCGAAAAGCACTACCTCCATCGGCTTCGCAAAACCGCAGCGACTAGGTGGCTACGAAGCGGTATCAATTTGCTCGATATACAGAACTGGTTAGGGCACAAATCGTTGGAGACGACGCAGATTTATCTCGGCTATTCCAAGACCTCCAGCAACCGAGACAAAGTAGACGCCGCTGGAAAGTTCTAGCATGCGTGCCAGTAGCCTTGAATCCCAGAAAAATTAACCCTAGTGTTGCCCCTGTGCTGCAATATAGTGAAAATTGCGCATGAACAGCATGGAAAATGCTGGCGCCGACGCCGCGAAAGAACTCGTTGGACTGTGCCGTGCTGGCAGACTGTACGAAATCCAGGCCTGGATCGAGCTGGCAAATCGTTGGACATTTCTGCCGCGATAAAACGCGGTAGGCAGAGAAGCCTTCTTGAAATCGCAGTCGAGACCGGATTCCATAGCCTCGTTGGTTTGATAGCGAAGCACGACGGCAGCCAATCCTCAAAAAACGAAGCTCTAGGACAGGCGGTGTCGTGCCGCAGACTAGATCTTGTGGAATTGCTTCTAGCTAACGGCGCAGATATCAAGTCTGTTCCTCTTGCAGATGTTCTGCTCGGTTGGGAACCCACAATGATCCGCTTCTTTCTCGATCACGGCGCCGACCCCATCGACGGCCGACCCTTCGCGGAGGCGTTTGGCGCAAAGGTCAGAACGACGCTGCGAGCTTTTGTCGAATACAAACGCGGACATCCGGAGCTCGCAACCCAATTACAGGCAGAGCTGGATTGTGCCCTACGCCATTTCTGTTGTGAGGGTGATTTGAAATGGGTCAGCTTGCTTATCTGGGCAGGAGGCGATGCGCGGTCCCGTGGCCCGAGCCTAGGCAAGGATTACACAGAAGATCCGGAGTGTTACACGTCAGGGCTCGAGGAAGCATGCTATTCAGAAAATCTCGAAGTGCTGAAAAAGTTGAAACCTGATCCAAGCCGCGATAATCTTTCTGAACTTCTTCACAAAGCTGCGATCTCAAGTCACAAGGCCACCTTGGTGTACTTGCTGGAAATCGGAGCAAATCCGAACGATAAGCCCAATGGCGGATCATCGGCGCTCAACACCACTTTGTGGCACTTGAATTTTTCACGTATTGATCTGTACGGCAGCAAGCGGCTGAAATCCAAATATGACGTTTCCAGAGACCTTGATTGTGCGCGTGAGCTGCTTGCTCATGGTGCGATCTGGAATCCTGACGATGCATCCAATCTGAATTCCCTTCGGCGCACACTCCTTGAATGTGAGCCGGGCGTAACCATTGAATTGCTCGAACTGTTTCGGAAATTCAACGTCTGCCCGGCAGAGCGGGTACATAGGCTGCTCGGGACGCCGCGAATCAAAGAACATCTGAAGCCCGCGTCTGGTGCGCTTCTACGACTCGGAATTCATCTGGAAGGCGCGCCGAAATTGAGGCATCAAGGACAGCCCAGCAGGTCCTGAGCTGATAACGAGCAAAGATCATGCGAGGCGTATCTCACAACCCGGAGGATCACCGTGCTGCCGGAATACGATCGTGAAGAGCTGTATCGCAAAGTGTGGGAGCAACCCATGGTGAAGGTGGCCGAGGAGTACGGCGTATCCTCCGTCGTGCTTGGCAAGGCGTGCCGAAAGCTATCTGTCCCGGTGCCCGGACGAGGTCACTGGGCGAAGCTTGCTCACGGACATGAAGGCGTTAAAAAGCCGCCCCTACCAAAACTCGACAAAGTGCCTGTCGTGTACCGCTCTCCGGAAGTGCAGAAGCGACCGCCCAAGGCCAATGAGAATGATCCAGAATTCGCCGCGATCGACCAGCTGCTCTCCTCTGGCGCACTCAATCCCCTACCACTCGATCCCTCTGCTCGACCGCATCCTCTGATCCGAAACACTCGAAGCCTGCTCAGGAGTCGCAGCCGCAAGGATGAACACAGCATTCTGCTGCCGCGTGAGCTAGGTGGGCTCGACGTGAAAGTGAGTGAGGGAACCCTCGAACGCTCATTGCGAGTGATGGAACAAGTGCTGTCCGTTTTGGAGCGACAGGGTTACCGCGTGGAAGTATCGGAACAGGGCCGTACTGCCGCTGTGATCAGCGGAAAACACGTTTCTTTCGGCATCGAAGAGCCAATCCGGAAAGTAGTGACCCAGAAGCCACGAGTACCCAATCCGACAGACCGCTGGGATTACGACGAAATCGTAACCCACGAACCCGCAGGAAAGCTGGTCTTGAGCATCCACGCGGATACGTATGGACAACATGAGCAACGAAGACGGTGGAGCGACGCCAAAGTCCAGCGGCTAGAGAACCTCATAGCGGACTGCGTAGCCGGACTGATGCGCACTGCCGTCGCTCTGAGGCGCCAGGAAGAGAGCGCAATCGGCGTGAAGCCGATGAACAGAAGCGAGCACGGGAAAGGGCGCAGCTGGAGAAGGCTATTCAAGACGAAGAGGAAAAACTGGAAGAATTCAATAACTGGGTTAAGGAATGGGAACGTGCGGAACGGCTGCGAAGATTCATAGCTGTATACGCCGACAAATCCCGCGCATGGGAAGCCGAAAAGCAGCCGAAGTACAAGGCGTGGATCGAGTGGGCGACACGGGGAGCGGACCGGATCGATCCGTTCGTCTCCGAAAAACCGAAATCCGTGCTCGACCGGAAGCATGAACTGAAGTGGTGGTGATCCTCTGACCTAGCGACTTAACGCTGGGAAATTATAGGCAGAATTCTGACTAAGCATCGGTATCCAGCGCGGCGTCGGCCTTGCGCCTGATTTCGTTTTATTTCAACCGACCGTTACAACCTTAGCCGTTCCACTGCAGCATTCGCAAATCCTGACGGAGGCATTGCCGCGATTAAGGCGAAAGTCACGCAATCTGGCTTTCGCGGCGGTGCAGAGTGACGCGGCGACAGTGTGCAGGGGTTTGCGGCGGCGGCTATCGCGCCAGCGACCGTCGCCGGAATCGCCTTGATTCGGTGCTTTGAAACGGCCGCGGCTTGGATTATTAGACCTGATACTTGACATCTCCGTAATTTGAGAGCATATAACCCACCT
>CAVXIM010000018.1:0-626292 GCA_963761945.1 uncultured Acidobacteriota bacterium | reverse complement strand
CCTTGTACGTGCCCAGGTCAAAAGAGCTGTTGCCGGTCTTATTCGTGACCCCGTTGAGGCAAGGAGGATTTGGACTTGTCCCCGCTTGGTTTGACGTCGCTACGATTGTGTTTTCCGCCGTAATCGTCCCATTAACGGTCACACCCGAGCCCAGATAAACGTTCCCATTCGTTCCGATATTCCCGCCGCTCGCCTGGCTGTTGGTGGTGCTGTACGGGCCGTTGTTCGAATTATAACTGTCCGTGTAGCTTCCGGAATTTAAAAAAGTAATGGCACCACAGGCATTGGAAGTTGTCTCCAGACCATTGGTGAACACCGGCGAAGTAAGCCGGTCAAACGTCTCAACAACCTGTACAGTAGAGGTCGTAACGCCCTGGACGGTTCCCACGGAAGTGATCTGCCAAGTTTGCGGGGCCGGGCCGCTCAGCCAGGAAACAGTGGTCGTGGCAATAGGCATGCGCAAGAGCGTGGCGGTAGTCTTATAAGAAGCACCCGTAATTCCCGGAACGGTCCCGGACGCCACTGCCGCAAAGTTGCTGGCGACATTTCCCGTTGTGTCATAATAGTTCGAGTTGCTGCTTGTCGACGAAAGCATCACGGGTGCCGTGGTGCTGCTGCAACCGTTCCCCGTCGCCGCACACTGCACGGGGTACGTGGTGACCGTGAAACCCGGGTAACTGGAGGCAATGGTGGGGGTGGGGTAAGCAGTGCTGCCAGTGGAGTTGCTGAGCCAGTTGATCGTCGCTTGGACCCCAGCCTCCGCCGCATATCGAGCTTGCGCGGTCTGCCGGTAATTCAAGGACGTCCAAACTTGCGATTGCGAAGTAAACATGACGGTAGCAGCCAGGACGGTCAGCACCAGGATTGCAAGCAGTGCGAAGATCAACGCGGAACCCTTTTCCGATGCGTTGCGTTTCCCTTGTTCAATCATGGTTCAGTTTCCTCCCGCGGCAGGAATTCCTTGCTGCCGCGACGTTTAGTAAAGCGTTACGTTGGGCGGCTGATTTTGCAGCCGGCTGGCGTCGCCCCAATTGGCTTGTTCGTAGCCGGCCAATATGTTGCGTGGCGACAAATCCAGGAATGACTTGGTCATTGTCAAATATTGGCCCGTAAGCGGGTCGGGCTTCAGGGTCTGCACACTAAGGGTGAGGCCGATGTTTGCTATCATGTAGTATGTACTCGTCACCCCGTTCACTGTAATCTGTTGCGTGGAAAGGTCGTATTGGAAGCAGGGAGTGGGCGCGCTACTCGGCGGATTCGGAGTCAGCGTCGAGAGCAACGTCTGCGCCGTGCTTACGGTATTGGCGCCCGGCGTGATTGTGGTCACCGACCTCGTTAGGGTTCCGGGGGTGGTTGTGGTGTTACAGGTGTAACGCACGTAAACGAGCGTGCCGTCGGAGTTAAGGTCTCCCCATACGTTCAGGACATTGCAGGTCGAACCGTCGGTAGCCGTATAAGTTACACCGGTCGGAACCGTCACGCATGAAACACCTCCTGGAGTTGTAGCGCTGGTAGAAGGGGCTACGATTCCGTTGGGAGAAACACCGATCGCATAGATGACGGCGCCCGCCGTGGGATGATTGTTTGCAAAGATGCCGTTGATCGAAGTCGAAGTGAGACTTACGATAGTTACCGGCTCTTCGTTGGGTCCCGGGTCCACCAGCAGAATTTCCCCTGCATACATCGAAGTGGTTGAAGAAACCGCGACGGTCTGAGCTGTGGCGCTTTTGGTAACCGCAGCGCTGAGCGTCGCGCCTGCGGGCAAGTCCACAAATCCGGCCTGCCCGATTTCTTGCGCCATCAATTCCGCGACGGCCCGCACATTTTCGTACATGTCGGACTGCTGTTCGATTCGTCCGAAGGTTTGCTCATTAAATGAAATTATGGAAACGACCCCGCCCGCGACCACCAGCAGGACGGCCATGCTAACCAGCAATTCGGGCAGAGAGAATCCCCTGCAAGTGGAACCAGAGGAATGCAAGCCGCGCGCCCTTGCATTTCGTCCGCAAAAATTTCTTGTGCCCTCAGAATGAGAGATCATGGATATGGAACTCCTTTGCGGACGCTTCACAGATTTGCCGCCTTGATGGTAACCAGCTTCATGGAAACAGCCCCGCCCTTCACGCCAGCGGCGATGGAACTCGCGACAACGGTGATGGTCTTCAGACAGCTAGTGGAGTCGAGGGATACTTGCCACTGACGGGTGTAGTACGCTCCGGTGGAACTTGTCAGGAGGTTGCCATTGGTATCCAGGTAGTCAACGAAGTACGTAACCGGCGCAGCAGGGGAAGCGAGCCAACGGACGAGCTGGGTGCCATTGACCCGCCGCCAGGCCCGCATGTAGTGGCTACCGTTGATGCGCCGCCAAGCCCGCATATATTGGGTGAGGTGCCGGTGCAGGATGTAGTTCCATCAAGGGCATTAACCGCTGCTGGAAAGACAGTGGTATCCGTGGTGGCGTCATTAAAGCCGTCGCTGATGATATTGTCCTTATTAAGACTGACCAACTGTTCCATCTTGTCCTGGGCGTATTCGGTGACTCTGGTGGCAACGTCTCCTTGCGCATACGTGGTTTGAATGGCCAGCATGAATACGGGTAGAATGCCCGCGACAACAATGATCAATATCCCTGCGGCAACGAGCGTCTCGATCAAAGAAGAACCGCGCTCCAAGCGTGCGCAATCTCGAAGTCGCCGCTCTGCCTGCTCGATTCGTGGGCGGCGCGAGAGTTGCGAGCGGCAGCCTGGAAGCGATCGGTTGTTCAACATGCTTGTGAGTTGTTCAGCCATTCTTTCCGCTCCTATGCTCAGTACTGGACCCATGCCGACCCGGTGTAGGTATATGAGGTCGGCTGACCAGCAATCGATACAGCGATGGCTGCATACTGGCCCTGAATATTCGTGAAATAAATCGCGGAGTTTGCCGTGACGTTTCCGGAGCTGTCTGTCGCCATGCCGCGCGAGTTGAAATAAATCGGCGTGGTTTGCGCAATCGGCGATTGTTGGCCCGCCGGCGTGGTAACCGATCCGTACCCAAAGGTATCGCCAGTTTCCAAATTGATCGTGCCGCCATAGATCGTCCACGTACTACCGTTTAGGACTTCAATCTGGTAAGTATTAGCCGTCGTATTAAAGTTCAGACGGCTCCTTGCGCCCGCGGAGGCCGCCCGCATGCGCGCAAGAAAGATTTGCGCGGAAATGCTCCGAATATCGTTCGCCATGCGGAACTCTTGCGTTATGGTCACCACTTTGGGAATTGCTATCGCTGCCAGGGTGATGATTACGAGAACGGCTATAACCAACTCGATCAAAGAAAAACCGCGCGATGCGTCAGCCTCCGGCGATCTCGAACCCGCGATTGATCTTGTCCTTTCGAATCGCATCGTGCCTCGCATCTTTAAAGTTTGGCGACTTCGCTCAATTTTCAATCGTGTTGTTGTGGTAATTGCACTCAAAAGGCCAAGCCTCGAAATCTTTAATCAACCTATTTTCAGTTGTTTATGGCAAGAAAACGAAGAGGCTGAAAGGTAGCTAAAACTTAGTGGATAGAAACTGCTCAATTTATGGCGTATCTAACTCAACTGTGCCGATGGCTGGAAGGCTTTGCGAAACGAGATCAGCGATTGGCAGACTTGACCTGCGGAATCTCAGGCTTGAGCTTCTGAGTCGGCTTTGGCGTGCGGACTTGGTCGAATTGGCTTGCTCGGTTTGATGAACTTGACCTGTTTGTTTGATTTGACCGTAAACATATTTTGTCTCCTTGAGAAGTTTTTGGCTAAACGGCGTGCCCTCAAATAAGGGGCTGGGAATTCGGTGCGAGCAGCGCCGGGCCGTGGCGAAATCACGCGGAGGCATGCTCAAGTTTTTCTACGAGCCTTACCATCCCCAGCGTGTCCTGCCCACAGTAGTCTAGCAGCGCCTTCCTTTTCCGCTGGCTCTCGCCCTCACCGCAATCACCGCTAATAAGTGATTCCCAAGCCAGTCCGGCTGCCTGCCCGTCCGCCACTTCCATGCCCTCGTAAGTCATCTCAGGCACCAACGCCGGAAGTACCATCTTCAGTGAGTAGGAGCCACCAAACGCAGGATGGTATACGTGATTGCGGATGATTGGCAGCAAATCCCAGAGTCGCTGCTGAATCTTCTTGATCCGCCCCGAGAACTCCGGCAGCCGCAAGAAAAGGTCTGAGAGCCGCTGAGATTCGAATTGCTGGTGGTACACGACGATGCTGCCACGCTCACCGAGCGTATTGCAGCGCCGAGATGAACGCTGGGCGTGGATCACTCGTGTCCGTCGCTAAGAATTCGATCTGCTCGGGCGCTGCGCCCGGCTGGCGTTGCACGTGCCGCCAGAGGGACTGCTGCCTCTGCCTGCTTCAGTATATTCTTCAAATGCTGGCCGGAAACATGCGATGCACATTTCGCCGCATGTCGAACGCTCCTGTAGGCAATCCTACCCGAACCCCCTTCTAACTCCCGTGCCAAAGGGTGCTAAGTAGCTCTTTGGATCAAACAATTGGCACTACGAAAATTCTCTTCGAATGGCGGACCAGAACTGAGAGTATGTGCACTCGACTCCATCGATAACCTCGTTTCCTGTCGCTGCGCCTAATTGATCAAGGTCACGATAAGAATGAACGCACTCGCGCCTGTCAGCAGCCGAAAAATACGGCGAACAAACCCGATGCGCCGTTCAGCACCCTCGGGACTCTGCAAATCGTCAGGCTGACCCGTGGACGGTCCCCCATAGTAATAATCAAATAGCGTCGAGCACATCCGACATTTGGCCGTTGGCCCTTGCTTGTATCCGCAATTCGGACAAATAACTATCGTTCTCATCGCCAGAAACTCCGATAAACCCTCATTTGGCAAATTTAACAGATGTATGCCGGCCAGATCCGACTGCCGAAGTTTCTGGTGCCTAAGCCCGCAACAACACCGCCGGCCTCTGCCCCTAGCCTCTACGTCGCCTCAGCCAAGCCGTGGAAATCAAGCAAACGCGCATCTGATTTTTGAAGCTGCTTTTACTTGATTGCATTCTTTTCAGTGCCTCAGTGTGCTTAGGTTCGTCGGCAATTTGCATGAAGGTGCCGAGGTAGCGATGACGATGCAAACGCTAATCCCACCCCAAACTTCATGGCTTCTCATTCGGTCAGCCACAGCTTGCGTTTTGAGGGATTCCCTATCGGTTCTCCTAATGTCAATGCGACGAATTACGATACGAAACACCCCACTCTTTTTGGAGAAGTAGGTGTAAGCAAGCAGCTGCTCGATCGTGACCTTCAACAGCAAACGGTAGGATTCCGTTCCGGCTACCTCATCTATCCCACCGAGCTGTTGGGCGTGCTGGAAACATCCGGCTATTCGTTCGATTCCAGTGTCTCGGCGCAGTCGGTGCTTACCAATTACCCCTACTTTGGATTTCGAAGACGATCGCTTGATAGTGAGCACAGCCAGATCGTGGTGGTGCCGGTCACTCTGGACGATTCACGCGGCGAGTTAGCTATCCGCGAGTTCCTTACTGCAGAAACGCAGCAAGAAGCGCTACGCATATGGACAGACGTAATCAGGGCCAATGCAGAGAATAACGCCATCACCTGCTTGCTGATCCACCCCACTAATATAACGTACAAACTCGAAACCGAACGCCGACTGATCGAAGCTAACCGGGGGAGTGGCGCCTGGATCGGCGATGTCGGCACTATGGCGCTGTTCTGGCGGGGGCGAGGCCAGTTACGGCCATCAGTACGGAAGGAAAACAACGGCAGGGAAACTATCGTCCTCAATCTGAAGCAAGCCGATCTACCTTCTGGGCAAACGCTTGTCATCAAAGCAACGCATCAAGCAGCGGTGCCCCCGGTTTTGGATGCCGCCGGCCAGCCAATTCCCGTGCGAACGCGAGTCACCAAAGACAGAGTTTTTCTTCTTCTACCTTAGCCGATAGAGCTTGTACCTAGACGGCCAACTCGGTTTGCTGAACATGCCAATTCTTGTCGCACAAGCCCGTTGGCGCTTTTTTCCCCAGCGGGTTGGGACCAGTTTTGGCTATCGGGCGACGATCTGCTCGGTGACCGGACCTAACCGCGAGAACGCGAGCAGCACCTTCCCAATTCTTTCGGCGCTCGGCGCTCTTTTCTAATGATTGAGCCGCGTCGAGGCGGGGCTTTGATCCAAACAGCTCCTCGATTCCAAACTGACCTCAAGTTACTAAGATAAGCAAAGGCGGGTATCTCAGTCTACGCGGTAACTCACGGCCGAGTTCCACGATCCACATTGCTAGATTAGTGGGCGTCGAAGCACACTCTCCAGACGATCAGTACGATCGTGGCAATCTTTCTGTAAGGTCCTGCGCGGCGTAGAACTGTTCTAATTAAGGGGCCGGGCTTGCTGGAAGCCACGACTTGCCGCACGCTTAAACAGATTCTTCAGATCATGATTGCAGTTTCGGTTGGGTCCGCGAACTGAGACAGACTTCTTGGATCGTTGCATGGACACGGCGGTGATCGGCGCTGCTGTGCGTCTCAATGCCCAAACCAGCGTAGGTCCACAGCTGCCGCTTGGTGCGAAAAACGATGCGGCGTCTGCAGGATGCCCAGCAATGCAGCGATGGAGGGAATCTCGCAGAGCCGTTTCCAGGCCGGTTGTTTCTTGCTCTCGGCGAGCAGATCCCGCCGCACTTGCTGGCGCAACACTCTCAGCGCATCGAGTTGCTGGTAATAAAATTCAGCTCGCCGGCGCACCCCAGGTTCGTTGATCTTCGCAAGCCACTCGGCACGATGACCAGCTGCATAGACTTGCTGGCCGGTGTGAACATCAGGTATGGCTTTGGGGGTCGTTCTGCTGGCGATTTTGGCCCTTTTTGCCCTATAAGCTGTTGGGTCGCTACCAGCATCATCACGATCCCTGCCCAGATGGGAACCTAAATAGGACCCGTAGCGCTCTTGTACTAGCTGTACTAACTGCCTGTACCACAAAAAATGACCTCCGCAGACCATAGGTACTTTTGGTGCTTCTTCTTTACTGTCTTCTCCGGACCTTCGGATGCGTTTCGAAAGCGGTGCCCGTGGCGAGTTTCTAACTATGCGAACTTGCTGCCAAAACGACTTCTGTAAAACAGGCTCAAGCGCAGCGGCCATTCCGCGTATCTGGAGGAAAGAGACGCCCTCGACTCACATGCGTTTCGCCAGCACACAAATGGGGCAACACAATGAAAATGAATAGGATAGCAGTCGCGTTTTTTTCATTGCTATTTATCTATTCTGTTCCGGTCTTTGCTGACCAAGATCATGATAAGGGTCACGACAAGGATCATGACAGGACAGTTACCGACCACGACAAGGATAAAGCTGGCAAGGGTGGTGCGGGAGGCAGCGCGGGTTCCGGTGGCGCCGGCGGCTCTGCGGCTGGAGGTGCGGGTGGTAACGCAACCGCAAACGGCGGCAATGCTACAGCTAACGGCGGGACTGTAAACTCTTCCAACGAGAACACCGCTAATGGTGGGAGCGTCAAGAACAGTGGCAATTCCTCCAACAAGAACAGCAATAGCCAGTCGCAGGGTCAAAGCCAGACTGCCAACGGTGGTAGCGTGTCCGGCTCCGGCAATTCGACGGTGAAAAATGCGAGCACAAATAACAACACGGTCACCGGGGGACAGGGCGGCGCGGGTGGCCAAGGCGGTGCTGGCGGAAATGCTATGGCTACGAGCACAGCTGCGGGTGGTGCTGGCGGCAGCGCAACAGGCGGCACGCAATCTCAGTCCGCCTCCGCCAACGGTTCTTACGATACTTCCTACAACAGCACAACCAACGTGGAAGCGCCTAAGATTCCGGTCGAAACGGCTTACGCTCCGACGGCTATCCCCACGGTTCCTTGCTTCAAAGGATTCGGCGCGGGAGTCCAGACAGCACCAGTTGGTGCGTCATTTGGCGGCGGTAAGGTTGACGAAAACTGCGCTATCCTAGAGACAGCACGCAGCTTTGCTTTAAGCGGCTCCCACTTGGCCTACTGCAAAATCATGCTCATCAACAAGTATGCCAAGAAGGCGGGTGTCACTCTTGCCGATTGCATGCGCGACGTGACCCCAGCCACGGTGCCGAACCCGACGGCGTTGGCGGCTCCAACACCGCCCGCAGTTGCTCCGCAGGTAGTTGTCGCGCCTCCTATCCCGGTTGCTGCACCCGCTGCAGTCGTGGCCGTCCCCGTTTCAAACCTTCAGCCTCAATTGGTCGGTATCTGTACATTTGCTTCGAATTTCGAGTGCAACCTCACGAGCAAGACCGCAAGCGACCCGACACACGTAACTACAATCTGTGACGAGATGATCGCACAAGCGATCAAACTGGTTAAAGCCAATCCCGGCACTGTCGTAAAAATCATCGGAAATGAAAACAGCAAGGAACGGAGTGCTACCAACATGTACGCCTTGGGACGTGCCAAGAACGTACAGCGCAAGTTCATCGTTGCCGGTATCCCCGAGTCTTCCACGGTTGTAGTAACTGGTGGATCCGGTGACCGCACCGTTGAGGTTTGGGTCGTTCCAGCCTCCGTTCATATGAGCAGGCTTACCGGTTCTGGCTCATGACTTCACCAATCAGGCGATCGACCGGCGCAATGCCGCTTTTCTTTTCGCAGCGGCCGAACACCTTGGCCCGATGCACGTCCCAGGCGGCCAGATAGGTCCATGCGCCTTCACGGAAGTATTCGTGTTCGACTCTGGTGGAACGACCCGGCGCGGGAGCCAGCGTAGGCTGCTTGCGGCGACGGGCTTGAATACTGCTTTTTTCGTCCGCCGAGATGACGAACTCCCGCGCATTTAGAGGGCGTCCCTGCCAAACGCGATCATACAGATCGAGGATGCGCCCGGCCTTGGCCGCGAAATCCGGGTCGCGTGGGAAGATCCAACTGCGATGTCGCCAAGGGCGAAGCGCATCGGCGCTGAGCCAGCGCCACAAGGTCGTCCCGCTAATCTCCGCTACCAAGCCCTGGGTGATCACTTCGCGCCGAATCTCGGAAAGAGAAAGTCGCGACAGCGGCAGCTGCAAGCGATGCGGGAGTTCGCAGGCGAGAGCCTTAACTTGGACGACGACGCTGGGGGAAAAGAGGGCGGGTCGCCCGCCCCGAGGTTGAGCCTCGAGGCCGGGAAGCCTCGCCAGAGCGAATCGCTTGCGCCACTTGCTGACAATCTGGCGCGGGGTGTCCAGGCGAGCAGCGATGACGTCGTTGGAGAGGCCTTCGGCCGCGAGCAGCACGATCTTGGCCCGGATCACATCACAATACGGTGACGTATACTGGCGTACCTGATTTTCCAGTATGATGCGCTCTTCCTTGGAGAGGACTATCGAAAATGGGCTTTTTCTTGGCATGAGAGAGCAATCTCCTCGATGCCAAGTCTATCAGAATCTAGGTCTTAGAAAGCTTACTTAATACGTCATCGTATTTATGAAATGGAGTACTTAGTCAGGAGCGGTATGCTCGGTCGCGAAGTATAGCCGACCCGGACTGTATGTTTCGGCGGGAGCTATTGTCGCTCAGGGAGCTTTCGATTGGCGGGATCCCAGTCTTCTGGAGGAAATACAAGACCCCAATAGCGTGGCGAGCGTCGATCAAAGGCGAAACCGACTAGCGACTTCCCGGCCTTATTGCCATGCACGTTCATTACGGAACATGCGATCGATTCCTCAGTCTTCAGATTTACCACAAGCAGCTTCTGCCCCTTCTTGACCGGGGTCACCAAGCCGATGAGTCCGCCTCGTGCGTTGACGCAGACTGTGTCAGTCATTTCTTGGAAAGGATAGCCTTGTTCCTGGCTCCCGTAAACAAACACAGGTATAGCAAAGTGTACCCGCGAACTCTGGCGAGTAGGAGCTGTTCCGTTACTCTTCTCTGCCATCATGGGATGCATTGCGTCAGTCTGTCCTCCCTTATTGGCAGCTTGGTGAGCATCCAGGGTGTATCCGTTTCTCACAGAATACGAATGGCGACGCCCCACTTGCCGTCGCTTAGCCTCGTAACGCGCATGACTTTGGCAGTTTCCGTATCGTCGGGCTGGAAATTCCAGGCCACAAGGGCATCCATACCAGCGTAGTAATGCCCAAACGAGCTTTCAAAGTAGAGGCCGGTTCTTGACAGGTTTGCCGTCGTGCAAACCTCCTCGGGTAAACGAAAATCGAAGGGACGCACCAGAACGGTCCGTGACAACGTGACTCGTGGCGCTTTTCGACGATCCTGGACAGTCTCCAGTTTTCCTAACATGGCAATCCTCCAGTGGTCGCAAAGTGCATGGGCCCGCGAGGAGACATTGTTCCAAAGCAGAAGAGTGAACGGCCATAGGCCAAAAGTACCCCGATGGGGAAACAGTGGTCCCAAACGGCTTGAGCCCCAGGTTGCCCCTGGTTAGCAACTCCGGCGCTGGTTAAACCTGTTCCACAAACTCTGGTTCGATAGTTTGGCTCGTTGGCCCAGATTGCACGGCAGGACGGTCAAAAAACCTCGGGAAGCCCCGGAACCACCGACCAGCGCCCGCAGCCCATGCCCCGCCGGTCGAGCGTCCCTGCGCCCAAAGATTTCTTAGCGGGCCAAGCACTTGCTGTTACAGGTGTGCCGACAGTAACTGTGGTTTATGCGTGAATGTCTACGCCGGACTACTGCTTCATCGCGTTCCGGTGCAGACGTGTTTTACGAACCCCCAGCGTCAACTTTGTTGTATGGATTCAATCAGTTGCTAAGGTCGGTGAAGAGGGGGTTTCGGAACACGTGTGCTGAGGTACTTTCCAAGAATCCGGACACGCAAATTGGGCCTCTAGCTGCCTGCACTAAAGCTTGAATAGATAAGAGCGCCCCGCGCTGCGGAACACCGGTGCGATGTTCACGCGAGGCGCCCTCACCCGGGTTTAATCCGGCGCTCGCAACATAGCGGGATTTAGATGAAGCAGCGCTTAACTTTTCTAACAGGAAGAAATCGTGGAATCGAAGCACCCAGCCGGTTTCGCATCGGCAGCGTGGCGCATTTCGGTTTCCAACATTTCATTTCGCCAGGGTTCCAGATGATTTCTGTACTTCGACCACGCGGGAATCCCGACTAGATACTTTCGGGCTTCTTGTTATTATCCGAGCTTTCGCCCTCCGGCACAATGCTCGGTTCGCTAACGTGATTCGCTTCCTTTTTTTGGCTGATTTTAGCGTGCGGCACTACAAGCGCGACAGAGGCCGAAGAGAACTCAATACCTCGCGTACCCATTTCGCCACGAGCTAGGAAAGTGATTCTCCCAGGCTTCGGCTTCGATCCAGCGACTGCTCGGTTCCCCGTTCTTGCAGTGTCAGTTTGAAATTTAACCCGCTTCCGGCGATTGGCCTTCCGCCGTCTGGCTGCCTTAAGTCGGCGCTGTTCGCGCTTCAGTTGCTTTAGTGCTAGATCGAGCATGCGCGGTACCTTATGCTCGCCACTCTCCCAGCGGATAAGAGTAAATCGATGCACACCTAATTCGCTTGCGAGCTTCTCCTGTGTGAAACCCAGGCGGATGCGGGCCTCATTCAATTCGAGTGGCGACATTGCATTCATTCTAAATCGTGGAATTACCGCCCCGTTCTAATAAGTTTGAGCCCACGCCCCGCAGTTGCCCTTAGCGTTACCCTCCCATTGCGAATAAAGGTTTGGAGTCTCTCCCCGCGATGTTACGCGCCACTACGTCAGAGCAGATAGCGTGGCGGCCATTTGGAACCTGAACCTTGCCTTCCCGAATCACTTACTAATTCTCCCGTATGGGCCTCAGACCCATTTGGACCGGTACAGCGCCGCCGGGAATTGGCTGTGATTACCGAGAATTCTGTCCGTACGTCAACCAGCATCCATGCCACGCTAATCGCCGATCTCGTCGATCACACTGGTTTCGTTGTTGGCAAGCATATCGGAGTCTAAAGACTGGCAGTGTCTGCCTAGCCCAGTCGACGAGTGCATCGAAGTGCAGGGAGTTCGTGTCGCGAAAGAATCCCGTTTTGGATCAGCAAAAGTGTGGTCGGGTAGATCAAGGAGAAGCGGCATTTCCCTCAGGAAGGCAAACGTCGACGCAACCGGTTGCTCCCGCTAAGCGGCGCGTCTCTGGTATCGGTGGTGTAATCCCCCGACCTGAGGAATCGCTACCACGCGCCCCTGTTCCGGCGGTTCCACGCCCGCTCGGCGTCTTTGCCCAAAGCTAAATGAGTACGCGACCGCTGATAGTAGGCAAAATAGCTTTGCAGTGTTCGACGCAACGATCTCTCGTTCCACACGATAACGTGGTCCAGGCACTCGCGTCGGATGGAGCCCACCAACCGTTCCGCAAAGGGATTTTGCCAGGGAGATCGCGGCGCAGTAAGCACTTCCTGCATGCCCATATCTCGGGTTATGGCGGCGAAGTCTCTTCCGTAGATGGCATCTCGATCGCGCAGTACATATCGCGGCGCCTGGTCCCAGGGAAACGCTTCCCGCATCTGCTGCATGGTCCACTCCTCTGTAGGGTGTTCCGTCACCCCGAAGTGCACCACCCGGCGTCGCTCATGCAATAGCACCACGAAGACGAACAGGACCCGGAAGGTCGCCGTCGGCACGGTGAAAAAATCGATGGCCGCCGTCTGCGTAAGATGATTCGTCAGGAAGGTTCGCCAAGTCTGGGAAGGCGGCTTGCGGCGCCGAGGCAAATATTTGGCCACCGTGGATTGCGCCACGGCAATCCCCAACTTGAGCAGTTCTCCGTGAATGCGGGGTGCACCCCACAAGGGGTTCGCTTGCCTCATCCGCCGAATTAGATCACGAATGTTCGAGGCAACTTCTGGCCTTCCGGGAAGGCGGCGCGATTTCCTAGTCCAATGCCAGGCGAAAGCTCTGCGGTGCCAGCGGAGGACCGTGTCGGGCTGAACCATCTGCAGACATCGCCGCCAACCGGACCAGAATCGCGACAACACAACCCACAAGAATCGGTCGCAGCGGTGGAAGCGCACGAAGCCGGCGCTCACGGATTAGCGGATATCGTAAAATATCGACCATGTTGGCCGAAGGCGTTTGGGCTGAAGTCATCGTCAACGGAGAACATCTCCGGCTGTTTTCCGAGCACAACGCCCAGGGCGTTCAAATAAGCGTCAACATCGTCACCACAAAAACGTGGATCGCGCCCTGCGAGGCTGTTGATAACATTGAACAAGGAAAGGATCGCGCATACGAGTACGAGGGCGTATCTCAAACATGCTGTAAATGCAGAATTGCCTCCTTTAGAGTCGGTCCAATATCTACTAATGGCCATCGAGTTGGAAAAAATGGTCGCTGGTCGCCACTGAAACCTGGCAGATACACGTTCCCCCTATATCTACTAATGGGCATTGAGTCGCCTAAAGTTTGCCCCTTGCGAAAAAAATTCTTCGCCTGGCCGGCAGAGCCCAGTCGGACCCCACCTACGCGGGCTGAACTCAACCCTCAAATACCCTAAATGCACTTCGACTCGGCAAAATGGTCTCTAGACTTCGCATGCCCGTGGCTCAGCGGTTATCAAATTCGCTTTTTAACAGGTTCGCATGGGAGACGGTTCAGACAAAAGCGTCCGTTTTCGCCTAGGCGGACGGGAGCACACGTTGGGCGATGACGAATGTCGAGGGTGTGGAAATGCTGGCGGGATCGGGTTGGCCTCGGCCTCACAGACACTTCCAAGGTTCCACCAAGTAATACGGCGATCACCTTAGCCCCGCTCGATTAGCGTGCATTAGTTTGTGCGGGCTCTAAAGCTCTCTGCTCGCTTCAAGAGCGTGTCCGGTTAGCCATTAACATCTGCGAATAGCAATGGTACCGCTCGGGACACACTTGTCCAGACGATTACTTTTCTGCATCCCGCCTGCGCACCTACCCTAGCTTCAATAAGCACCGCTCTTGTCAGTGTAGTTCCTGCCAGATCGGCGCTCGGTCCAGTGGGAAGCTTAGCTTGGCGAAACGAGTCCAACTTTTCGCGCGTATCCTCTTGCCTCTATTCCTCTGCGCGGGGGCTGAGAGCGCGCGGGCTCAAGCTGCTGATCCGGCGCCCAGTCCTGTATTAGCCTACGAAGGCCGCCTGCTGGAATCGAATGCACCCGTGACCGGTACCCGTCCGTTCGTTTTTTCGATCATTGATGCCAACGGAAATGAATTGTGGAACTCGGGTACACAAATCCTGACCGTCACTGGCGGCCTTTACGGTGTTGTCTTGGGGGCAGCAGGGATGCCTGCCCTTCCCCCTTCCTTAATGCTGAAGGCGAACCTGCACCTCCGTGTGAACGCCGACGGTGTGCAGCTCTTTCCGGATATTCCGCTGGTCCCGGCTCTTCAAGCCAGCGTCGCCTGGAATGTGATCGGCCCATTCGCGGGAGATGTAATCGGCACGCAGGAAGCAATGTCGGTAACGAAGCTTCAGGGCACTCCGCTCAACTTGAGCGCGGCCCCTTCCAGCGGAGAGGTTCTGACCTTTAACGGAACGAGCTGGATCGCCGCACCGGGTGGTTCAGGGCCACCTGGCCCCCCAGGTCCTCAAGGGCCTGCAGGACCAACAGGTCCCGCAGGAACCGCCGGACCAGCGGGACCGCAAGGCCCGGCCGGTACAACAGGCCCGCAAGGACCACAGGGACCAACAGGTCCCGCGGGAGCTTCCGGACCAGCGGGGTTGAACTGGCGCGGGGCATGGAGCAACGGCACCGCCTACGCCGTGAACGACGGCGTCAGCTTCAACGGTTCAAGCTATATCAGCATCCAGGCAGGCAGCAACAATCAACCCGACACGAGCCCTTTGTTCTGGAATCCTCTGGCGCAAGCTGGCGCAGACGGCAAAACCGTTTTGAACGGAACGACAGATCCAACCTCGGCAGTCGGTGTTGACGGCGACTTCTATATAAATACGACGACCACGACGATCTTTGGGCCTAGGGTCGCGGGCAACTGGCCGGCGGGTATCTCCCTCATCGGTCCTCAGGGACCGCAAGGGCCGGCGGGTCCGACAGGTGCAACTGGACCGGCGGGAGCAACCGGAGCGCAGGGGCCGACAGGGGCGACGGGTGCAACCGGAGCGACTGGTCCGCAGGGACCTCAAGGACCGACGGGAGCGACCGGAGCAACCGGAGCCACTGGAGCCACTGGAGCACAAGGACCAACCGGTGCCACAGGAGCGGGATACACAGCGACCTCGGCAACGTCACTCGCAATCGCGACTGGCAGCACAACCTTCACGACCCAAGCGGGTCTCGCTTATACGGCGGGCGCGCGGGCGCGAGCCTCCAGCGCCGCCAACGGGGCCAACTACATGGAAGGTTTGGTCACGTCTTACTCGGGCACCAGTCTGGTGATCAACGTCGATAACACCAGCGGCAGCGGCACTCACGCCGACTGGAACATCAACCTCGGCGGCGACGTTGGGGCCACAGGAGCAACGGGTGCTGCCGGGCCGCAGGGACCGACAGGCGCGACGGGGGCGACTGGAGCGACCGGCGCCACGGGTTCGCAAGGACCGACGGGGGCGACCGGGGCAACCGGAGCGACTGGAGCACAAGGACCCACGGGCGCCACAGGAGCGGGATACACGGCGACCTCGGCAACGTCACTGACCATCGGGACTGGCAGCGCAACCTTCACGACCCAGGCGGGTCTCGCTTATACGGCGGGCGCGCGGGCGCGAGCCTCCAGCGCCGCCAACGGGGCCAACTACATGGAAGGTTTGGTCACGTCTTATTCGGGCACCAGTCTGGTGATCAACGTCGATAACACCAGCGGCAGCGGCACTCACGCCGACTGGAACATCAACCTCGGCGGCGACGTTGGGGCCACAGGAGCAACGGGTGCTGCCGGGCCGCAGGGACCGACAGGCGCGACGGGGGCGACTGGAGCGACCGGCGCCACGGGTTCGCAAGGACCGACGGGAGCGACCGGAGCAACGGAGCGACTGGAGCACAAGGACCCACGGGCGCCACAGGAGCGGGATACACGGCGACCTCGGCAACGTCACTCACCATCGGGACTGGCAGCGCAACCTTCACGACCCAGGCGGGTCTCGCTTATACGGCGGGCGCGCGGGCGCGAGCCTCCAGCGCCGCCAACGGGGCCAACTACATGGAAGGTTTGGTCACGTCTTATTCGGGCACCAGTCTGGTGATCAACGTCGATAACACCAGCGGCAGCGGCGCTCACGCCGACTGGAACATCAACCTCGGCGGCGACGTTGGCGCCACAGGGGCAACGGGTGCTGCTGGGCCGCAGGGACCGACAGGCGCGACCGGTGCCACGGGACCACAAGGACCGACGGGAGCGACCGGGGCAACCGGAGCGACTGGAGCGACTGGAGCACAAGGACCCACGGGCGCTCACAGGAGCGGGATACACGGCGACCTCGGCAACGTCACTCACCATCGGCACTGGCAGCGCAACCTTCACGACCCAGGCGGGTCTCGCTTATACGGCGGGCGCGCGGGCGCGAGCCTCCAGCGCCGCCAACGGGGCCAACTACATGGAAGGTTTGGTCACGTCTTATTCGGGCACCAGTCTGGTGATCAACGTCGATAACACCAGCGGCAGCGGCACTCACGCCGACTGGAACATCAACCTCGGCGGCGACGTTGGCGCCACAGGAGCAACGGGTGCTACCGGGCCGCAGGGACCGACAGGCGCGACGGGGGCGACTGGAGCGACCGGCGCCACGGGTTCGCAAGGACCGACGGGGGCGACCGGGGCAACCGGAGCGACTGGAGCACAAGGACCCACGGGCGCCACAGGAGCGGGATACACGGCGACCTCGGCAACGTCACTCACCATCGGCACTGGCAGCGCAACCTTCACGACCCAAGCGGGTCTCGCTTATACGGCGGGCGCGCGGGCGCGAGCCTCCAGCGCCGCCAACGGGGCCAACTACATGGAAGGTTTGGTCACGTCTTATTCGGGCACCAGTCTGGTGATCAACGTCGATAACACCAGCGGCAGCGGCGCTCACGCCGACTGGAACATCAACCTCGGCGGCGACGTTGGCGCCACAGGGGCAACGGGTGCTGCTGGGCCGCAGGGGCCCCAAGGTGCGACGGGGCCTACGGGCACTACGGGTCCACAAGGATCCCAGGGACCGACTGGCCCGGCAGGTCCGCAGGGAGCGATAGGGCCTGCGGGACCAGCGGGATTGAACTGGAAGGGAGCGTGGAGCAACAGCACCACCTATGCGGTTAATGACGCTGTCGGCTACAACGGTTCGAGCTACTTCAGCATCCAGGCCAGCAACCTCGGCAATCAACCTGACACAAGTCCTTCGTTTTGGAATTTGCTAGCGTCCACCGGGCCACAGGGACCTCAAGGACCGGCTGGGGCAACAGGGCCTGCCGGGCCCCAGGGTCCGACAGGGGCAACAGGTGCCACTGGTCCACAAGGACCGCAAGGACCGACGGGAGCGACTGGAGCCACCGGAGCGACTGGAGCACAAGGACCCACGGGCGCCACAGGAGCGGGATACACGGCGACCTCGGCAACGTCACTCACCATCGGCACTGGCAGCGCAACCTTCACGACCCAAGCGGGTCTCGCTTATACGGCGGGCGCGCGGGCGCGAGCCTCCAGCGCCGCCAACGGGGCCAACTACATGGAAGGTTTGGTCACGTCTTATTCGGGCACCAGTCTGGTGATCAACGTCGATAACACCAGCGGCAGCGGCGCTCACGCCGACTGGAACATCAACCTCGGCGGCAACGTTGGGGCCACAGGAGCAACAGGTGCTACCGGGCCGCAGGGACCGACAGGCGCGACGGGGGCGACTGGAGCGACCGGCGCCACGGGTTCGCAAGGACCGACGGGAGCGACCGGGGCAACCGGAGCGACTGGAGCACAAGGACCCACGGGCGCCACAGGAGCGGGATACACGGCGACCTCGGCAACGTCACTGACCATCGGGACTGGCAGCGCAACCTTCACGACCCAGGCGGGTCTCGCTTATACGGCGGGCGCGCGGGCGCGAGCCTCCAGCGCCGCCAACGGGGCCAACTACATGGAAGGTTTGGTCACGTCTTATTCGGGCACCAGTCTGGTGATCAACGTCGATAACACCAGCGGCAGCGGCACTCACGCCGACTGGAACATCAACCTCGGCGGCGACGTTGGGGCCACAGGAGCAACAGGTGCTGCCGGGCCGCAGGGACCGACAGGCGCGACGGGGGCGACTGGAGCGACCGGCGCCACGGGTTCGCAAGGACCGACGGGGGCGACCGGAGCAACCGGAGCGACTGGAGCACAAGGACCCACGGGCGCCACAGGAGCGGGATACACGGCGACCTCGGCAACGTCACTCACCATCGGGACTGGCAGCGCAACCTTCACGACCCAGGCGGGTCTCGCTTATACGGCGGGCGCGCGGGCGCGAGCCTCCAGCGCCGCCAACGGGGCCAACTACATGGAAGGTTTGGTCACGTCTTATTCGGGCACCAGTCTGGTGATCAACGTCGATAACACCAGCGGCAGCGGCGCTCACGCCGACTGGAACATCAACCTCGGCGGCGACGTTGGCGCCACAGGGGCAACGGGTGCTGCTGGGCCGCAGGGACCGACAGGCGCGACCGGTGCCACGGGACCACAAGGACCGACGGGAGCGACCGGGGCAACCGGAGCGACTGGAGCGACTGGAGCACAAGGACCCACGGGCGCCACAGGAGCGGGATACACGGCGACCTCGGCAACGTCACTCACCATCGGGACTGGCAGCGCAACCTTCACGACCCAGGCGGGTCTCGCTTATACGGCGGGCGCGCGGGCGCGAGCCTCCAGCGCCGCCAACGGGGCCAACTACATGGAAGGTTTGGTCACGTCTTATTCGGGCACCAGTCTGGTGATCAACGTCGATAACACCAGCGGCAGCGGCACTCACGCCGACTGGAACATCAACCTCGGCGGCAACGTTGGGGCCACAGGAGCAACGGGTGCTACCGGGCCGCAGGGACCGACAGGCGCGACGGGGGCGACTGGAGCGACCGGCGCCACGGGTTCGCAAGGACCGACGGGGGCGACCGGGGCAACCGGAGCGACTGGAGCACAAGGACCCACGGGCGCCACAGGAGCGGGATACACGGCGACCTCGGCAACGTCACTCACCATCGGCACTGGCAGCGCAACCTTCACGACCCAAGCGGGTCTCGCTTATACGGCGGGCGCGCGGGCGCGAGCCTCCAGCGCCGCCAACGGGGCCAACTACATGGAAGGTTTGGTCACGTCTTATTCGGGCACCAGTCTGGTGATCAACGTCGATAACACCAGCGGCAGCGGCGCTCACGCCGACTGGAACATCAACCTCGGCGGCAACGTTGGCGCCACAGGGGCAACAGGTGCTACCGGGGCGACCGGTGCCACGGGACCACAAGGCCCTACGGGTGCAACGGGTGCTACCGGAGCCCAGGGACCGCAAGGCCCTACGGGCGCGACTGGCCCTGCTGGCCCCGCAGGCATGAACTGGCGCGGGGCCTGGAGCAACGCGACGGCTTATGCGGTGAATGATGCCGTCAGCTTTAATGGTTCGAGCTACATCAGCATCAAGGCCGGCACAAATAATCAACCGAGCACGAGCCCCACGTTCTGGAGTTTGCTGGCGCAGAAAGGAGCCACCGGAGCAAAAGGGGCGACCGGTGCCACCGGAGCGACAGGCGCTACGGGCGCAACGGGTGCTACCGGACCTCAGGGACCGCAAGGCCCAACCGGGCCTGGGGACACCATATCTGCCGGCACCTCTGGTTCGGCAAGTCTGACCGCCACGTCGACAAGCTATGGCGCTCCGGCTTCGGGCACTGCGGCGACTAATACCATCACGGTGAGCGGCACGCACACGGTGATGGTGACGCTCACCACTACATGTTCCAATAGTAACAGCAACAATGGCTGCTACATGAGCTTCGCGGCTACGGGTGGGTTGGTACAGTCCGCATCGGATAGTTTTGCGGTCGGAAGCCAGAGAGTCGATGTGGCGCCAGGAGTCGCAGGAAGCGCGTCGTATGTTGTGACGGTAACCGGGAATACCACGTTCACTGCTCAGTACAAGGTATCTGCGGGAGGGACAGCAACATTCCTCGCCAGCTCAATCATCGTTCAGGTCTTCTAGGTGACACTGGCCGAGCAGTTGAGGGATCAGGTGTGCCGCCTCGGCGGTCGGCGCAACCGGGGGTCTGAAATTCCCGGACAAGAGTGCCGATGAGACATAGTCCAGCCATGGCGCGCGAATTCCGTGATCAACGGCACGCTGTTCAATCTGGACGATGACTCGGAGCGCGGTTGGGGTCACCCTCGGCAATGAAGCAAGGTGCCATGCGGCGCAGCCTGCCGATTACGCTAGTAATATTGTCCTTCCTATCCAGTGCAAAGGCCAAAGCTGACGACATTGCCTATGCTTACTGCCCCTTGGGAGAAGGGTACGTTTTCCTCTATGACACGGTCACTGGCTTCCAGGTCCTGGCTAACCTGAACTGCGGCGAAAAAGTTGATGTTGTGGATACGCATGACAAAGAAAGAACCAAGGTGCGCACAGCAACTGGGAAGGAGGGCTACGTATTTAAATACACCATCACCACAACTCCCTTTGGCACGGAGCCGCAAGCCGCGGCGCCGCCGAGTGTTGCATCAACCCGCAGCCAGCACCACGCCGCGAGCCGCAGCCAATGCCACAGGCGAAACCACAGATCGCAGCCGCTGACGACAACCTCGGCCAGAATCGAGGGCAGCTTTGCCAGTTGTACACCATAGGCTGAGCTTGAACTGTTCGGCGGCTACAGTTACATGCGCTCGAACATTGTCCTCAGCGGCGCGCCCTTGAGTGCGAATGGCGGGAACGCTTCAGTGGCTGTGTATTTTAGCGACTGGTTCGGCATAGTTGGCGATTTCGGGCTGTATCAGCAACGCAATATAGCCGGACAGGGATTCAGCCTCACGTTCTCAACGTTATCAATTTGGCCCGCGGCTGAGGTTCCCGCCACTGACGCATGTCACACCGTTCGCGCATTTTCTCTGGGGCGCAGGACATGCGGGTGGCACAGTCTATACTCGCTCGCTCGGATTCGGCGTGCCTCCTCTGGGTGTTAACTATTCTTTTGTGCTTACGGCAGGCGGGGGCGCGGATTGGAGGGTGAGCCCCAGGATCGCGATTCGACTGTTCAGGCGGACTATCTCCATTCGGAGTTTCTCAACTGCAGCGGCAACCGGCAGGAAAATATAAGGCTAAGTACTGGCGTTGTTTTCAGTTTCGGAAGAGAGTGACAGAGGGGCAAGCAGCAACTGAGGATTTCCGACCGCAGGAACGAGTGCAATCGCCATCCCTTCAATTGGCATTAGCAACAGGTAGGCGACAGATGCTGGCCCGCGCAACAGGTGTAGCACTTTTCCCGTCCCTATAGCCTACCTCCTCACTGCATTGATACCTAATTGCGACGGGACTAGACTCAACGCACCAACCGGGCGTTAAACTCTGCAACGACAGCACAGACACCGGCTGAATTTCAATCTATTTCTGCGATCTTTGAGAATACTTCCTCAATCTCAGCCTCTAGCCTGGCGACAGCGGGCGGCTGGAGATCGGCTGGAATCACCTGAAACCGATGTTCGCTTCCAGGCCAATCGCAGAAGTTACAACCGGGATGGTCAACGACTACGTCGAAAGCCGCCGCGCCCAAGGAATCCAGAACGCAACCATTAACCGAGAGACGTCCTTGCTTCAGGCTATGTTCCGCTTCGGCACGCGGTGACGCCGCCGATGGTGGATCGCATGCCCGCGTTTCCGCGAAAGCTCAAAGAGAACGCTCCCCGGACAGGATTCGTAGGCGACAAGGAATACGCCAAGCTCAAAGCCAACTGCAAAGCGCCATGGCTGCATGCACTCGTTGCCGCCGCGTACAGCTTCGGCTTTCGTAAAGGCGAACTCGTGAATCTCCGGGTCCTTCAGATCGATTTGCTGGACCGGTGGATTGACCTCGAAACTGGCACCACCAAAAACGGCGAGGCGCGAAAGGTCCGCATGACCACTGAAGTTTTCGAGTTGATGCGTGGATGTGTGCGCGGCAAAGACCCAGACGACCACGTCTTTACCCCCGACGAGAAACGCAAAGACGGGAAGCTTGTGCGAACCAGGGTTGTTGATCCGCGTGACGATTGGTACACTCTTTGCGTTAAGTCTGGGCTCGGGCGCTGGGTTCCGGCAAAGCGGAAGAATGGCAAGCATTACCTCGGATACGTGGGCCTTCATCTGCACGACTTTCGGCGCAGCGCAATCCGCAGTATGACTCGCCGGGGTGTCGGTAACCATACGGCCATGCGCATCTCCGGACACAAGACGTTCGCCGTGTTCCAGCGATACAACATCGTAGACGAGGCGGACCTGATTCAGGCTTCCGAACTGATCGAGAATCGACGCCAGATACCCCAGGTGCAAACTGGCACAAAAACTGACACATCGGAAGTAGCGCATTCGTAGGTCATTGTGGGGACGTAGTTCAGTTGGTTAGAACGCTGCCCTGTCACGGCAGAGGTCGCGGGTTCGAGTCCCGTCGTCCCCGCCATTCTTTTCAGCGACTTGTGAGAGTGGCCGATTTGATCCGTTGCACACCTGTTGAACACCGTTGCTCACTGGACAAGCCCGGAAAGCGCGTCATTAACCGCACGGCACGCGAACCTTTCGCCTGACAGTCCGCCCGACGGAATTTGCCGCCTTTGAAGGCGCCGCCGATACTGGGAATGTGACGTTGCCCTACATCGCGCCCATGAATCCGTCCCGCATCGCCGCCGGTCTTCGATCACTAAGAGTCGAGATTTAACCCCAGCGTACGGGCACACCTGCTATCACTAGATTGTCAGTTCACAACTCCCGACTCTCGCCCTTTCCGGCAGCGGTTTCTTGCGAACAAGATGAACGTCTCGCGCAAGAGCCCACGGCACAAACTGTTATTTCTTTAGCGAGATTTAAGTCCACTCCGAAGGCTTCGGTGTGGGAGTGCGATTCGTGTGCCTCTAAGGAGTAATGCTGACCCCATAGAAATTTCTGTACATTCCTTTTCTTCGCATAACTGTCCTATATGAGGCACCTGCGCAGCCCTGCCCCTGTGCTACGGTCTAATACCTGCCCGCATCACGGAAGTGGCTTGGAGGCCCTGAATGAACCACACACAGTTGCCCCACTATCATATCCGCTGGTCTGGTAAGGCCACGTTGGATTGGGAAGGTTTCAGCACGCGTGAAGACGCGGAGGCAAGCGCAAAGCAATTGGCACGCCCAGACGAAACCTACGCCATCGAAGAACACGACGGAGCCTGCCCGCGATGCCAGCAAGCGATGAAACCGAAAATCGCGCACGGCTATTCCAAAGGAGCCAGCGCGTAGAACAAATAAAAACACCAATGATACCTAGCTACGATTGGGAACTGTTGTATACAGCCGCAATCCTTGAGACTGACCGCTCGAGGTTGAAATCGCGCATCGACGCGGCACAGGCCGCGATTGACCGCCGCCTGCGGGAAATGGACGCTGACCACGGCGGTTCCGCGGAAGAGAACTTAGAGATTGAATCCGCACAGGCCAGTCTTGGCGTGATGCGCAAGCGAGTAGCAATGCCACAGCACACCTTGCAAGAAAAAGGGTGAGGTCCATCCCGCAACAAATACCAACGCGGTGTTCTGCCTCAAAGTGGCCGAAAATGTGATTGTCGAAAGCCGCAGCTTGGATGTCTCTCCTTACTCTTGCTCGTAGAATTTGAGCGCCATGGCTCCGTGTGTGGCGGCGCCGCCAGCCCGCAACGCGGCGGCGAGCAAGGAGCTTTCGGTGATTTCTTCGCGAGAGGCACCTGCGGCTTTGGCGCCCTTTACGTGGGCTTCAATACAGTACGGGCATTGCGTCGTAAAGGCGACGGCCAACGCGATTAGTTCGCGATATTTCCTCGGGATGGCTCCGTCCTCTCGACGAACGATATTGTCCAGGCCCAGCCATGCGCTGAAATCGCTCGGCGCGAGCTTGCCCATCTGCTTCAGGAAACGCAAATCACCAGCATCGTGGTAATGGTCGCTCATTTTTCTCCTATGGGTCCGCTTTTGGGACGAACGTCAGACAAAGTCAACCTGAGACCCGTTGGTTTGCGCATCGTACGCCGCTCCAGCCACAGACACAATACCTCCTCGGCTCGCCGCAATCGAGCCAGGCTTGCAAATCGACTCCCCGAGCTACTTCATTTGTAATCAGCACCTTGCGCCCGCATCGACCACGCTATTGCTCGAATCCGCAAACTCAGCCAAACCCGCGATGGGCTCGTCCGCATCTTAAATGGTAGCCTGCCCTATATCGCATTTCGCCCACTTTAGAATTCAAATTGAAAAAAGGATCTTTCATGCCGATTCCAACGAAGGCTTTGACCTGCACCTTGGCAACTTTGTGTGCCCTTTTGCTGAGCATCATAGGTCTGCCTCAGCGGGCCGCCGCAGCGGACAATGACGATCCGCCGGGCCGCGTCGCACGCTTGAGCTATCTCCGTGGGGCGGTCTCTTTCCAGCCGGCGGGGGAATCCCAGTGGGTGACTGCGACCGTCAATCGCCCCATGACCACAGGCGATAAGCTTTGGGCCGATGCGGATTCGCAGGCGGAAATGCATATCGGCTCGGCGGTCATCCGCCTGAACAGCAACACCGGCTTCTCTTTTCTGAGTCTGGACGACCGCACCGTACAGATTCAGCTCTCCGCAGGCACGCTCGGCATCCGCGTGCGAAGACTCGAAAGAGACGAAGTCTTCGAAGTGGATACTCCAAACCAGGCGTTTTCGATTCTGCGGCCCGGCCGCTATCGCCTTGAGGCCAGTGAAGGCGGAGACCACACCGTCGTGATGGTGACGGAGGGCCAGGGAGAAGCGGCGGGCGGCGACCGTACTTACACCATCGAATCCAATGAGCGAGCTTCGCTCACCGGTACAGACACTCTCACCGCCGATATCGACAAGATCGATCCGCGCGACCGCGACGATTTCGACAATTGGTGCGAGGAACGCGACACCCGCGAGGACCACTCGCGTTCGGTTCGCTACGTCTCGCCCGAAATGGTCGGTTACGAGGATCTGGATGAGAACGGCGTCTGGCGTCATGACTCCGAATATGGAGAGGTTTGGGTGCCCACGGCAGTACCCGCCGGCTGGGCTCCTTACCACTACGGCCACTGGGCTTGGATTGCGCCTTGGGGCTGGACGTGGGTGGACGATGCCTCTTGGGGCTACGCGCCCTTTCATTATGGACGCTGGGCCTACGGCCGGGGAGCATGGTTTTGGGTACCGGGGCCGGTTGCCGAGCGCCCTGTATACGCGCCCGCGCTGGTCGCGTTTGTGGGTGGCCCCAACTTTGCTGTAGGAGTTGCGTTGGGTGGCGGCGTCACAGTCGGCTGGTTCCCACTGGGGCCACGTGAAGTTTACGTCCCCGCCTACCGGACCTCACGCGATTACGTAACGCGCGTCAACATCACGAACACGACCGTGAATCGCACGACTGTGACGAATGTCTACAACACCACCGTCGTCAACAATACGACCGTAGTGAACAACAGAACCTACGTTAATCGGAGGGCGCCCGGCGCCGTGACTGCCGTTCCCTCGAACGCATTCGCGAACTCCCAGCCGGTAGCGGCCGCCGCCGTCAAAGTGAACCCAAGCCAAATTGCCAATGCACCCGTCAGCACGCGAGCCGCCGTGGCTCCCACGCAGACGAGCGTTCTCGGGCATACGGACAACAAGCCGCGCAGGCCGATTCCGCCAGGCTGGGCTAATCGCCCTGTGGTCGCCAAGACTACGCCGCCTCCGCCTCCCGTGTCCTTTGCACGCCAGCAGTCCGCGCTGGCGGCGCACCCTGGCCAGCCGCTGGCGCGCAATGAAGTCGAGACTTTGCGTCCGGCCAACGTGTCGCATCCTTTCGTCAAGCCGGCATCGCCCAGCCAGGCAGAAACGCCCAATCGCGGTGCGGGCCAGGTTGCGGGATCGCCCGCAGCGCCGAATGGCCGGCCCGGCAATCCAGGGACCGGTCGAGGCAACGAAGTTGGCAATCGCCCGGAAACCAGTCCTGCAGCTAACGTGCCTCCGCGCAACGACCGGCCTGAATCCGCACAGCCCGGGAACCGTCCAACTGTAAGCGAGAGGCCGACCACGCAGCCGAACTATCGGTCTGGCGCCGGGAACCAGCCGACGCACGGTCGAACACCCGGCCAGAGCAGCCCGTGAACGCTCCGGGCCCGTCGCCCTCGACCAATCGGCCGCCAAATAACCAGCCCGGCTACCGGCCGCCGTCTTCGCCATCGTCTTCATCACCATCATCTTCACCATCATCTTCAAATGATCGGCCGAACTTTGGCCGCCCAGAAAACAATCGGCCGGCCGTCAGCGCGCCGCCAACCACGCCGGCTCCCGAGCCATCAAGCAATCGCCCGGCCAGCGTGCAGCCAAGTTACCGTCCGCCGTCTTCGCCATCGTCTTCACCATCGTCTTCACCTCGTCCTCGCCATCGTCTTCAAGTGACCGGCCGAACTTTGGCCGCCCAGAGAACGATCGGCCGAATTCCGGCTCGCCGGCCAACGAGCGGCCCGCGATAAATAGCCAGGAACCAAACGCACATACGACTGCGCCATCAAACGAGCGGCCCGCAATCAGTAACCAGCCTCAAAGCGCGCCCAACGTGCAGCCCAATAACAGACCGCCGAGTGCGCCAGTCAGTCGTCCCAACGTCCCGCCCCCGCCAACTCGGAACGCACGCCCAGCCCGCAACCCTCCGGCAATGTCCGGGCGGTTCCAGAGAATCGGGGACCGGCGCCAAATCCCGCTCCTGCAAAGTCCAATAACAATTCCTCTAACAACAAAAAGGAGAACGAAAAAAAGAATTAGTTGCCTGATCGCAGACCGCCGGCCGCGCGCCCCGAAAAATGCGCGCGGCCGCCGAGTTCCGACAACCGGAATCCGAGCAATCCTCGCCTCGGAAACGCGATAAGCTTAGGCATGGCCAAGCTCCGGGCAAGCGGCGCAGAACTCGTCCTCCCGGCCATTCTTTTCCTTGCGGGCTCCGCAATTTCGGTTGCCCCGCCTCTCGCCTTCCCTGTTCCCAATGGAGCGCAGACGAGCAACAGCCCTTCGTCCAACCAAACCGCGGATCAGACCGTGCTTCCCGCCAAGCCTCCCACCTTTTACAAGGACGTGCTGCCGATTTTGCAGGCTCACTGCCAGCGCTGCCACCGTCCGGGCGAAATCGGGCCCATGCCGCTGGTTACTTACGAACAAACGCGACGCTGGTCGAAAGCGATCGCGCAAGCCGTCGAGAGCAGAAAAATGCCGCCGTGGTTTGCCGATCCGCAATACGGCCGGTTCTCCAACGATCCCTCGCTCTCGACGTGAAGAGATTGACACGCTCGTTCGATGGACAGCGGCGAATGCTCCGGCGGGAAATGCCGGCGAAGCTCCGCAAGCGCCATCTTGGACTGCGGGATGGAACATTCCCCTGCCCGATGCCGTCGTTCGCATGCCAAAGCCGGTATCTCTCCCCGCTCGCGGCGACGTCGAATACACCTACGAGATCGTGCCGGCGAATTTTACCGAAGACAAATGGGTGCGGATCTCCGAAATTCGGCCCCTGCGCCGGGAAAACGTGCACCACGCGGTGGTCTATATTCGTCCGCCCGATTCCCAGTGGTTGAGGCATGCGCCGGTCGGCGTGCCGTTCACGGCATCGAGTTTGAAAGACGAGCAGGATCGCCGCGACGCCGAATTCACCACCAGCGACATTCTTCTGGTTTATGCCCCGGGGAGTTCACCCGACCAATGGCCGGAGGGAATGGCGAAGTTTATTCCCAGGGGCTCCGATCTGGTGTTCCAGATGCATTACGTGACGCGAGGCAAGCCGGCCACGGACCAGACCAGCATCGGACTGATTTTTGCCAGGCAGCCGCCGGCGCAGCGCGTCTTGACGCTGCAACTCACCAACAGCCGCTTCGTGATCCCGCCGCGCGCCGACGACTATCGCGTGGAAGTGCACGGCACGCTTCCGAACGATGCGTTGCTGCTCAGCTTTTTTCCGCACATGCATCTTCGCGGAAAGCGATTCGAATATAACCTCGTCCACCCGGACGGACGCGCGGAGACCTTGCTGCGGGTCAACTACGATTTCTACTGGCAATTGAGCTATCGGCTGGCCGTTCCGCGTTCTTTAAGCGCCGGAACGGAATTGCAGGCAGTGGCCTGGTACGACAATTCCCGGAAGAACCCGCACAACCCCGATCCGGACTCCGCGGTTCGCTGGGGCGATCAGACTTATGACGAGATGATGGTCGGCTTCTTTGATCTAGCCGTCTCTGCCGGCTTGGATAAAGAGCACTACTTCATTCGCCAGTCCCAGCCTGAGGAGCCGGACGGCAAAATCCATCCGTAAACGACTTCGTTACTCAATTAGCCGCGGCAAGAGGAAACGTGGCTTTGATGACCGTGCCGGGATTTCCGGCGCTGATTTCGAAGCAGCCGCCCAACTGCAGCACGCGTTCGCGCATTCCGGCGATTCCCACTCCAAGTTTACGATTGCCGTTCTGCCCGTCGCCCGGCGCCGCGGAAATCCCCTTTCCTTCATCTGCAATCGTGAGCAGGATTTCATTCTGTCCCAACTCCAGACGGATGCGCGCCTTGGGACTGCCGGAGTGACGATGAATGTTGGTCAGGCCTTCCTGAATGATGCGGAAGACGGCTATCTCCAGCTCCTGCGGCAATCTCGCGAATTCGGGTGTGATTTCGAGCACCGTCTGAATCCCGCTGCGCTCAATGAAGCCGCCCACGAACCAATGCAGCGCATCGCGCAGACCTGCTTCGTCCAACAGCGGCGGATGAAGCAGATACGAGAGCGTCCGCGTCTCCTTGATCACTTGGTTCGTCAGCCGAATGCTTTCCGCCAGTCTTTTACCCATATTCGGAGCGATTTGCGCCTTGATCGCATCCTGCAGCGATTCCAGATTCATATTCAGAGCCGCGAGAATCTGCCCGGCGCCATCGTGCAACTCGCGAGCGAGCCGCCGGCGCTCGTCGTCTTGCACTTGCAGCAACTGCCCGGAAAGGCGTCGCAGGGTCTGCTGCGCGCGCTCCAATTCCTCGGTGTGCTGCTCAATGCGATCCATAAGCATCTTGCGCTCGGTCATGTCCCTCGTAATTTTCGAAAAACCGATGATGGTGCCCGCGTTATCCCGAAGAGGCGTAACCACCACGTTGCACCAGAATCGCGAGCCGTCTTTCCTGACGCGCCAGCCTTCCCCATCGTAGTGCCCTTGCTCGCGCGCAATCTGCAACACCTTGGCGGGAAGCCCTTTCTCCAAGTCCTCGGGCGGGTAGAAGCGCGAGAAATTCTGGCCGATGATCTCTTCCGCCGTGTAACCTTTGATTCTGCGCGCTCCTGCGTTCCAGCTGGCGATCACGCCATTCGGATCCATCGAATAAATCGCGTAGTCCTGGACCCCCTCCACTAATGTGCGGAAGCGTTCCTCGCTTAGGCGCAGGGCGGCTTCGCTTTCCGCTGCTTCTGCTTTCTGCTGCAGGCGAGCGACCGCGCGCCGCCTTTCCTCTTCGTCGAAGAGCGTCATATAGCTTTCCGCCGGCAAAACGCTGGAGTGCTCGGCGCAAATCTTCAGAAAGGGCTCGCTGTAATCCCGCCGGGAAAAGCCCCGCATCGGATACGCGCAATGCAGCGAAAAAGCGTACGTCTCCGCCAGTGAGTTCCACAGTTGCTCGAGCCGGATGGCCGCGTCTCTCTTTCCTTCCGCCCACAGTAAGGCCACCATTTCGCCGAAAGCCGCAACCCTCGCGTCCTCGCGGCCGGTAGCTTTCTGTGCCCGCACGATTACCTCTCCGATGACGCTCGTGAAGCGCTCCTGATCGGGCTGGCCTGCGACCATAAATTTCGCCAGCGTCTCGGCGGCATCCAAAGAGACGAACCTTCCCTGCTTTATGGCCACTCCGATATTCAAGCCGTTTGCCTTCAATTGCTGCGCGATTCCTTCTCGATGCGCTTTCGTGGCAATGACCACGGCGCAATCGCCCGCCCCGAGGGCCGTGCCTATAAAACGGCTTACTTCCTTCACCAGAAAGCTATCGTCTTCGTAGAACTGAACGGTGTGCGCCTGCCGATCGCTTTCACGCCAGGCGGCAAGCGCCTCATTGACATCCATCATCGCTTCTCCGGACCCTGTCTCCGGCGGCTCAAACTCGCTCATGGCAGTCCCCCCAAACGACACTGCGATCGGGCTTATACAATGTTAGCGCCCCGATTCTCTCATCGGGCCTCGCAAAAATCCCTACAGGGAATACCCTATGCTGCCTCAACCCGCTTATTGGTGAATGCTCGCGATTCACATTCTAGTGATTGAAGGTGAAGTTGAAGCCGGTCGAAAAGATGAAATCGTTGCTCACGGTGTTGGGAATAGGATCGCTGATGTACCGGTCGCTTACGGTGCTCTGCCATCCCAGCCACGTTTTGATTTTTGTCGCCAGGCTTATATCCAGCGCAACCCGATAGTTGCCGAGATGACTCATTTCTGGATAGACGTCGAGCGCTTCGTTGAGAGTAGTGTTCTTCCCGAATTGATGACGAAACAGATCGCCGATGGTCAGCGCGGCCACGTTGCGGCGGATTCCTATGGAGTACGTTTCACGTGTGTAGTTGCCGCCGGCAAAGAGATCGAGGGTGGTATCCATCTCCTTGATCACGTGATAGCCCGCGCCCGCGCCCCAGATGGAGCGCAGATCCAGGAATTGCAGCGCGTTATGTTCGAAATCCCCGCTGCCGTAAGCAAAGGCGCGCTCGAAGATGTCATGCTGATACATGGCGCCGCCGCGAATGTCGTTTGCCGTGACGCCGGCAGTTACCCCCGGAGCCACCACCAGCCCGCTCGAGGCATAAATCGAGTTCATGTACGCAGTGACCTTGTCATGCAGTGTGGCGCGGGTGGCGTTAAACCCAATGGCCAGATTGGTGGTGTGGCTATTGCCTTCTGCCAGCCCGAAGCCCAATGAGGTATTGATCTGCCAGCTCTGCAGTACTCCCGGATGCAGGCTCTGCTCATACGCCGTCTCCTCGGATTGGGAGCGGATCGTGGGGGCGCCGGCCAAAGGAATGCGCTGGGGCGCTCCGGTTGTTGGCGCGACCACCAGGTCCGTTCCTTCAGTCGTGACCGCTCCGCCCACCGTCATGCCCTGCGGCGTGACCACGTAGAGTGGACCCGGAGAGGTTATCTGCCGGATGGACGGCCATTTCAGCGTGATGGTTCCTGGTCCAGGTTCGGTTGCGCTTGCAGCGTCCGTCTTCAGCGTCAGCACTTTCCCATCGGACTTGACGATCGTCCCGGTCAGGCGATCGCCGTTGTCCAGCGTGACGGTATCGGCGCGGGCCGTGAAGGCCAATGCCATGCAAACAATCAGGAAAAGGGATTGGGTGACTCTTACGCTGTACGGTCTGGTAAGCGCGCGGACGTAAACACTACGCGCACGGCGAGCGATTTTCGCGCCATGCGATGGATTCGCAAGCGAGTGGCTGGGCATATTTCTCCTCGTGAATGGCAGTAAGGGATTCTTCTCGGCATGGATCAGAGCTAGATCGATAGCGAAAGCGAGTACTTAAAGCCGGCGTGCCGCTGTCAGGCCGGTGATCAGAGAGACCAAAAACAAAATCAGGAATACGAAAAACAGTATCTTGGCGATTCCAGCGGCCGCCGCGGCTATTCCGCCAAAGCCAAAGACGGCCGCAACAATCGCAATTACCAGGAACATCGCGGACCAGCGAAGCATAAGACCTCCGGATGCATTGTTCGTTGGTTTCGGAATAGAGATATCAGGGGAAGGGCTATTCCGAAGCACGAACCTCCATTGGCGTACACGCTACCGCGCATACCCCGGTCGAACCATACAGGAAATCGCCGGTTTCTTTGAATTTGAGCGCGGATTGCTAGGCAAAATAAACCACATATGCTCTTGGAATGAGTATCCTCCGCAATGACAAAAAGGACAAAAACGCCCCGCCCCCTCCGCCCGCGACCAGACGTGGCCGTTACAACCGCCCTATCGCCATCGCAATCGTCCTGGTCGTCGCGCTGTTAGGCACGGCTGCCGCCCTCCTTGCGGCCAAATGGCCCTTCACTCCCGCCAAGATGACGGCACGCCTCGAGAACGCGACTTCCGGCAGCGTCCGCTTCGGCGGCTTCCAAACGAAGTATTTTCCGCCGGGTTGTGTAATCGAGGCTCTGGAGCTGCGCCCGCATGACGGCGCCGGCGCTGTTCCTCTGATGACCGTCCGTAGGCTCACCATTCTGTCCAATTATCGGCAGCTCCTGCTGCATCAACGAATCGAGGTCATGCATCTCGAAGATGCTCATGTGGATATGGGCCGGCGCGAGGAGCTCAAATCGAATTCAGGCGGGGAAAACGGAAGCGGCGCATCCAATCCTTCCTCGAACAATTCCTCGAACGACTTCACGAGCATTGCGGAAGTCATCGTCGACGGAGGGGCCGTCGAATATCCCCGTCATGAGCAACCTCCTCTGATTTTCAATGTTCATCGACTCACGCTTGACAATGTCGTTCAAGGCAAGCGCATCTCCTTTCATGTCACCCTCGATAATCCGCTTCCTCCGGGCAATGTGCGTGCCGATGGTCAATTCGATCCCTGGAATGTTTCCGATATCAAAGAAACGCCGCTGTCGGGAACTTACAGATTCACCGACGCCAAACTCAATACCTTAGGCGGCATGGCCGGCACCCTGTCGTCGCAAGGCAGCTTCGCCGGACCGGCTGACGCCCTTCGCGTCCAGGGGACAACGGATACCCCCGATTACCAGGTAAAGTCCGCCGGGCATCCCCTGCGCCTGCGCACGGAATTCCAGGCCATGGTCAACTGCGCCAATGGCGACGTCGGCCTGCAGAGCATCCGAGGCCAGTTTAAGAAAACCTCATTCGGAGTTGCAGGAGACGTCACCGGCAAAACAAACGCCCGCTCCAAGGTGGCCTCTCTGCGAGTCGCCGATCCCGGAGGAAGAATTGAGGATTGGCTCCTTCTACTCACCTCGGGGCAAACGCCCGCGATGACCGGGCCTATCTCATTTCAGGCGCATGTGACGATTCCCGGCGGCCCCAAGCCGTTCATGCGGCGAGTCCGCCTGGAGGGCGATTTCGGTTTAACCGACGTAGCCTTCACAAACGAGCAGACCCAGGAAAGCGTCAGTGAACTCAGCCTTCGCGCACAGGGGCAGAAACTTCCCGACCCGAAGAAAGAACCGTTGCCAAAAATCACCGGAAAACTTTCAGGGCACGTCGAGCTGCTCGATGGCGTGGCCCATTTTTCCCATCTCTCCTATTCCCTTCCCGGCGTGGTCGCCACGGTCCAAGGCACATACAGCTTCAACGATGAGAAGATCGACTTGCATGGAGAAATGCAGGTGGATACGAAGGTTTCGAAGACCGCGAGTGGCCCCAAGGGCCTTCTAACGCGAGCTGCCGAAGGGTTGCTCGCAAAAGGAAGGGGCAAGGGCGAAATCTTGCCTGTGAAACTGACCGGCACCTACGGCCATCCTTCCTACGGCCTCGATAAGTAATCTCGATAAATAATTTGGCAAGTAATCTCGTTTATAAATAATCCCGAGCAATACTTGACCGAGCGATGCACCGGGCTCGCACCCTCGCGGCACCGCCTGCCGCTGGAGATGCTGACGGCATTTTGATACCCTCGAAGAGCGTCTGGCGCGTTATTCCGATGTTGCGTGTGACGGCGCGCAGAAGTCGTTTGATTTATTGCGCACCATTCCGGTGCGAAGTGAGATAGCATCCGCGAGACGCAAGACCGGCATCTTACATTCAGTTTGCATGGGACTTTTTCAGGGCCAGCTCTACTTTATCGCTAAAGCCGGCGAATGGAGGCAAGGCGCGCGAACTCCCCGCTTGCGCACTTCTCCTGCGGCCATCTCGGCGAGAATATGGGACCTATGTAACGCAACGCGCAAAGCTTGTAGCGGCATTCAAACAGGTTTAAGTTACCGACCGACAATTTGATTGGGCGCCCGCTAATATGTTCGAATTCTTGTTCAAGTATCCCGCTTCGGCGTTCGCCAGGGGCGAATTAGTCCTGCTGGCCAATTGGCCAAGGTGGATACTGGGTGTTCTCCTCTTGGCGATAGGCGCGGGTTTCGCGCTACTGCTGCGGGCCAAGCTCCCCAAAAACCTCCCCGCACTCCGAAGTTGGCGCATGGGTCTCCTCTGGTTTCTGCAAACCGCCATGGCCGCTCTTCTGCTCATTTTGCTGTGGCAGCCGGCGCTAATGGTCGCCGAGCTGAAGCCGCAGCAGAACATCATCGCCGTCGTGGTGGATGACTCCAGAAGCATGGGCATTACCGAAAACGGCAGCACACGCCAGTCCGAAGCCGTCAAGGCGCTTCAAGGCGGCGTTCTCTCCGGTTTGCAGAAGCGCTTCCAGACGCGGCTCTATCGCATGGATAGCAAGCTGAGCCGCATCAACGGCCTGGACGAATTGCACGCCGCCGCGCCCGTGACGCGCATCGGCGACAGCCTCAAGCAGTTAGCCGACGAAACCACGGACTTGCCCATCGGAGCGGTGGTGCTGCTGAGCGACGGCTCCGATAATTCCGGCGGAATCGATCTGGATACCATCTCCGCGCTGCGCAGCCGCCACATCCCGGTGCATACCGTCGGCTTTGGCCGCGAGCAATATCAGGATGTGGAGATTAATGACGTGAGCCTCCCCGCGCGCGCCCTGGCCGACTCGCGTCTGGCCGCAAGCGTCAGTTTCCACCAGCGGGGATACGCCGGACGCAAAGCCATGCTGGCCGTCCGCGACGGCGCCAAGGTGCTGACGACGCGCGAGATTACCTTTGGCCCCGACGGCAATATCCAAACCGAGAGTTTGCTCTTCAATGCTGGCGCTGCGGGCGCCAAACCTCTTTCTTTTTCGATTGATCCGCTCCCCGGCGAAGAGAACCGCGCCAACAACGCGCTCACCCGCCTGGTCGACGTCAAATCCGAAAAGCGGCGCATCCTTTATATAGAGGGCGAGCCGCGCTGGGAGTACAAGTTCATACGCCGCGCCGAAGATGATGACCGCATCGTGCAAATCTCTTCCATGATGCGCACCAGCGAAAACAAAATTTACCGGCAAGGAATCGCCGATCCCAAAGAGCTCGCGGAAGGGTTCCCCACTAAGGTCGAGGATCTCTTTCCTTATCAGGGCATCATCATTGGCTCGGTAGACGCCAATTACTTCACACCGCAGCAGCAGGAATTGCTCAAGGAGTTCGTCGACCGCCGCGGCGGCGGGCTGCTGTTTCTCGGGGGACGTTACTCTCTGGGAGACGGAGCCTGGGGCGTATCCTCCATGGCCGATCTCCTCCCGGTCCTGCTTCCCAATCACAAGGGCACCTTCCATCGTGATCAGGCCACCGTCGAACTCACCCCCGCGGGAGCGGAGAGCATCATTTGCAGGCTGTTGGAAGATCCGGCGAAGAATATCGATCGCTGGAAGAAGCTGCCTCCCCTGATGGACTATGAGGAAATCGGAACGCCGAAACCCGGCGCCGCCGTGCTGGTGGAAGCAAAAGTTGGCAGCCGCAACCTGCCGCTTCTAGCCACGGAAAATTACGGCCGCGGACGCACTGCGGTCATGGCCACCTCCTCCACCTGGCACTGGCGCATGCTCCTGCCGGTGGAAGACAAATCGGAGGAAGAATTCTGGCAGCAGCTTCTGCGCTGGCTCGTCTCCGATACGCCGGGCCGGGTATATTCCTCGATTCCTAATCCCATGCTCTTTGATGACGGCCACGTGAAGATATCGGCCGATGTGCGCGACAAAAATTACATGCCGCTCGGCGATGCGCGCGTCGAGGCCCATTTTCTGGGCCCGCAAAACACCGCCGCGATGGTGGAAATGACCCCCGATCCCAACTCCCCCGGCATTTTCAACGCCGAATGGACGGCCGAGAAACCCGGCACCTTTACAGTAGAAATATCCGCCAAGCACGGCGATGAGGACGTGGGCAGCGACGCCCTCATGTTCCAGCGCATCGATGGAGTGGCGGAGAATTTCCATACCGAGCAGAATCGCGATCTGCTCCAAAAGCTTTCTTCCCAGACCGGCGGACGCTATTGGCAGCCGCAGGAACTCTCCAAACTTTCGAGCGAGATTCCCTATTCCGAAGCGGGCATCACCATTCGCGAGGCCAACGACCTCTGGAATATGCCCGTGATCTTTCTTTTGATTCTGCTGCTGCCGGCCTCGGAATGGATTCTGCGCCGAAGGTGGGGCCTCATATGAAAAGGCGCTGCCTCGTCGGGTTGAGTCTGCTTTACGTTTTCCTTTCGGCCGTTGGCGCTCGCGCGGCCACTTACTACATCACTGTCGCCGGACTGGGCGGCGAAGCCGATTACGAACAGCGTTTCCAAGGCTTGGCCACCGATTTGGATAAGCTGCTCAAGGATTCCGGCGGCGATCTTCACGTCTTTACCCTCTCCGGAAAAGATGCCACCCGCGCGCGCGTCTCTGAAATCTTTGCAACCGTGGCCCGCGCAGCCAAACCGGAAGACGATCTCGTGGTCATCCTCATCGGCCACGGCTCCTTCGATGGCGCCGATTACAAATTGAATCTCCCCGGTCCGGATATCTCCGGCGCCGAACTGGCCGGCCTTTGCGATAAAATTCCCGCCAAACGGCAGTTGATCGTCGATACGACCAGCGCCAGCGGAGGCGCCGTCGCCGCGCTGAAGAAACCGGGCCGGGCCATCGTTACAGCCACCAAGAGCGGCACCGAAAAGAATGCCACCGTATTCGCGCGCTATTGGATCGAAGCCATGCGCGATCCGGCGGCTGACGTGGATAAGAACGAAGCCATCAGCGCGCTGGAAGCATTTCAATACGCGGAGCGCAAAACCGCCGAGTTCTACGAATCCCAGAAGCGGCTGGCCACCGAGCATCCTCAATTCGAGGATACCGGCAAAGGCGAACCCGTTCGGACGCCATCCACCGAGACCAACGAAGGCCTCTTGCTCTCGACTTTCACTCTGGTGCGCATCGGCCAGGCCCAGAGAGCCGCCGCCGATCCCGCAAAGCGCGATCTGCTGGCCAAGAAAGAAGAGCTGGAACAAAAAATCGATAAGCTGAAATACGAAAAAGCGGCCATGCCGGAAGACGAATACAAAAATCAGCTAACCGGCGCATTGGTGGAACTCGCGCACATCCAGCAGGAGTTGGATAAGTGAACGGTAAGGCCAACAAGGCTAACAACGCTGGACCCTGGCTTTTGCCGGCGGCGTTAGCGCTTGCCTTCGCCGGCGTCAGTTTTGCCCGCGCCGCCACGCCCGAGGAATGCCAAGCCTTGCGCAAGCATGGACACAACGATCAGGCCGGCACCTGCTTCCAGTCCCTCACTCAGTCGCGCGAACCGGCCGTTCGCGCCGAAGGCTTCTGGGGACTGGAGATGTACAACGACGCGAACAACGAATTCCGCACCGCCGTCACGCAATCGCCCACCAGCGCCAACTACCGGGTGCGCTGGGGCCGCCTGCTGCACGAGCGCTTTAATAATAAGGATGCCGCGGATCTCTTCAATGAGGCGCTGCAGCGCGATCCGAAAAACGCCCAGGCCTATCTCGGCTTGGGCCTCGTAAGCGCAGACGGCTTCGACAACAAAGCCGTCGATTGGACGAAAAAGGCTATCGAGGCCGATCCCAAGCTCGTCGAAGCGCACGAATTGATGGCCAAGCTGGCGCTCGAAGACTATGACTCCAAGGCCGCCGCCGCGGAAGCCGACGAGGCGCTGAAGATTTCCCCCGAAGCCCTGGACGCCATGGCCATTCACGCCGCCATCGAAGTTCTGTCCGACCGCTCTCCCGATGCCTGGTTCGCCAAGGTGCGGCAGGTAAATCCCACCTACGGCGAAGCCTACGCCATCGTCGGGCGCCATCTCACGCTCAACATGCGCTTTCAGGACAGCATCGCCTACTACCGCAAGGCTGTCGAAATCGATCCCAAGTTGTGGTCGGCGCACTCGGAGTTGGGCATCCAGCTCATGCGTTTTGGCGAAACCGAAGAACCGCTTCGGCAGCTCGAGATGTCCTACGACAATGGCTATCGTGACGCCGCCACCGTCAATAGCCTCCGCCTCCTCGATAGCTATAAGAATTTCGTAACCTTCAAAGACGACACGACCATCATCAAGCTCAATAAGAAGGAAGCCGACCTGCTCCTTCCCTACGTCCGCGCCGAACTGAAGCTCATCATTGCCACATACGAAAAGAAATACAAAATGAAGCTGCCCGGCCCGGTGCAAGTGGAGCTTTATCCCGATCACGAAGATTTCGCCGTGCGTACCCTGGGAATGCCCGGCCTTGGCGCTCTAGGCGTCACCTTCGGCGAAGTCATTGCCCTGGATAGCCCCTCCGGCCGCCCGCCTGGCACCTACCACTGGGGCGAAACTCTGTGGCACGAAATGAGCCATGTTTTCATTCTCAACGCTACCAATAATCGCGTGCCGCGCTGGTTCACAGAGGGGCTTGCCGTGCACGAAGAGTCGCAAGTCGCTCAGGGCTGGGGCGACCGCGTTTCGCCGGAGATTCTGGTCGCCATTCGCGATAAAAAATTGCTGCCCGTGGCCGATCTTGACCGTGGCTTCATTCGTCCGGACTATCCCACCCAGATAAATGTCTCTTACTATCAGGGAGGCAGGATTCTCGACTACATCAACGAGCGCTGGGGCGCCGACAAGATCCTCGATATGGTCCACTCCTACGCGCAACTCAAGACCACCCCGGAGGTCATACAGCAGGATCTTGGCATGTCTCCCGAGGAGTTCGACAAAGCCTTCATGGAGTGGCTGTACAAAGATATCGGCAAAACCGCCGACTCCTTCGACGAGTGGCGCAATCACCTGAAAGAACTGGCCGAAGCCGCGAAAGCCAAGAACTGGGACGATGTTCTCGCCAAAGCCGACGCCGTGCGCCAGTTGTATCCCGATTACGTGGAAGGCGCCAATCCCTACGAATTCATGGCCGAGGCCTACGTCGCCAAGGGAGACAAAAAGGCCGCTGCTCACATCCTCGCGGAATATGCAAAAATTGGCGGCCGCAACCCGGATGCGTTGAAAGAGCTTGCATCGCTCGAGCAGGAAGCGGGCGATGCCAAAGAGTCTGCCGCAACCTTGCTGAGCATCAATTATATTTATCCCATGGACGAAGACCTGCACCGCAAGCTTTGCGATCTTTTGTTTGACCTGAATAACTCCACGGCCGACGTGCGCGAGTGCAACGCCGTTCTGGCTATGCATCCTTTGGATCAGGCCTCGGCCCAATTCAATGCCGCCCGCGCCTATTTCTCCGCCGGCGACCAGGATCAGGCCCGCGATCATCTGCTCTCGTCCTTGGAAGTCGCGCCCGGCTATCGCCCGGCTCAGAAATTGCTTTTACAGCTCGAGGATACCCAGAAAGGAAAATGAACAGTGGCCACGCTCGCTGCGATGAATCTGGATTCGGTAGAACTGAAAGGGCGCGTTGAACGTTTTCAATCTGTGCGTGACGCTATTCTCGGTCAGGTTCGCCAAGTCATTGTCGGTCAGGATGAAGTGCTCGATCAAATCCTCACCGCCTTGTTCGTCGGCGGGCATTGTCTGATCACCGGACTCCCCGGCACGGCCAAGACGCTCATGGTGCGCACCATCGCCCAGACTCTCGGCCTGGTCTTCCGCCGTATCCAATTTACGCCGGACTTGATGCCCTCCGATATCACCGGAACGGACATCATCGAGGAGGATCCCACCACCGGCCATCGGCGTTGGACTTTCGTTCCCGGCCCGATCTTCGGAAATATCGTGCTGGCCGACGAAATCAACCGCACGCCGCCCAAAACTCAGGCCGCGCTCCTCGAAGCCATGCAGGAACTCTCCTGCACCGTCCGCGGCAATCACTACACTTTGCCGGCGCCTTTCTTCGTGTTGGCCACGCAGAACCCCATCGAACTCGAAGGCACTTATCCCCTGCCCGAAGCGCAGCTCGACCGCTTCCTCTTTAACACCATCCTCGATTATCTGACTGCCGAACACGAGGTCAAAGTCGTGGACCTCACCACGGCTACTCGCGTAGCCAACGTTCAGGCCGTCACCAACGCCGAGGAGATTCTCGATTTCCAGCAACTGGTCCGCATGGTGCCCATCGCCGATACTCTCGCTCGCTACGTCGTCAATCTCGTTCGTGCCACCCGTCATCAGAGCGGCCAGGCCCCCGATTTCATCAAGAAATACGTCAATTACGGAGCCAGCGTCCGTGCCGCTCAATTCATCGTCCTGGCCGCCAAGGCGCGCGCCCTGTCCCGCCGCCGCTATCATGTCACTTATGACGACATCACGTCGCTGGCCATCCCCGTCCTGCGCCATCGCATCTTGCTGAATTTCCACGCGGAATCGGATCGCGTCGATTCAGACCAGCTTCTGGTTCGATTGCTCGAAACCTTTCCGCCGCCTTCGGGAGCCTGACGTGCAGCGATTTCTCGACCCAGCCGTTCTGGCCGGAATTTCGGGCCTGGACTTGGTGGCCAAAACCGTCGTCGACGGTTTCGTCGCCGGCCTGCATCGCTCGCCGGATTTCGGCTTCAGCCAGGAGTTCGCCGAATATCGCGCCTATAGTCCCGGCGACGACCTGCGCCACGTCGATTGGAACGTCTATGCCCGCACCGAACGCGCCTACCTGAAGCGCTACCGTGGCGAAACCAATACGCTGCTGACCGTGCTCCTCGACGCCAGCAGTTCGATGAACTATACCTCGCACAAAATCACCAAAATGGACTATGCCCGCTACATCGCGGCATCGCTCTTTTACCTCACCAACCAGACTCAGCGCGACGCTGCCGGCCTGATCGTCTTCGACGACGAAGTGCGCTCCTATATCCGCGCTTCCACCCGCCAGGGACAGCTCAATCGCTTGCTCAGCGGCCTCGAAAATGCCCAGCCTCGCGCGCGCACCGACTACGCCAAGCCCCTGCTTCACTTCCAGAATTTCCTGCGCAAGCGCGGCATGGTCGTGCTCATCTCCGATTTCTTCGAGTCGCCAGACACCATCGTCCGCACCGTCGAGCCGCTGCGCTACCACGGAAACGAAGTCGTGCTCTTCCACGTCCTCGATCCCCAGGAATTGAAGCCTCAGTTGGATGAGCCCGTATTGCTCATCGATATGGAGACCCAGGAGAGCCTCGAAGTAACGCCGGAATACGGCCAGGACGAATACCGCACCAAGGTGCAGTCTCATATCACCCAATTGAAGGACCGCACGCGCAGCGCGGGTATGGATTATCATCTGCTCGTCACCGATCGTCCGCTGGATGGCGCGTTGCGTGAGTACCTCACGCTTCGCCAGGGGAGATACTGATGGGTTTTCTGGCGCCCTGGTTTCTGGCTGGTGCGGCGGCCATCGGTCTGCCCGTTTATCTTCATCTGCTGCGCCGCCATAGAACCACGCCTCTTCCTTTCAGCTCGCTGATGTTCTTCGAGCGCCGCACGCAAAGCTCCATCAAGCACCGTCGCTTGCGCTATCTGCTGCTGCTTGCCTTCCGGCTGGCCGTGATCCTGCTCCTGGCGCTGGCCTTCGCCAATCCTTTCATCGAGCGCTCCGCCGCCAGCATCAGCGGCGAGAGGCTCAATCTGCTCGTCATCGACGATTCCTTCAGCATGCGCGCGGGAACGCGCCTGGCCGATGCCAAGCGCGATGCCCTCGCCGTTCTCGATGCGCGCAGGCCTTCCGAACGCGCGCAAATAATGGCGCTGAGCTCTCAGGTCCACGTGCTCACCGAGCCCACGCAGGATTCCGGCGTGCTTCGCTCCGCCGTAAACAGCATTCAGCCGGGGGATACGCGGGCCAGTTTTGGCGAACTTGCCGGCACCTTGCGCTCCATGGCCGAAACCGTGCACACGCCCATCGAACTGCATCTGTTCAGCGACATGCAGCGCAGCGCCATGCCGGCAAGTTTTGCGGAGATGGCTCTTCCCGGAAATGTCTCCCTGGTGCTGCATCCGCAAGCCAGAGGGCCGGAGCCGAATTGGACGGTCGAAAGCGTCAGCGCGCCGGGCGAGGTCTTCGATCCCAAGAAATCGCGCGTGCAGGCGGTGATCTCCGGCTATCACACGCCGGCCGCAAAGAGGACCGTCTCGCTTGTGGTCAACGGCAAAGTGACCGCCACGCAGACGGTCGAAGTCCCGCCCGAGGGTCGCGCCAGCGTCGAGTTTTCTTCTCTCGACGTTCCCTACGGTCTTGCGCGCTGTGAAGTGCGCATCGATTCCGCGGACTCCCTGCCCGCCGACGATGCCAGTCTTTTTGCCGTGAAGCGCTCCGACCCGCGCAAGGTGCTTTTTGTTTACGAGCCCAACGACACGCCGCTCGCCGCTTTACTTTCGCGCCGCGCTCACCGCTGCCGCGGAAGCCGCCTTTAATCTGGAGACCGTGACCACCGATCGCGTGGCCAATGCGCAGCCCGCCGGCCATGACTTCGTCGTTCTCTCTGATGTTTCCTCGCTGCCGGCGTCATTCGAGAATGCGCTCACCAATTACGTCAAATCGGGCGGCAGCGTCTTCATCGCTGCGGGAACCTCCGCCGCCCGGCATCCGCAAATTCCCATCTTCGGCGACAAAATTACGGATTCCCGCTACTACTCCCGCGAAGGCGCGCGCTTCCTCACCGTGGGCGAGACCGATCCTTCTTATCCCTCCGTCGAGAAAGCCAACCACTTGGCAGGCGTGAAATTCTATTTCGCCGTCCGCGTGGAGGGAACCGATGCCCGGGTCGCGGCGCGTCTCACCGATCAAACTCCCCTGTTGCTCGAAAAGAAGATCGGCGAAGGCCGCGCCCTCTTGTTCACCTCGGGCTTGGACAATTTCACAAACGATTTCCCGCTGCACCCCGTGTTTATTCCCTTTATCGACCAAACCGCGCGCTATCTTTCCGGAATGGAAACCCGCGCCGGTTCGAGAATGGTCGATTCTTTCCTTGAACTCCGCACCGCCAAGGAGCAGTCTGTAAGTGTGGAAGTGGTCGATCCGGACGGCAAGCGGCCGCTTTCCCTGAAAGAGGCTGCAGCGGCGCAATCCTTCCAGCTCACCCGAGCCGGTTTTTATCAGCTCCGCCTGGCGAATGGCCGCGAGGATCTCGTGGGAGTAAATGCGGATCGGCGCGAATCCGATTTGGACGTGATGGCCAAAGACGTGCAAGCTCTCTGGACGGGAAACGCCGGCGATACGGCTCAGGAGGCCTCCAGCGGCACTGTGGCGCAAGACCAGAAAAAGCCCTATAGCCTCTGGTGGTATGCCGTGTTGCTATTACTTGTTGCGGCGGTTGCGGAATCCCTGCTTTCGAGTCAATATTTGACAATGTCGCGGGAGGAGCCATGAACACTCGGGACCACCTGGACTCCTATATCAAGCACTTGCAGAGACGCTTGCGCATCGGCGCTGTCCTGCGGGGGAGCGCTTTCTTCACCTCGGTGGCGCTCGCAGCGACGGTGCTTCTGGTCCTGCTCGCCAATCACTTCGCCTTCGCCTCCTGGACGCTCACGGGCTCCCGCGTCGTGTTGCTCGTCTCGCTGGCCCTGGCGATTGGATTTGGCTTGGCCATTCCGCTGTACGGGATGAATCCTCGGCGTACCGCGAGTAAGGCCGAAACCGTTTTCCCGCAATTTGAGCAGCGGTTGGTCACCTTCGCCGAACGGGACGCCGCGAAGAAAGAGCCTTTCATTGAGTTATTGGCCGGCGATACGCTGAAGATTTCCGAGACCGCCCAACCTGCACAACTCGTTCCTAATACCACCCTGCTGGCTTCGCTCGGAATTGGTCTGGCTTCGCTGGGCGTGCTCGTGTGGCTCGTCCTTGCCGGCCCCGGCTATCTCGGTCATGGCGCATCCTTGATATGGACCGGCGCCGGCCACGTCGCCGGCCCTCTTTATGAACTGCGCGTGGCGCCGGGGGATGCCGCCGTTCGCCGCAATTCCGACCAGCTCATCACCGCCCAGCTCGCGGGACTGCAGACGCCCAATGCCCGCCTCTATGCTCGTTTCCAGAGCGCCTCCAAATGGGAGCAGGTGGCCATGCAGCCGCAGCCGGGAGGCTCCGGATTCCAGTTCCTTTTCGCCGGTCTGCCCGAAGGTGTCGAATATTATGTCGAGGCCGGGCCCCTGCAATCCAAACACTTCAACCTGAAAGTGGTGGATCTCGCCAACGTTAAACAGATCCGCGTCACCTATAAGTTTCCCTCCTGGACTGGACTGAAGAATCAGGTCGAGGAACATGGCGGCGATCTGCGCGCCGTGGAAGGTACTGAGGCGGACCTGGAGATTCTCACCGATCGCCCCATGCGCGATGGCAGCCTCGTGCTGGACGATAAGGAGATCAAGCTCGGCGGCGGCGATGGCAATGTGTACAAGGGCACCGTGCACATTGATAAGGATGGCCAATATCACGTGGCCGCCAATGAACAGGGCGAAACTCTGCGCATCTCCGACGATTTCTTTATCGAAGCGCGCAAGGCCAATCCGCCGGAAGTGCGCCTGCTCAAGCCGGCTGGCGATTATCGCGCCAGCCCCATCGAGGAAGTCACCGTCTCGGTGAATGCCGGTGGTGAATTTGGCCTCAACGACGTAGCTATCCACTATTCCGTCAATGGCGGCGACGAAAAAACCGTCAGCATGCTCAAGGAAAAGGGCTCCAAGCAGGCGGATGGCTCGACGGTCATCTCTCTCGAAGATTTCAAGCTCGTTCCCGGCGACGTGGTGAGCGTCTACGCCACCGCCAAGGACGCCAAATCCGAATCGCGTACCGACATGTACTTCATCCAGGCCGATCCATTCGAGCGTCAGTTCTCGCAATCGCAACAGGCGGGCGGCGGAATGGGCGGCGGTGGCGGCTTCGGCCAGGGCGATCAGACCGATATTGCCCAGCGCGAAAAGGAAATCATCGCCGCGACGTTCAAGCAAAAAAATGACACCGATAAGAAAGCCTCGAAACAGGAAGCCGTCGAAAATGGCAAATTCCTCTCCGGTGTCCAGGCCAAACTGCGCGATCAAGCCCTCTCGCTGGCCAGCCGCTTGCAACGGCGCGAGTTGAGCGACGCGAATCAGGAATTCAGCGACTTCGAGAAGGATATGAGCGCCGCCGCGACGGCCATGGGTCCCGCCGCGGAAAAGCTGCAGAAAGAGAAGTGGTCTGACGCGCTACCCGACGAACAGAAGGCGCTGCAGCACCTCCTTCGCGCCGAAGCCACCTTCCGTGAGATTCAGGTGGCCTTCGGAGCGCGAGGAGGCGGTGGTGGGGGTGGCGGCGCGGCAGGACGCGATCTCTCCAGTCTCTTCGACCTGGAACTGGACACCGAGAAGAACCAATACGAAACGGGTCAAACCGGTAATTCCGCAAACCAGCGCGCCCAGGAAATCGATGAAGCCCTGCAAAAGCTGGAGCAGTTGGCTAAACGCCAGGAAGAACTGGCCCAGCAGCAGCGCAACGGCAATCAGAGCTACCAGCAGCGCTGGCAGGAAGAGATGCTGCGCCGCGAAGCCGAAGAGCTGCAACGCCAGATGGAACAAATGCAGCGCAACCAGCAGCAGCAACAGGGTAATCAACAGGCGAACCAACAGAGCGGGCAGCAAGGCGGCCAGCAGCAAAGTGGCCAGCAGCAGAGTGGCCAGCAAAGCGGGCAGCAGGGTCAACAAGGGCAAAGCGGAAGCGGCGGCAGCAGTGGGCAGCAGAGCGCCAGCGGCCAGCAGGGCGCCAATGGCACGCCCAGTGGCCAGGCTTCGGCTGATAACCGCATGCAGCAGGCGCTCGATCGCCTGCGTCAGGCCCAGGAAGATATGGCCCGCGCAGCTTCGCAGAGCCAGCCAAATGATGCCGCTGCGCGGCGTGCCGCCGAACGCTTGCAGGAAGCTTCCAACCTGCTGAGCGGGATGCAACAGCGAGAAGCCTCGCAGCAGATGGACGCCATGGCCCGCGAAGCGGACCGGCTTCAAAAAGAGGAGCAGGATCAGGAAGCGCGCATGCGCCAGATGTTTGCTCATGGCAACACCCCTGATGGCGTGAACCAAAGCGAGGAGCAGTCCAAGCTTAGCGACGATCGCCAGCAAACCGCCGATGCGCTCGGCCAGCTCGAAAAGCAGATGCAGGAGGCCGCGCGCGGACTTGGCGGAACGCAGCCGACTTCCGCTTCCAAACTGCGCGACGCCCTCGGCGGCATGGAGCAGGATGACCTGCAGAACCGCCTCCGCAAGAGCTCGGATTGGGTTCGCCGCGGAATCGATCCGACGCAAAACGGCAAGGATCAGAGCATACCCAACGGCATGCAGCGCCTCGACGATGCCTTGCACCAGGCGCAACAGGCCTTCAATCGCCAGCAGCAAAATCCGCAGGAAGCCCTCAACCAGATTGAGCGGCTTCGCAACCAGATGGAAGCCCTCTCGCGCGGGATGAGCGATGCTGCGAACCGCAATGGACAGCAGCAGGGACGCCAGCCCGGCCAGCAGGGCCAAGGCCAAGCCGGGCAACAGTATCAGCCCGGTCAGCTTGGCAGAAACGGCCAGCCAGGCCAGCCAGGTCAGCCCGGCCAGCACTGGGCAACAACAAGGCAACGGCCAGGCAGGCGGGAATCCTAGCTCTCCCGGCTCACCCAGTGGCAGTCCGAACGGCGGACCGGTTGGCGGTCCGCGCGGTGGGACTTTGGCCGGCGGCTACGGTCCGATCGATCGCCAGTGGTATGGCGGTGACACAGGCGGCGCTTGGGCGCCCGGACACGAAACGCAGCCTGTGCCATCCACGCCCGAGGAAATTCAGCGCGCTTATCAGGAAGCCATGCGCGAGCTCAACCAGTTGCGTCAAAGCTTCCAGGGGCAGCCTGCGCCTTTGGCTGATCTCCAGGAACTGATTCGCGAGATGCAGCGCCTGGATCCCAGCCGCTTCCCGGGAAATCCGGCCATGCTCGAGGAGCTTCACGACCAGGTGCTCACCAGCGTCGATAAGCTCGAACTGCGGCTGCGCCGGCAAGAGGACGACAACGATGCCGGCCAGATTCGCAGCGGCGATTCACTGCCGGTGCCGGCGGGATATCAGGATTCAGTCGCGGACTACTTCCGCCGCCTGAGCAAGAACCCAAGTAACAATCCGTAAGCTACAAGTGCCACTCGAAAAAGGGCTGCGGAATTACTCCGTAGCCTTTTTCGTTATTCGCGGGAATTCGTCAGCCGCCCCGCTCGCGAGCCGCTTGGAACGCAGTTCCGCCGAGCCGCGCTTCAAGCTTCCACTGCCGAGGCGATAGCCTCGCCCACTTCCTTCGTCCGCGCTTTGCCGCCGATATCCGCCGTGCGCGGACCGGCTCCTCCCAATACCGCCTCGATCCCTTTTTCAATCGCGGCGGCGGCAGCGGATTCGCCCAAATGCTGCAACATCATGGCCCCCGACCAGATCTGCCCGATGGGATTGGCAATGCCTTTGCCCGCGATGTCCGGCGCGGAGCCGTGTACCGGCTCGAACATGGAGGGGAATTTCCGTTCGGGATTCAGATTTCCCGACGGCGCGATTCCAATCGAGCCGGCCACCGCCGGCCCCAAATCCGAAAGAATATCGCCAAAGAGATTTGATCCTACGACGACGTCAAACCAGTCCGGATGCCGCACGAAATGCGCGCTCAGAATGTCGATGTGAAATTGATCGGTCCGAATGTCCGGATAATCTTTCGCCACCGCCGCGAAGCGCTCGTCCCAGAAAGGCATGGTGTAGATGATGCCGTTCGATTTGGTGGCCGACGTGACGTGACGCCGCCGCGTCTTGGCCAGCTCAAAGGCGTAACGAATGATGCGGTCGCATCCGCGCCGCGTGAAGACCGATTGCTGCACGGCAAATTCATCTTCCGTGCCCGAATAAAGGCGTCCTCCGATATTGGAGTATTCGCCTTCGTTGTTTTCGCGCACGACGACAAAATCGATTTGCCCCGGAGCAAAATTCTTTACCGCCGGATCGATGCCGGGAAGCAGCCGCACCGGGCGGATGTTTGCATACTGCTGGAATTCGCGGCGGATGGGAATCAGCAGGCCCCACAGCGAGACATGGTCGGCCACGCTCGGATGCCCTACCGCGCCCAGAAAAATGGCATCGAACGGCCGGAGCTGTTCGAGTCCGTCTTCCGGCATCATGCGGCCGGTTTTCAGATAGCGCTCGCAGCTCCAGTCGAACTCCTTCCAGGAGAGCGAGAAACCGAAGCGCCGCGCCGCGGCTTCGGCGACGCGAATTCCTTCCGGCACGACTTCCCTGCCGATGCCGTCGCCGGGAATGGTGGCGATTTTGAAGTTTCGCGCGGTGGGAGGAGTCATCCGGCGGCCGTTACGCGGTCAGCAAGCCGCTCAGCTTGCTCATGTCGGGCGCGGTTTCCAGCGTTTTGACGAAGTTGATCACGCCCTCGGTTTTGTCCTTGGGCCATTTCGCGAAATCGGCGCAGCCTCGGAATTTATCGGCCACTTCGTCGAAGCTCATGGGATTCGCCGGGCTGCCCTTTGCAAAGTCCGCGCGGCCCGGAATCACTCTGCCGTCCTTCAGGTGTATTTTCAGGATGCTGGTCATCTTGTCGTAACCCGCCGCTTCGGCTTCCGGGTCCACGTAGAAATGCACGCGCTTGATCATCTCCTGTACGTCTGGCCGCAGCACCACGGCGTCCTGGTATTCGTTCAGACCGGCTTTGCGGTCGAGCAGCAGAATGCTCAAGCCAAATTCCATGCTGAACTTGGCCTGCAGGCCGGTCATCGGCTGGTGATGGTACAGCGTGGTGGTGAGGTTATGGCTCGTGCCGATATCGATTTTCTCCACGTCGCCGGGTTTGAGATTGTTCTTGCGGATAATCGTCAGCATTTCGCCCATCGCGGGATGCGTCAAGGAGCCCGAGGGAAATGGCTTGATGGAAACTCCCGGCGAGGCAAACGTCCAGGGATTCCCAAGCTTGTTCACGATCGAGCCGGGATCGAAGCCGCCGCCCGCGGCCTGAAAGAAGCCGAGCGCCCCTTCGAGGATATCGGGCGCCGCCGTCCAGCCCAGCGCCGCCAGGTCCACCGCGACGGTGCCGTTTTCGGCCGCGTGCCCGGCATGGAAGGGCTTGGTCATGGAGCCGAAGTTGTCGCGCAACCCGCCGCCTTCGGCCGCCGCCACGCCCAGGGCATAAGCTGTCTTCTGCGCATCGAGCCCGCGCAGCCTCGCGCACGCCGCCGCGCTGCCAAAGGATCCGCAGGTGCCCGTGGAATGGAATCCGTCGTTATAGTGGCGAGGGTCGATCGCTTCCGCGATTTTAGTTTCGACTTCCACGCCAAGGTGATAGGCCAGCATGAAATCCTTGCCGGAGCGCTGCGTGAGCTCGCAGATGGCAAACGCGGGGGTAAGAGTGGTGACGCTGGGATGAGTCAGCAAGCCGTAGACGCGGTCCTTGGCCACGGCAAGCTGCGTATCGTCGAAATCGTCGGCGTGAATGGAAACGCCGTTGGCGAAAGCGGCGAATCGCGCGGGCGCTTTCAGGCCCGATCCGATCAGTGAGGCTTTACCGCTCACTCCGAGTCCCTGCAGATATTGATGGACGAGAGGCGCCATCACCGAAGCCGAGCCCGCCAGCGCCAAGCCGAATCCGTCCAGGATCGACTTGCGGCCCAGTTCCAGAACGTCGGGCGGGATATCGGCATACTTCGTATTGACGATGAACTCGGAGACGTATTTCGTGAGCCCCGGCGCTTTAGGGAAAGCCGCGCTCTCCGCGGGGCGAGGCGATGCGGCGAGCCGTTCGTTTCCAGCCGCCAGAGCGGCAGCAGCAAGGGAACTCTTGACGAAATCTCGGCGGATCATTGCTGTGCTCCTCTCACCTTGCATAACCAAACCACGACTCTAACATTCTCACTGCCCGGCCCGCCATCCTCCCCCCCCCTCCCCCTATTTTTCGTAAGTGCTCATTCTGAACGGCTTTAAGTCGAGCAATTTTGCAAGTGCAGATTCTGCGTGACTTGCAGCTTTTACTCCTTCATCGTGCCTGGCTTTGGGTGGTTGCCACAGAAGCCCGCCTGAAAGCTCTCCTGCGGAGCGCACGAACTGAAATCATGGGCTGCTCGTTTGGCCCCCCTCTCGCATAGTTTTTTGCAAGTGCTCATTCTGCGCGACTTTAAGTCTAATAATTTTGTAAGTGTTCATTTCAAATGGCTTGCGAACATGATTTATGTAAGTGCGCATTCTACGCAAGTTACTCGAATTTCTTGGGAGAGCCCCAGGTTCCCTGCTCCTCGCTGCGCTCAGGCGGGCGCCGGCGATTTGAACGCAGCCATCCTGACGGCACCACGGTTTTTTGTGAGGGTCCATTTTACGAGGCTTGAAGAAAAACCGGCTCAGGACAGCGCCGGGCTCAGTAGAGGAGCAGAACTCAAGCATGTAACATTATAACATTATCGTCAATGTGTACTGAGGAGTATTGCGTTCGAATAGATTGTGATTCGAAAGTCAGCTTGTGTCGAAATCCACGTGTTTAGGGGATCGTTTCCGAGTACCCCGTAATCCGGGCGCAATTGACCACATGTAGGGTTCGCCAGTCTGTTTTAATGCGCACATTAAATGTGTCTCGTTTCGCACAGACGCTCAACTCTCAACGCGTTAATCTACTAGAGGATCGGTGCTATCACGCTCGGGCGGAACCGCCACGTAGATCTCTTGCGCCACAGTCCGGATCAAGAAGCTTTTGCTGCGTGAGCCTGACTGCGGGAAGAGAAATCGGTTCGCAGTGGTCTGTGACCGCCGTCCGTTGCGTAACACCAGAGGTTTACTATGGTAGAGAATCAGCAAAAGGACCTGCTCGACGCCCTCAAATTGGAGTTGAAGTTCCTTGAGCGAGGCGGATACGAACCATCTGTTCGGGAGCCGCGCAAAGAGCTTTCCACCTTCCTTGACTCTCCTTCGTGCCTGAATTATGCGCTGCCAGCGCAAGCGCATCCATGTTCGGAGTGCTGGCTCATTGATTTCGTTCCGGTCGAGAAGCGTGGCGAAGCGATCCCCTGCCATCACATTCCGCTCAACCACCGGGGAGACACGGTCGAGGCTCTTGGAGGGCCCGGCGACGACCCAAAGGTCGACGCAGCCATGCGCGATTGGCTTCGCAGGACGATTCAGCAGCTCGAAGCGGCCACCCAATCACGGCAGCCAGCGTGACACTCACGGCGGCGCAGAAGCTCCCAGCGTTCGAGCTTGGGCCCAAAAAAGCTACGAAGTCAATGATTGCAGTTGCTAATCCGAAAAGGAGGAGATCATGGGCGTTATGCCAACTCCGCTGGCAATGCTGCTGATGATTTGGGGCACGGTCACCGCGGTGCTCATTATATTGGTGATTTACGGAAACGCGCTGGACAGCCACGAGGACGAAGAGATCTACATCAACAAGAAGGAAGAACAATTTATGGGAGGCCAGCAGAAGGTCCTGGTCGCCATGATGGAGCGGCTGAAGAAGCTGATCTTCGTACTAGCGGTATTCTCCGGGATTCTGCTACTGACCAGTGCGACGATTTGGGTGTACATCGGGCTGACGCGAGGGTAGCCAATACGGAGGGCAACCATGACGTAGCGGTGCGTTCGGATGGTGTCTGCATCAAATGACACACTATGCTCGAGGGGTGGCCTTTGGCCGTCCGTGCTTTACCGACACGTGGGTAGATACAGGACTGGATTCTGAACGGTTGGTCGGCGACTCGGAAGTTACTCTGGGGCACATCTGTCCGGGTGGTTAACCGCCGCATCGCAAGCTTTGACTGCGTGCCTCGACCAAATACAGCCCTCAAGCGCGGCGCTACATGGCAATTTGTCACACTCAGAGCTGCGAAGCCTGAGGAATACGAAGATCATTCCTGGCACATGAGCACGATTTTTCCGCTGACGGAAGCGCGCTCGAGCAACTCGTGCGCGCGGGCCGCGTCGCGCAACGGCAGCCGCTCCGCGACCACCGGGCTAATGGATTTCTCCTGAAGCATGGCCAGCAATCGCGCGAGATCCTCGCGGAACCATTCGGGATGTTTCTTCTTCTCGGTCAGTATGTTGTACCAGCGCGCGGATTTTCCTGGAACGAGACCTGCCAGGCCGAGCCATGCGAAGCTGGCGCCGGCGAGCATCATGTGTCGGCGGCCGCCTTCGATGGCCGCCGACATTCCATAGCCGATAAACCGTCCGCCCTTGCCGAGCGCGCGATACGATCGCAGCCAGTTACGGCCGCCGATGGGATCGAATACCGCATCGCGCCACCTACGCCGGCGGCGCGCCGGACGAAATCCTCGGTTCGATAATCGATGGGAATGCCGCCGAGCGCAGCCACGAGGTTGTGCTTGGGCTTGGATGCGGTGCCAAACATTTTCAACCCCGCGAGCGAGCCGAGTTGCAACGCGGCCGTTCCTACACCGCCGGCGGCTCCGTGAATCAGCACGCTCTCGCCCCGGCGCAGCTTGGCGATGCGGTGGATCAATTGATACGCGGTGGTGTAGTTCAGAACCAGACTGACCGTTTCGGCGGGATCGAGCCCGGCGGGAACGGGCACCAGTTCGGACTCCGGCAACACGATGTAACGCGAATATCCTCCGATCATCGTCAGCGCGGCAACCCAATCGCCGGGCTTCCACCGCGTAACGCCGGCTCCGCAGGAGTCGACGACGCCGACGATATCGTAGCCGGGAGAATAAGGCAGTGGAGGGACCCCGGAATACAGCCCGCGGCGCATCAGCACGTCTGCGAACGCGACTCCGCATGCAAGAATCCGGATGCGCAGCTCGTTCGCGCCAGGATCTCGGATGTCGTCTTCGATTACTTTGAGGACTTCAGGTCCACCGAGAGCGGTGAGGACGACGCGGGTGTTTCGCATTATCGATCATCTTAGCCGAAGGTTGATCCTGGGCGCACGATTGCATCGAGACAGATGCCGGCCTGAAGGGCGGCGATGCCGGGTTCGCTACCTCCGTGCTGCATTTGGCGTGAGATCGGTATGAGGGCTCGGCTGAACATCGGCGGCATCGAATAGCGGGAGTAAACAATAAGAGGAGGCCGATATGGCTCAAGGAAAAACAAGCAAGTGCAAGCATCCAGCGTGCTCCTGTGTGGCGGGCAATGACGGCTATTGCAGTCCTCAATGCGAGGCGATGAAGGATACGCCGGACATCGACTGCCGTTGCACGCATGCGGGCTGCAAGGGCAGAACTCACTAGGACGGAGACTCCGCGCATGCCGGCAAAACGCAAACGCAAAATAGCAAAGCCCGATAAGAGGACGTCGCCAGCGGTCGATCCGGTCGCGGAGGCGGGTGCCGAATCATTTCCGGCAAGTGACGCACCGGCATGGCCGAGCGGCGAGGCTGATCCCGCGGCCCGGAAGAGAAAAAAGAAGAAGAGCCGGTCATCCTGAGCCGGCGATAGCGCGATGGCGAGTAATGTGGCGGCGGAGTCGTTGCCACGCTATTCCTCGGCTCCGCACTTTACAAACATTCCGGCGCGCCTGGACCGGCTGCCCTGGAGCCGGTTTCATTGGCTGGTGGTGTGGGCGCTGGGCATTACCTGGATACTCGACGGCCTGGAAGTGACGCTGGTCGGCGCCGTCAGCGGCGTGCTGCAAGAGCCGGACGTGATGAACTTCACGCCGGCGGTGATTGGGTTCATTGCCTCGATGTACCTGGCGGGCGCCGTGTTGGGTTCGCTCGTCTTCGGATATCTCACCGACCGCTGGGGCCGCAAGAAACTTTTCTTTATAACACTGGCAGTTTACCTCGCCGGCGTGCTGCTCACCGCGCTCTCCTGGGGCAAGTGGAGTTTCGCGCTCTTTCGGTTCATGACCGGCGCCGGAATCGGCGGAGAATACGCAGCCATCAATTCCACCATCGATGAGCTGATCCCCGCCGCGTACCGCGGACGCGTGGACATTATCGTCAACGGAAGCTATTGGATAGGCGCGGCGCTCGGTTCGGCGTCGACGATCGTCCTTCTCGATCCGCGCCTGCTGCCGCCCAACCTGGGCTGGCGAATCGGTTTTGGCATGGGCGCGCTGGTGGGCTTATTCATACTCGCGCTGAGGAAATACATTCCGGAAAGCCCGCGCTGGCTGATGACGCATGGCTACCAAAGGGAAGCCGAAGAGAGCATGGAGCAGATCGAGTCCGAGGTTGCCGGCGAGACGGGAGAAAAACTCACGCCGGTTACCGGCCAGGGACTGAAAATTCATCCGCGCAAGTCGTTCGGTTTTGGCACCGTGGCCCGAACCATGCTGGCCACGTACCCCAGCCGCTCCATCCTCGGACTGCTGCTCATGACTTCGCAGGCGTTTCTCTACAATGCCGTGTTTTTCACCTATGCGCTGATCCTCACGCGCTTTTACGACGTGCCGGCGGGGCACACGGGGCTTTATCTGCTGCCCTTCGCGTTGGGCAATTTTGCCGGGCCGCTAATCCTGGGCCATTTCTTCGACGTCGTGGGCCGAAAGCAGATGATCTCGGGCACGTATGCGATCTCGGCGCTGCTGCTGGCGGCGACGGGCTGGCTTTTCAGCAAAGGACTTCTTTCCGCCAATAGCCAGACGGCGCTGTGGACGATCATCTTCTTTTTCGCTTCGGCGGCGGCGAGTTCGGCATATCTGACCGTGAGCGAGATTTTTCCGCTGGAAATCCGCGCGCTGGCCATCGCCCTGTTTTTTTCCATTGGCACGGCGGCGGGCGGAGTGGTCGCGCCATGGCTTTTCGGGTACCTGATCGGCTCGGGATCGCGAGCCAATATCTTTTATGGCTATCTGGTGGCGGCGATCTTGATGTTTGTGGCCGCGCTGGTGGAAGCGCGATACGGGCTCAAGGCGGAGCGAATGTCGCTGGAAGAATTGGCCGCGCCTCTATCCATGAGCGAAGAGTGAGCAGACGATTCATGGGGCAAAGCGAAAACGGGACCAAAATTAACACAGAGGGCACAGAGACACCGAGTACACAGAGAAAGCATGGGTAAAAGCGACAAAAACCTCAGGTCTCCCGACGGTCTTAGAGTCAAACGCACACGTAACCCTGGGCATCGGCGGGACAAGCTGAGCTACAAGTAATGACTCAGGCCTAGGCGACGATCCGCTTTGCGGAGCGGCGAGCGGTGGATTTTTGATGTACCGCCGCGCCGAAGGCCTGCCACACGCGCCAATTGCCTTCGTATTCCTCGAGCATGCGTTCGGGATGGAATTGAAGCCCGACCACAAACCGATGGCGCGGATCGTAGAAAGCCTCGACCAGACCGTCTTCGGCATGCGCCATGGGTTTGAGATGAGCGCCAAGCCGGCGCACACCCTGATGATGATAGCTATTCACCTTCAGCGTGGGACGCCGATACCACGCAGCGAGCGGCGTGCCGGGAACGATTCGCACCAGATGCCGGTAATCGTCGTAGTGTTCTCCGTAGTTAATGTGTTTCAGATCGGATTGCTTCTCTTTCTGCACATCGACATACAAAGAGCCGCCGCAAATCACGTTGAGCAATTGCGATCCGCGGCAGATGCCCAGGATCGGAAGATCGTGGCGCAAGGCATGCCTCGCCAGGCGAATTTCGATCTCGTCCTTCAGGGGATGCGTCTTTTCGAGATGGCGGACATTGGCCTTGTCATGGTCGTAGCGGTGCGGTTCGATGTCTTCGCCCTCGACGAGCAGGAGCCCGCGCATTTCTTCCATGTACTGAGATAAGCAAGCGGGCGTGCCCTCGACGACGGGAACCATGATGGGAAGCGTGCGCATGCGGATCAGAAGCTGCAAATGGAATTCACCGACGTAGTCGATGAATTTATGCTTGCGAGAGGTGCGGCGCGTGACGACCAGGACGACGGGGCGTGTCATTGCAGCAGCGTGCGCAGCGCCTCCACCAGGCGAGCATCGTTGTCGTGTCCCTGTGAGGCGACGCGAATGTGGCGGTCACCCATTCCCACTTTATTCGAACAGTCGCGCACGTACATGCGATGCTCTTCGAGCAGGCGCGACTGCAGTTCGCCCGCCGTCATAGCCGGTCTTTAGCCTGAACAACACAAAATTGGCGCCGGTGGGATAGACGTCGATGCCGCGAATCGTTTGGAGGGCGCCGTGGAGCCAGCGTACTTCGGCGATCAGGCGTTTGCGGGCTTCGTGATAGGCGGCGTCGGTGTGCGGCAGAAGCGAGAGAAAATATTCCGCGAGCGTATTCAGGTTCCAGGTGGGAATGAAGCGCCGCAGGCGGTTCAGCAGATACAAATTGCCGCTGTAGCAATAGCCCAGGCGCAAGCCGGGGACGCCGCAATGTTTGCTCATGCTGCGAATGATAAGGAGATTCGAGAATCGCTCGGCCACCGGAATGAGGCTCGGTACCGGATCGCCTGCGAAATCGATGAAGGATTCGTCGACGACAACGAGTTCCAGATCGGACGCGGCGCTCATAAAATCGATCATTTCGTCGAGCGGGATGAATTGGCCGGTGGGATTGCCGGGATTGATGATCAGCGCGGAGCGCAGATTGCGGCGGTGCAACCACTGGAGATATTCCGGCAGGCGGAGTTCGTAGCGCTGCTCGGCGTCGAGGGGATATAACTCGGCGTCGCGCTGATCGCGCAGCTTCTCGATATATTCGCCGAAGGTGGGAATGGGCACGGCAATGCGATCGATGAGGGTGGTGTTGATCAGGACGATGAGCTCCGTCGCGCCGTTGCCGATAATCAGCTTTTCGGGGCTGACGTGCAGGACAGCGGCCAGATTCTGCTGGCTCATGATGGGGGTGCTCGAAGGATACGACTTGATGAGATTGGGGAGATTGTCCGCGAGATCGCGGAGCATTTCCGGCGTGGGGTAATAAGGATTGGCGATAAAGCAGAAGTCGACGATCTCCTTCGCTTTTTCGTAGCCGACCAAATCGGCCAGCGCCGGCGAATGCGAGGTCTCATAGAAGAGATGCCGCTTCAACTCGGCGGCGGAGGCGATGGTGCTATTGGCCATGGTAAGGTCCCAGTGAGAAGTATACGTCCGAACAAGACTGCCAGGCGCCGCTTGCGGACGCAAAATGCGCAGCGCTCGGCGAGCGTATTTCTGAGTTGCCCGAAACGAGCTAAAATAAAGCTCTCATCTATTGGAGTCTGCCTCATGGAAAAACAGATGGAAAAACAGGCTGAAAAACAAACCGACAAAGTGCATAAGACAGACACGGAATGGCGCCAGCAGCTTAGCGACGAAGAGTATCAAGTGACGCGCAAGAAGGGCACCGAACGCGCGTTCACTGGGAAATATTGGGACACCAAGAAACACGGCGTATTCCATTGCGTATGCTGCGGAGAGCCGCTCTTCGATTCGGATACGAAGTTCGATTCCGGCACCGGCTGGCCGAGCTTCTATGCGCCCATGGACGAATCGAAGGTGGCGCTCGAAACCGATGAATCGTACGGAATGGCGCGCACCGAAGTGATGTGCCGCCGCTGCGAAGCGCATCTGGGGCACGTCTTTCCTGACGGGCCGAAGCCGACGGGCTTGCGGTTTTGCATCAATTCGGCGGCATTACGGCTGGAAGAGAACGAAAAGAAGTAGCAGAGCGATAACCAAATCCTCGATTTCGGCACGGGTTCGGTACGCCCTTGACGGCGATGCGCCTTTTCGTTACAGTTCCGTGGTCATGAATCTGCGCGGGCATCATCACCACCGTCATCATCACGGCAGCAAGCCGTGCCCGCGGAGGTTTGAGTAGCCGAAACCTGAAAGCTCTCATAGACCCGCTGGCGCGACACACGCCCAGCGGGTTTTTTTTGGATTGGCGACGTGTGGCGGAGCGCCTACGCAGTGCAGGCGTCGCCTGGGAGGCCGGATGAACTTAGATTTTGCCAAGCTCGATGGACTCATTCCCGCCATCGTTCAGGACGCGCGGACGGGCGAGGTGCTTATGCTCGGCTTCATGAACGAGGAAGCCTATGAGGCGACGCGCGCCAGCGGCGCGGTGACGTTTTATAGCCGCACGCGCGGCAAGCTCTGGCGCAAGGGCGAACAGAGCGGCCACACGCTGCGTGTTCGCGAAGTCCGCGTCGATTGCGACGCCGACACGATCCTGGTGCGCGTCGATCCGGCCGGCCCGGGCGTCTGCCACGAGGGCTACCGCAGCTGTTTTTTCCGCCGGCTCGATGAAGACGGCACGGAGATCGTCGTCGAGGAGCGCGCCTTTGATCCCAGCGCCGTTTACGGCGGGGAGTCGCGCCGATGAAACCGCTGAAGCTGGGGCTGCCCAAGGGCAGCCTTCAAGACGCCACAATACAATTGCTGGGACGCGCCGGATGGCGCGTCACGGTGAGCTCCCGCAGCTACTTCCCTGCCATCGATGACTCCGAGATCACCTGCATGCTGGTGCGCGCGCAGGAAATGGCGCGCTACGTGGAAACGGGCGCGCTCGATGCCGGCATCACCGGCCGCGACTGGGTGCTGGAAACGGGTGCGGAAGTGAAAGAAATCGCCGAACTGCTTTATGCCAAGCAGAGCCTGGCGCCGGTACGCTGGGTGCTCGCCGTTCCGGAAAACGCGCCGGCGCAGACGGCGCGCGATCTGGAAGGCAAGGTGATCGCGACGGAAGTCGTGAACCTGACGAAAAAATATCTCGCGCGCCACGGCGTGCAGGCGCGCGTGGAGTTTTCCTGGGGCGCCACCGAGGTCAAGGTTCCGCAGCTCGCCGACGCTATCGTGGAGATCACCGAGACGGGCTCCTCGCTGCGAGCGAACCGTCTGCGCATCATCGATACCGTGCTCGAATCGCGCACGGTATTCATTGCCAATACGGCGGCAGCGCGAGATCCCTGGAAAAGCGAGAAAATTTCCAATATCGTCCTGCTCCTGCAGGGCGCCATTGCCGCATACAACAAAGTCGGCATCATGCTCAATGTGCGGCGCGAGCACCTCGGCGGCGTGCTGCAAGCGCTTCCGGCGCTGAAAAATCCGACCATCTCGACGCTTTCTGACGCCGATTGGGTGGCCATCAACACCATTGTGGACGAGGACGTGGTGCGGCACTTGATTCCGAAGCTGAAGGCGGCGCAGGCGCAAGGCATCGTCGAATATCCGCTGAACAAGATCGTGCTGTGATGCGAATTGTGGCGCTGACGTCGAAACTTGAAGAGAAGCTGCTGGCCGCGAGGCATCGGCGCGACGCCCGCGCGGAGGCGGTTTCCTCGCATATCGTGGGCGACGTGCGGCGGCGCGGCGACGCCGCATTATTCGCGTGGACGCGGCGCCTGGATGACATCCGGCTCACCTCCAAAACACTTTGGGTGAGCGCGAGCGAGCGGCGAGCCGCCGCGCGCGCAATTTCGAAGGAATTGCGCGCGGCATTACGGCACGCGGCGCGCAATATCCGGCGCGTCGCCGAAGCACAGCTTCCGCGATCCTGGAGTATCGCCATCGAGCCGGGCGTGCGCGTGGGCCAGCGCGTGAGCGCCATCGATACGATCGGCTGTTACATTCCCGGCGGCAGATTTTCGCTGGTCTCCACGCTGCTCATGACCGCAATTCCCGCGCAGGTAGCGGGCGTGCGGCGCATCCTGGTGGCCTGTCCGCATCCGAACGCGGCCTTGCTGGCCGCGGCCGAGATGCTTGGCCTTCAGGAGATCGCGCACATCGGCGGAGCGCAGGCGATTGCGGCGCTCGCTTATGGCACACGATCGGTGCCGCGCGTGGACAAAATCTTTGGCCCCGGCAACCGGTTTGTCACGGCGGCCAAACGCCTGGTAAGCGCCGACTGCGCCATCGATCTGCTCGCCGGGCCCACGGAATTGCTGATCTTTGCCTCACAAACGGGGTCACAAACGGGGTCACGAACGGGGCGGCGAGCGGAAATCCAGCCTACATGGCGGCGGATCTTCTGGCGCAGGCGGAGCACGATCCCGATGCCCTGGCGCTTTTGGTCACCACCTCCCGCAAATTGGCCACGGCTGTGCGCGACGCCGTGACCGAGCAGCTCAATCGCTTGCCGGATACGAATCCGGCCAAGCGATCTCTCGCGGAAAAAGGCGCCATCGTTCTCGCGCCGGATGCCAGCGCCGCGGTGCGATTCGCCAATCGCTTCGCGCCCGAGCACCTCAGCATCCCTGGCGCGCAGGCAGACCTCGCGCACAAACTCGCTGCCGCCGGCAGCGTGTTTCTCGGCCCCTGGAGCGCGCAATCCATTGGCGATTACGCCAGCGGCACCAATCACGTGCTTCCAACGAGCGGAGGCGCACGTACTCGCGGCGGGCTTTCCACCGCGGATTTCGTACGCTGCACCAGCGTGCAGCAGATTTCCGCTGGCGGATTGCGCACCCTTCGTCCCGTGGTGACCGCCCTCGCCGATGCCGAGGGCTTGCTGGCGCACCGCCGCGCCGTGGAGATACGTCAGTGACCGCCGTCCCGCGACGAAGCCGCAGAACCCGAGCCGCAAAACGTGCCAATGCGCTGAAGCTGCGCTTTCGCGCATCGGTCAAACGCATTCGCGATTACGAAGCGCCCGAGGAGGGCCGCGAGGGCAAACTCCGGCTGGACTTCAACGAAAACACGGTCGGCTGTTCGCCCGCCGTGCTGCAAGCGCTACAAAAAACCACGGCCGAACAACTGGCCTTGTACCCGGAATATGAGAATTCGGTTCGCCGCTTGGCCGATTATTTTGGCGTGCGGCCCTCGGAAATGCTGCTCACAAATGGCGTGGATGACGCCTTGCGCCTGCTGATGGAAGTTTTCATCGAGCCGGGGGACGCCGTGCTCGTTCCCGAACCGACTTTTTCGATGTATCGCTTTTTTTCGCAGGTGGCGGGAGCGCGCATCATTTCCGTTCGCTACGATGAGGCCATGAATTTTCCTCTCGAGGCAACGCTGCGCGAGCTGAGGCGCGCGCCGCATATTCTCTTTATCGCCAACCCGAATAATCCCACCGGGACGCTTGTGGACGAGGCCAGCCTGGCGCGGATTCTGGACGCGGCGCCGCGCACGGTGGTTTTGGTTGACGAAGCTTATTTCGATTTTTCGGGGCTGACGGTGCTTCCCTGGATTCGCCGGAGGCCGAATCTGATCGTATCGCGGACTTTCTCCAAGGCCGCCGGTCTGGCGGCATTGCGTCTCGGGGCGCTCTTCGCGCGCGAAGACGTAATTTCGGCGATGCGACGCGCATTCACGCCATATCCGGTGAATTCGCTTGCCCTCGTCGCCGCCGAGGCGGCCGTGAACGACGAGAAATTCCTGCGCGCTTACGCAGAGGAGGTTCTGGAGAGCCGATGCCAGCTCGCGCGAGGACTCGAGCAATTGGGGGCGCGCGTCTTCCCCAGCGCCGCCAATTTCGTGCTTGCCGACTTCGGCCGTGGCGGCACCCGTCTGGTGAAACGGCTGGCGCAGCGCGGAATCCTGGTGCGCGACCGCGCCTCCGAGTTCGGCCGCGACGGTTTCATGCGCATCACCGCGGGGACGGTCCTGCAAACCCAGCAGGTGCTCCAGGCGATAAAGGAGGAATGGTGAAGCTCGAGCCCAAACTGATCATTTTCGATGTCGATGGAGTGCTCGTCGACGTCCACGGCTCCTTTCACCGCTCCATTCTCGACACGGTGAAGCATTTCACCGGGCGGCGTTTCACTTATGCGCATATCCAGCAATGGAAGCGGCGGTCCGGCTACAACGACGATTGGCGGCTCTCCACCGATTGGGTCAACTCGCTGGGCGGCAAAGTCGAGTATGCGCAAGTGAAGCGCGTCTTCCAGAAGATTTATTGGGGAACGAACGGAACGCGCGGCAACGTCTGGCGCGAGCGATGGCTGGTGCCTCCTCGTCGCCTGGCGCGCTGGGCGAAGCGCGCCGAGCTCGCGCTCTTCACCGGGCGCACGCGGCGCGAATTGCGCCACACGCTCGAGCATTTCGGAGTGACCAAGCTCTTCCCGCGTGTTGTCACCATGGACGATGTGGACCACCTCAAGCCGCATCCCGAAGGGCTGCTCCGCCTGCTCGACGGCGGCGATCCCAGCGAGGCGCTCTATCTCGGCGATAACCTGGACGATGCCTTGGCCTCGAAACGCGCGCGCGTTCCTTTCCTGGGTATTCTGCCTCACGGCAGTGAAGCTCATCGCGTGCGTGCGGCGCAATTGCGGCGCAACGGCGCCCGCATCATTCTGCACAGCACGAATGAGCTGGAGAAGTATTGGAAATGAGGCGCGCCAGCATACATCGGGCGACGAAGGAGACGGATATCCTGATTCGTTTGAATCTGGATGGACAGGGCCGCGCCGATATCTCCACGGGTATACGGTTTCTCGACCACATGCTGGACCTGGTGGCGCGTCATGGAGCCATGGACTTGCAAATCGAGGCGAAAGGCGATCTTGACGTAGACCAGCACCATACCGTCGAGGACCTCGGCATCACGCTCGGCCAGGCGATCGTAAAAGCGCTGGGTTCGAAGCGCGGCATCCTCCGGGCCGGCTATTTCCTGATGCCCATGGATGAAACTCTGGCCTCCGCCGCCATCGACTTCAGCGGGCGCGCGCATTGCGTCTGCCAGTGGCGGTTTGCCGCGCAACGCGTCGGCGATTTGCAAACCGAGCTGGTGGAGGATTTCTTCCGAGGCTTCGCGCAGGCAGCCGCGGCAAACGTACACCTGCGGCTGCACTACGGCCGCTCGACGCACCACCAGGTGGAGGCTCTCTTCAAGGCTTTCGCCCGGGCTTTGCGATTTGCCACAACGCGCGATCCTCAGCTCAAACGCGTGCTTCCGAGCACCAAGGGACTTATATGAAGAATGGCGCGAAAATCTCGCTGATCGAATACGGCGCGGGCAATCTGCCGTCGGTGGAGCGCGCTCTGGCACGGCAAGGCGTGGAAACCGAGCGCGCGGGCACGCCGGAATCCGTCGCGGCCGCTCGTGTGCTCATTCTCCCCGGCGTGGGCCATTTTGGCCAATTGATGCGCACGCTGGGCTCGCGCGGCTTGCTCGAGCCAATCCGTGAGGCCATTCGCGGCGGCATACCGTTACTGGGAATCTGCCTGGGCTTGCAGGCGCTCTTCACATCCAGCGCCGAAGCGCCGGAAGATCGGGGTCTCGACATAATCGCCGGTAACGTTGATTCCCTGCCGATCACGGCCAAGCTTCCTCATATGGGCTGGAATCAACTACGTCACGTGCGCCCTTCCGCCCTGCTCGAAGGTATCCCCGCGAACGCATATTTCTATTTCGCCCATTCCTATGCGGCTCTCGATGCCGGCGAATCGGCCATTGCCATATGCGAACACGGAGTGCCCTTTGTGGCCGCGCTGGAGCGCCGGAATCTTTTTGCCGTGCAGTTTCACCCGGAAAAATCGGGCGACACAGGGGCGCGGGTGCTGGCAAACTTCGTCGCTTATGCCGGCGCGGGGAATCGCGGATGACCCTGGCGCGCCGCATCATTCCCTGCCTCGATACCGACGGCGAGCGCGTGGTCAAGGGCGTTCAATTCTTCAATCTGCGCGACGCCGGCGATCCTGCCAAGCTGGCCGCGCGCTATAACCGCGAAGGCGCCGACGAACTCGTAGTCTTGGACATTGCCGCCTCCCGCGACCATCGGCCCACATTTCTCGAAACCATCCGCCGCGTGGCCGCCGAGTTGGCCATCCCGCTGACGGCGGGCGGAGGCGTGGCCAATATCGACGAGGGCCGGGCCATCCTCCGATCCGGGGCGGACAAGCTCACGGTCAATACGGCAGCGCTTCGGCGGCCCCAGCTCCTCACCGAACTTGCCGCCGAGTTTGGCTCCCAGGCCGTCGTATTGGCGATTGACGCCAAAAGGGTCGGCGATAAATGGGAGGCATTCGTACGAGGCGGGCGGGAGTCCTCCGGGCGCGATGCGGTGGATTGGGCCACGGAAGGGACGCAACGTGGCGCCGGCGAGATCTTGCTCACCTCCATGGATCGCGACGGCACTCGCAGCGGGTTCGATCTGCCCCTCACGGCGACTGTTGCCGAGCGCGTAACCGTGCCCCTGATCGCTTCGGGCGGAGCGGACGGCCCTCCGGACTTCCTGGACGTCTTCGAAAAGGGACATGCCGACGCAGCCCTGGCGGCATCGATCTTTCACGACGCGGTACAAGAGCTTCGCGAACTCAAGTGCTTTCTGCACTCCAAGGGCGTGCCGGTTCGGTTACAGTGATCATCCCTTGCATCGATCTTCAGGGCGGCCGGGCGGTGCAACTCGTTCGCGGCCGCAAGTTGCGTCTGGCGGTGGAGGATGTTTTCGGACTGCTCGATCGCTTCCGCGATTATCCGCTGCTGCACGTGATCGATCTCGACGCCGCCATGGGGCGCGGCAGCAATGCGCGTCTGGTGGGGCAGCTCTGCCGCAAAGCCTCCATGCGCGTGCGTGTAGGCGGCGGCATCCGAACGGCTGCACGGGCGAGGCGCATTCTCGCCGCAGGCGCGGAGAAGGTGATTATCGGCAGCGCGGCATTCCGCGATGGCGGCGTAAACCGCGCCTTGCTTTCCAGGCCTGGCTGCGAAAGTCGGGAAGAGGCGGCTTATCGTCGCGGTAGATACGGAGAAGGGGCACATCTTAGTGCGCGGATGGCAGCAAAAGCTGCGCCTGACCCCAGAGCAGGTCTTCCCCGAGCTCGAGCCTTACGCCTCCGAGTTTCTCTGTACCTACGTCGACGCGGAAGGAACGATGCGCGGCACAAGCCTGCCCTGGTTCCGGCAACTCCGAAAGGCAACGCGTCTGCCGATTACGGCGGCCGGGGGAATTCGAAGCGCGCGAGAAGTGCGCGAATTGGAGCGGATCGGTATGCACGCAGCGGTGGGGATGGCACTTTACTTGAACCTGCTGCGGTGAAACGTCGCTCGTCGCTTCCATCCTAAATGGATGATAGGAAAGGCGTTTGCGCGGGCTAGCGGAGTTTTCATTTCCCTGCAATAGTGATCCTGTTACAATTACTGGGTACGGTCTTTACGGCACAGGTTTGAACGTCGTTTAACCCATCTTCTTGGTTTTCTCCGCATGAAACGTTACGGCGACCATCGCATTCCTGGACGGCTTTTTGTTGTCGAAGGCATCGACGGCTCCGGCAAGTCGACGCAATTGATGCTCTTGCACCAATGGCTCAAGGCCGAAGGGTATGGAGTCGTCTTCAGTGAGTGGAACTCGTCGCCGCTGGTGAAAGACACCACCAAGCGCGGGAAAAAGAAGCAGCTGCTCACGCCCGCCACCTTCAGCCTGATCCACGCCACGGACTTTGCGGATCGCACCGAACGCAATATCATTCCGCTCCTCAAGGCCGGCGCAGTGGTGCTCTGCGATCGCTATATCTACACGGCCTTCGCGCGCGATGCGAGCCGGGGCATGGACCCCGAGTGGATTCGCGAACTCTATGGTTTTGCGGTGAAGCCCACCGTCGCCTTTTACTTCCGCGTGCCACTCGAGGTGGCTATGAAGCGCATCAACGACGCGCGCGCGGGATTCAAGTACTACGAAGCTGGTATGGACCTGGGGTTGAGCGCCGATCCGGATGAAAGCTTCCGCCTCTTTCAGGGCCGCATCCTGGATGAATACGACAGGATGATCCCCGAATTCGGACTTACCGTGATCGACGCGACCCTCCCCATCGAAACTCAACAGCAGGAGATGCGCCTAATGGTTTTGGCAAAATTGACCCAGGCCAAGCAACTTCGGGTGGCCCCATGAAAGAAAGTTACGGAGTCCGGCTGCCCGCGCCTGGAATTGGACGATCTGGTTGGCAAGCTCATCGTGCTGGAAGGCACGGACGGCGTCGGGCGCTCGACTCAAATCCGGCTTCTCAAGGAATGGCTGGAACAGCAGGGCCATGCAGTCCTGGATACGGGCTTGACTCGTTCGGGACTGGTCGGCAAAGGCATCAAGCGGGCCAAGGAAGGCCATACGCTGGGCCGGATCACCCTTAGCCTTTTCTATGCGACCGATTTCGCGGACCGCCTGGAAAACGAGATCGTGCCGGCCTTGCGTGCCGGCTTCGTCGTGCTGACCGATCGCTACATCTACTCGCTGATGGCGCGCTCGATGGTTCGGGGCCTGGACCCGGCTTGGGTGCGTAATATCCACCGCTTTGCGCCCAAACCCGACGCCATTTTCTACTTGCGGATCGGCGTGGACGAACTCATCCCTCGCGCCGTCTTTACCCGCGGTTTTGATTACTGGGAATCGGGCATGGACCTCTACTCTGCCGAGGACATGTACGACAGCTTCCGCAAGTATCAAACCGCCTTGCTGCAACAATTCGATGAATTGGCTGAGGAATTCAGTTTCAACGTAATCGATGCGCGGCCCGAGCCCCGGGTGATATTCGAACAGTTGAAGGCCGGAATTGATCGCATCCTGGCTCCGCCCGTGGTGCGAGCGGCAGCGGTCACCGCACCGACCGGGGTATCAGCGGCGGCCGGCGAGGAAGTGGCCCTGGAAGAAGTGCCGGAAGACCGGCGCAAGCGGGCCTAGCAGGTCCTAACGAGCAGTGCAGGTGACGAGCAAGGACAAAGTCCAGGTTTCACAGACATCGCGTGCTTTGGAGCGTTCTCTCCATCGTTCCTCCATAGGGCGCTGCGCAACCATAAGCGTGCCCGAAAGCGGCTGAAAACAGCGCCGGTGCACGATTTCCGCGTAGCCTTGAGGCGCTGCCGCTCGCTGGCCGAAGGCCTTTGCGCCATCGATCCAGATCCTGTCTGGCGCCGCCTCCGCAAAGCCTCCAAGCGACAGCAGAGAGCGCTTTCCGATTTGCGCGATATCCAGGTGCTTACCAGCTGGCTGAAGCCCCTGCGATTAACCAAAGGCCCGGTGGGGCACGCGTTAGCATCCTACTTCGAAAAGCACGAACGCCGCGCCCGGCGAGAGGCTGAGCGTTCCCTGAAATCTTTTCCGCGCAAACGCTGGAAGCGGTGGCTGCGCCGGCTGCCGGCCGGGACCGAACTCATTCGTGTGAGCCCGCGCCGCCAGGCGCAGCTCGTCCTCGAGCAATTAACCCGCATCATCGATCTGCATGAGCGCTGGGCAAAGCAGGCAAGCGCGGAAATCTGGCACGAACTGCGCGTCAGCGTAAAACGCTTCCGCTACATGGTGGAGAGTTTTCTGCCCGCGGAGAGCGAAGCATGGAGCGCGGAAGTCCAGAAGGCTCAGGATTTGCTTGGAGAAGGGCACGACCTCGACGTTCTGCACGAGCTCGTCATGAAGCTGGCGCGCAAGAAGTCTCTCCCCAAGACGGCGGTATCCCAATCACTGCGGCGCATCGAAACCGCCGCCGAGCAGAGGAAAACGGAATATATTTCGCTCATTTCCCAGCCGCCACATGGAAATGCGAGCGGCAGAGATGCAGCTTCCGCAGAGGGTGCCAGTGTGTCGAATCTATGGGACCGCTGGCGGGCGGAACTGGCAGCCGTGGCTTCGGTCAATGGCCGAGGCGGCGCAGGATCCTCGAGGTCAAAACGCAGAACAAGGTTGCACGTAGCGGCGAGAGCGAATCAATATCCAGACACGCCACGCCGGATTTCTTGAGCGCCGTAAATGGCGCGGTGGCCTTCAGCGCCAACGCGATGAATTCGTCAATCTGCGGCGCGTGCCCGAAGCAGATCACTTCCCCTTGCAGCCGCGCGAGTTCCTCGGTCAGGCGAATGGGCTTGGCCTCGGGCCTGAGCGAATCCGTGGTGCGCAGCTGCTTGGGATCCAACCCCAAAACTTCGCAGACGATCTCGCCTGTTTGGACCGCGCGGACATAGGGGCTGGTCAAAAGCGTCGTGGGTTTCAATCGTAGCGCGCGCAAACCGCGTGCGGCCGCGCGCGTGCGCTGAATTCCCTTGGGTGTGAGATAGCGCTCCGGCTCGGGAGGGCAATCGGGATCTTCCCGGTCGATGGCGATGCCATGGCGCATCAGATAAAGGCGCATGATTTTTCCGGCGGCCTCTTCCGGGTCGCCCGCTGCTTCGGATTTGTCACGCTGCGGAACCATAATCCCATGTTAGATGCTTGGGTATCGCGAAATCGGCGGGCAAGCGGGCGGCATAGCGATCAGGCTGCGGAACGGCGGGCGATAAGGCCGTTGCGCCGCGAGGCGCTTCCATTTTGAAGCCGCCGAACGTACGCAAATCGCACGGGAATGCCGAACTCCTGTTCGAAGAACCTCGCTTTGCGGCGCAGCTCGCGAAGATTGACGTGGGCTTCCGAGCTGGCGGAAATGCGGATGAGAATCGTCCGGCGCTGAATCTTGACGTCCACACGGCGGGCGAGCTGAGTTTCTCCCGCATCCAGCGCCACCGCGATGCGCAACAGCGCGGCCAACTGCCGAACACGCGTGCGGTCCGCTTCCGCGAGCGAACTATAGAGGCGGTGGTGAAGATCGGGCATGGACTCGCCATGGTAGCGCACCAGGCAGGCCACCACGCCTTGCTGGTGCTTGCTGAGTCCGGGGATATCGGCATGGCGCACAAGATATTCGCCGTGCTTGTGCTGCGCGCGCGCATTCACCGCGATGCCCACGTCGTGCAGCAGCGCGCCTAATTCCAACGTCACACGTTGCGCCGAAGGAAGCTCATGGACCGGCGCCAGTTGATCGAAAAGCTGCGCCGCCAGCCGCCGCACGTGTTCGCAATGGCCGGCATCGGAGTGCATCCGCGCGGCAAAGCGGCGCGCCTGCTGCCGCAGGGCTTCGGCGCGCTCATCATGAGCGCTCGCCGGGCCAAAATGCGCCGCGGCCAGTTCGTGCAGGACTCCCTCGCGAACGCCCACGCCCGGAATGATGAATTGCCGCGCGTCCAGCACATCCGCGAGCGTGGTGAAAAGGACCGCCGCCACGCCCATGACTTCGGCGCGATCGCGTCGCACGCCAAAACTATCCATGCGGCCCTCGACGTCCAGCCGCAGGATTTCCCACAGCATCTCCCGTAGCCGGCGGAGATTCAGCGTATTAAAACCGGCCACCCGTGGCCCAGGAGCCACTCGGGACAGCGCTTCGGCATTGCCTCCACAGGCGACGGCGGTGCTGCGGCCGATTTGCAGCGAGCCTCGGAGGTGAGATCGCAGCACGGAACGGATGTGCCCTTGTAGCGCGCTGAAACGCCTCGGGCGTAAACGGCCCTGCGAGATTAAATTGTTCCATCAGGCGAACGGTGCCAAGCGGAAGCGCGAATCCGCGTTCGACCTTTCGTCCGCGAAGAAAACTCATCTCCAGGCTGCCGCCGCCGAGATCGAGAATCAAGCGCGGAGCAAAGCGCCCCACGGACACCGCAAAAACCGCCTCGCGTACCAGTTGCGCCTCTTCCGCGGCGCCGATCGCGGTGAGTTCAATGCCGGCCTCGCGGTAGATTCGAGAGATCAAGGCATCGCGGTTGGCGGCCTCGCGCATGGCGCTGGTGGCCACCGCCGAGTATTCATCCACGTCGTAGCGATCGAGCAGGCTCCGGAAATGCAGAAAGGCTTCGACGGCCCGCGCCATGGTGCGCGGATCGAGCCGCTTTCTCGTGAATACATTGTGCCCCAGCCGAACCGACCAGCGGGCGCTGGCGAGCTCGCGTATCTCCGTGGCCGAACTCGCGCGCGCCACCACCGCGCGGATCGCGTTGGAACCCGCGTCGAGCGCGGCAATCACCAATGGCGATGGAGTTATTGGCATGGAGGGACACCCAGGAAAAGATGCCCGAAGGAGGGACTACTTCGTCGAATTGCAGCAGCGAACCTGAACCGATCCAGCGACGCCTCCCTAAGCCCGAGAACCATTCACCCCGAATTACTCGGACGGCAGCGCGTTCCGCCGCAACGCGTTCAGAATAACACTACTCCGACGCGGCAATATTAAATTTTGTTCACAGGAGTGTTTGAGTTACCGGTGGGAGAGCGATCAAGACCGGATCGCGGCAAGGCTTTCGCGGCAGGCGGCGGCGGTGCGGCGAATATCATCGTCGCTGTGCGCCGCGGAAACGAAGAGCGCTTCGAATTGAGACGGGGCCAAAAGAGTCCTTCGGCCGAGCATTTCCTGGAAAAAGGATGCAAAGCGGCGTGTATCGGACTTTTTCGCGGCGGCATAGTCGTCTACAGGGCCCGTCGTGAAAAATAATGTCAGCAACGACCCCACCTGAGCGACGTGCCCGGCGATCCCGGTCTCAGAAACCGCTTGCCGCATGGCATCGGCCAGTGCTTTGCCTTTTCGTTCCAGAGAATCGTAGAACCCATCGGCCCGAAGGCGCTTCAGCGTCTCGATACCCGCCCGCATGGCCAGAGGATTGCCCGATAAGGTGCCCGCCTGATAGACGGGACCCAGGGGCGCAACCTGTTCCATCAAATCTCGCCGCCCTCCATAGGCGGCAGCGGGCAAGCCGCCGCCAATGATTTTGCCCAAGGTGGTCAGGTCCGGCTCGACTCCAGAAAGATTTTGGGCCCCTCCGAAGCACAGCCGGAACCCGGTTATGACTTCGTCAAAGATCAGCAGCGCGCCGTGGCGATGCGTCAATTCGCGCAGTTCGGAAAGAAAACCCTCCAACGGCGGAATTACGCCCATATTCGCCGCAATTGGCTCGATAATGACAGCCGCAATATCGTGTCCATGGCTCTCGAACAGGCGCTCAACTGCCTCCAGATCATTGTAGGGCGCATCGAGAGTGAGTTCGGCCAGCGCCTCAGGGACGCCCGGAGATGCCGCGATACCGAAAGTCGCGAGGCCGGAACCTGCCTTCGTCAGAAAGCTATCGCCATGCCCATGGTAGCCACCCTCAAACTTGACGATGAAATTTCGGCGCGTCGCCGCACGCGCCAGCCGAACGGCGCTCATGGTCGCCTCGGTGCCGGAACTGACAAAGCGCACGCGCTCCATCGAGGGCAGCGCCTTCTGCAGCATCTCCCCTAATTCGATTTCGACTTCCGTGGTCATGCCGTAACTCGTGCCGCGCGCGGCCTGCTCGGCCAAGGCAGCGGAGATTTCCGGGTCGGCATGTCCCAGAATCAGAGCGCCCCAGGAGCAGATGAAATCGGTGTAGGCATTGCCGTCCACATCCCAGACCTGCGATCCTCGCGCGTGGTCGACGATGACCGGCATTCCGCCGACCGCGCCAAACGCGCGCACCGGGCTATTGACGCCGCCCACGAGCACGCGCCGGGCGCGCTCGAAGGCCTTCTGCGAAGCGCTGTGCTCTTTTTCCGCCGTAGTTTCCATTCTTCCCGACCCCGAACCGCGCGTTGTCATTCTGAGTCCCGATTTTCGGGACGAAGAATCTCTCCTGAGATCAAGCTTAGGTAACCGAGGGATTCTTCTTCGTCCACCGCGGGCGGCCTCCCCAAAATGACAGTGACAAAATCTTCCTCAGCAGGCTTTGGTCCATCGCGCTACGTCCTTGGCATGATACGTCAGCACGATCTCCGCGCCAGCCCGCTGAATCGAGGTCAACACCTCCAGCGCGATGCGCTTCTCATCCAGCCAACCGTTGCGCGCGGCGGCTTTGACCATGGCGTACTCGCCGCTCACGTTGTAAGCGCCGACGGGAACATCAAAGCGATCGCGCACCTGGCGAATGATATCCAGATAAGGCAGCGCCGGCTTGACCATGATGATATCCGCGCCTTCCTCGAGATCGAGCGCCACTTCGCGCATGGCCTCGCGCGAGTTGGCCGGATCCATCTGGTAACTGCGCCGGTCGCCGAATTGGGGCGCCGATTGCGCCGCTTCCCGGAAAGGTCCGTAGAATCCGGAGCAATACTTGGCGGCATACGAGAAGATCGGCAGCTGCGAAAACCCATGCGCGTCGAGCGACTGCCGGATCGCCGCCACGCGCCCATCCATCATGTCCGAAGGCGCCACCATATCGGCCCCCGCCCGCGCGTGAGAGAGGGCCTCATCCGCGAGTAATTTCAACGTCGGATCGTTGGCTACTTCGCCATTTTCGATCAGCCCGCAGTGGCCGTGATCGGTGTATTCGCAAAGGCACACATCCGTGATGACCACCAGGTTGAGTTTGGCCCGGCGAATCGCTTCGATCGCGCGCTGCACGACGCCGGTCGGCGAATAAGCCTCCGATCCGCGCTCATCCTTGTGCTCCGGAATGCCAAAAAGCATTACGCCGGGAATGCCCAGCCCTTCCACTTCGCGGCATTCCTCGACCAATTGGTCCGCCGACTGCTGGTAAACCCCGGGCATGGAACTGATCTCCACTCGCGTACCCTTGCCCGGCCCCACGAACATGGGATAAATGAAGCCGCTGGTGGAAAGGCGCGTCTCGCGCGTCATGCTGCGCAGCGCTTCGGTGCGGCGCAGGCGTCGCGGTCTTTGCGCTGGAAACGTCATGCTTCCCTCCTCTTCCGTGACCCGTGCTCCCGCGCCGCCGGCTTGATTTCGAGCGTGGAAAAATGGCGCTCCAGCGCCGCTACCAGCGAGGCCGTGGTCGCCTGATCCGCTTCGATCGCCACCGGCAAGCCTGCGCCCCGAATCGCCTCCGCCGTCACAGCGCCAACCGCGGCGAAAGTCGTGCGTGACTCCAATTCGGCCAGAGCGCCAGGTCCCATGAGATTCTGGAATTCGCGAAAGGCCGAAGGGCTAAAAAACGTAACCGCATCGGCCCGTCCCTTGCGTATCGCCTCGATCAGACTGGCATCAACCGCTTCCGCCGCAGCGGTCCTGTAGGCAACGACCTCCGTAACGGTTGCCCCGGAGCTCCGGAGCAGCGACGGCAACTCGTCGCCCGCACGGTCGCTTCGCGGCAGCAGAACACTTTTGCCCGCGATCTCAGACGAGAGTGCCGAGGCGATTCCTGCCCCACTGAATTCCGCCGGCACCAGCGAGGCCTGCAAGCCCTCTTTTTCCAGGGCTGCTCGCGTCGCGGAACCGACAGCGGCGATCTTTGCGTCCTTGCCGCTCGGCCAAATTCCCAGCGCGCGACATCGCCGCAGGAAAAACGTCACCGCATTCGCGCTGGTGAAAATCAGCCAGTCGAATCTTTTCAGTGAGCGGATGGCGCCATCCAGTTCGACGGAATCTTCCGGTTCCAGAAAGCGGACCAGAGGAAGCATCCACACTTCCGCGCCTGAATCTTCCAATCTTTCGCGCAACTCTTTCGATTGCTCCGGAGCGCGCGTCACCACAATGCGCCTTCCCTCGAGCGTTCGCGATTTAACCGTGCTCAACGCCGCGTCCCGCGAGCCGAAGCAAACGGTCCGCGCCGCGGTCCAGCAGCGCCGCGGCCACCGTGCGCCCCAACTCTATAGCATTCTCAGACGAGCCGGTGCGGCTCTCCCGGATCGATTCTTTTCCATCGGCAGAGAGCACGCGCGCATCGATTCTCAAACTATCCGCCTCCATGCGGGCCCACACGCCGATGGGCACCTGGCAGCCGCCTTCCAGTCCCACCAATACGGCGCGCTCCGCTTCCACCGCCAGTTGCGATGGACGATGATTCAATTTTCGCACCGCGGCGAAAAATTCGTCCTCGCGCTTGCGGGTTTCGATGCCCATGGCGCCCTGTCCCGCGGCAGGAAGGCAAATCTCCGGCGGCAGGATTTCGCTGATTTGCTCCGCCCTTCCGAGCCGGTCGAGCCCGGCTTTCGCCAGAACGATGGCATCGTAATCGCCTTGCGCGAGCTTTGCCAGCCGCGTATCCACGTTACCGCGCATATCCACCATCTCGAAATCGCCGCGATAATGCCGCAGTTGCGTCTGTCGTCGCAGGCTGCTCGTGCCGATGCGCGCGCCCGGACGGCAATTCATCGAGCTTGAGCGCGTCGCGCGAAATCAGGGCGTCGCGCACGTCTTCTCTCGGGCAGATCGCCGAAATCTCCAGACCCGCGGGAAGACTCGTGGGCATGTCCTTCATGCTATGAACGGCCAGATCGATGCGCTCCTCGAGCAGCGCATCTTCCAGTTCCTTGGTGAAGACGCCTTTGCCGCCGATGACGCGCAGTGAGCTCTGGCGGTCGCGGTCTCCCGAGGTGCGAATGATGACAAGCTCGGCGGCCACCCCGTGGCGCGCGAGGGCGCTGCGCACAAATTCAGCCTGCCAGCGAGCCAGCGCGCTGCCTCGGGTCCCAATCCGCAGCGACTTCAAGGCTTGTCCTGATCGAGACGGAAAAGATCGCGGAGGGCTTCGAGATTCTGGAGCTTGCGGCGCAAATCCGAAACGGCTTTCAGTTGTTCGGCACGTTCGAGCAACACGCGGTCGAGCAATTCGTCCATAAGGACGGCGATCTGGCGCTTGTCGTCCTGTGAGAGATGGGGCATGGCGCCGAGCCTTTCTCGTAGAAAGGCTTCGCGTTCGGTCCCCAAACGCGAGCGCAATTCCCGCAAAACGGCGGTGGCCTCGACGCCCGCCTGCCAGGATTCAAACTTGGTCACGTGCTCCTCGACGAGAACTTCCACCTTGGGGATCTCGGCTTCGCGCGCGCGCTTATTTTGTTCCACGATCTCTTTGAGATCGTCGACGCCGTAAAGATAGACGTTGTAAAGCTCCGCGGCGTCCGGCGCGACGTTGCGAGGCACCCCCAAATCGATGAACAGCAGCGAACGATTCGAACGCGCCGCCATGGCGCGTTCGACGGCCGCCCGCGAAACCACGGATTCGGGGCTGGACACCGAGCAGACCACCAGATCCGGCCAGAGCAGCGCCGAGTCCAAGCCGTCCCAATCGACCACTTCCGCGCCGAAGCGCTCCGCCAATTCCTGGGCGCGCTGGCGCGAACGATTGGCCACGCCGAGGCGCGAGATTCCACGGTCGCGCAGATGCGCGACCACTTGTTCTCCGGTCGATCCCGCGCCCAAAATCAGCGCGGAGTGTGATCGCAGGCTGCCGAAGATGCGCTCGGCCAGTTTGACTCCGGCGAAGGCCACCGACATCGGCCGCGCGCTGATCTGCGTTTCAGCGCGCACTCGCTTCCCCACTTCGAGCGCGCCCTGGAACATGCGGTTGAGCACCGGCCCGGTGCCGCCGTGGTCCACCGCAATGCGATAAGCCTCGCGTATCTGGCCGAGAATCTCGGCTTCGCCAAGCATCATGGAGTCCAGGCCCGCCGCGACGCGAAATAGATGCCGCACGGCCTCCCGATCGTGGCGCCTATAGAGGCTGCCATTCAGCATGGCGGGCTCGATTTTGTGGAAGGTGGCCAGGAAAAGCTCCATGGCCCCGGCGCTTTCTTTCCCCGATGGCGACGACTCCGCAGGCACGCCGTAGAGCTCGCTGCGATTGCAGGTGGATAGCACCAGCGTCTCGGACAAGAGACCACGCGAACGCAGCTGTTCGGATGCGAGCCTTGCGGCTTCCTGCGTAAAAGAGACCCGCTCGCGCAACTCCACCGGAGCCGTGCGATGATTCAAGCCGATGAGGACGATCTCCACCCGCTACGTTCTCCCTCGCTCCGAAAGACTTGTGTCGCGCCTGCGCATCAGAAGAACCGATGGAAATTCGAAAGATCGAGATTGACCACGCTATAGCTGAAAAGCACCAGGACAAAGTTGAAGACGCACAGCGCCGAGGCTCGCGCGCCGCGCCAGGAACCCGTTCGGCCCAGCCATAGATAGCCGGCATATACCGCCAGAATGACGACGGTGATGATCTCCTTGGGATCGCCATTCCAATAATGGCCGAAGATGCGGTTCACCCACAGCAGCCCAAACGTAATCCCCACCAGAAGCGATACGAGCCCCACAATTACGCTGCTGCGGCTCATGCGTTCCAGCGACTCCAGCGCCGGAAAACGCCAGACGATGCTGCCCAGCCGCCGGCTGCGCAGCAAGCTGTTTTGCACCAGATAAATCGCGCTGAGCACAAAAGAGAGCGCGAATGCGGCATATCCCAGCACGTCGAGGGTGATGTGCAAGGCCAAAAGCGGACCCTGTGCCGGCGGAGGCGCCAGCACCGGCGCACGCGTGCCTTGCGCCAGCAAAAACACGGCAATTACGAACGGCAAGACAAGAGCACCCACGGAGCGGTCTCTGTGGAAGAGTTCCAATCCCAGATAGGTGGCCCCCAGCAGCCACGCAAACAAAGAGAGTGACCCGTACAGGTCGTCGTAAGGAACCGTGTGGGCCCAGCGGGAGCGTTCCAGCAGGGCCAGATAGTGGCAGGCCAGCCCGGAAACCAGCAGCAGCGTGCCTAGCTGGCCAAAAAGGCGCCGCGTGGTCGCCAGAAAGGCGATATAGCCGCCGAGACTCGCGGCATACAAGACGATCGTGAGCAGAACCAGGTGATTGCTCATCGGGGGAAGGCTAACCGGCTCATTATACAGCCGATTCGCGCCTTCGGAGAAATCTCGGTGGTCAGGAGCCGCTGGCTGCAAGGACAGTCTCAAATCCCTGTCCTCTTCATGGCGCTTTTCGCCGCCGTGATATAAAAATACCGTCCTCGGCCTCGTGGAAACTCGCCCACTGCCTCTCCGCATGGTCCCATGCGGTCCCTGCGCGAATTTGTTATCATGCGAAGGAAACGCAAGCCTGAAGGTAAGCCCAGGAATCGCCGAGAAGTTAGCGCCATGGAAGCCAAACCGACCCAGGTGATCTCCGCGCCCGAAAACGTCAGCCGCACCGCGCTATTTCTGCGCGCCTGCCGCCGCGAACCCGTCCCCCGCGTGCCGGTATGGATGATGCGCCAGGCAGGACGTTACCTGCCCGAGTATCGAGCGCTGCGCGAGAAGCACAGCTTTCTGGATGTGGCCAAGACGCCTGAGCTTGCCGCCGAGGTTTCCCTGCAGCCCTACCGGCGGCTGGGCGTCGATGCCGTGATCGTCTTCTCGGATATCCTCATTCCCGCGGAAGCCATGGGCGCGCCGATCGAATTGGGCGACGCCGGGCCGGTAATCACGTCCCCGGTTCGCACCTCGGCGGACGTGGAAGCGCTCGCCGCTTTCGATCCCGAGCGCGAGACGCGCTTCGTTGGCGACGCCATTCGCTTGCTCTGCTCGTCCTTGGGCCCGGAAGTTCCCGTCCTTGGATTCGCGGCCGCTCCCTGGACCCTTGCCTGCTATCTCGTGCAGGGCGGCTCGCGCGAGGGCTTCCCGGCCGCAAAGGTGATGCTGCGGAATGAGCCGCGAGTCTTCCGCAAGCTGCTGGAGAAAATTGCTCGCGCTACAGCCGCGTACCTGAAGGCGCAGGTCGCCGCCGGTGCCGCCGCTGTGCAAATTTTCGATACCTGGGCCGGCGAACTCGATGCGGCCGCCTACCGCGATTTCGAGCTCCCCGCCACGCAACTCCTGATCGAAGAGCTCGCGCCGGGCGAAACGCCCGTGATCCTCTTTTCCAAGGCGTCCAATCACTTGCTCAACTCCCTGCTCCGTACGGGCGCAAGCGTGCTTAGCGTGGATTGGCGCATGGATTTGGCGCAGCTTCAAGAAAAGCTCGGCGACCGCATCGCCCTCCAGGGCAATGTCGATCCCACTGTGCTCCTGGCGTCTCCTGACGCTATTACGGCTTCGGTCCACGAAGTCCTGCGGCAAACCCGCGGCCGCGGACACATCTTGAACCTGGGCCACGGAATTCTGCCCGAGACGCCGGTCGAAAACGCGCAGTCCTTTATCCGCGCCGGGCAATCGGCGCTGCTCGAAAGTCCTTCTCCCGAGCCGCGCTCCAGGGCCATGGCGGACATTCGCAAGCCGGCTTCGTTGGTATGAGCGACTCGCCAAATTCCGGGCTGAATCTCGAATTCGAACGCGAGCGATTTCGCATCTCCCCCGAATTTCTCGAACTCTATAATCGCCCCGGGCCTCGCTATACCAGTTATCCGACGGCGCCCGTCTGGCGCGACGATTTCCGCCTCGAGGACCTCGATCGCGCCTACGACCAAGCCGAAGCGGCGCGCACCCCGGTTTCGCTTTACATGCACCTGCCGTTTTGCGAAAGCCTTTGCCTGTTTTGCGCCTGCAACGTGGTCATCACCAAAGACCACGGCGTCACTCCGCCCTATCTCGCCACGCTGAAACGCGAGATCGAACGCACAAGCGAGCGAGTCTCGGCTTCTCGCCCCGTCGTGCAATTTCATTGGGGTGGCGGAACGCCCACCTACTTGACGCCCGCGGAAATGGAAGACCTCTTTGGATTCGCGGCGGAAAAATTCTCCTTTGCTCCCGATGCGGAAATCGGCATTGAAGTCGATCCGCGAGTCACCAACGCCCAACATTTGGAAACGCTGCGGCGGCTCGGCTTCAACCGCCTGAGCATGGGCATTCAGGACTTCGACCCCGAGGTCCAGCGGGCCGTAAAGCGCGTCCAGCCGCTGGAGATGACCTCGGAACTGATCGCCCGCTCCCGCGCGCTCGGTTTTGAGAGCATCAACGTGGACCTGATTTACGGTTTGCCTTATCAGACCGCGGATCGCTTCGTGCGCACGGTCGACGAAGTGCTGGCTCTCGCGCCCGATCGCATTGCTCTATTCAGCTATGCGCATGTGCCGTGGATCCGCAAACAGCAGGGTTCGCTGGCCGCGTCTCTGCCGGAGGGAATGGAGAAATTCCGCATTTTCTGCGCCGCCATCGAGCGGTTTCTGCGCGCCGGATATCAGTATATCGGTATGGACCACTTCGCCAGGCCCGATGACGAACTGGCCGTCGCTCAGAGACAGCGCACGCTCCACCGCAATTTTCAAGGTTACACAACGAAAGCCGGCGCCGACCTCTATGGAATGGGCGTGAGCGCCATCAGCGCCATCGGCTCAGCCTACGCCCAGAATTATCGCGAACTGCCCCGCTATACCGAAGCTGTCGAGCGCCGCGGCACCGCCATCATGCGCGGCTATCGGCTCAGCGAAGACGATCGCTTGCGTCGCGCGCTGATCACGCGACTGCTCTGCCATGCCGTCATTTGCAGAAGCGAGATCAGCCGCGAATTTGGCATCGACTTCGATGATTACTTCGCGCCCGAACTCACGCGCTTGCATCCGTTTTTGGACGACGGTCTCATCACATTGGACAACGATGAAATCCGCGTCACTTTTTTGGGCCGCATCTTCATTCGCAATCTGGCCATGATTTTCGATCCTTACCTCGAGAAGCAGCGCCTGGCTGAACAACCTCTCTTCTCGAAGACGCTCTAGCCTCTTCGCCTCCCCTGTGGCCATTGCCCCCAAAATTCTGATCGTCGGCGGCGGAATCTCCGGGCTGGCATGCGCCTGGCGCTTGCGGCAACTCGGGCAACCCGTGCTCTTGCTGGAGCGAAGCCCACGTTTTGGCGGAGTCATCGATACCATCGAGCAGGAGGGATTTCGCTTTGATATTGGACCGCAGAGCTTCACGAACACGCCGGCCATCTCCGAATTGATCGATGAGCTTGGTTTGGGCGGCGAATTGGTCCGCGCCGATCCTCGCGCTCCGCGATACATCCTGAAAGGCGGACGTCTCGTTCTTGCCCCTTTGAGTCCGCCGCAGCTTCTCCTGACGCCCCTGCTGGGCACTGCAACCAAGCTGCGCATCTTATCCGAGCCTTTACGGCGCACGCAGCCTCCCGACACGGATGAATCCGTCGCCGCGTTTATCCGCCGAAAATTCGGCGCGGACCTGCTCGAGAATCTCGTGGGACCATTTATTTCCGGGATCTGGGCCGGCGACCCTGAACAATTGAGTCTTGCCAGCGCCTTTCCCACCCTGCGCCAGTTCGAGGAGCGCTACGGCAGCGTGATTCGCGGGCAAATCAAGCAGCGCCGCGAAAGCGGCAAACGGCCTTCGCTTTGCAATTTCCGCGGCGGCCTGAAGGTTCTGGCCGCCACTCTCGCTCAGAAATTGGGCGATTCGGCCCTCTCGAACGCCGAAATTTCCGCCATCCGCCGCTCGCCCGGCACAAGCTCACCGGCATTCGAAGTGACCTACACGCGCGCCGGATCGGCGCAATCGCTGAACGTCGGCGCCGTCATCGTAACGACGCCGGCGGACGAAACCGCGCGGCTGCTGAGAGATATCGAGCCGGGATTCAGCGAGGCGCTCGGACGAATCGCATATGCGGGTGTGGCACAAGTTTCCGCGGGCTACGGTATCGAGCAAATCAGCTACTGGAACACCGAACATGGTCTCGCGGGCTTCGGCTTTCTCGTTCCCCGCACAGAAGGAGTGCGCATCCTGGGAACCGTCTGGAATTCCGCGCTTTTCCCGGAACGCGCGCCCCGCGGGTATGGCGAGTTTTACGAGCTTTCTTGGCGGAATGACCGACCCGGAAATTGTTTCCTACGGCGCGGATCAAATCGCCGCGATTGCCCTCTCGGAGCTCTCCTCTATCCTGGGCATAACCGCGAGCCCGGCGGCCCATCATCTGGCGCGCTGGCAGCACGCGCTGCCGCAATACAACCTCGGGCATCAACACGTGATTGCCGCTCTGCGAGAACTCTGCGCGCGTACGCCCGGCATCTTCCTGGCCGGCAACTATTTCGCGGGCCCCTCCCTCGGCGCGTGCGTGGAACACGCCAACGAAGTCGCGCAAAGCGTCGCCCGCTTCCGTGCCAGCGCCTGAAGAGCCGGGGTTCTTTTCTTATGGCTTATTCGCCCGGTGACTCAACCGGTACTTGCGTCGTACCAGTGCCTCGCGATAGCGCCGGCGGTCTTCGGGCGTTTTGCAGATCACCGGCGGCACGATCTTTGGCCGGTGATCCGCGTCCAGCGCCACAAATGTTACATAGGCGCTGGTAGTGTGCTTGATCTCACCGGTCAGAATGTCCTCCGAAAACACCTTCACGCCAATCTCCATCGAGGTGTGGAACGCGCGGTTCAGGCTCGCCTTCAATGTAATGACCTCGCCTACGCGAATCGGATTGCGAAAATCGATGTAATCGACCGACGCGGTCACAGCCATCGAGCGGCAGTGCCGGTGGGCCGTTATGGCCGCCGCGATATCCACCAGATGCATGACACGGCCCCCGAGGATATTTCCGAAGACATTGGCGTCCTGCGGGAGCACGACTTCCGTCATTTCCGTCCGCGAAGCGCTTACCGGCTTCCCCGCCAACTCCTCCGACCTCGCCGTGCTTTTCTTCCTCGGCACTTCGTTCCTCCACGCCCGCCGCTTTGCTGGAGTCAATTTTGTGAGAGTCGAATGACCGGCTATAATACGCGTTTGCGAGCGCTGACCCAACTAAACCCATGACGCAACCTGCGAAGAAATCGCGCCGTACCATGCTCGAAGAATTCCTTGCCGCCCATCCGCAAGACGCTTTCGCGCGCTACGGATTGGCCATGGAATGTGCCAACCAGGGCGATTCCGACGCGGCCATAGCCAATTTCGAAAAGTTGCTGGCCGAAAATCCCAATTACGTCGCGGGTTACTTCCAGTACGGCCAGATGCTGGCCCGCCTTTCGCGAACGGCCGACGCCAAGCGCACCCTCAGCAGCGGTATCGAAGCGGCGCGCCGGACCGGCGATCAGCACGCCGGCTCGGAGATGGAAGCGGCCCTGGCGCAATTGCCGGCCTCGTGAGCGCGGCATAACTTCCACAGATGCGGAGCACGTTCGGCCGCGCGGTGTTACAATTTCTGTACCCCCGATGACCACGCAGCACATTCCACTTTTCCCTCTCACCGTGGTGCTCTTGCCCGGAATGACTTTGCCGCTGCACATTTTTGAGCCGCGCTACAAGCGCATGATTAAAACGGTCATCGACGAAGAAATCCCCTTCGGCGTGGTGCTGGCCCGGGAAAACGGAATCGCCACCGTCGGCTGCACCGCTATTCTCCGCAACGTTGCGCGCACTTATCCGGATGGACGCCTGGACATCGTGACAACTGGAGAATCGGCCTATCGCGTGCGCGCGGTTCATAAGGACAAAGAGTATCTGGAAGCCACCGTTGAAATGATGACGGATGATTTCCAGCCGGGTTCACCGGCCGCGGCCGGCGAGCTCCTCACCTTGTTCACCGATTGCCATCTGTTGCTCCACGGCAGTCCGCCCGGGGATATCGATATCGATGACCAGGTCGACGGCCTGCTCGCCTATCGAATTGCCAGCGAGCTTCCGCTCGAACTCGACATTTTGCAGGAGCTCCTGGAAATGCGCGTCGAAGCAGAGCGCCGTTTGAAGCTGATCAGCCGCCTGAATCAACTCCTGCCGCAGCTGATCCAAATTCAGCAAATCAGGTCCAAAGCGGCGGCGAATAGCCACGGCCCGAATTGAGGATAGCGACGCTTCAGCTCGCCCAAAATTTGCAGGAAGCCTCGCCCGGCACGGTTTTGCCGTTCGGCTATAATATGAGAGTCACACCGGTGCGTTGCGCGCCGAACGTAACCAGTAAGAAGGGGACCTTATGACCACCGAATCCGCGGCTGGAAAAGCATCCACACTCGGCGAGTGGAGGCGCATGGCAGGGCCCGGCGGCGCTGCCGATCGCGGCGTCAAGGACGAGATGCGCTGCAACCTGCTGCGGAAGCTCGAATCGCACGAGACGCTCTTCCCCGGCATCCGCGGCTACGAAGAGACGGTCCTGCCGCAAATCGCCAACGCCATCCTGGCCCGGCACAACTTCATTCTTCTCGGCCTGCGTGGTCAGGCCAAGAGCCGCATCCTTCGCGGACTTGTCAATTTTCTGGAACCGGAACTTCCTTACATCGCCGGCTGCGAAATTCACGATCATCCGCTGCGGCCCATCTGCCGCGCTTGCCGCGAAATGGTCGCCGAGCAAGGCGACCGCACGCCCATCGCCTGGCTCAGCCGCGAGGACCGCTTCGTCGAGAAATTGGCTACGCCCGATGTGACCATCGCCGACATCATCGGCGACGTCGACCCCATCAAGGCCGCGCGCGGGGGCCGCGATCTTTCCGACGAGCTCACCGTGCACTATGGTTTGCTGCCTCGCGCCAACCGCGGCATTTTTGCCATCAATGAATTGCCCGATCTCGCCGGGAAGATTCAAGTCGGCCTTTTCAATATCATGCAGGAAGGCGACGTGCAGATTAAGGGCTACCCCATTCGCCTGCCGTTGGATGTACTGCTCGTCTTCACCGCCAATCCCGAAGACTACACCGCACGCGGAAAGATCATCACTCCGCTCAAAGACCGCGTGGGAAGCGAAATTCGCACTCATTACCCCGCCACCGTCGAAGAAGGCATGGCCATCACCGCTCAGGAAGCCTGGATGCAGCGCAGTTCGGGCCACAAGCTTTTCACGCCGGACTATATCCGCGAAGTGGTGGAGCAAATCGCCTTTCTTGCGCGCGAAGACAAACGAATCGATCGCCGCTCCGGCGTCAGCCAGCGCCTGCCCATTGCCTGCATAGAGGCCGTCGTCAGCAACGCGGAGCAGCGCGCCGCTCGAAATAAGGAAGCTTATGTTGCCGCGCGCGTGGCCGACATCTACGCCGCGATTCCTGCCATCACCGGCAAAATGGAGTTGGAGTACGAAGGCGAATTGAAAGGCGCGGAGACGATGGCCCGAGAGCTCGTTCGCTCCGCAATCGGCAGGGTCTATACCAAGCATATCGGCGATGCCAATATGCAGTCGGTGGTGCAGTGGTTTGAGAATGGCGGCGAGCTTAAAGTTCCCGAGAATGCCCCCGCCTCGGATCAACTCGCCGCATTGCGCCGCGTCCACGGACTTTTCGACCACGTCGAACGCCTGGGAGCAAACGGCAAATCCGATCCAGCCGCTGCGGCTGCGGCGGGAGAATTCATACTCGAAGGACTCTGGTCTCACAAGCGCATCAGCCGCAACGAAGAGCGCGGCTTCTTTGCCGAGCGCCCCAAGCCAGCCGAACCCCGCGAGCAGTTCAATCGGCCGCCCCGGCGCCAGTACAACTGAGGAAAGTCAGTGAAATACATCCGCTATTCACGGTACACGGGCGAGCCGGCCGACGCCGTTGATATGGAAGAATTGATCAAGCGCCTCGGCGACTTTTTCCTCCAAAGCGGCTTCGAATCGCAATATTACGGCGTCTCCGAATTCGATCCGGAAAAAACAATGGAAGCGTTGCGCCAGGCCATCCTGCGCGCGCTTTCCGAAGGCGACCTGCTGCCCGAAGACTTGCTCGAACAGTTGACCAAAGAAGGTTCGGCGAAATCGGAGCAAGAGTTGAAAGAACTCCTCGATCGCCTCATCCAGAGGATGATGGAAGAGGGCTATATCAATGGACCGCCGCCGCAAGTGACTCCGCCGCCCGATAAAACGCAGCGCGGTCACGTCGGCGAAGGGCGCGACGCCCAGAATCAGGCTCGCTTCGAGATCACCGACAAGACCATCGATTTTCTCGGCTTCCGCACGCTGAAAGATCTATTGGGTTCGCTCGGCAAAAGCAGTTTCGGACGCCATGACACGCGCGAACTGGCCACCGGCGTCGAATCGGGCGGCATCTCCCGCAAATACGAATTCGGCGACACCTTGAACCTGGACGTCAGCGCGACGCTCTTCAATGCCGTGCGCCGCGAAGGCGCCAAGGTTCCCATCGTTCTCGATTACCCCGACCTGATGGTCCATCAGTGCGAATATCAGAGCTCCTGCGCCACGGTCATGATGCTGGACTGCAGCCACAGCATGATCCTCTACGGCGAAGACCGCTTTACGCCCGCAAAGCGCGTGGCGCTCGCCCTCTCGCATCTGATCCGCACGCAGTACCCGGGCGATTCGCTCCACCTGGTCCTCTTTCATGACAGTGCCGAGGAAGTTCCGCTCGGCGAATTGGCGCGCGTGCAGGTCGGTCCGTATTACACAAACACGCGCGAAGGTCTGCGCCTGGCGCAGCGCATTCTCTCGCAACAGAAAAAAGACATGCGCCAGATCGTGATGATTACCGACGGCAAGCCTTCGGCCCTGACCCTGGAAGACGGCCGCATCTACAAAAACGCCTTTGGCCTGGATCCGCTCGTGGTGACACAAACCCTGGAGGAAGTCGCCAAGTGCCGCAAGTCCGGCATCATCATCAACACCTTTATGCTGGCGAGCGACTATAGCCTGGTGCATTTCGTGCAGAAAGTGGCCGAGATTTGCCGCGGCAAGGCTTACTTCACCACGCCCTTATACACTCGGCCAGTATTTGCTCATGGACTATATGTCCAAGAAAACCCGCCACATTCACTAAGAGCCTGCAATGCCTTCGCGATGGCCAAGATAACCACCGGAAACAAAGCGCCCAATTTCGAACTGCAGGACCTCGACGGCAAGCGCGTCTCTCTTCAGGAAGCCTTGAAACGCGGACCCGTGGTAGCCGCGTTTTTCAAGGTAAGTTGCCCGGTTTGCCAGTTCACCTTTCCTTTTTTGCAGCGGCTCTTTCAGGCCTACGCCTCCGATCGAACCACCTTCTGGGCCATTTCTCAGGATGACGCGCGGGATACGCGCGACTTCTGCGCCGAATACGGCGTCACTTTCCCCGCTCTCCTCGATGAAGACGGCTATCCCGCATCGAACGACTACGGCATCACCAACGTGCCCACCTACTACTTGATCGCTTCAGACGGCACAGTAAAGGTCGATAGCGTTGGGTTTGGGAAGAAAGCCCTGGAGAAAATCTCGGAGGAACTCGCGCGTTTCCTCGGCCGGCCCGTCGCGCCTGTCTTCAAGCCGGGCGAGATCGTCCCCGACTCCAAACCTGGCTGACACTCCAAAAACTAGGCCCCGTGCGGGCCGCCCTCAAGCCCTCTTGGCTTCCCTGAAGAAAGATCGATGTCATTCCGAGGAGTCCCGCCGACGCTCCTGCGGCGGCGGCGCGACGAGACGGGGTCCCCAACAGATGCCGTTCTTGCGTCTGTTGGGGTGCAGGCGAGGAATCTGCTTTACGTTGGTGTTCCCCAACACCGCTTCCCTCACTCTGAGTCGGCCAGCTCTTCGACGCGTTTCTTGTGCTTCGGCGCCTTGCGGCGCTTGTCGGCGATCACGCGTTCCGCCGGCGGACTCCCAGCAGCCAGCCGGGCGCGCCGCCGCGCCTCTTTCGCTGCCGTAAATTTCGTCTTCCGCTTCTTGCTGGGCATGGCGGCCTCGCTCTCGCTTGAATCTTAACTCCGCCTGCGCCGTGGCAGGTTTCTTTCGCCGCGCCTCTTTTTTGGCCTCGGGCTTGGCCTCCGGGTAAGTTACCTTCCCGTTTTCGATTTGCGCAAATGGCGTGAGGGTGTGAACGTCACGCCGGCTCCGGCTGAGGATATGCTCCACCGCGATACCCCGCGCCACCAGCGCATCCGCCAGCAGAGACCGATGACAGCGCCAGGGCACCGCCTCCGCGCACATCACCGCGCAGCGTTTCTCGGCGCACATCTGCAATAACCGCCCCACGGCTTCGTCAAATTCGCCCGTCTGCATGTAATCCGCGTAACCGCGAAAGCTCGCGTTCCGCCAGCCGGTATTTATCGAATCGCTGCGCGCATGCCGCAGGCCGCCAAGTTCCTTGATATGCGCATAGTCTATGCCCTCACGCCTCACCGCCTTTGCCAAAGCCTCGCTATTGAATTGCGGATTATGCCGGGAGCGCGGAATGGTGCGAATGTCCACGAGCTCTTCGACTCCATGCTGCCGAAGCAATTCCACGAATTGCTCTATCGGATGGGTCGAATGGCCGATCGTCAGAATGAGCCGTGCCCCGCCCCCGCCGGGCTCCGAATCGTTCGTCGATTTGGTCGAGCCAATCAGATTGCTCCCCCAAACAAGCTGTAGATCAGAATCAAGAAAACGATCACCGTCAGCACCACATACAGCCGGTCCTTTTCGAGCCAAAACGCAACGATGGAAAACAAAACCCGCGTGACCGGCGTGGCGATCAGCAGCAGCAAACCGCATTCGATGATCGCCCGAGGATCGCCATGCAAAGCGTCCTTGCCGACTTCTCGTAAGCTGCGCAGGCTCTCTCGCTCGGCCACAAAATCCGCGTACTGTATCGGGGCATGCGCGTAACGCAGCATGTAGAGGATGCCGCCGGCCAACACCACCAGCCCCGAAATGATCACTCCGCTCTGGAGAAGCGTTCCGATGATTCTCTCCGCCCGCTCATCATTCCACTTCGTCTGCGCCGGCCGCGTTTCGCTCAATCAAAACCTCCCGGTAATTCCGCCATAAATCATTTCCATGCCCAAAGCCGCGATCACCAACGCGAAGAGAATTCTCAGCCACGTTGTCTTCGCACGCACCAGCACGCGCGTGCCAATCACGGAACCGATCAGCACCCCCAGCACCACGGGCATCGCCAAACCCGGAGCCACAAATCCGCGCCGCAAATAAATTCCCGCGCTGGCCGCCGCCGTCACCCCGATCATGAAGTTGCTGGTGGTCGTGGACACCTTGAACGGTATGCGCATCACCTGATCCATCGCCAACACCTTGAAGGCGCCCGACCCGATTCCCAGCAGGCCCGAAAGCGTGCCGGCGCCAAACATCATTCCGAAGCCCGCCGGAACGCGGTGCACTTCATACTTCTCCGGACCTCGCGCAGTGGGATAGGACGAATTCAGTTTCAGCCGAGTCGCCCAGCGGTCGGCGGGACCATTTGATTTTCCGCCATGGCGCTCGCGCATCGACAGCAGGGAAGAAAAAACCAATGCCCCGCCAAACACGGTAGCGATAATCCCCGCCGCCAATCGCGCCGCGAGAAAAGCGCCGAACAAAGCTCCCAAGGTCGTGGCGATCTCCAGAAACATCGCGATTCGAATATTCGAGAAGCCTTCGCGCACGTAAGCCGCGGCCGCGCCGGATGAGGTCGCGATCACAGAGATCAGGGAGGCCCCGATGGCATATTTGATGTTTACGTGAAAGGCCACTACGAGTAGCGGCACGATCACCACCCCACCGCCCAAACCGGTGAGCGCGCCGAGCAGTCCGGCCACAAAGGACCCCAAAAGAACTAAAGGAACAAATAGAATGGTCGTACACTAGGATTTGCCGGTCGCCCTACACGTCGTTTTTACGTGCGGATTCCGGCAATGTTTTGGTGGGCAGTTGTTTCGACGCGGCATTGTCACCCTACCCTCCTTTGGCCAGCAAGATAGCAAAGAGGATCACGTCCAGAAGGGCCATGACCGCTACCGCCAGTTCCAAAACAAAAGATCGCGACTCATTGAACTGGTCCACCATGAAGTCGTAGAGTTCGCCCATGGTCCGAAGCTTTTCGTCGACCAGCTTGCGATAGTCCGAGACTCCCAGCCGCGACGCCGCCAGCCGATACACGCGCGCGTAATAGACGTCGCTCACAAACTTGATCGCGTTGTCGATGCGCTCGGTGAGTTCCATCACGTCCAGCCGAATGGTATTGAACCTCTCCGCGTCGCGCGGCAGGCTCCAACGCTGCCATAGCCGATTCCGCTTGGTTTCCAGAGCGTCGTACACATCCGAGAGCAGCCGCGTCATCAGGCTATCGTAGTAGCGGAACTCCAGAAGCTGCATCTTGGCGTATTCAAGCACCTGAAACGTCGCTGCAGCATCCTCGGCGCGATCGTAGACCAAGCGCAGCCGTCGAGCCGATGATCACCAGGTCCGTGGGATAATAGGAAACACTCGTTTCCAGAATTTCCGCGGAAGCCTTGGGGGCCAGCGGCGTGAATTCCCCGCGAACCAACTGCACGAGCTCCGCCGGGTGTTCGGACAAGAGTTCCGTGGCTTTGGCAGGTTCTCCGCCCGGCTTTATGACTTGCTCCAGGCTGATGATGAAATAGGACTCATCCAGCCAGTCCCCGGTCGGACGGATAATCGCCGGCGCGACGTGCTCCACGTGCCGGCGCCCAATTTCACGGGCATGAGAACCGATCTCCGACGCATCCATCCATCTCGAGGCTTGCGCCAGAACGGCATTCCAGTCGCCTTCGAAGGGAACCTCGAACTGCACTACCACTACGGCGAAGGCGTAATACTTCAGCGAGCAGGCGACTCTTTGCCCTCCGCCCAGATTCAGCGCCTCGCCCGGTTCAATGATCGGCGCTTCCTCGAACCGAACATACTCCGGCGTCCGCCGCGGAAACACCCCTTTCACGGGGCCGGCGCGAGGGCCGAGCAATTCCCGAAGCCTTCGCAGGTCGATGGCTTCGGCCACGTCGTACAGGAATAGCAGCCGGAAACATCCGCGCAGAAGCACGAGATCTTTTAGCATGAAATGGCGCGGCAACCTACATTCCGGCTGCGCTTCTCACCGGGGCGAACCTGGGCTCGCTAAGCTTCAGTATTTAGGAAATAGAGGGCAAGAGTTATGACGCTCCCGCGGACCTGGCTTGTATCGGAACGCTTTTTGCCGCGGCCTTCGGCGCCGTTAGTTCGAGGATGCCATTGTTCAAGGTTGCAGTCGCATGCGACACGCTTACTTCGACCGGCAGTTCCACCGATCGCAGCAGTTCGTTCGAGCAGCGCTCGCTATACAGAACGTTTCCTTTCTTCTCCTCGCTACTCGATTGTTTCTTGCCGCTGATGGTCAGGCGGCGCGGTTCGAGGCTGAGCTGCAGCTCACTCGCATTGAATCCCGGAACCTCCGCATTCACGATAATTGCGTCGTCCGATTCTTTGATCTGAACGTGCGCCGGATGAAGCAATTCCGCTTCCGCCTTGAACCAGTGATCGAGATCGCGTCCAAAGGTTCCCCCGTCGCCTTCAAATAGCTCGAACGCCCGGCGGGAAATTGCATCGTTGAGTTCATTGATTCGGCGGTAGATAGCTTGCGGCTCCACGAATCTCGGTGTGGGAGCTCCGGCACTCGTCTGGCTGGCGATACTCCTGGATTGCGATAACGCCCTTTCGGCCATGTGGTCCTCCTTCTTGTTAACGGCTCGCCCCTTGAACCAAAAAGGGATTGAGCCTTTTTTATCCCAGAGGAAGGTCTCCGTTTACTTCCTCTCCAGGGACCACTGGCTTCATACTCCGGTCTTCACAAAAGGAACATCAGGCGAAAGTGGTATTTAGCCTTCTTGGGTATCAATGGCGAGGAAAACCTCAATTGTCCCGCCACTGGGCAGAAATCCCAATCGCGCGAAACTCCACTGCTTTCATAGGCTCCTTCTGCGCTCAGATCTATAGCCTTCGCCCACACCAATGCGCCGTTCGGAAGAGGAGGTATCGGAAGGATCGTCTAAAGCTAAGGAGAGATCGTCGGATTGTGCTAAAGCGCAGGGCCGCCTCTGGATGCCGGCGGCCCCGCCCTTAGAAGTTCTTCGCTATTGGGTCTTCTTTGCCGAATCCACCGCATCGCCTGCCTGGGCCCTGTTGTCAGTTGTCGCACCCGCGGTATCCACCGGTATGGTTGCGGTTTCGGTTGGCGTGATCTTGTCGCGCGTCAGATAAAGAATGAAGGGAGTGATTTCGAATGGCATCTTTTCTCGCTCTGCCACCGTGCCCACCGGCTTCGCCTTCAGGAGTTCGACCTGATCGCTCCAGGGATCGAACTTGAGGCGCCCGCCGAGAGGCAGCGCAGCAAACATCACGCCCGGGGTCTGCGGGGCCGGCGTGTCCGCGGAAATTGGTGTGGCAGCGGCCGCCAGATTATTCGATCCGGTCCAGGTGATCGGCACTCGATCGCCCAGGTGCGGGCTGATCAGATTGGGGATCTCTTTCGAGCGCGTCTGCAGCACTTGAACGAACTGCCGGGCGGCATCGAGTTGATTCTTATAAGGAGAATGTGCCAGCAGCTCCACGGCTTTCAGGTTGGCCGATTGTTCCTCCTCGGGAGTGCGTGCAAATCCGAAGTGCCGGAAAGTATCCTGATCGTCCCACAGCATCCGGTCAAAGAAAGCGTACTTGGTATCCACTCGATGTCCGAGCACGACGTGGCTCAACTCCATGGCCAGGATCGTGGCCAGGCTGGCCTCATCCGGCAGCACGTCGATCAAACCTCGGCTCAGCACGATGGTATGGCCGATGTCGAATGATTCCAGCGTCGAAGTCATCAACACTCGGCAGCGCATCTCCGGTTCGATATCCAGGTTGTTGGTTACTTCGAGATTGTTCACTACCGTCTCGAGCACCTTGTCTACTTCGCCCCGCGGCGATAGCACGCCGAGCTTCTCCATGCGGTCTGCGAGATTGTCCTCGGCTTGGCGCTCCCAAAGCCGTTGTTCCTCGATGGGCGAGTAATCGTTATTACTGCTCGCCTGGTCTTTTACCGGCGCCTTCGATTCCACCAGTACTTTGTTGAGTTCCTGCTCTCGCCTCACGCGCACTGCGTTCAGGTCAAAGCCCCAGAGCCGCACTTGCGCCTTGAACTGCAGTTTTCGGGTCATGCCGTAGCGCAGGTCCGACTCTTCGGAATAGATATAGGCCGGTAGCCATTGATTGTCGCCGGCAAACAAGCGCCAGCTATCGAAATGGAAGAAATAACTTGCCTTGCTGGGACGCTGGTAAGCGCCATTGAAGCGCACGATATGGAAGCCCTGATCCTCCACCCAGATGCGCCCCTCGAAACGCCCGCGGTCGTTTTCTTTCGCGGGCGTGACGTCAAATACCAGGCAGCGCACTTCGCCCAGAAACTCCCGGCGCACGTACTCAAATTTGTAATGCTGCTTATCGAAGCCATTCATATCGATATAGATCATCTGCAGGAAACCGCGCGGCAGAAACTGCATGGACATCGATATGAAAGTCCCCAAGCCGCCCGCGGTGTATTTCAGATTCGGAGCGCCTTTATCGTTCGTCAGCGGCTCCATCTCCAACCCTTTGCCGAGGTTGGCTTTGCCCAGATAGTACTTGTCTCCCGCCGGCGCCGTCCCTAGAGTCTGATCCGGCCTCATCAGCTGAATGTAGGTTTCCACCAGCGGCGAATACTGATGCAGCATCAGCATCTCCGCCTTCTCCTGAGCTACGATCCGGTCCACCGCTTGGTCCAGCGTCGATGGCTGCCCGCTCGAATTTTGTATCGTGCTTTGCGCAGCCGCCACGCCGGGAATCGTCGCAAACAGAAGCACTGCAAAGAAGGTCGCTCTCCGCGAACGCATAGGCCCCTCCGAAAATTCAGTACGCAATTTGAAAAACAATGTGAACGGTCGCTGGGAAATCTACGGCATGGCCTTCTTGCAATGCCGGCTTGAAGCGAATCTGCTGCGCAGCGCGCAAGGCCGCTTCATCCAATCCGTGCCCAAGGCCTTTCGATACGCCTTCCACTTTCACTTGCCCGGAAGCCAGGAACACCACATCCACCAGAACTTCGCCTTCGATCCCCAGCCTGCGCGCCTCTTCCGTATACAAGGGATTCGGTTTGGATAAGATCACGATGGATTCGGTCGCTGGAGCTGCCTCGGCCGGTTTCACCGCGCTCTTGACGGGCGCCGCTACTTCCGCGCTCTTAAATCCGCTCGTCGCCACGGTTCGCGGTCCTTCCGCACTTTTGCCCGTAGCAAACTGCGTACCGTTGCCAAATCCCGAGCTCGCCACGCCATTGCCATTGCCTCGGCCGCCGTTGCCGCCCACTCCCGTGCCGTTTCCCGTACCGCTTCCGGCGCCCGTACCGTCACTCGAATCGAAAGAACCTACGCGAGCAACGTTCACCCGCTTGCTCGGGTCCGTGTATCCCGTCAACCCATGTGGATCCCCAAATCCTCCCCCGGCCGGCGAATCACCTAGCACGCCCATCTTCACTTCGCGCGGACGCACCGGTTCCGAATCGGGAACTTGCAGGTTTGGAACCACGGATGCCTGTTCCACCTTGGGAACATCCGCAGTCCGCATCTCCACTGGCTTAGGCTTCGGCGCAGGTAGCGGTCGTGGCGCATACAACTTCGCAACGTGCTGGGGCTGAGGCTGCGGCACCCGAATCGGCTGAGGCTGGACTCTCGGTTTCACCGGCTGCGGCTTGGGAATTTCGATCATCGGCCCCGCCAGTGGAATGACTTCGTATTCGACCTTGGTGATGAGGCTCTGCGGGATGATGATTTGCAGCAGCAGCAGGGCAACTACAACGGAAGCCTGAGTAAACGTGCTGGTCGCCAGCACACGCCAGCTAATGCGATGCTCCGGCAATGTATCCAGCCGCGCCCCGATGCGCTTGTCCCCGATCATCTTCTGCCATGCGTCCGGAGGTCGAACCGGCTCCGGCGGGCGGAAGCGGATTTCAAAGTGCCTGTTTGCAAACGGAGTTACAATAGTGCTCATCGCGGATAGTCCTGGACTAGAGTCGTCTGTAGAAATGCGGATATCGATTCTCTGCTCGTAAACGGCATCCGCTCTCAATCCCTAGCAGGCTGTTAGCCAAACTCCAGCGCTCCTTCGACCGTCCCGGCGGCTACTCGGGGCAAGACCGCAAGGTCCTGCGCATCACACTCAGCCGTGCTAGTCCTGTGCACGATAGCAAGCGGTGAATTAAACGGAATACGGCTCAGGCCGGGAAAGGGAAGGACGTTTTACTGTAGGTCGAAGGTCTAGCTGGTTGCAGCTGTAAAGTCCCATTACCTGCATAGAGACTCCGAAGGTTTGTCTTTCGCGTTCGGCGCTCCGGGCGTCTTCGGATCTTTCGAATATCAGCATCGTCTGCGGGCGAAAATCCGCACCGTCCGCGGGCCTCGCGCATTCTTTCTGCAAACCCTTACAATGGGGTGGCCCTCATCCAACTGTTATGCGCTACTTCGCCCTGGCTTGCGATTTTGATCAGACCCTGGCCGACATGGGCCGCGTCGCCCCGAGTACCCTGGGCGCGCTGGAACGGCTGGTGGCGTCGGGGCGCAAGCTCGTCCTGGTCACCGGCCGGCAACTCGATGACCTTCGAGCGATTTTCCCGCAAGTCTCGCTCTTTGAGCGAATCGTGGCCGAAAATGGCGCCCTTCTCTTTCGTCCCCAGACCGGAGAGATAAACCTGCTGGCCGAGCCGCCCCCACAGGTATTCATCGACGTCCTTCATCAGCGCGGCGTATCGCCACTTTCCATCGGTTCGGTCATCGTGGCATCCGAACAGCCGGAGGACGCCAAGATTCTCGCCGCCATCCGCGATCTTGGGCTTGAACTTCAGGTCATCTACAACAAAGGCGCGGTCATGGTATTGCCGTCCGGCATCAATAAGAGCACTGGCGTGCTCGCCGCGCTGTCTGAGATGTGCATCTCCCATCACAATGCCGTGGCCATGGGCGACGCGGAGAACGATCACGCCCTGCTCAGCGCCTGCGAATGCGGGATCGCTGTCTCCAACGCCATCCCCAGCTTGAAGGAGCGCGCCGACCTCACCACCAACTCCCCAAATGGCAAGGGTGTGGAGGAAATTATCGAGCGCCTGCTACGCGACGATCTTCGAGGAGTGCCAAACCGCTTGCAGCGCCAGCCCATTCTCCTGGGAACCGCGGCCGACGGCACGAAAGTCTCCATCGACTCCTGCGACGCCAGTTTTGTAATCGCCGGACCGTCCTCCAGCGGCAAGTCCACTACCATGATCGGGCTCCTGGAACGCCTCACGCAGCGTGATTTCCAGGTCTGCCTGATTGATCCGGAAGGCGATTACTCACACCTGGAGGACATTGTCACGCTCGGCAGTTCGCAGCGTCCTCCCAACGTCACGGAGATATTTCAGATCCTTCACAATCCGAAGTCGTCGTTGATTGTGAATCTGCTGGGACTTCCGCTGGCAGACCGGCCCCTATTCTTCGCCAGCCTGCTTCCCAAGCTGCAAGAGCTTCGCGCCAAAACCGGACGCCCTCATTGGATCATCCTGGACGAAGCTCATCACCTCTTGCCCAGAGAGCGCAGCCACGCCCCTGCTGTCATACCCCAGAACCTGACCGGCTTTATTCTGATCACCGTCCATGTCGAGTCAGTCCACGAAGCCGCCCTCAAATCCATGACCGGCATCATCGCGGTCGGCGCCTCGCCGGAAGAGACCATCCGCCAGTTCAGCAGTGCCGTGGGAGTGCCCCCGCCGGTCTATAGCCCTCTGCCGGAGCGCCCCGGCGACGTCTTCGTCTGGCTCATTAACGGCCCTCACGGCCCCGTCGCGGTGCGCGTCCAGCCCGCCACCAGTGAAATCCGCCGGCATCGGCGCAAATATGCGGAAGGACAACTGGGGCCCGACCGCAGCTTTTTCTTCAGGGGTCCGGCGGGAAAGCTCAACCTGCGCGCGCACAATCTGAATATGTTTATTCAAATCGCCGAGGGCGTGGACGACGAAACCTGGACCCATCATCTCCGCCGTGGCGACTATTCCCAATGGATGCGCGAGGCCATCAAGGACGAAGCTCTAGCCAGCGAGGTACACGAAATCGAAAAAAACGGCCACGAATCGACCAAGGACTCGCCGCAGAAGACCCGCGCCGCCGTCATCGAAGCCATCAATCGCCGCTACACCGGCTCCGAATAACGGAATCACGCCGCTCAAAGGCGTTTTTCCACCGTCTACGGGGAAGCCCAGAGACAAATACTCTAAATACCCTATGACGATGATTTCCTGATCTGCGTACCTTGTGGGCGGGATTTCACTCCCGTGTAACGACAACCCAAAGGAGCGGAACAATGGCTAAAAAGTCCGAGACAAAGCGATCTTCCACTCGTTCCACCCGCCAGACCGGTCGAGGCCGCGGCACCAAGACACAGCCGGGCAGCCGCAAGCAATCCGAACCCCAGATGCACCGAAGCGAAGAGAATATGGACATGGAGGACGAATAGCCTCCACGACCTCGAAATGGCTGCGCCAGGGGCGAGCGCAAACTCGAATGGCTCTCGCCCCGAGCAGCTTGTCTCCCGCATTAGCTTGCCGCCCTCCCGTTGAAAATCCGGATTAGACGAATGCAACCGTCGCGCGCATGCGTGCCGTAGCTCGCGTATGATATAAAAGTCCGAAGAGGCTGCTCCGGAGGCGCGAGCGTGCGCAAACCCAAAAAGGGCCCATCCCCAAAGAGTTCCCCAGAGAGCTCTATAGACCGGCGGGCGTTCCTCAAAAGCGCTGCCGTCGGCGCCGCCGTGCTCGCGGCCAACCCCACCGGCTCTCGCGCGCAGCAACTCGAAACTCGCAATGCTCCTCCGCCGCCCATGCCCCCGGAAGCCGAAATCGGCACCCCCGCAAAGCTCGAAGTCCTCACCGAATCTCGCTCCGGCTCCGACTTCATGGTCGATGTCATCAAGTCGCTGGGCATCGAATATGTCTGCTCGAATCCCGGTTCCAGCTTCCGCGGCCTGCACGAATCGCTGATCAACTACGGCGGCAACAAAAATCCCGAATTCATCACCTGCTGCCACGAAGAGTCTTCGGCGGCCATGGCTCACGGCTACTTCAAAATCGAAGGCAAGCCTCTGGCTATCCTCGCGCACGGCACCGTCGGACTGCAGCACGCCTCCATGGCCATTTACAACGCCTGGTGCGATCGCGTTCCCGTTTACATCATCGTGGGCAATATCCTGGATGCCACCAAGCGCATTGGCCCAGTCGAATGGGCTCACAGCGTGCAAGACGCCGCTGCCATGGTGCGCGATTACGTCAAGTGGGACGATGCCCCGGCTTCCCTGCCCCACTTCGCCGAATCCGCGGTGCGCGCTTACAAAATTGCCATGACGCCGCCCACGTTGCCCGTGCTCCTCGTGGCTGACGCCGAACTGCAGGAAAATCCCATCGCCGATAATCTTGCGCTGCACATCCCCAAGCTCGGCGCCTTCGCGCCTCCGGAAGGCGATTCCGCCGCCATCGCCGAAGCCGCGCGCATGCTGGTGAACGCGCAAAACCCCGTGATCCTCGCCGATCGCCTCGCCCGCACGCCTGCCGGCATCAAAAATCTGGTCGATCTCGCCGAATCTCTGCAAGCGCCCGTCATCAGCCGCCCCGGCCGCATGAATTTCCCCAGCCGCCATCCGCTCAACCAAACCGGCCGCGCCAACTTTTTGATCCGCGAAGCCGACGTCCTCCTCGGTTTGGAAATGAGCGATTTCTGGGGCAACGTCAATAGCTTCCGCGATCAGATGCGCCGCACTTCCGCGCCGCTCATCAAGCCCGGAACGAAACTCATCAGCATCAATGCCGACGATCTCTACACCAAATCCAATTACCAGGATTTCGACCGCCTCCCTGAAGTGGATTTGGCCATCGCCGCCGATGGCGAGTCCACGTTGCCGGCGCTTACCGAAGCGGTGAAGCGCCTGATGACCGATGACCAGCGCCGCGCCTGCGAGCAGCGCGGGGCGCAGCTCGCCAAGGCGCGTCAGCAAATCCTCGAGCGCGATCGCGAGGCCGCTGCCGTCGCCTGGGACGCCAGCCCTATCAGCACCGCCCGCCTGTGCGCCGAAATCTGGAATCAGATCAAGGATCGCGATTGGTCGCTCGTCTCGACCACCGTTTTCCAAAGCGACTGGCCCCAGCGCCTGTGGAACATGGATAAGCACTACCATTACATCGGCACCCAGGGCGGCTATGGCATCGGCTACGGCGCGCCCGCCGCGGTCGGCGCGGCGCTAGCCAACCGCAAATACGGCCGCCTCTCGGTGAATATCCAGTGTGACGGCGATCTCATGTACGCGCCCGGGGTCCTTTGGACCGCGGCGCATCACCAGATCCCGCTGCTCAGCGTGATGCACAATAATCGCGGCTATCATCAGGAAGTGATGCAGGTGCAGATCATGGCCGATCGCCGCAATCGCGGCATCGATCGCGCCAATATCGGCACCACCATCACCGCGCCCTATATCGAGTACGCCAAGCTGGCGCAAAGCATGGGCATGTACGGCGAAGGGCCCATCAGCGATCCCAAGGATTTGGCGCCCGCGCTCAAGCGCGCGCTAGACGTCGTCAACCGCGGCGAGCCCGCCGTCGTAGACGTTCTCACCCAGCCCCGATAAGCTTATGAAATACCTAATCCGAAGCTGTCATTCCGAGGTCGCCGCGGCGACCGAAGAATCTCTCTTACTGAGGACGTTATCGCGAATGCTGCTCCTCGCGGCGCTGGCCGCGTGCCCGTTCGCGCACGCCCAAACCCGCCCCGTACAAAATCAAAACGCGCCCGCAGGCAACGCCCAGAAAGGCAAAGACGCATTCGCCGCTCACATGTGTGCCACCTGTCACGGCCCGGAAGCCCAGGGCGCTGTCGGTCCCGCGCTCGCTCCGCCTCCCAGGCCCTTTGCGGACTTCACCCGATACGTCCGCCAGCCCGCCGGCAAAATGCCGCCGTTTACACCACAGGCCGTGTCCGACGCCGACCTCACCGATATTTACGCGTTTCTCCAGTCTGCCAACGCCGCGCCACCGAGCAATCTTTCCTCTCTCACCGGCAACGCCCAAAATGGCAACCGCGTTTACACCAGCGATGGCTGCTACGAATGTCACGGCCGCGTCGGACAGGGAGCGCAGCAGACCGGTGCGCCGCGTATCGGCCCTCCCGCGCTCACCATCGACGCCTTCGCGCGTTACATCCACGCGCCTACCGGCAATATGCCGCCGTATACCAGCAAGGTCGTCTCCGATCAGGACGTTGCTGATATCTACGCCTTCCTGAAATCGGTGCCTCCCGCGCCTGCGGCGAAAGATATCCCCCTCCTCAACCAATAACACGGCGCGGATCTTCAGCAATCGGCGCGCTGACAGAAGACGAAGCTCCATGAACGCGGCGGCGTTCGCTCAGGCGCGCTCGAATTCGTGCTGGTTCGCAAGATCTCGAGGATCACTGCGCAAACAAAATCATGGGGGAGGTGATTGTCGCTGGCGGGAGAATGCAGGAATCTCGCACAGAGGAGCACCGAGACACAGAGTGCACAGAGAAAGCCCGGTCAACATTTGGCGCTTTCTCTGTGATCTCAGTGCCTCAGTGGCCTCCGTGACGGTTTCAGCTCTTAGTGGCTGTCGGTGTCTCCACCGGAGAATCCGGGGAGGACGGGCGTGCCTTCGATCCTGACGGCGTCGAGAGCGGCCGGATTGAGGCCGAGCAGTTTCAGGATGGTGGGCGCCACCTGATCGGTTTCCACAAAGCTGGTGTCGGTGCGCGGCTTAATGGAGGGATTGGATACCAGCAGCATCACGTTGGTATCGTCCTAAGCGAAGCCACCATGTTCGGATTGTTTTTTGGTGCTTCCCGTGTAGACCACGCCCACGTTGGGTATCACGACGATGTCGGGTGTGCGCGGGTCGAGTTGGCCCGGTTCGGGGACATGGCAGCAGGGGTCCAGGTCCGTGGGAACGCCGGGTTTGTTGAACATGGTCTCGAGCGAACCGCCGAAGTAGATTTGCCCGAGCCCGACTGCGTTGTCATCAGTGTCGTGTGCGTTCGTCGGTTGTCTCCAAGAGATTGACCGCAGCCACGGTGTCGGCTGGATTCGTCAGCCAGATCTGGGAGATGTCGTCCTCGGCGAGGCCAAGGCCGTTACTAGGATTGGTGTACACCGCGGGGAGAAAGGCTGAAATGACCTCGGAGGGCAGCATGCCGTTCGTTCCGGAGCTTCCGGGAATGGGGAAGAAGCGGTTGGTGTCGATGGGCGATTGGCCGTGCTTGGCGGTGATGATGATGGCGGTAGAATGGAGCAGGCCCTGATCGTGGAGCGCCTTGACCATCTGCCCGATAGCCGCATCCGCGAATTCGATCTCGCCTAACATGCTGGCGTCGGAGTGCCTGCGGCATCCGTGTATCCGCCTTTCACTCCTCCGTTGATCAGCTTCTGCCCGACGCTGACGGCCTGGAAATTCATACCCAAAATCGCGGGCACGGGAGCATTGCTGGTGCCAAGGTGGTTCTTGCCCTTGATCTCGTTGACGATCGCGTTGACCTTCAGCTGGTCATAGCACCTGATCGAGTCGAAGTGGGTGGTCCAGTCATCGCCCGCGGCGAAACTAAGTTTCGAGCAATCGTCGCCGGTGACCGTGTGGAAGCCCGGGATCTCCACGATGTCGGAATTCACTTCCGGCGCATAGTAATCGTCTATGTTGCTGGGGATGTTTGTTCCGGTCGGTCCAGAAACGGAGGCATAAACGGGGTGCTTGTCTGACCACGCCGTGTAGCCGCCGGCGGCGTGGATCACGCCGTAGATCGTATTGGTGCGGACGAAGTTCCAGGGATAAACCGGATTGCAGCCATTGAAGGGATCGCGTTCCAGCTTCGGGGGATCGATGGATTTCGTGCCGCCGTCGAACGTGGCGTAGGGACCGCCGCCATTCACCTGGTGCTGGTTGAATTCGACGCCTTCTTCGTATTCGGTCTGCGTTCCGATGGCATGGCCGACAGTGCAACCTCCGGGGCCAGCGCCGGGGAGGCCGTTGCCGGTGGCGTTTATCGGCGGCGCCAAGACGCGATCGTAGGCCACGTCGTAGAATGCGCCCACCGTTTTCGGCGTGCCACCGGTCACCAGGGCCATCAGGCCGGGGAACGAATCGGAGGGACGCGAGGTGGTCGTGCGCGTGTAGTTCACGCCGCTTTCACCGAGTGCGGCGAGTTGCGGGCAATAGGGCGAGCCTCCATTGACGCCTTTGATGCCCTGCGAGCAGTTCAGGTAATCGACGGCGTGGATGCCGTCGATGCTGATGAGCAGCACGTGGCGAACGCGGCTGTCGCCGCGATCTTGCGAGAATAACGCCGGAACGAAAGCCGTTGCCAAGAGCATGGCGCCGGCAAAACCGAGCACAGCTTTCCTTACCATTATCGAAATCCTCCTGATGAGACCCTCTGGTGTTCCGCGCGAACGCACACGGGGACGACGTGTCTTTCGCGGCGGGCGGACATAGATAACGGCTGGATGTTGCAATTCGGTAAAGCCGCTGTGAATTCTCGGCGCGATCCTCTGAGCCCGGAGGAAAAAAACCTCCACGGCAGAAGGCCGTCAATGACGTTGGACTTTTTGGAGCGGCGAAAGCACATCCGCTCGGCGACGTTTGCCGCAGCGCGAGACGCCCATCATGGTCCGCGTGGAACGCTTGTGCGATGGGTAAGCGTCTGGAATAATCGCGAACACGAACATGATCGTGGGCGAACGCATTCGCGCATTGCGCGAAGAAAAGAAGCTAACGCGAGGCGACCTGCAGGAACGCACGGGCTTGCAGCGTACCTATATCTGGCGCGTAGAGAATGGCTACACCGTGCCCGCCATCGAGACCCTGGAGAAATTCGCGCGGGGCCTCGAAGTCCCTATTTATCGCTTCTTTTATGAAGGCAAAGGACGGCCCCCGCTCGTTCCCGTGAACGAAAGCGGAGGGCTCTGGGGCGCTCAGGGCGACGAAAAGAAAATGCTCAAGAGATTCCGCCGCCTTCTGGGCCAGATGGATGAATCCGAGCGTTCCCTCTTGCTGTATCTGGCCGATGAGATGGCGCGCCGCGCCGACGACTCAAAATCGAAGAAATAAATCAAGCATCAGCTCGGGACCAGAGCGCATTTTATCGAGATATAAATCTCCTTCCGGATATGAGCCTTTCTTTTGTATCGAGCGGATTCGAACGCGCGCAGAGCCCTTCCGCTTCCTGTAACCCATGAAACATAGGCCAATCGTCGTTTCACTGTTCGTGCTGCTTGTCGTGTCGCTCGTCACGCTTGCGGAATATCCCAGATTCAAGCGAATTGAAAAACAAGGGCCGGCGCCGGAGAGCGTGGCCGCAATATTGCCCGGCGATCTCAATGCAGCCGTTGCGGCGGTCGGCGGTGCGTTCAATGAGTGGGTGGATCTTGACGTGTCCAATCGCAGCGGCGGGATCCGAAACAAGTTTCCGTATGGGAGCAAATGGAGCGAGTTTTACCTCTTCCACAAAAACGACCCGCGGCACCCTCTTTTTCCATCGGACCAGGAGATTCTCCTCGACAGAGGAGTTGATATTTTTGTCGAGCGATACGTCCGCATTCCCGCCGAGTTGCGCACCCATGACCTTTATCTATACGAGCCGAGCGGCGATTACTTCTGGCAATCCGAATACTTCTACCAGGGGCACCGGGCGAAATTCCGCTGCAGCTTCCTGATTCATTTCGAACCCGCGGGAGATTCGGCAACCAAGGTGGAGATCTTCGAATATCAGCCGATGATCTGGGTGGGCGAATACTTCGGCTTGTCCGCGCACGCGGTGCTTCCGACGATGCTCCATGATATTCGTCCCGCGCAGCCGACTACAGCGGACCGCAAAGAGGTTCTTCTCATGATCGAAGACGCTGCTACATCGCCCTCGGGGGCGGCTTTTTAAAGCCTCTACGTCTTCCAATCAGGTGTGGCAATGTATTCGCGTGTGATGTCCGCCACGGTGCGCGTGCCGCAATTGCCCATCGCCAACTTCAGTTCGCCCTGCATGATTTCCACCACGCGATCCACGCCGGCCTGACCGAAAGCGCCCAAGCCCCACAGAAAGGGCCGCCCGATTCCGACAGCCTTTGCGCCCAGCGCCAGCGCCTTGAAAACATCCGTGCCGCGACGGAACCCGCCATCCACAAAGATCGGAATGCGGTTGCCGGCTTCGGCCGCCACCTCCGGCAGCGCTTCGACGGTGGCACGCAGCGTTTCGGTTGCGCGCCCGCCGTGGTTTGACACCAGGATGCCGTCGATGCCGTGCTCGATGCACATCTTCGTGTCCTCGCGCGTGTCCACGCCCTTGATCAGGAATTTCCCTTTCCAGAATTTGCGAATCTGATCGGCAAAGGCCCAATCCATCGCCGGATTCGGCGCGCGCACGCCGGTCATGTTGATGCCGTTGAACATCGGCCGCTCCTTGATGCTGGGACCGGCGCCTTCCTCGTGGCACGTTTTGCACTGGGTCAAATCTTTCGGCCGCGTCCGCAAAAACGTCTCGCTATTGCGCCCGGTGGTGTTATCCACCGTGAGCGCGATCACCGAGACGCCTGCGTCCTGCACGCGCTGCAAAAGCGCGTGGCACGCCTCCCATGTACTCGGCGCATAGATTTGCTGCCAAACCGGCCGGCCGAGCTCCTTGTTCACGTCTTCCACCGCCACCGAGGTCATGGTGGAGAGCACTTGCAGCGTCCCGTGCGCCTTCGCGGCGCGCGCCACGGCCAGTTCGCCTTCGGGAAAGAACGATTTTTCGCCCCCCGTCGGACACAGAAAAATCGGGCTGTTGTAAGTGGTGCCAAAAAGTTCGACGCGCATATCCACTTTCGTCGCGTCGCGCAGCCGCCGCGGCCGCAGTTCGATATGCTTGAAGCCGTCGCGATTGGCTCGCAGCGTAGCGTCGTCATCGACGCCGCTCGCCATGTAGGCCCAATGGCCCGGCTGCACCTTGCGGTGCGCGGCCTCCTCGAAGTCGAAAACATTCAGCGCCTCGGCCGGGCTGGCGATAACGTCGGCCGCCGGCCGCGCGGTTTGCGCGAAGCCGTTTCGCTCGAGAAAGGCGGTCACGCCGCCGAGCGCGGCGACGTAAGGGCTGGCGGCTAGAAACTTCAGAAATTCGCGGCGGGCGGTGCTTGCGAATTCGGTTTTGGATTGGCTCATAATGGCCCGGATTCTAGCGCCGCCCGCCTTTTCTTGCCAGCCCGTTTTGCTCCCCGCGCTCCTTGCGTCAACGGTACGGCTTGTGCCGCGCTGCGGTTTGCCTCCCTCTGCCTCGGCTTCGCCGTGCCTCTGTGTTACATTCCCGGGTTCGGCCTCAAGAATCGCCACTCGAAGTGGAGGACATCATGCGTCATCGCATCGAATTGTCGTTAGTGCTCGGACTGCTCATCGCCGGCCTGCTCGCGATTTTCCTGCCGCCGGCCCCGGCCCAAAATCAGACTTCCGCCACCGTCACCCCTGCGGATTACCTCAAATGGCGCAACGAATATAAAAACTGGGGCCGCTGGGGAGCCGACGACCAGCGCGGCGTTTCGAACCTGATCACCGCGGACAAAAGTCTGAGCGCGATAAAGCTGGTCAAAAATGGGATCGTCATCTCGCTGGCCCACGCCGTGCCGCAAAAAATCGACCCCGAAGTTCCCGCAGGCAGCGTCTTTCATCGCGTCACGGAGAATATCGGCCCCTTCAACACCATCGATCGCTATGAAGTCAGCTACCACGGCCTCGCGCTCGCGCACATGGATGCCTTCTGCCATTTCTTTCTCGAAGGCAAAATGTACAACGGCTACTCCGTCGCCGATAACATCACGCCCCAAACCGGCTGCAAAAAAGACGACATCATGTCCTGGCGCGACGGCGTCATCACTCGCGCCGTCCTCTACGATATCCCCCAACTCAAAGGCGTCGACTGGATCGAGCCCGGCACGCCGATCACTCGCGCCGATCTCGAAGCCTGGGAGAAAAAATCCGGAGTCAAGGCCGGCCCCGGCGACGTGATTATGCTCTACGTGGGACGCTGGAAGCGCCGCGCCGCAAAGGGTCCCGAGCCAAGCGCTATCCCCGGCTATTTTGCCGATGTCATTCCGACTGATCAAGGAACGCCAGGTCGCCTTCGTCGGCCACGACTTCAATATCGATTGGTCGCCGAGGCCCGGATGGGGCGAAGCTCAGGGTATTCCTGTCAACCCGATTCACCAGGCCGTGCTCAACTGGATGGGCGTCGGCATCGTCGAAAACCTCGATCTCGAGCGCGCCGTCGAGACGGCCCGCCGCCTCAAGCGCTATGAGTTCATGCTCACGTTTGCGCCGCTCCCCGTCGAAGGCGGCACAGGCTCGCCACTGAATCCCTTGGCCGTCTTCTAACTTCCACGAGGCAACTTGGCCAGTACGACGAAGCCGCCCCCTGCGCTGCAAATACGCCAGCGGCGCGCGTTCTTCCGCGCTGCGCTGCCGCTTGCCGTTGGCATCGCCATCGCGCTTCCCCCGGCGCCTCACGGGCTCGCGCCGAATGCGTGGCATTACTTCGCGCTCTTCGCCGCCGTTATTGTCGGCATCATTACCGAACCGATCCCTGCCGCGGCGCTCGGCCTCGTCGGCATTGTAGTCGCCGCCACCTTCCGTCTCGTATATGCCTCCGCCTCCACAGTCCGCGCTCTGGGCGCTTAGCGGCTTCGCCAACGGAACCGTCTGGCTCGTCTTTGCGGCCTTCATCTTTTCGATCGGCTACTCGAAGACCGGTCTCGGCAAACGCATTGCCTTGATGCTGATCCGCGCCATGGGCCGGCGAACCTTGGGCCTCGGCTATGCCGTCGCCCTGGCTGATCTGGCCCTTGCGCCGTTCATGCCTTCGAACACCGCGCGCAGCGGCGGCACAATCTTCCCCATCATCCGCAACATTCCCGAGTTATACGGATCGCTTCCCAACGACGAGAGCGCGCGCAAAATTGGCGCCTATCTGATGTACACGGCCCTCGCCGCCACCTGCGTCACCAGCAGCATGTTCCTCACGGCCATTGCTCCCAACGTCCTCGCCGCCGATTTGGCCGCGCGCACTATCCACGTCACCCTCTCCTGGACCGATTGGTTCCGCGGCTTCGCCCCCGCCGGCTTCCTCCTGCTCGCCACGGTTCCGGCGCTGCTCTACAAAATCTATCCGCCGGAAATTCGCGAAGCCCCCGAAGCGCCGCGCTGGGCCGCCGCGGAACTGCGCACCATGGGCCCGGTCACGCGCAAAGAGCTTACCCTGCTCGCTCTCGTTTTCCTCGCGCTGGTCCTGTGGATTGCCGGCGCAAAATATATTGACGCGACCGTGGCCGCCTTGCTGGTCGTGGTGCTCATGGTTATCCTCCGCGTGGTCAGCTGGAACGACATCCTCACGGACACGCACGCCTGGAATGTGCTGGTCTGGTTCGCCACGCTGGTTACGCTCGCCGGCGGGCTCGCCGAAACCAAATTTGTCGATTGGATGGCGCAGTCTCTGGCGCCGGCGCTCTCGCATCACGGCGCCATCATGACCGCCGCGCTTCTGCTGGGGGCGTTTTTCCTGCTGCACTATCTCTTTGCCAGCGTCACCGCGCACGTCAGCGCCTTATTTCAAATCTTCCTCGTTGTCGCGATCGCCATTCCGGGCATCTCTCGCACGGGCTGGACGCTCCTGCTTTGCTATTTGCTCGGTCTCATGGGCATTCTCACGCCCTATGGCACAGGGCCATCCCCGATCTACTACGGCTGCGGCTATATCAAGGGCAAAGATTTCTGGATCTTGGGCTTTCTACTGGGCCTTCTCTTTTTCGCCGCTTATATCCTGATTGAACTCCCCTGGCTCGCCTTCCTCAAGCTTTAAAGCCGCGCGCTAGTTGCGTAGTCGCTTATTGCAGAATCCTGATCGATCGGCCCCTGATTTAAAGGACTTCACCCCATTCCAGCATTTGCACCCGACGCGTGAGCCAATCCGCCCTCCGTTCTCGCTTTAAGGAGTGGAGGCACATTTGCGGACTTTCAGCTCAAAGAGGGATGGTCACGAAGGCTAATTTCAAAAATCAATCATTTGCTCGTGGCCGGAAAACGGAATTGCGCGAACTTTGCCTCCGCCTGTTCCATCCAAAATTTGGCGGTACACGATCGTTACTTAAATTGACGGTAAAAAGAAACGGGGCGTATAGTGGTGCCCATTTCTGGGATGCTAGCGCCCCGAGACGAGGAGGGCTGCATGCTTCGTCGAAGCGCCCAAATCACGGTAGCCTTTTTTCTAGCGCTCTGCCCAGCCCTTCTTTCAGGCCAGGCAGCGCCGCCGCAGTTTTACTTCGTTTGCTATTCGCAGGCCAACCTGCCCACCGTCTATTTCAGCGGCGTGCTGTTAGGACCAGCCACGGCCATGCTGCCTTTTCGATCCGGGTTCGCGCAGTTCCTTGTCCAGCGCTTCTCCTACCAAGGCAACGTTCTGTGCTCTCCAACAAATAACGCAGCCATTGCTCAGAACTGGATCAATACGCAGGCCACAGCATTGCGCAAGGTTAGCAAGAATGTCGAGCTAACCGGCTTGACGGAAACTGCTCTGCAGGCTTCTGCAGCGGCTGCGGCGCGTAAATGCAACCAAGAACGCTTCGGGAAGCACGCCACTCCTCACCGGCGCCAAAGACGCCGCAGGGCCAACCTGCAGCGGCAGACGCGCAAAATAACAACAAGGCCTCCGGGGTGGCCACCGCTCTTGACGACATTTTTGGCACCAACGGAAGCTCGAACAACGCTAACGGGAGCAGTGCGGGCGCAGGAGCGGGAGCCGCTGGCGCGGAAAGCTGGCCAAGCCAAGTCAACGGGAACCGGAGCTAACGCTTCAGGCGGCTCTAACGGCGCGGCAAACCAGAGCCCCGCTGCTCAACTCGCCACCACGCTGGCGGCTATTTTCGGAAAGAATTCTACCAACAGCCCCACTGCAGGCGGAAATGCAGCGCGATCGACAGCGGGTCCCGGAGCGCAGCCCGCATCTCGAACAGCGCCGGCAAAGAGTACTCCAAGCGGCCTTCCGGCTGGTGCATTGGGTGAGGCGCGATCTGGAAATACGAGCCTCATCGTGTATGGCTGCGGGCGGCAAGAGCAACAGTGGCCTGCGTAGCCGAACTGACCAATCAGAACCAGCAGGACACCCTGGTGCATAGCGCCGACATTTGGAAGGATGCCTTCATTGTGGATGATCGAGGCGATCGTCACCAGCGCACGGACGGATTTTTCCTGAATATTGATGGAGATCAGCGCCAGCAACTCGATATTGACTATGGCAAGACCGCGCGGTTCATCCTTATGTTCGATGGCGTACAGGCCAAGGTCGAGAAAGTCACGCTGCGCTCGGCGACCGGCGGTCTCAACGTCGCGGATATCAGCCTGACTTCGCCGGACGCCGCTTCGAACGCCAATGCCCCGGCCAGCCCGCAGCAATAATTCGAGCGGCTGATTTGCGGAAGCGCCTCAGCAGACCTGCGCATTCTGCTTTTGCCCGCGTATTCTCGGTCGGCTCCAGATGGTTGTCCTCTTTGTTGCATTCGCTGCCGTCACGTGCTCCGGTATATACTGCCGCCTGCCGCAAGCAAACGCGGATTCCATTCCTGCCTGAGCTCGCGGCCAGGCCATTTGGAGGGCTTATGAATCTGAAAGCAACATGCGCGATTGCCTGCTGTTTCCTGGGATCGGCTCTTGCGCTGAGCACGATCGCCGTCGCGCAACAGCAGCAACGTAATGCCGGAGGCGGAGGCGGGGAATTCCGCCAACCAACGCCTGCCAAGGATGTGACCACCACGGAAATCCCCGGAGTCATTGCAGGCGGCCTCAAATGGAAGCTCGTCTGGCAAGGGCCCGATAATGCCGACGGCCTCGTCGGTGCCCCCGATGGCGGCATCTATTTCGCGCAGGAACAGCCCAGCACCGTGGGCCGCCTGGACAAGAATGACAAATTCTCCATCTTTGTGAGGGACACGCACGGTACCGGAGCTTTGGGAATCGATTATAAGAAGCGCCTCATTGGTGTGGAGAGAACTTGCTCGGATCCCGGCGGCCATCCCGATCAATGTCACGAATCGGCGGATCTGGTCGTGCTTGCGCCGAAGTGGCAGGTTCTGGCGCATGAGTACAACGGCAAAACGTTCTGGCGCATGGGCGAACTCGTTTGCGATTCCAAGGGTGGCGTCTATTTCTCCGATGACTTTGGCACCTACTTCGTCGATGCCAAGGGCAAAGTCAGCCTCGTGGCCGGCAAGGAAGTCCGCACCAACGGCATGATGCTCAGCCGCGACGAAAAAACTCTATACGTCACCGATGTGAAGAAGCTGGTCGCCTGGGATATCCAACCGGACGGCACGACCACAAATAAGCGCGACTTCGCCACGCTCGAAGCCGGCGGTGCCGGCGACGGCACGGCTATCGACTCCGAGGGACGTCTTTACGTCACCTCCGGAGACCCCGGCATTCAGGTGTTCAGTGCGGAAGGAAAATTCCTCGGTGTAATCCCGTTGCCAAGGTCCGCCTCGAGCGTAGCCTTCGCTGGCCCCAACAAGAAAGTGCTTTACGCCAAGGGCGCCGGCATGTCCAACCCCGACGGCACCGAATACAGAACGCCCGAGGGCGTGCGGAACAACGCCAAGGCGATTTACAAAATCGACATGATCGCTCAGGGCTACATGGGCCGTCCGAAATAACACCCGCACTGGGGCACGCGCTGCTCGATTCCGCCCACTGCCGCTGCCAAGCCTAAAAATACAAGGGCGCGACTCTCGTCGCGCCCTTTCTACTAGCCTTACGCCGCGCTTCGCCTAAGTGGCGCTGCGCACGTATTTGTTGAACCAGCCGATGGTGCGTCCCCAAGCCAGGTCGGCCGCCTCTTTGTTGTAACGGTCCGGAGTCGCATCGCAATTGAAGCCGTGCACTGCGTTCGGATAGATGTAGCCTTCATGCGGAACGTTGACGGCGGTCAGCGCCTTGTCGTATGCCGGCCATGTCGACGCCAGCCGCGTGTCGAGTGCCCCGTGATGGACAAGAATCGCCGCCTTGATCTTGGGAATATCCGCGTCCATCGGCGGCCCGCCGTAGAATGGCGCCGCGGCGCTCAGATCGGCTCCCAGCCTCGTAGCCATGTTATTGGATACGCTTCCGCCGAAGCAGAAACCGGTGATGCCGATCTTGCCCGTGCAGTCGGAACGCCCTTTGAGCCACATCGCGCAGGCCACGAAATCTTCGAACATCTTTTTGCCATCGACTTTCATGAAGAGCTGCCCGCCGTTGTAGTCATCTCCGGGAAAGCCGCCTAGCGAGGTCAGCCCGTCCGGCGCAAACGCCATGAAGTTCGCAAGCGCCAGCCGCCGCGCGACGTCTTCGATATGCGGATTCAGGCCGCGATTTTCGTGGATGACGATGATGCCGGGCAGCTTTGTCGGCATCGCGTCCCGCGTGTCGGCGCTGATCGGCCGCACGAAATAGCCCTTGATCTTTCCAGTCCCTTGCGGCGATGAAATCGTCTCGTAGCTGGCCTTGATACGATCATCGTTCTTGGCCACCTGCTGCGCCTCGGCGTACCTCGGCATTAACCCATCGATAATCATTGCCGCCGTCAGGCCCCCGACGGCAAACTTCTGCACCCCGTTCAGGAAGGCGCGGCGGCTGATCACGCCATGAATAAAAAGATTGTAGAGTTCTATGGCCTCGCTCGGCAGATTCGCTTTGGTCGGCCCGGATTTCGTTGGCTCCATTACGTTCGCTCCTTTCAAAAAATAACTTTCCCGGAATCGATCGAGGTGCGACTTTCGGCTGGGGAGATTAGCACGTCAGGCGCCTGCCGCGCTAGCGGCTTTCTCTCAAACGCCTCTGTCCGTCGAGACGCCATTCGACCTGTTCGCGCGAAAGTCATTTTCTTCCTTGCGTGGGCTTCGCACGAGGGGCAGCGACACTCTTCTGCCGATAAAGTGCAAGGTTTTGCGACCAGGGCTTGCCAAGTCCTGTTTTTTCAGCGTGCGAACGTGGTGCTTGGATTGCCTGTGTTTTTGCGCCCATTCCCAGAAAGCCGCTGGAGGATTGCCGGTTAACGCCACGGGGGGCTTCCGGACAAGATGACGCGCGGCTCAGACCGGCTATCCCGCACAGCAAAGGAGACTCCTTTTATGCAGCTTCCAAAGTGGTTGTGTCCGGCTTTGGCAAGTGCGGTGAAAACGACGAACATAAACGCCGAAATCATGGAGAGTCTTTTTGGCGCTCGGCGCGCTCGCCATCGCCGCTGTCTGGGCCGTGCCGGCTCGCGCCCAGTTGTCAGACGCGGACGCCGCCCGGCTTTCGCAGAATGCGGACCAGCATGTCATCGTGATCTTGAAGAGCCAGCACGCTCCTGCGCCCGCCGGAAGCGGCGCAGCGGCCGGCCGCTTGGATACGATAGCCGCCGAGCAGGCGCCCTTAATGAATGAGCTCCGCCAGGTGCACGCCGCCAACGTCAAAAGCTTCCGGCTCATCAATGCGTTCTCGGCCACCGTGTCCAAGGACTACGTAACCAGGCTGCAGAACCACCCCGCCGTCGCGCAGGTCGTCCCGGACGTAACCATCCGCGCGCCTTCGGCCCGCCGCGCCTACTTCGGCTGCAGGCCCGGGCCGTACCACGTCGCTGACTCCAAATGTCATCCCCGGAGCCTGCGGCCCTAACGGCCAGGTGCAACTCGATCCCGAAGGCCTCTCCCTCACTTTCACGGATTCGGACGACCCGAGTGTCCCCACCGCCCGCTCGCTGGGCATCACCGGCAAAGGCGTGAAGGTCGCTTGGATCGCTGACGGCGTCGATCCCAATAACATTAATTTCATCCGCAAGGACGGCACTTCGGCTTTCGTTGACTATCAGGACTTCTCCGGCGACGGTCCCGGCCAGATTACCGGCGGCGACGAAGCCTTCCTCGACTCCAATACCATTGCCGGCCAGGGCATCCACGTCTACAACGTCAACGGCTTCAGCGCTCAGCCCGATCCCTCCGCCTGCAATATCCGCATCGAGGGCGTGGCTCCCGGTGCCGGCCTCGTGGGCTCGACGTGTTCGGGTCATATCGAAGACACCACCACATCGAACTTCCTTCAGGCCATCGAATACGCTGTCGAGACCGACCGGCGTCAACGTGATCAACGAATCCTTCGGCTCCAACCCCTTCCCCGATATCACTGCGCTGGACGTCACCAAGCAATTCAACGACGCCGCCGTAGCGGCTGGCGTAGTAGTCAGCGTCTCCAGCGGCGATGCTGGATTCACCAATACAATTGGCTCCCCTGCCACCGACCCGCTCGTGATCTCGGTCGGCGGGTCCACGGACTTTCGCTTCTACGCACAGACCAACTATGCCGCCGCCCGTTATTTCGCCACCACCGGCTGGCTGGACGACAACATCAGCTCGCTGAGCTCCGGCGGATTCAACGAGACGGGCCGCACGGTCGACCTGGTTGCCCCAGGCGACCTGAGCTTCGCATCTTGCGACGCCAACCCATCGGTATTCGTACAGTGCGTAAACTTCAAAGGTCAGCCCTCGGACATCGAGGAGGCCGGTGGCACCAGTGAGTCGTCTCCATTCGTGGCCGGCGCTGCTGCGCTGGTCATTGAGGCCTACCGCAAGGCTCACGGCGGTCAAAGCCCGTCGCCGGCGCTGGTCAAGCAGATCCTGCTCAGCACAGCAACCGATCTCGGCGCCCCGGCCACCGAACAGGGTGCCGGACTGCTGAACTCCTATAAGGCTGTCCTGCTAGCCGAATCCATCAACACGCGCGACGACGATGCCCCCCACGCGCACGACAATACTTTGTTGCTTTCTGCCAATCAGCTGAACGCGGTCGATCTTCCCGGCTCTCGCGAGAACTGGGACGTCACCGTCACCAACAGCGGCTCACTCCCCCAGTTCGTGAACCTCACAGGCCGCGCCATCGGCCACAACCAAAACGTACAAACCGGCAGCGTGACCCTGAACGATTCCACCAGCCCGCAATTCGCAAACTACCAGGGCCTCCAGAATAACTATGCCGTCTTCAACTTCAATGTTCCGCCGTCCGCAGGCCGGCTGAATGGCTCGATCGCCTGGCCGGGCAATCCCATCTACTGCCTCCAACAGGCCTGCAATACCGGCCTCAATTCCCGCGTCCGGCTCATCCTGGTCGATCCGCAGGGCCGGTTTGCCGCGCACTCACTGCCCCAGGGACCCGGCAATTTTGGCAATGTGGACGTGAGATTCCCCGCCCCTGGGACCTGGACCGGTATCATCTTCGGCGATGTGGCCTCCCTTGGCGGGACAAACGGGACCGTCCCCTGGCAGGTGGAAACCGAGCAGTTCGTTCCATTCGGCTCCGTCGAGCCAGAGAGCTTCTTCCTGGCTCCCGGCGAGAGTCAGATCGTGAAAGTCTCCGCGACGACGCCGTCATCGCCGGGTGACGCCGCTGGTTCGATTGTGCTGGCTTCGGACCTTGGTTTCGCCGGAACCACCTCCATCCCGGTAACCCTTCGCAGCATGGTGGACGTGGACAAGGGTGGCGGTAAGTTCCACGGCGTGCTGACCGGCGGCAATGGACGTGGCCCCGGCGAGGGACAGCAACAGTACTACGAATTCAATGTCCCTAAGGGCGTAAGCAACATCACCGCTAATGTATCGCTTACTAACGACGCGCGGGATCCAGTCGGCGCGTACTTGATCAGCCCCGACGGCGACACTCTCGGCTACGGTCAGAATTCACTCATCGGGACCGGCAACGGAACCGACAGCCTTTCGCTGACGCCTACACCCTCAACCCCGTTCCCGGAACCTGGACCCTGATCGTCGACTTCGCCGAGCCGGTCGTTGGGAATGAGATCTCGCAGCCATTTAGTGGCAATATTCAGTTTAACGATGTCAGCGCCAGCGTCTCCGGGCTGCCGGACAGCACGAAACAGAAGCTGGCGGCGGGCAGCCCCGTGGTCGCCCTGGTGACGATCACCAACAACGGCGCGGCTCCGGAGGCCTTCTTCGTCGACCCGCGCTTCGACGCTACCCAGAGCCTCTTGCTGACGGGGTTAACGCCAACCACGGTCGCCCTGCCGATGACAGGCGCGTTCCCGACTTGGTTCGTGCCGACCCAAACCTCAAGCGTCTCCGTTTCGGAGGTCTCGACCCTTCCCGCGATGTTTGACTTCGGCCCGAACCCTGGCGACCCCGATCTGCCCAGTTCCCACACGGCGCACTGTGCCACCTCAGAGTCAGCTTCTTACACCCCGCCGGGCGGCGAGGTCCCTGCAGGTTTTTGGTACGCCGCGCCCACCGAGTGCGGTCCCTACGCTTTCACGTTAAACCCGCCTTCCGCGCCCTCCGGTTCTGCCACGGTTTCTATGACCGTGCAGACCAAGGGATTTGACCAGACCGTGTCATCTACAACGGGCGACTTGTGGCTCTTATTCATCAACCCGGCGGCGACCTTCTCACCGCTGGTCCTCAACCCAGGACAGACGGGCACTATCAGCGTGACGATCACGCCGTCCGGTGCTTCCGGCACCGTAGTCACGGGCACCCTCTACCTCGATGACTTTGTTTCATTCGTGCCGCCATATGGCCAGGGCACAGGCGATGAGCTGGCCGCCTTCCCGTACACCTACACGATCAAGTAACACGAGGCATTCCACGATGGGCCGTTTTTAACGATCGGCCCATCGTGGACGCACCCCGATCTATGCCTGTCCGGCATCTGAAGTGTCGCAGTCCAAAAAGCTGGATGCGCTTATCCGCCACCCGCCAAGCGGATCATCGGATTCGCGCGTCTGGTTGGAGTGAATCGAAGCTCAGTGGAGTTGAGCGGTAGACTGCCGCTTCTTGAGGCTCTCCGCAGGGAAGCCGCGTTTTCTGTGTGGACTTCGTCTCTCTGCGCTCTCTGTTCAATTCCTTATTCGTCAGCTCGAGAGCGCCGGGCTCACTTCGGTCCGTCTGCCGCGGCCTTCTCTGCCGCGCGCGCGCCGGCGAGGATGCCACTCATCGCGTAATTCCCCTCGTGGCACGCGTATTCGTAAATCGGCTCGTCGCTCTTCGTCATCGGAACCACTGCCGTCCACGGCCGCGTCCATATCGTTGGATCGTCAACCGTGAATTCGTATAGCAGCGTGTTCGCATCGACGCGCGTGAAGCGTTCGACAAGATGGGTATTCTCGCTCGACCCGTCCAGGCTGGTCTCGCGTTTGAAATTGATCGTATCCACGACGAGAGTATCGCCCTCCCAGTGCCCCACCGAATCTCCCTGCCACTGGCGAATGGTCCCATGCGGACGCCCGTCCAGACGCACCACGCGCACGCTGTGCACCATTTCGTTGAGAATCATCACGTATCCCGGAGCCTCAAAGAGCTGCACGTTATTGTTGTAGGCGCCTGGAATCATCGGCGGCCCCGCGTTGAGGCCCACGAGGCAGCGCTCCTGCAACGGCCGGTCCTCCCACGAATCGGCCTTGGGATGTCCCATCTGATCGTTGCGCTGCGCGATCGCGCGGAGGTCCGCTTTTTTCTGCCCCTCCGGTGTCCATGCCGGAAGCCGGCCGTCCGGCGGATCGATAATCAACGACGTGCGCTTTGTTCCCGCGACCTTGTTGCCCCGGTCATACCAAAACTCGTTGTAAGGCACGACGCCGCCCGGCGGGTAAAATAAACCGCCCTGCTCGGGATCGATCAGGTCGCGATTCTGGCGTTCGTTTTCCTTCTTTTCATACTCCGCGGCTTCCGCCTCGGTGAAAAACGCCTTCGTTCCCAGTTCTTTCGGTCGCTCGAGCGGCGTGAGCGTGCGGTAGTCCCACACTCCCTGCAGGTCCGGCTGGCCATCCGCGGTGCGTGGCAGAGTCCAACTCTTCGCAGTGCCCGCCGTCGCAGCGTCCCTCGCTTTCGCCGGTGTTGCCTTCGAGGGCGTCGCCTTTTTCGCCGATTGATCCTGCCCTGCGACGCGTAGCGGCGCTATCAACGCCATCGCTATCGCCACTGCCATAACGCCCGTGGAACTCAAAAATCGCTGGCGCATTGATGAAATCTCCTTCTCACTTGCTCGGCTGCTTCCGCAAAGGCCCATACAAAAGCTCTTCGGCGAACTCCACGCACTTGTATTCCAGAAGTTGAGCGTTTTTCTCCAGGCGCCGGTAGAGCGGCATCCTCATCTTCCACGGCCGCGAAAACACTTTGGGATCCTCGATCGTCACTTCGTAATCGAGCGCGTCCGGACTGACGCGCGTGTAGCGTTCCACCACATGCAAGGCATCGCTATGGAAATTCCCGGCCCTGTCAAACCATGTCTGGTCATTGAAACTCGTTACGTCCACGACCAGTGTATCTCCCTCCCAATGGCCCACCGACCATCCCATCCACGTATCGTTCGGACTCTTCGGCTTGCTATCCATATATATGGTTCGAGCCGCGCTCGCAAATTCGTAGGCCATCAGGATGTACTGCGGCGTCTGAACGATCTGAAATGGATACGGCATGTAGGTGGCGCGCGGCACGCCCGGCAAATAACATTTGATTTCCGGGTCGGAAGTCAGCCATTTCTCGGCATTCTCTTTCTTTTTTGCCGCCGCCTCCGGCAGGTACGGGATCTCGTTGCCCTCGACCACGCCTCGTCCCGCCGGAACGCTGAACGCCGCGCCCAGAGCTACCACCGGCCCCATCTTCGCCGCATGATCCTGAAGGTCCCAATTTGCCGTGTTCAGGGCCTCCCAAATCCCATTTAAATCCGGCTTTCCGTCCGCCGTGCGTGGCGCCTTGTAAGCCTGCGCGTGGCCCGCGGTCGCCGCCGCGCCTATGCATAGAAATAGGGTTACGGCCTTGGCACTCGCCCCGATACTCGCCCCTACTGCCTTGATACTCCTGAATATCGCGCGCCTCCACCGCTTCTGCATCTGTCGTCCCCTCAAAATCTGGCTACGCTGCTCCCGGGAGTATAGGCCCTTTGGTGCTGCCTCCGCATCCGGAAACACCTTGTTGTCTCATCCGAGACTCGTTGTCGTGGCGCTTTCAGTCCATGCAGGTCAGTGCGAACTTGGCCTCACGTTCTCCCGCCGCCGCGACAAAATCAATTTGCTTCCGCTCCAAAGAGTCTTGGGTGTATAAGGTCCACATTCACGTGTTCAACACGAAATCCGGAATCACTCCCGGCTCGAGCCTGAATCCGTTTCCGAATCCGTTATCGGAGGAGGCATCTCGATGAGACTCAAACTCCCCGCTGTTGTGATGGCTCTTCTCGCCGCGGCGCTTCCCGCATTCGCGCACCATGGATTCGCCGTGGAGTTCGACAAAACCAAGTGCATGGATTTGCGGGGCACGCTCACCGGTCTCGATTGGGAAAATCCGCACGCCTATATTCACATGGACGTGAAGGACGCCAGCGGCAAAACGGTGTCGTGGAGTCTGGAAACGATCACTCCACTCGGCATGAAGAGGTCCGGCACCACTCGCGAGGATTTTCTCAGCAATATGGGCAAGCCCATCGCTGTAAGAGCCTGTCCCACAAAGGCTGGTGGCACAGACTACAGAGGCACGGCGGAATTTCTCAAGCTGGCCGACGGCGTGTTGCGCATCGTTGGCCAGAACGTCGAAGGTTTAACTCCCGAGCAACTTCACTTCTGAATAAGGCCATCAGGGGCGGCACGTCCATCTGAAAAATGGAGAAATTGCAAATGAAAGGAACGAAGCGACGTTTCCGCTACTCCGTTGCGACCGCTGAACTCACCTTCGCCGCAATATGCATCGTTTTCGCTCCCGCTTTCGCTCAGAATGTACCGAAAGTCGGAGGAAAAGTTCCCGGACCGGTGGCCGGGGGCTTTGACCAGATGCATGAATTGCCGCCCGGCGGGCCCGCGCCCCGTATGGCCGACGGCCATCCTGACCTCACCGGACGTTGGTATCCAAACGGCGCGGGAAGGATGCTGCAGGTTGCTTACCCGGTCGACCCTCTCGTCTTCAGGCAATTCGACGCCAAGGCGAGTCCCGAGGAGCCTCCTTCCTTCAAACCCGGTCTCGCCGCGAAATACACAAGGCCGCTTCCCTATGGCATTTGTGATCAGCCCGGCACTCCCAGTACAACATTGGAGCAAATCAGTCAGCACGCCCCTATGGAATTAGTCCAAAGCCCCGGAAGATTGGTCGTTCTGGATGAATACCCGCTCGACGTTCGCATGATCTACCTTAATGGGCGTGTCCACCCCAAGGACCCCGATCCAACTTTCAACGGCGACTCGGCTGCTCATTGGGAGGGAGATACGCTTGTCGTTGACGTGATCGCGATCGATGAGCGGCTCAGGAATATCACCGGGGCAACCGGCACGGGATGGTATCCGAGTGACAAAGAGCATGTCGTCGAGCGCTTCACCCGTACTTCGAAGAACTACCTCATCTATCAGGTCACCATCGAGGACCCCGTGGTGCTCGCCAAGCCTTGGAAATCGGCGCCTCGCCGCTGGTCCCTTGCCCAGACCCCCGACGACGAGTGGGGGGAAGTCTTCTGCACCCTCAACCAGGAACCTGACGAATACAAGAAGATCACCGAGCACGATGCAACGTCGAAGGGCAAGTGAGTCGCTGACTCCTTCACGCCCCCGGCTTGTTCGTGACTAATCACTAATTAGCCCACTGTCCGTGATGATCTCTAAGTAGCCCGCCATACGCTGATGTAAACGTTTCCACTGCAGGACAGGACCATATAGTACCATCTAATTGATACCAAGTAGTTTATATAAACGATGACTAGTACTATAAGCTGAAACCAGTGGGCCATTCCCAACAACAACGGCAGCCTTTATTGTCGAACTTGTCCGGAACTACGCCGGAGGGGCTGAGGGGAATCTGGCATGCAACTTGGACGCTACGAGGTTTTGGAACCGATCGGCCGGGGGGCCAGCAGCACCGTTTTCAAGGCGCGCGACACCCTGATCGGCCGCATTGTGGCCATCAAAACCCTGCAATCTGGCCTAGACGACCCTGCCTGGCGCGAGCGTTTCATGGCCGAAGCCCGCATCGTCGGCCAGCTTTCCCATCCCCGCATCGTGAAACTCCATGACGTGGGCATCGACGAAACCTCCGGAGCGCCCTATCTCGTTATGGAATTCGTCGTCGGCCAGACCCTCGAGCAGTATATCGCGTCCAGCAAAATCGAGCCCCAGCAAGCCTACAGTTGGGGCGCGGCTCTGGCCCGCGCGCTCGCTTATGCCCACGAACAGGGCATCGTTCACGGCGATATCAAACCCGCGAACATCATGATCAATCAGGACGGGCGCGTCATGCTCACCGATTTCGGCATCGCCCGATTCGCCGCTCACGTCTCGCAAAATGGCGGCCTCCGCGGAACCCCCGCCTACCTTTCGCCCGAACAGATCGAAGGCAACCCGACCGACGGCAGGTCGGACCTCTTCTCGCTCGGAATCGTGCTCTACCAGTTGGCCACGGGGCAAAAGCCTTTCCAGAGCGATTCGGTCGAGGCCGTGTGCGCCCAGATTCTGAAGGCCAAAATCACGCCTCCGTCAAAACTCAATCCGGCGCTTCCGCGCGCCTTTGACGACATTGTTGTGAGCTGTCTCGCCAGGAATCCGGAGGACCGCTACGACAATGGCGAGCTATTGTCGACCGCGCTTGAATCTGTGGCGCGCGACACCGTGGAATTGGCAAGCCGCAGACCAACTGGAAATCGCTCTCTAACGATGGCCTTGCGCTACGCAGGAGCGGCGGCTGCGCTGCTTCTCGTAGGATCCGCGCTGATCGCAGCACGCTTCTATAAACACAATCTTGAGCTGCCGCCGGCCCCGGTCGCGATGTACGCAGCCCCAAAGCCGCCCGCCGACCTGCCTCTATGGCGCGATACGCAAGACCTCTCGCAGTCAGCGCCCGAACTGACAGCGGACGCGGAAGCGGCAGCGGTGCAACCGGAAACTGCTCGCCAGCCGGCTCAGCCCAAGCCTCCGCGAATTGTAAAAAGACGCTTGGCGGCTCCTGAACCAAATCCAACCACTGCGAAGTCAGAGGCAGCGCCTCCACCGAACGCGGCTCCTCAACCGGCGCAACAGCCGGTTTCGTCGCCCAGTATCGCCGCAGTACCCTTGACTATCGAAATCGCCACCCAATCAACCGATGGAGTGCTTTCTGTATTTGCCGACCATCAATTGATTTTCAGCACTTCTCTGGCATCGGTGGCCGAAGCAGGCGAGCTGTTCCGTGCTTCCTGCACGCTTGTCCCCGGCCAGCACCAGCTCAGTGTCGCGCTCTACAAAGCGGACAATTCCTTGCGCACGGAAAAGCAAGGCTTGGCGGAACTCCACCACGGCGAAACTAATCTGCTCGCCATTCGCGTCGTCAAGCACTCCAAGATTTTGCTCTTGCGAGGTATGGGCCTCGAGATCACCTGGCCCAGCGGTGCTGCGCATAAATCCGAGCGCGGCCCGAAAGACTTCTCCGCCCAGGCCGCTGGTGACCAGTAAAAGCCCCAGGCGCCTCGCTTACGCCACCACCTCGAAATCGCGGAGTAATGGGGACAGAAAAACGGGCACCTACTTGTTTGTGTTGTCCGCGCCTGAAGGGTCGACCGGTTTGCCAACCACCTTGTTATATTCCGCCATTTCCGTCGCTGAGCAGATGCGCTCGCTGATGTCGTAGCTGTCGGGCAGCCGGTGGAGAACGAATCGGTCCATGGCCTTCCAGGGCTGCGTATAAAATTTCGGGTCGTCGATCGTCACCGACAGCTCCAGCGTATCGGCGTTCACCCGGTGCCACCGTTCCTCCACCTTCAGAGCGTCGCTGTGCGGGCGGCCCACATTATCCAGCCAGGTTCTCGGATCCATTCCGACGTAGTTCGCTACAAACGTATAGTCATCCACCCACTTGCCCACCGCGTATCCATTCCACCTGGGTGCGGCATCCTCGGGCAGCTTGCGCCCGTCCGTCCAGATGATGCGCCAGGTATCGTTATTTTGGTTTAGGATCGACTACCTGGTTCGGCCTTCTGAAGAATTTCGACCGTCCTGAATTCGAAAAGGTCGTTGCGCGGCATTCCCGCCGGGTCACAATAGTCTACTGGATCATTTACTTCTGCTACGGGGAATTGCCCCATTCCCGTTCCCGGCTTGTTCTTCGAGCGCGCTTCCTTCCCTAAAGCCGAGTAAGGCACGTCATGTCCAACGTGCTCTGGATCGTCGGGATATTCGTACGCCCCGTTTGGCTGAACTCCCTGCGGAACGCCTCCTGCATCCCAAATCCCCGAGATGTCATGTTTCGGAGCGGGCGCTGACTTTATTTTCTCCCAGTACGACTCAGGCGGCGACGGTGTGTTCCATTTTTCAGTCTTCCATTTATCGTCGCCCGTCTGAGTCTGCCGGCTTGGCCACTCTGACCACTCGACGCTGTCTGCGCCCGCGAAACGCCCGACCACATAAATGCTGACACTATTGCAATGGTAAAGACCGCCAGTCGCTTCGACATTTTTTGGAATACCTCGGCCCGCTTTGAAATTCCGGCTTCCGCGCTATCGCGATCCATCCGAGTTCGAATCGGCCGTAGGCTTCGGCGCATTCTTCGGCGGTGCCACATCGTTCAAGGTAGAAGGCAAATGCGCATCCAGTAACACTGTCCCGTCAGGCGACAGAATCCGCCGGATTCGGCCGATCAGCGCGCCGTTTTTGGGCGGCATCACGTCAACCATGACGATGTCCCCGACCTTAATTCTAGTCTTATGCCATCCCGCGTCGGAGACGGACGGCGGAGTGCCTTCCAATATCCAATGCTGCACTTCGCCCTTGTCGTCGCTCACGTCCATCTTCATCAGGCTATGTGGATTGGCAAAAACCCATGCCGTTACGACGCCCTTTATCGTAATGGTCTTCTCATAGTCGTACGCCGCGTTACCGTGGTGTGCAAGCAGTGGTAGAGAAAGGATCCCGAAACCAAACGCCAGAATGAAAATAATCGCAGACCTGTTTCTCATCGTGTTCCTCCAAACCTCCGCCCGAAGTAGCGGCACTGCCCAAGAAGTACCGGCGCCGTGAGCGCCGCGCCCGCGATTATACGCTACGCCCTCATTCTTCCGGCGCAAAGGCCAGCAGCACGTTGCCGGGCATGCCGCCGTTGCGAGGATAACCGGAATTGACGAAAAGCATGCCGCCGGCAATCACCGGCCCCGCGCCGTCGAGCGAACCGCCCTTCGCTTCGACTTTATTGACGGCGGAATAGGATTTCGCCGTGTCGAAGTCCCAAAGGACCTTGCCGTCTTCGGCCGCAAACGCGCGCAGGTGTCCGTCAACCGAACCCGAAAAAACCACTCCGGGAATGGCCGTGACCGCCTGCGACTGCGCCGGGCTGCAACCGGGGCGCGGCGGATCGCACGGGCGCGGCGCCGCGAACCAGATCTTTCCGCCGTCCGCGGGACGCAGCGCCGTCAACCCGCCGCCCTTGGCGGGATCGAACTTGGCTCCGCCGACCGCGCCGCCCGAGTTGAGCACGCCCGCCAAATCCGAAGTCGCCACGAAAACGGCTTGGCCGTCGCTGGCCATGCCCCACTGCACGCCTCCGTTTTTGCCGCCCTGCCCCACCCGCATCTGCCACAGGATTTTGCCCTTCTCGTCCGGATCGAGCCCATACACCATGCCCGACTTCTGTCCCGCCACAAGGATATCTTTCCCGCCCGGCAACGCGAGCAACAGCGCCGAAGAGCCGAAATCATAATCCGGCCCGTCTTCCGTGGGGCAATTCGGTCCATGGTTACGGCAGGCGCTCGTGTACGCGTCGTTCGGATTCGTCTGCTGCGTCCAGCGTATTTTCCCCGTCGCAATATCCAGAGCCATCACCGCATCGCTGGTCACCGTCGAAGGAGAGGAATAGTTGTCGCCCGTGGTCACATACATCATGCCGCGCTTGGCATCAATCGTGGGAGCGGACCACACCGGCGCGCCCGAAGGTCCCCAGTTTTGCGTGCCCGCGCTATTGACCCCCGTCTTCTTCGGCGCGTCAATCGTGTACGTTTTCCAAACCTGCGAGCCATCCCCCACGCGAAGCGCCGTCACGCTGCCGCGAAACGTGCAGCAAGCGTAGTGCGGCTCGATCGACCGCGTCTCTTCCCAAGACGCCGCGCCGACGAATACCACTCCCTGATAGATGGCAGGCGTGCCTGTCAGCCGAGTCGCCTCGTGCTCATCGACGCGCTTCTTCCAAATGAGCCGCCCTGTCTTGGCGTCGAGCGAATAAAACCAGCCGATCTGATCGCCGAAGAGCAGCGAATAATCCGCGCCATTGGCCACCGCTACGATCCCCGAGCGCACCGGCCCATTGGCCTGAAACGTCCAATGCAGGCAGCCCGTCTTCGCTTCCAGCGCCTGCACCACTCCGCCCGCGCTGCCCACGAAAATCGTGCCGTCCAAATAGCTGGGCGCGGCAAACGCCGTCACGTCGCCCGCGAATCCGTAAGCCCATTTCAATTTCATCCGCGGAACTTGATCTTTCGTGATTCCGCCGCTCGTCTGATACCGCGTATTCGTGGGCGACGGACTCCAGCCAACCCAATTTCCGGCTGCCTGGCCGGAAAGCGGATGCCGATCGGCGCTGCAGAACGCGGCCGCCGGTGGCCCCGGCTCGGGCCCTGGGGTGCCCAGATAATTCGCGACGGCGTTGCGCTCCTCGCGCGTCAGCGGGTAAGCCACGCCCATCATCAAGCCGAAATCCAACGTTCGCAGGATACGGCTCGCGGACATTTTCTGCAGGACGTCGCGGGAAGGCGCCCGCGTCGCCGCGCTGTTGTCATGGCACTGCGCGCATCGCGCCTGATAGATGTATCCGCGCCAGACGGTTGCCCGTCACGTTGAGGACGCTCTGCGCAGACGAGCGCAGCAGCAGCACCGCAATGCCGGGAACGCGCCGACCAATCGAGTGCAGCCAATTGCAACAGCGAGGTGCGCGGCGGTTTGGGAGGCCGAAGATCTCTCTTCGTTTGGCCGAAACGAGCTAGGGAAAAATTCACGCCCCCATTTTGTCTATTTCTCACGCGATCCATCCTCCTCCGCCCTCAATGCCTCTGTCTGGCCCTCTGTGATAAATCCCAGTCCTCATCGCTTCGCGGCGAAAATTGCCTTGGGGATCGCCATGTGTACGCCGTTGTTGCCGTCCACCACCTCGGTGATCTCCAGATTGGCGGCGACGCTCGCCAGCATGTAAGCATCGTCGCGGCTCAGATGCTTTTGCTGCACCAGAAAATCGATCATTTCGCGCACCGCCATTTTCGTCGCTTCGGTCAAGTCTGTATTCAATCCCATGGTGATGAATTGCGTGGGCGTTTCGGCGCGCGGCCAGCGCAGGTGCATATCTTTCCGCACGATAAACTGAAAAGTCCCGATCAGCGAAGTTTCCATCGCGCTGAGATCGACTTCGCCATTACCCTGGCCCGCATGGCCGTCGCCGACCTCGAAGAGCGCTCCGCGCGCGTGCACCGGGATGAAAAGCGTCGTGCCGGCGATCAAATCCTTATCATCGAGGTTCCCCGCGTGAATCCAGGGCGGACCGCTGCTGATGCGCCCGGTGACTTCCGGCGGCGCGACGCCCATGCTGCCAAAAAATGGGCGAATGGGTATCTCGATGCCGTCGGCGAAATGCGCCACCATGCGTTTTTCGTCGAGTGGAATCACTTTGGTCCGCGCATACGGAAAGTCGTCCGGCAGGAAGCCGCGCCCCGGCAAAAACGCATTGATGGCATATGGAATGGCCAGCCGAATCTGCTGGATGCGCACTTCCAGGGTGTCGCCCGGCTCGGCGCCTTCAATAAAAACCGGACCGGTCAAGATGTGCGGGCCGGGACCTCTTTCCTTGACCTCGCGTTCAATGTCCCGAAACGCCGGTTCGATCTGATCCGCTCCGATGCCCGCGCTTGCAAAGCGCTCGGGATTGGAGGCGATCAGCGTCTGGATTTCGACGGTATCGCCGGACTTGATCCGCAGTACCGGCGGCGTTTTTGCGTCGTAGTATCCCCACACGACTGTTTTCGGCGTGGGCTTGAGCTGATAGACCTGCCCTCCCGGCGTCGTGGACTGCGGAGCCTTCAAAGGAGCGGCCAGGTAAGCAAACATAAGAAGTGCCGGAGCTGCTAATCGCGTCATGGTTCGCTCTTCCGACAGAAATTTGCGGCGAAACCCCGCATGTCTCCTGCTTGGGGCGGATTGTAGCGCGCTTCCCTTCAGCCGGCCATTTCTTCCTTGCGCCGACGCGCCGCGTCACCTGCGGTCTTGATCATGGTAAATTCCTCAGGGCAGAGGTCTCACCACCTTACACAATGAAGCACGCGCATAAAGTCGCATCCCCACACGTTGTGAATGTCAATGACTTGCGGACTCTCGCTCGCCGCAGGTTGCCGCGAGTCGTGTTCGATTACGTCGATGGCGGCGCGGAAGACGAAATCACGCTGCGCGAAAATCGCCGCGCATTCGAAGAGATCGCCTTTCGCCCGCGTCAAGCTGTCGCGATGCCTCAGTGCGACTTGCGCACTCGCGTTTTGGGTTGCGATCTCGCGCTTCCCGCTCTGCTGGCTCCAGTCGGCTACAGCCGCGTCATCCACGCGGCCGGCGAAGTGGCCGCGGCCCGCGCCGCGGGCCACGCCGGCACCGCATATATTCTCTCGACCATCTCGGGTTATCCGCTCGAAGAGGTGAAGGCTGCGTCCGCCGGGCCTGTCTTCTATCAGCTCTACATCATGGGCGGGCGCGAAGTGGCCGAGGGCGCTCTCGAACGCGCGCGCAACGCGGGATTTGCAGGCCTTTTTGTCACCATCGACACAGCCGTCGCGGGCATGCGCGAGCGCGATTTCCGCAACGGCATGAAAGAACTGCTCGGCTCCAGCCTCTTCGCCAAAATTCGCTTCTCGCCGCAGGTGCTGGCGCGCCCCGGTTGGCTCGCCAGCTTCTTGTTCGACGGCGGCGTGCGGCCGCTGCCGAACGCCGTCGTCCCCGGAAGCGGACCGATGCCGCTGATCGACGTGGCCGCAGCCCTAGCTGCCTCCACGATCGCGTGGGACGACCTGCGCTGGATTCGCGATGTCTGGCGCGGTCCGGTGATCATCAAGGGCGTGCTCACCGGAGAGGATGCGCGGCGCGCCATCGATGAGGGAGCCTCAGCCGTGGTGGTCTCCAATCACGGCGGACGCCAACTCGATGGCGTGCAGGCCACCTTGAGGGCGCTGCCCGAAATCGTCTCCGCCGTAAATGGCCAAATCGAAGTGCTGATGGACGGCGGCATTCGCCGCGGCGCGGACATCGTCAAGGCCCTTTGCCTGGGCGCCCGCGCAGTCCTATGCGGCCGAGCTTACGCTTACGGCCTGGCCGCGGCAGGCGAGGCCGGCGTGGCGCGCGCTCTGGAAATTCTGCGAACGGATTTGGAGCGCACCATGAGACTGCTCGGCTGCCCTTCAGTCTCCGAGCTGGATCGCTCCTACATCTCCTGCCACCGCCCCTAGCACATTACCAGCTGGCCCCTGACGCATCCAACGCAGAGCGAAACGTCTCTGGAAATTTTGTGCCACGAATTGGGAATCATGACCGAACATAACTTGCAACACACAATCTCGCTTCTCACTCGCACTCCCGCCGCTCTAAATGCGCTGCTCCGCGACCTGCCGGAAATGTGGACGCTGCGCAATGAAGGCGAAAACAGTTGGAGCGCGTCCGATGTCGTCGGCCATCTGGTTTATTGTGAACGAGCGAATTGGATGCCGCGGGTACGGCAATTCAGCAAGGCCGAAGTCTTTAAGCATTTCGATCGTCGCGGACACTTACGAGAAATCGAAGGTAAGTCCCTAAGCCAATTACTGGACGAGTTTTGTCGTTTGCGTTCGGAAAACCTGAACGAGCTGCGTGCGATGAATTTGCGGCAAGAAGACCTCGCCATGCGTGCAGAGCATCCCGTCCTCGGAATGGTCACTTTGTCAGAACTGTTGGCAACCTGGGCAGCTCATGACCTAACTCATCTGCACCAAATCTCCAGGGTTATGGCGCATCAATACCGCGACGCCGTGGGTCCATTTCGTAAAAATCTTGGGGTGTTGCAGTGCAGCGGCCACAGCTCGCCTTAGCAAACTCAGACTTGGGACTGGGCGTGTTGACGATGATGCGCAGCAGGCGCCAGAGCCTATCGCCCCACGCGGGAGAGCGATTGCCCGCGCTCGCCTCCCGTGTTACCGTGCTGTCGCATTTTTGAAGGGATCACCATGCCCAAAATCAAATCTTCAGCGCTGCTGTTATTTTGCATCGTTTCGCTGGCGTCCTGCCTGTTGCTGGCGCAGGTCCAAAGGCCCGGGGAGTATCCGCGGGGCGAGAAGCCTTCTCCGATGATGAATTTTTTCGTGACGAGCGAACCCATCGGCGACGGCGGCAATCTCGGCGGACTGGCCGGCGCCGATGCACATTGCCAAACGCTCGCAACGGCCGCAGGCGCCGGAAATCGCACCTGGCACGCCTACTTGAGCACGCAGGCGCGACCCGGCCAGCCGGCAGTGAACGCGCGCGACCGCATCGGCAAAGGCCCCTGGTACAACTTCAAAGGCGAAATGATCGCGCAGGATCTCGCGCACCTGCACGGCGATACGATGGAACTTGCTCATCAGGGAAATAATCTGAATAAGCTCACCGGGTTGACGGAAAAAGGCCAGATCGTGCCGGGTTTGTATGACTATTCCGATCCACGCGACAACGACTGGGATTACGCCAAAACCACCCGGTTTTCGACTCGGCATGAAATGCTCACCGGCACTCAGACCGATGGCACCGCGTTCACCGATAGCCAGATCACACCTGCGATAACTGGACCAGCAACAAGAGCCCGGACCCTGGAACGTCGAACGGAAACCTGAATGCTGCCGATGGCAGGCCCAACGCCCAGATCGGTTTTCCCGACCGCAATGGCGGCGGCAACGGTTCCTGGAACTCCGCTCACGGAACGCGCGGCTGTGCCCAGGCGGATTTGCCGAAAACCCACGGCCAGGGCCTGTTTTACTGTTTCGCGATTAACTAGAATGGTGGAAAAGCCTATGACCAGGCCACATGCTTACGTTGTCGTCTTGTGTACCTTGATGCTGGCCTCCTGCCTGATGCTGGCTCAACAGAACGCGCCGAATACTCAGGGCGTCACGCCGCCCCCCGGGAGCCAATCCGACTCCGGCTCGAATGACCTTTTTCGTCACCAGCGTCGGTATCGGTAAAGGCGGAGACCTTGGCGGACTTGCGGGCGCCGACGCGCACTGCCAGGCGCTTGCGGCGGCTGTCGGCGCGGGCGGTCACACCTGGCACGCCTATCTCAGCACTCAGGCTCGTCCCGGACATCCCGCCGTCAACGCGCGTGACCGCATCGGCACCGGGCCTTGGTTCAACTGGTCGTTCGCGCAACTGGGGGCGCCGCAAAACGCCATCATTTCGGCGGACCTTGGCGAACTTCACGGAGACACGCTCGTCCAGGCGCAGCGCGGCAGCAATCTATTCAAGCAGTCCACACGCAACGAGCATGGACAGGTGATTCACGGCATCGGCGATACGCCACCGATTCAGCACGAAATTCTCACGGGATCGAAGTGGGACGGCCGCGCTTACACGGATAACGCCGACCATACTTGCAACAACTGGACCAGCAGCTCAACGGGTTCCGCGCAGGTCGGCCATTCCGATCGAATCGGCAATGGCTCCTCCTGGAATTCGTCGAACGCCACAAAAGGATGCAGCCAGGCAGATCTGGAAAGCACCGGCGGCGCCGGGCTTTTCTACTGCTTCGCAATTAACTGACATTCATCGGCTGACCGGATGCTTTGAGAGCTGTCTGCATCGAGTCAGGTTTTCGCCATTTTCTGTCGCTTTTGGGTCACAAATCTGTGATCCGCAACATAAGTCGCGCGATGCGCGTAATTAGGGTAAGAGTTCAAGCCTCATCGACTCCTGATAAACGGTGCCGGTTGAGCCGGCACGCATTCTCGGCAACCGGCTGGCCGGCCAGACCAGCCTAATTGACCTTGGCGTATTTTCTGAGGTTGTGGGTGCCGACGTCGGCGGCGTAGATCGTGCCCTTGTCGTCCGCCGCGATGCCCGATGCCGACGTGCCCATGATGACCTGATCGAGGTCGGAAGGATCGGGGATGAACGCTTTGAGCGAGCCGTCTTTGGCATTCCCAATCGACGATGCCTCGCAGCTCTCCTTTTTTCGCATTCGGATCGGGAAATGAGGCGCCCACATAGATGGTGTCGTCTTTTCCGACAAAAACGGAACTCGGCTGGCCGAATTGCTTCCACGCCGCGATGAACTTGCCCTCCTGATCGAACACCTGGATGCGCCGATTTCTGCGGTCGGCGACGTAAACGCGTTCCTGCGAGCCGCCGACAAAAATGTCGTGCGGTTCGTCGAATTCGCCAGGCTCCCCGCCTTTCTGCCCCCAGGACTTGATGAAGCGGCCGTCTTTGGAGAATTTCACCACGCGCGCCGAGTCGTGCTTATTGGGGTAATGGCCGTCGGAGACGAATATATCGCCATTGCGCGCGACGGCCACGCCGGTGGGCCGGTCGAACATATCGGGCCCCGTCCCGCCCACGCCTTCCTTGCCAAGCGTCATCAAAACTTTGCCCTCCGGGCTGAGCTTCAAGACTTCCTGGCCCATGATCGCGCCGGCCGAATTTTTCGCGGACATCCCGAGCACCGTTTCCTCGTCATTGACGTCGCTGGCCCAGATGTTGCCGTCTCGATCGAGCGTGAAACCATGCGGATACGCAAAGAGCCCTGCGCCAAAACTCTTCAGCAGCTTGCCGGACGCGTCGAATTCCAGAATCGGCGGATTCGCGTCTCCGCGATTGATGCACGTGGCGCTGCCCGGCGGCACGACGTTGAAGCAGCGATGAAAAACCCAAATGTTGCCCTTGGGATCGACAACCACGCGGATGACTTCGCCCCAATGGCCTCCGTTCATGCTCTTCGGCAGCGTGGGCCAGCCAGCCACGAGGCGATACGGATTCGGAAGGTCGCTCGGCTTGGGGTATTGCTTTTCTTGCGCCCAAGCCGCTCCGGCAAACGCAACGAACGCCGCAAACAGAACGATCACCGCCAGAGCCGGACCGAGCGCGAATGTTCTTGGCCGCGTCAGTGTCATTGGAAGCATCTCCTTTGCCATGGCAACTCTGCCATGGCAACTCGCACAGGCCGCCAGCAAATTGTAGCCACCGGAATTTAACACAGAGGGCATGAGCAGCGCGCCACAAGCAGTCTCGTTGACGCAGGAAGCGCGTCGCGTAAAACGCGCTAGGCAGAAAGCCAAAGCGGCGCTAGAATCCCGGCCATTATGAGTCAATCTACAAGCGAATCCACAAACACCGCACGTCGCGAATTTCTCAAGTTTCTAGCCGCCAGCCCGTACGTCGCCGCGCTCGGCGGCGTAACCGCGTTTCTCGAACGCAGCGGCCTGGCCCAGGACGCCAAGCCGGCCTCCGACGTCATCGCCAGCCCGGCGGAAGCGCTGAACGTCCTCGATTTCGAGGAAGCGGCGCGCCGCAAGGTCATGCCCGGCCACTGGGCTTACATGGCCAGCGGCGTGGATGACGACGCCACGCTGCGCGCCAATCGCGATGGATTCAAGCACGTCGAGCTGCGTCCCCGCCGCCTCCGCGATGCCACCAAAGTGGACATGCACGTCAATTTGGGCGGCACGGTCTACAACAGCCCGATTTTCACCTGCCCGACGGGCGGCGAGAAATCCTTCTTCCCGGAGGGCGAATTGGCTGTGGCGCGCGCAGCCAAGGCGCGCGGCACGCTGCAGTTCTTGTCCACGTCCACTTCGACGCCGGTCGAGGACGTGAATCGAGAACTCGGGCGCCCCGTCTGGTATCAGCTGTATGCGCCGAGTACCTTTGACGCTTGCGAAAAAATCCTGCGGCGCGTGGAAGCGGCCGGCTGCAAAGTGATCGCGCTCACCTGCGACAACACCACCGGACGCAACAGCGAAACTTATCTGCGCACTCGGCCCAAGAACTTGGCCCAATGCGCCACCTGCCACGAAGGCGAGCCCGGACAGGCCATGAAGGAGCACCCCATGTACGACGGCATCAATATGGCCGCTGTGCTGCGGCAGAATCCGGCGATGGATTGGGCTTTCGTGGACCGCATCCGCAAATCGTGGACGGGAACTTTCTTCATCAAGGGGATTGATACTCGGGAGGACGCGCGGCTCTGCATCGAACACGGCATCGACGGCATCCTCGTCTCGAACCATGGCGGCCGGTCAACCGAAACCGGCCGCGCCACGATCGAGGCATTGCCGGAAGTGGTCGCCGAAGCGGGCAGCCGGCTGACCATTTTTGTCGACGGAGGTTTTCGCCGCGGGACGGATGTGTTCAAGGCGCTCGCGCTGGGCGCCAAGGCCGTGGGTATCGGCCGGCCATTCCTGTGGGGTCTCGGCGCGTTCGGCCAGGCCGGAGTGGACCGCGTGCTCGAAATCATGCAGGGCGAACTGAAGCTGGTGATGGGCAATTGCGGCACGCGCACGGTCGCGGACATCACCCGCGAATACGTGGCCACGCCCGACTGGAAGAGCTAGATCCCGACACATGCCTACGCCATCTATATTTTTTTTTTTTTTTTTTTTTTTTTTTTTTTTTTTTTTTTTTTTTTTTTTTTTTTTTTTTTTTTTTTTTTTTTTTTTTTTTTTTTTTTTTTTTTTTTTTTTTTTTTTTTTTTTTTTTTTTTTTTTTTTTTTTTTTTTTTTTTTTTTTTTTTTTTTTTTTTTTTTTTTTTTTTTTTTTTTTTTTTTTTTTTTTTTTTTTTTTTTTTTTTTTTTTTTTTTTTTTTTTTTTTTAAAAAAAAAAAAAAAAAAAAAAAAAAAAAAAAAAAAAAAAAAAAAAAAAAAAAAAAAAAAAAAAAAAAAAAAAAAAAAAAAAAAAAAAAAAAAAAAAATATTAATATATTTCAATTATATTATATTACTAAACAACACAAAAATACAAAAAACTACAAAACAAAAAAAAAAAAAAAAAAAAAAAAAAAAAAAAAAAAAAAAAAAAAAAAAAAAAAAACACCAATCAAAACACACCACGGCTTACACGGAATCCACAAAGGCACAGAGGACTCAATAGAGACAGCCCATCGGTGCCACCCTCGATGCCCCCGCGCCCTCCCCCCCTATTTTTTTTTTTTTTTTTTTTTTTTTTTTTTTTTTTTTTTTTTTTTTTTTTTAAAAAAAAAAAAAAAAAAAAAAAAAAAACCCCCCCCCCCCCCCCCCCCCCCCCCCCCCCCCCCCCCCCCCCCCCCCCCCCCCCCCCCCCCCCCCCCCCCCCCCCCCCCCCCCCCCCCCCCCCCCCCCCCCCCCCCCCCCCCCCCCCCCCCCCCCCCCCCCCCCCCCCCCCCCCCCCCCCCCCCCCCCCCCCCCCCCCCCCCCCCCCCCCCCCCCCCCCCCCCACACAAACCCCCCCCAAACTACACCAGAACCCCCCCCCCCCCCCCCCCCCCCCCCCCCCCCCCCCCCCCCCCCCCCCCCCCCCCCCCCCCCCCCCCCCCCCCCCCCCCCCCCCCCCCCCCCCCCCCCCCCCCCCCCCCCCCCCCCCCCCCCAGCTGGGAGGGATGTTGTGAACGCCAGTTTGAAAGCGAATCTTCTTGTCGCTGCTCTTCTTTCACTGGCCGCTTCCGTTCCGCTGGCCGCGCATCACGGCAATGCCATATACGAAGCCAAGACGGTCACGCTGAAGGGCACCGTGACGGCATGGCTGTGGACCAATCCGCACGTGCTTTTGAAGCTCGATGTGAAAGACGACAGCGGCAATGTCGTGCATTGGGTTGGCGAGATGGTGGCGCCCTCCAACATGATCAACTTCGGCTTTACGGCGGGAACTCTGAAACCGGGCGATGAGATCGCCATTGTCACCAGCGACGTGGCGCGAAGCGGCGCGCCCATCGCACGCCTGGCACAAATCGTGCTCCCCAACGGCCAGATCATGAAGACTGCCGGAAAATACGACGGCAACGAGGCAGCCCGCAAAGATCACCAGGCGAATGCGGTGAAATGAGGCGGAAGATGCCCAAGCGCTTCCTTATTTTTCCCATCGCTGCGCTTGCCATGCTGATCTTTTTGCCGCCAATGCCGATGCGTGCTCAGACGGCTCCCGCCGCCGATTCGCGCCAGGCAAATCCGCAAAACTCGAGCCCCGTTGATCCCGATGACCTGGAAGTCCACGTAGACGGATGGAACCGGCCTATTCCGCGTGCGACCGAGCCGCTAAAAGCTGCGCCCGCTCCGAAACGCGATATCTCCGGCGCGTGGGAGCCGGCCGAAGGATGGCGCAATGGCGTTCAGGCGCAGGGAGCCTATAACTATCCCATGGACGGCAAACATCCTCTTCCCTACACGCCGGAGGGAGAAAAAGCCTGGAAGGAACACAAGTACGGCGATGGATTCGGATCGTATCCTCTCGCGCAGGTGAACGATCCCTTCAAGATGTGCGATCCCATCGGCTTTCCGCGCATCGATCTGCACGATTTGCGCGCGATTCAAATCGCGCAGACCCCCAAGAAAACGCTGATCGTTTACGAAAACGATCAGGTGTGGCGCTCGATCTGGACCGATGGGCGCGATTTCCCCGCGATCACCGAGCCGCGCTGGTACGGATACTCCATCGGCAAATGGGCGGACGACTACACCTTCGTGGTGGAAACCACCGGATTGGACGAAAGAACCTGGATCGATAATGCCGGGCGTCCGCACACCAAAGATCTGCGCGTGGAGGAACAGTTTCATCGCGTGAGCCGCGATCTCCTGCAACTCACGCTCACCATCACCGATCCGAAATACTACACAAAGCCGTGGAACGCGCTCGACAAGTACCCGTTGCGGTTACAGACGGATAGTTTCGATATTCGCGAGATGGTCTGCTCGGAATCCGAGGCGGAGATCTATAACAAGGAAATCGCCGAAGAGGCCGCCGCGGAACAAAATCAGAAAAAGCAGCAGAACCAAAACGACAAGGCGAAATAGCTCCTTCCTCTTTTGGTCCCTTGGATCCGAGCGCCTATCCGCTCGAAGATTACCCCGAAAATTACTTGGTTGCGGAGGTGTTCACCTGGCTTACGTTGGTGACATCGTGGATCGACGGCAACTGCCCGGCATCCCATCCGCCTCCCAGCGCCTCGATCAATTGCACGCTGGCGGTCATCTGAGTGCGGCGCAGATTGACGGCGGCTTGCTGATTGGTGAGCAGGGTGGTTTGCGCGGTGATCACGTTGAGATAGGGATCGATGCCCGCCTGATAGCGTTGCATCGCCAGTTGCAAATTTCTCTGGGCCGAGCTGACGGCGGTATCCTGCTGCCGGATCTCCTGCGAGAGAATGCGCAAGGAGGCGAGATTGTCTTCCACCTGTTGGAAGGCCGTCAGCACGGTCTCGCGATAGTTCGCCACCTCGCGGTCGTAGGAGGCCCGGAATTGCAGCACCGTGGCGCGCCGCAATCCTGCGTCGAAGAGCGTCTCTGCCAGCGCGGGACCGACGGACCAGAAGCGGCTGGGCCATGTAAACCAGTCGGTCGGCGAAGTATTCGAAAATCCGGCGCTCACGCTGAGCGTGACGGTCGGATAATAGGCGGCCGTGGCGATGCCGATCTGCGCATTGGCCTGCGCCATCAGGCGTTCCGCCGAAGCCACGTCGGGCCGGCGTTCCAGGATTTGCGACGGCAAGCCAAACGGGATCGCGGGGGGATTAGCTTCGAGCGGCGCCTGCGGCAGCGAAAACGTTGAGGCGGGCTGCCCGACGAGCAGCGCAATAGCGTGCTCGAATTGGGCCCGGGCGATGCCCAGATCGGTGTCCTGGGCCTGCGTGGACTCCAGTTGCGTCTCAGCCTGCGCCACCGCCTCGTCCGAAGCGATGCCCGCATTGAATTGAAGCTGCGTCACCTCCAGCGAGTCGCGGTAGGCGGCCACGGTTTGGTCGAAGAGATCCTTCAAGCGATCCTGCGCGCGGATTTCGAAATAATTGACGGCCACTTCCGCCTGCGCCGTCAAACGAACGTTTTCCAGGTCGGCAGCGCTGGCCTGCGCGGCCGTCGCATTCGAGAGGAAGGTGTTGCGAATCTTTCCCCAGAAATCCGGGACCCAGGAAGCGTCAAAGGTTAGCGAGTAATCGGTAAAAGAGGTCAAGGCAAAACTAGGGCTCGTCGAAGACGTGCCCGCCTTGATCCCGCCGAATTGTCCGGAAGACGGCCGCGAATTGGTGATGCTCGGATCCGCGGTGATCGTCGGATAATATTGCGCCCGAGCCTGCCGCACCAGCGCGCGTGCAGCCAGGAAATTCGCGGCCGCCGCGGCAATATTCTGGTTGGAGACATTCACCTGCTCTTCGAGAGCGTTGAGCTGTGGATCGTTGAAGATCTCCCACCAATTGCCCTTCAGCGTCCCATCGCCGGGCTGGGCCTGCTTCCATCCATCGGTATCCTTGAAATTTTCCGGCGTGAGCTCTTTGTAAGCGGGAGCGACAGGCGCCGAAGGCCTGGCGTATTTGGGACCGACGGTGCATCCCGCGAGAAAGAGGCCCGCAAGAAAGAGGGTTGAAACGGCCAAAAGCGTGACCACCCGATACTGCCAATTGCTTCTTGCTGTCATCCCGAGCGAGCGGGACCGAAGCACGCGCTCTTGCGCGGACTGAGGTGCGAGCGAGGCGCGCACTTTGCGCCCCGGAAGGTTCTGCGGGGGATCTGCTTTTGCTCTGAAATCGCGCGCAGGGTCAGTCATGCGAAGCGAAGCTTTCCATGGCATGCGCGGGCTCGGGCGCGGGCTCCGGCGCGCGCTCACGAGTTCGCGTCGAGCGGAAGAAGCTGGTGCGATTCAGGACTTTTTCCTGGAACTCTTCGAGCGAAAGGTAAATCGCCGGCGTGACGTACAGCGTAATGAACTGCGAAACGATCAGCCCGCCCACGACCACCAGACCCAGAGGACGCCGCGAGGCTCCATCGGCGCCAAATCCGAGGGCTATCGGCAATGCACCCATCAGCGCGGCCAGGGTGGTCATCATAATGGGACGGAAGCGTTCCATGCTGGCATCGTGAATCGCCTGCATATCGGGAATGCCCTTCTCCACGCGCTGCTGGGCGAAATCCACGATCATGATGCCGTTCTTCTTCACGATGCCCATGAGCATGAACATGCCAATGAAAGCGTAAAGCGAAGCCTCCGCATTGAAGATCCACAGCGTCAGCAATCCGCCAACCAACGCAACGGGAAGCGAAGAGAGCACCGTGATGGGGTGCAGATAATTCTCGTAGAGAATGGCCAGGATCACGTACATCACGAAAACGGCCAGGCCCATCAGGATGGTCAGGCTCGATACGGTATCGCGGAAGGTGAGCGCCTCGCCTTGCAGGCTGCCGCGGACGTCGATGGGCAAAATTTGCCTGGCGGTGTTTTCCACGTACTGCGTGGCTTGGCCGATGGTATAGCCCGGCTTGAGGTTGAAGAAGATGGTTACGCTGGTGAATTGGTTGATGTGGTTCACGGCCTGCGGACCTAGTATTTGGGTCCACTTGGTGACGGCGCGCAGCGGCACCATGCGCTGGCCGTCGTCGCTCTTGATGTAAAGCAGACTCAAATCCTGCGGCTCGGCGCGGTCCTTGTCGGTTACTTCCAGAATTACCTGGTATTGATCGTTGGGGCGCTTGATGAGATAGGTGTAATTCTGCGAATAGGCGTTATGCAGCAGCGTGAGGATGCGCGCTTCCGAGACGCCATAGGTCTTGGCTTCATCCCGCAGAATATCCACCTGCAAATTCGGCGTGTGATTGAAAAGATCCGAATTGATAAACAAGAATCCCGGGAATTCCCGCATCTTGGCCATCAATTGCCCGGCCACCGTATACACCTGGTTGGGATCGATTCCGGATAGCGAATAAGCAAACTGGCCCTGGAAATTGGCGGTCGCGCCGGTGCTGATCTCCAGGACCGGATTCGGCTGCAGGAAGGTCATGAGACCCGGCACTCTGGAATTGACCGCGCCCATCAACTGGCCGGCCACGGCCAGGATCGGCGGCCTCTGATCGGGATCCTTGAGAATCGCCAGCAACAATCCCTGATTGGACGGGAAAAATGTGTTGGTGCCGGCCATCGTGAATGTCATGTCCACGGCCGGATTCGAGTGCAGGGCATCCTCGGATTGCAGTTGGTAGGCATGCATCTGGTCCGGCGAGGAGCCCTCTTGCGCCACAAACACGCCGCGAATAAAGGAACTATCGCCGATGGGCAGAAACGCCTTGGGGACGACATAAAAAAGATAGCCCGTCCCGACCAGGCATATGACCCACACCAGGGCCGAGACCCAGCGCTGCCGCAGGAAGAACCACAGCGAACGTCCGTAGAGATTCACAACGCGGCGCTCGACACTTCCGACGGAGCGCTCCATCCAGGTCTTCTTGGCGCCTTCACCGCGATTGCTCAGCAGCCTCGAGCACATCAAGGGCGTGAGCGTCAGCGACACGATTCCGCTCGCGAATATGGACACGATAATGGTGATCGAAAATTCGCGGAAGATGCGCCCCACCAGTCCGGTCATGAACACCAGGGGAATAAACACGGCGGCCAGCGAAACGGTCATGGCCAGAATCGTGAAGCTGATCTCGCGCGCCGAATTCAGGGTGGCTTCGAGCGTGCCTTGGCCCTCTTCCATCAAGCGCACCGTATTTTCCAGAAAAACGATGGCGTCGTCGACGAGGAACCCGATCGCCAGCGTCAAGGCCATTAGCGAGAGATTGTCGAGGCTATAGCCCAGAATATTCATCACCACAAAGGTGAGCATCAGGGACAACGGCAAGGCCATCGCCGGGATCAAGGTATCGGTGGCGCGCCCCAGGAATATGAAAATGACCAGCACCACCAATCCGAAGGCGATCAGTAGCGTGGCTTCCACGTCTTTGACGCTGCTCACGATGCTCTGCGAGCGATCGTAGATCGGCACGATATCCACCGAGCCCGGCAACGTTGCGCGGATGCTGGGCGCGGCGTCGCGCACTTCCTTGGCCACCTGGACGGCGTTCGACCCGGCTCTGCGGAAGACCGCCACGACAACGGTTGCTGACGGCACTTCCCGGCCGCGCACCCAGAAACGCATGCTGATGCGTTCGTCCTGAACACTATCGGTGGCTTTGGCGACATCCTTCAGGTAAACCGGGCGCCCGCCATTCTGGCTGACGATGAGACCGTTATAGTCTTCGGCCTTGTTCAATTGCCCTTGGGGCTGGAGCAGGTAGGTCTTATGCTCGCCATCGATCTGCCCCGCCCCGGTGTACGCCGTGCCGTTCTTCACTGCGTTGTTGAGATCGTCGATGGTGATACCGCGGCTGGCCATGGCCGAGGGATCGGCCTTGATGCGCACCGCCGATTGCGCGCCGTAGACCTGCACCTGGCTCACGCCCGGCAGAATGCTCAGCCTCTCGCCCACCTGGGTATTGGCGTAATCGTAGAGCTGCCCTTCGGTAACCGTATCGCTGGTCAACCCGATATAGATAATCGGCTGATCGTTGGGATTGGTCTTCGAAAACGTCGGCGGGCTTGGCAGGTCCACCGGTAATTTCCCGGCGGCCTGGTTGATGGCGGACTGCACGTCGGTGGCGGCGGCATCGACGCTCTTCGAAAGATTGAACTGCAAGACAAAGCTGGTGCGTCCTGTTCCGCTGTTGGAGGTCACCATCTCCAAACCGGGAATCTGCATGAATTGGCGTTCCAGCGGCGTGGCCACGTTATTGGCCATGGTCTCCGGTGTCGCGCCCGGATAGGCCACGCTGGCCTGAATGACGGGATAGTCCACGGCCGGAAGATCATTCACAGGAAGATTGAGATAGGCCAATACACCAAAGAGAATTGCTGAGGCGGTCAAAACGACCGTCATCACCGGACGGCGCACGAATAATTCGGAAAGGTTCACGCGATTGCCTTCTTAGCTCTTGTCTTGGCCAGCGGTGCCCGCAGGCTTCCCCGCAGGCTTATTGCCCGGAGCGCTGGGCGGAGGCTGTGACGGCGTCGGTACGGCTTCCTGCACGCGCACTTTCGCCCCGGGCTGGATGGTAAGTTGGCCTGTAACCACCACGCGCTCGCCGTCCGCCAAGCCCTTGGTCACCACCACGTCTTCGCCCTGCCGCTGGCCCAGCGTCACCTGGCGCAGCTCCGCCGTATCGTCGGGCTTGACCACATAAACATAAGGACCCTGCTGGCTGATTTCCGTGGCCTGATTGGGGATGAGCACGGCGCCTTTCACCGTTGCCAAGACCAGCGTCACATTCACGAACTGCCCCGGCCAAAAATGGTGGTCCGCATTGGGAGTGGTGGCCCGCAGATTTACAGTGCCCGTCGCATTCTGCACTATGTTATCCACGAACGTCAGTTTGCCTTCGCGCGCTCGATTGGGCGGATCCGCGGGAATGCGCACAAGGGCGCGCAAAGTGCCTCGGGCAAGCTCCTGCTGCACTTCCGGAAGATCGGCCTCGGTGATGGTGAAGTCCGCATAGATCGGGTCCAGCCGTTGAATGAGCAGAAGACCGGTGCTATTCGGCTGCACCACATTGCCCACGTCCACGAGCCTCATTCCCGCGCGGCCGTCGATGGGCGAATGGATGTAGCAGTACTCCAGGTTCAGCTTCGCGTTTTCCACCGCGGCTTCATTGGACTGCACCTGCGCCTCGTCGACGGCGACCGTGTTCTTTTTCGTTTCCACGTCGATCTGAGAAACGGCGCGCGTATTGGCAATGCTGTCGTACATCTTTAGTTGCGTCTTGGCGAGATCCAGCGCCGCCTTGCTTTGCGCAAGCTGCGCCTGGGCGGAATCAAGCTGGGCCTGATAGGGGCGCGGATCTATGGTGAAGAGAAGCTGGCCTTTTTTCAGCTCGGCGCCGTCTTCGAATGACCGTTCGGTAATGCGGCCGGAAATCTGCGGCGTTACGGTGACCGATTCAAAGGCGCCGCTGCGCCCGATCTCTTCCAGATATACCGGAACATCACGCGTGCTAGCGCGCGCCACCGTCACCAGCGGCGCAAATTGCGGCAGTCCGGCAGCCTGAGTACTCTTCTTCGAGCAGCCAGACATTGCCAAAACAGCCAGCGCCACCGCCATCGTACCGATTGTTTTACTCCAATTCATTCAGCTTCTCCGCCCGCCCTCGGCAACCCCGTCTTAACTAGAGACGTTCGAGTCCCGCTGCCGGTTAACGATTTGGTTTGGTTCATGCGAAAGGATCAACAAAAGAGATCGTCAGAGGGCCCCAGCGATACCGACGGGTTCTATGCCTTCCTTGCTGCCCGGGCAACCCTCGCCACTTGTTCTATTGTACAAGCGCATAGGCCGTCTGTCTCTTCCGAGACTCCGCTTAATCCCTTTAATCCTTAAATTCAGGCCGATTAGATGAATCCAGCCAATTAATTGGCACACGATACCGCCAGTCCTTTTCCACTGGTACAACAGCGCCTAAGCGGTTAGATGGAATTGCCATCTTCCGGACCTGAGTTATCATGCCCTCTGTGCCACGTAATTCCGGAAAAACTCGCCATCCGCGCCGCAAAGGAACGAAACGCAAAACGGCGGGGATCAAGCTCGCCGGCGCGCATACTGACCCGGAGTTTGCGGATTCATCCACCCTCACGCCATCACCAGTCCAACGCATTGCCCAGCGCATTTTCCTGCTTTCGCCGGCGAATGCCGGCGGAGTTCGCGCCCAGCTCATCCTTCGCGACGGCGCCAGCTTCCCCCTGGCGCTGCGGCTCCGGGACGGCCGCCTGACTCTTGGCGAAGCCTTCTCCTTTATCAGCGGACTCTATTTCCGCGGCAAGCTCGCGTATGCCAAGGCCTTTGCCCAGCCTCCCCCCAACACGCCCGGGGTGTTGGTGATTACGGCCTGCGGCGGCTTGCTCTCTCCCGAGATGCCCATAACCAGAGAGGCGTTGTGTGCCATCTCTTCCGCGCCCGTGGCCGTATCCGAGGAGCGCTACCGTATCCCGCTCGAGCGCGATGCGCGTCTCATCGCCGCGGAGGTGGGAAGCCGCTGCGAGGTCATTCTCCTTGGCAGCGTCGCTACCCCCAAATATGTCGAACCTTTGCTGACGATTTTTGGCCAGCGGCTTCTCTTCCCCGCCGAATTTGCCGGCCGGGGAGATATGAGCCGCGGCGGGCTGATGCTCCGCTGCGCGCGCAGCGGCGAGCAACTCACTTATGTTCCCGTGGCGACCGCCAACCGCCACGGCGCGCGGCCTCCGAAATTGCCGCCCATGCTCTACCCTCGGTCTGCCGAGCCTCTCGGGTAAGGCCCATGGAAGCTTCCCGTCCCACTTTGGCCGCTCAGCACGAGATTTCCTTTTGGGAGCGATGGTGGCAGCGCCCCGAGACTCTGGGGCTGCACCGCGTCCTTTTCCAGATTCACATGCTGGTGGGCATGGTGGGCAGCGCCTATCTGATGTGCATGAGCCTTTCCGGCAGCGCGATTGTTTTTCGCAACGAACTGGAAACCTCGGCCGATCCTAATTCGCGCCTTTTTCGCGCGGTCGAATGGCTGGTGGCCTTTCACGGCAATTTGTTACTCGGAGATACAGGCCGCTGGCTGAACGGCATTGGCGGCGTCTCTCTGACCCTGCTTTGCTTGACCGGAGCGATTATCTGGTGGCCGGGAATCGCGAATTGGCGCCGCAGCCTGACAGTGAATTGGAGATCGAGTTTTGCGCGCATCAATTGGGACCTGCACAACGTGCTGGGATTCTGGTGTTTTCTTTTCTTGATAATGTGGGGAATCTCGGGGATCTATTTCTCCTTCCCGCAACCGTTCAGTAGCATTGTCGATATCTTCAATCGCGAATGGCCGGCGAAGCTCGGGTTGGGAGACGCGGTTCTTACCTGGCTCTCCAATCTCCATTTCGGCAGGTTCAACGTCTTCACCGAGGCGCTTTGGGCGCTGCTGGCACTCGTGCTTGGGATCCTGGCGTTCACGGGCATGTTCATGTGCTGCCATCGATTGCTGATACGCAAAGGCGCTCCCCTGCCAAAGTGACGATGCGACCCGCATCCTCATCCCAAGCGAATATCCGCGACATCAAGCCTTAAGAAATGACGGGGTGGCCGCGGATTGCACAAAAAGATTGCAAAGAATTGAAGAAGACTGCACCAAAAACGAACGAAGCGGAGCAAAGAGGCGGAAAATACCGGCGGAAAGCGAGTTAGCTGGTCGTCCGTAATTGCCCGAGCCAGTTTTCGAGGGTCTGCTGGTGCGCAGGCTCAATGGCGCCAAAACGAATTCCCATTCCCGTCGATCGCACGTTGGAAACAGAACCCAGAGCAACGAAGGTCGCGCCGCGGTGGTTGATGCGGATGCGCACTTTCGTTCCATGAGGAAAAGGCGCCGGCGTCTCGACAAAGCAGCCAAAAACGCTCAGATCGCCCGTGACCGCCAAAACCTGCCTTTCCGATTCGACATCAACGACTTCGGCTTTGGCCGCGAAAGGGCGCCGCATCGCGCGATGTTGTTCCACCCGCATAATCAAAGTATGAACCTCTTTGACGGACGGCCCCGTCAAATTGGCGCCCGTGTGTCGTTTTTTACATGGATGCCGCTCCCAGGTTTTCCCCGCCTTTTCCGATCCTTCCCCCGCTTTAACGTCGAAGCGTACAGCAAACCGCCATTCTCAATAAAGCAGTGGGCTGATTGGTCCCGCACCCTGGCGGCTCCTATTCTCGTGAGGAGGAAGCCCAAGCCACAAAAACAAGAAGGAGGAACCATGCAAGAGAACGCTCTTAAGGAACTCTATATCAAGGAATTACGAGATACCTACGACGCGGAGAAGCAGATTACCAAGGCCCTGCCAAAGATGGCCAAGGCTGCTACTTCGAGCCGTTTGCGTGAGGCCTTCCAACATCATCTGGAACAAACCAACAATCACATCAAGCGCCTCGAGCAGATCTTCGAAGAGCTCGATGAAAGCCCCAAAGGCGAAACCTGCGATGGAATGGAGGGCCTGATCGAGGAGGGCAGCAACATCATCGAGGAGGATCTGGAGGGCGAAGTCAAGGATGCTGGCCTGATTGCGGCGGCGCAGCGCGTCGAGCACTACGAGATGGCAGCCTACGGAACGGTACGCACCTATGCCAATATTCTGGGCGATAAGAAGGCCGCTTTGCTGCTGCAGGAAACGCTAGACGAAGAGAAACAAACCGACCAGAACCTCACCACGCTGGCCGAAAGCATCAACGTCAAAGCGGCGGTGGCCCGAGCCTCCGACTAATCCCCGCGTGAGTCGGCCCGGCCTCTGCGCCCCATGGGAGACGGCTCAGGTCCGATCTCCGCGTCGCGCATGCCGCGGGCGCCGTGGGGCGCGAGCACGCTTCGGAAACGCTGGCTGATCTGTTCGACCGATTCGAGCAGTTCAGCCAGCCCCTTCGTCTCTTCGCTAATGCGCCCGGCATCAAAATCCGTAATCACCTCGAGGCAAAAATTTATGGTGCGGCGCATGCGCTCGCCAACGAGCCAGGAGTCCACGCTGTCGTCATCGTCATCGATCTGGCGTTCCCGCCCCTGCTGCACCGAACCCGCGATGGCCTGCAGATAATCAACCGCATCGCGAAATTCCTTCAACAGACGCAGGTCGACGTTGTGCGAGCGCAGGCTCTTCTCTAACTTTTGCAACTCCACGCCCGCTTTCTTCACCTGCAGGTTGACGCCCCAGAAGCTTTCGTCCGATGAAACCAATTCCACGATGATCCCTTGCGAGACGCCTTCCCGCGAATTCGGCGTCGCCAGCACCCGCGCTTCCATGGATTCGGCGGAGAGCAAATTCGTGAGCGTCACCCGGCTGCCAAGATCCGGATAATTCGTCATCTCCAATAGTCCGCCGTGGTCATTCACTTGTCTCGCGACGGCCTCCTGGTTCATCTGCACGCCGTCGGCTCCCCTCCAATTCACTTGCATGGGAATGCTCACGGGAAAACGCGTCTCTTTCCTGCGTTCGAGTTTCGTTCCGTCTGCTGCGGTTGGACGTCTTTTCATTCGAGAGGTCCTCTTCCCACGCCGATTCAGGGCAGGCTTCGGCCCGCGTGCCAAATGTGCTTACACCACCGGAACCAACAGAGTAGGAGTTAAGCGAAAGCAATACTACTGGCCTAAAGGACAGGGGCGCTAAAAGGCAACAATCAGCCGTGGCATCAGCATCACTCGGCTCGGCAGCCGGCGAGTGTTGTCTCCAGGGTTCAGCCGGGTTTCGACCTTTTTTCCACAGCCGCGTACCCAGAAGTCGGTACACCGTACATGCTCAAGCCTATTGCCTCCGCACCTCGCAAAACATAGGGTGCAGGGATTCCGCGCTTGTTGCCCAAGAGCGCCTTTGGAGGCAAAACCATGTCTACATTTACGAAGACGATGGGAGCTGCGACTGTTGGCGGGCTTCTGGTCTATTTCCTCGATCCCCAGACCGGCAGAAGACGGCGCGCGCTGCTAAAAGATCGAGCTGCGAACTTTGTAAAGGAAGCGGATCGGGCCATCGGCAAGGCCTCACGCGATCTGAGTAACCGCGCCCGCGGCACGGTTGCCGAAGCTCGCTCCCGGCTTCCTTTTCGCGACGTTTCCGATGAGGTGCTGGTCGAGCAGGTTCGCGCCAGAATCGGCCGCGTGGTTTCGTTTCCCCATTTCGTGGAGGTGAGCGCACGCGACGGCGAGGTCGTTTTGCGCGGAGCCGTTCTCGAGTCGGAGCTCGATAATCTTCTATCGGCGGCCTCGGGCATTCGGCACGTCTCTTCGGTCCGCGACGAACTCAAAGCTTATCAGCGGTACCAGGATATTCCCGGAATTCATCAGGCAGCCAATCGACGCCGATCTCCGGCTCCGGGCTGGACTCCCGCAGCGCGCCTGGCGATGGGCGTCGCGGGCGGCGCTCTCGCGCTGTATGGCGGCAGACGCCGCGGCGTCGGCGGAATCGCGCGCTTTGCGGGTCTCGGCCTGCTCGCTCGGGCATTTACGAATATGAATGTGAGCGAACTGCTGGGTATCAGCCCCGGGCGCGGGATAAACGTTCAGAAAACCATTACGATCGATGCGCCGGTCCAAAAGGTCTTTCAGTTCCTGAGCAACTACCCCAATCTTCCGCAGTTCCTCTCGCACTTGCAGGAGATTCGCCGCTCCGGAAATAACACTTCACATTGGGTGGCCGCAGGCCCGGCTGGATCGGCCGTCGAATGGGACGCCGAAATCACCCGCTACGAGCCAAATAAGCTGCTCACCTGGAAGAGCCTTCCGGGCTCGACGATCCGTACCTCCGGAACTTTGAGGCTGGAGCGCCTTCCGGCGCCGCCACTCGCGTGGACATAAATCTTTCTTACGTTCCGCCCGCTGGAGTGCTCGGCCACGCTGTGGCTTCTCTTCTCGGAGCCAATCCTAAGCAGGCGCTCGATGAAGACCTGAATCGGCTGAAGATACTGCTCGAAACCGGTAGGGTTAAAGCCGACGGCACCACAATTCCCGGGTTTTCTGCCGGAAACCAGCAAGCCTGGGAAGAAGCCACTTGACCCTTGGTCAGGTCATTCTGAGCGGAGTGCCGCGCGCAGTTCCACTCGCCCGTTCTTGGGCTCGTCTCTTGCCACTCTGTGATTAGTTTTCCTTACGTCCCCGACTGTCAAAGGCTCCACACAGAGATCAGTTTCGCTCGCCTCAAGACCGAACTGCTAATCAGTCAAGAGGAGGTGTTCTACGGTCGCTTCGTGAGCACCAGCACAATCGCAGTTCTGCACCGCGTGGCTCACACCGTTTTCGTCAGGCCGCCGTCGAGATCGATCAGCGCGCCATGCACCATTCGATTCTGCGGCGAGAGCACAAACGCCGCCAGGCTCGCGATATCCTCCGGTTCCCCGATTCCCACGATATTCGCGCGGCGAATCATCTCGCGCTCCGCCGCCTTTAAGTCTCCGCCCGTTTCGGCGGCCGTTGACTTGATCCAGCCCTGCAAGCGATCGGTGCGGATGTATCCGGGATTGATGGCGTTCACCTGCACGCCATCGCGAATCCCCACGTCTGCCAGCGCCTTGGTGAAGGAGAGAAATGCGCCGTTCACCGAGCCGCCGATGGTAAAAAGCGGCCCCGGCGTGCGCCCGCCTGTGCCGATGATGTTCAATACTGCGCCTCGGCGCTCCTTCAGGTAAGGCCAGGCCGCGCGCGAGAGGCGTACCGCGCCGAATAATTTCAGCGCGAAGCCATCCATCCAATCGGCTTCGGAAAGCTCCAGGAACTCGCCGCGCCGCGTTGCGCCGGCATTGTTCACGACAATATCGATACCCGCCAAACGCATTGACCGCCGCCCGCGCCAGAGCGGCAGGCGCTTCGGGCTCGCGGAGATCGGCGGCAAAGGTCTCCACGATGCCGCCCGTCTTGACGATTTCGTCGGCTGCCGCCGCCAGCGCTGTTTTGTCCCGCGCCGCGATCACCACCTGCGCCCGCTCGCGCGCTAATCGCAATGCGATGGCGCGCCCAATCCCCCGGCTCCCGCCGGTAACAATGGCAACCTTGCCTGCTATATTCCTGCTGTTTTCCATCGTTAGGTTTTGCCCTCACTGGCGCCAAATGTCACTCCTGCAGAAAGCGAGTCCTCCGAGCGCCCTATCCCCACACGCGGCGCGCCGTCTCGACCACCAACCCCAGCTTGGCCCACTGATCGTCTTCGGTTAGTAGATTCCCTTCCATGGTCGATGCGAACCCGCACTGCGGGCTGAGCGCCAAATTCTCCAGCGGCACGAACCGCGAGGCCTCCTCGATTCGCTTCGCCAACACATCCCGCTTTTCCAAATGCGGCCGCTTCGAACTGATCAATCCCAGCACCACCGTCTTTCCCTTCGGCACGAACCGCAGCGGCTCGAAGGTACCCGAGCGCTCGTCGTCGTACTCCAGCAGAAAGCGGTCCACATCCATGGATCCGAAAAGCTTTTCAGCGATCGCGTCGTAGCCGCCTTCGGCATACCAATGGCTGCGGTTATTGCCGCGGCAAAGATGAATCGCCAGCGCTACGCCCGGCCGCCGCGCCGCGTGGAAACAGTCGTTATCCGCGCGGATGGATTCCTCCAGCAGCGCATCCGGCTCGATTTTCATTTCATTGCGAATCCATTGCCGCCATTTTTCATCCATGAAATAGCTGTAACGCGGCGCGTCGATCTGAATGTATTTCACGCCCTCGCCCGCGAGTTTGGCGAGGTCCGCCTTCATGATTCCCACGATATCCCGCAGCAGCGCCGAATGCGTCTCATAGACTTTATCCGTGACGCCCCGTTTGAACGAAATCGCCGGAAATTGCGTGGCGCTCGGCAGCGTCATCTTGATGGCGCCGGGGCTGTGCGCCTTCAAATAAGGCAATTCGTGCCCGGTCAATGGCCGCACTTGCTTCAGCTTCGTCGTAACGATGCCCGCAACTCTGAGAGTCGCAGCGCTCTTTGCCTCACGCGCCTCCCAAGTGCGGTCGAGGGAGTCGCCCAGGTCGAAACCCTGCACCGCATCTGTGAAATCGCTCATGAAATTGCGCCGCCGCAATTCTCCATCGGTGAAGATCTCGAAACCCAGTTCCTTCTGCTTCGCCAGAACGCGCGCGATGTGGCGATCTTCGAGCTCATGGAGCCGCTGCGGATCTTTGCCATTGCGCCGCGCTTCCAGGAGCTCCGCCGGCCGCAGGAAGCTTCCCACGTGATCCGCCCTGTATGGCCCTGCCATTTCTTTACTCCGTGCAACTTCGGCGTTCATCCTCGCACCTCTTTTTTGCTGAAGCAAATCGCGGCCGCGCTGGGCCGCCTCCGCAACCAGAAATCCCATTTTCGGATGCTCGGGCTCGAAGTCCACGGGCAGCCCATTCTGCCGCAGCGCCTCCGACGTCATCGGCCCAATCGATCCGACCACGATGCGCTGGAATGCGCGGCGCAGCGGCTCCTCGGCTTGCATTTCCCCAGCGATGCGCAAAAGATGCTGCACCTGCACGGACGTGGTAAAAAAAGCGATATCGATGCGGCCGTTTGCGATGGCTTGAACGCTGTCTCGCAGCGGCCCCGTATCCGCCGGCAGAGCCCATTCGTAGACGGGCACGCGCGTGACGCTTGCGCCGCGCTCGCTCAATCCCGCCAGCAGCTCCGGATTCTTAGCGCCATATTCCTGAACCGCCACGCGGCTTCCTTTGAGGGAACTCGAATCGGGCCCCGCATCAAGCGCGGAAAGCACTTCCCGCCACGTGTTTGGCTCGGGCACAGCCACCGTTACCGGAACGCCCAACTCCGCAAGGGCCGCTGCCGGCTTCGGTCCGCGTGCCACAACTTTTACGCGCCGCAATGCCTCGACGAATTTTTGCCGCAGATCGTGAGCCTCCACGAGCCGCACCAGCGCGCGCGTCCCCACGCCGGTGAGGAAAATGACGATGTCAAACCCGCCTTCGGCCAATTTCCGCGCGAAGCTCAGCGCCTCGGGATTATCTTTCAGGGTGACTTCCTGCATGGAAGGCGCCACGATTGGCTCGCCGCCATAGTTGGCGATCAGCTTGGCCATCTCCTGAGCGCGCCGGCTCTCCAGGCACAAAACCCGCAACCCCGCCAGCCCATTTCTTTTTGCATCATCGGCCATCGCGCCCGCCTACCTCTTCACCGATCGCCTCGCGTTTACCGATCGCCTCGCGCAGCATGTTACTCCATCCGATATCTGCCGACGGCATCCTCATTCCACCTCACACCGCTCCCCGGCACGTCCGGCGGCGTGACCATGCCGTTTATTACTCGCAACGGCTCCGCCAATATGGGCGCTGCCCAATCCACGTATTCGAGCCAATGCGCCGTCGGGCTGACCGCCAGCAGGGCCGCGCTCACCTCGGGCAAAAGATGCGACGACAGCGGAACCTTTGCCGCCGCCGCGAGCGAGGCCGCTCGCAGCCAGCCGCTCACGCCGCCAATGCGCGAGACGTCCGGCATCATGTAATCCGCCGCATGCGCCGCGATGGCCGAGGCCATCGCGTTCGAACCTACGAAATTCTCGCCGATCTGAATCGGCGTGGCGAGCTCGCGCGCAATGCGCGCGCATCCCGCGTAATCGTCATGCTCGATGGGCTCCTCGATCCACGCCAATCCTTCGCCATCGAGCGCGCGGCCGCGCTCGAGCGCTTCGTCCAGCGTCAGCGCCTGGTTGTAGTCGGCCATGATGGCGATATCGTCCGGAAGGCGCTTCCTCACCGCGCGAAGCGCGGCAAGATCGGCTTCGAGCGAGTCATACCCCAAACGCAATTTCACGGCGCGAAATCCGCCTTCGAGCAATTCCTCTGCCTCGTCCGCAAGTTTCTCCGGCGGCATAAGGCCCAGCCCGTTGCTGTTATAGGCGGAAATCGCTTCGCGTTTTCCGCCCAGAAATTCCGCCAGCGGCTTCCCTGCCGCTATGGCCAGCGCGTCCCAGCACGCCACGTCGATTGCCGAGAGCGCCAGCCCGACCACGCCGTTCGTGGCAATCAGGCGAAAATGCCGCGCCAGCGTCGCGCCAATCTTTTCTCTGATGCGGGCCGCCTCGATGGCTTGGCCCTTGATTGGGCCAAGCGCCTCCTCGAGGACGCGCGCGACGAGCGCCGCGCCCATGGGCATAAAACAAAAAAGATAGCTCCGGCCGGTAATTCCCTGCTCCGTTTCCAGATCGATCAGCAGCAAGGGCGCCGCGCGCACCGTCTGCGCGCTGGTGCCCAACGCAAACCGCATCGGCACCGAGACTGCCCTGCTGCGTATGGAGCGAATCGTCAGGACCGGAGCCATTCGCGTAGAGCCGCCTACGGAACGGCCGCACGAGGCGGCGCTTCGGTGCCATTCGCATAGAGCGCGAGAATCGCGCTGACGGCGCGATTCATGGGTGTGGGCACGTTCACGCCTTTGCCCAATTCGACCACCCCGCCGCTCAGCCAATCGAGCTCCAGGCGCTTCCCTGCTTCGAGGTCATTGTGCATCGAGGAAGTCATCTCCGCTGGCAGGCTATCCACAAATGCCAGCCGCTGCTCGGCAAAATCCTGCTGCAAATTCACACCGTGAGCGCGGCCCACCGCGACCGTCTCTTTCATGATCTCCAGCAGCAAAGCGCGCGTCCGCGCATTGCCGCGCACCGGCCCGATGGTCTGCCGCGTGGCGCTGGTAAGCGCGGATATTCCCACGATGAACACAAATTTTTCCCAGATCGCCCGCTTCACGTCCGCGCTGAGTTCCGCATCGATTCCCGCGCGCGTGCATGCTTCCAGCAAAGCCGCGGCGCGTGGCGAGCGGCTGCCGTCAAATTCGCCGAATACCAACCTCTGGATTGTTCCCGTGTGCCGAATCACTCCGGGACGCGCAATGCCCGCCCCGATGTAAGCCACTCCACCCATTACGGCTTTCTCGCCCAGCAGCTTTCGCAGCAGATCGTCCTTCTGCACGCCATTTTGAAATGACACGACCGCGGTTTGCGGTCCGATGACTTTCTCCAGGGCGCGCACCGCCGCTTCCGTATCCCACAATTTCACGGCGAGGAAAACGTAATCGGGGGTGCCGAACGCGGCGGGATCATCGCTCGCACGCACTTCAGGAAGATATATTTCGCCCAATTGGCTTTCCACGCGTAAGCCGTTCAGGCGCAAGAAAGCCAGCTGCGCGCCGCGCGCGACGAAGTTCACCTCGCAGCCGCTCTTGGCCAGCTTGGCGCCGAAGTAGCCGCCCACGCCGCCCGTCCCCATGATCGTGATCCGCATTTGCTCCGCCGATCCCCGAACTATTTAGCCGTCGGCCGGGGCTCGCCCGGTCCCGTGTACCGCAAAATGAAAAGCCCCCACTGTTTGTCGGTGATGTAAATGTTGCCGCGCGTATCCACAAGCACGTCTTCGGTTTGGTTCACCAGCTTGGCGGGCAACGGCCCAATGCGCTTGGTGGGAGTCGGGGGGATAAACCAGCCCACTTCTTTTGGCAACCGCGGTTCTTTGATATCGAAAACGCGCAGGCCAGCATTGAAATAGGTCAGATAGATCAAATCCGCCTGCTTCTCCACATCGGGCAGGTGGTATTCGAGATTTGTGTTGTGCGGCCCAAAGCGTCCGCCCTTATCGCAAAAGCTGCTGAACGACGCGCCCGGCGGCGGCGCGGGCGTCGGAAGAATGGAAATCATCTGCGGCTTGGCCAAATCCTTGATGCTCACCATGGCCACCAAATCCATCGCCCCCGAACAGGTCGGCGGCTGATTGGGTGTGTCGCCTCCGCTGCCTTCCGAATGCGCGAAAAGCAATGGCTTGCCGGGAATCTTCGCCACGTCGTGCAGGGTGATGCCGCCCTTGAAAGGCGGAACGAAGTCGAGTCGCCCGAGCATCCTGGGATGTGCGATGTCGCTGAGATCCAGCGTCACCACCGAAGGCCCGTAACCGAGATAAGCTTTGTCTCCATCGATAATTGCCGGCCCATGAAAGCCGCCCACCGGTCCCGCGGGCGTCTCGCCTTCTTTCTGTCCCGGGAGCCACCAGCGGCCCGCCTCTTTGGGATTTTTGGGATCGCTGATATCGAGGAAAAGCAAGATTTGCCCACGGTATCCCGGCATATTCGCGGCCAGGTTCGCGTAGCGGCCGCCGGGATAGCCCACTCGATGTACACCTGTGCTGCCCGTCTTCCAGTGTGAAAGCTGCTTCGGGCTCACCGGGTCGGTGATATCCCAGAGGAGCAGGCCCTCATCGTTAGGCTGATTCGGATCGTTGCCCCACTCGGCCGAGGACTTCTGCAACGCTGTCAACATCAAGTTATCGTGCAGCTCCATCTGGATCGTCCAGGTGTTGTCCGGACCCGGCACAAACTTCACCACCTTGGGATTCGCCGGATCGGTAACGTCGACGATGGTCCAGCCGTGGTTCCAAAGGTGGCCGAGATAAAGATACCAACGCCCGCTCACTTGACGGATGGCGATCTTGAATGCACCACCACGCCCATCCAGATTGCTATAACCCACCGGTCTCATATTGCTGGCTTGCCAGCCGCCGGGGATTTGGTCGGCCAGCGCCGGCTGGGGCACTCCGAGAATAGCGAATGCCAATACCGCGGTTGTCACGAGGAAGTATCGCAACCATTCTGTATGCCAGCTTTTCATCCTGATCCTCCTCGACGGCCCTAACGACAAAAGCGTTCTTATCATCGAAGTTTGCTTCCTGCAAAGAGCAGAATTGTGGTTTGCTCTCCTCAGGAAAGCCGTTGTATCTACAATGGGAACAGCCGGTTCTCGGAATCGGGCGGATCGGCGGAATCTTCAGGAGAATTCTGGATGCGGTGGGGGCTGCTGGTGTCCATCGGCGCGGTCGTCTTCGCCATCGCGGGGCTTGTCGCGATACTTTCGCGAGTGGACCTCAGCGCGGTCCAGCAACCCGGCCGCACGGGGGAGTATCTGCGCTCCAGGCTGACCCGCGCAGTGATCCGAAGGCGCGCGGCCCGCGAAAATATTCCTCCCGAACCGCCCGACCTCGAAACCAGCATGAGCCTCGCTGAGGGGAAAAACATTTATGACGCAGATTGTGCCGGCTGCCACGGCCCCGATGGACATACGCCGACTTCGGCCGGACAAGGCATGCTGCCCCGGACCGTGGCGCTCGATTCCGCCGGCGTTCAAAGCTATTCCGATCGCGAGCTATTCTCCATTGTCCGCGAGGGAATCCGCTTTACGGGAATGCCCGGGTTTGCCGGCTCCGAAACCGAGCAGCATATCTGGGATGTGGTGGACTATCTGCGCTCGCTTCGCTGAACTCCAAGGTACTGAACCTCGGCGCGTATCGCGACCATCTCTCTCGCTATGCGCCTGCAATCGAGTCTTCAACCAGAACTCCATGTTTCGAGTCGGTCCAGCCGTCAGGCCGTAGTGAAAATCGCGGCTCGGGCACTACGACTTCTCCTCTAATCGAATACACGAGCCGCCATTACTCCCTAATATAGCTCCCCGATTATCGATATTTCCCCTCGACGGTCTAATGTATGAGGTCTCAGTCGAGTTGCAGTGTTTTATACCTTTTCCGGCCATGCAGGAGGACAAGAGTTCCGATTCCTTCGTTAACCCAGCCCGCGAAAGCTCGTTTTCAATCGGTCTTTTGACTTGATCTTATGAAACACCGATATTTATTTCTCTCCTTTCTATTCCCTTTCCTTGCGTGCCTGGGCGCTTGGGCCCAGATGCCCGCAGGTCCTGGGGCACCCATCGAACGTCTGATGGAGACTCCCCGCAACGTACAGGTAGGAAATTACGCAAGGCGCCTTCCAGAAGCCGCCGTCGAGTTCACTGGCACCGCACTTATGCCCAAGGCGCACGGAACTGCCAAGGTGGAGGCCGTTCACGGGGGCCTCAAAGTGCAGATTCACGTGGAAGGGCTGGGTCCTGCCTCCGAGATCGATCCCTCCGACCTGACCTACGTCTTATGGGCCGTGCCACCCAACCTGAATAAGGTTCAGAATCTGGGGGAGCTAGTGCTGAAGGGCGAAGACAGCGCAATCACGGGTTTTACCAACCTGAGTACCTTTGCCCTGATCGTGACGGCGGAACCTTATTTCGCCGTGAAACAACCGAGCCCCATGATCGTGCTCCAGAACATCATCCGCAACCGTACGGACGATCCTGACGTGCATCCGAGCAGACCTGCTGCCGCTGCAAAGGGATTCGAAAACTCCTCTGGACATCTATGAGGCGCGTAATGCCGTCCGCATTGCCAAGTCGGCCGGCGCAGAGCGTTATGCGGCAGAACCCTTTCACAAAGCCTTGCAACTTCTACAGCAGGCCGAAAGCATCTTCGCCCATAAAAAGGGTCAAGATATTCCGGACGTGAAGGAGAAAGCGCGCGAGGCGACCGAGGCTGCCGAAGATGCCCGCGAGGTGGCCTCCGAACGCGGCCGGGAATCCCGCCCATTACCCCCGGCGTATACTCCGGAGGCCGTTAGTGCCCCCTAATCGAGCCTCAAGTATACGCTGTAGTTAACAAGTAGCGACGCCGGCAAACTTTTGACTTTCCGCTGAGCGATAATGATTCAAGCTGTACGATAGCGGCGGGTCGTCGATATGCAGAAGCAGGCGTCTGCGAACAATACACGAGCCGTTTTTGCGGTTCTCGCCGGTGGCGTGGCCATCCTGGCCATCGCGCTACGCGTGCGCGCTCTCGGTTTCTCCGCCGACCCCTCTCTGAGCGCCAGCATTGACACGATCGGCGCGTTCCTCACCTTTACATTCACTGCCAACGCTTTGGTTCGCTTCCGGGGCACGCGCGATTTGATCTCTTTGATACTGGCCATCGGCTTCGGCGTGGTCGGGCTGATGCAGTTGGCGCTGGCCCTGCAACTCTTTCACAACCTCGATTCCGCATTGCGGGTGCTCGATTCACTCCGCCCGTTTTGGCTCCAAAGCAGCATGCTCTTGGCGGAGGCCATGCTGCTCGCTTCCGCGCTCGAGCGCCCTTTTCCGTATTCCGCGGAATTGCGTCGAACCGATCTTGCCTTGATGGCGCTCGTCGGGACCGTGGCTTATGCGGCCGGCGCGCTTTACCTGCTCTTCTCGCGTGAGCCTGAAGTGCGGGCTCTCGGACCCGTTATGCAGCCCCTGGAGTTGCTGCCGGCGTTTCTATACCTCTTGGCGGCATCCGCCTTTCACCAGCGACTGAAAACGGCCTCGTCAGGACTCGATAAAGCGCTGGCACTCATGGCCTGGATGAACGTGGCCGCGCATGTCGTTCACATGGTGTCAGCCCAGGTGCTCGACGCTCCCTACACCCTGGCGCAGATTCTGCGCGTCTCGAGCTACGCCATCGTCCTCGGCGGCACCTTGCTCGATAACTCACGGCTGTTTATGCAGGTGCGCCACTTGGCCATTAGCGATCCGCTTACGAGCTTGGCCAATTATCGGCATCTCATCGACGTTCTCGAATCCGAGATCGAGCGCTCCGGCCGCACCGGCCGCGAATTCTCGGTGCTCCTGCTCGATCTGGACGGTTTGAAGGGAGTCAACGATCGATTCGGACATCTGGTGGGAAGCCGCGCTCTCCAGCGCCTGGCCGATGTCCTGCGCGTACATTCGCGCTCAGTAGACACGCCCGCTCGTTACGGCGGCGATGAGTTTGCGCTGGTGATGCCGGAAACTGGAGCTCCGGCCGCGCGGCGCGTGGCGAGCCGTATTCGCGAGCGCCTGTGGTCGCAAACCGAGCAGCCGAAAATTTCGGTGAGTGTTGGCGTGGCCGTGTATCCATCCAGCGGTGTGACTGCGGAACGGCTGCTGATGGCGGCCGACGAAGCCCTCTACGCGATGAAGCAGGAAGCGCAAAAGCGGCCCCGGTCAGTAGGATAGACACGACGATCCTAGCCGGATCGCCGTTCCGTCATCTTCGAACAGGCCCAGCGGAAGGTGGCGCTCCGCACGGCTTCTAAGCCCACATCAGCGAGGGATCTCTCGAAGCTTTCGCCGGCTTGCCTTAACCCCACTTAAGATTGGGCGGAGCCTCGAACACCCTGCGGAAGGTCACGCGGCACGCGCGGCTGCCCACGCGGTATTCGAATACGATATCTTCCGAGTTGACGAAGTGCCCTAATCCGCGGCGTTTGGAGTGCGATAGCACCAACCAGCGGCCCTGGACCACCTCGTAGGTCCCGTGCTCACCCCAGATTTCATAGCTGCCATCGTGATTGAGAACGAGCGGAGGACTCTGGCAGGGCGCGGATTGTCCCTCAAACTCGATACGGACGCACTGATAATTGCCGTCCAGGCGTTGCTGCGCCTTTGCGGGCCTGATGAAGACCGCCAGGGCGATTACAAGAGCCGCGATCAGCAGAGCTGGGTGCTTTCGAGCGAATCGCATTTCGCCTTCCACTACGGCCGGATGAATTAAGTCACCGGCCAAAGAAGTGGAAAGCAAATTCCCTTCCAATTAGCGCGTCAGACAAACCCTTTAGAATCAGTAGGGTAACGATATCATCGCGAGCTGAAGGTTGCAGCGACTTGCCTTGCCATGAAGGACGTTTCCCTTGTAGTGCAATTCCCTTCCGTTTATGTGTCGCCTCAAAGCCCAGCGTGCCTCACGGATTGGCGGCCGGGAGCTCGGGAACGGCGGCGCCATCTTTTCGAGGATCGGAGGCGCCATAGTTGACGCCCGTGCCGAAATCCCGCATCACCGCCTGGCCGCCGCCGAATGTGTTGGAAAAGCCGTTGTGCATGCGCAGCACGTGTCCCTTGGCTTCGAGATCCGCCTTCACATTGCCCGGAACACGATTTTCCAGCGCCACGTCGCAACCCTGAAAGTTGAGCTTGGTAAAGCGCGCCGTCTCCATGGCTGCCTGGATATTCTGGTTGAAGTCCACGATATGCGAAACGTACTGCGCGTGCGCCTGAGACTGGTTCCAACCTCCCATAATTCCGAAAGCAATGCGCACATTCCCCTTCTCCATGAACGCGGGAATGATCGTATGCAGCGGCCGCTTGTGCGGAGCAAGCGCATTCGGCGAGGAGGAATCGAGCGTAAAGAGGGCGCCGCGATTGTGAAGGATAAATCCAGTGCCGTCGGCCACCACTCCCGAGCCGAAATCGCTGAAATTGCTCTGGATCAGCGAAACGATGTTGCCCTCGCGGTCCACGGTGCTCAAATAGATGGTGCTGCTGCCGGGCAGCGACGTGGCCGGCCCCACGTCGCAGTTCGCCTTATTCGGATCGATCAGCTTGGCCCGCGATGCGGCAAAATCCTTGGAGAGAAGCTGCTTCACAGGCAGGGATGAAAATTTAGGGTCGCCGATGTAACGGACGAGGTCGGCATAAGCCAGCTTTTTCGCCTCGATCATGGCATGCAGCGTCGCGGTGGTATTCAGCCCCGACTTATCGAGCGGGAACGTCTCCATGATGTTGAGCATTTCGAGCGCGGCCAGTCCCTGCCCGTTTGGCGGCAGCTCGTAAACGGTCCACCCGCGGTACGTCGTCGAAATCGGATCCACCCATTCGCTGGAATATTCGGCAAAGTCCTTTTCCGTGTGGGTTCCGCCATGACGGCGAGACGTTTCCACGATTCTCTTGGCCAGTTCGCCTTTGTAGAAGGCGTCACGTCCCCCCTGGGCGATCAGGCGCAGCGAACGCGCCAGGTCCGGATTGCGGAAGATCTGTCCGACGGCCGGCGCGCGATTATCCGGAAGGTACGTTTGCGCCGCGGCCTCATTTCCCCGCAGAAACTCGGCGTTGGCGGACCAAAGCCCGGAAGTCCACTCCGTGACCGGAAAGCCGTCTTCTGCAGCTCGGATAGCCGGCGCAAGCACCTCGGAAAATTTCTTTTTGCCAAAGCGATCCAAAAGCTTCTGCCAGCCGTCGACTGCTCCGGGCACCGTCACGCTCTGGATGCCTTGACCAGGCATGTCTTGAAAGCCCTGCTTTCTCAGAAATTCGATGGTCAAACCGGCCGGCGCCCAACCACTGGCATTCAATCCGTAGAGCTTCCCGCTCTTGGCGTCGTAGACGATGGCGAAAAGATCGCCGCCGATGCCGTTGGACATCGGCGCGACCAGGCCCATCATGGCGTTGGCGGCCACGGCGGCATCCACGGCATTCCCGCCGCGCTCCAGCATTTGCACGCCCGCTTGCGCCGCCAGCGGCGATTCCGCCGCCACGATGCCGTTGCGCGAAATCACCATCGACCGGCCCTGGTTGCGGTCCTGCGCCAGCGCCTCTGAACCGCCCTGATACGCGCCGGCGGTCACCACAACGGCTCCCGCGAGCAGGGCCACCACTATTCGCGCCCGAAGTATTTTCGAGGACTTGAAGATTCTGCGCATGGCACGCCGCCTCCTCTGGAATGCTCACCCCAACGTTGAGCCGACTGTAGCGCAATGCCGGCAACTCCGCAATTCCGCGGCCTCCGGTTCGGCCCGGCGCTTCCTGCGTCTCTGTAATCTCCCTGTAGGATTTGGTGTGGGAATTCGCTCATACTAAAGGCTTCGACGACGCAGCACCGCGAGGGACAAAAGCATGAACGCAAAGAACGGTTTCACCACGCCGATCCGCGATCCCAAGATCGAAGCTGTCTTGAGCCGCTTGCACGCGGTCGCAGACCAGCAGGAAGAGGAAATGGAGTTGGGCGCGCGCCCGCCTGACCTGAAAAATCGCAACTGGGGACCAAATTTCATGAAGGACAAGATGATTCCCGTTCACCGCGAACAGGGCGCGTTCCTGTATCTCGTGGCCCGTTCCATCAAGGCCAAAATCATCGTTGAATTCGGAACCTCTCACGGCCTTTCCACCATCTATCTGGCCGCCGCCATCCGCGACAACGGCGCGAAGGGCGAAGTCATTGGAACCGAATTTGTTCCCGAGAAAATGGCCCAAGCCCAGCGCAACCTGGAAGAAGCCGGACTCGCCCGCTTCGCGCGCATTCGCGAAGGCGACGCCCGGCAAACACTTAAAACTCTGCCGGAAGAGATCGATCTGTGCCTGATGGATGGATTCCCGCCCTACTCGCTGGAGGTCTTCCGGCTGATCGCGCCGCGCCTCAGGAAAGGCGCCATTGTGGTTGTTGACGGAACCGAGACGCTTCGCGAACCGCAGGCAGATTTCCTCGCTTATCTCAGCGATCCCCAGAACGGCTTTCGCTATACGGAACTTTCCATCGGCGATGGCACCGGCCTGGCCGTCAAAGACTCTTGACGCGATTCTATGGACTTTCGGCAGACGCGCGCTTCTGAGTCTAATTCCCGACGGTCGCCAAGGGGCATCGCTAGAAGCTGCCCAACGGCAAATCGAACAGCAGATCCCTCTTCGCTACGCTCCTCGTGATGCGCTGGTGACGCACTTTTCCGTGTGCGCACTGCCCTTAGCGTCGCTTCGCAGGCTCCATGCCGCTCTTTGCGATCGCCGCCTTCGCCTTTTCCGATGTGAGGAAAGCCAGCAGCTCTTTCGACGCTTTGGCTTGCTTCGGTTCTTTCACCATGGCGGCCGAAAACACCGAAACGTACTGAATCTCCGCCGGAATCTTGCCCACGAAATCGGTCCCCGGCACGTGCAGGAGTTCGCTCACCGGCTGCACTGCCATCTCCGCCTCTCCTTTGGCGACTGCGGCCACGCCGGTACTCGTCGTCTTCGCCGCCATTTCCTTGGCGATTCCAAGCTGTGGGAAAAGTTTCGTGGCCAAATAGATGCCGGTTGTGCTGCCCGGAAAAGTCACCGACTTGGCGTGAAGCATGGTCTGCTTGAACGCTTCGACCGTGCTGATATCGGGCTTGGAGGCGCCGGCGCGCACAGACATGCCGAGCGGCGCTTGGCCCAGGTCAACGTCTGTTCCCCGTATCGCCCAGCCCTCGTCGATCAGCTCGTCGAGCCCTTCTCGCGACATGATCACCACGTCCGCAGGTACGCCTATGTGCAACTGGTTGCCGATAACGTCCGGCCCGACGCCCTGTGACGCTCCCCTTGTCACCGCGACCTTGATGCCGCTGGCCTTCTCGAACTCCGGCTGAATTTCCTGAAATGCGGCCGAGAATCCGCCGGAGATCATCACCCTGATCTGAACCTGATCCTGCGCGAACGACGCCGTCGCCAACGCGAGAACCACCGCGATCAGACAGGCCAACCCTGACGTGCCGTGCCATCGGGTGTTCATGGTCGTCCTCTCGAATCTTACGGCAGACCAAACCGCGAGTATACCCTATCCTCTGCGACGCACGGGACGAAGCCAGGTCTGCGGCACGCACCTCCTAAGCACAAGGCTCGCGTAGGTAAAATACTCACGCACGTATCGGCGCGGAGCTGCTCGTATTCATCTATAAATATGGGCCTTACCTCACGGTCGCAGAGGTTTGACGCAACTTCTTCGGACCCTAGGTGTTAAGTACTATAGGCACCGCCACATAGTGGGAGTAACTTCCCACTGCAGAGACGCTCGGAGCGTTCCCCGCGCTCCGGATCGTCCCGCACAGCACGGCTATGCTGGGTGGGGACATATGACAAAAGCCCAAGCCGTAAGATTAGCTTTCACCGTGTTTGCGCTAGTCGCGCTGGCAATCGCGCCGGCTTCCCTGTTTGCGCAACGGGGAGGAGGCCATAGCGGAGGCGGCTTCCATGGTGGCGGTGGATCCCGGGGCGGAGGATTTTCCGGATCGGCCGGGCGCTCCTACAGTGGCGGCCCGTCTGCCGCCGGTTCCTATCGCGCGGCACCAGGGCCTAGCTATTCACGTGGTAGTTCCTCCTATGGGCGCGCTGAAAACTCGTATCGCTCGTCATCCAGCGGAAATTCATATCGAGCCCCTGCCGGAAACACCGGCGCGGCCTCTGCCAGAGGAGGCGTGTCCGGTGGGGCTGGCTCGCATGCTGCAATCGCCGACGGCCAGTGGCATACCTTCGGATCACCAAGCCCCGTGCACTCCTCCGGCTCTCCGGGCGCGACCACTGCCGGTACCGGCAGAACCTTTGTAGGGCAAGGCCATCAACTTTACGAAGAGAGTCCCCGAGGGGGCGCAGATTCTGCTGCCACGCAGCCTCGGGCTGTCGCAAGCGTCAAAGGGACAAGTTTAACGTCCGCCTCTACTGCTTCCCGCAGCCTGGTCGCTGGTAACACGTTCTCTGGGCCGCGGGAGATTTGCATCCACGGGAGTCGCGAATTCCACGCGAGTCGGGACCACTGCGAGACTCGGCGTTTTCGGCTTGGGCCCTAACTTGCCGCTTGTGCGCCCCGGCTTCGGATTTGGCTTCGGTTTCGGCTTCCCGGCATTGCGCCCGAGGTTCGGCTTTGGCTTCGGCCTGGGCTTTGGGTTCGGATTTGGTTGGAGTCCTTGCTGGGGCGCGGCCTGGGCTTGGGATCCATTCTGTTTCGGAGCGTTTGCCGGGCCGCCCTACGGTTATTACGCATATCCGCCTTACGATCCTTATGGCTATCCGCCGCCGACCGTTCGGCCCCTATCCGAACAACGGCCCCAACGATGGCCCGAACTATGGCCCGGCCGACGAGTCAGGGCAGCCTCCCGCGCAGTCGTCCGCGCCGTCCGAGCCTGTGAATCCCAACTGGGACACCACCGCAAACGCTGCCAATGCGGCCAATCCGGCGAACTCGCAGGGGCCGGTGGTCATTTATCTGAAAGACGGCAACTCATTTTCTCCGAGCGACTACTGGATCGCCGACGATCAACTCCACTACGTCTTGGACGGCTCTGACAATTCCGTCGCGATGGACCATGTGGACCTGCGGCGCACCAACGACGAGAATGCCAAGCACGGCGTAAAGTTTTGGCTGAAGTCTGAGCCGCGGGAACGGCCCGCCCCCTCGGATGAGGCTCCCGCCGCGGCTCCCGCTCCTAATTCCGACGACCACGCTGCTCCGGATGCCGCGCCAGCGCCGGCGGACGAGCCTGATAGCAAGCCGCCCGCAACCGTGAAACTCACGAATCAAAGCACAGCGTAGTTCCGGCCTCACGCCGCGGCCGCGCCCCGCTCCCGCGCTTTTCTTCCTTGAATCCTGAGCCATTTCTCCTCTCGTTTTCGCTTTATGAAGTGAAGCAGGATGCGTCGCCACGGGGATCGCGCGTCTGCTTCAATCAATTCATTTCATCAGGAGGAGAGTGCCGATGGCCAAACGAGGTTCGCGACTGCACGGCGGCGAAGAAGCGGAAAGCATGGAGACACAGGGCATGGCTGCGGTTGGAGATATGCCGGCCAGGGATCGAGAATTCGAGGCTCTGCTGCGCCGCGCGGCTAATTTCCAAAACACCGATTGCGGCTGCAAGCTGAGGGGAGAAGCAAATTAAGGAAGGCATCGCAGGCGGATAGCAATTAGCTATCCGCAGGCGCGTGCCTATGCGCTGGGTTCAGTTCCCGGAGCCAGGCGCGACCAGCGACGACTCAGATTACGAAAACGCATTCGTGGCGGCTAGGGCATGACGCCTTCGACGATAAATACGCGGCTCGTCGCCGAGCTATGGCGGATCGGCTTGATGGCCTCGTACTCTGCCGAATTCTCCCAGGCTCGCGCTTTCTCGGCGCTATCGAAAGCGATGACCACGAAACGATCCTTGGGCGCGGTGCCCTCGACGCCTTCAATCTTGCCGCCGCGAACGAGGTAATGACCGTTGTAAGGCTTCAGCGTGTCCGGAACCTTGGCCCCATACTTCGCGAAAGTAGCGGCGTCGTGGACGTCCACTTCCGCGACCACATAGCCCGGCGCGGTCTTGGTCTGCTGTGCGTGAATGGCCATACCGGCGACGCCGATGATGACGCCTGCGAGCACTGCCAATAGCAATTTGTGGTTCGTTTTCATGGGTTCTTCCCTTTCGGTAATATGTGCGATCAAAACTTCGACACGAGCCCAGTGGCGACTTGCGGGAGATGCTACACCACTCGGGCCAAGATGCGAAGGAAGATGCGAAGGAAGATGCGGAAGGGGCATTCGGCCTCGCCCGCGTGACCATGGAGAGGTGCTTCACCTTCACGCGGTGAAGGCAAGGTAGGTGAGATAGACCCCCAAAACAAAGGGAATAGCCAAATAAACGTAAAATAATCGCTCGAATTGCATCGCTGCCAGGATTCCCAGTGTGGCTTCGGGCGGCAGGAACAGAAAAAGCACACCGCGAACCACCATCACCCATCCAATCAGGGTAACCAGAATGGGCAAAATACCGCCGGACCAGATGTTATGCGCCAGCACAATAGCGAGCCCGCCGGCCAGCGCGATGATGGCGAAGATCACCATGGCCGGACGATCCCCGAGCAGCGCGGGAATAGTCGAGACAGCGTTTTCCCGCTCCACCAGGAGCCAAAAGCTGGTGATCAGCGTGAAAAGACCGAGCAGCCGTCCGAGGAATATCGTGAGCGGTTTCATGACCCGAGATTCTACAGCCGATTGAACGAAGCGGGATCAAGGATGACTTCCCACGAAGTCGCGTGCATTCATCTAAAATTAGGTGGCGGAAGGAGCGGGAGACTTGGCCAAAGTGGCGGAAAATGCGAGTCAGGGCATACCGAAGGAACCGGTCTCGGAGTTGGAGCTGGATCTTGCCGCGCTGGCGCGCGCTGAGCATGGCGAGCCGTTTCGATTGCTGGGCCCGCATCCCGTGCAACGCGATGGAGGGCAGCGAATTCTGGTTCGCGTCATTCACCCTTACGCCGCCTCCATCAGCGTGGTCGTCGAGGGCCACGCCTTCCCCGCGGAACTCGTTCACCCCGGAGGAATCTTTGAAGCCCTGCTGCCGCCCGAGTATCGGCATCTAGAGGCGCGAGATTATCGTTTGCGCATCCGCTGGGATGACGGCGGCATCAGCGAAACGCACGACGCTTATGCCTTCCCTCCCCTGCTCACCGATTTCGATCTGCATCTTCTGGGCGAAGGTTCGCATTGGCAAAGCTACGAGAAAATGGGCGCGCACGTGCGCGAGATCGCCGGCGTGCAGGGAGTGCAGTTCGCGGTTTGGGCGCCAAACGCGCTGCGCGTGAGCGTGGTCGGCGATTTCGATCGCTGGGACGGGCGCATGCACCCCATGCGCTCGCGGGGAAATTCGGGCGTCTGGGAAATCTTCATCCCGGAGCTGCAGGAAGGAGTCGTTTACAAGTACGAGATTCGCTCGCGCCTGGGCGAGCTTCCCTTTTTGAAAGCCGATCCCTATGCATTCGAGGCGGAACTCCGGCCGAAGTCGGGTTCAGTCGTGTCCATCCTCGACGGTTACGGCTGGAACGATGAGGCCTGGATGAAGGCCCGCGGCAAACGCGAATGGCTGGCGGAACCGATTTCCATCTACGAGGTGCATTTAGGTTCGTGGCGGCGCGTCCCGGAAGAAGGCAACCGCTGGCTCACCTACCGCGAGATGGCGGATCAACTGATTCCCTACGTAAAGCAAATGGGCTATACGCATATCGAACTGATGCCGGTGATGGAGCATCCCTTTGACGCCTCCTGGGGATATCAAACGATTGGCTACTTTGCGGCCACCAGCCGCTACGGCAAGCCCAAGGACTTCATGTATCTGGTGGACCGCTGCCATCAGGAAAATATTGGTGTGCTCCTGGACTGGACCCCGGCGCATTTTCCCGCGGACGCTCATGGCCTGGCCGAATTCGATGGCACGCATCTTTACGAGCACGCCGATCCGCGGCAGGGCCGCCATCCCGACTGGGGAACGCTGGTTTTCAATTATGGCCGATCGGAAGTGCGCGGCTTTCTGCTGGCCAGCGCGCTTTTCTGGATGGACAAGTATCACATCGATGGTCTTCGCGTGGATGCCGTTGCCTCCATGCTCTATCTCGACTATTCCAGGCGCTCTGGCGAGTGGATTCCCAATGAATTCGGCGGCCGCGAAAATCTCGCCGCCATTTCGTTTCTCAAACGCCTGAATGAAGTCGCCAGCGAACGCCATGCCGGCGTGCTGATGGTGGCGGAAGAATCGACCGCTTGGCCCGCGGTTTCCCGGCCCACTTATCTCGGCGGGCTGGGTTTCACGTTCAAGTGGAATATGGGTTGGATGAACGATACGCTCAGCTACTTCTCGCAAAACGCCATCTACCGCAAATACCATCACAGCCGCATGACCTTTTCGATGCTCTACGCCTTCACGGAAAATTTTGTGCTGCCCCTCTCTCACGATGAAGTCGTACACGGCAAAAGGTCTCTGATCGATAAAATGCCCGGCGACCTCTGGCAGCAATTTGCGAACCTGCGGCTCCTCTACGCGTATATGTGCGCGCATCCCGGAAAGAAGCTGCTTTTCATGGGGGGAGAATTTGCACAGCGTTCGGAGTGGTACTCCGGGGCCAGCCTGGAATGGAATTTGCTCGGCTATCCCGAACATCAGGGGATGCAACGGCTCTGCGCTGACCTGAATTCGACCTACCGCCGCGAAGCTGCGCTGCATGAGGTGGATTTCGAGTGGCAGGGATTCCAATGGATCGATTGCAACGATGCCGACGCGAGCGTGCTTTCCTTCCTTCGGCGCGCACGAAATCCCCAGGATTTCGTGGTGGTGGTGGCGAATTTCACGCCCGTAACCCGGGAAAATTATCGCGTCGGAGTGCCTGAGCCGGGTTGGTACCGCGAAATCTTCAATAGCGACGCCCAGTATTACGCCGGCAGCAATTACGGTAACGGCGGCGGAGTAATGGCCGAGCCGGTGCGGTGGATGGGTATGGACTACTCGCTGCCGTTGCGCCTGCCCCCGCTCGCCGCGCTTTATTTCAAGCGCCAGTGAAAACGGAAGCTCTTGGTCCCCGGCCATCACGTCCCCGGAATTTCGTGAGCCACCATCTTCGGGCCTCAGCGCATCGAAACTCCTTCGCAGATCGATTTTGATGAGGTCCCACGTGAAGAGATACGAATTCTCGATCGCCGCATGTTTCTTGTTCTTCACCGCCCTGGCTGTCTTCGGCCAAACGCCGTCTCCTGAGACGAATCTCACGGCAAATCCCGTCTTCCAGAAAAGCTGCGCCAAATGCCATGGAATAACTGCTGAGGGCCATCGCTTCGCCGGGCCATCGCTCGTCTCTCCCAAAATCGCAAGCATTTCCACCGAAGAACTGCGCAACACGATTGCAAACGGCAAAGGACACGTTCCCAAGTTCCGCATGCCCGCATTCAGCGATAAACTAACCTCGGAAGAGATCGACACGCTGGCCCGGCAAATTCAGGCGCTGAACAAAAAACAGTAGCGAAGAAATACGCTTTTCTTGTGAGTGGCCACGAACAAACGCTCTGTCACCTGTCCGTCGAGACCGAGTGTTAGCCCCGGTTGACTCGAACTGCCACGCTCACGTAAGGTCCCTCAGTCGAGTACGCGATCGGCTACGCTCGCGATATCTATGTCGTACGATGACTTGTTATTTTCCGCCGCAGATGCCGTGTCGGCTACCGAAAGGAGAATTCATCATGTCACTCGTAGATTTTGTCGCCACGCCGAAATTCGAGGAATACAAGGAGCGATTCAAGGAGCACTACAAACTGCAACGCCGCCAGGATGGCGTCATCCTCGTGGAAGCGCATACCAAAGGCGGACCGATCCAGTTGAGCGTCGAAAATCATCGTTCGGTCGGCCAGCTTTTCAAGACCATCGGCGCCGATCCTGAAAACGAAGTCATGATCTTCACCGGCACGGGCAAAGACTTCATGATGGATGCCGATCCCGAAGGCTTCAAACTCGAACAAGAGGATTTGCAGCATTGGGCCTACGAATATGCCTACAAAGACGGCCGGATCAACGTCAGCTCGTTAATAAACGACCTGGAAATTCCCACCATCGGCGTTCTGAATGGCCCCGGCTTTCATACGGAAATTTGCCTCATGTGCGACATCACCATTTGCAGCGAAGACGCCATCATCTTTGATTTGCACTACCCCATCGGCTCCGTTCCCGGCGACGGCATTCACAGCTGTTTTTTGGAGTTACTCGGCGTCAAGCGCGGGGCCTATGCCTTGCTCACCGGACAGGCCATTGACGCGCAAAAGGCGCTGGAGTACGGCATGGTCAACGAAGTGGTGCCCCGCGATAAGCTCCTCGATCGCGCCTGGAAGATCGCCGACTTCATCATGACCCAGCCGCGCATCACGCGCCGCCTGACCACCCAAATCATCCGGCGTCCCTGGAAAAAGAGGATTACCGACGACCTGGACGGCGGCTTTGGCATCCAGATGTTTGCGCATCTGGCCAAGAAGAAGTCCATCCACAGCAGAAATCACATTGCTGAATCGATCGCCTACGTGAAGCAGGGCAAGAAAAACAACATCAAATAGCGGATCGCCTCATCTCCACGGGCGCACGATCGCGGAAGGCAGTTCGGGCTTAACGAAAGGGCGTCGGCGGTGCCGCGTCCGCGCAGGTGCGCCGCCTCAAAACGCGGGAATAGGGTGCAAACGGCCGGCCTTTCAGTTTTCGCCTCCACAATCCTATAATTCTCTTTGCTGCTCGATCTTGTTGCCGAATCTGGCGCACAATGGATTCTTGTTCCCAAGGCTGCGATTCAACTGGTTAAGAGGTGACTAAGGCGGATGGGTGCGCCCGCGACATACTCCGATCTCAGCCAGCCCGAACTCGTTCGACGCGCCTGCGAAGGCGACAAGGACGCCTTCTACTGCCTGGTTCGCCCCTGCGAGCGAGCCATTTTTGTTGCCGCGGTATCCATCCTGAACAATCCCGCGGACGCCGAAGAGGTTGCCCAGGAAGCGGTCCTGAAAGCGTTTACGCACCTCGCCGGATTTCGGGCGGAGGCCAAATTCAGCACCTGGCTGATTCAGATTACGATCAACGAAGCCCGCTTGCGCTTGAGAAAAGACCGCCGTCACCTCTACGATTCGCTCGATGAACGACGCACCGACGCTGAAGGCGACTACGACCCCAAAGATTTTGCCGACTGGCGCGAGATTCCCTCGGAAGAGCTCAAGAGAGCTGAATTAAGGAACGCATTGCAACGGGCCATGGCCACCCTGGCTCCGAAATACAGAGAGGTCCTTATATTGCGAGACGTCCAGAGCCTGAGCACGCAGGAAACAGCCGAGATCCTTGGCATCAGCGAAGGGAACGTCAAGACCCGGCTTCTGCGAGCTCGTTTGCAAATGCGGGATGCCTTGGCTCCCGGGATTGACGGCACTTGGAGCGCCGGCAAACCGGAATACAAGAAGGTGCGCCCTTGGTAGCGGGCGAGGCCCGGGAACTTTGAAACGAAACGCGAGTGGATGTGTCTAATGAGCGTGATTGAAATAAGTTGCCTGGAAGTCTGGCGGGAAATCTCGAATTACGTCGACCAGGACGTCGCCCCGGAGTTGCGCGCGCGTATGGAGGCTCATTTCAAGTCTTGCGCTCACTGCAAGGCCGTCCTCGACGGCACGAAAAATGTGGTCAAACTGGTGGCCGATGGCGTCGAGTATGAGCTTCCCAGGGGCTTCAGCGAGCGCCTTTATAGCAAAATCAAAGGAAAATAGTGGATCGCATTACTCCACCCTGATGATGGTGAGCCGCTCCAGAGCAAAGGAGCGAACCGCTCGGTTATGATTTCGCCGCGCCCCCTCCTTCCGCCGCTCCTTCCTCGCTAAGAAACCAATGGCTTCGGTTTCCGCCGAGCTCTTCGCGGACGTCGGCATTGTTGATGAACGAGCGAATCCTCCACTCTCCCGAGGAATCCTTCTTCCACACCTCCAAATATCGGTGCCTCCTGCGGATGATCTCTCCTTCGCCTTTTGGTCTTAAGGTGAACTCATGCCAGCCGTAGTCATAAGCAAGGTTGCCGTCGAACTCGATCTCGATGACGATCACCGTCAGCAGCACGTGATATTGCGCGAATAGCTTGATCGCGCGTTCGCGGAGCGCTTCCCTCGCATCCTCGCCGAAAAAGCTCGGGCCGCCCTCGGACATATCGGTGAAGCCTTCCTCATCGAAGAGGGAAAGCAGCTGGTCCACGTCTCCGCGGTTGTACGCGTCCCGAAATTCCGACTTCGCCTTGTTGATCAGGTAAGTATCGTCCATCTTCGCTGCTTTCCTTTCGTGCCCGGCCTTTTACGCCCGGCCTTTACGCTTGCCGGGCGAGAAATCGTATGCGCGGCGACGCATGCGGTCCACTTTTTTCGCCTGAGGCGTAACTTTTGCGTGACCCGCGAGTCCTATTGCCCATGAGAACAGAGCGCCCGTGGGTGCTCACTGAAAACGATACATTCAAAGGAGAGATCGTCATGATAAGCAGAACCAAATTAATGTTGGCACTCGCCGCCATGGTGTTCACATTCGGACTCCATGCGCCGGCATACGCGCAAGATACCATGAAGCAGCAAGACAATATGAAGCATGAGGATGGCATGCAGCAGCAAGACGGCATGCAGCACGACGGTATGCAGCAAGACAACATGAAGCACGAAGGATATGCCTCAGGAAAAGGGCAAAACTCTGGAGACAGGAACCTTCCACGGCAAGGTGCACAACACTTCGGGCCGCGCGACTATCTACCGCGAAGAAAGCGGCAAATTGATTCTTCGCCTGACAAATTTCAAAACCTCCAATGGGCCCGATGTCCATGTCATCTTGATCGCCGCCAAGGACGCCGACGACGATGCCAATTTCCTCAAGAGCAATACGAAACGCGTTGAGCTTGGCAAACTCAAGGGAAACGAAGGCGACCAGAATTACGACATCCCCAGCGGCACGGATCTCAGCAAGTTCCAGACTGTCTCCGTCTACTGCGAGCGCTTCAACGCAAACTTCGGCGCCGCCGCTCTCGAGAAGTTCTAACTCCATGTCGCGTTCGAAGGAGTCGGGCGGGTCCAACCTGCCCGATTCCCAGATCGAGTAACGAGGCCGAAGGAAGCTTGAAAACCAGCTTGAGGGAACAGATTGCAGGAGCAAGTTGAAGGACGCAGTTGGAAGGAGAAAACCATGAGCGCACATGCGAATTTTGTTTTGTCTCATAGGAGGTGGGTCCTCGCGGTTAGCTTTCCCATTCTCGTCGCGGCTTGGTGGGCTTTTCGGCCGGAGAAGCTGTGGATCAACCAACGGGTGAACGAGCCCGCGCCGTTCGCTTCCACGAGCGACCCTCAGCCGCTCTATACGGGACGGCTCCAAGGCGAAGCGCACCAAACCAGCGGCCGAGCAACCGTGTACAAGGCCGCCGACGGCACAGAGTATTTACGGCTGAGCGATTTCTCCACTTCTAATGGGCCGGATGTGCACGTCGTGTTGAGCCGAAGCGACGACGCAAATCTCAAGCAGGACATAGTGAAGGGCCGGCTCGACAGCGTTGAACTCGGCGCCCTGAAAGGAAACCAGGGAGATCAAAATTACGACGTGCCTGCATCTGTGGATCTACGGCAATACGACGCGGTGGTCATCTACTGCGAGCGATTTCATGCCGTCTTTGGCGTGGCGAAACTGGACCAATTCTGAGACAAGGGCCGTCATTCCTCTCGAACGATGCCCTGGTCTGTGAGAGTTCGCGGCCTGGCGGCAATTTTGAAGGATCGCGCTTTACTTCAATGGACTGTAGCGATTTTGCCGGGCTGATGGTGCTATCATCGCGTCAACGTCGTTATGGCGCAGACGGCATACCTCCCGGGGCTCGAGATCCGAAGCTCGGATAGCCTGGATTCGTCGCGGCATTCCGCGGTCGTGCGCATCACCCACTGGATCACCGCGGCCAGCTTCTTTGCTCTGCTCGTCAGCGGCATCGCCATTCTCATAGCGCATCCGCGCCTCTATTGGGGCGACACCGGCGGTGTAGGAACTCCTTCCCTGATCGATCTTCCCATTCCTTTCATGATCGGCCACTCCGGCTGGGGGCGTTATCTGCACTTTCTCTCCGCCTGGATTTGCGTCTTTACCGGCGTGATCTACGGCCTTTTCGGACTTCTCACGCAACACTTCCGCAGGAATTTGCTTCCCGCCAAGGCTGATCTCGCCTGGAGCCGGATCTCGCGCATCCTCTGGAATGATTTGCGCCTAAAGCGACCCACCGAAGGAGAAGCGTTGTCATACAACGCTATCCAGCGGCTGGCCTACCTCGCTGTCGTTTTCGTGTTGTTTCCGCTGATCATCCTCAGCGGGCTGGCCATGTCTCCGGCCATCGCATCGGTGGTGCCCGCTTTGCGCAGCGGATTCGGTGGCCAACAATCCGCGCGCACCATCCACTTCTTTGTGGCTGCGGCCCTGGTTCTCTTCCTTTTCGTTCATATCGCCATGGTTTGCCTCGCGGGGTTCACGGACCGCATGCGCGCCATGATCACGGGCCACAGTGCCGCCGGGAAGGAATCTTTATGAGCGACCGACTCTCGCGCCGAAAGCTGATCACGACGGGCTTGGCGGCAGCCGCAGGCGCCGCCGGATCTGGGAATCGCGGCGCGCCTCGCCGGTCGCTATGGCCTGATTCCGCCCGACGACGGCGGCATCTACGGCGCCGGCGAAACCATCACCTATGCCGCCCAACGGCTCTTGACCCGGCATACCCTGGCACGCGAGTACAACCGCAGCGATATCTCCAAGGTCGCCCCTGTAAAGGGCGAACCTCCCGAGGACGAGACCTATCGGCGCTTATTGGCCGGTGGTTTCGCGGACTGGCGTCTCAAAATCGACGGCTTGGTCGCTCGTCCATCGTTTTTCTCTCTCGATGAACTGAAGCGCTTTCCTTCCGAGACCCATATCTTTCATCAGGCCTGCGAAGAGGGCTGGTCCTTCATCGCCGAATGGACCGGCGTCCCTCTTTCTTACGTTTTGAATCTGGTCGGGGTGCTGCCGCGGGCGAAGTACGTTGTGTTCTTCGGTTTTGACACCAACTTTGACGCAGCCGATAAACAAACCATCAAGGGCAAGTGGAATAGCATCGACATGGCAGACGCCTGGCATCCGCAAACTTTGCTCGCCTACGGCATGAACGGGCGCGAACTTCCCACGGGCCACGGTGCTCCGCTTCGTCTGCGCGTACCCCGCCAACTCGGAGGCAAGAGCACCAAGTATCTTTCCTGGATCACGCTGACCGACACGGTAAAAGACATCGGCCAGGGCTTCGGAGCCGGAGGCGTGGAGCGCGGCTTCTCCTGGTACGCCGGCATCTGACCTACCCCAACCACGCCGCGCGCAAAAGCAACGCAGGTGCCATTCTGAGGGCCGGCCCCAGGCGAAAGCGGGAAGCTTTCGCCGCTGAATGAAGGCGGCCCGAAGAATCTCCCTCAACCGCCGAACGGAAACTCGTAATCCTTGCGGCACGACCGGCCGCACAAACCGCCCGACAACATCCTCACCGCAGGTTCCCGTAGACCGACTGCTCGAAATCGCGCAGCGTCCGGAGCGCGCCGTCGTCGTAGAAGGGCAACACCTGCATCATCTGCACGGCGCCAATGTGCTTCACCGGATCGATCCAGAACTCGGTATTGAAAATGCCCGCCCAGCTCAGGCTGCCGGGGCTGCGATACTTTGCGTACCGCGGATCGCTTGACGCAATCTGAAACCCGAGGCCGAACTTGTCGTGGCCCGCGCCCAGCGGAAATGGCTTGGTGCGCTGTTGATCGGCGTCCGGCTGCAGCTCCACGAAAATCGGCCCGATGTTGTTCTCGCCCATCATCTTCACCGAGCTTTCGCTCAGGATTTTCGTGGAGCCCAGGTGGCCGCCGTTGAGAAACATCTGCATGAATTTTCCGTAATCCTGCACGGTCGAGTAGAGGCCGCCGTCGCCGCGGAACGGGGGAGTCGGCATTGCGGGGATCGGCGCCGGGGGCAACTCCTGCAGGCTGCCGTTTGCGCGCCTGTACTGCGTCGCCACGCGCGACTGTTTGGCAGCCGGCACAGCGTAGGACGTATCCACCATGCCCAGCGGTTTGAAGATGCGCTCCTGGTAGTACGTTTCGAGCGGCTCGCCGGTGATCTTCTCGACGATCATGCCCAGCACGCGCGTGCTGGAGCTGTAATGCCATTCGTCGCCAGGATCGCTCAGGAGCGGCAGCTCCCACTCGTTCTTTTTCGTCGCCTGCGTCAGCCGGTACTCGATCGGGTTCGTAAAGCCGTAGCCGATGCCGGAGGTGTGCGTCAGCAGATGCCGGATGGTCATGGGCCGCTTCGCCGGCCGCGTCTCGTAACTGGCATCTTTTTCGTTGAACTTGGTGATCACCTGCAATTTCTCGAAGCCTGCGAGGTATTTCGATACCGGATCGTCGAGCTTCAGCTTGCCCTCTTCCATCAGCATCATCACCGCCACCGAAGTAACCGGCTTGGTCATGGACGCAATCGCAAAAATGGCGTTCATGGGCATCGCTATGTTGTGCGCGACGTCGAGCTTGCCCGCCGCGCCTTCATAGAGCACGGCTTCCTGGCCGACGACGAGCGCGACCACGCCCGGCGTGTCGCCGCGACGTACCGCCTCGTTCAACTGGCGCGACACCGCCGCTTGCCCGCATCCGAAAATCCTCGTGTGCCCGTACTGCTGGGTGCGCCCTTACCACTGGCGGGCTGTGCGGCTGTCTGGGCGAGGCCTGTGGACACCGGCCAGCCTGCAAGAGAAATGAAGAGCGCAACGCTAAGAGTGGTGTTCCGCGACCCCATAGGTGCCAGAGTCTACACCTGAGGAACGGTGACGCGGAGAATTTCGGCTAAGAACGGTCGCTTAGGAGGCAGAACGGAATTGGATCACCACTTCGGCAAGCCAATCTTCGAGCACGGCCCTCTGTTTGGCAGGCGTTTCGATAAAGGCGAGACCCATTCCGAAGTTCTGATGGGAATAGACCACTTTAGCCTTGCTCTCGAAGACGCCCTGGTCCCTGACGATGCGCAATTGGACTATCGTCCCGTCGGCAAAGGGATTTAGCGTTTCGATATAGCAGCCTCCAACGCCAAGTTCCGAGGTGCGCGCGCCGATTCGAGTGTTCGTGACCAGTTCGGTGACCTCGGCGGTAGCAACAAACGGGCAGCGTCGGACGGCCCGCTTCTTGGCTGGCGGCGGGTTCTTTTCGGCACTTGACGCGGCAATGCCGCCCTTTTTCTTGGATTTATCGTGCATCATTTGGGCGTCTTTCGTGCCCGGCACTATCCCCAGCAGGCTGACTGATCAAAGTTTGTGGCCCTTCCGGGCGCAGCGCAACAGCCGTTATTCCTTTGGTGCTGTTGGGGATAACGCCGAGGTTCCGATTCGACTTTCCCATTTTTTCGACTTTCCCGTTTTGAGTTTGCGGGAAACCCAGTTCCGGGGCGCGGTTCGTTCCGCTCGTCACATTTACGCGAAATTTGAAGTTTTCATTGGTGTTGCCTCAAGGCACCATATGAATCATCTAATTTTTGCGCGGCATTCATGCCAATGTCGAAACTTTTCCCGGGCAAACACCTTACGAGCGCTGGTACGCGACATCGCCGGTCCCGCCTGTTCGCGTTGCTGATTGTATCGGCGATGTTTCTCCTTCTCGGCTCCTCCGCTGGATACGCCTACTCCGTCCTTGCTCACGAAGCCATCATCGATTCCGCCTGGACGCCGAAAATTCGCCCCCTGCTTCTTGAGCGCTTCCCGAACGCGACTCCGGAAGAACTGCGCCAGGCACACGCCTACGCTTATGGCGGATCGCTGGTCCAGGACCTTGGCTATTACCCGCACGGCAGCAAGTTCTTTAGCGACTTAACACACTATGTGCGCAGCGGAGAATTTGTACGGACGCTGCTTCGAGACGCTCGAGACATCAATGAGTATGCCTTCGCCCTCGGAGCGTTGGCGCACTATGCCGCTGATGATGACGGGCATCGCGCCGTAAACCGAGCCGTTCCTTTGCTTTACCCGAAGCTCGCCAAAAAATACGGCAGCGTGGTCACCTACGAAGACGATCCCGTAGCTCACCTGAAGACGGAGTTTGGATTCGACGTACTGGAAGTAGCCAAAGGGCGCTATGCCCCGGACGCCTATCACGACTTTATCGGCTTCGAGGTCGCCAAGCCTCTTCTCGAACGCGCCTTTCAGGATACCTACTCCATCCCGCTGGATTCGGTTTTCGGCGATTTGGACAAAGCCATTGGCTCTTATCGCTACACGGTTCACTCGACCATCCCCAAGGCCGTGAAGAGTTGCATGGGTGCTCAAAAAGGATGACATACAGCGAACCGCGCCGGGAACGACGCGAAAAAAGTTCCTCTACAACATGTCGCGCGCCAGTTATCGCAAACAATGGGGACATAACTACCAGAGCCCCGGACCGGGAACAAAGGTCATTGCCGTGATCATCAAGGTGGTGCCCAAGATTGGTCCGTTGAAGGCGCTGAGCTTGCGAATGCCCACTCCTCAAACGGAAGCGCTGTTCATGGATAGCTTCAATAAGGCGCTCGATCAGTATCAGCACCTGCTGGACGACCAGCGTGCCGGCCACCTGAATCTCACAAACCGCAACTTCGATACGGGCGCGCCGACCAAGCCCGGCGCTTACTTCATGGCCGATCGGGCCTATGCGCGCCTTGTCGGCGACCTCGCCAAGGACCACTTCAAGGTCATTTCCGTTGACATGAAGTCGGACATCCTCGCCTACTATCGCGATCCCAACGCGCCGATCATCACAAAAAAGGACGCCAAGGCCTGGGTCCGATTGAATCAGCAGTTGAGCGAATTGAAATCTGCCGGCCCCTCCCAGTCCGTGCAGTCGGGCGCTCCGGCAAATCAATAAGAACGTAAAGAACGTAAAGAAAGATTGGGCTCTACGAATCCGATCTTCAAGTATTCGAATTGTGGTGGGCCGCGGCTACAAGAGCGGCTTACAAAAAAGGTTGGTTATTTTGCCGCGGTAATCGAGTCAACCTGGATCTTCTTGCTTTTCGCGTCCAGCGTCCCTAGAACCTTCACTTTCTTTCCCGCAAATTTTCCCGGTGTTCGTCTGGTCGCTGAGCATGTAGACGTCTTTGCCGTCATACAAGACGTATTCGGCGCCATGGACGCTGATACACGCGGCGGTGCAGTCGGCATCCGTTGCCCCCATTTGCATCTGGGAATGATCTCCCTTGGGGCACATGCTATCCGTAATGACGCCGATGAAGGTCTGCTGGGCGGGGTTCGCGAATAAGGCCGCGGACAAAGCTGCCGCCGCAAGAAGCGTTAGAAGAATACTAGAGAGCGCGGGCTTCATGATTTACAGGGGGCCTTTGTAGCCCAGGGCGCCCGCGTCCGGCGCGAAAGCGCATGTTTAGAAAAAACGCGGGCCCTGGGGATTTCTCTTTTCGGTCCCGCAGAATCGAATCGGAAACTACTACTCGCCCGGGGTCATGATGTGCGCGGTCGTCGTTCCGGCATTCATAATCCACACGCCGCCCTGACCGGCTTTGTCCGGCAGTCCCGTCGATTGCGTGGTCGCGCCCGGCACGGCGATGGTCATGTGCATGCGAGCGTGCTCCTGATCGGCGCCCATAAAGTGATACCAGACGGAGCCGTATTGGGGCTTCACGCGTGATCCATCCTTCTCCGCGGCATCGAGCATGTCCTTGGTCTTGTCGCCCGCCGCTTCGAACTTGAGGTTCTGGGCGACGCGGTCAAGATTGCCCATGCTGGTGCACTCAACCGTGAACGGCGGGTGCTTCGGCATGCCCGACAAGTCGTAGCACACCAGGTTGTTTGTGCCTTTCTTCAGCGTGTCATAGGTGAAATCGGCCTTCCACTTGATGACCGTCGCGCCGTCGCGCAGATTGGCCGGGAGGGCCAGCACAGCCTTCGCAGTGTCGTCCTGCGCGAACGCAGGGGTCGATAACGCGATCAGGCCGAGGGCAAACAAGGCAATGCGTTTCATTCGAAAACCTCCAATCGAAATGCGCTTGAATCCAGCGCTATCGAGCGGAGCAGTATAACACGTCAAGATGTTTCCGGTTCTATCTCTCAATTGCCTGGCAGCGTCCTAATTTGTCCAAATTAGGACACTAGCTGGATTTGTCACTGCTGAGGCGACTCGATCGCCACGTTCTTGATCGCCGAAGCGATAGCATCCTTGACGATCACTTCATTCCGGCCGTGGTCCGTAATTGAGTCGTAGAGCAGTTGCGTCGGTCCCGGATCCAATTCCCTTTTGTATTGCTCGGTGATTTCCGTGGCGGTTTGTTGCAGGAACTTGTTGGACTCGGCCGCATACATCGGCGCCCGTGACTTCTACTTTTTCGCCCATGTGTGGGGCGGCGATGCGTTCGGCGAGCTTGTCGGCAGTCTGATAGTAATACTCGGAGATCTGCCGATGCCCTTCTTCGTGCTCCATCACGTGCGGACTTACGCCCGCGGGCGCCCAGATGGTGATGTTGAGTTGCAGCGTAAACTTGATCTGCGTGATGGTGACGAACGCATGCGTCGCATCGGTCTGCTGCGTCTCCGCTCCCACGCTGGCATTGGATAGGAAATTGGAATCGCACTCCGCCTCTTCCCCCGTGCCCAAGGGCGGCATTTCGGCCGGCGGGTTAGTCGGATCAAAGGTGCGGGTGGCAAAAGCGACCGGCTCCTTGTCGATTGTTGCCGCGCGCTTGCCCGCTTTGCCCGAGACCACTTTGACCGAGAGAACTCTGGCCGAGAGAGGATCGCGCGCGCCAGGCGAGTCCGCCTACGATAAGCGCACCCAGCAACACGCAAAGCCAGATTGAGCGGCGCGATGACAATCCTGCCTCCAGGTTTCATTTTCCGGAGAAAAGAGCGGCGAGACCATCGCTTTATCGGCCGCGATGATCCGAAAGATACCGTCCGTCCTCGAATCCGATGCCGATGAAGCCGACGAAAACGTTCTGACGGAACGTATGCGCCGTTAAACGAGGCAAACTGGCCTGGGCGACTGCCAAATAGTAGCTTCCTCGAAAGAAATCCTGCTTCAGAGATTTTGAAGAACAAGGGCCGGATTTACTCCGGCCCTCCTTGATCTTGGCATCTGCGCGCGAGCCGCCGTTAGGATCGAATCTTAGAAGAGGAACTTCAATCCCAATTGCGCCGTGCGCGGACCGCCACTCCCGAAGATGAAACTGAACGTGTTAGGCGTCGAGGTGGCCGCGCCAAACTGTGCCGGCGAAGCCAGATTGGCTGTTGCGGAGTTTTGTCCCGGGTTTGAAAATTCCACCGCATTGAAGATATTGAAGAATTCAGCGCGGAACTGCGTCGTCAGCCGCTCGCCGAATTTCCAAGTCTTCGTGATGGACAGATCGGTCTCTTTGAAAGGCCGACCCCTGAGAACGTCCCGGCCCATGTTGCCGTAGGTGCCTTGTGCGGCAGGCACGATCGCCGTGCCGTTCTGGAAATAACAACCGAGAGATGCCAACTCGCCGAATGCGTTTCCGCTTGCAGGAACCGACGGATTCGTGGCCGCAGCGGCGGCTGCGGTGACGCATTGAGCTGGCAGATTCGCTACCACGCTTTGGCTGCCGAGGGCCCCTGCGCCCGCTGGTACAAGCGTGCAGCCGGTACCCGAGGCGGCAAACTTGCTGTTGGCGATGAGCGGATTGCCGCTGTTTGCGACTATGCCGAAGCACGGAACCGGAGCAGCTGTTCCCGTAACCATGTTCCCCGGATCTCCCAGAATATTCCAGCGATCCTTGGTGATGCCTGTTCCGCTGAGATCGTTCGTGGTGTCCTGAGCATTGAACGGTAACGCGCTCAGGATCGTGGCTGCGACGTTTACTTGCCAGCCTTGCAGCATCTGACCTTTCATCTTGTAGCCGGGAATGTCGTACGTCCCGGTGATCGTTAGGTGATGCCGGGCGTCAAAGGCGGCATTGCCATAATCTAGCCACGGATTGAGTGTATTTTCCAGATTGCTGTTAACCGAATTGGAAAGGCCGGAGGCCATATCCAAGGCGTGGGCGTAGGTATAGCCGGCGTTAAACTGCAGACCGTGCGAAATCCGCTTATTCAGCGTTACCTGCAGCCCGTTGTAATTAGAAATCTCATTCGGGAGATTCTCCTGTCAACTTGTCCCGAGATATGGGAAGCACTGTGCTGGATTCACATCCCAAGCCGCCAAAATATGAGGTCGGGCAATTCTGCGTGTAAATTCGCCTGCTTTGTTCATTCTCCAGCGCAGTTTCCCGAACTTGTGTTTGCTGACTCCGAGTGCGGGCTGGTTGATATCGGCCGTGCCTCTCAGGTCCTCGCCGTGGGTGCCCACGTAAGCCACGTTCAACGAAAGATTTTTTCCGAATGCGTGTTGCACCGAGAGGTTCCAGGCAACTACTCCATCCGGTTTGAACCCATTCTGGGGGGTTACCGGAGGATTTAAGTTGCAAGGTGCCGGCTTCGTTCCAGTTGTGCCCAGCACGGTGAGCCCGTTCCCGCAAGCGAATCCCAGGTTATTTACGCTATTCGGACTGAGCGTCACTACCGGACCTTTACCCGTCCAATTAATCTGCGCACCAGACGTGCCTCCAGTCAGAGCCAAGGTACCGAGAAGATTGTTGCCCGGCTGCGGCGATGCCAGGGCGCCGTTGGGCAAAACGAGAGCAAACCCGGTAGGAACGTTCTGCAGGTTCGGCAGTAGTTGCTGGAAAACCAGGAAGTCATGCATATAAGTGCCGCCCAGGCGGACCACCGTTGTGCCCTTGCCTGTTACATCCCACGCGATTCCAAAACGTGGCGAAAAGAGATCCTTCGGAACCGTATAGACGGCTTTACCACCGACTTCTTGCACCAATCCGGTGGGAGCGCCCGGATTGAAATTGCCCAATACGTTATTCCGCTATCGTGGTAGGCGCTACATATTCGTAGCGCACACCGAGGTTCAGGGTGATTCTCGGCTTGATCCGCCAATCATCCTGAGCGAAAAGGGCATACCGATTGTATTAAAGCGCCTGCGATAGCGTTGCATTTCCGGCGAGAATGGTGCCTGAGGACGCCAAGCCGGCCAGAAAATCCTCCAACGCTGAAGCCCCGCCGAACGCGGCAATCCTACCGAAATTGAACGTGCCATTGTCATTCGTCAGCGATTTGCTGCCGCTGAAAAGAGTGTCGTGAATCTCCCCGCCGAACTTGAAGAGATGGCTACCACGGGTGTATGAAAGACTGTCGACTCCAGACCAGACGCTGAAATGGTTCGCTTGTGGTCCTCCGTTCGTGCTCTGGGTGCCCAAGTTGTTAAAATTGGTGATCGTGACATTCGCGAACCCACATTGCGGCGCTGGTATGCTCAGTCCCAGGTTGTATCCGTATGCCGTTGCGTAATTCGGCGCTCCATCGTTTCCGTTGCAATCGTCCGGGAAACCGAGTTGCGTGTATTCCAGAAGGCCAAACCTCATTTCGTTGACCATCGATGACTTCGGTGTCCACACCCAGACCACCCTCCCGTTTGCGTTCGGAAATGATTATCGGCCAGCCAGAAAGGCGATATGGTTGAGGTGGCGTTATTGACGTTGCCATTGCCGATGAAATACTCACCATTGAAGGTACTTTCGGCATTCAGGTGATAATCGATTTTTGCCAGCCCATTATCCGACCCGCCCACGTTATTGAACTGCACCGGTAGCGTCGATAAAGCCGTATCGTTTTCGAATAAACTGACTGGGGCACCGCTGGCGCCCGGACCGCAGAAAGGCGCCACTGCGGCACCCGTCTTCAGAGCGGGGTTGATCGCGGCCGTGGTGCATCCCGCCATCAAAACGCTCATCGTGCTTAACGCATGCCCTCCGGCATTCATGGCAGCGATCGCATCCGGGATGCTGCTACCGGTTCCGAGCCCGGACGCATCAGTTGGTTCCGTGATCGTCCTGGGGGCTCCCAGCGTATAGCGGTTCCCTTCGTAAGCTCCAAAGTAAAAGAGCTTGTCCTTCTTGATCGGGCCGCCGATCGTACCGCCGTACTGCTTCAGGTTATCGGTCGCCTTCGAAAGGCCATTTCCCAAGAACGCATTTTTCGCGTCGAGCGCGCCATTACGCAAAAAGCCAAAGGCCGTACCGTGAACACTATTGGTTCCTGACTTCAGACCGATGTTCACGATCGACCCCCCCATCCAGCCATATTCTGCCTTGGGACTCTGGATCGTATTCACTTCCTGGATGGCGTCTAACGATAGGATAGTTACGCCGTCGACGCCGCCCCCATTTCCGCCCACCGTCGGTCCCGCGCCCCCGGCCATATTGATTTCATCCACGCCGTCCAACATCCAAGTGATGTTCCCGCCCCGTTGGCCGTTGACGTTGTAGGCCGGCGTAGCGCCGCCGGGAAGCTGCTGCATCCCCGGACTAAAATCCAGTAGCTTTTGGAAGGCGCGGCCGTTCAGCGGCAAATCCACGATTGTGGCGTTTTCGATGCGTCCCGCCGAGCGTGGCGCTCGTTGTATTCACCATCGGGACGTCACCGGTGACGGTGACCGTCTGCGTCTGCTCGCCAGGTTGGAGCGATAGGTCCACACGAACGTCTTGGCCGACTCCTACCGTCAGCCCGCTGTGCTCGGCAGCTTTAAAACCTTTGACCTCCGCACGTACGGTGTAGTTGCCAGGGAGCAAACTCGAGGCTGAGAATTCTCCGGCGTCATCCGCGACGAGTGACCGTGAAATCCCGCGGTCGACATCGACCACTGTCACCATGGCCCCGGCCATGGCTCCTCCGGTTTGGTCCGTGATGGCCCCGTAGATCCGCCCGTAATTGAGCTGGGCAAAAGCGGGCAAAGAAAACAGAATGACTCCACATACGCAAAACAACACGCGCGACTGCATCATTTTGATGATCTTGGCGCAGACGAATTCCTTCGACTTACTGACGGCAGGACACATAGAAAACCTCCCTGTGTTTCTCTCGGCCCCGGTTAGGCCTCAAACGTGGGCGAGCAAATATCACAACGCGAGGGCAAACGTCAAGAACGTCACCCGCTTTAAAAACTTCTTGACGGCGAAAACAGGCGGTGCTATTGGAGTCCACAGAAATCGGGGTCTTGGTCTCAACCGGGGTAGTTATTGAAATAGGGGTCGTATCTAGTGGTGTAGCCGATAAGCGCAGCTTTCGGCTTTCTGCACGATAAAAAACAAACGAGGTTGAACATGCCGAGAAACTTTTCTTGCGCGTGGCGAAGTGGTGTTGTGTTGCTGATTCTCATCGGCCTTCTCATGGCTTGGAATCCTTCACTCCTGGCCCAGACTGCGGGCACCGGCGCACTGACGGGCACGGTTACGGATTCATCGGGCGCCGTCGTGCCCAATGCCACCATCACCGCCACGAGTGTGGACACAGGGCAAGCTCGAACTGCGACGACAGGCGGCGACGGAACTTACGCCATTGGTTTGCTGCCGCCGGGTAATTACCGGGTCAAGTTCGAAGCTGCGGGATTCAAGGCCGTGGAGATTCCTTCCGCCACGGTCACCGTGACCGAGACGGCCGTTTTGGATCGCGCCTTGGAAGTGGGCGCGCAAGAGCAGACCGTCACGGTGTCAGAAAGCGTGGAGACGATCCAGGCAGCCAGTTCCGCGTTAGGCACGGTAGCTACGTCCAGAACCGTGACCGAACTTCCTCTCAGCACGCGCAACTATACCAACCTCCTCGCCATGTCCAGCGGCGCGAACGCCTCAGTGCAAGACGCCAGCCTGCTCGGCAAAGGCACCACTTTAATTGCCGTGAACGGCGCCGGCACGGCGCAGAATACCTTCCTGCAAGACGGCGTGGTGATCAATAACTGGTTCAGCTTCAACACCGGCGTCGAGGGCGTTTCGGTGGGCGGCTTTGCCATCCCCAATCCGGATGCCATTTCAGAATTCAAGATTCAGACTTCCACTTATGACGCCGGCTACGGCCGCAATCCGGGCGCCAACGTGAACGTGGTCACGAAATCGGGAACCAACGATTTCCACGGAAATGCATTCGAGTTTTTCCGCAACACCTCGCTCAACGCCAACACTTGGTTCCGGAATTACAACGGATTGCCTAAGCCGGAGTTGAATTCCAATCAGTATGGCGGCGTGTTTGGCGGGCCAATCAAGAAGAACAAGCTCTTCTTCTTCGTCTCCTACGAGGAAACGAACCAGAAGAACGGGCTTACCGGGTACGGCGCGGCGACGGCGACCGCGCCGCCCATTCCGATAGGCAATCGCGGTACCTGCCCCACGCCAACAGCTGCGAATACCGCCACCTCGGCGACGTATTTCGGTTCATGCGATGCCGCCGGTCAGGCATTCATATCGAACCTCGCCGCAGCGGTCAGCCCTCTGGCACCGTGCACTCCTGGTGGAGTGGCCGCCCCGAGAAATCAAAATAACGTCACCTCTAATGGCGGCATACAAGTGCAGTGTCCAACCGGGGCTGTCACGGATGCCTTGTTCAACCTCAACCCCGTGGCAATTGCCCAGTTGCAACTCAAAAACGGCGACGGCAGCTACTTGATTCCCAGTTCCGGCTTAGGCGCCACGGCCGCAAATGGCGGTTATGCCCTTCAGACCTATTCGATACCGGCGCTCTTCCAGGACCACAACGGCATGGGCAATTTCGATTATGTCATCAACAACAAGAACACTCTGTCCGGCCGTTACCAGTATGAGCGCGATCCTCTCTCGGCGCCCTTCCCCGTGCAGAACGCGCTGCAACAAGGGAATTTCGTTCCTGGTAATCCCATCGAGACCATCAAGTGGAATCACTCGGCAATCCTGAGACTGACCACCGTCGTCTCCAATAATGTAGTCAACGAAGTGCACGTGGCCTATCAGCGATACCCGATATCAAATAACATCCTGACGCCCTTCACCAACTCCCAGGTGGGGGTGACGGATTTGCGCGCGGGAACTGATTTCCTCTCCGGTTTCTCCATCGGCGCCAGTTCCGGCGGCGGCATCACCGGAGGAATGTCCTGGGGCGGCCAGTACCAATTCGGTGGAACTGTGGTGACTCAGCAATATCAATTCGGCGACCAGATTTCCTGGACCCACGGAAAGCATACCCTGCGGGCTGGCTTCGAGTTTGTTCGGGTGAGCGATGTCCCCAATAACTACGGAAGCCCTGTCGGCAACCCCAGCTTTGCGAGATGGGCGGACTTCTTCATCGGCCGTTCCGCCTGCCCCGCCGGAACTTTTCTCCCGATTTCGCAGGGTGGCACTTGCGGTGCCGGCCAGATTACGAATGGTCAGCTATTCCCCAATACTCCCGGCACCTCGAATGGCACCGGCTCGAGCAGCATCACCAATGGCGACGGCGGTACGCTCACCACCGGCACCACCATTCCTTATCAGTGGCAAATCAACGATACCGACGCCTTTATCCAGGACGATCTCAAGATCAATTCGCGATTGACGCTGAACCTTGGTGTACGCTGGGAATACGATGGATGGCCCACGGAGAAAAACGGCTTTTTCACCAATATCTGGCCCAGCCTGATCAACACCGTTCCGAATCCGGGTTCCGGGTGCGTAATCAATGGAGCCGTTTTTGGCGCCGGAGCTAAAGGAACGGGTTGCTCGCTCGCCGGGTTCGTCGCGCCTGCCAATTACAACGGCGTGCTTCCACAGGGCATTTACCAGAATGCGATCAACAATGTTATGGAAAGCCACGCGCCTTACGACGACTTTGCTCCCCGAATCGGGTTTGCCTGGCAGCCGACCTCGAATAGCCACTGGGTCATGCGCGGAGGCGCGGGCTACTTCTATGAAATGATCCCGGGGAATAATACGGCCAACAACGGCACGCCGCTGACGGGCTCTCCCGTCATCAGCGCATTGACCACGGCGAACCTCCAGAACCCCTGGCAGTTCGCGCCCACCATTCCCGGACCTCCGGGCTCCTATGGGTTTACACCTCGATGGATCAATCTGGCTACGGGCGTGAATTCCAATATTAACCAATCGCCAAATCAGCAGAATCTCACCGTGCCGGTCACCTACGAATGGAACTTGAATACGCAATATGAATTCGCACGGAACTGGCTCCTGGAGCTCGGCTATGTGGGTTCGCATGGAATCTGGCAGGGAGCGCAGTCGCGCTCCGGCCAGCAAGGGCAGTTTGCCGCTATAAACTTCAATATCGCGCCGCTGGCGGGCCCCGGCTGCACCAGTTGCGCCATCACCGGAGCGACCACCAGCACGAACACGAATGTGTCCCTTCGTGTTCCCTATCTTGGCATTTCTCCCAATGCTACCGAAGTCGCCAACGCCGACAATTACAAGTACAACAGCCTGCAGGCGACCGTTCGCAAGCAGCTCTCCTACGGCCTGCAGCTTCAAGGCTCCTATACCTGGAGCCGCGGCTTCATCCAGCTGCCCTACGGCGTAAACTACTATCCCTACGAAATCCAGCAATATGAGCTCAACGACAACTACCGGCCGCACCGCTTTGTGTTGAACTACCTCTGGAATCTGCCGCTCGGTCATCAAAGCGGATTCGTAGGCAAGCTAACTTCCGGCTGGACTTGGTCCGGCGTCTTCACGCTGCAGGATGGCTATCCGATCACGCTGACCGACGGCCGGGCCGGCTCGGTCTTCTGCGGCGGCTCCGGTTGTAACGGCGGAGGCTTGACGGGCACTGCCAATTTCTGCCCCGGCATGACCGCTGCCAATATTCTCAGCTCGGGCAGCATGGAAGCGCGAGTCACCAGCGGCTTGAACCTTGTCCCCGGTGGCCCCCTTGGTTATTTCAACTCTGGAGTATTCTGCGCTCCCCCGGCCATCACCGGCGCGAACAATTCCGGCACGCTATTTGGCAATACGGGCGGCAGTCTCGTCCTCGGGCCGGGCCAGAATAACTGGGATATGTCTCTTGCGAAATCGATCAGCGTTCATGAAAGTCAAGCCGTGCAATTCCGCGCCGAATTTTTCGACGCCTTCAATCATCCCCAATTCTCTCTGCCCAGTGCCTCGGTGAACGGCGGGAGCTTGGGAGTCATCACCGCCACGTCGGTGAGCCCGCGCATTGTTCAACTGGCGCTGAAGTATTCGTTCTAGACGCTGGCTCGGCGGAGTACAAAGGCACTCGACACAGGCAGTTTCATGCGGGCGAAACGGGAGCGCGGCTAAATCGTGGCCACGCGCTCCTTGGGCACGAAGTACACCTCTTCTTTGACGTGTTCCTTGGTCCAGCCGCGGCGCGCCAGGATTCCGCTGCTATTCTCGATCATTTTCGGATGACCGCAGAGATAGGCGGAAGTTGTGTCCGGAGCGAGTTCCCACAGGTCCGTATATTTGCGGACCAGGTCGTCCACTCGGCCGACTTCTCCTGTCCAGTTCCGGTCTTCCCAAGGGCGGCTGACCGTCGGAACGTATGTAAGCCACGTGACCTCGTTCGCAATACGTTTAAGCTCCTCGACATATCCGAATTCCCAGGGACGGCTGGCGCCTTCCAAAAGAAAAAGGCGGTGCCCTTCCGGAAGTTTATTCTCCTGGGCGTCGCGCGCCAAAGTGCGGATATAGCTGACGAATGGCGCGACGCCGGTGACCGTGCAGAGCAGCAAATGATTTCGATGCCCCTGGCGATCCAGCGTGAAGCGCCCCTTGGCTACTTTGCGAAGCGTAAGCTCGTCGCCCACTTGTAGCTTGTATAGTGCCGGCGTCAATTCGCCCCGCGGCACCAGCTCGAAGAAAAACTCGAGTTCGGATTCGTAAGGCGAGGAAACAATCGAGTAGGGGCGTTCGATATGCTTATGCGGTGCGATTACTCCCAGAGTCGCGTATTGGCCGGGCAGAAACGCAAACTCTCCTCCCGGTTGGACGCGAATCGACCATAGGTCCGCGGCGATATCTTTTCGTTGCACCACTCGGGCCCGATAAAACTTCTCTTTGGCAGAGTCCATCTAGTCGGTTTCTCCGTTCACAATTTCGCCGGCAGGTTGTCGAGCGCCAAAAGGCCGTGGCCATCACGGCGCTTTTGGCGCCTAAACAAGTCATCATTCATAGGCGAGCGCGTCATCACTCATAGGCGAGGGATTCGATTGGATCGCTCTGGGCAGCGCGCAGAGCCGGATAAGCGGCACCGGCAAGCGCGCCAACGATGGCCACCACAATCGCCCACGCGATCCAATCTGGAGTGATCTGAATCTGCAAGGTGGGCGAAGTGCGATGCAACACCGCGGTGGTGCCGTAAGTACCCACGAGACCTAGCGCCACACCCAAGGCCACAAGCAAGAGAGCTTCCGCGACGATTAGCCAGCAAATCTCCAGCCGCGAGGATCCGATCGCCTTCAAAATGCCGATCTCACGGCGCCGTTCGAGCACCATCGTATACATCGTCAGCAGAACCACCAGAAAACTGATTGCCACTCCCAGTCCGACGAAAGAACGAAGGAACGGCCGTAGCTCGGGCAAACTCGAAGACGTCATCAAAGACAAATATTCCGCCATGGAACGGATGCGATAGCCGGGAAGGAGCCGAACGAGCTCAGCGCGAACACCCTCGGTGTTGCCTGTGCTCCGCACGTAGATCATGGAAACGCGCTTCTGTGCGCCGGCGATCGTTTGTGCCGTCTGCATGGGCACAAAAAAACGCGCCCCTTTTCCGTGTACGACGATGCCGCTCACGCGGAAGGTTCGGTTCATCAGAGAAACTTCCGAGCCCACCGTCAGCTTGCGCGCCTGTGCCACCAGGTCGTCGGCTATGGCGTCATCCGGACCAGTAAAGGGGCCGCCCGAGAGAAAGGTAAAACCTTCGCTCAGTCCATTAAATCGCGCGTAGTCAATCCCATAAATGATGCCAAGCGTAGCCGTATCCACCACCACGACCACCGGAGCCACTTCGTCGACACCCGCAAGCTTTTCGATGCGAGCCACTTGCGATTCCGGGATCACCGCGCTCGAAAAGGAAAAAAATATCGACGAGTTCGGCGGCTGGACGATGATGTCCGCGCCGACCCCTTCGGCGCGGGCGCGCCAATCGCTCAGGATTCCCGAGGTCAAGCCAACGATCAGAAGAATTAAAAAGACTTGCAGTCCGATCGCCGCGGCACTGAAAGCGGAGCGCAAAGGATGAACGCCCAGGTTGCGCCACAATAGATTGAAGTAAACAAACCTGGGAGGGCGAATCGGCGTGGGGCTTTGTTTAGCGTCCAAGGCTCGTGCGTTCCATGGGAGAGTTACTCTAGCATTGGTCAAACACACCGTCAAAATTAGCCGGTGAAGAGCACGCAGCGGCTGCCTGAAGCCGCACAGGAAATGTTTTTCCTCTCTTCATCGCGTGCCAAATAGCCGTCCGGCTCAGGCGATCGCAGCGCATAGGGGTCTGGCAACTCAGTTGTCGAGCGCCAAAAGGCTTCTTCGCGCGAAAGTCGTCGCCGCGAACGTCATCGCCATCAGGAGCTTCGCGGCGCTGAAGAAGTTATCAGGAGCTTTCGCGCGTCAAAAAGTCTGGAAAGTTTTCAACAAAAATGTTGAAAAGTTTGTGGAAAAGGCCTCGCCGCGAACGCTAACCGCACGTACAGCAAAAGCTTGATGCTCCTTGCACTACACTGGGGCATTAACCTAACCCGGGCCGTCCTGGCTTGGTACGAAAATTGCCCAAGGGGGAAATCGCAGCAGGAAATTCCTAGTTCGCGGCGGACGCTGCCGAGTGGCGCGGAGTTGTGGAAAACTTTTGGCGCTGAACTTCTCGCGGCATGAGCCGTGCTGTCAAGCCATGTGTTCGAGATCGAAGTGTTCGAGATTGAAGTGTTCGAGATTGAACCACCGTCCTCTTCTGCATTGTCTCCATGTGGAACAGTGGCCGAGCCATGTGGAGGAGCTATGATCGAGATGCCCCGGTGGTTCGGAACTTCTGATCGTGCCTGGCAATCCACAAACTTACATCGTCAGCTAGTCATGAGACGCGCCTCGCAGGACTTCGACGGCATGAGGCAGAAGATCGGCCACAACGTCGAGCGACTCCACGGCACCGCGCGGGCTGCCGGGAAGATTGACGATGAGCGCGCGCTTATAAACGCCGGCCACAGCGCGTGACAGCACGGCGCGAGGATTTTTCGCCCGGCCCTTCTCTCTCATGAGCTCGCCGAGACCCGGCAGGATTTTCTGGCAGACGGCCACCGTGGCTTCCGGAGTCGTGTCGCGCGGGCCCACTCCCGTGCCCCCCGTGGTGAGAACGGCATCGACGGAAGCCGAACCGGCCAGAGCGGCAAGACGCTTTTCGAGCGCTTCGCGATCGTCCGACACGGCTTCGCAGGAAACGACTTCCCAGCCGAGCGCACGGCAACGTTCCGCCACGTCGGGCCCGGAACGGTCCTGGCGCTCGCCGCGCGAGACGGAATCGCTAACGGTCAGCACCGCGACTCGCATCGGTTAGATCAGCTCTTCACGCTGTTGCTATTGGCTTCGTCCAGCAGGCGCATGGCTTCCATCAGCAGGCCCGTGGTGGAGCGCGTGGTATTGGTTCGATCTGAAACAGCGGAGAAATCGATCTCGAATTCGCCGTCGATCCAATTGACGGCCTCATACACCGCCGCATCGCCTTCGAGCTTACCCAGGCGCGCGTCCTTACATTGCCCGCCGGAAAAATATAATTCGCAGCTCTTGGTGCCGCGGTGCAAAGTCAGCCGGCAGGATTTCTGTCCCATCTCCAGCGATTGCATCAGTTCGGCCACGCCCATCTCTTCGAGGCGCCCCTGAATGACGCCCGGCCGCGACGCGCGTTGCTGCAGCTTTTCCAGGTGCAAGCGATCGACGAATTTCTTTGCCACGCGCACCAGATCCGCCACGAAAAAAGGCTTGGTGAGAAAATCCTCCGCGGCGACGAGCGGGCGCAGTTTTTCCTCGATATCTCCCTGAGCGGCCACAAAAATAAAGGGCGTGTTGCGGGTCGCCTCGCGATGGCGGAGTTTTTCGTAGAGTTGACGGCCATCGAGGCCGGGCATTTTGAAATCGGTGATGATCAGATCGGGGGGCGCGTCCACTGCCTTGAGCAGCGCATCGGCGCCGTCGGAAGCTATGATCACCTTGCACACCGGGTCGAGAGCCTGGGCCATAAGTTCCCGGATCAGTGGATTATCGTCCACGATCAGAACGCTCACCGTTTTGGCGGCGGGATTCATTCGCTCGCTGTGTTCAGCCTCTCATCGTACGTTGCGTCTTTTTTGGTACCGGACGGCGATAATCGCCGCTCTTGCCCCCGGTCTTTTCCACCAGGTAGATATCCATGATCTCGATCGACTTATCGAGGGCCTTGCACATGTCGTAGACGGTGAGCGCTGCGGCGGCAACGGCAACAAGCGCTTCCATCTCCACGCCGGTCTGCGCCGCGGCCGTAACGCGCGAGGTGATTTCCACGCCATTCTGGCATAGCCGCGCGGTCACATCAATGTGCGTGATGGGCAGAGGATGACAAAGAGGTATCCACTCGGAAGTGCGTTTGGCGGCGGCGATTCCGGCAATGCGGGCGATCTCCAGCGGATCGCCCTTGGGCGTTTTCCGGCGGCGCACCTGCGCGAGCGCGGCGCCGCCGATGCGCACGAATCCATGCGCGGACGCTTGGCGCACGGTCGTGGCTTTGGCGCTGACGTCCACCATGGCCACTTCTGCGCCTTTGCCAAAATGGGAGAGTTTCTTCATGATCGAGTCAAATTGCTCTTTGAACCCTCGCTCAAGCCGTAGGGGGTCTCGGCTTTTAGCCGCGACATCAGTGTCGAGCGTGGGATTGGCTTTAGCCACTGAAGCATGGCCGCTCTCATAGCACGCCGCGGCGAGGCAGCACCATGGCCATTTCGCCGGGTTCCCAATGAAGTTTCTCCGGCCACACGACAAGAAATGCGTTGGACTCCGCCATGGCCACCACGTCGCCCGAGCCCTGCCAGGCGAGAGCGGAGACTTCGGGCTCGCCTCGTACACTCTGAACGCGAGCCGGCAGAAAATGGGTCAACTCGCTGCGTTCATTGAGCGCATGTGTGAGACGCGCGCGGAAAATCGGCAGCGGCCGCGGCTCGGCCCCGCTGAGCACATCAATCGCGGGAACCACGAACAGCTCGAACGTAACCATCGTCGATACCGGATTCCCCGGCAAGCCAAACACCGGTTTGCCGCGGCAGATTCCAAAAACAGCGGGCCGGCCCGGCCGGATGGCCACCGAATCGAACACGAACTCGGCGCCCAGTTCGCCCAGCACCATTTCCACCAGATCGTACTTGCCCATGGAGACGCCGCCCGAAATGATGAGCAGATCCGCTTCCAAGCCGCGTTCTATGCGGCGGCGCAATTCCTTTTTCTCGTCGGGCGCATTACCCAAAGATTCCGTCTCGGCGCCGGTCAGGCCGGCAAGCGTCTGCAAGGCGATGCTATTGCCGTTACGAACCTGCAGCGGCCCTGGAGTTACCGAGACATCCACCACTTCGTCGCCGGTGGAGAGAATGGCGGCTCGCGGGCGCGCATAAACGCTCAAGCGATGGCCACCCACCTGTCCGGCAAGTGCCATTTCGGCATAGCCCAGCCGCGTGCCGGGCGCGAGCAGTTGCTGGCCCGCGCGCGCTTCCTTGCCGCGCGCCACGATGCTTTGGCCGCGCGTGGCGGGCCGGCTCAGCAGGATGCGCTCGCCGTCGATGGAAACGTGCTCGATCATCACCACCGCATCGGCGCCGGCCGGCACAGCCGCCCCGGTCATGATCTGCGCGCATTCACCGCGGCCGACCACGCCATCGAAGCCGCTGCCGGCTTTGATTTCGCCAATACAACGCAGCGTGGCGCCAGGGACAGCATCTTCGCTGCGCAGGGCGAAGCCATCGCGGATGGAGCGATCGAATGGCGGATAATCGCGATCCGCCGTCACCGGCTGCGCCAGCACGCGCCCGGAGGCTCGCAGGAGTTCGACCGTTTCCGCCTGCAGCGGGCCGCGCACGGCGCGAACGCTGGCGATGATCTTTTCGCGAGCTTGCTCGAAGGACAGCATTTGCGGCGCTCAGAGCCAGGAGGCGAATTGCGTTCCGGAAGCGATGATGGTGGCGTCCCGCTCCGGTCCGGTGGAAATCATGCCGATTTCAACTTCGAGTTGATCGGAGATGAATTTCAGATAGTCCAGAGCCGTTTGAGGCAGGTCTTTGGCCTCGCGAATGCCCTCGGTGGAAGCTTGCCAGCCCGGCAGCGCACGGTATTCCGGACGAATGTGCTCGAAATCCTCGGCTGCGGCGGGCATTTCGTGAATAGGTGAGCCTTTATAGCAGTAGCCCACGCAGACCTGGATTTCGCGCTGCGTATCGAAGACGTCCAGCTTGGTGACGATGAGCGAGGTAATTCCATTGACCATAATCGCGTAGCGCAGGATGGCTAAATCGAGCCATCCGCAGCGGCGCGGGCGGCCGGTGACGGCTCCATACTCCTTGCCGCGGTCGCGCACTTCGCGCGCGCCGAGGTCGGACATTTCCGTGGGGAAAGGGCCGCTGCCCACGCGAGTGGTGTAGGCTTTGGTCACGCCGCCGACGCCTGAAATGCGCGTTGGCGCGACGCCCAGACCGGTGCACGCGCCGCCCGCGGTGGCATTCGAGGAGGTGACAAAGGGATACGTGCCGTAGTCGATATCGAGCATCGTGCCCTGGGCGCCCTCGAAGAGAACGGAACGGCCTTCGTCCAGCACGCGATTAATGAGCGAGGACGCATCCACCACCAACGGCCGCAGCCGCTCCGCATATTCCAGATATTTTTCGCTTAGACCTTCGACATCGAGCGACGTGCCATACGCCGCCCGGCAGATGGCGTTTTTCTCTTCCACGACGCGCGCCAGCTTCTCTCGAAATCGCGCCGGCTCCATGAGATCGCAAACGCGCAAGCCGCTGCGGGACATCTTGTCTTCGTATGCCGGGCCGATGCCGCGAGAGGTGGTTCCGATCTTGGCCGCGCCGCGCGCCGCTTCCGCGGCCTTTTCCATTTGGCGATGGTAGGGAAAAATCAGGTGCGCGCGAGTGGCGAGATGCAGCCGGCCGCGCACATCGATGCCGGCAGCGCTGAGGCTATCGAGTTCAGCCACTAACGCCGCGGGATCGACGACCACGCCCGCGCCGATCACGGCGTGCTTGCCGGGACGCAGGATGCCGCAAGGGATCAGTTGCAGGACAAAACGATTGCCATTGAAAATGACGGTATGGCCCGCGTTGTGGCCGCCCGCGCAGCGCGCGATGTAGTCAAAGGAAGCCGCCATGTAGTCGACGACCTTGCCTTTGCCTTCATCGCCCCACTGCGCGCCTACCACGACGATCGATTTCATTCCCGCTCGATTCCCTTTCGCGCTCTCGCTTTTAACGTTTAGCGCGCCAGGATCATCCTGTTGGCAGCACCGGCGCTATGGATTCGGGCCGCACTCTGCCGGAGAAGTATCGATCCCGATTAGTACAGGAAGCGTCTTCGAGGCGTGCGGCGGAACGAATATCGTACTCGCCGCGCCCGCCGAAACGCAAGGATCAGCGACGCAAGCGGCGTTCGGAGCGTGAGGCTGAGAAATTCTCCTGGGCCGTCTCGGCTTTTTCACCGTCGCGCTTTGCGCCGGGCCGAGCGCGCCCTCGGCTACAAAATCGACAAGCAAATCCCGAGGCGCCGGACTTCCTGATTGCGCCAAAGCATGGCTTTGGCTGGCCGGCGCTTCGGGATGGCAGCACTGATTGCCGCTGTTAACTCAGGTGTGGCGGTCGACGATCTTGGAGATTTGCTCTTTGGGGACCGCGCCGACGATCTGATCGGCAACCTGGCCGCCCTTGAAAATCAGAAGTGTGGGGATGCCACGGATATTGTAACGGCCCGCCGAATTCACGTTCTCATCGACATTCAGCTTGACCACCTTGAGTTTGCCGGCGTAGTCGTTTGCGATCTCAGCCACCGTTGGCGCAAGCATATGGCACGGACGGCACCAATCTGCCCAAAAATCCACCATCACAGGCTGCGCGTTGCTGGCGTCAAGCACTTCGGATTGAAAGCTGCTGTCTGTAACGCTGGAGATATTCTCTGCCATGTCCTCTTCCTTTTATGCCTTTCGCTGCGCGCTCCCCTGATGGAAGCTAAAACGCTGCTATTTAGATGATACCGCCGCGGTTCGGATTCTTCCTTTGCGAGCTAGATCATACAGCCGGGCGTACTCGAGCGCCGAAGCATTCCAGGAGAAATCCTGGGCCATGCCGTTGGTTTGCAGCCGCTGCCAGGCCTTTTTGTCGGCGAACGCGGCGAGCGCTTCGCGCACGGCGGCCAGCAGAGCGGATCCGGTATATTCGGAAAACTTGAATCCGGTGCCGCGCCCGCTGAGCGGATCGAAAGGCTCGATGGTATCGTCAAGTCCGCCGGTAGCCCTAACGACCGGCACCGTACCATAGCGCAAGCTGTAAATCTGATTCAAGCCGCAGGGCTCGTAACGCGAGGGCATCAGAAACATGTCCGCGCCGGCCTCGATCTTGTGCGCGATGGTATTGTCATAAGCAATCTTAACTGAAAGCCGGTCGGGACATTGCTGCGCAAGCTCGCGGAACATGCGCTCGTGTTTGGCTTCGCCCGCCCCCAAGGCTACGATGGCCAGGTCCTCCCGCATGAGGTCGTCCGCCACCTGGGCCAGCAAATCGAAACCTTTCTGGTCCGCAAACCGCGAGACGATGCCGATCACCGGCCGGGCGAGATTTTCTTCCGGCAACTGGAATTCAGCGAGCAGATCGCGTTTGCAGACCTGCTTTCCACTCAGGTCCTTGGCCGAATAGCGCGCCGCAATCAGACCATCCACTTCCGGATTCCAAACCGAATAGTCCACGCCGTTCAGGATGCCCACCAGATGGTCCGCTCGCGTGCGTACCACGCCATCCAAGCCGTGGCCGTATTCGGTGGTCTGAATCTCCTCGGCATACTTGCGGCTTACCGTGGTCAGATAATCGCTGAAGACGAGGCCGCCTTTCAGATAATTCAGGTGGCCGAAAAATTCCAAGCCATCCACGCGAAAGAGCGAATCGGGCAAGCCGATCCGCGCCAAAACGTCGCGCGCAAACAACCCGTGATAGCCCATATTGTGGATGGTAAAAATCACGGGTATGGGAGAAAGCTGCGGATCGGCGGCATAGGCCGTTCGCAGAAGGACCGGCACGAGCGCGCTCTGCCAATCGTGACAGTGGAAGACGTCGGGCAGCCAGAGCTGCTTGCCGACTTCGATGGCCACGCGCGCGAACTCCGCAAAGCGCTCGGCGTTATCCGGATAATCGCGGCCGGCGACTCCGTAAAGCTGTTCCCGATCGAAATATTCGGGATCGTCCACAAAGAAATACTGCACGCCCGCCGGCCTGCCGCCATCGGCAATCGCCGGAAACCGCAGAGCCGTACCCATGGGAACGGTGAGGCTTTTGATGAGAACGTTTTTGATCGGGGTCTTACGGTAACGAGGCAGAACCACGGCCACATCGTGTCCCTGCGCTACCAGGGCTTTGGGAAGCGCCTCGATCACGTCGGCCAAGCCGCCCGTCTTTGAGAAGGGCAAACCTTCGGAAGCGACGAATAGGATTCGCATAGCCCTATATTTGTATCCCGCACCTTCAGGGGCTAAAGCCCGGAAAGGCTTCTGGCGTTGATGTCAGAGCTAAAGCTCTGACCCCCTGACAACAGCAAACTTTGACGGTACTGAATTGCGCGCCGCCACGTCAAGGGAGTGTCTCGCGGCGGTCAACTTTGCTGATCGGCGACTGACATCGCGTATAGGAGATTTGTGTTTTTTGTAAGTGCTCATTTCAGGCGGCTTAAAGTCTTTCATTTTTAGAAGTGCTGATTCTGCTGGAGTTGAGGCGGAACCGTTTTCCAGAGTCTGACTTCAAACAGGCCTAGAAAAGTCAGATCCCCCGCAGTCGCCATCACGCCCTGCAACGACGAAAAGGCGACGCGTCAGGGACTCCCGCGCCGCGGCGACCTCGTGATGACGGCATTCGGTACAACACGTGAGCGATGAGAGGAAACGACCTTCGTTCCCTCTACGTATTTTTCTGCAAGTGCTGATTTTGGGAGGCTTAAAGTCTTTTATTATGCAACTGCTGATTCCACGCAACTTAGCGCGAGTGTTTGTTGCAAGTGTTGAACCGACAGGATTTGAGTTGCGGAGCCTGCGAAAACGGAAAAGGGATGCCACTCCATTCGAAACACGGGCGGCTGGAAATTCGGTGAGCGTTGGAGGGTGATTTTTTTAGAGAGCGAGCCCTCGCTCATGTAATTCGCTCTGGACGGAAAAGTGAAAACCTAGCACAGAGATCACAGAGACACAGAGCACACAGAGAAAATACAAACCAAGCCGGCGCAGCTTCAACCGGGATACACCCAAAACAGGCGTATATGTATTTTACCGCACGAGTAAAGAGCCTCACCCTTAAGAGAGATCCCTCGCTCGCTTCATCCCTCGCCGGAGTTCGTGCCGGACGACTGCTCGCTGGTAATGACAGCGTTCGTGCAATGAAATGAGCACTTGTAGAAAAATACATAGGAGAAACGGAGACCTTTCCCTCTCAAAGAATGGCAAGTCAAGCGCGTGCAGAAGCTAAGTGCTGCGTGATGAATAAATGCTTCAGATCGTGGTGCTTGAGAATTTTCTAGAGATCGTATCGACGCTACCAGCTCTACAGATTCACGCCTAGATGGACAATCCGTTGCCAAATTTCCGGGCACAATTGACCTGATGAACAGCGGCGATCAGACTGCGGCGGCACCGAACCTCGCGGTGCCAATGACTCAATTTAATTTTGAAGGTAGCGTCCAAATATCGAATTACTGACACCACGACTGTCTGAGGTGGTGATCCCCGCCTCAGTATCAAGTTTCAATCCGACGCCTCCAAACTTGTGTCCGCAGAATCGGCACACCAGCGCTTCGCCTTGCACATATTCTGCGCAGGCCGGGCACTTTTTCATGCCTGACCGTTCAGCGACTTTGTCCCGCTGCGGAGAACTTACTGCGGCGATGAGGAAGCCAATCAGAGGGCTCAGAAAAAGCGAGACAAAGAAAAAGCCAGCTCCATTGCGGCCTTTGTTGTTTGCGTAAGCACCAACGAGTATTGACAACAAAACCCAACCCGCGAATATTCCCATCGCAGCGCCTCGCACCTCACCTTGCTGTGCGCTGCTAAGCCTATCTCTTCTCTTCGGCTCATACTGTCTCTTTCCGCTCACATTCCTGTCCAGTCCCGCTGGTAGAATCGGATGTACGCTTCGGAGGTATCCCTTGCAAGCAGTGGGACAAGTCGAGCGTCAACTCACGTTTCAGCCACGGGATTTCAAAGGCAGTCGGTTCCGCTGCCTTTTGGCAACAAACATCCCTCAGCAGTTCGTGCAATGGATGAATTCCTTGATTCAGCCCTTCGCTCACCTGAGCGGAGGCGACCGATATCTGCCCAAGGGCTTACTTGAATCAGAGGAAGCAAGGCTCGGTGACGCCGACGGATTTCTCACTGATGAGCAAAGTGAGAAGGTCACTTCTTGGTGGCTCGCAGTCCGACAGAACGCCAACACGCCGAATTGGGACATAGTTAGCAAATGTACTGTGGGCAGCCAGCAGGGCCTCATTTTGGTCGAAGCAAAGGCGCATGTGGGCGAGTTAAATCCGAATGATTGCTGCGGGGCCGGAAACGAGCGGAATCGCAACAAGATCGGTCAAGCGATTCGAGAAGCCAGCGAAGCGCTCGGCAATGAATGGTCACTCTCAGCAGACCGACGCTACCAACTCAGTAACCGCTTTGCCTCGGCGTGGAAGCTTGCGAGCCTCGGAACGCCTGTCGTGCTCATATATCTGGGCTTCCTAAACGCCTACGAGATGGATGAGCCTTTTCAAGATCATGCGGCTTGGGAACGTCGCTTGCTTGAATACGCCGACGGCTGCGTGCCTCGGACGGCATGGAACTCTAGGGTAATGATCAATGGCACGCCGCTGATTCCACTTATCCGCTCCACGGAAGTGAACGTCATCACAACTTAGGAGGAATGACTGCAGGGCGGTGAGGCCTAGACTGCTGCCTTAGCCGCCTGCGCGTGGTCGGGCTTGATTTGTTTAGAAAAGTATTCCCACGTTTCCGGCCACAGCAGAGCAGCCGTGGTACGACTATTGCCGCCCCAATTCCAATTTCCCTTCTTGTATCCCCCGGAGACGTATAGAAATTCCCTAACGATGCAGCGCGAACATTTGGCGTCTGAGAAGCGCTGCTTCATCTTCTGCCCCTCTTTGGAGGGTTCGTCAACGAACAACTCTTCGAAGGTCAGCATGAGGGGAGTCCACTCGGGATAGGTGTAGCCGGATATTGTCTTGACCTCGAAAAGGTTTACTAGGTTTTGACGGCTAGGCGCTGTATCGATTACCAGCGCATGATTCGCCGGATCGTAATTACCGGCTTTCAGCATGTCGTGCGCACTGATTGTCCATCCAGCGTCATGGTCTCCGAGGTATTTCTTGCATGTGGTTTGGATCAATCCACCGCCAGCGAGTCTAACATCCTCGATCTGCCTGTACTCCAAGTGGCCGTTGCGTTTGGAAGTTTCGTAGAGCAGAAAAGCCATTGGTGTGCCCTCCAAAGAATGTGTGAGAGTCGAGCACGGCAACCTTACAGCTTTTTCAAGTTCTCAACTGTGCCGAAAAACGCACTTGCATCGACTTGGTGCGGCTGTGTCCGCAGAGTGCGAGAAGTTGACGGTTTCCTCGGTCGGTCGAGATAATCGCGTTCAAGTCCATGAGAGTTGCAGGCAAATTCTGGAACGAAGGAGGCGAAGCAAATGAGCAAATATCATCCGCTCTTGCTCTGGCTTACTGGTTAGCATGGAAACCGAATCAACGCCACGTGGATGATAGCAGACCTGAAGCAGAGATCGAACGCCTAAGCAAGGGGGCCGTATCGCAAGGCGAGAAAACCCACTGAACGTGCCGGGGGCCAGGGGACCCTCTGATTTCGTGGGCAAGCCGTTGTGTCCTTGTTGTGTCGAGGGCGGGAGAGGCGTACGATGCGCAAACTGCACGAACCACACTTGGAGGTTTTATGCGCACCATTTTCCATGAAGCGGATGTAAACGGGAGACACTTCTCGCGGTCAACAAAGTTAATCGGCCTGGCTTTCGCGCTTGTGGCCGCGGTAGCGCTGGCGAAGCAGCCCGAGGGGAAACCGATCCCACAACCGGCTCCGCAAGCGGCGCAGAAGCCCACGAAGACCTTCACTTCCGCCGCGGACCTCAACGGACTGATTGCCAAAGCGAAAAGCGAACGCAAGGAAGGCCAGCCCATCGTCACCGCACCCATCCTCGAACTGGGTTCGTACGACGGGCATCTCGAATACCGCGCCTCGGTGGGCAACGCGGCCGTCCACGAAAAAGAGGCAGAGATGTTCTACGTGATCGATGGATCGGCAACGCTCGTGACGGGCGGCAAGCTCGTCAACGAGAAGCGGACAGACGCGACGAACCTAAATGGCTCGGCGATCGAAGGCGGAATGGAGCGCAAGATCGCAAAAGGAGATTTCGTTCTCGTTCCGGAAAATACGCCGCACTGGTTCAGCCCGATCAATGGCGTGGTCGTGCTCTTTTCGATGCACGTGCCGCGGCCGTGAGGATCGGATTCTATTTCATGCGGCGGAAGGAATTGATGTTGATGTTGGGCGAATTCGCGTTGCGAATGTAAAGCGACAACTCGTCGCCTTCGAGCACGACTTCCCTGGGCTGGTTGGCTCCTACGCCATCGGGATTTATGTCACCAACAATGTGGTGCGTGACCGTCCTGGTGCTTTCATCGACTGTGTAGGAGCCAAAGTAAGCGGTGTAGCCTGTGGCGCCGCTTTGCTTGGTGCGATTGAGCTGCATGAATTGAACGCTCATGAAGCCGGTGCGATCGTAAGTGATATAGCCGGGAGCGCCGTCCCATCCCGGCAGAGGAATCACGGATCCGTCGGGCTTTTTGGTCGTCCTGGATTCAAGTTTCCAACTGCCGAGAAGCTGATCGCGCAGCGACACATCTGGAGACGGCGCTTTGCCAGCGCTGCTGCCCGTCCAGAAACCAGGGCCAATCAACACCACGGCCACAACTAGCGCGTGCATGAACTTCATAGTCTCTTCTCCTCCGTATTCGGACTTCTGTCCTTGGGCCGACGGCTACGCGGAGCTTTCTGTCCGAAAGATAACGGCTAGGATATACCCAAACGGGCTCACAGACAATTGATTTGCGAGGCGGAATGACGGCCGCCTGGTTCAGAGAATAGTAACTCAGTTTGCTTTCACGATTGTGTCGCCCCAGAAGGGGCTGGGGGGAGTTGCACGCGGTCCCAGGGCTTCCGCCCTGGGCTAAACTGTGTCGCCCCTACGGGGCTTGCGGGAGAGTGCACGCGGTCCCAGGGCTTCCGCCCTGGGCTAAATTGTGTCGCCCCTACGGGGCTTGGGGGAGTGCACGCGGTCCCAGAGCGTTCCGCCCTGGGCTAAGATTCCGTCGCCCCTACGGGGCTTAAGCAAAAGGGCTGTGCCACCGGGCAAACTGAGTCACTACGGTCCATAGATAAGGCTGGACAGAAGCGGCCGATTCAAGTAACGTCGGCGATTATGAAGCCCCTATACAAGTATTGCGCCCTTGCGGTTTTCGTGGCCCTGACGGCGATGGCGGCAAGTTCGTTTCTCGCCGGGCAGACGCCGTCGAGCAGCGATCGCCTGGCCGTCTACGGCGATACTGTGTTTTTCTTCGGTCCCGGCAAACCGATGAATTGCACACTGACCAATCAATTCAAAAAGGGCCAGCCGGTGGGGTTCCGCATGACCGCGGTGAATCTGGCGACGGGCAAACGCGATCGTACGACGCAGCTCGTGGTCCATCTGACCTACAACGGCAAGACCATGGATATCCCCATGCGCGATCGGCAGACCGAGAAGCAACCCGAGCGCGAGTTCTGGGTGGCCAAGTGGATCGTGCCCGACGATGCGACGACTGGAATCGTGCGCTACACGGTGACGGCGAAGGACGCGCAGGGCCGCACCGGCGAGTTCAAGCCGTTTGACGTCGAGGCCTCGCAGATCACCATTATTGGCGACTAGCGCATTAGATAGCGCGAAGTAAGTGGTCTCCGGAAGCATGAGACGTTCTCTCCCCTCCAACGTGTGGATTCTCCTCGCCTGTGTTACGGCGTTCTCCGCGTGCTCGCGATCCCAATCAGGCAACTCTCAACTCGTCGCTGCCGCCGCGCCTGCACCGTCCAGCGCAGCCAAAAGCGCCTCACTCGAACTCGTCTATGACAAGCCTGCCGTAGTCGGCGCCGGCGTGCGCGCCAGTGCCGCAGGTCTGCCGCCCGGAAAAATGGTAGATCTCACGTGGGGCACGGTGACCGGCGGCTGGGTGGTGCAAGACTATTACCAGTTCCGCGGCAAGAAGTATTCGGAAACGAGCAGCAAGCTCGGAGAGTTTCCCGTCGATTCGAATGGGCGGCTGGACGCAAGCTTCAAGATTCCCGAAGACTACGGCGGGGTGCACGAAGTGATTGCGCTGATTGACGGCAAAGCCGTGGCCCAGAACGGCATCGACGTCACCCAGACCTTCGAACTCACGCCGACCTCGGGACCGGTCGGGACGCCCATCGAGATGAAGGTCAAAGGGCTGGGCTGGCGGACCATGGAAAGCACGTGGGCGGTGAACTGGGACAACAACGAACTGGGATGGGTGTCTGCCGCGGGGACGCACGGATCGGCGGTGGCGCGGTTTCGCGCGGCCGGGCCGGCCGGGGATCACGTCATCAAGATTTACACGGGCTGGCAGGGGCAGAGTTATCTGAACTATGAGCAATCGCCGGTAGCGCGCTTGCCGCGGCCTCAGTTCACATTCCACACCACGCCCGGCGGGCCGGCGCGAGAAGCGTACGCGGAGCCGTATCAGCCGCAGCCGATTCCGCCGACGGAAGTGAAGGTCGCAGGCGCGAAGCTCGCCATCGCCCCAACCCAAGGTCCGGTGGGCACTCGCGCGACGCTGCGCGGCGAAGGCTTTTCGCCGAACTCGTCACTGCAGCTCGTGTGGGAAACCTCCGCCGGCAGCCGGGTGAGCGGCGCAGGGTTCGAGCCTCAAGAGAATGTCGTCGCGCAAGTCAAAGTGGGCAGCGACGGCAAAATCGAGTTGCCGGTGACGATTCCCGGGGACCTGGGAGGCTTGCACGGAGTTGTGTTGAAGAGCGGCGATACCCTGGTGGCGCGAGCCTTTTTCGTGATCGAAACCAGCATCGTGAGCATCACGCCGAAATCGGGGCCGGCGGGAACGCCGGTGACGATTCACCTCAAGGGCGTGGGCTGGACCGAATACGACAACATCTACGTCGCGACCTACGACAACGCGTACATGGGCTATGCGTGCGGGTTCAATAGCCAGGGCGATGTGGTCATCAACTTCACGGCAGCGGGCGAACCGGGCGAGCACCTGATCGACCTGTATCCCGGAATCTACCAGGGCCCACCGAACGAAACGCAGCAACTCTATCGAACTCCGCAACTGACCTACGCGGACGACCATCCCGGCAACAAGATTCCGGCGCTGCGTTTCATGTTCGAGGTCACGCCGGCGGCCGGACGGCACGTCCCGAGTTCCTCGCGCAAATCGACCGACTGATCGTAACCCTGATGGTCTGCGTCAGGAGTCAGGAAGATTGCGTTCAATCGGCTCGACGTCAATTATTTTGTGCGTTGGCGTTTTGCGCTCGTCGTTTTCGGTTTGCTTCCACTTCCGATATACCTTGGCAACCGCCAGAGTCCAAAAAGGAACCAGATCGACGCCGGGTACCAGTTTGCCGATGAACGATGGCAGGAACTCCCAGTTCCAGCCAATCAGCGTAACCATGGCCGCCATCACGCCCAAATCCAGGATGTCGTCCAGCGGCGAAATCGCGCCCTCTACAAATAGAGGAAAGACGACAATCTGAATCGCGTCGGCCACGATGGCCAATATCAGGGCGGCGCGATAGCGCGAGCGCGGCGAGTTCAGGAAGGAATCATCGGGCATGGCGACACCATCGACAAGGCGATCGGGTCCAGCGTAAGGAAATCCTCTACAACTAATGATAGAACAAAGTATTGCAGAAAAAAGGGCCATACTTCCGGGCCGGATTCTTGCTTCGGATTCTTGCTTCTGGTTGCGAAGGGTGCTACGTTTCGGCCGCCCATAAGCTCGATACTCACTAGAGAAAACGAGGTGGCTTCCATGAGAGGTTTGCTGCGCGCTCTCGGGATCGTGACGGCGATTTTGTTTTGTGCGACAGGATCGCCGGCTCAGCTTAATCCGCCCAACGACATGGGCGTGACGGTCGGCCACATGCACCTGAATGTGCATGACGTGGAGGCCGCCAAGAAATTCTATCTGGAACTCGGCGGAACGGCGATCAAGAGCGGTCCTTTTGAGGCCGTCAAATATCCGGGCGTCATCTTTCTTTTCACGAAGGCGGACCCCAGCGCAGGCACGGAAGGCACGACGGTGAATCACATCGGCTTTGTGGTGAAAGATGGCGTGGCGCTGGTAGCGAAGATGAAGGCGGAGGGCGTGAAGGTGGTCAGCAACGGCACAGACCCGCAGGGCCGGGTCTACGGCGGGTATATCTACAGCCCCGATGGCGTGAAGATCGAAATTATTCAGCGGACCACGCTGGACGTTCCGATTCGGTTCGACCAGATTCATTTCTTCATCGCCGATCGTAATTCGAATAGCGGTCCCAATGGCGGCGCGGCATGGTCGGAGCTGCAACGGTGGTATGCGAAGGAGTTTGGCGTGAAAATTGACCGGGCGGAACTGACCGGCCCCGCGCCAGGAAATCTGGCCTCCGCGCCGATGGCGCAAAGCATTCTCTCCGGCGTGAACTTCAGATTTTCCAAACAGGATTCCAAAGCAGAGCCCACCAAAGGCCGGGCCCTCGACCATATCGGTTTCGAGATCAAGAATCTCGAGGCCTTCTGCAAAAAACTCGAAGCGGACGGAATCAAACTCGATACAGCTTACAGCGTGCGCGAAGGCGGACTCGGGCTGGCGTTTATCACCGACCCGATGGGTACGCGCATTGAGCTAAACGAAGGCCTGGACAAAAGGTAGGCGTTTCTCACCATTGGGACTAGCGGTCTAAATCGTCGCTATTGTAGATCGGCCAGATCTAGCCGGATTTTCCGTTGGCCGCTGGCGGCGTTTTCGATCCGGGCGTGAGGTTCTCGAATACCTTGCCGCCTTTCATGACGAAAACCACCCGGCGAACCGCAGTGATGTCCTGGAGAGGATTGCCATCGGTGGCGACGATGTCCGCATCCATGCCCGCGGCGATGGAGCCGATCTGCTTTTCGAGGCCCAGTGATTCCGCCGAGAGCGATGTGGCGGAAACAATCGCCGCCATGGGATCCTGACCGCCTTCGCGAACGCGACGCACGAACTCTTCGTAGTTGCGCCCGTGGGCTCCGGCGTTGGCGTCGGTTCCATAGACGATCTTCAGTCCCTTGTGCGTGAGCGACTTTTTGAAAGTGTCCAGCACGATCTGAATGCCCTTCTGCATGAAGGCGAAGCCCTGCTCGTTGTAGTTTTCGATCCCGATGTACTTGGACTTGTTGTCGAAATAATTCTGAAGCACCAGGCCGACGTTGGGATCGTAATAAGTTCCATGCTGGACCATGAGATCGAATACGGGATCGGTGAGGTAAGCGCCGTGCTCGATGGAGGTGCAGCCGGCCAGCACGGCGGCGCGTGCGGAGGAATCCGAATGCGCGTGCACGATGACGCGCAAGCCCTGCGCTTTGGCTTCGCCGCATGCCGCCTGGATCTGCGCGTCGGTCATGGTCTGCTTGCCGCCGTCGCGGATGCTCGCCGAAGCGAAAATCTTGATGAAATCGGCTCCCTGCTGCTTTCGCTCACGGACTAATTGCCGGATCTTCTCCGGCGGGCCGCTGGAGTCGTAGAGCGCCTCGAGCGAAGTCAGGATGCGCGGACCGGGTATAAGTCCTCGCGCGACGGCCTCGCGCAAATCCTTGTCTTCGTTCGCGCCGGGGCTTTGGATGGTGGTAAACCCGGCGTTGAGAGTGGCCACGGCGTTATCGACGGCGCTCAACATGGCATGCACCGGCGGCTCGTCGCTGCCCGCATAGCGATCGTGATAGAAGTGGTGGTAGATGTGCGAATGGGTGTCAATCCAGCCGGGCATAACCGTGAGGCTCGAGAGATCGTAGGTGCTTGCCCCGGCCGGAACCGCGCCTCCCACGCGAACGATCTTCGATCCTTCGACTACGATGATCGTATTGCGGATGATCTGGCCTTTGCCGTCAAGTACAGTGGCCGCCTTGAGAACCAAAGACCGGCTCTGTGCCGCGAGCAGCGCGGGCGCCAGACACAGAAGCGCGGAACATAGAAGACGGAATATTTTTGGCATGACACTCCTTCGTCAGGGTTTGCCACCGGCGGGATCGCCCACCGCCTTGAGGTATTCGATCACCTCCGACGGTATACACAGCCTTTCCTCGAGAAGCTGATTTGGAACCCAGCGGAAGTACTCCGTGCCAAGCGAAAAAGGCTTGGTGTAAAGCTGGGGATCGTCAATCGTCAGAGTGAGTTCCAAATCGTTGTGGTCTGTGCGCGTGAAGCGCTCCCGCACGCGCGCATCGATGCTATGGGGATAACCAAGCTCGTTGATCCAGGTGCGGTCATCCAAGCCCGGTGGTTTCGACAACGAGTGTGTTGTCGCTCTCCCAATGGCCGACCGAATATCCATAGTATCGAGGGTCGGGCGCGCCCTTTTCCGCCGCGCCCACGTTCGTCGGAAGCGGCCGCCCGTCCATCCAGATTTCGCGCCATTGCTGCTGGAATGGATACAGCACCACGATTCGGTCTGCCATCGTGGCAAAGGCAATTTCCATGATGGAGTATTTGTCGGCTCGGGGAAAACCCAAGGGATCGCAGGTCCTCACCACCGGATCATTCGTCCCGGCAGGGTTGTACTTTTGCATGCTCTTATTGGCACTGAAGAGCTTTTGCCCCAAGGGCGTGAGCGAAGGCACATCCGCGGGCGTGGAATCTCGCACCCCTGCGCCGGAGCGCGGCCCTGCCCAAGAACCACTGAGATCGTGAACAGGAGCGGGCCCGCCCGAACCAACGGCCCTATTGCGACCGTCGTATTTCCAGACGGAGGATTCGACCGGGGCTTCGTGAGTTGCCTGCTGAGGCTGGGCCATGGCAATCGAGGAAGAAAGAAGAACCGCCGCGGCGATTGCACCTGTGAACGAAGTTCGCATGTCCGCAGCCCTCCCCGTTTTAGAGTGGCGCTTCGCCCTGGCTCTATAGCCCCGAAAGGTACCACGAAACAACTTTCTGTAAACCGTTGGGCTTCTGTAAACCGTTGGGCTTCTTTAAACCGTTGGGGAATCGCAAAACAGCGGGGCCGTTGGGATGTGTGCCCGAGGCTGCTGAAGAGGAGCTTCGGGAAGTTATCAGTCTTTTTATCAGTCTATAAGGTCATGAGGTAGACTCTCGTGGACACCACCTAAAAGGACAAGCGCGATGACAAAAATTATTCCTGTTCCATCGGGTCTGTTAGCGACAAAAGCGTCGCGACGCCTCGCGCCGCGATCGTATGGGTCACCGTGGGATGGCAGCAATGGCTGTATTTGTCGCGTTGATTGCCGTGCTTCTTGCGCCAGCCACTACCGTGCGCGCGCAACAGGCGCCCCTGCACCTTAACCCCGCCATCGAGAAATTGGCGCATGGACAACCCATCGTCGGTATCCAAACCGACGATATGTCGCTACAGAATTGCCACTCGCTCGCCCGCATCGATTTCGACTACGCCTACGTCGATATGGAGCACGGGCCGCTGAATCTCGATGGACTTGCCTATTGCATCGCCGGAATGGTCGATAAGGCCGCGATTCTCAAGAAGGGCAACGCGCAGCCAAAGGTGGCGCTTTTTGCGCGATTCCCTGCCTACGGGCGCGACCTCGAAAGTAACGACTGGATCGTCAAGCAGGCGCTGGACATGGGTCTGATGGGCGTCATCTTCAATGGTGTGGACAACAAGGAGCAGATGATGCGCCTGGTTCAGTACATGCGGTATCCGCAGCAGAAAACTTCGAAGTACCAGCAACCGCCCGGACTGCGTGGCTACGCTCCGGGGAACGCGACTTTTGCGTGGGGCATCTCCGCGGCTGAGTACGAGCGGCACGCGGACCTTTGGCCTCTCAATCCGGAAGGAGACTTGCTCGCGATTCCGATGATCGAGACGGCAGAGGGTCTAAAGAACGTCAACGAAATTGCGGCCGTGCCGGGCGTCGGAGCCATCTTCATCGGCGCCGCAGGAGATCTGCACCAATACCTTGGCGTGCCGCAAGATTCTCCCGAAGTCGAACAGGCCCGTCAAACGATTCTGGCAGCGTGCAAAGCTCACAACGTCGCTTGCGGCATAACAGCGCTCACCAAGGCGGAAGTAGACAAAAGACTCGCGGAAGGATGGAAGATGATTCGAACCGGGCGTGGGGAGTAGCCGCCCAGAACAAAGCCGGCGACTGATAGGCCAGTGACCGCCGTCCTCGTTCGCTCGCGGATCAGCGGGAAACGTACGATTTACTGAAGCCGTTGCGGCTATTGGTGACCGTGAATTTGCCGTTCGACTGGACCGAGGCTTGGATCCAGTTCCCCGTGCAGGCCGGCGTATCTTCGAAATTGGCAATCATGTCGAGTGAAGTATTGTGCGTGGGGTCGGAGTCGAGCAGCGACAGATGCTCCTGCCAGATGCCCTCGATTCCGGTGATCTCGGCCATCCGCAGGTACGCGACTTTTTCGTACGGAGTAACCTCGGCGCCGGGAGGCGTGATCGATTTGACGTCTTTATCCACCTGACCCATGCCCTTGCGCGGACCGTTATTGACGACCACCACTTGAGGTTTGATACCCGCGAGAAAGGCGGGCGCTCCGGCACCGTCGAAGGCGCCGTGACGGCTGGTCTGATACACAGTCACCGAGCCCAGCTTGTTTATCGGGCAGGCGAGCTCCATTTCTTTTTCCCAATCGAGATCGATCAGGTTTAGATATTTGAATTTACCGTAACTCACGAGCACGCCGGCGACGCGCTGGTTTTCGAGCGAGAGCGGAGCCTTTTGCTCCGCATTGGCGCAAAATGGATTAGGCCCACCGCCATTGACAGGCTTCGCCAACACTTTTTGATCCGAAGCGACCACCAGCACATGAATTCCCTTCACCGGGATGACGTCTCCCGGCTTTACGATGGTGCGCTTGCCGGCGGAAGCCGTCTTGTAGATATCGAGCCATTGCTGATTTTCTTTCTCGATGGTGTCGCCGTGATCGTAGAACTTGCCGATAGGGATCATTTTGGAGAGCGCGGCGAGTCCGCCGACGTGGTCCGCGTGAAAATGGCTGATCAGCAGATAATCGATTTTTTTCAACCTGGCAAGTTGCGTGGCGGCATAGACGCGCTTGGCGTCGCGGTCGCCGACGATCCACCCGGTATCGATCAGGAATGATTCTCCCGACGGGGAGACAATCAGGGTCGCCGCGCCGCCTTCGACGTCGATCCAGTAGATATCGAGAGGCCTGGATTGCGCGCGGAGCGTGCCCGAAGGCACGAGGAGAAGCGCGAGAAGCAAGAGGAACAGCATAACGGACCTCCTAGGTCAGGCCGGGCACTGCGCCGATGGCGCGTGAGATGCCAGCTTTGGGGACAACGAAAGACCTTGATTCGATATCAGGCCCCGGACTTCAGGGGCTAAAGCCCTGGAAGCTTCCCTTGTTGATGTCAGAGCTAAAGCTCTGACCCCCTAGGGGAGCGGACTGACGGTACTGAATCGAGCGCCGCCACGTCAAGGCGATGTCGTACGCCAAGAACCCTGTCCGGTAGTGATATTATCCGGGCCTCTACTCGGCAGAGTGTAAAGAACTAAATTCTGGCCTTAAGACCTGGGAGGTTCCATGAAGTGGCAATTGAAACTATGCGCCCTATTTGCCGCCGCAATCGCGGGAATCATTGCTCCGTCCGCGCAGGCTCAAATGGCGGGGAAATATCTCGCGCCGCACGACCAGGTGATCGCTATTCGTGCCGGGCACCTTTTCGATTCGCGCGCGGGGACCATGCTCGCGAACCAGGTAGTGATCGTGCGCGGCGACCGCATCGCGGATGTGGGGCCGGGACTGGCGATTCCGCCGGGCGCGAGCGTGATCGACTTGTCGAACGCGACGGTCATGCCGGGCATGATCGACGCGCACGTCCATATCAACACAGGCGGCGACACCGAAGCGCAGCGTACGCTCATCGCACTGGCCAACGCGCAGATCGATCTGGCCGCCGGATTCACCACCGTGCTGGATATGGATTCGCGGGGCGGCTATAACACCGTCGACATTCGGGACCAAATCAACACCGGGCGCGTGCAGGGTCCGCGGATGCAGGTGGTGGGGCAATCGCTCAATCCTCGCGCAACGAATTACTATCCGGACGTCCGGACGGGCCGCTTTCAGGAAGGCCACATCGAGGGTAAGGACATCAACGGCCCCTGGGCGGCGCGCGCGGCCGTGCGCGAGGCCAAGCTGCATGGCGTCGATTGGGTGAAAATCTATACGACGCAGGATTTCGCCGGCACCATGCACATGTGGACACCGGACGCGAAGCTGGTCAATTCGCCGTCGCTGACGTTTGAGGAAGTACAGGCGATCGTAGACGAAGCTCATCGGCTCGGCTTGAAAGTCGCCTGCCACACCTACGGCGGAGAAGGCATGGCGAGCTGCATCAACGCCGGCGTCGACGCGCCCAATCACCTGCTCGAACTGGACCAGGAAGGCATTAAAGTTCTGCTGGCGAAGAACCTTCCCTTCGAAGTGACTCTCGACGATCTGATCGGGCTGGAAAAAGAGGATCTGGCGGCCACCGGCGGGCGCAATTCGCGCTTGAAACTTGCCGAGCAGGCCTTTCGGCGGGCGATTGCCGCCGGCGTCACGATCGTCTTCGGGAGCGGCGCCACCTCACCTGAAATCCCGCATGGCAAGCAGGCGAACCAGTTCTCTTACTACGTGAAGTGGGGACTGACGCCGACGAAGGCCCTGCAGACGGCATATATGAATGCCGCCCACATGTTGAACTACGGCATCGAGAAGGAGATCGGCAGCATCGAGAAAGCCAAGTTCGCCGACATCATCGCCGTCTCGGGGAATCCGCTGGCGGATGTGACCGAAATGGAGCGCGTGCGCTTTGTGATGAAAGGCGGCACGATCATCCGGAACGACATCGCCGGGCACTAAGTGGCGCCTCGACGCCTGGGCCAGCACTTCCTCGCGAGCGCTGCGTGGCGCGAGCGCATCGCTCGCGCCGTGCTGGGCGCCGCGCCGCCGGTTAGCAGCCAGATTTCTGGCGGCGGAAGGCGCCGCAACCCGCGACGATCTGTGGGTCGAAATCGGCGCCGGTCACGGCGAGATGACTTCGCTATTGGCGCGGCAAGCCGGGCGCGTCATCGCCATCGAGCTCGACGACAAGCTGCTGCCGCGCCTGCGACAGCAGACTGCCGATCTTCCCAATGTCACCGTGATGGCCGGTGACGTCCTGGCCCTGGACCTCGGCGCGCTTACCGAGGGGCAGCGCTTTCGCGCTTATGGCAATCTTCCCTACTACATTACTTCGCCGATCGTGCATCGCTTGCTCGAACATGCCGATCGGCTCGACGCGGCGTTTCTCGTAGTACAGCTGGAAGTGGCCGTGCGGATGGCCGCGCGGCCCGGCCGGCGCGATTACGGTTATTTTTCCGCCTTCACGCAGTTCTATTCGAGGCCGGAGATCGTGTTGCGAATTCCGCCGGGCGCCTTTCAGCCGCCGCCCAAGGTTTCGTCCGCGTTAGTGGCTTTGGGATTTCCGGGAGAACGAGCGCGGCTCAGCGCCGCGGTTGGGACTGGGAACGAAGCGCGATTCGTGGAATTTCTGAAGATGTGCTTCGCGCAAAAGAGGAAGACACTGCGCAATAACCTGCGTTCCGTGATGCCAGAGGACCGAGCCACAGCGGTTTTGCGGGAATGCGGAATTGCCGCGACCGCTCGCGCGGAGGAGATGGGGCTCGAGCAATTCGCGCGGATATTTGCGGCGGTGGGGCGGGGTTAGAGATTCCTCAGGGGCTAAAGCCCCGGAAGACTTAGTTCGGTGAACCGTTTGTCGGAGCTAAAGCTCCGACCCCCTATCTCCCAACTGCGAATAGCGCCGCGCCGGGCGGGCTCCTCGGAATGACAGCCATCATTTATGCAGAGGTTTAATTAGACTGCCGCGCACTGCAAAATGCCCCAGGGCCCCGACCGAAACGTCGGGGCGCCCTGGGCTACAAAGGAAGCACGCTCAGGGCTTGGCCGGCGCGGTTGTGCGGAGGAGTTCGATCAGCCGGTCGGGATAATTGGTGATGATTCCGTCGACTCCGGCGGCGATCAGCTTTTGCATCTCGGCGGGAGAATCGGCCGTCCAGGCGACCACCCTGAGATCATGAGCATGAGCTTCCGTGACGAGTTCTCGCGTGACGCGGTCGATTCGCGGCAGAAGCTGCCGGGCGCCGGCATCCACGGCGATAGTGACAGGCGATGGCATGCGGTCGCTGAAAAGGAAGCCGGTCATTACCAAAGGGTCCAGCTGGTGTATGCGCTTGAGGACGCTGGGCGAAAAAGACATGACCACGCTGCGCGCGACTTCGTTGCATGCATGCAACGCGCCCACAATGGCGTGCTCGACGCCACTCGGCCCGGTCGCCTTTACCTCCAACTGCAGACCGATTTCGTGCTCGCGTCCGAAGGCCAGGATCTCTTCGATGGTGGGAATGCGCTCGCCGGGAAAAGGAGGGGCAGATTCGTGACCGGAGGGCCGGAACCAACTCCCCGCGTCGAGTTTGCGCAACTCTTCGAGCGTCTTCGAGGAAACCGGGCCGCGGCCGTTGGTGGTTCGGTCGAGCGTGTCGTCATGCAGAGCCACCAGGCGCGCGTCGCGCGAGAGTTGCAGGTCAGTTTCGATAAATCCGGCGCCCAACTCCACGGCCTTGCGAAAAGCCGCCATGGTATTCTCGGGCGCTGTGCCTGACGCCCCGCGATGCGCGATCACCCACACGTGTGAAGCTGTCTCCTTCGCTCCAGGATTAATTCGCGATGACTTAGCGTCCCCCCGACCCGAACATGCACAAAAGCAGCTGCGTCTGGGGACGCCCCGTCCCTGCCGGGCCGCCTATCCTAGCAGAAGCGCAGTAGATACGCTGTATCGAGCCTTATGCGCACCCAGGACGCCCAGCTCACCGGCCGGGCGCATCTTCGTCCAGATAGGTGACATCCAATAGACCAGTACGGTAAACGATCGGAGGATAAAATGCCCACAACAAATCGGCCTCTCTCGATCCGTTCCCTTCTCGTAGTCATTGCTTTGTCGGTTATCGCCTCCGCAGGTACGTTGGCCTGGGATAAAGGCGCTCAGGGACCGGCCCCGCCGGAGCGTGGAAGTCAGAACTATGAACAATGGCTGACACGTGAAGTCGGCCACCAACTGGTGCAAATACCGTGGCTGAGTGTCTTCGACAACCTGCAATACAGCGTCAGGGGTTCTGAAGTCACGCTGGCAGGCCAAGTCTGGCAGCCGGTGACCAAGGATGACGCGGAGAAAGCGGTCAAAGGAATCGAAGGCGTCACCAAGGTGATCAACAATATCGAAGTGCTACCGCTCAGCCCCATGGACGATCAGATTCGCCGCGCCGAATATCGAGCCATCTACGGCTTCCCGGAACTGGAACGCTATGCCATGGGAGTCCTGCCTTCCATTCACATCATCGTGAAAAACGGGCACGTGACACTGGTCGGCACAGTGGATAACGAGATGGACAAAAATGTCGCCGAAATACGGGCAAAATCCGTGCCGAACGTTTTCTCGGTCGATGATCAGCTGCAAGTCCGGCCAGTTCGGAGCGAGACACAAAGCAAGCGCTAGGATTTTTGGGGCCGAAAAAGCGCCGTGAACTTTGTAAGGCGGCAAAAGCTCGCGATGCTCCCTTTTTGATCGCGTTCTGGCCGAACGCGAAAGACACGCGCTTTTGCCGCTCGACATAGAAAGCTCCCGCGCGCAAACATCAAAAGCTCTGCCCAGACGCAGACCGCAGCCCGAGTGCAGCGCAGGGCGTGCCGTTTGCGGCATCGGCGCGCACGGCGGGGTTGTCTCGCCGTAATGGCTTTGGAATACTCGCTTTATGCGGAGGCGAGACGTACACGCGCCCTCTCCTGCCGGCCATGGCCTTTTTCGTTGCGATTCTGGCCGTCTGCGGCAGCTGCGCGCGGCGATGAATTTCAGCTGAAAGACGGGTCGAAAATCGTGGGCACCATCGTCGGCTTCGAAGACGGAGCCTTCAAGGTGCAAACCAGCTACGGTTTCGCCACGGTGCGCAAGGACAGCATTGCCGCAATCGTTCCCAGCGACAAAAAGGGCACGGCGGATTCCGGGCAGCCATCGGCGGCCTTGAAGCCGGCCGGCTTTGCGGCGGCGGGCGCAAGTTCCAAGCCGGGAGTCCAGCCGATGCCGCGACCCATTCCGAAATATGCGAGTGCTGCGAGCAAACCCAGCGGCACAGCGGCGGGGGTCACGAACGTCGCTCCGCCGGCCATCGCGGCAAGCTCCTCTTCCCCGCTTCTCCCCGATCTTTCGGAGCTATTGCATCCGGGCGAAGCCGTCGATCCGCGAACGGTGACCATGCAGGAGTTCGTGCGCGGGAATCTTTACGTGAACCAAACCTACGGATTCCAGATGTATAAACCGCCGACGTGGCAGGTAATCAAAGGCGCGCAAAATGAATTGCCGAACGCCGTCGGGGCGCTAGGCACAGAGGACCAGAACACGATTCTGGTGATTGGGCGCGACCCTATGAAAGATTCGCTGGAGGCGCAGGCGGCCAAGCGGGAGCGCACCATGCGTGAAGTCTACGAGAACTATCGCCCGGTGGAGAAAAAGCAGATCACCATCGCGGGATTGCCCGCGATCGAGCAGCGCTTCTACGGCAGCCTGGCCAGCCGTGACTGGTCGGTCATGGTGACGACGCTCGCTCGCGGCAACGAAGTGTTCACGATTTTGGGGATGACTTCGGCGGATTCCGACCTGATTCAGATTCAGGAAAACGTCATTGCCAAAACGATTGCCAGCCTGCAATTCCTGACGCCGCAGTAGTTCCTAAATCGAAGAGAGATTCTTCGTCCGATTAGGCCGGACTCAGAATGACAGCTATGCCCGGTTCTCAAGGACCGCTTAATTTGAGTCCGGGGACAACTAAAATCCTCAGGGTGCCCGGCAAAAAGCGCCGGACCACCCTGAGCTACAAAGGACGGCTTTAACGCTAAACCTGCGTAGCTGCGGGTACAAACCTAGGTTACTTCGACGGTGACTTCGTGGTAGCCGGTGGCGCCGTCGGGCCATTCGCCAGAGGACGAAGAGGTCTGCAATTTGCCTTGGCCATCGGTGGCGCGGACTTGAATGGTGTACGTACCTTTCGGCGGATCGGTCCACACATATTTCCAGAACGCCCACACCTGCGAGGGCATGGGATTGCTGAAGATGGGCGCGTCGTTCCAGGTGTGGCCGCCGTCGGTGGAAATCTCCACCTTGCTCACGCCGGCTTCGTTGGCGACGGCCCAGCCGGTGATGACGAAATTCGTTCCCGAGATACGCGCGCGGTCGCGCGGATCGTCGATGGCCGCTTGCAACTGGCGTTCCGAGGAATTCGACCAGCCCTGCCATTCCCAATATCCGAGAAATTCGTGATCGACGAATTCGATGCGCGTGAGCCATTTGGGCATTTTCATGCCGTATTTGCCCGGGAGGATCACCCGCAGCGGAAAGCCATGCCGGCGCGGCAGAGGATCGCCATTCATCTGCCAAGCGAGGAAATTCTCGGGATGCAGGATGCGCTCGAGCGTGTGGCCGGTGCTGTAGCCTTCGGCGGCATAGAGCGCGGCGTATTTGGCTTGCGGCTTGATCCCGGCGCGTTCGAGCAAGGGACGCAACAACGTGCCATGCCAGAGCGCGTGGCCGATCAATCCTCCGCCGATGGAATTGGAGATGCATTCGAGCGTCAGCGGCGTCTCGTAAGCCGGCAGGCCGCGAATTTCGTCGTAGTTGAACCGCAGCGGATGGTCGACGAGGCCGTCGATCAGGAGCGACCATTTTTCGGGATCGACGGCAGGTTCGCCATGCGAGGACATCAGGTAGAAATCGTCATTGGGTGTGATGGCGCGCAGCGCGGCTTGCGGTCCATCGTTCAGATAGGCGCGCACATTGGCGTAGCCGGTGTGCATGCCCTTCATCATGTAACGATAGGCGGTGAGCGGAAGGAGCACGCCGACTCCCGCGCCCGCGGCCATGGAAAAGAATCTGCGCCGGTCCATACTAAGGACCTCCGAGGCTATACAGATATTGTCTCGCTGCGGAGGCGTGCTGGAAAGGTCCGCGTTCAGGAAATACGAAGGCTCGGGGGCGAATCTCTTGCCGGCGTTGCGGCGTTCGCGCGGAAGTGAAGCGAGGCTAAGCGCCCAGCTAAACGGATGATAGCGCCTTCTTCAGCATGGCGATCTGGCCGCCGTGATAGAGGCTGTGCTGCACAATGCCGTGAAACAGAAAATAGAAATCATACGGCCGGCCGGGGACGATGGCCTGCAGTTTGGCATCGTCAAATTTCTCAATGGCGGATGCGAGTTTCTCGGCGTTTTGGAATAGACGATCCTTTGCGGCGATCCATGCCGCTTCGGAATGATCTCTCGAGAGCGGGCCAATCTCTTTCGGTGCCGTAGATCTTCGGCACAGGAATTCCTTGAGTGGCTTCGAAAGCGGCGTTTACGTAAACGTCGATGTGCAGAACAAGCTCCCCGATCGTGTGGGCTGAAGGCAACGGGCGGGAACGGGCTTGCTCGGCCGTGATGCCGGCCAGCAAATCCGATAACGGAGAGCCATGCCAGGCGTCGCCACCGAAGGACGGTTTGCCTGTACTGTGTTAGTATCCGCAAAATATTGAGACGCAAATGTCAATTCAAGAGATTTTCCAGTACATTGACGCGACTCGCAGTTCGACGGCTCTTCGCGAATCCTACTACGTATTTCCACTCGTCGAAGGGACTCATGTGATTTCTCTCGCGCTCTCGGTCGGGCTCGTGATTTGGTTCGACTTAAGACTCGCGGGATGGATCCTCGCCGACCAGCCGGTTTCAGCGGTTTTCCGGCCGCTTCGGCCGTTTCTGGTGGCCGGATTTGGGCTCACGTTTGTCACCGGTGGACTGCTTTTCTGGGCCATGGCGCTGCGCTGTTATGGAAGCCCGTTTTTCTGGGCCAAAATGATCATGCTGGTGCTCGCGGGCATCAATATTACGGTCTACCACGTGACGATAGACCGCCGACGGACGGAATGGGACGAGGCACCTTTCCCGCCGGTCCAGGCCCGCATCGCGGGTCTAGTTTCCCTCGCTCTGTGGGTGGGGATTATTGCCGCGGGCCGGCTGATGGCTTATTTCTTATAGGCGTTTTATACCATGTGGGACCGTCTCTATCCTTACTTTCTGTGGATCGAAAATACCCGGCTGGGCCATGGGATTCGGGAATCCAAGTGGACTTTTACGCTGGCTGAGGTCTTTCACCTTCTCGGATTGACTTTGCTGCTTGGCACCGTACTCATTCTGGCTCTTCGCCTCTTCGGTTTCGTCTTGCAAGGGAAGAGCGTCGCAGGGACTGCACGTGAACTGATGCCCTGGTCGATCGCAGGGCTTACTATCACGGTCTTCACGGGAACGCTTCTATTCACTTCGGAAGCGACCAAATGCTGGGGCAACGTTGCGTTTCGCTACAAAATGCTATTTCTCTTTCTTGCACTGCTTTTCCAATTTGCCGGTCTCCAAAGAGTCGCCCGAGCCGACGAACAGCGCTTTCATCCCCTCGCAAGCAAAGCCACCGCTCTTGTCACCGTATTCTTATGGTTTGGCGTTGCCACCGCCGGACGCGCGATCGCTTTTTTTTAACCATTTCTTTCACTGCTTGTAGGCCGGCCCAGTTGCGGCCGACCCACGAAGAGGGCGTGTAGATAGTGTCGCTGAGGGCAGCGTGAGCAAGGCGCCATTGCGCGCGAGCAATGAACCAGCTTTATTCCAGCGTATTTTTAGGAGAATACTTTCCTCCCGGATCCTCGACTGGGGCATTGTCCTTTTCTAGTTCCTCCGGGGTCTGGACCTTCCGAAGATGCCCATACATGAGTTCTTCCACGAAGGGCACACAGTTGTACTCGAGCAGCTCGATATTCTTATCCAATCGACGGTACAACGGCATGCTCATCTTCCAGGGGCGCGTGTAGACCTTTGGATCATCGACGGTCACTTCATAGAGAAGCGAATTGGGGCCGGTGGGAGTATAGCGTTCGGTGAGGTGCAACGCGTCGCTGTGATAGTCTCCTGCCCTATCAAACCAGGTATCTTCGACCATGCCGGTGACGTCGACCACCAGCGTATCGCCGTCCCACGAACCGCTCGACCAACCCATCCAAGAATCCACTGGAGCCTTGCTCTTCATGCCGATATTCACGACGCGCGAGGCGAAGTCGAATTCGTAGGTGAACGCCACGTACTGCGGCGATTGCACAATTTCAAACGGAAAACCCATATACGTCGCCCGGGGCATGCCTGGCAGGAAACATTTCACGACTGGATCGAGAGCGAGCCAATTTGCTTCGTTTTCTTTCTTCTTGGCAAGCGCCTCGGGCCGATACGGAAGCGGGCCGTCTTCCACTACTCCAAGGCCGGCAGGAATTCCGCCCTCCGCACCCATCACGACAACCGGCCCCGGCTTTGCATCGTGTGCCTGGATATCCCACTCCGCGGTGTTCATGGCTTGCCAGATTCCGCTGAGGTCCGGTTTTCCATCAGCAGTTCGTGGCGCTCTGTACGTTGCGGCGGTAGCGGCTTTCGTGGCTGTTTTCGTGGCCGTTTGCGCGAATGACACGGACGCGCAGAATCCTAGTCCTATCGCCATGAGTACAGCCGATGCAGCTACGTTCTTGCTGTAAGCTCCCATTCGGATCCTCCGGTTCGAGTCGATTTCTCGTGACTCGTCATGGTTTCGGCTTGGCGGACTCTCCTGTCGTGGCTCCCCTCTTCCAGCAGGTTCTGGAAAGGTAAAGAATCGATTCCACCTTGATTAAAAGAGGACGAGAGGCGCTCGCTTTTTCCATGATCGGCCCGGTGATCTGCACTTCATGGCCAACGTGGAAATTCAGCATGTCCTTATCACCTTGAAGCCGCAGCACCAATGGCGCGGTCGCGGCAAACGGCGGCGCACCCGCTATGGATGGCTGTTCGCTGCCTCTCCAGTCCGTGATGACGATCTCGCCTTCGGGGTTCTTTGTGACGCAGCCGATCGATAAGAAGTTATCCCCAACGTTCGCCGACTTGGGATAGATCGAGGTTCCATCGGGGATTCCCGGGATATGCACTCTTTGGGTAGGCGCGCCGGCTTGCCCGAGCGCGGTGGCGACACAACAGATCATCGCGCCAATGGGACTCAGAAGAAGGAACTTCCTATTCATTCTTCCCTTCTCTTTCTCCCAGGACCTTCAGCGTTTCTCGCGCACGAGCCGGAAACCCAAGTCATAAAATTTGTAGTCCTCGGGAAACTGCGTGCGAATGGAGACTCGCGTTAACCATGGGTATGAGTGAAAGGATCCACCGCGGACGACACGGGCATCCCCACTTTCAGGTCCCTTGGGATCAGCGGCCGGACTACTCGAGTAATATTTCGGATCGTACCGATCTTGGACCCATTCCGCCACGTTCCCGCGCATATCGTAGATACCCCAGGCATTGGGCTTTTTGGTCGCCACGGGACGCGTTTCATCGACGTTATACCAAGCCCAGTCGTCAGCCTTCGCGAACCGGACCAGCGCGTTGGCCAGCGTTGCGCCTGCATATTGGTCTGCCGCGCCAGCTCGCGCTGCATATTCCCATTCGGCCTCGGTTGGCAGACGGTATAGAAATCCGTCGTTGCGTGCGTTCATCTTGGTAAGAAACGCCTGGACGTCGGTGAAGCTCACCTGTTCCACAGGTAGGTTGTCGCCCTTGTAATCGCTAGGATCGGATCCCATCACGGCGTCCCAGTGCTTTTCTATTAACTCCGTCTTTCCGATTTCGAAGGGCTTTGTAATTTGTACGCTGTGTCGCGGCCTTTCGTCGGCGCTGCACTCATTGGGCTTGGCATCTTGCGAGCAGCCCATTTGAAACTCCCCTGCGGGAACGGCAACGAACTCCATGCCCAGGTCATTCGTGCGGTAAGCAAACTGCGATCCCTCCTGGGCGGGGCGACGGGCCCGAGCGGATATTACCCGCATGCACGTTCCGCTCACGAAGATCAGCGCCAACACTCTCGCTCGTCGACCGACGCGATTGCGATGAGCCATGCTTCGCCTCTGCTTACTTTTTCTCTCCCGGGAAATCTTTTGGAGCACCCGGGCTAGAGCCGCCCACGAAGAGCAATCGCCCATCGGGCAAGGTGATGTCACGCCCATTTGCTCTCAAAGCTCCATCTTTTGCGCGGTAGCCGTTCACCTTGATTACTGTGCCGGCGGTCAGGGATTCCTTGGTGAAGCCCGCTCTGACCAACGTACCCGGTGGACCGGCCTCGACGGCCCAATTCTCAACGCTTCCGTCAGGCTTCTTGACATCGATGTAGATCCACGAATGGGGATTGATCCACGCCATCTTCGTCACCGATCCTGTTAGCGTTACGGGTTTATCGGCATCGTATTCGGCCGCAAACGAGTGATGCGCGATCACCGGAAAAGCTGTGGTAATTTCCGCAGTCGCAACCAGCATAAACATGAGCAAGTTTTGAGCTTTCATCGCTTTTACCTCCCGAGCCAAGCCTTACGGAACCATCGGCGATTCGCTGCTACTTCCCTTGCTGTTCCGCCTCTTCTTTTTCTTTAGCCCGTGCCGCAGACAAAGTGAACTCGAGACCGACGTTGCCTTCGTGGCAGGCGTACTCGACGAGTTGTTCCTGGTCGGTCAGCCGCCACATTACGAACTCCACGCTCCATGGTTTTGTCCAAGTCCCTGGGTCGTCCATGGTGAATCCGTAAAGCATGTGCGTGTCGTCCAACCGCTTCCAGCGCTCGACGAGATGCATCTTCTCCGTGCCATTACGGGTACCCTGATCTTTGAAGTTCGTGGTTTCAACGACGAGCGTATCCCCCTCCCAGTGACCACGCGAAGCTCCTTGGTCCAGATGAATGCTCTCCGGGGGACGCGGACGCCCGTCCAGATAAATAATTTGTGATTCGAGTGCTTCCACCCGCACGATCACAGCCTGGGGGCTCTGAATAATCTCTAAAGTGGATTCTTGGCCTCCGGGACCTGAGCCAGTAAATGCCGGACCGACGCCGATGGGCCGAACACACCTGCTATCAAGGGGGCGATCTTCCGGACCCGTAGCAGGACGATCATCGTTCCGGGCGAGCAGGTACCTTCGTTGAAGGGCACCAGGAGTCAGCGGAGGCACTCGGCCGTCGGGCGGATCCACGACCTGAGATGGGTGAAGAGTTGTCATAGGGATTTTGTACCAGTAACCATCTCTCCAAAACGAGTTATAGGCATCTGTAGTTTTTTCACCTGGGGGAGTATCGGTAGGCTCGATGCGCAGATTGATCTGTCTCTGATGCGCAGCATCCTCGGCCTTTTGCACATCTGTTTCGCTAATTTCTGCGCTGCCTTGCCCGCTCGGCCGCTCGAGCGGCGTGAGGATACTGCGGCTCCAGATGCCCTGCAGGTCCGGCTTGCCATCGGGCGTCCTTGACACTTTCCCTGTGGGGACGCTCGCGAAGCTCGTCTTCCAATCATAAGGCTTATCGGGAATACTCGGCGCACTCTTGGCGGCTGGCTTGGACGTCTGCGCCACGGCTAAAAGGGGTGCTATTAGGCCAGCAATGGTTACCGGCGCAAGCCAAAATACAAGACCCTTAGGACGCATCGCGTTCCTCCTCTGCTGTGAAATGGTCGGATTGTAAACACGGCATCCTTTTTCCCGCTTTTATACCATTTCTTTCGAATTATTTATACACGGCGCTCTTCGGTACGCCACGATTGCCCTGAAGGTAAACGATGTATTCTGCAGCTCGGGATTCATTTGGGGGGGATAATCTCGCCAAACGTGGGCAACCATCCGGCGTCGTGGAGGATGTCGCCGTTTCACCCCGGTTTCAAGGTCTGGGAATCGGGCGTGCCTTGATGCAGCACGCCAGAGAGCAATGCCGGCGTGCCGGTTGTTACAAGTTCGTCTTTCAAGCAATACTCGGAGAGAAGCCGCGCACAAATTCTATGATTCCCTTGGTCTGAAGCGGCATGGATTTAGCTTTTTGACGGAAATCGAATAGAGCCGGCCCTCGCCGGTAACGGTTCGCAATCAGGGCACGTCCAAAAAATACACGCTGGAAAACAACCAAGCCCCGCTGCCAATCACCACTTAGCGCGGGGTCCCCTCTTAAGTATTAGATAAGCTAAACTGTGACGGCCATGAGCGTCATCGACGAAGTCATCGCTGCAAACGAAATTTATTCCCAGACACATGAATTGCGCAAGCTGACGCCGCGTCCCGAGCGCAAGCTCGCGGTTCTAACCTGTATGGATACCCGTCTTTCGATTCGCACCTTGGGTCTAAAAACGGGAGATGCACATATCCTCCGTAATGCTGGAGGTATCGTCACAGACGACAGCTTGCGCTCCCTGGTCGTATCGCATTATCTGTTGGGCACCGAGGAAATTATGGTCATCAATCATACGGATTGCGGTTTGATGCACACCAGCGAACAGGATTTGCGTGCGAGAGCCGAGAATCGCACCGGAACTGCTGTTGTTTCGCCCTCCTTCTTCTACACCTTCCAAAACGTCGAAGAAAATGTACGCAAACAATTGCAGAAGCTTCGCGCCCATCCCTGGATTCCCAAGGCTATCGGCGTGCGAGGCTTCGTCTACGATGTCACCAGTGGTCTGCTCCGTGAAATCAAGGACGCGGGTGAATGAAAGTAACCGTCGAGCGACAAGCCTTCTAAAGCGTGACGGTTTGCACCTGGTACAGCCGCATATCATACTGATATCGTGCGATAGAATGTGAGAGGAGACTCCAAACAAATGAATGATGTGATTGCGACATTGAAGAGCAGGCGCAACGAACTCGCCCTCGAACTCGGGCGCATCGACAAGGCCATTGCGATTCTCTCAAACGGCAGCGGTGCAAGTGCTAACGGCAATACCACGCGTGGACGCGTAGCAAAGCCGATGTCGGCGGCTATGAAGGCAAAAATTGGTCGTGGCGTTCGCAGGGCGTTCTTGCAGCGCAAGCGCGAGGCCGCGAAAATGAAGGGCTAACAAATACCTTTAGTAACTTCAGGCTAGAAACGCGGAAGGAGGCACCAGTGCGCCGACTGATCGGAATTACACTTCTCGTGTTGTTTGCTGTTGCGGTGACAATCTATGGTCAATCTCCGGCAACGCGAAATCCGCTCGTGGGAGCTTGGAGGGTTACGGAGATCGACGACGCGAACAGGCCGCCGATCACCAATCCTCAGCCGGGTCTGTACATTTTTACGGAACAACACTACAGTTTCGCGAGGATCAACGGCACGGGACCACTGCCTGACTATCCCTCAAATGACAAGGCAACCGACGCTGACAAGGTCGCGGTCTTTAATGCGATTTACCTCAATTCCGGCACGTACACAGTGACCGCCGACATGCTGACAACGAAAGCCACGGTGGCAAAGAGCGCGTTCGTCATAGGCGCAAGCAACCAGTACGAATTCGCCGTGAATGGGAAGGCGCTGGTGCTGACCCAGAAGCCATCGGGAGCAGTCATAAAACTGGTCCGAGTTGAATAGCCGAGAAGCTTCTGCGTAATTGTGAGTTCCTCGGCTTTCACACAAACCACGTAATAACGCCACCGATACCCAGCTGCGGCCTTACAAATGCGCCTACAATTCGCCGCACTCGGAACAAACCATGAACCCGGCTTCCCCATCCAGGAAGTACCTATCCCTGCTGCCCGTGGGGGGTTGAAAACTCCCGTACCAAGGCTCCGAGAAATTTTCCGCCCCAAACACCCATTAACAACAATGCACCAAATAAAATCACTGCATCGATACTGGCGCGGCCTTCACGCGCCCAATAAACATCCTCAAGATTAAGCCACAGCGCAAACTCATCTAGCGTAAGCGCAGCACCAGCCCCGTAGAGCAAAGAAAGCACACGCCCAGCAAAAACGGATGTCTGCTCGCCCCCAGAACCTGCTTCAACGAGCCATCCGTACCCGACCAGGAGTAGGATGAGAATTCCCCATACCAGGTGATGAATGTGCCGCCCCTGAAAATAGATGTCGTGGAAAGGACCAATGTGATGATAGTTGGAGTACGTAACGATCCGCACGCCTGCAAACGTCAGGAAAAACGCGACGCTGGCGAGAAAAAGACGCCGCTGGGGACGGTCGGGAATGCTCTGAACAAAAACCCTGTTTACATGAGGGTGGCGTAAAATTAGAAGTACAGCCCCCGTGAGGATGATCACCAGCAAACCGACGAATATCGTCCGATCAAAGATCATCGACTTTCTCCTCGCTAGTATTATGGAGGGTGAAGGCCATACCAAACACATTGAACCTCTGAGAGGCAAGACTTGAAAGGAAAAGCGATGATCACTTGCGATCTGTGTGGCGAAGCCAAGGACTGTTTACAGAAAGAAATTGAGAGCAAGGAATACGATATCTGCTCAGACTGTTGGAAGCCGCTGGAACAGAAACTTAGGGGCAAAGGCAGAGTGAAGAAAGAGATAGTGTTCCTGCCCCCACCCACAGAGAAAGAACGAGAAGATGAAGAGAAGCCGGGACCGGGAGAGCCGCCTAAAATCTGGGGTGCGGTAGATCAACCGAATTGACTGCTCCGACCTTCGCTATCCAAGCAGACGATTTCGCCGTCAAGAATCGCGTCCGTTAAATGGACAGATGCGTGGGCGTCCCTAAGTTGCCCAAAGCTTTTGTAAACATTTCTTCGGCGCCGACACCAACTCGCGTTTGCCCGCCGAAATGTACGCGACTGCCCGAAAACCGTCGTGCTTTAACTCGAAAATCCAGGATGATCGAAAGCTTCGCGCACCAGAGTCGGAGCAATCGGTTTGATCCAGGGAAGGTTCACATATTAAGTATCACGCAATGATTACGGCCCGCTCGTTTTTTCAGAAAACACCGGGTTTTCGTTGCTGGAGGCGAGGAGTCAGTCGCGCCGAAAAATGGTGTGACGGATATCCGGCCAGAACTCCATAGCGATGTTGCTTAATACTGATGATTCCATTTGTTCTCCCCAATTCTGCGCCGTTTGCTTTACGCCGCGCTCCTGAGAGGGATAGTAGGCGTTGGAGAGCCCTGCTTCGAAAGCGTTGCCGCCGACCATAGACCAATTGAAGCTTCTACCTCCAGAATCGGTTTTGGTAAAAATCGTCCGCGATAATGCGTAGCCCATTCGATGGAAAACGTTGCCGTGACCCAAAGTGTAGTACCGAGGGTCTTCGTGCGTAATGGTGGGAAGAATGGCTTCGGTAAAGAAATTGCCGGAAACACCGTCCACAAAAAGGTGCCAATAATAAGTTCCATAGCCTTTCATTCCCATCCCAAACTCCGGAACAGAACGAGTCGCCATGGCTTGACCGGCGAGAATTGCCGTCCACGTGAAATTCGAATAATCCACGCTATCGCGCGTGGCCAGCATGAACTTCCCTGCCGTGGTAAGTGGCGGAAGCTCGCTATCAGCGCTGACCGCTGTGAAGTTCGGCACGACCCACAGGATGCGGTTGGTTTGCTTGTGGTCGGAATTGCGCCTGTTGTCATTCGCCACGAGCGTCAGTGGTAAGGGCGTAAGCTTCACCATCTGCACTTGGGCGTCAATACCTGCTGTTGATTCGGGAGTTCCCGTGTTTGCGAAATTCTGGGTCTGTTCAGACGATTCGCTTTGTTGGTGATCGAGGGCTGTCTGGCTCCAGACGAGGCCAGGGGCAAGGAGCGGTAGCAAACCGGCAGCGGCAACTGTGATTAGACGCAACATATCCTCCGGCGGCTGGCGTATGGTTCCCCGACCTGACTTCTTTGCTCGCCATTCCAACCCCGTTGGACGAGTCGCCAAACCCACTCAATTCCTTTGATGGCGAAGCCCTGCGTAACGGTCCTTCCGGTCGAGGATCGAATCCAAGGTAGGGTGAACGCTTAGATGTGGCGCTTAAATAGCTCAGTCGTACCATCCGAGAGTACACCCTGCTCCACCAGATGGGCATATCGTTTGTGCAATTCTGCGACTGAATCCTGCGCTGAAGCGTTGCCGCAAACCATAAATAGCGCGGGAGAACCGTCCTGATGTTCTACCTTTACTCGGACATGGCCGAGCCCTGACGCCCACATCACATGCTGGGGTATAACCGACATGCCTAACGAGCAGTTCACAGCCACTAAAGTACAGGTAATCGTTGACGACGCCTGAACGATCACACCAATCCAACTTGCGGGGGTAATCCACATGAATATTTCACCCGCATGTGAATTACGGCGCGATCTTGCGTCCTCCAGTAACGATAATCCGTGGGCCATCCGTAATCCACTCGATGAAGCCCGCGACCTGCATAGAATGGCGGTTTATGGTTCCTGCACGGTCGAGAGCATACGGGAGTTGATTTCTGTTCCTCCTGAGATCGAAGCCGCACTCCTAGCCTATGCAGATCACTATCCGAAGGATGGAAACAGAATCCGTTGTGTTTTGCAGTTTCGCCGGAAAGTCGGAATGGAATTTGAGAGGTTGCTTAACGGCGATATGACCTTTATTGAGGCGTCTTCGGATGCCGTAGAGGACATTAGCGAAGCTGAGAGCGCCGTCCCGGTCCTTGGTTCAATCGAGCTGTGAGTACCGTACTCATCGTCGATGACCATACATTGATACGTACAGCCGTGCGGTCACTTCTGAAGAGGCATTCAACCGTGGATGTTTGCGGCGAAGCGAGTGACGGGGAAGAGGCTGTACAAAAGGTCCGAGAGCTGCACCCTGATATTGTTCTGCTCGACATTGAGATGCCACGAATGAACGGCATTCAAGCTGCCCAGCAGATACATCAACTTCGGCCCTCGACAAAAATTGTTTTCTTTACTGCCCACCCGCAATCCGTGTTTGATGAGAGCACGATGTGTTCGAATGGGTTCGTCAGCAAACTCAGCGCTGAGACCCAATTGATTCCGACTCTTGACCATTTGCTGCAAAGCGCTCCTGAAGGACTAGACGGGCCGCTAAGATATCAATGGCAGCATTCTGTTATTAATGCGCTTGCGTCAGATTGTGAATCGCTGGGCCTAAAAATCGCCATTGCTGAAGAGGCGATAGCAGTTCGTTTGACGGACGTAAAGCTCCCTAACCATGAGGAACGGACCGCGCTGAACAGTGCTTTGCGAGCATTAGAGAAATTACAGCAGCAGAAGACAGCCGACGACGAAAAGTGAGAGAGAGGTTTCCTTTTTTTAGGTGGTGGAAAGAACCCTCGCGGGGATGGTTTGGGCGGTAGTTGTTGGGCAGCCTTAGGCCGAAGTTCTGGAAATCTGAAACCGAACTAATTAGCCGTTATGCGGTTATCAATTCGGAGGTAAGCAGCTTCAGAGACCACGCCCTTTTTCACGAGTTCGCGCTTATCGCGGTATGGTCGGGATCGGATGATGCGGCGCGCGTCCTCTAGACTGACGCCTGGTAATGTCTCCAGTTGACGCTCGCTCGCCGAGTTTAGATTGATGGGCTCAGCAGGCGAGGAGCTAAACCAACCCTCGAAGAAACCTTCGGTTGCGGCTAGCGTTTCGTCGGCCACCCATTCGGCAACAGCTCCCAACTTCCTTGCAGACCACTCCAGCTCAGGCTTCATGCGTTGTGTAGCTTTGGCGACCGTCTCCCGAGTTTCGTCGCCTCGCCTATGCTCCTGCTGCGCGGATTCTGGCGAGCAACCAAGGGTGAGAGCGACAGAACCAATCGCCAGAAGTTGGAGTATACGATTCATTACGCGGCGATCCTGTCTTCGCTAAGGGCAGGCAGGACACAAACGTTCGCATGCCGCTCTTTCATGTGCAGGTCTAGCAATCGCTCGAACGAGATAAAACCCAAGCCAGTGTGCCGTCCGCCGTTCGTGGTTGTGATTACCCCTCCACAAAGCTCGCAAACAGCGCGCTCCGTTGATGTGATCTGGCGGAAGTCGGTCACTGTTCCCATAAGTGATTAGATGAGGCCAGGGTGGGCTAAGCTTCAGGGATGATCGGTGAGGGCGCAAGAGTCACAAAAAAATTCAACAGGCCCGGGGCCAAGATGCTTTTTTTGGTTAGGCGAGGACTAGGAGAAGATGTGGAATGCGGGAATGGACGAGGGCCGCAAGCGCACCTTGGCCGTTGTGACCGCTGTAATTGCTCGTGCCACGCTTGGGCAATTTGGCATGGGATGGCCGGGCGAAAAATCAGCGAACGAGAATGCCGCATAAGTTAAGCAATCTGAGGGAGATATGTGGTGGGCGGTCACAGATTTGAACTGTGGACCTTCCGGGTGTAAATCAGTCCAGCGCCATCCAGATGTGCCGCGCGAAAAAAGACTTATCGCATAAGGCCCTTTCGCGTCAACAAAAGATGTCATCACGAGTCCGCAGGAAACGTCACGAAAATTCAGAAAGGCTCAAACGCAACTGTTACTCCAACTGCTACGGTAACCCGAAGACACAACCTTGACTCGTGCGTTCTCAGGACGATTGGGGAGAGCCGTCGCCACGAACTTCGTCAAAGCCGCGGCGTCACCGGGCGCTCCTGCTCCCGCTCCGTATCCGGTGCAACGAGGGCTTACAGCGGCAATGAAAGACGCCGGCGTAAAGGCGAACGACTACCACCGCATGCATGTCTGGGCGGGACAATCGGCTGCGATGGCGAAACCAGTGCCAGCGGGTACTCTTCTGAAGGAAGTATGGGAATGCACTCGAATGCTCCTCAAGCCGAAAGCGGAGCGCCGAGGGGCGTGATGGAGCACAACTTGCAGGACACGATATCGCTTCTCAGTCGCACCCCTGCCACCCTCAGTGCGCTTCTGCGCGATTTACCGGAAACGTGGGCGCTCCAAAATGAAGGTGAAAACACTTGGAGCGCTTTCGATATCGTCGGCCATCTGATCCACGCCGAACGCACGGATTGGATGCCTCGGGTGAGGCAATCCTGCAATCTCCGGACGCGACTAAGACGTTTGCATCCTTTGATTGGAGGGGACACGTACGCGAGATTGAGGGCAAATCTCTCGGGCAGTTGTTGGACGAGTTTACGCTGGATGCACACTCGTCTGTACAATAAGGAAAAGACCGTAATGCTGTGCGGACGACTGATGGAGAATTAACCCCGGTGTGCGAGGCCGGCGTCCCGACTGGCTAATTTCTTCTTTATCATTTTGACCATTTCCTTGATCTCGACCGGTTTGACGAAATAATGAGCGACGCCGTGACCGTGCGCTCGTTGGAAGGTTTCATCCGCGGGATACCCGGTGAGAATGAAATTGATGCAGCGAGCCTGTGCTTTGAGCATTTCCTCGATGACAATGAATCCAGCGTTTGGTTCGGGAAGGTTTAAGTCTGAGACCAGAATATCGAATCGTTCGCTGCGCATCTTTGCCAGTGCGTCATCAACCGTGCCCACGGGCACAACGTCAAAGCCAAAGCTTGCGAGCACGCGAGGGAGCGTGAGGCGGATGCTTAGTTCGTCATCCACGAATAGAATTCGTGGGTTGGGACACGTCTGCTTAGCCATTCGGAGTGCTGGGGACTCCTTCTGGCAGGGACAGACATACCATACGCTTTTGAGTACCTTCTGTCCAAGGTTGCGTTTGGAAGGGACAATTACGAGAGCCCGACCACTCATTCTGTTAAGGGTAGTTCTACGTCCAAGATTGTGCCTGGGGGATTCGAGTGGATTTGGAATGTTCCGCCAAGCTGCTTCACTCGTTCTCTCATGCCCGTCACCCCAACACCCGATTGACCAACCGCAATTCGTTTCAAAGTTTCGTCGGAAATGCCTCGCCCATCATCGCTGATGCCTATCCTTACCGTGCCGTCGCCACGTCCAATGGAAATACGAGCCCTCCGAGCCCCGGAGTGTCGATGAATGTTAGTCAGACTCTCCTGAACAATACGGAAGATGGCTGTTTCGACTTCTCGGTTCATTCGCCCGAGTTCTGACGGCATTTCCAAGTCCACCTGGATTCCACCGCGCTTGGAGAATTCTCCAACGTACCAGTTCAACGCGGACGATAAGCCAACTTCATCGAGCAACGGAGGATGCAAAAGATGGGAAATTGTCCGCACGTCTCTTACGCAACTATTGATCTGCTTGACGATTTCTTCTACGGCTGGGCGAAATTCAGGTGGGACTCGGCCTCCGAGCATCGAGACGCTCATGGTAATCGCCGCGAGATGCTGACCTATACTATCGTGAAGCTCACGCGCGATTCGCCTGCGCTCTTGGTCCTGTGATTGAACGACTCGCTGATTTAGCTGGCGGAGGAGATTTTCCGAACGTGTCTTCTCTTCAACCTCTTGGCGAAGCTCCGTGTTAGCATTAGCCAGTTCAGCCGTACTATCTGGAACCCGATGGTCTGGGTTGTCGCCGCCGATGTCGTCCAGTGGGTCGGCCACGTAACCTCGGAAAACGCCCGATCCAACGCGGGTCTCATGCAAAGAGCGTCAGCCTAGCAGAAAGGAGCAGAAAAATCTGTTCAAAGACGGGCCGAGGCATCACCGAGCACTGCTGCGATTGAGGAGATCATCCAAAGTGTTCAATAAGTCTTTCGGCTCAATGTCCCCTTTTACAAGCCAACGGTCCACTCTGCCAACTGTCTCATCAAGTATGGTTTCACTGCCCGAGAGCATGATAATAGGAATGTGCGGTTTCAGACTTTTGAATTCGGTTGCGACTTTGATGCCGTTCGTGCCGGGCAGCCAGTAATCGAGCACCACTGCGTCCACTGTTTCGGAGCGAAATCTTTCGAGCGCTTCGGCTCCAGACTTCGCCGTCAGGACGCGGTAGCCGGTTCGCCGAAGCAGTTCGCGTCTCATATCGAGATTGATCGCATCGTCGTCGATGCAAAGAATTGTGGCGGGCATTGGACTCGTGTGTAAGTGGGAATCCGTAGCTTACAACAAGCCGTTTAGACTTCAAGGAGAAAGCAACGCTGTTTAATTTTGAACATTAGCGAATTGCTGCCAGGCACCATAATCAAGAATCTAAGTACGGAGATACCCTAAACACCCGAAGTCGCCGTCCAAGTTGATACTTGAATTAGCCATCGACATTCAGGCCCTCTGCTGCGACTGATTGAGGTTTTACGCTATCGCCCCAGGGCGCGAAGACGCACCTAATATCGAGTAGATGTCTAGCGCACCAAAAATTGACGCCCCACAGCCTGACCGGCTAATGACGCTATTCCAGCCGTGGCCACCTCCCCCGCCAACTACCGAGGCCGGATTGATTTTCGGGACGGAGGTTTCGGTAGTGGTAACTCGCTGGCTCGAACTTGCGGATGCCTCGCTCGCCCATTTAGAAGTCGCAAAACCCAGGCCGCGGCGGTTGCGTCGGGATTTTCGACGTGAGCGCGTGATGTTGCGAAAGCGCAGACGTTCTGCATAAAAAAACCCGAGCCTAACGCTCGGGTCGCGCTTTCTGTCCCACCACCAACATCCAGTCATCGTATGGATGTAGCCCCGCTGCGAATTCCCAATTGCTAACCCTGAACTGCGGCGGGTTTACGCAGGGTCAGGCCCCGCTGCCGTCACACACTCTGGCGCGGGGCTTTTTTGCGCATCACCACGTGGGAATGGAAAAGCGGCCCGAGCCTTTTGAGCACCGAGCCGCCCGTTGCATTCTGAAATTGTTCGCCGTCAAAAAAGGCGACCCGTTTCCGAGTCGCCCGCTTTTTCGCCGCGTTACAAAACTGGGAAACATTTGGCGATGGACAATCTAACCATCCGCAATGAGGACGGCACCGAAGCGCACGGCTCTAAGCACTGGTTTGAGGACGCCATCCGCTTGGCGAAAATCGAGGGCTTTACTTGGCACGATCTGCGGCACACGTTTGCTACTCGGCTGCGACGGCTGGGCGTACCACTGGAGGATATCGGCGCTTTGCTCGGCCACTCCATCCGGTCCAGCGGTTTCGGGATTACCGCGCGGTACGCGCACGTCCACATGCCGAACCTGCACGAGGCAGTCGCAAAGCTCTGCCCCAAGAAGGCGGAAGAGCCGGAAGCCGAAAACGCAACTGTTACTCCAACTGCTACGGTAACCGTTATGAAGAAAAAGAGGAAAGTCGCAAATGCTGGTTAGTTCTGCATTTTCTGGACGTTGAAGTGGTGGGCGGTCACAGATTTGAACTGTGGACCTTCCGGGTGTAAACCGGATGCTCTAACCGCTGAGCTAACCGCCCGTGGTCTTTAGATTCTAAAGGTTAACGGGAAAAGCTCCGAGAAGGAATCGCAAAATTGTGCGGGTTCTCCGCCTTTTTGTGCGGTTTCTCCGACGGCGCGCAAAAACCAGACACAAACTCGATGGCGTTCCGGGCTTTCAATGTGGCAACATTCCAGCAAAGAAACTCAAAATGAAAAAGGGGGACTGCACTTACTGTGGTGAATGGCGGGAGTTGACTCACGATTATGTCCCCGCCGCGCTGTCTCTTCAGCAAACCGAGACCGAGCAACCTAATTACAGTTCCATGCTGCGTTCCTTGTAATCGCGACGCCCAGAAACAGGATGAATACTTTCGGATCGCTATCACAGCCGGGATTGATGCTGCGAAATTTCCGCGAGAAAGTGCGGATTCGGCTCGCGCGGTCAAGAGCCTGAGTAGGGCTGCCAGCCTGGGATTCGCCAGAAAGCTCCTACAAAGCTACGACGGAAATTCCGGCGACCTAGACATCGAGGTCGACCGCATCACAATAGTCCTTCGTCGCATCGTGAGAGGCCTTTTCTATCACCACACAAAGGTTCGTTTGCCTGCGTCAATGGAGTTTGGATGCTGGCCAATTGAGGCGCCCCCGAAAATTGGATCTTTGGGTAGGGAAACGATCAATCGACTAGAAGGAACCCTGAAAAATATTGGGGAAGGAAAATTCCGATATGCTTTCGAACAAGGCGATTTGCTCGACCCGTTCAAAACGACGTTATTTTTGACGCGTTTTTATGACAACCGCACATTCTTCTGCGCCACAGTATCCAAGTAATATGAGTCAGATTGCGGCTTAGAAAAAAGCGGCCCCGCGGATCTTCAGTTCGGTAAGGGGCCGCAAGGGAAAGACTGTCGAGCGTGGGAGCCGTAACACTCTGCTTCACCATCGAACCGAACCCCAACGTCCCGGCTTTATTTCCTTTCTGTCCTACAAGGCACACGTTCTAAAGTCCTAGCCCGTGCTACGGTTGAGTCCTGCCCGTATCCCTACGAGGCGTGGAGGCCATATGGGCCATATGCAGTTACCCCACTATCGTATCCGCTGGTCTGGCAAGCCAACGTTGGATTGGGAGGATTTCGGCACGCGTGCGGAAGCTGAGGCAAGAGCAAAGCAATTGGTACGGCAAGATGAGACCTTCACGATTGAGGAACATAACGGAACGTGCCTGCGATGCCGGGACGCGATGAAGCTGAAATTCGTGCCCGGAATCTCGAAAGACGCCAGCGCTTAGAACAAAGAAAAATAGCAATGACACCTAGCTCCGATTGGGAACGGCTGTATACAGCCGCAATCCTCGAGACTGACCGCTCGAAGTTAAAATCGCGCATCGACGCGGCACAGGCCGCGATTGACGGCCGCCTCCGGGAAATGAACGCAGACCACGGCGGTTCCGCGGAAGAGAGCTTAGAGATTGAAACCGCATACGCCAGTCTTCGCGTGATGCGCAAGCGGGTGGCAATGCCACAGCACACCCCGCAAGAGAAAGGGTGAGGTCCAGAGCGGCGAGGCGGTCCTATTCAGGGAATCGGCAGCAGCGGCTTATCGGCCGGCTTCACGTGCTGATCCAAAGTATTCAGCAAGACGGCGGTGGAGACGTAATCGCCCATGAGGCAAACGATATTGACGAGGTTGCGGTCGCCGAAAAGTTTGAGCGCGCGGGCAAAAGTTTCCGAGCTCACCTTATGCTTGCCCACCGCTTCGCGGCCGAGCTCGATGATCGTGGCTTGCTTCTCATCGATTCCGCTGAGCGGTTTGCGGTATTTAACGATGTCCACGACCTGCGGGCTGACGCCGGCTTTCAGCGCGGCGGGTTCATGCGCGGTCCATTCATATTCGCCATCCATTTCGCGCACCGCAGCCAGAATGCTCAGCTCCACCAGCGCCGGTTCGAGGCCCGCTTTGTGCCGGAGGAAATCGTTCAATCCGCTCGAGAAAACCTCCGCGCCGCCGCTATAGAGCCGCAGCCTCTGAGGGCCGTAATTCACTCCGGGAGCCGCGCCGCCAGCGTCGTAAATCTTCTTCGCCGCTTCATCCAGGTTGTCCCGATTCACAGGCGGGAGACGATTGCCGGTTTGGGGATGAATATCCTTTGGGAAGGAAGAGGCGGCTGGCGATGAGCCGCTTCCCGAACTCTGCGGCGGCATATTGTTGAGGCTGTAGCCCAAGGCGACGGTGGCACCGATAACGAGCAGCAGGGCCATTAATCTCAAAGAAGATCTCATCAGCGACCTCCGGCGTAACAGAGTAGGGGAGCGGCGGGACGGTATTCTACTGCCGGCACAGGCCGGCCGAGAAAGCTAAATCGTCGCGAGACTATGCCTCGCGCCATTGCGTGATGCAGCCCCGGTGCTGCGCTAGCGTTCGAGATTCATGCCGAGGGCAAGCGAAAAAAAGGCCCCGCGACGCAAGCTTCGTCGCGGGGCTCCATGCGGCTAGCCCACACGTGTTCCAGAGCTTGTGGGCAGCCCTATTCTAACAGCAGATTGTTAATTGGAGCTTAATTGCCGCACGTATCGGGCGTACAGAGACCCGCCTCGCGGCGTACAGAGAAAGTAAACTCAAAGGCTCCGATACGCCCGCCACTGCAATCAATAGAGTTCACCGAAAAAGAGTTCACTGAAAATCGGGAACGGCGAGCGCTCATTGCGCGACGGATGCGGAAACTTTCTTTTGGTCCGCCGCCAGCCGCTTATTGAATGCTTGTTCCCAGCCATCGATGTCCGCCAGACATCCCTGCTGGCCGCCGATGAAAGGATTCGGCCCTTTGCCGATCTTCGCGTACTTCTCCTGCATGTGATAAAAGGGCGTGTGCGACCCCAGCATCACATCGCACGGGAGAATGCGCAGATACTTGTACATGAACGCGCTGTCTTCCGCGATTTGCGGATAGGTTTTGTTATTGACCACAGCGGTCATCGCGTTAGGCCCAATAGAGCCGGGAAACACCACGTCATAAGTCTTGCCATCCTCTGTCGCTTTCAGCGTCCACGTGGTGTTGCCTTCGGTGTGGCCGGGAGTGAGATGGGCCGTCAGCACCTCTCCGCCCAACGTGACTCGATCCAGATGGTGAAGAACTCTGTCAATCGGATGCGGCTTCCCTCCGGGGCGAATCGCCTCTGTGGCCGGAACGTCCCGATCCATGATCATGACCGTGGCGCCGGTCATTTGTTTGACCATGGCGTCGCCCTCGCAGTGGTCGACGTGCGCGTGGCTCGTCAGCAGAATCTTGATGTCCGTAAATTTGAATCCGAGTTTTTCCACGGAATCGCGAATCCACGGCACGTTGCTCTCATAGGTGCTGTCGATCAGGATATGGCCCGCGGGAGTCGTAACCAGAAAAGAAGAATGCGTGTCCGTGCCCACGTAATAGATGTTGCCGATCACTTTATGCGCCGGAAACGGCTTGTCCTCGTTTCCCTGAGCCATCAGCCGTGCCGGAACAAACGCGGCAACGAGAAGCGCAAAAGCCAAACCAATCGTTCGCATATCGCCTCCTTATTCGAACTCACGATTCGAACTCACGGCAATGGCGCCGGGAGCTTCCGATTCGAACCTTCGGTTCGCGAATCGTACGCCTCTCTTACTCCGGAGACAAAGCATTTGCTCACGGCGTTAGACTTCTGCCTTTGGGTACGGTGACTCCGTGACAGCCTTTGCCCGAAAGCAAGAGCTGGAGATAGTACGGCCCCGGAGGAAGGAGTCGTCGCGGGGCTCCATGCGGCTAGCCCACACGTGTTCTAAAGCTTGTGGGCACCCTTATTTTCTAGCAGCAGATGGTTAATTGGAGCTGAATTGCCGCCTGTATCCAGGCGTAGAGAGAAAACTGAAAGGCGCGGATACGGATCTCCCGCGGATCTGCCGCGGATTCAGCTGGTGATCAAGCAACGTCGCGAGCAATTCTCCGGATTCGCCATAGTATCCGCTCTGGCACTTTGGTGTGCTTCGGCTGATTGAGCTCGCGCACATCCATCCTGCCTCCTCGGCGGCAGGTAACCTGAAAGACGTGTCCGTAAGGGGAGCTCACTTCAAATACGCCGTCCTCGTTGCGGAGAGTTTCTACCGGACTCTTGACCTCTAGCGTGTCGGCTGCATCGATCATTGCGGGTTCTCCCGAGGAAGAAAAAGATCAACCGAAACTGTAAGGCGGGCAGAGGGAAACTAAACGGACGAAGTAACACTGTCAATGGTCGCGGTTGTGCAAATTTGAGGAAATCTGCTCGTTTCTGAGGAAATCTAGCCATATTTGAGGAAATCCGCTGGCAGCGTCACCCGGGAGTAATATTTGATTGAAGTGATGTACAAAGAGGTAAAAAAAGAGGGCTTGTAAGTCACGGAATCGAAACGCTAGAGCCGATCTTCCCTCCTGATCCTCCTTTCTCTCTTCTTACGGCCTTTTCGGTCCAAAGCGCGGGAGCAAAACACTCTGGGCTTCCTTGACACCTTCTCGGGGCTGCCAGTAGACTCGAAATGCGCAGATTTTCGGGCGGCCAGGGGTGGGGATGCTGCTGTCACGCGATTTTGTGGGATACATGGCGAACGAGGTGGTGAAACGCCTCGTCGCCAACAAAATGCTGGAGACCGGCAACGCCACGGCGCTGGCCGAGCGCATCCGCCTGAAAATGGCCGAGGAGATTGGCGTCGAAGACCGCCTGAACGAAGAAGTGCGCGAAATTCTCAGCCAGCATGCCGAGGAGATGCGCCGCACGGGAGTCTCTTATCAGGAAATGTATAAGAAGGTGAAGGGAGAATTGGCGCGCCAGCGCAAATTAATTCTGCGCTGAGCGCTTCCGCGCGGACGCGGCGCACCAGGTTGGAGCCGTTCGCGCAAAATTATGCGATTAAGCCGGGAAAAAACCGTACGGTTGTCCCACCTGATTACCGACGTCCTCGTCGCCGTCGAAGATGTTGAATTCATCGAAGACCGAGCCACCATCCGCCAGAACGTAGTGGACATCCTGCTGAGCCTGCTCAAAGAGGAAGAGCAGATGGATACCCAGGTGCGCCAGAAAATCAGTTCTCAGAAAAAGGAGATTCTGGAGGGCAGCGAGGAGTGGGAGGTCCTCTATCGCAAGTATTACGCGGAAGAGATGCGGCGGATGGGCATCGTGCATCAGCCGAGCACGGCGAGCCATAGCTGAACCGCCCCGCCCAGCGAAATTCCCCAGGGTATTCCGTTCCTTATTTCCAGCGGCTTTCCGTTCCTATTTCCACGGCTTCCAGACACAAAAAAGGCGCCCGCATCCGGCGAGCGCCTTTTTCGCTTTAATCTCGAAACTTACTGGTTATTCGTACTGTTTGGATCGTCCTCGGGACGCTTCTTGAGGGTCGGCCGATCCGGATCGTCCGAAGGAGCATTGTTGCCGCCAGCACTCGGCTGCTGTTGACCGCCCTGGCCCGCTTGCGGCCGTTCCGTGCGAGTGCGCAGCGTAGGCCGGTCTTTGGTGGTCTTATCGTCACGCAGCTTGTTGCGGTTTTCGATGCCCCGCAGCCGCGACTTGACGGTATCGAATTCCGAGGTGGTCACGATGTACTGGTCGCGGGACGGCAATACGTTGCCGATCTCTTTTTGAATGGCCACGACGCGCTCGGGCGTCGGCGGATGCGTGGAGAAAAACTTCGGCACTGTTCCCGGCTGGCGCTTCTCCTCCGCCTCGACCTTTTCGAAGAAGGTCACGAATGCGTTGGGGTCATACCCTGCCGCGTACATATATTGCAACCCGAGGTAATCGGCTTCGTATTCGGCGTCACGTGAGAACTTCAGGAAAGACATGGGAATGGCGAAGTTCAGCCCTTCATACAGGCCGTAACCCGCCCAGCCGCCCGGTCCCAACAGAATCAGCGGAATGGTGGCCATCTGCGCCAGTTCGCCCTTGGTGGCGTTCTTGGTGCCGTGCCGCGCGGCCACGTGGGCGATTTCGTGCGCCATCACGCCCGCCAACTCCGCCTCGGAATCGGCGCGCAGTATCAAACCGCTGTGCACGTAGAAGAATCCGCCCGGCAAAGCAAATGCGTTCACCACATCCGAATCGATCACCTTGATCGTGAACGGAACCTTGGCATCCGAGTTGCGCACCAAATTCTGGCCGACGCGGTTCACGTATTCCGAAACGACGGGATCATCAATCAGCTTCGAGGAGCGCTCCACTTCCTGCGCGAGGCCCTTGCCCAGCGCCATCTCGCGCTCCAGCGAGTAGAAGTTGACGCCTTTGCCTACGCCACGATTGCCGATGGCGTCAACGTCCGCTTTCGAGCCCGCCTTGACGTCGGGCTTGTCCTTTTGCGGAATGGGGGTCTCGTCTTTTTTCGCTTCCGGCGGCTGCGCATCGCTCTGCGAAGCCTCTGACTTGTCCGTCTTCTTCGAATCTTTGGTTTTGTCTTTGTTACTCTTGGCCTTCTTCTGCGAATCGCTTTGTTGCGAATCGGTCTGTGAGTCCTGGGGGGCCGAGGCCTGAGGCTGCTGGGGCCCGGAATCCGGAGTCGGTTGGGCGGTGGGCGCAGTTTGAGGCGGATTCGCCGTAGGTGGGGCTGGCTGCGAGGGCGCTTGCGGCGCCGCCAAGACAGGAAGCGAGAGCACCGCCGACAGGGCCAGCCCTAAAAGGCTTCGGCTCCAAAAAGCGCTTGGAATAACGATGCGCGGCGTTTTCATAGGTTCGCTCCGACCAGATTCCATTCGATTATACATCCGGCCGCGCGCCGCTGGATAGCTCGGAAAAATCATTCTGCTAAGGATTTGGGCACTCGGCTTTTGGAATCGATTCCCTCTTTATGATGGCCTCAATCTGGGCAGGGTTTCCCCTCTTTTTGTAATAGGTTCAAGAATCTTGCTATTCCGGGGATGACGTTTTTGGGCTGGAATTGACATTCGTCACGCGCCGGGAAGGCGGGCCGGGCCTGGCTGAGGGCCTTTCAGAGTGTTTTCGGATTGGCAGGATGCAATTCCCGGCTCCGGCAACCTGTACTTTGGTTCAGTTGACACTGGAGGGTGCCTTACCCCAAGATTCATTCGAGACACCACAGCGAAAATGTCGGTTTCCAAGGTCCAGGTGGGTCAGGTGTGGAAAAAGGCAGGCAGCGACGAGATCTTCCTCGTCACCCGCTTATATAGCGAAGCTTTGGCCACTGTCGCCGTTCTTCGTCCGACCGGCAACGAAGCGGCCCAAGTCCTGCGGGTCAAAGTGCAGCGAAAAGGGTTAGGGCAAGCGCTTCCCGGGTTTTCCATGGCGCAAGATTCCGACGAATTCTGAGCCTGGCCCGTACTGAGCTGCTAAGCCCTGAAGCATCAATTAGATTGACCTCACCGGCAGCTCCACCACGTCCTCGACTTGCATCACTTCTTTGACTATGAATGGCTCTGCGTATTCCACGCCGACCATCTCTCCATAAAATCTCGCCACCAGATGGACCTCATGCACCAGGCGGTCGAGGGGTATATAGACCTTAGAGCGCCGGTCGATTCCCTTTGGCCGAAATTGCGAACCGTAGGCCATGATCGCCCGGGTACGCCGCGAAAACTCGCGCGATATATCCACCACAAACGTCGGCCGCACGGTGCGATCATACGCGGTCGCATACAGAACCTTGAACGGGCGGTGGGCCTCCCCTTCTAACTCCAGCCGTTTCAGTCCCGCCAGGAAACAGCCCTCATAGCCCAGCCGGGCCGCCGTGTAATGATCGGGATGGCGTCCCTCCCAGTAAGGGAGGATCACTGTGCGCGGCCGGAGCGCCCGAATTCGGCGCGCGACCGCCAGCTTATAGTCCAGTCGCATCTCCAATCGGGCATCGGGTAGACCCAGGTTCTCGCGATGAGCAACGCCCAGAATGCGAGCCGCAGCCGCAGCCTCCTTGCGTCGCGTCTCCACCGAGCCGCGCGTGCCCATCTCTCCCCCGGTCAGATCCAAAATTCCCACGGCATATCCGCGGCGGGCCATCTTGATCAGCGTGCCGCCGCAGGTGAGTTCCACGTCATCCGGATGTGCGGCCATCGCCAGCAAATCCAACTTCATTGTGCCTCCTGAAATGAGCGACCGCGATTGTAGCGCATGGAGCGCGTCGATTTCGTCGGGGCACCTTGATGAAACGTCAAGCTTCGCGGAGCGCTGGGGCATTGGCCGCCCGCACTCTGTGTTACATTCCTGCCTCACAATGGGGCTCAAGGGACAAGTCGCCTTAATTACCGGCGCGGGACGCCGCATCGGTCGCGCTATCGCTCTGCGTCTGGGGGCCGAGGGCGCACACATCATCGTGCACTATCGCAGTTCGCAGTCTGAGGCCGAAGGTGTGGCGGCGGAAATCATCCGCAACGGCGGAGAAGCCACGTGCATGCAAGCCGAGCTGACGAGCGTGGCGGAAATCGATGGCCTTTTCACAAAAATCGACGAGCGCTTCGGGCGACTCGACATTCTCGTGAATAACGCCGCGATTTTTTCTCCCACGCCTCTCGGGCAGACTCAGGAAGCGCAATGGGACGCTATCCTGGACACCAACCTCAAAGCGCAGTTCTTTTGCGCGCAGGGCGCGGCGCCCCTGCTCAAGCGAAGCAGCCGCGGCCGCATCATTAATTTCGCCTCAGTCGGCGGCTTGCAGGCGTGGCCCACGTACACCTCCTACTGCGTGTCGAAGGCGGGCGTGATCATGCTGACGCGCTGCCTAGCCCGCGCGCTGGCGCCGGGCGTTACGGTAAACGCGATCGCTCCGGGAACCATCTCGTTCCCGGAGGATGCGCCCGACATTGCCGAGCGCGCCATCCGCAGCGCCCCCTTGCAGCGCACCGGCTCGGTCGAAGACATCACCAATACGGTTGTGTACCTGCTGGGCGCCGAATTCGTCACCGGGCAAGTGCTCGTCGTCGATGGCGGCGCTTCGATCCCGACGTGAGTTGCGGCCTCGGCTTCGAGATGCTGCCCTAAACCGACGCGCCGTAGAGAAACCAGATCCCTCGGCCCTGACAAAACGCACGCTGGTCACGAGCTAGCTTTTTCAAATTTCTCCGCGGACCAAGCGCGAGATGACCTGCCGATCCGCGGCCAGGAAATCGTAGCGCGGCAAATCCGCTCTCATGGCCCAGACGATTCGTTCGAAGGCGAGATTTCTCGGCTGGTTTTCAAACTGTGCATGCAGGAACGATATCTGCACAGCTTCAGTCATCTCCGCGTAGCGGTGGCGCACCGTCTGCACCACATCGCCAATTCGCGCAGCGACGCCCAGTTCTTCGCGCAATTCGCGCTCGAGCGCCTGGCGCGGGGTCTCGCTTGGACGCATCTTTCCGCCCGGAAACTCCCATTTGCCGCCAAAGGCCTTATGCGCCGGCCGCCGGCAGATCAGCACCCGGCCTTGCTGCTCGATGATGGCTGCCAAGACTTTTATCATCTCAGTTACCCTACCACGCGAGGGATAAAGCTTTACACAGAGTTCACAGAGGCACGGAGGGCGCAGAGGAGGCATTACAAAAAGAGAACAGAAAACCGCCGTGTGAGATTTACTTGCACGTTAAGAAAGTGGCTCGTGGTGTTTCTGCCAGGGGGCGGGCACTTTGATACAATGACGCCGGAATGTGTCGCCGTTGTGTTCCGGCTGATGCGCGTGGGTTGCCATTGACTGCGCAGGCCTCTTCTTTTTCCCGAAGTTCCTTCCGTGCTCTTTTGTTTTCACGCCGCATACGGAAGCCGCTCGTTGCCTTGCTTTTCGTGCCATTGATTCTGGCGCTATTCGCCGTTGGACGGCTCGCAAAAGCACAGACGAGCCCGGCTTCCAATTTGGCGGCGCGGCCGCGGGTAATTGAAATGAGGATCGGCGACGAAATCGAGCCGATCATGGCCGAATACATCGATGGCGGCATCAGCGAAGCGGCTCAGCAGCATGCCAGCCTGATTCTGATCACCATGGATACGCCCGGCGGCCTGGGCACGTCCATGGAAGACATGATTCAGCACATCCTCGCTTCGCCTGTTCCCGTGGTCGTTTACGTGTCGCCGGCCGGCGCGCGCGGGGCGTCGGCGGGATTCTTCATTTTGCTCTCCGCAGACGTGGCGGCCATGGCTCCCGGAACGCACGCCGGGGCTGCTTCGCCGCTGATCGCCCTGGGCGGCGTTCCTTTAAATGTGGATGAGACGCTGAAGAAAAAAATCCTCAACGATGCCACGGCCTTCCTGCGCAGCTATGCCGGTAAGCGCGGCCGCAATGTCGAGGTAGCGGAAACGGCGGTGACCGATGGGAAAGCTTTCACGGAAACCGAGTCGCTGAATAACAAGCTCATCGATCTCATTGCGAATTCGCGGGAAGATTTATTCTCCAAGCTCAACGGGAAGACGATCAAGCGATTCGACGGCTCCGAAACCCGCATCAACCTGGATAACCCCGAAGTCGTGACCGTGGAAATGTCCGCGCGGCAGCGTTTTCTCTCGCGCATCGTGCAGCCCGACGTCTTTTTCATCCTGCTGATCTCCGGAGTGATCGGCCTTTACGTCGAATTCACGCATCCGGGGATGATTGCGCCGGGCGTGATCGGCGCAATCGCGCTGGTGCTGGCGCTATTCGCCATGCACATTCTTCCGGTAAACTTTGCGGGCCTGCTTTTGATCATCGTGGCGCTGGGCTTATTTATTCTGGAGGCGAAGTACACGAGCCACGGCGTTTTGGCGGCCGGCGGAATTATCGCCATGCTGCTGGGCGCGTTCATGCTGATCCGCTCGCCGATTACGGGCGCCGGAGTCAGCTTGGGCGTCGCGCTGGGCGTGACGGCGCCGGCCGCGCTGATCACCTTTTTTCTGATGCGCCTGGTGCTGCGTTCCCGGGAATGGAAGCCGACATCCGGAAAAGAGGAGTTGCTGGGCGCGCCGGCCGAAGTCACCGAAGCCATCGCGCCGGTCGGGGGCGAAGCGGCGCCGCCAGCATTTCAGGGCATGGTGCGTTTGCGTGGCGAGTTGTGGCGCGCGGTCGCACCCGTGGCCATTCCCGCCGGCGCGCGGGTGCGCGTGGTGCGCGTGGCAGGCCTGACCGTGCACGTCACGCCTGCGGAATCGGGCGCGCGCTAATTTGAACCGGAAGGAACTAACGAAGCACCGCTCGGCGCTGTGCGCGCCTGCGGAAGGAGACCACCATGGACTTCAGCTTCACTGGGCCGCTCATTGCACTAGTCGTGTTCCTGATCTGGTTCTGGAATTCGCTTTATGTGATCAAGGAATGGGAGCGCGGAGTCGTTCTGCGGCTGGGACGCATGTTGCCGGACGCCAAGCCGGCCGGGCTGCGCGTGGTCTTCTGGCCCATCGAGACGCTCTATCGCATCTCGCTGCGCATTGAAACGCTGGACGTGCCTTCGCAAGACATCATCACGCGCGATAACGTCTCGGTGAAAGTGAACGCGGTCTGCTACTTCCGTGTGGTGGACGCAAACCTGGCGCTTTCGCAGGTGCAGAACTATCTCTACGCTACTTCGCAGAAGGCGCAAACGACGATCCGCAGTATTGTGGGGCAGTTCGAGCTCGACGAGATTCTCGCCGAACGCGAAAAGGTAAACGCCAAACTGCAAATCATCCTTGACCAGGATACTGAGCCCTGGGGTATTAAGGTAACCAAGGTGGAAGTGAAACAGGTGGACATTCCGGAGCAGATGCAGCGCGCCATCGCCCGACAGGCGGAAGCCGAACGCGAGCGGCGCGCCAAGATCATCCATGCCGATGGCGAGGCGCAAGCATCCGCGAAACTCGCCGAAGCCGCGGGAGTCCTGGAGACCCAGCCCGCCGCTATCCAACTGCGTTACCTTCAGACGTTAACGGAAATCGGGGCAGAGAAAAATACCACCATCATTTTTCCGCTCCCGATTGACATCATCAATGCTTGGGTGAAGAAAACACTCGAGCCGGGGCGCTGATGGCATCAGGCAATCGACGTGGCCGCGATTGGGTGCTGGGAGGACGCCAGCTTGCCGGCATTTTCATGCTGCTGGTTGTGCTGTTTGGCATGGTGTTCACTCTCGGTTACCTGCTGGGACGCCATCAATACGACGCCCAGCTGCAGGCTGCCGCGAGCATTCTGCCCGGCAGATTCGAAAACGCGCCAGATCGAATCCCCGATAGAGCGAATGACAAGCCGCTGAAAGGAAATCGCAGCACCGCGGATAAGGCCGACAAGCCGGGAGCGCCCGCTGCGGATTGGGATTTTTATCACTCCGCGGAACCGGCCAAGCCCGCCGAGCCTCTGCCCGAAGCGCCAAAATCGCTGGCGCCCGGCCGCCCTCTGGTTCCCGCGGCTGGAAAGCCCAGTCCGCGCATTGATTCGACCCGATCGAATCTCAAACCAGTGACCCCGCCCGCCATTCCGCGAGGTGCCGTTGTTTTGCAGGTAGCGGCGATGGCGCGGCAGACCGACGCGGTGGCGTTGGCGCAGGCATTACAGCAGAAGAAATTCCCCGCCTTCGTGCTGCCGCCCGGCGCCGACCGGTATTATCGCGTGCAAGTCGGACCGTATGCGGACCCGCAGTCCGCCGACCTCGCCCGGGAGAAGCTTGAAAGCCAAGGTTTCAAGGCCATCACGCGGCGTTGACCCGCGGCGCCCGGCGGGGGCGGCGGAGCAACGTCAGCCTCAGAGCGTGGAGCAAACGCGCCCCGTCTCGCAAATCCTCTCGCGAAAATGGCGGATTCTGCTTTCGTTCCTCTCCGGCATCCTGCTCGCGCTGGCTTTTCCCAATTTCAATCTGCCGTTTCTGGCATGGATCGCAGTTGCCGTGCTGATCCTCGCCTCGCTCGAAGGAGGCCTGGGCGAAGCGGCTTTGCGCGGCCTGCTTTTTGGCGTGGCGTTTTATCTCTTTGCGACGCCCTGGATTTATACGGTCATGCACCAGTACGGACCATTGCCCCCGTGGGAGGCCGGCGGAGTGATGGCATTGATGATTCTGGCGGCATCGCCTTACTTCGTGGCCTTTACTCTCTGCCTAACGTGGATCGCGCGGCGCGACAGGAATTTGGCCGTGTTTGCGGCGCCATTTCTGTGGGTGGCGCTCGAACTCGCTCGCTCGCGCATGCCCGACATCGGTTTCCCCTGGGAATTGCTGGGCTACTCTGCCTCGGGCAATCTGGCGCTGGTGCAATTGACTGCCATCACCGGGATCTTCGGGCTTTCTTTGGTGGTCGCCGCCTACAACGCCGTTGTGGTCTGGCTGATTCGATCGCGCGGGCCGGGCCAATGGCGATTCCCTGCCGCAGTGCTGGCCGCATCGACCGCGGTCATCGTCGCTGTGGCGTTGTTTGGTCCCAGATTTGTGCCCGCGGCGCGCGCTTCGCAAGTGGCTCATCTGGTGCAGACCGATCTTCCTCAATCGATGGAGTACCCCGCGAATTGGGACGCGCTTCATGCCGGCGATATGTCTGAAATCGATCGCATCAGCATTGCGGCAGGACAGAAGGATCATGGCCTGGTCGTCTGGCCCGAGGTTCCCGCACCCTTCTCGCTGGCACAGGCGGATTTTGCGCGCCGGGCCCAGGAGATTGCGCGCGAGTCGAAAAGCAATTTCCTGCTGGGCGTGATCGGCTGGGAACCCGGCCCCGACGGACGTCTTGCGGCTTACAACAGCGCGGCCATGCTGGACTCGCAGGGCCGCCAGGAATTTGAATACGACAAAATCCACTTGGTTCCCTTCAGCGAATACGTGCCCTGGCGCGACTTTTTCTGGTTCGCCAAAAATCTGACGGGCCTCGCGGGCGATTTTCGTCAAGGCACCCGCTATGCGCTGGGTGATTTGCCCGGCGGGCGTTTCGGCACGTTTATCTGCTACGAGGCCGTGTTTCCGAACGAAATGCGAAGATTTGTCGTGGACGGCGCAAACCTGCTCATCAATATCTCGAATGACGGCTGGTTTGGGCGATCATCGGCGCCGGCGCAGCACGTGCAGATGGCGCGGGTGCGCGCGGTGGAGAATCGCCGCTGGCTGCTGCGCGACACCAATAACGGCTACACCGTCTCCGTCGATCCTTATGGGCGCATCGTGGCCAGCATGGCCGCGGACATTCGGGGAGAACTGGACGCGCCCTACGGGTTCCGCAACGATATGTCGTTGTACACGCGCTGGGGCGATTGGCTGCCGGAGATCTGCGCTGTAGTCAGTCTGATTTTGCTGCTATTCGCCTGGGTACGCAGGTGAGGCCATATACGTTGGAAACACGAAGCGCGCATGACTGCGCCCGCCGCCCTAGTGGAGGCCGCCCAGCCATAGGAAAGTCGCGGCAGCGATAACTGCGAGAACGACGACGCAGACAGCAAAGGCGATTTGTCGTTTCCGGGAGCCGGCCGGCTCGACACCTTTTCGCTTGAGCTCCTGTGCCTCGAGGCTCGCATGCAGCAGCCATTCGTTCAGGATGATCTGTTCGCCGCTCTCGATATCATCGAAGCGAATGCCCATTCCCTCGCCACTGATGGAATATATGATTTTGCCCTTGCTCCGAAACATCTTGCCCCTGGCTCTGACCGTCAGCTTGACCATAGTTCCGGCGCGAAAGGGCGTGCCGGTGCGCACATGACAACCATAGCTGCTGAGATTCGCGGTCTTGGAGATGACTTTTTTGCCGGATTTGGGGTCCAGCACTTCGACCATGGCAACGAAGCTATAACGAAGCCCAGAACGCTGCGGATACCAGTTACCGTTTTCCGCGATGGCATCGGTTTCCGGTGAACGAGTCGCAATGGTCATAATCGATCGACGCCTTCCTGACTCGACAGCCGAGCGCGTTGGGGCGGCAGGCTCTTCTATACAGCGTAAAGATACCTGCTGGGGTCTTCAAGAAGTAAATGTCAGCGGCATTTCCGAAATGTAATACGGCTTGTCCTGTATTGCGCAGACTTAGCAATAAAGATAAGCACATACTGCGGCAAAGCATATTCACCCAGCCCCGGCCTGCTGTTGAGCGATTTTCCCAGCAGCGAGCTTGTCATAGTGGCTCGCTGGCTGGTGGTTATGGACTCGTTCCCAAATCGGAACAGAAAAGCCTCTTTTCGCTAAAACCTGCCTTTCGCTGCGGGAGAATTCAGGCGAAGGGGCTCTCATTTCGGGACAGGTGGAATAAGTGGCGCTACGGACTCGAGTGCTTCTGGTTGACGACACCGCTGTGGTGCGAACGACCATTCGGGCGCTTCTCCAGCAGCATTCTTTCGAGATCTGCGGCGAGGCTGGGGATGGAAAAGAGGCGATAGAGCAAGTCGCGGCGCTAAAGCCGGATATCGTGATTATGGATATCAATATGCCGGTGATGAATGGCGTGCGGGCAGCGATTGAAATACGGCGAATGGCGCCCGAAACGTATATTGTCTTCTTAACGGCACACGCGATTCCCGGAGTTATGCACGCGCTTCGGCCGTTTTCCGACGGATTTGTCTGCAAAACAACGGTCGGCCGGCAACTGATCCCCTTGTTGGGCCGGCTGGCGATAACGCCATATAAAAATCCTCAGGCAAAGATGCGCACTGCCGCGGGCGAGAAGCCGCAGGCCCGCAGACTTAGTCACCGCACAGGCTCATAACTCTTTTCGAGACTCGCCGTGATCTTCTCGGCGTGATCTTCTCGGCGTGATCTGGGGGATAATTTTTAGTATCCTGTTCAGGGACACATCATGATCATCGAAGATCTCGAACATCGTTTTCACGAACTCAGCGAACGCATCGAACTCGTGCGGAGCTATCTTTGACGTACCCCGCCATCGCGGTCTCCTAGCCGAGCTCGAAACCCTCAGCTCCCAGCCGGGCTTCTGGCAGGATCAGGAAAAAGCCCAGCAGGTTCTGCAACAGCGCAAAGGCGCCGAAAATCGCATTTCCGCCGACGAAAAGCTCTCCCGCATTTCGAGCGACATCGAGACGTATGTGCATCTGGCAAAAGAAGAGAGCGACGCCGCCCAGCGCGAATCGATCCTGCGCGATATCGACCGGGAACTCGACACCGCCGACCAATACGTGGCGCAGCTCGAAACGGAGACGCTGCTCTCGGGCGAAAGCGACCGGCTCAATGCCATTCTCACCATCAAGTCAGGTGCCGGCGGCACGGAGTCGCAGGACTGGGCCGAAATGCTCCTGCGCATGTACTTGCGGTGGTGTGAGCGCAAGGGCTTTCGCGCTTCGGTGATCGATTCGCAGCCCGGCGAAGGCGCCGGGATCAAATCGGCCACGGTTCGCGTGGAAGGCGAGAATGCCTATGGCTTGCTTTCCACCGAAACTGGAGTGCACCGGCTGATTCGCATTTCGCCCTTTGACCAGGCGGCCCGCCGCCATACTTCTTTCGCGTCTGTTTTTGTGATTCCCGAAGTCGACGACCGCATCGAGATCGACATTCGCCCCGAGGACCTCAAAATCGACACGTTTCGGGCCGGTGGACACGGGGGACAAAACGTCAACAAGGTGGAGACGGCCGTGCGCTTCACGCATTTGCCAAGCGGTATCGTGGTGCAATGCCAGGCGGAGCGCAGCCAGCATAAGAACCGGGAATTGGCTATGAAGCTGCTGCGATCACGGCTGTACGAAGCCGAGATCGAGAAGCGGCAACAAGCCACGCGGAAGCTGGACGAATCGAAACTGGACATCAGTTTCGGGAGCCAGATTCGCACCTACACCCTGCAGCCCTATCGCCTGATCAAGGATCATCGCACCAAATTCGAGATGGGCGACGTCGACCGCGTGCTCGATGGCGATCTCGATCCTTTCATCCGCGCATTTCTCCTGGCCCGCGCCGGCAAAGGCGTCGCGGTTAAGGCCGGAAGCGCCGACGGCGACGAGGATGTCGAGAAGGCTTAGCGCTGCGCGCGCGTTGACTGTCGGAAGCCCCTGTGTTAGCTTCGCTTTGCACTAATTTCGTCCTCGCGTCATCTAAGTTTCGGCAGGCACTCAGTCCTGAAGGAGCAATGGTTTGAGCCAGAAGAAGCGCAGTTTTCTGTTTACTTCCGAATCGGTTACCGAAGGCCATCCCGATAAAATCGCCGACCAGATTTCAGATGCCGTCCTGGATGCCGTTCTTTCGCAGGACGCCATGGGCAGAGTCGCCTGCGAAACCCTGGTGACTACGGGCCTGGCCATGGTGGCGGGAGAAATCACGACCTCCGCCACTCTCGATTACAGCGACATCGTGCGTGGCGTGATTCGCGATGTGGGCTATACGCGCGCCAAGTATGGCTTCGACGCCGACACCTGCGCGGTCATCTCTTCGCTGAAGCGCCAGTCGCCCGATATTGCCATGGGCGTGGATACCGGCGGCGCCGGCGATCAGGGGCTTATGTTCGGCTATGCCTGCGATGAAACCGATGAGCTGATGCCTTTGCCCATCGTGCTGGCGCATAAGCTGGTGCGGCGGCTCTCGGAGGTTCGCAAGGCGGGACAACTGCCATTTTTGCGGCCAGACGGCAAATCGCAGGTTACCGTGGAATACGTCAATGATCGCCCCGCGCGCGTCGACTGCGTGGTGATTTCCACCCAGCACAGCGACTCGGTATCCAACCGCGAAATCCACGAAAATATCGTGAAGGAAGTTATCCAGCACGTGGTGCCTGCCTCGCTGCTCGATTCCCGCACCAAGTTCCACATCAATCCCACCGGCCGATTCGTCGTCGGAGGGCCCATGGGAGATGCGGGGCTTACCGGCAGAAAAATCATCGTGGATACTTACGGCGGTTACAGCCGCCATGGCGGCGGAGCGCTTTCGGGCAAAGATCCGACGAAAGTGGACCGTTCGGCCTGCTATATGGCGCGCTACGTAGCGAAAAATCTGGTCGCGGCCGGGCTCGCCCGCCGTGCTGAGGTGCAACTCGCCTACGCCATCGGCGTGGCAGAGCCGGTTTCGGTGATGGTGGACACATTCGAAACGGGCGTCATCCCGGATGAGCAGATGACGGACTTGGTCCGGGCCGTATTTCAGCTCACGCCTCGGGGCATCATCGAGAGCCTCGACCTGCGGCGCCCCATCTACCGTCCCACGGCCGCTTACGGGCATTTTGGCCGCAGCGAGCCGACGTTTACGTGGGAACGTTCTGACAAAGCCGAGGCGCTTCGCAAGGCCGCCGCGGTCCGCGGCACGGAAGTCGGCGCTCGTTAATTAACCATCCGACCAGGATGGTTATCGCGAGCGACGAACCGGAGCGAGGGATCTCTCCGGGTTTCGCAACACAACAACAGTTCAATTCATTTTGGGGGAACCAGTGGCAACCACGCAATCACTCGGCGGCGATGTGAAAGACCTGGCCTTGGCCGAGAATGGGAAGCGCAAGATCGAATGGGCCAATCAACAGATGCCCGTTCTGCAGTTGATTCGCAAGCGATTCATCAAGGAACAGCCGCTCAAGGGCATACGGCTTTCCGCCTGCCTGCACGTCACCAGCGAAACCGCCAATCTGGCCATCACGCTTCGGGACGGCGGCGCCGAAGTTGCGCTGTGCGCTTCGAATCCGCTCTCCACTCAGGACGAAGTCGCGGCCTGCCTGGTGAAGGATTACAGCATCCCGACTTTCGCCATCAAGGGCGAGGACAACACCACCTACTACTCGCATCTCGCCGCGGCCCTCGAAAATAAGCCGCAGCTCACCATGGACGATGGCGCCGACCTCGTCACCACGCTGCTCACCAAGCGGCTTGACCTGGTGCCCAACGTGATCGGCGGCACCGAAGAGACCACCACGGGCGTCATCCGGCTGCGCGCCATGGCCAAGGACGGAACGCTCAAGTATCCGGTGATTGCCGTAAACGACGCGCTCACCAAGCATCTTTTCGACAATCGTTACGGCACCGGCCAATCCACAATTGACGGAATTTTGCGCGCGACGAATCTCCTGCTTGCGGGCTTGAAATTGGTGGTCGCGGGCTACGGATGGTGCGGCCGCGGAATCGCCATGCGCGCCAAGGGCCTTGGCGCGGATGTGATCGTCACCGAAATCAATCCCGTGCGCGCGCTGGAAGCCGTGATGGACGGGTTCCGCGTCATGGCCATGGCCGAAGCGGCCAAAATCGGCGATATTTTTGTCACTGTGACCGGAAATAAGTCCGTTCTCGGCGCGGAGCATTACGAAAAAATGAAAGACGGCGCCGTGCTCTGCAATTCCGGCCATTTCAACGTGGAGATCGATATCCCCGCGCTCGAACGCATGGCCATCAGCAAAAAGCCCGCTCGTCCTTTCGTCGAGGAATACGCCATGAAAGACGGGCGCCGCATCTACCTGCTCGGCGAAGGGCGTCTCATCAATCTCACTTCAGCCGAAGGCCATCCCGCCGCGGTGATGGATATGAGCTTCGCCAATCAAGCGCTTGCCGCCGAATATCTGGTCAAGCATGGCTCCGAGCTGAAGCGGGAGGTCTATCCCGTGCCGGAGCCGATCGATCGCCAGATCGCCAAGCTCAAGCTTGAATCCATGGGAATTTTGGTCGATAAACTCTCTCCCGAACAAGAGCACTACCTGGCTTCCTGGTCCGAAGGCACCACATAAAGACAGCTGCTGTGCCTCGCACGTCAAATTCAAAAAAAGTCGTGCCTGCGGAGATCGTCTCGGGCGCGGTTGGGGACATGCAGGAGTGGACTGCGCTGGCGCTGGATACGGCAAAGACGCGCGGCGCGACCTTTGCCGACGCGCGCGTCGTAGATATCCGCCTGCGCGACCTTAGCACCAAAAACGGCGAAGTCGGCACGCTGGCCGAAAATGAGTCGCTGGGACTCGGCATCCGCGCTTTGGCCAATGGCTGCTGGGGCTTCGCTTCGAGCGATGTGCTCACGCGCGAAGGCGTGCAGGCCTGCGCGGCCCAGGCGGTAGCCATTGCCCGCGCGTCGGCGATGGCCAAACGCGCCGACGCCCAAATGGTCCCGGAAAAAGCCCACGTCGATACCTGGCAGAATCCTTACGTCAAAGATCCGTTTCGCATTCCGCTCGAACGCCAGCTGGAGTTGCTTTTCGCCGCCGATCACGCCATGCGCCGCGTGAAGGGACTCACACTTGCCGAAACCTCCATGCAGTTCCGGCGCCTCGAACAGTGGTACGCCTCCACCCTCGGCTCGCAAATTCATCAGCTCAAGATGCAATCCGGCGCCGGCATCGTGGCCACCAGTTTCGTGAACGACGAAATTCAAAAGCGCTCTTATCCCAATAGCTTCGGCGGACAGCATCAGCTTGCCGGCTACGAACTGGTGGAGGCGCTCGACCTGCCCGGCAACGCGCAGCGCGTCGCCGAAGAGGCCCTGGCGCTGCACAAAGCTCCCCAGTGCCCGCAAGGCGAGCGCACCATCATTCTGGAAAGCTCGCAGCTCGGATTGCAGATACATGAGTCCATCGGCCATCCCATCGAGCTCGACCGCGTGCTGGGGATGGAAGCAAATTTCGCCGGCATGAGCTTTCTCACGCTGGAGAAATTAAACAAGCTGCGCTACGGCTCCGATATCGTCAACGTGGTCGCCGACGCGCGCCTGGAGCACGGCCCCGGGCTGGGAACCTTCGGTTATGACGACGAAGGCGTGCCCGGCAAACGCACCGACGTCATCAAGGACGGCCTCTTCACCGGCTATCTTTCCAATCGCGAGACCGCCGTGACCATTGGCTTGAAGGAATCCGGCGGCACCATGCGCGCCGAGAGTTGGAATCGCCTGCCCATCATCCGCATGACCAATATCAGCCTGTTGCCGGGCACCTGGCGATACGAAGACCTCATCGCCGATACCGATGACGCCATCCTCATGGAGACCAATCGCTCCTGGTCCATCGATGATCGCCGGTATCATTTTCAGTTCTCCACGGAAATTGGCTGGGAGATCAAGCACGGCAAGAAAACGCGCATGCTCAAAAATCCCAGCTATAGCGGCATCACTACCGAATTCTGGAATAGCTGCGACGCCATCTGCTCGCGCGATTATTGGACGCTCTGGGGCACGCCCAATTGCGGCAAAGGGCAGCCCATGCAAACCATGGGCACGGGCCACGGCGCCGCGCCCGCGCGCTTCCGCAACATTCGCGTGGGCATGGCCTTCGCGAAGTAATGAGCGCCGCATGAGTCCCGCTCGCAAATCGGCGAAATCGACGCGCGGCTCGCGCGCGAGGGTCTCGCGTCGCCCTGTTGACGGCCCCGCCGTCGGCGAAGCGCATCTGCCTTCCGACGCGGAATTGCATCGCCTCGCCGAGCGCGTGCTGCATCTCTCGGACGCCGACGAAACCGAGGTGCATATCGATTTCGTCGCCGACGCGCTAACGCGCTTCGCCAACAACACCATTCACCAGAACGTCGCCGAGCAAGTTCTCAGCGTCTCGGTGCGCACCGTCTTCGAGGGGCGCACCGCTCGCGCCAGCACCAACAAAACCGACGACGACTCGCTGCGGCGGGCCGTGGCCGCTTCGGCTACGCTGGCGCGCAGCCAGCCCAAAAATCCGGACCTGCTGCCGATGCCCGGCCCGCAGAACTATCCCAGGGTCACGCGCTATTTTCCCGCGACCGCCGGGGCCACGCCGCAGGATCGCGCCGCGGCCGTCGCGAAAGTCACCGAATTCGCGCAGCAAAATAAGCAGACCGCCGCCGGCATTTTTTCCACGGGCGCTTCCCTTAGCGCGATGGCCAATTCCAAAGGACTCTTCGCCAGCTATCGCCAGAGCCGCGCCGAATTCTCGATCACCGTTTTGGAGCAGGATTCGTCCGGCTGGGCCAAGGCCAGCGCGCCGGATCGCGAACAAATCGATCCCCAAGCGCTGGCCGAGCGCGCCAGCCAGAAGGCTGCCGCTTCGCGCCATCCCAAGGAAGTCCCGCCGGGCCGCTGGACCGTAATCCTGGAGCCCGCCGCCGTCCTCGATCTGGTCGGCTTTCTCTTCTACGATTTCGCCGGAACCGCGGTCGTCGATCAGCGCTCCTGCTTCACCAATCGCATTGGCAAGCAAGTTATGGGCGAAAACGTGAGCATTCACGACGACGTCACGCACGCCTTGCAGTCCGGCCCGCCCTTCGATGGCGAAGGGCTGCCCCGGCAGACGGTTTTGCTTGTCGATCGCGGCGTGCCGCGCCATCTCGTCTATGCGCGCGCGACGGCCAAAAAAATGAAAACGAAACCCACCGGCCACGGCCTGCCACTGCCGAATCAGGATGGCGAAGCGCCCTTCAACCTGGTCTTCTCCGGCGGCACTACGTCGCTGGACACCATGATCGCCACTACCGATCGCGGCATTCTGCTCACCCGCCTTTGGTACATTCGCGAAGTCGATCCTTACGAAAAAATTCTCACCGGCATGACCCGGGACGGCAGCTTCCTCGTCGAGAATGGCAAAATCTCGACCGGCATTCGCAATTTCCGCTTCAATCAGAATATTTTGGAGATGCTGTCCAACGTCGGTCAGATGAGCCCCGCGGTGCGCGCCGCCGGCGAAGAGTCCTTCGAGATGGTCGTTCCGGCCATGAAGGTCCGCGACTTCCACTTCACCGAAGTCACCAAATTCTGATGTCTTCATTACGCTGTCATTCCGAGGTCGCCCCGGCGGCCGGGGAATCTGCTTTTCCCTTCCACGGTGTTACTTCTTCCGCTTGGAACGCATCGTATGTCTGCGTTTGATTCGTGTGTCTACGTTTGAAATGACTGGCCCTGGAGGAGTCCATTATGGCTGAACGGCAGCAGGCGCTGGGCGAGCACAAAAAAATCTCCGACGAGTGCCTGAATCAATTATTCCGCGAGGCGCGCACGCATTGGGTGTGGCGCTCCGAACCTGTGCCCATTGCGCTGCTGAAAGAGGTGTACGAACTGGCTCGCTTCGGGCCGACCAGCGCGAATTCCTCGCCCGCGCGCTTTGTATTTATCACCACGCCTGAAGCCAAAGAGCGCCTGCGTCCGGCCCTCGCTCCCGGCAACGTGGAGAAAACCATGACCGCGCCCGTCACTGTGATCGTTGCCTGGGATACCGAATTCCACGAAAAGCTGCCGCAGCTTTTTCCCGCGCGCGATATGCGCTCGGTTTTCGCCGGCAAAGCCGAATTGATTCACGAGACGGCCTTCCGCAACGGCACTTTGCAAGGCGCCTACTTGATTATGGCGGCGCGAGCCCTGGGGCTCGATTGCGGGCCGATGTCCGGGTTCGACCAGCAGAAGGTGAATGCAGAGTTCTTTCCCGACGGCAAATGGAAAGCCAATTTCCTCATCAATATTGGCTACGGCGATGCCAGCAAGATATTTCCGCGCAACCCGCGCCTCAGCTTCGACGAAGCCTGCCGCGTGCTATAGCCGGCCCCAAAAGGGCTCTTGCCCCTCAACTCACGTGCTCGGGGCGGAAGCCGATGCCGATGATGCGCGCCGGAATCCGGCGCAGAAACGGCCAAACCTTCAGCAGCCTGAACGGCCAGGGCATCTTCAGCGGCCTCTTGCTGCCCAGCACGCGCCGGATCACGTTATTTTGTATGGCGAGTTGCATCCACTGGGTCGCTTCGGTCGGAAACGCTCGGCGCTTTTGCACCAACCGGAGATCTTCTTCCGAGGGCGTTCCGCGCGCCAGCTTGAGAGCCAGAATGTTCGCGGCGGCCACCGCATCCTGAATCGCCAGGTTGATTCCTACGCCGCCAATTGGCGACATGGCATGCGCGGCGTCGCCGATGCACAGCAGTCCCGGCTTGGACCAGCTCGATAGCCGATCCACGGCCACGGTCAGCAGGCTGACCTGATCCCAGTCGCGCAATTCATTGACGCGATCAGCCAAAAACGGCGCGAGGCCGGCGATCTCCTGCTGGAAAGCGGCCATTCCCCGCTGCCGGATTTCCTCCGCCGCGCCCTTCGGTATGACGAACGCGCACTGCCAGTAATCATCGCGGTTCAGCATCACCAGAATTCTGCCGCGGTCAACGTGGCCGAAAGTCTGCTCGCCATCGCTGGGCCGGCGGCTCAACCGCATCCACATGACGTCCATGGGCGCGCCCAGATTGAGCACCTTGAGCCCGGCGCGCTCGCGGACGATCGAGCGGCGGCCATCCGCTCCGACGATCAGGTTGGCGCGAATTTCCAGCGGGCCATCGGGAGTTTTGGCGCGCACTCCGGCGACCGCGCCATTTTCCTCGATCAAGTCCGTCACCTCCGCGCGCATCCTCAGGTGAAATCCCGGGTAACGCCGCGCGTGCTCGGCAATGAAATTCAGGAAGTCCCACTGCGGCATGAGCGCGAGGAAGCGGCAATGCGTGGGAAGATGCGTGAAGTCGGCCATTACGAAACTGTCGCTGCCTACTTGTCCGGAGAGTTCCCGTATTTCCTGATGAGGGCGCTTCAGGAATTCCTCCAGCAGGCCAAGCTCGTACATCAACTCCAGCGTCGAAGGATGGATGGTGTCGCCGCGGAAGTCGCGCAGGAAATCGGCATGCTTTTCGAACACGTAGACATCCACGCCCGCCCGCGCCAGCAGGAAACCCAGCATCATTCCGGCGGGACCGCCTCCGGCGATGCAGCAACGCGTCTGAATGGCTTCCATTCGCTTATCAGATGCCGGCCATTCTCTCTCTGATTACGCTTGCGCTCCGATTACCGGGGTTGCCGGTTACGGGCCGTGCAAGCGCGAGCTTGTAACTCGCGGCGCTCCGGCGCTCTTTGCCGGGCACGCGAGCCTTCTATTTTAATTTCGCAGCGGAATCAACGCGCGCAGTCTTTCCTCGCGCAGGAGAATCCCCACCCACGCCAGCAGGGCGAAGATGATCGGGAAGAGCGTATCAAACATGGGATTGGCGATACGAACCTGGCTCGCCACGGCGCCGCCCAGATAGCCGGTGAGCAGGATCGCCCCGAGAACCGCCGTTCGAGGAATCACATACAACGCAGTGCAGACGAGCAAGGTGATCCCGATACCGACAATCGTTCCTACCGGGTATCCGAGCTGGGCGGATGCGTCGAGTACGGGCTTCACCTTCATGACCTTGGTGATTCCGTCGAAGAGGAGGAAGAGCACCACGAGAGCGCTGACGATCCGCCCGGCCCACAGGCTCCCCTTTGACACCGAACCCAGCTTGAGTGCCCGATTGCATCATCGTCTCCTCCCGTTCATTTGCGCAGCTGTACCCTTCGCCGCCATCTTCGCCTCTGATTCGCCTAGATTACCCTAGGTCGTTGCCGGTGTGCAATTTTGAACAGTACGGAGGCTCCATTGTTGGAGGTCCGATCCCTCGGTAATGTGTGCTGAAAAATGCGGAGGTGCAGGTGAGCACACAGATGAATCGTACCTGGCCGACAATCCCGGCAAGCGATCCCTCCCAGCCAATTCCACAAGAATCCAGACGCCGCAATCGCCTCAAAGTGACGTTACCTGTGCGACTCCGGCCGGTTGATCCGCGCGACGAGCCGGCCGAGGAACTTCAAACTACAATAAACTTCAATCGTCATGGGATCTTTTTTGCCACCAGCGGCGACCACTATCGAACGGGAATGAAGTTGCTGGTCGCTTTTCCCTATTCTCCCGGCGCAATCTGCCAGGAGTATGCTGGTGAGGTGGTAAGGATCGAGAAGCTGTCGGATGGCCGGTACGGCGTAGCGGTGCGATTTCTGTACATCGAAGCACGATTGAACGCTGGGAGACAAGAGGCCGCAGCCTTGTGAACAGGGCAAAGTCCTTCCGATCGCCGGCATGCGGCGGCAAGCGCCCGGAGAATATCCTCATTTTTTGAACGAACTAAATGGTGTACACGATAGCTGGAAGGATTCGGGCTAAGCCGTCACAAATTGTGCGCGAGGAAATCGAGCAACTGCTGGGCGATGAAATCATTAGGTGTGGCCCCGCTGCAGACGAGGCGCTGCGGAGGCGGAGCGTCTTTGCAGTCAGGCATTCCCTGCTTGCCGGTGAGCGCGGTGGCAGTGAACCAGAAATGATCCACACCGGGAACCGGCACGGCGGTGACTTTGGCGCCGGCGTCACGAAGCGCCTGAACAAAAACCACGGACTGGCCGTCGGGAGGAACCACGTGATCGACCATTCCCCAAGCCAGGAACCATGCCGTTTGCGTAGCCGCATTGGGCATGGCGACTTCTCCCAGGCTCTTTGCCGCCTCCCGGATGTAGGTGATCGGAGACGACTCGAAGTAGAGGCCCGGCACTTGGTCGGGCGCTCCGCCGAAGAAAAGCTCCAGCGGACCGGGACCATTATTTGAGGTGGCGCCGGTGAATCTCTCCCAGGCGATCATGTCGTGCACGCCGTAAATGGGTATGTCCACTTTAACTTTGGTACTAGCCGACGAGTAACTGTCTTTCGAATATTTGTTCGCGAATGCCGGCGCATCCTGGGTCACACCCAAGAGCGCCGCGAGTGACGCTCCCGCGGAATCGCCTCCGACTCCAATCCGGTCTGCTGCGATGCCCAGCATCGCAGCGTTCCCGCGCAGATATTGCAACGCCGCTTTGCAATCCAGCAGAGCTTGCGGCCAAGCCGTCTGGTTGGGCATCGACAACCTGTAGTCGATGGCAAACACCACGTATCCTCGCGCGGCCAGATACGGACCCCAGGTGTTTCCATAACCCGCCTTCGACCCCCCGCGAAAACCGCCGCCGTGAATAAACAGCATCGCCGGATGCGGTCCGGCGCCCATGGGCAGGAATAAGTCTCCATACAGAGACACGCCGTCGTGAACGGCGTAGACCACGTTACTCTGCGTCTGAACACCCGCCGTCGACTGCGCAGAGGCAGCCGCGGCAGCAGCCAGCAGGAAAAGACCTGCGGCCAAAGTCCATCTCATGCCCAACCTCCGGAAGCATGCCTTTGCAACCAACACCATGGTAGCCCCAAACCCCGCGCGCGATCAGCGTTCCTTTAATACGCAAGCCCTTAAATGCCAACTCGACGCCAGTTTTCAGAAAGGAATGTCTTCGTCGGAAATTTCGGTCGACGGCATCTCTTCCGTGCCCGCGCCCGCCGCCGCGGCTGCGGCCTGCGGCTCGGCTTCACCCATGCCGGCGCCCGCGCCCGCTCCGGCTGCCATTCCGCCTTCGCCGCGCCCGCCGAGCATGCGAAAGTTGTTGGCCACGATCTCCACCGTGGTCCGCTTTTGGCCTTCGCGGTCGTCCCATTGCCGCGTCTGAATTCGTCCTTCGAGGAAAATCAGCGAGCCTTTGTGCAGATATTGCTGCGCAATTTCCGCTTGCTTGCCCCAGACGACGATGCGGTGCCACTCCGTGCGCTTCTGCCGTTCGCCATTGCGGTCCTTGTAGGTCTCATCGGTCGCCATCGTAAAGTTGCAAACGGCCTGACCGCCGGACGTGTACCGCGTTTCGGGATCGCGCCCGAGCCTGCCCACTAGAATGGCCTTGTTCACCGACATGCTTTATCCTCCGGCCACGGTCCTCAGAAATCCGAAGAATCGCGGCAGAAGGACGGACGATAGCACGGCGCAAAGCCCAAGTCCACGCCGTCAGCTAAGAGCAATGGGGGCGGTTTTCCGGACAATTCGACTTCTCAGGAATGGCTGGGTTTTCGACTTGCCGTTGCCTGGGGAACGTAAAACCCCACCTTTAAAAACCGAACGTGGGGCACCCGAAAAACCTTCTCGGCGGTCAACCGACGTAGGACACCTGTGAAGGTGAGACACGCGCACACCCGCAAAAAGCAAAATCGACGTCTTGACGAACGAGGCGCCCAAAAGCGCTGAGGTTGTTACGATGCCACGCCAAGCTCTTGCAGCTTGGTCTTGGCGCGCCGTTCCTCGTCCGTGCCCGGGTAGGTCTTCACGACCATCCGCAGTTCGCTGACGCCCGAGCTTTTCTCTCCCAGGGCAATCAGCGACAATGCTCTTAATAAATGTGCGGGCGCGAGCTTGAAGCTCTTGGGGTAGTTGTCGATGACTTTGCTCAACGCGTCGATGGCCTGATCGTATTGTTGCTGCAGGTAGGAGATCTGGCCTAGATAGAACTGCGCGTTCGACGCCAAATCCGTGTTGGCATAAAACTTCAGATAGTCGCCGAACTCCTGCGACGCCAAGTCATATTTCTTGCCGTTCATATCGCGCAAACCATTCGAGTAAAGCAGGTCTGCCGAAGGCGCAGCAGACGGCGGCATGCTCGCCGCTCCTGCGGGTGCTCCCGGTATCGGCGGCAATCCGTTCGGAGGCGCACCAACTGGCGGCGCGCCGGCTCCTGGCGCCGAAGCGGTGGGCGGAGGTGCGCTGCTCGCGAGCTTTGCGTCAATTCCTTGAATGGCGTTCTGCGTATCGGTGAGCTGCTGGTTCAGCTTGCCCATGCGCGCCAGCGTCTCCTGCAAATTATCGGAGATGCCCTGGATCTGCGTGGACATGGTATCGAGTCGCGCGCCCGAATTGGCCTGCATATCCTGCACCGTCTTTTGCAGCGCCATCATCGTGCCGGTCAGCTTATTGACCGTATCCATGGACTGCTCCATGAGCGTTTTGTCCACGGCGGCGTTCTGCGCCAGCGTCGTCTGCATGTCCTTTTGCCCTTGGATCAGTTGATTCACGCTTTGCTGCAGCTCCACCATTTCGCGGGCCACTGCTCCTACCGGCGCCGGCCCCAGCAATGTGCCTCCCAAAGCGCCGGCCAGCATTGCTGCCGCCAGGTAAACGACCCATCGTTTACGCATGACATTCCTCCTTACCCGTACTTCGCCCCCAAAGGATGCGTCACTGAATTGCCTTTAGTATGCCCCAAAGATCGTAAGCGGAGCTACACCCTTCCGCTTCGAACCTCTCGAGCTGAAACATTTCCGTTAGCATTTAGCGCCCGAGGTACCCGCCACATCAAGCGGGCGCCTCGGTGCTAGATTGGATGCAAGCGCCCGTCTGGGAGTTCGGGGCCGCTTGGCCCGAGCCTGCCTATCTGACCATTACGAAGTGAGCCCGCCGGTTCTGCTGCCAGCACGCCTCGGCGTGATCCTGGCAGAACGGCCGCTCTTTGCCGTAGCTCACCGTCTGCATGCGATCGGAGGCTACGCCCAGCGAAACCAGAAAATCCTTCGCTGCCTGAGCACGACGGTCGCCCAGTGCCAGGTTGTATTCCGTTGAACCGCGCTCGTCGCAATGTCCTTCAATCATCACCTTGACTTGCGGATAGGACTTGAGGAATCCGCCGGTCTCGGTTAATGCCGAACGGGCCTCGGGTCGAATATCGGATTTGTCGAATTCGAAATAAGCGTCCTTCACTTCCCGCGCGAAAAGTTCTTCCATCGATGGCGCGGCGGCGACAGGCGCCGGCGGCGGAGGTGGAGGCACGGTGACGGTTACCCGCGCGCTTGCGTTAGCGGAGCCGCCCGGTCCCATCGCCGTGATCGTATAAGTCGCGGAATCGTTCGGCGTGACGCTGGTATTGCCTTGGGGAGACACATTGCCGACGCCGGGCGTAAGCGTGAGCGAAGTAGCATTCGTGGATGACCATTGCAGAGTTGTCGATTGCCCACGCTGCACGTTCGGCGGCGTGGCTTGCAAAGTCACCGTGGGTTGGGGCGGTGGCGGTGGCGGAGCGGCGGGCGCGGCGGGAGTAACCGGAGCGGGGTGTTTGCAGCCGACGCCTACGATCGCGAGCGCGATCACGCCGTAAAGGACGACTCTTGCAACGGAGCGAATCCGCATTTTTCAAAATCCTCCTTGAACGACTGCTTCTTGTCTGCCGGGCTTCGGACCAGAGAGATACATTTACACCCCCGGGGGACATGCGAGATTACCAAAGATTGCGGGATTTGGAACCACTTGCCCTAAGAAGAAACGGGTGCTTTCGAGCCGGGCACTATTTCGGCGACCAATTGGGAGATTCGTTCTGCCCTTCCGTGGTCAATTGCCTTACCTCGGAACCGTCGGCGAGCATGGACCAGATCTGCCTCGTCCCGGTGCGTGTGGATTCGAATATGAGGTGCCGCCCATCGGGAGCCCAACTCGGGCGCTCGTTACGGCCGGCGTCACGCGTGAGTTCCACCAGAGCGTGCGTGGCGATATCCATGACGTAGAGATCATAATTGCCGTTGGGCCGGCGCCAGCTGAAGGCCAGCAATTGTCCGTTCGGCGACCACGCCGGATCGATCACGTAACCCATGTCCGGCAGCTCCACCTTCTGCACTTCGCTGCCATCCGCGTCCATGGTGTAGAGCTGCGGAGTTCCGCCGCGATCGCTCACAAAGGCCACTTGCTGCCCCGTTTTCGGATTCCAAGCCGCCGAAGTATCCGCGCCGGTCGAATGCGTCACGCGCCTGGGGCGGCTGCCGTCGGCTTCGGCGATGAAGAGTTCGGGATTGCCCAGCATGCTGGACATGAACATGATCTTGGTGCTGTCGGGCGACCACGCCGGAGAGCTATTGGTGCCCCGATAGCGCGGCCAGTTCAGCAGGCGGGAGCTGACTGTCGAGTACACGCAAATCTGCGCGCTCAAAATGGACCCGGCGGTGGGATAACAGGTGAAGGCGATGCGGTCGGCGTCCGGCGACCAGCGGGGCGTGAGCGCAATGGAGTGCAGTGAAGTGAGCTGGTGTTGATTGGCGCCGTCATAATCCATGGCCCAGATTTCTTTGTTCCCGCTGCGTCCGCTGACAAAGGCGATCTGCGTGGCGGCCACTCCGGGGAGCCCTCCGGAGAGCCGCGCGATGATCTCATCGGCAAACTGATGCGCGTAGCGCCGCGTCTGCTCCTCGTTGGAATCGCCGTGATAGACGCGCCCCACCACCGGCGGAGCCGTCGGATTTTTCACATCGTTGAACCAGGCCTGGATCTCCTCGCTTGCGTCCGTGACCGTGAGATTGCCGAAGGCCAGGAACTGCGCCGAAGCCGGAGGATCGCTCCAGGCCTGATAATTCAGCTCCATCGGCACGCTCGGCACTTGCGTGGGGTAGAAGCTCTTGCTCGCCAAATCCACGATTCCGCTGTAATCGAGATCGTTACGCACCACGTCGCTGAAAAGCGCCGCCATCGATGCGGAAGCGTCGTTGCGCGAAACGAAATCGGCCACGGCCACCTTTGGCTTGCTCACGCCCAGGCCGGTGCCCGTGCGAAACCAATCCTGCGCCTGCGCCGGCCGCGAGGCGAGCCCGAAGAGCGCAAGAATCGCCAGCAGTACGGGCGCAATGGCAAGACGTCGCGCATGTAAGGGGTCGTCATTCCGGGGAGTCCGCTTCGGGCGGACGACGAGAAATCTGCTGTTTCCTGCACTTGTCGCGAAAAAGAATTCAATTCTCATTTCGTTCCCGTCTTAAGAACATTTTGACATGACGTCCTAGCGCCGAAAATCGAACCAAAACTCCACCGAAACTTTATTCCCGGAATATTCATTCGGCAACGGCTGCATCGGACTCGAGCCTTGAATCGCCCGCATGGCCGAAGCATCCACCGAGGCATTGCCGCTGGACTGCAAAATCTGCACGTTGGCGACGGCCCCATTTCGCAAAATGTCAAAACTGACCACCGCGCGCGGCGCCCAGCGCAACGACGGATCGACCGTGCTCTCCAGCCAATTGCTGCTTACGCGATTGCGCACCGCGTCCACGTACCAGGAAAAACGGCCGCCAAAATCTCCGCCGCCCGGCCCGCCGAACTGCATGCCGGCGGGCGTGGACCCACCCGCGCCCATTCCGAATTGCGTGTAGGGCACCGCGGGCGAGCCGCCTTGCCCATAAGGCACGGCATTTTGTGGCGGAGGCGTGGTGTCTTCGAGCGTCTTCGATGGGCGGGTCACATAGCGCGGCTGCTTCTCTTTGGTGAACTGCGGAATCTGCTGTGCATCCGGCGGCGGCTCTTTGGGTTTCGGCTTGGGCTCGGACTTGTAGAGTCCCTTGGATTCGTCCACCACCCGATTCGTGGTCACCGACTCCGGCCGGGGAAGCGGAACGCCGGTCAGGCCGCCCACCAGTTTTACCGAAACCGCGCCGCCTCCGCCCGGTCCGCCCCACAAATCTCCGCGATGCGACATTATCGTGGAGACGGCCAGCGAACCGAATAAAAGCGAATGCAGCACCAGCGATAAGGTCAAAGGCCCTTTGAGCCCGGGCTGCACCGTCGCGACGCGCGCAAAATCGGACTGCGTTGGGGACCCCGGCGGCTGCATGGTCATGCTCTCCGCTGCCATGCGTCATTGCCCCTTGGGACGCGAACTGAGCGGCTCGGTCACCACGCTCACGTTTTCGATCCCGGATTGCCGCAGCGTATCCACCACCGTGGCGAATGTCCCGAATGGCACGGTCTCGTCGCAGCGCAGAAAGACCGCGTCGCTCTGCGGATTGCGCATCTGCGCGTGGACCTTGTTTCCAAGATCGTGAATATTGACGGCGTCGTTGCCCAGGTAGATCAATTGTCCCCGATCGATGGTCACAACCAGCCGCTCTTCACTGATTTCCTTCACCGTCTGCGTCTTCGGCAGGTTGACCTCGATGCCGGATTGCAGGATAGGCGCGGTGATCATGAAGATGATCAGCAACACCAGCATGACGTCCACGAAGGGAACGATATTGATCTCGGAAAGAGAAGTCCCGGTCTGACGTCCAAGCTGCGGCATCTGATCTATCTCGCTTTAATTTGCTTTGTCATCATGGCGAGAACCGTCGATACATGCACGAAGCGCCGCCAGGCAACCGTTGTCATTCCGAGGAGCGCGGCGCGCTTCCGGCGCACCCTTTTTCTTTTCGCGCAACGAGGAATCTCTCCTCGTCCTTCTCACCACAAACCCACGCCTCTACAAGTAATTCTTCTCGATCAGCGCCGCCACTTCCATCGTGAAATTATCCATCCGCGCGCCCATCTCCCGGATATCGTGCACGAAGTGGTTATACGCAATCACCGCCGGGATGGCCGTAAACAGCCCCGCGGCGGTGGTAATCAGCGCCTCGGCAATGCCGGGCGCCACCACGCGCAGGCTCGCCGCGCCGGCCGTGCCCAGCCCGGAGAAGGCGTCCATCACGCCCCACACCGTCCCGAATAATCCGATAAACGGCGTCACCGAGCCGGTGGTCGCCAGCCAAGGCATGAAGCTCTCCATCTTGCGCACTTCCTCGGCAGCGGCGGCCTGCATATCCGCAGTCACTGCGTGCAAACTCTTCACACGAGGATGAGGATTGCTGGCCATGAGTTGGCTCGCCAATTCCCGGTATCCGGCGGCATACACCGTTTCGAGCGGTGAACCTGTCGCGCCCACTGCCCGCGGCTCGGGCAATCCGCGCGTCGCTCGGAACGCCCGCAGAAAGCTGGTCGTGCGCCGCTTCAGCCGGCCAAACAGGCTGAGCTTCTGAAAGATCAGCGCCCAGGAAAAAAGGGAAAAGAAAAACAGAATGAGCAGAACCGCTCGTGCCACCCAGCCCGTTTGCTGGATCAGATTGCTGAGCTCACCCGCGAACAAACAAACCGCCAGCAGCGAAAGAATTGGTTTCTCTCCTCAAAAAACGGCGTCGCGCACCACAGGATGCGCGCGGTCACAGAAAATCTCGTAGAAAAATTACCGTAGCACACGCACCATGCAGGGTCAACGCACGACTGCAGGAATTGCCGGTTCTAGCTACTCTTCCGACACATCGGAATACGATATGACAATCCCGCCGGGCCCTCTTCGGACCCGCGCTCGCCACCACTCCCGCCGAGTGCGTGAAATACATTAGATGCCCCGCGCAGATGAAGTGGCAAGCCGAATCGGCTGTGTATCCGCCTGGCATCAAACGGCCGCAATGACTGTAGCGAGGAGCATCCGGCAAACGAGGGACGCTCTTCTTCGTCGGGCGAGGCCACCGATGTGGAAGAAATGGGTACCGTAGCGGGCGCGATGGGAAGCGGACGGCGGGCGGCCAAACAATTGCGTGCTATGACGCTGCTGCGCGAGCGTCGCGCCCTTGCGCCAGACTGAAAGTTACGCGCACCGTGGTGCCCTTTGCACTCGATTCGATCTCGAGATGCCCGTTGAGCTGGCGCGCGCGTTCGCGTATCCCGGAGAGGCCCACACCCACATGCATCCGGGAATCATCGTTCGAAAGTGCGCCCATGCCCTTGCCCCGGTCGGCCACCTCCAACGTGATGTGATCCTGGTCACGGATGAGGCGAATGCCCGCCCAATCGCTGCCCGAATGCCGATGAATATTCGTCAGGCCTTCCTGCACCACCCGGTAGATGGCCATTTCGAGTTCTTGCTGCAAGCGCCCCAGTGACGGCGTTATCTCCAAATCCACCTTGATCCCGCTGCGCTCTGAGAAGCCTTCGCTGTACCATTGCAAAGCCGATGCCAATCCCGCTACATCCAGGGTTGGCGGGTGCAGAAGGTAAGAAAGCGTGCGAATTTCGCTCGAGCAGTCCGCGATGGCCTTTTCCGCGTCCGCGAGGGCGCGGACTATTAGTTCTGCCTTGGGAGAATCGGATGTGAATTCCTTGATGGCTCCGAGACGCATCTGCGCGGCCGCAAGGTATTGTCCCGCGCTGTCGTGCAATTCCCGCGATATGCGTCTTCTCTCTTCATCCTGGGCTCGGAGCAATCGAGCCGAGAGTAGCTGCAGGGCTTCCTCATTTTTGCGCAGGGATTCGTTCGCTTCGAAAAGCTCGGTGACGTCCGTCGCCACCACGCATAACGCCCGGCGCTTTGACGCGTCGTCATAATTGGGCAGCGGACTGAGGGCGAGATGCAACACGCGATTGCGCCCCTGCGCATCCTGAAACCCGAGTTCTCCCTTGGCCTTGGCCTGAAGGCCCTCCTCGATCAAGCCCCGCAGCTTTTCCTCGGCCGGGGATGCGAATGGAGCATAAAGCGAGACGCCAATCAACTGTTCGGGGGGCATCGCCATGATTTCGCCGAACCGGGCATTGGCATAGAGGATCGTCCCATCCGCGTCCAGAGTAGCCGCGCCCTCCTGCATCGTTTCGATGAGAATGCGGTAGGGCCCATCGCTGCCCTGCAACGAGAAGACGCGATCCCCCGAAGGAGTCTTGATGACCAACGCATCCACTCGGCCCGTGCGGATGGCCTGCAAAATTTCGTCATGTTCCTCGATGCTCTCCAAGGGATGCAACGCATAGACCCGCTCGCCGGTCACACCTTCGATCAGGAGAGCGTCGACGAGACCGCCGCGAATGGCTTCGACGATCTCTTCGGCTTCCGCCGCTTCGGATTGCAGTTTGATTTTCGATTCCGGTCGTACTGATTGCCACAGGGGATCCGACATGCTTCCTCGCTTCGCTTGTGAACTCTAGCCTCGACCCCGAAAGAGCGAGTGTTTCTCAGGCGCTCTCCGCCGTCACCATCCCCGACGGAGATGGACGGATATCCAGCCCCACCAGCACGCGTTCCGTATTCGAAAGATCACCGATAATTTTGCGCAGCGGCTGAGGAACGCGCCGCACGAGCGTGGGAATGGCCAGAATTTGATCTCCTTGCGCCAGTTGCGGATGTTTTACCAGGTCGATGACCTCGATCCGGTACTTCTGCTTCAAGTGCTCTTCACAAATGCGCTTCAGATTCGCCAGCGCCGCCAGCGATCTGGGGGTTTGGCCGGCCACGTAGAGCCGAAGTTCCAGAACATCTCCCCCCGCCGGCGCTGCTCTTTGGAGCTTGGCTCTTGTCTTGCTATCTTTCGTCTTCATCTCTCGGCTCCGTTGGCGCGCCTGCGCTCCTGCTTTTCCTGTTAACGCTCCGGCCTTCCGGCTGCCGGCTATCTCGCGCGCATCCAGTTCGAAACGATGCTCCGCATTCTCCGCTTGATGGATCAGCATTTCTGTCTGTTTCTCTTCTGCCGCATACTCCGACCGCAGGTTCTCGATGCGCGCCTCCAGTTCCCTGCGCTTGGCCCGCAGTTCGCTCTGCTTACGTTCGATGGTTTGCTTTCGCAACAGGGCTTCACTGGCGTCCTTGGCCTCCTGTACTAGCCGCGCGGACCCTGTATACACCTGACCCGCACCGATGTAGGCAGGCAGGAGTCTGATGCCTTTGCCGGTGATTAGAAATTCGCGAAGCTGATTGGAGTGGGCCATTCCACGTGATTTCAGAATGTAGAGGCACCGGTTTCTCTCTCCACTTTGCTCCAGGTCGCGCAGGAGTATCCACGTGTCGATCAGCGAAGAGATCTGTTCTTCCGTGGTTTCTACATGCTTGCCGCCTGTGGTCAGGCTGATGAGCAAGGCGGTGATGCCTTTCTCCTTCAAAAAGTCGATGAGACGCATCAGCATGGATCGGACGTCGCGCTGCGTGCTGCTGCCGATCAAGTTGCTCAGGGGATCCAAGACCACGGCTTGCGGGCTTGATCGTATCAATCATCTTATGAATGCGCAGGAGATGCATCTCCAGGCCGTATTGCGTCGGGCGCCAGGCCCGATGGAAGAGCAGCCCCTTTTTCACGTAGCGACTCAAGATCCACTCCGACCGAGGCTGCATTTCGGAACAACTGGTCGGTGGATTCTTCGAACCCGATGTAAAGGCAGCGCTCGCCGCGGGAGCAGGAGGCCTCGGCAAAGTGGCAGCCCAACGTGGTTTTTCCGCTGCCCGCCGTACCGCTCACAAGAATCGTGCTCCCGCGATAATAACCATTGCCTTCCAACATGGCGTCGAGATCGGCAATCCCTGTGGAAATGCGTTCGCTTCGATACCTTGTGATTTAGCATAAGGGAAGTGAGCGGCAGAACAGAAAGCCCGGATTCATCGATCAGGAAAGGGTATTCGTCGGCCCCGTGTTTTGTTCCTCGGTACTTGACGATGCGCAGACGTCGCGTCGAAATCTGTTCCTGGATCCGGTGATCCAGCAGAATCACGCAGTCGGAAACGTACTCCTCCAAACCATGCCGCGTGAGAGTTCCAGATCCTTGCTCCGCCGTCACGACGGTGGTAAGCCCGCGATCCTTCAGCCAGCGGAAAAGCCGCCTGATTTCCGCGCGCAAGACGGCCAGATTGGAGAAGCCGGAGAAAAGAGCCTCCAGCGTATCGAGAACGACCCGCTTTGCTCCCACCGAATCCACGGCGTTTTGAAGCCTTATGAACAAACCTTCCAGATCGTAGTCGCCCGTTTCGTGAATTTCGCTGGGCTCGATGCGCATGTAATCGAGAAACAATTTCTTTTTGTCGCAGAGCGCATTCAGATCGAATCCCAGCGAGGCGACGTTGCGGGCCATCTCCTCGGGAGTTTCTTCGAATGCCACCAGCACGCCGGGCTCGCCAAATTCTTCGACCCCGCGCACCAGAAACTCCAGGCCGAGCATGGTTTTGCCGCAGCCGGGGCCGCCGCAGACGATCGTCGTGCGCCCGCGAGGCAGTCCACCGGCGCTGATGTCATCCAGACCGCGAATGCCTGTGGGAGCTTTATCGAGACCGGAGGGCGGCGACGATTTTCTTCGTCCGTTACTGTTTCGCATTTGTTTCATGGACCCGATGCGAGAGCAAGGATTGTGTCTTTGTATCAAATCCGAAATGAGTATTCAATGCAACTGGAGACATAAGAAAAAAGAAATTGGCAGCGCAATTCTACAGTAAAAGCTGTATGGCGCCGCCAAACGAACTCATCGACTATTGCAGCTCTGTGCCGCACAACCGCGAAAACTCGCCGCCACCAGGTCCCGGGAAAAACTGTAACGGTGGTCGTGCTCAACGCAATCAGGTCTGAACATGGCTACCATCCTGTGCATCGATGATGAGCCGGATCTCAGTCAGGTACGAAAGTATTTGCTTGAATCGCGAGGATACGAGGTCATCGATGCCCCGAGCGGCGAAGAAGGCATAAGGCTGTTCCAATTCCAAAAAGTCGATCTGGTGATTGTGGATTATTGGATGGCCGGAATGAATGGCCTCGCGGTGGCGCGCAGGGTGAAAAAATTGAATCCTGCCGTTCCAATTATCGTCCTCTCCGGACTGGCCGAGCTGCCAGGCGAAGCCATCGGCGTCGCCGATCGATGGATTATCAAGGGGCGATCCCCGCAAGACCTTCTCGACGCCGTCGCGTCCTTCACACAACAGCGGGGCGCATAGACTGCGGTTCGGCACGTAGGTCCAGTGCGCTTTCATCGCGAGCCAAGGTCGATCGGCAAACATCCCACTCAGGCCTAATACAGTAGTCACCGTACTACAGGGGTTATGCCGCCAAGTTGACCATTGCCCGGTATTTCCGTTTATCCAGTCTTAGGTTGAGATAGACGTGGGAGTGTGCAGTGAGGAATTCAGATCGGAGGCTGACATGAAGTTCCAGATTGGCGGCGCCGTGCTTGCTCTCGCGTTGATGTTCAGTAGCGCTTGGGCACAGACGGACGACACGAAGAAGGAGACGCACAAGAATACCCGCACCGTGACCGGCTGCGTGCAGAAAGATGGAGATGAGTATCAGGTCACGGCGAAGGATGGCAGCACGTGGGAAATGAAGAGCGACAGCGTTGATCTCGCGAAGCACGTCGGACACACGGTTACGGTCACGGGCGCGGTTTCGAATGCGGCCCTGCACGGAGCCAAGGAAGACACCAAGGCGGAGGCCAGAGAACACGGTGTCGACAAAAGTTCCACCGAGCACGGCCATATGACCGTGACGAATCTGAAGATGGTTAGCAGTAGTTGCGAGAAGTAACCTAACGTACCGCATCACACGGAGGAGCTATGAACTGGGATCAAATTGAAGGCAAGTGGAAGCAGTTCAGCGGCCGTTTCCGAGAGAAGTGGGGCAAGCTGACGGACGACGATTGGCAAGTCATCGGCGGTAAGAAAGACCAACTCGTTGGCCGCGTCCAGGAGCGCTATGGGATGGCCAAAGACCAAGCCCAAAGAGAAGTTGATGATTTCGTGCGCTCGATGCCTGCCGAAGATTTGCCGGCTCCAGAGGAAACTTCTGGAGGCGCGAGCAAAGCTCGGCGCGCGGGCCAACCCTGACCTTGGCTTTCTAACCATCGGACGGGCATCAGGCATCAAGTGATGCAGGTCCGTACGACGCAAACAAAGGGCTACTCCATCGGGGAGTAGCCCTTTGCATTTAGCGCGGCGGATTTCGCGAGCAAGCGTAACTTTAATGCGCTATCGCGATTTTTGCGGTCGCCCCGGCCCCGCATCGTACTTCTTCAGTTGCTGACGAGGGTCATAGGAATTGCCAGACGGTGATTTACTCCGTTCGCTGTTCCGGTTACTGCCAGCGAGTCATCAGCCGGGGTCGCTAACTGAATAGAGGCGGTGGCGCTTTGGGATGGATTGGCATTGCTCGTCGCCGTCACCACGACGGTTTGAGTCGTCGCGATGGTCGACGGCGCGGTGTAGACGCCGGACGCCGATACTGTGCCCATCTGTGGGGCGACAGACCATGTCACGGCTTGATTGGAAGAAGTCTGCACTGACGCGGTGAACTGCACGGATCGCCCCTGTCCCAGGATTACATTCGCGGGACTTAGCTGAATCGAGACAGCAGGGGCATTGCTTGAACTGCCCGAACCGCCGGCACAGCCGATCACGATCGCCAGCGAGCACGGCAGCGCGAGCCTGAGCGCGAGTTTTGCCGCCGTTTGATGAGTTTGCCGAGCCCCCAATTGGGTCAACGCAAACGCTATCACCAGCCAAGCAAATCCGAAAGCCACGGGCCATGGCCGAGGCCAATTCAGTCTCGGCTCCGGATGGAAACTCGCGCTGTTTACCGATGAGATTGTGAGACTAACACTCTTGGCGCTGGGATTGAACGCCAGCGAACAGGTTACGCCAACAAACAGCGGCGGGACGTTACAATTCACAGCCGGCATGGCCGTGAAGCCGTTGAAGCCGAAAATCGATAGCTGCGCATTAACGGAACTGCCGCGAGTGAGGTTCACGCTTGCAGGTGCAATCGTCATCTGGAAATCAGGATTGGGACTCACCGAGGTCCACTGGTTGACGAGAACGCTGGCATCCACCGAGCCTAGCCCGGTAACCAAATCATATCCGGGCCCCGCGTCGTATCCGATCGTTCCCGCCTCAGCACCCGTGAGCGGACAATTCGGACTGGGTGGATTCGTCTGGCATGCTACGCGGTTATTGCCGGCCACCACGTCGTGGAATGCGCCAGGCGAAGCCACGGACAATGGGTAAAGGATGGAATTGATGTTTCCCTGGGACGAGTTTGTGGCTTGATCGAGCAGGGCCACGATTCCGGCAAATGCGGGCGCCGATGCCGAAGTCCCAAAAAAGTAAGGTAGACCACCACTGGCGTCGTGAAATCCATCAACGCAAGTAGGCGAAAAAGTATCCCCGCTGGGATTGAAGGTTTCGGTGCAGACCAAATAGCCGTCATGGCCGGCGGAGGATAGTGCCACATCGGGGACGTCTCGGGAGCCATCGTTGGGGACCCCGGGCCCTGCTTGCCAGCTTGGTTTTTGGAAGACATTGCTGACCCCGCCGCCGCTCGCCGCCAAACCGCTGGTCGAACTTTCGTTCCAGGCCATCTCAGGAATGTAAGAGATAGCGGACCCATTCACGGGATTGTTTGCGTTGCTCCAATAGGTTCCCGAGGCTTCGTTGAATTCGGTTCCCCCGACTCCGGTCACGTAAGGCAGAGCAGCCGGGTAATGGACGGATAGGCCCTGAGTGGCCGTGCTCACGCCACGATCGCAACCTGCGGCACCGTTATCACCCGAGGAAGCCAGGATAGTCTCGCCCTGGGCGTTGGCCTGCTGTCCGATTTGCGTAAATACCACGAGATCGTTCGAGCTCACATTTTGCTCGCATTCGCTGTAGCTGATGGTGATCACGGGCGCGAGGTTATTCTGCACGGCATATTGCAACGAGACGAAGGCACTGGTGGAATTGACGTAGACCAGGCTGGCGTTTCTCGCCACGGCGCCCGCCCATTCGATATCCAGGCTGGCCTCCTGCACGTCTCCGTCGAGCGTTCCCGGGTCCGCGCCAGTTAGAACCGTGAAGATCACGGGCGAAGCGCCCACAGGTCGCGGGAGCGGCAAGGGCAAGGACATTGGGGCTGACGAGCCTGCACGGTCGGGTGTTCCGGCTTCGCTCCAGAACGTCCGTACATCGGCGCCTATCACACCCCAATCGGTCTGCCCCATGATCGCTATCACCCGTCCGCTGCCATCAATGCCGCTGGCGTAAAGAGGCTTCAGGTCATAGATGGTGGCAAAATCATCGGGAGTCAAAAAGTGATGTCCGGATACGCTATTGGTGTAATCGGGCTTCAGGGAGCGGGCAGTGGAGACCGGCGCTTTGGGACGAAAATCGTTCAAAGACACCAATGCCAGAACCACATCTGAGAATGCCTCGGGCACAGACGGACTGATGGCATTGGCGTAGTGCGTCTCGCCGTCAACAATGTAGCGATGTATTTCGGTGTGAAAGGCTGTTTCGATCTGCGCAGCTGACCCAGAAAAGGCGATCGAAGTCCTGCTCGGCGGGACCTCCTCGATGCTAAAGCCGCGGTCTCGAAGCCAGCCGGCAACTTTGTCGATATCGGCCTGACTCAGTCCGAATCGGGTGCCAAACTCCTCAGGCGTTAGCCAGCGGTGGTAGTTCGGCGAGGAGCGATCCTGTTGTTCGATTAACAGCCTTTCGAGCGCGGCTTGCTGGCTTGGAGTCCGCTTGAAGAATATCGCCACGTGCCCCAAAAGCGTCGAGGCGGGAACCCTTCCTCGGTCGTATTCGGCCCGAGCCAGGGGATGGATATTGCCTTCAAGACCAACCACCCTGGCATTATCCACGGCCAGCGCAATTCTATTCTCCGGCCCGCTCTGCGCGAATGCCGCGCCTGCCAACAGGAATTGGGCAGCTGAAAAAAAGGCAAGAAACAGCGCACGGCCAAGGAGTCTGAGCATGGTTCCCCTGCGACCCGTGCGAGGACTGGGGCGGGATGGTAGTCCTCTCGGGGCCGGTAACGCAATAGTTGGAACCTAGATACGATGTTTGAAGGCAGTTCCTGGGGTTGGAGCGAATGAAAGCTGACGAATCTAAGCTGAATCTAAGCTAAAAGGAGCCTCAAGTTGCCCAGGCGGTAGGCCCTAGGCCCACAGCACGTTGGGGAAAGGGGCTGCGGTGCGTGGCTACCTTCCCGAACGATGATGGCGCTCATCGGCCTGAAGCGACACCCGGTTTTGCACGGCCGTTGGGCCGCGCGGCAATCGGAACGTCAGAAGGAGTAACGAACCGAAAACATCGCGCGATGATTGTAGGTGTGAAAACGCGTGGCCGCGATTTGCATGCCGGCGGCGGTGGAAAACTTCAGGCCGCGCCATAGATGTATTCGGCCGAACCCCAGTCCCGGCGTCAGGAACACTTGCGTCTGCCCGGCACTCTTACCCTCCAGAAAAGATGTGGAATTGACCTCGAACTCCGGCCAAAGTCTCCGAAGCAGGCGATACTGGAAGGCCGTATTCGAAACCAGTTGCCTCCCGATCGCGGCTACGTCGCCGGTCGGCAGGTTGCCGGCCAGTGTGGTTTGCACGTCGAAATTCCCCCACCCTTTGCCCAGCGCGATTCCCGGCGAAATGACCGGGTCGCGCATGGAACTCGCGCCGCCTGGCACCGTGGCGCTCAGGAGCAACGTAATGAGGTAATCGCCTTCTCTCGGCGCCGCCGAGGCTAATCCGATCTTCATCATCACCGGAATATCCGCGTACCCGTCGGGCGTTTTGCCGCCCTCGTGCGCGATATACGGCGGAGCGCCGACCATCAGTTGGACGTGCGGAGCAGCGATGAATTCGAGCCCTTTTGAGCCGCCGAAGTTGTAATCCGTGTCGCCGGGCGTTCCGGGCTGCCGCCATACGTCGTACCGAAATTCCTGCTTGAGGCGCCCGGACGTCGTCGCTAACGGGGAAAGCCAGTCCGGCTCATCGGCTTGGATCCGTTCTCCCATCCTGAACCACTTCCCGACGAAACCGGAGAAACCGCCCGGTTGTTTCGATCCCGAAGCGGATTGCGAGGTCTGAGGCGTGGAAGGCGCGCCGGCGGAATCATCCGATGAGCCATTCGCCTCCGATTGAGAAGACGCTGCCGATTTCGATTCATCCGCCCAAACCGGCGGCGTTCCCCAACTCATCGCGTATAACCATGCCGCAAGAAGTGCAATCAGCGGAGATTTCACGAGTTTCCTTGGCGTTTTTGAGCCTAAAAACAAAAACGGCCACCGCCGCATATGACTTTAGCGAGTGGCCGCCCGTGCCGCCTCAAAAACGAGGAAGTATCGTACTTGCGTATCGCTCTCGCGTCAATACGCTGTGAGTGTTCGAAGATTGTAAGCGGTGGCGATCACAGATTTGAACTACGGAGCTTCGTAACCGCGGATCGGCACGAGCATCCAACTGTTTACTTCCACTTATCGGCCCCACGCGCCTTTGGCGTGGGGCTTTCCTTTTGAGACCGGCTCGGCGGGAACGTGAACGCTCTCCAGCGCGTCCCAAGACTCAGAGTGTGCTGCCTGCCCTGTCGTCGGATAAAACTCCGGCGACGGGGCTTTTCCGTCATCGACTCCCGCAAGTTACCGACAACCCGAAGAACAGCTGCGCGCCACCACGTGGCGAGCGCTACCCCAGCTGGTTTTTCAAGTCCAGTATTCTCGCGTGGAGTTAGAGATTGATGGAAAGAACGATTTCAGGCCGGATCTCACTTTGGCGGCCCTTCCCTGCCATCTCCGGCCGGTAAGCCACGTCGACCGCATTGCTGTCACAGTATGGGCAACGCCCGTGTCTGCTCAAAACGTCGATCATCTGAAGACAATTGGCACAAAACCACTCACCCTCATTCATCTGTTCCATTTTCCTGTCCCCTTCGCGCCCTCATTTGATAAAGCGGAAACCAGAAACAGATTGGCTCACTGGTCTGCCCTGGACGGCATCTCGGCGAAGCCAAGACGCTTGCCTGCCTGCTTCTGCGATTTAGATGCTGGGAGGTCCGAAATGAGCTATCGACGATGAGCTATCGGCCTATGGACCTTCCTCGATCATTACCCTCAAGGACGGACCCAAGCATCAACTTGGCAAGGCTTCTTTGAACAGGTCGTAACTTTGCAGATGAGTGTTGCTGGCTAGCTGTGAACCTACGCCCAAGCTGGCTTTTCAGGTGGATTCACTATGTGGCCGCATGGTTCTGGGCCACGTGGATGGCGGTACTTTTGAAGTTGCGGCGGCTCGATTGGCCGGACGATGATGGTTAAAGACTGAAAGCCGCCTCGCCGGGCCTTACAGCGCGTCGCCCATACGCATCCCCAACATCATGGCAATCAGTCCGCCGAGTACGCTCGCTCCGACGTAGATCGACGCTTTGGACCATTCACCCTCTTCGAGCATGCGGACCGTGTCCCAGCCGAAAGTCGAAAAGGTTGTGAATCCGCCCATCAATCCGATGGTCAGGCCGATGCGGAGATCGGGACTGACGGTAATGTGGTTGAGACCGAATTGCCCGATGACGCCAAGGAAAAGACATCCCAAGAGATTGATGGTAAGGGTTCCCACCGGGAAAGCGGAGCCCACTCGATATTGAATCCAACCGTCGAGCCCATAGCGGGCCAACGTCCCCGTAGCGCCAAATACAACTAAGAATATGATCCGCACTTTTCTCCATTCCCGGCCCGATTCCTGGCCTTATTTCTTGCGTCTGGTTCACACAACAAAAAACTCCTGAGCGCCGCGAGGCACGCAGGAGTCATCAGCCCCGTCATTCGGGGCGGTTCGAGGCGAACTCCATCGCCTTTGCACGCATGCTACATGCTAGTGTCACCCGCGGCAAGAGCAACAATACCTGGAAGTTGCTGCGAGAAACCGAAAGCTTTACGCGACTTTGTTATGCGGCAAAAGCGATGTGATTCGTGCGCCTTTTGAGGGCGGGATGTGGCACAGAGGATACAGGGACACCGAGCAGGCGGAGAAAACGCGGGTAAACCCAAGCGCCGCAATAGTTCAGGCGTATATCTATTTCACCGCACGAGTAAATAGGCGTACCCGCGTTTCCGATAGAGCGACTCAACGAAAGTCAGCCGCCGGGAGCAGTCCTTACACCAGCACGGGTTCTCTGGCCGTTCTCACATTGCTGTTGTTGTAGTTTTTTGCACACGAATCGCAGAACAGCGCGCGGTACGTGGTGCCATCTTTCGCGCTGGCGTTCGGTAGCGGGTTCCAACCCTTTGCCTTGGTGAGCTTGCCACTTTGCGTCATCGCCTGAAACAGATGCTCGCAGATGTATTCCATTCCATCCGCCTGTGCTTTTTGCGCGTCGGCGAGCTTGTGAATCCAGATCGTTTGCGCCATGTGGTTCCTCCAGGTTCAGGTTCCACTGTGGCACACGCGCACATACGCAAACACCTGACCGGAGGGACAGATGTGCTCCACCGACAACCATGGCTAGTGGCGGAAAAGACGAGCACGCGAGTCTATAAGGTGCGCTTTAATTACCTGACGACGTTTGCATTTGAGGCTTGCCCGCGCGGACCCAGCCTTCTTGTGCCTCAATGCACTCCATGCTGATCATGTAGTAGCGGATGTAAGTGCCGCGGTCGATAAAGGAACTCGGGTCGCCCGGCTTACGCGCTTCATTCCTGGCTATTCTGTCGTTTTTGCCATCAACGAACGTCAGATCGCGATAGGGATGATTGGCGATGTATCCATCGGCGCCGGCATCTTCGCCCAACTTGAAAAAGCGCTCGAACGATTGCTTGTACGCCATAATTCCAGCGTCCATGCGGCCGACCTGCCCGCTCGGACCGAGCGCCCGCGGAATTGCGCTTCCACCCCAGAAAGAAAGCAAATGCGGTTGTCCCCGGTCGGTGACAGGAACAAGCATCGAGACCGTGCCCGGGGTGTGGCCCGGCGTGATGTAGAAGGTGATGGTCGTATTGCCGAGAGTCAGCTTCTGCCCATCGGTGATGTCCATGTCACGCTGGGGCACCGGACCAAACTTGTCGCCAGGCTTAGACGGAGGCAGCTTCGCGACCATATCCCAATCCACGGCAGACATGAGAACGTGGGGGTGATAGGTGTCTTGCAGGTACTTGGAGCCGCCAAAATGATCGCTATGGCCGTGCGTGAGGATCAGATATTTCATCTGCGCGGGATCGAGGCCTAGCTTTTTGTAGCCTCCAATAATGATGCGTTCCGCTTCTTCGGGATTATCCAGACTATCGATCTGAATGATGCCTGCGCTGGTGACGATAACCCAGGAGGCGACGCTATTCATTCCCAAATAATAAAGCTGATCGAATACCTTGGTGGGCGGAGCGTCGATCACTTTCCCCACGCTTGCGGCAGCATTCACCGGCGGAATGGCGCAATCGACAAGGCTGGGGACAAGATCATCCGCGGCGAGAAGCTTGGCGTTGGCAACGTGATCGAGGTAGGCCCGAGGATCCGGGCCTTCGGACGCAGGTCCCTGCGCGCGGGCGTTAGGAGCGAGCGTCCCCATTGCTAGCGCTATCGCCAGAATGCTTGCCGGGGCGATAATCGCTACGAACTTCCTTGGAGTCTTAACCATGAGTCCTCACTTTCTGCAAAACAACTATGACCAAACACGATCATTATGGGCCACTACACTAGCACATGTTTTTCGCCTGCTTTCAGCTTCGCGCCAGGCAGCGAGCGCGAAACTGACCCGCGCTTTAATTTCCCCGCGTGAAGACCTGGAAATCCTGAAGATCGGGATTTGCGGGAAGCCAGCTCATCGAGGTAAAGATTTTGCCGTCAGGTGAGACGGTATAGATCACCCATTCGGAAGGTTTGCCATTGGTTTTCTGCAATCGCACGATCATATCCGGGGCCAGGCGCCAATGTGTGAGTGTCTGATTGGCCCGACCGCGCGGATCCGGATACTCCTTGCCATCCAACTTAGCCGTGTAGGAATACGACGGCGCCGCTGTGGGGCTGTTGATGAGAGTGTTTCGAACTCCGTCCTCGCTTTCCTGCGCCAATATCCGCGTGTGCTGAGTGTCGAAAGTGGGTTTTTCGTCCGCTCGGCGGCTATAGGATTTGGCCTGGTCCATCTTCCATGTTCCGAAAATGGGGTCGCCGGAATTGGACGACTGCCCAAAGGCCCGGAAATGCGTGAACAAAACTGTCAGCATCAACGTCAAGACAAGGAGTCCGGTACCCAACGCGTATTTGCGCATAAGTCTCTCCTTTGCGATCTGACCCTCTGACGGAAAGCATTATACGACCAGCACCGTGCCAACCGCCGCGATCCGTTTGCCAGGGACGGCTTGGGGCGCGTAGTATCCCAGCTGGCTGGTTTTCAGCGGCAAGTCGGAGGAAGGCGATGAACAAAATTCTGCTCTGTGCGGCGCTGGTTGGTTTTTGGGTCGCGCCGGCACTGAGCCAAACGACCGAAGAGCTGAACAACGACGGGAAAAACACGGAAAACGTCCTCACGCAGAGCATGGGTTACGACCGAAAGAGCTACAGCCCGCTCAACCAAATCAATAAGTCGAATATCGAGCGCCTGGTGCCCATCTGGAATGCGAGCACCATGAATGAACTGGGCGAGCTGGCACAGCCTACGATTTACAACGGGGTCATGTACGTCATCAACGGCAGGTGGAGCTTTGCCATTGATGTGGAAACGGGCCACCAGATCTGGCGCACTCCGGTGAAACTCGAACCAGGAATCAAGCATACGGCATTCAATCGGGGCGCTGCGATCATTTACAACGGCAAGCTCTTTCGCGTGACCATCGATAATCACGTGCTCGCGCTGGACATGAAGACCGGCAAAGAAATTTGGAATCAGAGATTCGCCGACTGGAAAGAGGGCTACTACGCCACGGGCGGACCGATCGTGGCCAACGGCGTGTTGATTTCCGGAGTCTCCGGCGGGGAATCCACCACGCGCGGTTTCCTCGACGGCTGGGATCCGGACACGGGAAAGAAATTGTGGCGCCGATACACCATTCCAGCGCCCGGTGAACCCGGCTCCGAGACGTGGCCCAAAAATAGCGACGCTTGGAAGTATGGCGGAGGGCCGACGTGGCGCTCCGGTTCCTACGATCCTGCGCTCGATCTTGTCTACTGGGGCACCGGCAACGCAGAGCCATACGATCCGAGGCCCCGCGAGGGTCTGGATAGCCTATTCACATCCAGCGTGCTCGCACTAAGGCCCAAGACAGGCGAGGTTGTCTGTTATTTTCAGTACACGCCCAATGACCTGTACGACGTGGACGGCAACGACGAGCAACTGCTTGCGGACATTCAGGTCGATGGGCGGCCGCGGAAGGTGATGATTCAAACCAACAAAAACGGCTTCATGTATGTGTTGGACCGCACCAACTGCAAACTGATCGCCGCGCATCCATACGTCAAGGTCAACTGGGCCTCGGGTATCGACCTCAAAACCGGCCGCCCGATTCTGACCGACGTGCAGGATCGTTTTCGTGCCGGCGAGGAAGTGGAAATCTGGCCTTCGCGCGGCACCAATGCCGTGCCTATCGCGTTGAATCCGGAAACCGGCATCGTCTACGCGAGCACATGGCAGGTGCCACGCATACAGAAGCTGGCGCCAGCGCCCAAAAAGCCGCAAGCAATCGGCGAGCCCTCGACCGGTATCGTCGCCAGAGAGCCAAAAATGAAGCCGGACGACGTTTTCGGCCACTTCCTGGCGATGGACCCGCTGACCGGCGAAAAGAAATGGGAGATTCCGCTAATCGGCATGCCGAGTTCGGCGGGCATGCTGGCGACGCGCGGTGGACTTGTCTTCACCGGGAAAATGACGGGAGAGTTCATCGCGCTTGACGCGGACACAGGCAAAACACTTTGGCAGTTCAAGACCGGATCGAGCGTGAATTCGACGGCCATCACCTACACGCATAACGGGCGCCAGTATGTGAGCATTGCGTCAGGACTCGGCGGCGCTCTGGCCACCCGCTATGGGGCAGCGAAAGTTCCGGCGGGGGGCTCGATCTGGACTTTCGCGCTCTTTCCCGTGACAACCAGCACACGCTAACTTGGACACTGTTTTGTGCGCGAAAAGCGCCCTGATAGCCACGGCGTTGTCGCGCTCGACAACCTGATCACGGCTGCTCGCGTCCCTGGCTTTACCAAGGTTCGGGGCCGTCGTCGCTGAAAACGCCGGCGGTGGGGCCATCGTCAGGAAGCGTGGCCAGACGGACTGGCGTTGCGGCTCCTTGTTCGACTGTCCTCGTGCCTCGATTCTGATTCATGTCCGTGGCGGTGAAGCCCGGATTGGCTGAGTTCACTTTGATTCCGGCGCTTTTCAGCTCGTTTGCGAAGTGAATCGTGATCATATTGAGCGCGGCTTTTGACGAACAGTAAGCGAGCAGCATGTTTCGCATTGCCAGCGAGCCGTTAGGGTCCGCGTTACGCGTGAGAGAGCCCAGCCCGCTCGATATGTTGACGATTCGGCCGTGCTTGGATTTCTTGAGCAACGGGAGCATGGCCCGGGTCACGCGGAAAGCCCCAAAAACATTGGTTTCGAAGGTCTTCTCGAATACGTCGACGCTCAATTCCGAGGCCGGGCACCAGTCGAGCGCGACTCCGGCGTTGTTGACCAGGACGTCGAGCCTGCCGTGGCGGCGCTCCACTTCGGCCACGGCCCGATCCACACTTGACTCTGAAGTTACATCGATTTGAATGAACTCGACGGAAAGGCCCTTGCTTCGGAAATCTGCGACCGCTTTCTCTCCGCGTTCGCGGTCGCGCGCGCCCATCAGCACAAGAACGCCCTTAGCGGCGAGTTGCCGCGAGATTTCCCTTCCGATTCCTTTGTTTGCGCCGGTTACGAGTGCAATCGTTTCAGCCATAGGCTAGGTATGATAACAACCAGCGACAGGCGCGCAACCGTAACCGATTCCCTTCCCCGTCGTAATGGCAGACCCACACGCGCGCTTGACACGCACACCGCTATTCGCGGTCTAATAACGCTCGACTTCGCTCCCTTGAAAGACGAGACATCTTACTTACGCCGGAGTGTGCCATGTCCGAAAAGCCAATCGACGACACAAGCGCGAACCGCTCGCGGCGTTCGTTCCTGACGGCGGCCGCGGCGGCGGGGCTGAGCACATTGGCGATCCCGCAGCACATGCGCGCACGTGCGGACGTCGTGCAAACCGATTTTTCGAAGCTTCCGCCTTATGGGAACGGTACGCTCCCCGCCGGTATCCGTTCGCGCCAAATCGCAAATGTGAACGGCATGACCGTGCATATTCTGGAAGCAGGTTACGAGATGCCGGGCCGGCCGGCAGTTTTGCTCCTGCATGGGTTCCCGGAGCTGGCCTATAGCTGGCGAAAAGTGATGCCGAGTCTGGCGGCGGCCGGATATCACGTGATCGCTCCGGATCAGCGTGGCTACGGCCGCACGCTCGGCTGGGACGACTCCTACGACGCCGATGCGGATCCATTTCGCATTCTCAACATGACGAGGGACGCCATCGGGCTGGTCTACGCGCTCGGCTACCGCTCGGTGGCGATGGTGGTCGGTCACGACGCCGGCGCGCCGGTGGCCTCATGGTCCGCCCTGATCCGGCCGGACATCTTCCGTTCGATCACGATCATGAGCTCGCCATTTGAAGGAGCGCCCGCGCTGCCTTTTGACACCGCGAACGGCGCACCCCTGCCGCGCCCGGCGATGACTGACGACGAACTCGATGCCGAACTTGCGAAACTTCACCCGCCGCGGAAGTACTACCAGAATTATCAACGCACCCGCGGAGCCAACGACGACATGCTGCACGCACCGCAAGGGCTGCACGCCTTTTTCCGCGCTTATTACTTCTACAAGAGCGCCGATTACAAAGGAAACAATCCCCATCCGTTGAAGGCACGCACAGCCGAGGAGATGGCGCAGATTCCGACCTACTACGTGATGGAGAAAGATAAGGGCATGGCGGCGACGGTTGCGCCGTTCATGCCATCCGCTGATTACATCGCCAGTTGCAAATGGCTGACGGAAGCTGAAGTCGATGTGTACGCGACCGAATACGGCAGGACTGGCTTCAACGGCGCCCTACAGGGCTATCGCGTGCGGCGCGGCACCGATCCCAGAAGTATCGCCGAGATGCAAACATTTTCGGGCCGAACCATAGACGTGCCCTCTCAATACATTGCCGGGAAAAGCGATTGGGGCGTCTATCAAACGCCGGGGGCGGTCGATAAAATGCGCAATAACGCCTGCACACACATGGCGGGATTCCATCTCGTCGATGGCGCCGGACACTGGGTGCAGCAGGAACAGCCGGAGGTGGTAAGTGAATTACTCCTGCAATTCCTGCGCGATTACGCAAAGGCCTGATGGCGCGAGTCCCGCACCAATCAGCCGCCCCAAAGCACGGGGCAATACTAACGGTTGGGGTTGGGGGCGGCGGTAGGGTTGCCGGCGCGGCGGCGGCGATCCTCGTCGACGCGCTTGAGGAAATCTTCGAACTTGGGCCGCTGCTCGGGAGTCAAGACCTGACGAATCTGGTCGTGGCCCTGCTCGCGAATCTGTTGGAACTCCGGATTCATCTGGTCGTGAACCTCGTCGTAGCGGTGCTGCATATCCCCCAGTATGTCCCCGATTTGTTTCTGCTGATCGGGCGTGAGCTTGAGTTCGGAGGTCAGCCGAGCGACCGCTCGCGGCGGATTTGGCCTCGGTTGCAGGAATGCGGGTTGCGTACGCGCGCCGAGGACGCGCCGGTCCGCGAGCGAATGTCCTACCGCACCAAGCGCGACTCCCAAAACAAATACCAGCACGATCAGCGCGAGCGCTTTGCGATTCGCGGGAGTATACGTCATTAGATTGCATCCCCCGTATCGGCCAACGACATCAGGACCTCGTCGGCATCGGCGGGCTGTGCCGGGGGCTCCGGCATGCCCGCGCCGACTTCCGTTTGCGTATTGACAGCCAGCGTGCCGCGCGCCGGCGCGAACTCACGCAAGTAAACTGACAAGGCGAGCAGAATTACCGCAGCCACCAGGGCCATACGAGAGGCCAAAAGCTCCAGCGGCCGCCAAATCGCATTGGGCGCGGCCTGCGTGGCCTCGCGAATCGTGGCCATCACGCGGGTGACAAAAGCCGGAGATGACGCGTACTCGGGATAACGCGCGTGAAGCATCAGCTTACTTGCGGTGAGCGCGTCATTCAATGCCTGGCGGCAATCGGCGCAGCCGCGCAGATGGACCTCGAGCGGAGAGTTCGGCTCAATGCAGGCCTCACCTTCACACACGACGTCCTCGAGGCTTGCCTGATATTCTGGGCACCCGAACCGCACGTTTGTCCCTGAGAACATAGTCAGCGCCCCTTTCCCTTCTAATCTCACAAACTTTTCTCAAACGCAACGGGCCCGTGCTCTAAAGGCGTCTCGCCGAAGGCTTCGCGGGAGGAACTTTCAAGCGGCGGCGATAGACCTCCATCAGCCGCCCGCGCGCGCGAAATAGCCGCACCTTTACGGTGTTTACGTTCAATCCCAGAACGTCGCCGATCTCCTCCACCGTAAATCCCGCCACTTCCTTCATTACCAGCATGGCCCGGTCCTGTTCGTCGAGCTCGACCAGGAGCCGATCGAGCAGGTCGCGCTGCTCGGCGCGACGCGCGGCATCGATACTGCCGTGACTTAAAACGCCTTCGCGGTCTTCCGGGAGACCCTCCATATGACGAATTTGCTCGTCGCTAAGGTTAGCTTCATAGACCAGCGGCCGCACCTTCTTCTTGCGAAAGTAGTCCCAGCATTCGTTTACGGCGATCTTGTAGAGCCAGGTACCGAATGCCGAGCGCAGATCAAAGCGCTTGAGCGAAAGATACGCTTTCAAAAGCGCCTGCTGCGCCACATCCTCGACGTCTTCGCCGCGGCGCATGATACCGCCGATGACGGCCAACAGGCGCGGCTGGTGGATGCGTACCAGTTCCTCATAAGCCGACTGGTCACCCGCCTGGGCCCGCTTCACCAATTCGCGCTCGGCATTGGCATTGCCGGGCGCGCGGCGCACGGAGCCGGAAACACCCGAACTCGGCACTCCGGCTTCCATTTTTGGGACGTTTGGCATGAAAATTCGGTTACACCCGATTAGCTCTTTCAGCTACTTTGCGCCCACCTCTTTATTGACGCAAATGACTCCTTCTGGAGATCAAGATGCCGCCATTAGGGTGTACTGGCAGTATGCCCTCGATGCCGCTTGCCCACGCGTCCTTTACACACTCTTTACAGCGGCAAAAACTGAGTAGCTCCCGGGCAAAGGCGTCCGGAACGAGAAAAAGTTGGCTCGGCAAATTGTTTTTTCCTCCATCAACGATTTCTTTACCAACTTTTTACGAATTAGCGACCCATTTACCGGCCGCTTCCGCTTCAATTGCCTCGCAAGAGCTGATCCCAGGCTCATTTTTACACAGGATCGCCGAAGACATTCCCCTTGCACGCACCATATCCCTATGAAACAATACGCAAATGATTATCGGTGATCGTTTGCGCGGTCTGCGCGAAGAAAAGAAGCTCTCTCAGGGCGATATCGAAAAGCGTACCGGGTTGCTCCGCTGTTATATTTCGCGCGTGGAAAATGGCCATACGGTTCCGGCCATCGAAACGCTCGAAAAGATGGCCCGCGCCTTGGAGGTGCCTCTTTACCAGTTGTTCTACGACGGCGAAGAAGCGCCCGAACTCCCCAATTTGCCAAAACGCAGGACGGCAGAGGAAATCGCCTGGGGCAGTACGGGCAAAGAAGCGCGTTTTCTGACCATGTTCCGCAGGCTGCTGGGCCGCATCGACGAGGGCGACCGGCGTTTGCTGCTGTATATGGCTCAGAAGATGGCAAATCGTTAACATCAACTGCGGCGTCCCCGCCGCACTCTCCCGCAATTGGATTGAAGTCGGCAGCCAAGCTTTTGGCCGAGGTGCGGGTGTTTGCCTTGGCCATACTTTTTCGTGGGCTTCAGAACGTAAGCCGCTTTAAATCATAGAGATCTCGCGCGGAACCGCACTCTCCCGCTTGGAGTCAGGTGGACTTTTCCGGGGTCCGAACACGGGCCCGATTGGATCGGCAGCTTTCGCTATTCCCACTCGATCGTGCTGGGCGGTTTCGAGCTGATATCGTATACGACGCGGTTGACGCCGGGCACTTCATTTACGATGCGCGCCGACATGCGCTCCAGGGTGTCATAAGGCACACGGGCCCAATCCGCGGTCATGGCGTCTTCGGAAGTCACTACGCGAACGGCCACCGTGTTTCCGTAACTGCGCTCGTCACCCATCACGCCCACGCTGTGAATCGGCAGCAGAACGGCGAATGCCTGCCAGGTCTTTTCGTAAAGGCCGGCGCGGCGAATCTCTTCCACCACGATGGCGTCTGCCTCGCGTAATGTGTGCAGGCGTTCTGGAAGGACTTCTCCCAGGAGGCGTACGGAGAGCCCTGGGCCGGGGAAAGGCTGCTTGGTAAGCATTTCCTCGGGCAACCCCAATTCCCTGCCGATGCGGCGCACTTCGTCCTTGAAAAGCTCGCGCAGCGGCTCGATGAGTTCGAAAGGAAGCTCAGCGGGCAGGCCGCCGACGTTGTGGTGCGTCTTGATCGTGGCGGAAGGCCCACGCACGGGAACCGATTCGATCACATCGGGATAGAGTGTGCCCTGCACGAGAAAGCGGATATCGCCGAGCTGGGCGGCCTGCTCGGCGAAAACGCTGATGAACTCCGCGCCCACGCGCTTGCGTTTGACTTCGGGGTCGGTGACGCCTTTCAGGCGCGCCAGGAAGCGATCGGCGGCGTTGACTCCGATGACGCGCAGCCCGACTCGATTTTCCAGCAGATCCATGGTGTCTTGGAACTCGTTCTTGCGCAGTAGGCCGGTATCGACAAAAACGTTCAGCAGGCGATTGCCGATGGCCTGGTGCACCAGCGCCGCAGCTACCGCCGAATCCACGCCTCCGCTGAGCGCGCAAATGGCGCGTCCGCGGCCGACCTGCTTGCGAATGGCTTCCACCGTTTCGGAGATAAACGACGCGCCGCTCCAATTGGGCCGCGCGCCGCATACTTCAAAAACGAAGTTGCGCAGAATTTCGCTGCCGCGCTCGGTGTGCCGCACCTCGGGATGAAACTGCACGGCGAAGATGCGCCGGACGGGATCTTCTGCGGCGGAAAGGCCGTTGGCGCTCACGCCGGTGATCTGAAAACCGGGCGGCAGCGCGCGCACGTGGTCGCCGTGGCTCATCCAGATTTTCAGGCGCCGCGGCAAGCCGGCAAACAGTGCGGAGCCATCGCGCAAGTCGATTTCCGCGGGGCCGTATTCGCGCCTTTCGGCGCGCTCCACCTTGCCCCCCAGCGTGTGGGAAATCCACTGCAAGCCATAGCAGATGCCGAGAACCGGCACGCCCAGCGAGAGCACGCCGGGATCGCAAATCGGCGCGGCGGGATCGTAGACCGAACACGGGCTGCCCGACAGGACGATGCCCACCGGCTGATAGGCGCGGATTTCCTCGATCTTTGCCGTGCACGGAAGAATCGCGGAAAAAACTTGCTGTTCGCGGATGCGGCGCGCGATCAATTGCGTATACTGGCCGCCAAAATCGAGCACAATGATGCCGCCCAGCTCGCTTTTGCTCATGGGCTGGCGTTTCTCAGCGGCTTTGGCCGCTTGCGCGGCCGCACTTGCTTCCGAGTTGGCTGCCGAACGTGCCGTTGCGCTCATTGCGCCACCACCACATTGACGAGTTTATTGGGGATCACCACGCGTTTTACCACGCGCGCGCCGCGCAGCAATTGCTCGATCTTGGGATCGGCAAAGGCGCGCTCGGCCAATTCTTCCTCGGGCAGGCCCGCATCCACGCAAATTTTGCCGCGCACGCGCCCATTGATCTGGATGACGACTTCGACTTTTTCCTCTTCGGCGAGCTCCGCGGAAAACTGCGGCCATTGCTCGGCGTGCAGGCCCTCTTGGTGACCGAGCATTTCCCAAAGCTCTTCGGCCAAATGGGGCGCCATGGGCGCGAGCATGATGACGAGCAATTCCAGAACTTGCTTCAGGACCTCCGGACGCGCGTGCTTATCGAGCGGCTCCTGGTCCTGCAATTCGTTTACGAGCTCCATGATCAACGCGACGCTGGTATTGAAATGCCATCGCTCTTCGAAATCGGCACTGACGCGCCGCAGCGTCTGGTGCGCCTTGCGCAGAAGGATCTTTTCTTTTTCCGAGGCGGCGCCCACTTTACTGCGTTGCGAGCCGGCTGACGAAACCCCATGCAGCGCCTCCGCATGCCGATCGATCAAACGAAACACGCGATGCAGAAAGCGCGCGCAGCCCTCGATTCCCTGCTCGTTCCACTCCAGATCTTTTTCCGGCGGCGCGGCGAAAAGCGTGTACATGCGCGCCGTATCGCAGCCGTATTTTTCGGCCATATCGATGGCGCCCACGACGTTGCCCTTGGATTTGGACATTTTCGCGCCGTCTTTCAGCACCATGCCCTGGGAAAACAGACGCCGCACCGGCTCGCGAATTTCCACGAGACCCAGGTCGCGCATCACTTTGCAGAAAAATCGCGAATAGATCAGGTGCAGGATGGCGTGCTCGATGCCGCCGATATATTGGTCGATGGGAAACCAGTAGCGCGCGAGCGCCGGATCGAAGGGCGCGCGGTCGTTATGCGGATCGGTGTAGCGGAAAAAATACCACGACGAATCGATGAACGTATCCATCGTGTCCGTCTCGCGCCTGCCTGGGCCGCCGCATTTCGGGCACTTTACGTTGACGAATGAGGGCACGTTGGCAAGAGGCGACTGGCCCTGGCCGGTGAGCAGCACGTTGTCGGGCAGCCGCACGGGTAAATCCTTATCCGGCACCGGAACGATGCCGCACTGCGCGCAATAAATAACCGGGATCGGCGTGCCCCAGTAACGCTGTCGCGAAATGCCCCAATCCTTGAGGCGGTAGGTGATCTCGGGTTCTCCGATGCCTTTGGCCTGCGCGTCGGCAGTCATTTTCTCGATAGCCGCCTCGCTGGTGAGTCCGCTATACGGTCCCGAATTCACGAGGCGGCCGTAATCGGTGAAAGCTTCTTTCATCTCGTCCGCTTGCAACGGACGGCCTTCAAGAGGCTGGATCACCGCGGGAAACGGTATCTTGTATTTGCGAGCGAATTCGAAGTCGCGCTGATCGTGCGCGGGCACGGCCATGACGGCTCCCGTGCCGTATTCGGCCAGCACGAAATTCCCTACCCAGATCGGCACCTTCTCGCCCGAAAAGGGATTCGTCGCAAAACGCCCGGTGAAGAAGCCTTCTTTCTCGGCGGTAGCCAGATCGGCGCCGCGAACGATGCGCGCGCGCAGACGCGCGGCTTCCTCTTCGAGCTTGGCGCGATTGGACTGCCCGGCGAAAAGGCTCGGAAGCAGTTCGTGCGCGGGAGAAAGAATAACGGCGGCGGCGCCGAAGATCGTATCCACGCGCGTGGTGAAGACTTCGACCTGCGGGGTCTCACCCGCCTTTGCCGCTTTGACGCCGTCAACGGGAAACCGCACGCGCGTGCCGCGCGATTTGCCGATCCAGTTGCGCTGCATGATCAGCACGCGCTCGGGCCAGCCTCCTTCGAGTTCGACCATATCTTCGAGCAAAGCATCGGCGTACTGCGTTATGCGCAGAAACCACTGCTCGATTTCCTTGGCTTCGACGGGCGTGTCGTCGTGCTGCCAGCAGCAACCGTCCACGACTTGCTCATTGGCAAGCACGGTCTGGCACTTGGGACACCAGTTCAGCAAGCTGCGCTTGCGATAGGCGAGACCTCGCTCGAGCATGCGCAGGAAAAACCACTGATTCCAGCGATAATATTCCGGTTCGCAGGTGGAAATTTCGCGGCGCCAGTCGTAACTGAATCCGAAGCGGCGGCAGACCGACTTCATCTGCGCGATATTGGCGTTGGTCCAGTCGCGCGGCGGAGTGCCGCGCTTGATGGCGGCATTCTCGGCGGGCAGTCCGAAGGCATCCCAGCCGATGGGATGCAGCACGTTGAATCCGCGCATGCGCCGATAGCGCGCCACGGCGTCTCCAATGGTGTAATTGCGCATGTGGCCCATGTGCAGCGTGCCGGAGGGATACGGCAGCATCTCCAGCAAATAATATTTCGGGCGATTGGGATCGGCGTCGGCGTTAAAAACGCCGAGGGCATCCCATTTCTCGCGCCACTTGGCTTCGACGGCTTGGGGATTGTATTCGGCCACGACGGGTCAGCCTTGGGATGCGTCGGCGCCATGGAAGCGCGGCTTGGCGCGCTTTGGCTGCGCCGGGCCGCCGCTTGCGGGCGACTTTTTTAAGCGGCGAAAGCTCATCCTGTTGGTAACTTTCGCCGCAGTATGATGCGCGCCCACGCTTCGCTTGGCGCGCATCATACTGAAGCCATTTTGCGCGCGCGGGGCCTGCTTCGCGGCGATTCCCACAAGATCCCATAAGCGCCGCACGTTGCGGCGATCGTCGCCGGGCGCATCGATGGGCGTTTCCAGCAGAAACGCCCGTCCCGGGCGGCCTGCGGCGGCGCCCGCGGAAAGGCTGGGGTGATTCAAGATGCGGCGAAAAGCTTCCAGCCCGATTTTGCCGCGGCCGATGTGCTCGTGGCGGTCGACCCGCGAACCGAACGGCGTCTTCGAGTCATTCACATGCAGCACGGCGACGCGGGGAAGGCCCACGGTTCGGTCAAGCGCGGCAATCGTCTGCGCCAGACCCGCTTCCGTATGGATTCCGTAGCCCGCGTGGAAGGCATGAGCCGTATCGACGCAAATGCCCAGCGGAACCTCGGGCACGCCATCGATGATGGCCTTTAATTCTTCAAAGTTCGAGCCGATCGCGGCGCCCATGCCGGAAGTATTTTCAAGCAGCAGGCGCAAACGGCAATCGCGCAGATCGCCGAATACGCCGCAAAGGCGCACTCCGCGCGCGGCCTGACGAATGGCTTGCGCCACGTCGCGAATCGCTTGTGCCAGAGTCTTGCCGCGATAGGACCCGGGATGCACCACCAGATAATCGGCGCCGAGAGCCATGCCGCGCACGATCTCGTCGTGAAATGCCTGAATCGAACGAACCCGCATCACCGGATCGGAAGTCGCCAAATTGATCAGGTAATTGGCGTGAATGACCACAGGGCCCAAACCGAGTTCGGCGCGCTTGGCGCGAAACTCGGCGGCGGCCATTTCCGGAATGCGCGCGCCAACGCGCGGCCACATGCGCGGGCTGGCGGAAAAAATCTGCAGCGCGTTACAGCCGAGTTTCGAAGCGCTCTCGAGTGAGCCAGCGAAGCTATTGGCGATGGAAGTATGAATGCCGATGCGGACGCTGCCGTCGCGCCAGGCGGGCGCCTGCGGCTCGGGCGCTGGTTCGGGGCGGTATTCGTCGCTGCTATCGTACGCTAGGATAGGACTGTGGGACGCCGTCATCTGTTGGTTGCGGAGCCCTCATTCTATCGAATCGCTGCTGTAGCCGCAAATTGGCGGCAACCCAAGGGGCAGTACGTCGGCGAGGTTCTGAGTCTGCCAACTCATTTCTTCCCGCCGCCGCGGGCAAATAAGACCTTGTCGGCCATCTCCACGGCAGAACCCAGGTAGTTCGCCGGATCGAGCAGGCGGGAGAGTTCCGCCGGCGAGAGATGGCTGCGCACATCCGGGTACGACAAAAGTATCTCGCCGAAATCGCGGCCATCTTGAACTGCGCGCCGGGCGGCTTCTTCAACGATTTTGTGCGATTTCTCCTTGCCCAGGCGCTCCCGCAATGCAAAGGCAACGGCTTCGGCAAGGACCAGGCCGCGGGTTCGATTCACGTTTTCCAGCATTTTTTCGGGGTGAACTTCGAGCCCGGCGACGACCTCCTTGGTGTGCGCCAAAGCTCCGCCCGCCAAGCGAAAAATTTCCGGCAGGGTCTCCCATTCGGCGTGCCATCCGCCCAGCCCGCGCTCATGTTCCTGCACCATAGAAACCAGAATGGTAGAAACCAGCGCGGGCACCCGAAGCGCTGCGGCCAGAATCACCGCGGAACTCACCGGATTACGCTTGTGTGGCATGGTGGAAGAACCGCCGCGACCCGGGCCGGAGGGCTCGACGACTTCGTCGATTTCCGTTTGTGACATCAGGGAAATATCGCGGGCCATCTTGCCCAGTGAGCCGACGAGCAAACCCAGCGACGTGGCCACTTCCGCCAACCGGTCGCGATGCGCGTGCCAGGGAAGCTCGGGGAGCTCCAGATTCAATTCGCGGGCCAGCGCGGCGGCCAATTCGAGACCGCGACCTCCGAGCGCGGCAAGCGTGCCAACGGCTCCGCCAAACTGAAGCACCGAAACCTGATTGCGCGCATGGTTCAAACGTTCGAGATGCCGGTCGACGCCATCGAGCCAGCCGGCCACTTTGAGTCCAAAGGTGACGGGAGGACCCTGTTGCAACCAAGTGCGCCCGGCCATCAACGTGGATTTGTGTGCCGCAGCGAGCCGAGTGAGAGATGCCGAGAGAGATGCCAGATCGAGATCGATCAGATCGAGCGCCTCACGCAGCTGCAGCACGAGTCCGCTATCGATGGCGTCCTGGCTTGTGGCCCCCCAATGGACGAAGGCGGCCGATTGCGCGTCGCGATTGGCGACGAGTTCGGTCAATGCCTTGACCATGGGAATGGCCACATTGCCCGAGAGCGCTGTAGCGCGGGCCAGCGCCTCCATATCGAATAGCTCTGCACGACACTGAGACTCGATGGCCGCACTCGCGCCAGGAGGAGCGATTCCGATTGCCACAAGCGCGCGGGCCAGCGCGGCCTCAAAATCGAGCATACGCTGAAGCCGATGCCGGTCGGAAAACACCTGCCGCATCGCGTCTGTAGTGAATAAAGGGTCGAGCAAAGGGATGGGTTCCGGGGCGGCCAAATTGTTCACGCTCTTAAGTGACGCCAGGGTGGAAATTAATACTCGAAAAAGACGGTTTCGCCATCGCCCTGCATCACGATCTTCCAGTCGAAAAGTTTGGGCGACACATTTTGGCCCTCGGCGTTGGCGCCGCCTTCGCCGGAAGGGGTGGCGATCAGTGTGGACCGCCGCTCCTTCGGAACCAGCTTCAGAACAGGGTCTTCGGCATTGCTGGGCTCATCCGGGAAATAGAGGCGAGTCAGCAATGGCTTCAGCAGCCCGCGAGAAAACAGCGTGATCACGATATGCGGAGCTTGCAACCCGCCGTCCGGAGAAGGCACGCGCCCCGGCTTGATGGTCGTAAATCTGAACTCGCCGTTGTCGTCGGTTTCGACGCGGCCGAAGCCCAGAAAACGCGGGCCGGCCGAATTCTGCCGGGAAATCTCGCTGGCATAGCGGCCTGCGGGATCGGCCTGCCAAATTTCAAGGACTGCATCGGGGACGACCTGTCCATCTCCATCGAGGACTTTGCCACGGATGGTGACCTGCTCGCCGGTGACTCCGTCCGCCACGAAATTTTCGCGTTCCAGATAAACAAAGCCCAGATGAAAAAACGGACCGACAGTTTGCGATCCAGTGGGCGGCGTGGTCGTCTCGTTTTCCGAAGAAGGCTTGGCCTTCTCCGAAGAAATCTGGCTCGAAGCGCTCACCGTGAAGCCTCTACGGGCGTGGCCTGGCGGCCGCGGAGTACGATGTCAAACCGAAAACCAAGCGCGTGACTGGGCATCGTAGTCGCCCAATCAAAAAGCGATACCAGGCGATTGCGCGCGTTCTCGTCCGGGATGCTATTGAAAACGGGATCAAATGGCAGCAGAGGATCTCCAGGAAAATACATCTGCGTAACCAGCCGCGAGAGCAGCCCCGCGCCAAAGAGCGAAAAGTGAATGTGCGCGGGGCGCCAGGCATTCGGATGATTTTGCCAGGGATAGGCGCCCGGTTTGATGGTGACAAACCGATAGCGGCCCTCATGATCGGTGAGCACGCGGCCACAGCCTGTAAAGTTCGGATCCAGCGGCGCGCCATGCTGGTCCACGCGATGGCGGTAACGTCCCGCCGCATTGGTTTGCCAAATTTCAACCAGGGCTCCGGGAATCGCGCGTCCTTCCTCATCGAGCACGCGCCCGCTCACGATGATTCGTTCTCCCTGGGCCTCCCCACTATCCTGGTGCGTGAGGTCATTGTCGTCCGGACCGATGTCGCTATGGCCGAAAACGGGGCCGGTGAGCTCAGACAAAGTGTGCGACAGCAAGACCAGCGGCTGCTTCGGATAACGCTTGGATGTGGAGATATAGGGAGGGTAGTGATAACTCGGTTGTGTTCCCGCCGGCGTGCGCCGATAACTCAGGACTTTTGCCATAAAAGCCGCGAAAACGAATGTAACTGGCGAGATAGTCGGCGGTCAAGCATCCAGGCCGCATCCGAAGGACAAATAATATTCGCGTTTAGGCCCCGAGAGTAGCAACTCCCAGCACGACACTCCAGTATCGTCTCCCTATTGTATTCCCATAGGAATGGCGGTATTCTTTCTGTCTATATATGGTTATACCATAGGAGATGCCACCAATGAGCCCAGAAAAGCCAGATGTATGGCAAGGAACGCTGGCTCTGATGGTGCTGAAAACACTCGAGACCCTGGGGCCGCTCCACGGCTACGGCATCGCGCGCCGCATCGAGCAAACGAGCGGTGATCTCCTGTCCGTCAACTATGGAACGCTCTATCCCGCGTTGCTCAAACTAGAGCAGGAAGGCTATATCGCATCCTCTTGGGGCGTCTCCGACAACAATCGCCGCGCCAAATACTACCGGCTCACACGTGCGGGGCGGAAACAAGTCCAACGCGAAGCACGCGAATGGGAACAAACGACGGCCATCCTGGCGCGATTTCTAGCTGAGGAGAAACCCTAATGCGGGCTGTGCGTGCTTGGTTCGTGCGCCTGGGCGAATTTGTGTTTAGACAGCGTCGCGACATGGAATTGGCCGCCGAGATCGACAGTCATCTTCAAATGCATATCGCAGACGGTGTTCGCTCTGGGCTGTCACCTGAAGAGGCACGGCGTCAAGCCTTACTCGCGTTAGGAGGCGTGGACCAAACGATGGAAAATTATCGCGACCACCGCGGTTTCCCGGTGTTCGAAGCGGCGATCCAGGATTTGCGCTTTGGCCTGCGCCTGCTGCGCAAGAATCCTGGCTTCACCGCCGTTGCCGCTGCTCACCCTCGCGCTCGGCATCGGCGCGAATACGGCGATCTTCAGTGTGGTCAATGCGGTTTTGCTGCGCCCGCTGCCATTTGACCAGCCGGACGCGCTCGTAAAGCTTTATCACACGCCACCGCAAGCCAGCTTTCCTGGGATAGCGACTTTCTCACTTTCGCCAGCCAATTTCCTTGATTGGCGCAGCCAAAGCCAGGCCTTCGAAGCAATGGCCGCCATCGGATTCGCCCGATTTACGCTAACCGGCAGGGCACGCCCCGAGGCCATTCCAACGGCGTTGGTGAACAGCGCCTTTTTCTCCATCCTGCGTGCGCGGCCGTTCCTGGGCCGTACGTTCCTGGAAGACGAGGACGAGCCCGGTCGCGATCACGAAGTTGTTCTGAGCTACAGCTTCTGGCACGGCCATCTCGGAGGCGATCGCGAACTCGTTGGCAAGAGTATCGAGCTCAACGGGGAGCCCTTCACGGTCGTTGGGGTGATGAGACCCGGTTTTGATTTTCCTGTTTTCGCCGGTCTTGACGAACACATGCAGATGTGGAAGCCCCTCGCTTGGACGGATCGGCAGCGAGCCGTTCGCGACAACCACAATTACATGGTCGTGGCCCGGATAAAAAATGGCGTCTCTTTGAAACAGGCCCAGGCTGAACTCGATGCCATCTCCAGCCGCTTGGCGCAGCAATACCCGAAAGACGACAAGGGTTGGGGCGCGATCGCGATTCCCCTCGGTAAGGACCTGGTAGGCGACATCCGGCCGTCATTGCTGATTCTGCTCGGTGCTGTTGCCCTGGTGTTGCTGATTGCCTGTGCCAACGTCGCGAATCTTCTCCTAGCCCGGATACTTTCCCGGCGCAAGGAGATCGCCATCCGCGCTGCTTTGGGCGCAGGCCGCGGCCGGCTATTGCAGCAGGCACTCTCGGAGACGCTGCTGCTCGCTCTCGCCGGAGGTGTGTTGGGCTTGCTCTTCGCGCACTACGGAGTGGAGCTAATCGTGAACTTTCTGGGGCAGCGATTGCCGCGCTTCAGCGAGATCGGGCTCGACGGCTGGGTGCTGGCCTTCACACTCGGCGCTTCCCTCGTCACCGGGCTCGCTGCCGGCTTGCTGCCTGCCCTTCACCTGGCGAAGGAAGAGTCCAATCAAGCGCTGAAGGAAAGTCCGGGGCAAGTCGCCGCAGACGCGGTTGGAAGCCGCACGCGGAGCATGTTGGTTGTGTCCGAGGTTGCTCTTTCGCTCATGCTCCTGATTGGCGCCGGTCTGCTGATTCGCAGCTTGTGGGCTGTTGCGCGCATAGCAATCCTGGCTTCGATCCGACTCACGTGTTGACCATGGCAATCTCGATTCCGCCCACCAAATTTGCGGACCCGGGGCAACAAATCCGATTCTTCAACCGCATTTTGGAGCGGGTCCGCGCCGTGCCGGGCGTGGAGAGCGTCGGGACGAACGATGACCTGCCGCTGGTTGGCGGCTCTCACGAGCCGATTCTCGCGGAAGGCTGGCCGGTCGTCCCGATGTCCGATCAGCCCGAGGTGGACGTTCGCATCATCAGCCCCGGATACCTGAGCGCGATGCGCATCCCGCTTTTGAGCGGGCGGGACGTTCGACGATTCCGACGCGGAGGGCCGCGCCGGAGCAGTGCTGATCAGCCAATCGATGGCCAAGCAGTTCTGGCCCAATGAGAACGCCGCTCGGCAAACACGTCACGCTGTACTTCTATCCCCAGTTGACCGCGAGTGGTCGTGGGCATCGTGGCGGATGTCAAGCAGGACGGCTTGAACCAGAAGCGGCCCGCGCTACGAGCTTATATTTCCCGCTGGCGCAGTTGACGGCGCCAGGAGGTCAAGCGTGGCAGTCGTTCGGGGAAGACTCTGGTTGTGCGCACGGCTCTGGATCCATCCAGCCTTACTGCGGCGGTCGCCAATGCAATCCACGAAGTGGATCCGGAAGTGGCCCTGCTAAATGTCCGCACGATGGATGATCTGGTTTCGGCTTCTCTGTCGCCGCAGCGCTTCACCGTGCTGTTGCTGGCGGCGTTTGCCGGCCTCGCCCTCTTGCTGGCCGCTGTGGGCATCTACAGTGTGATTAGCTATTCGGTGTCGCGGCGCACTCACGAGATCGGCATTCGCACAGCGTTGGGCTCAGCGCAGGGGGAAATCTTGCGGTTGGTTTTGAAACAGGGTGCGAAGCTTGCGCTCGTTGGCGTGGCCCTTGGAACTTTGGCCGCGCTGGCACTGACGCGTCTGATGCAAGGGTTGCTTTATGGCGTAAGCGCAACCGATGCTGCAACGTTTGTCGCCGTAGCGGTTTTTCTCATCGCTGTGGCGCTCCCTGGCGTGCTACATCCCAGCGCGGCGGGCGATGCGGATAGATCCCGTAGTGACACTAAGGTACGAGTAGAGGGAAGGACATGGACATCGCGCGGCCCGATCTCGCACGCAACAGAAGACTCCGGCTTCCTGATTTACGGAGCCGCGATCGTCATTGCTAGTGCCTGCACTAACGATCGCAGTTTCCCGCTTGAAGCCGGCGGCGCCGGCAGTTGAGCGCTCGACTGTATGGCTCGGATACCGTGCGCCGGGGAGAAATGCTGCGTGACGTACGTGGGCTCGGCACTCTAGTTCCCGTAGACGTTCGCTGGATTCCAGCGCAATCGTCGGCGCGAGTGGACAAAATCGTTCTGCAGTCTGGCGCGATCGTCAAACCCGGATTCCATCATTCTCGAACTTAGCGATCCGCAGCTTCAGCTGGATGCGCTCAATGCGCAATACGCCTACAAAGCGGCAGCAAGCCGATCTCGCTAATCTGAAGGTTCAGCTTTCAAACAGTCTGATGGGTCAAAAGAGCGCGGCCGCGGATATTGAGAGCGAATACCAACAAGCGAAGATGCAGGCTGAGGTAGACAAACAATTGAGCGAAGAGGGAATACAAGCCGCACTGACCGCGAAAAAATCCGCTGTCGTCGCACGAGCATCTTGGGGATCAAAGAGGAACTAGTTCAAGAGCAGCTCAAGATTGCCGATGATGCCGCCAAGGCGCAGATCGCCGCTCAAGAAGCGCACCTCGAACAGCAGCGCGTTCTGTATGAACTCAAGAAGCGCCAACTCGACGCGTTGCATGTGCGGGCGGGTCTGAATGGCGTGCTCTCGGCGGTCTCCGTCGAAGTGGGCCAGCAGGTGACACCTGGTACGAATCTCGTTCGGGTAGCCGATCCTTCTCATCTGAAAGCCACCGTCCAGATTCCGGAAACTCAAGCGAAAGATGTTGCCATCGGACAGAAAGCCACGATTGACACACACAACGGAACCGCCGAAGGCACGTGACCCGAGTTGATGCCGCCGTCGTCAACGGCACGGTTGCCGTGGATGTCAGCTTCGATAGTGCACTGCCAGCGGGCGCCCGTCCCGATCTTAGCGTCGACGGCACAATCGAGATCGAGCGCTTGCCGAATATTCTGTATGTCGGCCGCCCTGTACAAGGCCAGCCAAATTCGACAATCGGATTGTTCCGGGTTCTGGCCGGCGGCGCGGAAGCCGTCCGCGCTAAGCGTCGAGCTTGGCCGCACTTCGGTCAATTCCGTCGAAGTGCTGCGCGGATTGCAAGCCGGCGACCAGGTGATCTTATCGGATATGTCCGCTTGGGATTCTCACGACCGTATCCGTCTCGAATAAACCGGTTCGCAGGAGAGTGAAAATGACTCCAAGGAACGAGGCTTTGATCACACTCGATGGAGTCGGCAAAACCTTCTACACCGACGAAGTCGAGACGCATGCGCTTTCGGGCATTCATCTGGAGATTAAGCCGGGTGAGTACGTCGCAATTGCGGGGCCCTCTGGCTGCGGGAAATCAACTCTACTCGCGATCCTTGGACTGCTGGATTCGCCCTCGAATGGCACTTATCTGCTCAAGGGGCGACCAGTAGAAGCTCTGACTTTGGCCGAGCGGGCGCGCGTCCGAAATCGAGAGATCGGCTTTATCTTTCAGGCATTCAATTTGATTGGCGATCTTACCGTCTATCAAAACGTGGAATTGCCTCTGACCTATCGAAATATGCCGGCAGCCGACAGAAAAAGAGAGCGCAAGAGGCCCTTGAGCGCGTTGGAATGTCGCATCGGATGAAGCATTTTCCCTCGCAGCTTTCTGGAGGTCAGCAACAGCGCGTTGCCGTCGCGCGAGCTCTGGCGGGGAGCCCGTCTATCCTTCTTGCCGATGAGCCTACCGGAAATCTGGATTCCGCGAATGGCGAAGCTGTGATGGCGACTTCTTCAGCAATTACATCGCGGCGGCACAACGATCTGCATGGTTACGCACGATCCACACTATGCCCATTGCGCCGAGCGCACCGTGAATCTACTCGACGGACACCTTGTGGAAGCGGGTTCGATGGAAAGGAGCAAGCAAGAGGACAGGAAGCCTCAGGAGCCTTGTGGGGATTTGGGGTAGTGCATATCGAATTCTTCCAATGTCTCCACGATGATCCGCGAAATGGCGAGATTGCGAAACCATTTGTGGTCGGAAGGAATGATGAACCAGGGGGCATACTCGGTGCTGCAGCGGGAAAGCACGGCTTCGTAGGCGGTGACGTAATCATCCCAGCGCTTGCGTTCCGCGGCGTCGGCCTTGGAGAATTTCCATTTTTTGCGCGGATCGTGAAGCCGTTCCTGAAAACGCTTTTCCTGTTCTTCCCTGCTGATGTGCAGGAAAAATTTCAGAAGCTTGACGTCATTTTCAGCGAGATTTTTTTCAAAACGATTGATTTGGTCGTACCGCGCTTTCCAGACGTCCTTGGGAACGAGTTTGTGCACGCGCACGACGAGCACGTCTTCGTAATGCGAACGATTGAAGATACCGAACATTCCTTTTTCGGGGACGGCCTTGTGGATCCGCCACAGAAAATCATGGGCTAACTCTTCACTATTCGGCACCTTGAACGATTTGACCGAACATCCCTGAGGGCTGACTCCGGACATCACGTGGCGAACCGTTCCGTCTTTGCCGGCGGCATCCATGCCCTGCAAGACAATCAGGAGGGCTCGTTTCTTTTCGGCGTAAAAGAGGTCTTGCAACTCATCGAGACGCTTAAGCTGCTTCTCCAGTTTGGCTTCGGTCTTCTTATCATTGTCGTAGCCCAGCGTATCGGCGGGATCATATTTTTCGAGATTGATCTTCTTGTCCGGCGGGACAATCAACTTGCTGCTGAAATCCAAGCAAATAGCTCCTCAAACACTGTGATGACCATCCAAAGTCGCGAGGTTCGCATCCGCGAAGAGAAACTCGCGTTGAACGCCACACTTCAGTGATCTTTATAGGCCCGGCCTCAGTGGTCCTTATAAGGCCCGACTTTAGTGGTCTTTATAAGGAAAGACCGGCGTTGCCACGCCCGCTTCCATCCCCCAGAAATCCTCATCCGTAACGAATTCCACGCCCGCCAGCGTTTCGCCGGAATCTTTAGAGCGGGTCCAGGCGATTCGCCCGTCCACGCGGCGGCCATTATCGAGACGCACGCAGGTGAGCACGTCGCCATCGTGCAGTTCGTGGCGACAAGCAAAGGAGAAGCCATGCACGCTCAGCTGACGGGTTTCCGTCTTCTCTTCCCATGGCTTTTCTGCATCCTCGGAGCGAATCAGAATCGGGATGTTGGCGCGCACGCGAGGTCCGCGCCGCAATCGCCCGTAAAGCTCCGAAGCCCACAGCAGAATATCGAGCAGTTGAGCCCTCTGCAGATTATTGGGAAGCTCCGCGCCGCAAGCGATGTTGGTTGCTTCGCGCATGCACAGCTCCAGGAAGCGGCTGGCCAATTCTCCGTGCTGGGTGTGGAAATGCGGTTCCTGAATCTGCGCGGTGATGGACTCGAGGCGCCGGTAGGCTCCCGCCACAAAATGCGTCCGGCACACCTGGCGCTCGTCGAGCCAAGCCACGGCAGCTTCAGCACACGCGTCGGCAGCGCATTTTAGGGACATGGATCGTCCGTGCGGAGAAGCCTCGCCGCCACGGAACTTGCCATAGTACAGCAAAGGAGCGCGCATCAGAATGGCACGAAAACTTTGGTTCCTCGAATGAATTACCGCCTGCGAGGCCCTAGCGCGCGCCGGCATTGGCGGCCATCGACTCACGCGCCGCCGCTTCCGCGGCCGCGCCCAGAAGCGGAGCTTCCTCATTGAGCACAATGTGAATCGGGAGATGCGAGAGCAATTCCTGGAATTTTTCCTTTTCGCAAAATGCGGTGAAGAACTTGCCGTTTTGCATCTTGGGCAAAATCTTGGGCGCGATCCCGCCGGCGACGAAGACGCCGCCGCGCGCCAGAGCTTTCAGCGCCAAATTTCCCGCTTCGGCGCCATATAGCGTGACAAAAAGATCCAACGCTTCAACGCACACAGGACAGGTACCCGCAAGACCCAGGCGTGTGATCTCCGGCGCCGGGTCTGCTCCGGGCTCGTCGAAACTGGGATGCCGCACGCGCTTGTTCAGGAATTGATGCAGCGTCAGAAAGCCCCGGCCGGAGACGATCAGCTCAAAACTGACGAACTTGTCCATTGTTTTCAAATAGCGAAGCAACTCGATTTCTTGTTCGGTTCGCGGCGCAAAATCCGCGTGCCCGCCTTCACTGGGCGCGACAATGTAACGGCTGCCGTTCCACATCAGGATGGCCTCGCCCAGACCGGTACCCGCGGCGATCAGCGCTTGGGTGCCCTGCGGCGCCGGCGAACCTTCATTGAGAGTGTAGAGGTCGTCGGGGCCAAGGCCGGCGAGCGAATAGCCGGTGGCTTCCAAATCGTTGAGCAGGACGATATGACGAGTGCCGAGTTGGCGTTCGAGCGCGCCGGCATCGATTCCCCAACTGAGATTTGTAACCCGAACTCCGCGATCGATCACAGGCCCGGCGACGCCGAAGCCGGCCGCCTGAATTTTTCCGGTGGGCGAGGCGGAGAGGAAATCCCGCCCGCGACCCACAAAGTCGTCGATGATGTCTTCGAAACGCGTGTATTCGTGACTGGGATACCGATGGGTGAAAACTGCGCGCAAACGATCGCCTTTGCTATCCAGGAGGGCGAGATTCGACTTGGTTCCGCCTATATCGCCCGCCAGGATCATGGCTTCCCTTTAGGAATCGGCTGGGACTGCGAGGCCGAAAGCTGGCTTGCCGCGGCTTCATCGACGAAGAAAAGCCGCTCGCCCTCGCGCGGCTTGACCATCTGTGCGGGCAGAGGCGGATCAGGATGATTGCAGAGAACCTCGCGGAGGATGGAAGCCTTCTCCTCTCCGGAGACCAGGAACACCACGCGTTGAGCGGCTTCGAGCACAGGGAGCGTGAGAGTCATACGGCGGGCGCCGATTTTGGGCACTATGGGAGTGCTGACCCACCGGGAAGTCTCGCGTAAGAGTTTGGAGCCGGGGAAAAGAGAGGCGGTATGTCCTTCCTTGCCCAAGCCCAGAAAAATCAGGTGAAAGCGAGGGAACCCGCGGTCATCGAGCGGAAGAAACTCGCGTAGTGTCCTCTCATAATTGTGGGCGGCACGCCCGATATTGGCGTCTTCCGCTTCCATGCGGTGCACGTTGGAAGGAGGAATGGGCACGCGGACTAGAAGCTCGCGGCGGGCGTTGCCGTAGTTGCTCTCCGGGCTTTCCGGAGGCACGGCCCGTTCGTCGCCCCAGAAAAGATGCACTCTCGGCCAATCTACCTGGGCCCGAAACTCAGTGGTGGCGAGAAGGCGATAGAGTTCCTGAGGCGTGGAACCGCCCGAAAGGGCCACATTGAAATTGCCGTCCTTGGCGATGCTCTGCCAGGCCCAGTCGACGAACCGGCGGGCCGCTGTGCGGGCCAGTTCGGCCGCATCAGAGCAAACGTATACGCCGGGCAGGATCTCGCGCGGGACCATATCAGGGTTTGCGCCAGTGCCGTCCATCGCGGCTCAATAGCTCGTCCGCTTCCCGGGGGCCCCAACTTCCGGCGGAATAGAGAGGCACGGAACGGCCGCGGTGCTCCCAGGCATCGAGGATCGGCTGCACGAAAGCCCAGGCAGCCTCGACTCCATCGGCGCGATCGAAGAGGGTGGCGTCTCCACGCATGCAATCATTTAAGAGCGTAGCATATGCGCTGCGTTCGCTGGCGCCAAAAGCGGCGCGATAACTGAAATCCATTGCCACCCGGGTCAGGCGCATGTTCTGCCCCGGCAATTTGGCATGAAAGCCGATGGAGATGCCTTCTTCGGGCTGGATATTCAGCACCAATGTGTTGGTATCGATCCCCTGACCGCGAAACAACAAGTGAGGCGCGCGCCGGAAGTTGATGGCGATCTCGCTGACGCGGCGCGGCATGCGCTTCCCGGTGCGAATATAAAAAGGAACGTCGGCCCAACGCCAGTTGTCAATCAGGAGCTTGGCCGCGACGAACGTCTCGGTCTGGGAATCAGGCTTCACACCGGGCTCCTGGCGGTAGCCGGCCACGTCCTGGCCGTCGATCTGGCCTGGCCCGTATTGGCCGGGGACAACATCAGCCGCGACGCTATCCGGCGTATACGGCCGCAGGGCCTGCAGCACTTTCAGTTTCTCGTTGCGCACGGCGGTGGCATCGAAGGTCGAGGGCGGCTCGATTGCAACGAAGGAAGCGAGCTGCAGGAGATGGCTCTGAACCATATCCCGCAAGGCCCCTGTCGTTTCGTAAAAGGCGGCCCGCTGCTCCACGCCGAGGCTTTCCGCAGCGGTGATTTGCACGTGGTCGACGTAGTTCCGATTCCAAAGCGGCTCAAAGATGCCGTTCCCAAATCGAAGTGCCAGAAGATTCTGGACCGTGTCTTTCCCCAGGAAATGATCGATGCGATAGATCTGGCTCTCGTCGAAGGTTTCGAGAATCGTGCGGTTGAGATTTTTGGCCGAGGCAAGGTCGCGCCCAAACGGTTTCTCGACAATAATGCGAACCCAGGAGTTTCCATTCGCCGGCCGCGCCAGGCCGGCTTTCTGAATCTGTGCGACCACCTTAGGGTAAACGGCCGGGGGCGTCGCGAGATAGTACAGGCGATTGCCCTGCAGGTGGCGTTCCTGATCCAGCTCTTCCAGGCGGTGCGAAAGCTTCTCAAATGAATCCGGCTGATCGTAGTCGCCGGCCACGTAGACAAAGGACTGCGCGAAAGTCCGCATGCTCTCGTCACTCACGCGGCAGCTTTCAGGATTCTGGCGTATGGCCTCTGCCACCGAATCCTGAAAGGCAGCATCGCTCATTCCGCTGCGCGCGAAACCAATAATGGCAAACCGGCGCGCCAGCGAGCCGCAGGAGGCTAATTCAAAGAGCGCTGGAATCAACTTGCGTCGCGTGAGGTCCCCGGACGCTCCAAAAATCACGATCGCGCAGGGATCGGCCACCGCCACGGAACTGCGCGGGTCGAGCGCTACTGTGTCGGCAATATCATTGCTGATGGACGCCATAAGATCATCCTCCTACAAACGCCGCCTGGACGCCACTCTCCAACAGTGAGGCGCGTAACTCCTCGGCAGAACGAAAAAGAATCGTGCGCATGCCGATGGCCTTGGCCGGATCGAGGTTCGCGGGACGGTCGTCGATAAAAATACACTCCTCGGGAGCGCGCTGCGTGATTCCCAGTGCGAGGCGGTAGATCAGCGGATCGGGCTTGCGCGCTCGCAAATAGCAAGACGTAAAAAAAGCCTCGAAGTTCCGCGTTAAATCGAATTTGCGGATGCGATACGTATTGAGGTCTTCGGATTCGTTGTTCAGCGTGGCGATAAAATAACGGCGCGTGGCGGTCAGTTCGTCGAGAAGAACGCGCGTTTCCCTGTTTTCCGTCGATTGCGCAAAGATGAACTCTTTGAATTCATCTCTGGCGAAGGGCCGGTCCCGGAAGAAGACGGTTCGGTCGAGGTAAGTTTCCAGGGTTATTTTCCCGGTTTCCAGATCCTCTTCGGCCTTGCGATGTCTCTCCTCGAACTCCTTAGCGTCCAGACCGAAGCGACGAGCGGCTTCGGCGCGGGCGGAATGATCCCATCCGTTCGAGAGCACCACCCCACCGACATCCCAGAAAATCGCGGCTACTTTGCTCATGCGCTAAATCGACTCAGCCAGCAACGTTTCGCTTCCGGCTCCTGTTCCCCCAATTACCTCGCGCGGCGCCCTACTCAAATTGCCGATCGAGAGGCGGAGAATACTTGATCGACCGCCCGGCGCAAGCCAGCCAAACCGGCGAGAGCGCCTTCTACAAGATGCAAGCGCAACGCCGGTTTGCCCAGCCTTCCGAGCGACTGCAGGTCACCCAAGGCCTGCGCCATTTCGAGCTGGCCAAACGTATATTTCGCGCCCGGAATGGGCAAATCCTCGGCCTTCTCGGAAGTGATCATCAGGAACATTCCCGAGTCTGGACCGCCCTTATAAAGCTGCCCTATGGAGTGCATGTAACGCGGCCCGTAGCCGAGCAGCACCGGCAGGCTGAGGCGCTCGCCGAGCGTTGCGCGCAGAGCATCGAGCTCGGCGCCATTGGCGGCATCTCGTGCCACGTAGGCAAGGATCGCGAGGTAATCGTCTGGGCGGCGCTCGGAAAAGAAAGTGCGCAGCGCGGCGCTAAGTTGCAACGTGGAAATGGCGCCACGCACCGCGCCGTCGGCATAGAGTTCGATGCCCGATTCCACCAGGCGCGGAGAACCCAACGGCATCTCTCCGGAATTCTCGAAGGCCTCCAGAATCCGAGCGGTATTGTCTTTGCTTTCCTGGACGTTTGGCTCGTCGAAAGGATCGATCGCCAGCGAAGCGCCGGCCAGCGCGGTCGCCGCTTCCCATTTGAAGAATTCGGCGCCCAGTTGCGCCGCCGTCTTCAAGCGAATCTCGACGAAGGGCGCTCTTCGCTGCTCGAGCGCGCGAAGGATGGCATCCAACGACGCCCGATCATCGCCTTCCAGCACCAAAGCGGCGGTAACACACCCACGCGCTAGCACGTCGAGCGGAGGCGCGACCCCTCCTGCCACCGGGACAATCCCTCGCTCCTCTTTCCCGGTGCTCTCCGCGACGAGCTGTTCGATCCAGTTCCCCAACGGAATTAACTTCGGCGTGGAGAGTAAAACGAGTTTGTCATCTCCTCTTCGAGCGGCCGCGCCGAGCAAAGATCCCAGTTGAAACGCCGGATTCGCATCGGCCTCGACTTCCGGACCACAAGCGGCACGCATTTCCGTGGCGCTGTCTAGTACGGCGCCGATATCGACGCCCCAAAGCGCCGCGGGCACCAGACCGAAGTAAGAGAGCGCCGAATAGCGTCCGCCAATATCGGGAGGATTGCGAAAGGTGACCCGGAAGCTGTATTCGTCGGCTAAATGGTCAAGATAAGAGCCGCCATCGGTGATCGCAAGGAAACTGCGGCCCTCGGGGCGAACGCCTGCCTGAGTGAGACGGCGGTGAAAATAGAAGAACTGCGAGAGCGTCTCGATGGTTTTTCCGGATTTGCTGGCAACGATAAACAGAGTATGCGCAAGGTCGATGGAGCGCTCAACCTGCAGGATAGACGCGGGATCGGTCGAATCCAGGACGAAAAAACGTTGCCCCGGGGGCGCGGGGAAGGTGAACGAGAAAACTTCGGCGGCGAGACTCGAGCCCCCCATGCCCAGCACGACAATGTCGCGCAGACCAGATTCCTTAACGTCGCGCGCCAAATCCAGGAGCGCGGGCGCTTCCGCGCGCATGGAATCGAGCACGCTGATCCAGCCAAGTCGATTGGCGATGATGCGGGCGTGTTCGGCATCGTCTTTCCAGAGGCTGGGCTGCTTCGCCCACATCTTTTGCACGGCCTCGCCCGCTCGAAGGCGATTCGACTCCTCCTGATACGCGTCCTCCAAGTACCCGGGCGAAATCTGCTGGAAGGTCAGCGGCATGGGAATCCTCTGGGCTGCCTAGTCTGGTCCTCAGAGATTACCCCCTTTTACAGGATAAACAGAATACAGCAAGCTCCGCGTCGCTACGCGCCCCCGAGTTCCCGAAAAGCCTCTCCGGCAGCGCCTAGGAATTTCTCACGCAATGCAGTATGGTTAGAGATTGGAATTGCGCATTGGTTATGTTGACCGGAGGCGAATATGGCTGATGAGAGTCGTGGATCGGCAAAGCCCGTGGGGACGGCTCCCAGCCAGTCCGGCTCGCACACGGTGACGTGTGTGAAATTTGGCCGGAAAATGGAGGGCCTCGACCGCGTGCCCTGGAAGGGCGAACTCGGTCAGCGCATCTACGAGAATGTCTCCAAGGAAGCCTGGAAGCTCTGGATCGAACATTCCAAGATGATCATGAACGAATACCGGCTCAACCCACTCGACCCCCAATCCCAAAAGGTTATGGAAGAACAAATGGAGCAGTTCTTTTTTGGCGAGGGAGCCAAGCTGCCCGAGGGCTATATCCCGCCGCGGGCGAAGGCATAAATTTTCGTATCCCTTCGCTTCGCACCGGATTCGACACCTGCCACAAAGACACGGAGACGAGGCTCAAACGAAGTAGCTGCCCTTTGCCCAAGCGGCTCAAGCAAACGATTGGCCCGAGATCGGATGGGCCACGGGCAGCCTGGAAGCAATTGTAAATCGCAATGCGCCGTGCGCTTCACGCAACGCCGCCTCTACGAAATCCGGCGTTCCGCCGCGGGCAAAAATAAAACCCAGGTAGCTCGATCCTTCCGGCCATGCGGCGATGAAGTCGTGAAGTCGCGCCGTGATTTGAATTTCGCTGATACCGGGAACCGCCAGCGCTTCTTGCAATCCCTCCACTTTTTCGAAGACGCCACTCTGAGGCACGGGAATCATCATCACGCCTGCGGCATCGGGTTCCCGCCGCATATCCGAACCAGGCATCCCCAGGACTTTGCGGATCAGCAATTCTTCCAGCAGGATTCTCTGTGGGCCAAAGCGCAGAACGCGCGAGCAAAGGCCGCCGATGGGACGCGGCGCTACTTCGAGTATCCAGGGGCCGTCATCATTCAGGCGAAACTCCGCGTGCACAGGACCTTCACTCAGCCCAAGGGCGCGAACGGAATCGGCGGCGCATCGAAAGATCTGCTCCTGTACGCCCGAGGGCAACCGCGACGGCGTCACGTAGATCGATTCCTCAAAGTAAGGACCTTCGAGCGGCTCGGGCTTATCGAACAAGGCCAAGACGCATAAGTGGCCCGCATCGAGATACCCCTCGAGGGCAAATTCCCTTCCCGGGATATACCGCTCGACGACCAAGCGATCGAGATCGGCCTCCCTGGTAACCTGCAATTCGGGAGACGAAAGCAATCGAGCGATGCGCTCGACCGCGGCCATAAATTCAGCGGGATTATTGGCCCGAATAACGCCTTGGCTCGCGGCAAGCCTAAGCGGCTTGATCACACAAGGGAAACTGACCCGGCGCAGCACGGAATCCCGCGGCTCCGCCAATGCGAAGGAAAAAAAATCCGGGACCGGGAGGCCCGCCTGCTGCAAAACTTCTCGCTGGCGCAGCTTGCTGCGGCAATTCTCAACCGACTCGGGAGAGTTGTAGGCTAGGTTGAGCAGACGGGCGGCGTGGGCGGCGGTGACTGTCTGGCGATCGCCTAAAGCGAGAATCGCGCCGATCGGTCTTTCACGAACGGCTTCTGCAAGGAGCGCGGCGGCATTGCGCGGCTCTTCAAAATGAAGCGGCACTGCTCCATCGGCCCATGGATCTTCGAGTTGATGGCAGCGATCGCTGCCGATAATAACGCCCACGCCCAGCCGCCGCGCGGCTTCCGCGAAGCTGCGCGTCTGATAACCCAGCTTGCTCGCCAGCAAGAGCAGCAATTGCGGTTCGTTGGAAATCATCGAATTCGGCCCGAAATCTTCAGAAGAACGTATCGGACTGCATCTGCGGCCGGGCATCCGAAGTAATCGAAACGTATTGATCCTGGGTTGGTTCGGCGCAGCAATACCAGGGTTCGGTGAAATGGGGGATTTTGCGCCCCGGCACATTCAGGGCGCCATCGCGGTTGAGAGGTTTTTCGCCTGCCAGCTCATTCGCAGTCTGCCAGATGCGCGTGAAAATATCGGTGCGCGAGCGCTTTAGCCGATCGCCGGCACTGGCCAATTCCTGGACACGCCGCGACAACAAATCCATGCGAGCGTCGGTGTGTTCCCAAGGGTAGACGAGGCCGGAAGAATCGAAATCGCCAATTGCGTTGCGAACTTCTTCGAGTTCCAGCAGCCGCGAGCCCGCCGGAATCAGCAGGCGGATTCCCAGTTGGATGGACGCGACGTTTTCTATCAAATCCTGATCGGCCACGAGCGCCAGCAGTTCACGATAACCCGAGGGCGAGGTCCACGGCGTGAACGGCACAAACGTGGGCTGCAGAATCAAACCCAGTTCGCGGAAAAGCGCGACGACAGTGAGAAAATCCGCGCGCGTATGGCCCTTTGCCAGGCGCGCCAGAATGGAATCGTCAACGGATTCGACGGCGCTGGTCACAAACAGGCAGCCCGTGTCGCGCAGCTTACGCAGGTGTCCCGCATGCCCCAGCAAGTGTTCGATCTTGATCGTGACGTCATAGCTGAGCCGGGGAAATTCTCGGTGCACAGCCTCCACGATGGCCAGCGCGTGCGTAGGCCCGTTGAAGAAATCGGGATCGCCGAAGGTAATGTGCTCCGCGCCTGCATCGACTTGCTGGCGGATATCTTCGAGGACGACTTCCCGTTGCACGATCCGGAAGACTCCGTTGTAGACAGGGACGATCGGGCAATGGCGGCAAAGGTGTTTGCATCCGCGGCTGGCTTCGGTATAACCGGCGACCTTGAAGCCTCCTTCGGGCATCAGCAGGTGTGCATATTCGCGGAGCGGCGGCAGTTGGGCCCGGTCCGGCAGAATGAAGTCCAGACGATCCAGCGAGATGGGATTGTGCCCTTCTGCCGCCGAGGAAGTCACCTGCGAGCCATTTCCGTCGCGTTGTCTGCCGCGCTTATCGGCAAGCTGCTCGATTGTGTCGGCCAATGCGGCCTCGAACTCGCCGCCAATGATCGTCTCCACGCCGAGCCTGCGCAGATAGGCCTCGTTCACGGGAGCATATAGGCCGTAAAAGCAGAGATGCGCGCGAGCATTCAGCCGCCGGACGGGATCGATCAGACGGATCGCCAGCCGCGTGGCCGTGTGCATGGGAACGTAGAACGCCACAACGTCGGCTGCCCGGATCGCGTCTTCCTGCAAGGGCTGGCGGGATAGATCGAGGCAGGTGACTTCCGCGCCGCTGCGGCGGAGCCACGCGGCCGGCGACGCCAACCCAAAGGGCTGGTGCCCAAGCTCGTAGGTCGAGATTAAGACAACCTTCAAGAGAATCCACCTCAGCGCGGGTGGGCCGCCCGAACCCGTGCGACGCCGTGCGCTTGAAGTATTCTAGACGATCTGACGCAGCGCCGTCGAAATCACCGCGGCGTGCGGGTAAATGAGATGCCCTGGGGCTGCATACAGCTCCCCGCTGTTTGCGTTATGATGCAAAGTTATATCGATTAGCATAAGGCCAGTGGTCAGAGAGGATTCCGAACCATGGCAGCCTCAAAGAATTCGTTTGGCGCCCGCGACACGCTTACGATAGGCAAGCAGAGCTACGAAATCCATCGCCTCGAGGCCCTGGAACGCAGAGGGATCGGCCATGTGGGTCAACTCCCATTCTCGATTCGCATTTTGCTCGAGAACCTGCTGCGGCAAGAGGACGGCCGATTCGTCCACGCCAAAGACATCGAGGCGCTTGCGGAATGGCAGCCCACCACCGACCGGCGCGCGGAAATCGCCTTCATGCCGGCACGAGTGCTGTTGCAGGATTTTACCGGCGTTCCCGCGGTTGCCGATCTTGCAGCCATGCGCGATGCCATCGCAAGAATGGGCGGCGACGCCAAAAAGATCAATCCTCTGCTTCCCGCCGAACTCGTGATCGATCACTCCGTGCAGGTCGACAAGTTCGGCAGCGACATGGCCTTTGCCTTCAACGCACAATTGGAGTTTCAGCGTAACGTGGAGCGCTATCAATTCCTGCGCTGGGGCCAGAACGCTTTTCGAAATTTTGCGGTCGTTCCGCCCGACACGGGCATTTGCCATCAGGTAAACCTGGAATACCTCGCGCGCGTGGTCTGCGACCGCACGCCTGATGGCCGGCCAGCCGCTTATCCTGATTCGCTCGTGGGAACCGATTCCCACACAACCATGGTCAATGGGCTGGGCGTCTTTGGCTGGGGCGTCGGAGGCATTGAAGCCGAGGCTGCCATGCTTGGCCAGCCGCTCTCCATGCTGGTTCCTGACGTGGTGGGGTTCAAGCTGCATGGCCGCTTGCCGGAAGGCGCGACGGCCACCGATCTCGTGCTCACCGTCACCGAGATGTTGCGCAAGAAAGGCGTCGTCGGACAATTCGTCGAATTCTACGGCACTGGACTCACCAATCTCACGCTGCCGGATCGCGCCACCATCGCCAATATGGCGCCGGAATATGGCGCCACGATGGGGTTCTTTCCCGTGGACTCCGAGACGCTGGCCTACCTGCGATTCACCGGCCGCAGCGCCGAGCGCCAGGCGCTGGTCGAGGCCTACAGCAAGATGCAGGGTCTCTTCCGCACCGACCAGACTCCGGACCCGCTGTTTTCCGACACGCTGGAGCTCGATCTCGGCAAAATCGAGCCGACCTTGGCCGGTCCCAAACGCCCGCAGGACCGCGTGCCGCTGCGGCAGGCGAAAAGTTCCTTTGCGAAAGCCATGGAAGGCACCGCCTCGAAGCACGTTGAAGTCAAGAACAACGGCGATCGCTTCGAGCTCTCCAATGGCTCCGTGGTGATCGCTGCGATCACCAGCTGCACCAACACCTCGAACCCTTCCTTGATGCTGGGTGCGGGACTGGTGGCGAAAAAAGCCGTCGAGCGCGGTCTCGAATCCAAGCCCTGGGTGAAGACGAGCCTGGCGCCCGGTTCGAAAGTAGTCACCGATTATCTAAAAGCCTCCGGGCTCACCCCTTATCTCGAAAAACTCAACTTTCATCTGGTCGGCTTCGGCTGCACCACGTGCATCGGCAATAGCGGGCCGCTTCCTGAAGCGATTGGTTCCGCGATCAAAGAAAATAGCTTGGTGGCCGTATCCGTGCTCAGCGGTAACCGTAATTTCGAGGGCCGCATTCATCCGCTGGTGCGCGCGAATTATCTGGCCTCGCCGCCGCTGGTGGTCGCTTATGCTCTCGCCGGCCGTATGGATTTCGATATGGCCACCGAGTCCTTGGGCAATGACCGCAGCGGGAAGCCCGTCTACCTCCGCGATATTTGGCCGACGCCCAAAGAAGTGGAAGACACCGTGCGCACGGCCGTCACCACGGAGATGTACCGAAAAGAATACAGCGCAATTTTTGAAGGCGATGATCGCTGGCGCGGGCTGCAGGTGCCGGAAGGGGACCTGTACGCCTGGGAGGCCAAGTCCACTTACATCAAGTGCCCGCCCTTTTTCGACGAAATGCCCAAGAACCCTCCGGAGCTCACCGACATCCGGAATGCACGAGTTCTGGCGGTGCTCGGTCATAGCGTCACGACCGACCATATCTCACCCGCAGGCTCGATCCAGCCCGACGGCCCAGCGGGCAAATATCTGATTGCCAACGGAGTCAAGCCATCGGAATTCAATTCCTATGGCGCTCGCCGCGGCAATCACGAAGTGATGATGCGCGGCACATTCGCGAATATTCGCCTGCGCAATCAACTTGCTCCCGGCACGGAAGGCGGCTGGACCCTGCATCAGCCCAGTGGCGACAAAATGACTATTTATGATGCCGCCATGCGTTATAAGCAGGAAGGCGTTCCGCTCATGGTGCTTGCGGGCAAGGAGTACGGCGCCGGCTCTTCACGCGATTGGGCGGCGAAGGGCACGCTTCTCCTCGGCGTGCGGGCCGTGATTGCGGAAAGCTATGAGCGAATTCACCGCAGCAACCTGGTGGGCATGGGCGTGCTGCCGCTGGAATTCAAGCCCGGAGAGACGGCAGCATCGCTCGGGCTCAGCGGTCATGAATCTTTCACCATAGAAGGCGTCAGCAAATTGGCGCCGCGAGCAAAACTCCGCGTGCACGTCCGCGACGATCGCGGAGCGACGAAGGAGTTCGAAGTCGTGGCGCGCGCGGACACCCCGGAAGAAGTTGCCTACTACCGTCATGGCGGGATCTTGCCGTACGTGCTGCGGCAGATGCTCTAGTTCGCCCCTCAGCAGAAAACAAACCCATTATTTCCCCAGGTTAGATCACCGTTTGCGGACGGATTCTTCGCAACAAACTGAGGAATAGCAACATACCGGCAAGAATCGAAGCGATGCTGGCGGCTTGCGCGTTGGTCAAGCCGTAAAATGAATGCGGATTGATGCGAATGAATTCCACCAGAAAACGCGCGATGCCCGTGAGGATCAGGTAAAAAGCGAAGACTTCACCGGCAGGCCGCAATCCTCCGACGGAACGCGCTCCGATCCGCCACAAGATATAGCCAATCAACATTGCGCCGAGAAATTCATAGATGGGCGTCGGGTGAACTCGCTCGGTTGTGGGGACGAGGCCGTTCGGAAAACTCATGCCCCAGGGCAGCGACGTAGGAATTCCGTAATCTCCGTCTCCGGAGATCAGACAACCGATGCGGCCAACACCGTACCCAATCGCCGCGGCGGGAGACGCTATGTCGAGCATTAGCAGAATCTTCATTTGGTAATGCCGCGCCAGCAGCGCCAGAGCCACAAACCCGCCGATCACCGCGCCAAACCAAGCGAAGCCCATGGTGCTGAAGAGCAATGGCAAGGGATGGGCAAAAAATTCCGAAGGCGTCTCCAGCAGATGATAAAGCCGCGCGCCCACGAGGCCGGCCAAACCGGTGGTGCCGATGATGTTTTCGGCGTCGGCGCCATAGCCTCTGCGGCGTAGGTCCGCGCGGATCACAAAGAAAGCACAGATCAGGCCGGTAGCGACCATGATCCCGTACGTTCCCAGCGTTAAAGGGCCGATATGAATGAATGGATACATGTTCCTTCACGTTCAAGGACCTGAGAAGTATAGCGGACAGAACTCATTCGGCCCATTAAATGGCGCGGCATGGCTCAGCCGTGGATGCCCGTCGGAGAAATCGAAACGCACCGCTAGCGAGTTAGCCTCCAAAAAAGAGCGCGGCCCTCCGGAGCCGGAAGACCGCGCCACTCTGCTTTGCTCTGCTTTTTTGTTAACGACCGCGCGAGGAACCTCCCGAACGACCGCCGGAAGAGCCGCCTCGGGAACCCCCGCCGCCTCCCCGGCTGCCGCCGCCTGAGTAACCGCCACCACCGCGAGATCCGCCAGAGCTTCCGGAGCTATACGAGCGTGGCGCCGGAGCGCTGCGATAGGATGGCGCCGAGTTTGATGGATAACTGCGATAGCTTGGCGTCGAATAGCTCTGACTCGGACGATAAGCCGGCGCGGAACTCCCGCGATTCGCTCCGGCGTAGCTATCGCCACTGCTTCGATACGAACGCTCGTTCACGATGGGCTTATTCATATCCAGTGTCGGCCGGGCGCCGCTGGATGGCGAAGCATAACCGCGGTTCGGCGAAGCTGCGGCAGATCCATTGGAACCAGAGAAGCGCTGCCAGCCTTCCGACGCGGACGAATTACCACGATTGAATGCCCCACTAGAGGCGGCGCCTGGGTTCGTGCTTGCGCGAGACTCCGGCTGCACCGACGGCTGCCGGGCCGCTGAGCTAGCGCCGCTATTCCCAAAGCGCTCCCATCCGTTGGCATTCTGGCCTTGGCCAGTCTGCCCCTGAACGCTGCCGCGATTTCCTTGTGATTCACGATTGCCTTGTGATCCACCAGCTTGTGATCCAAATGACTGGCCGCTCCGCGCCTGGCCTTGCGTAGCCGAAGATGAGCTCGTGGAGTTCCGGATATTTTCGTTCGTGGACCGAGAGGTTCCCGAACCGTTGACGGCCTGGAATTGACCGCTGCGCTGGATGGATTCATTCACGCGCGCGGCTTGAGAGGAAAAAGACTCCGGACGCGCTGCCGACGTGGTCCTCGAGGGGAAACTATGCTGCGCGCTCATTCGCGAAGCAACCGCGGAATTGACCGGACGCTCAGAGGTGCGGAGACTGTCGCGAGTGGGCACAACCGGTAAGTTGCCCGTCATCACGCGCCCGCCACGCACGTCTGCCGCCGCTACGGTCCTTGCTGCCACTCCGCCGCGGCCAAAGCTTCCCGCGGGAACTCCCGAGACCCCCTGACGCAGCCGATCGTTTACGAGCACGTCACGAGCATTCGAAAAGCGATCCCCACCGTGCAGCGGGGCGATTCCTTCGCGAAAGCCGCCGATACGGTCGAATCCCACGACCCCGAAGCGGTCGCGAAAACCGCCCCACCACGGATGGAAGAAATCACAGGGCCCTATGGGGAACCAGCCAATCGAGCCGAATCCAAATCCGACGCCGAAGCCCACGCCTCCGCCAAATCCGAAGAAAGAGACATAGGCAGGCGCCCAGATCGGACGATACGCGGGATAGATCGGGCCGGGCCACCAAGCCCATGCTCCGCCCGAGAGGAACCAGCGGCCATAGTGATATGGCGCCCAACCCCAGGGCTCAGCGGAAACCCAAGTCCAACCCCAATACGGCTCCCAGACCCAGCGGCCGTCTCGATATGGCGCCCAGTCAGAATCAACTCGAGGAACCCAAACCTGGCCGTAATCGGGAACCTCGCTCCACGTGCCGTGAGCATCGAGGTCGCCGGCGCCAGTGTAATAGCGGTTCGTCTTCTGATAGGCGGTCGCGTTGTAGATGGTATCGTCGCGATCTCGGTTCCATTTATCCCACTCGTCGACATTCGGGGCCTCGGTGACCTTATATTGCGCGTCCGTACCCGTACCTCGGACGGTAATAAGCTGCCCTCTTTTAACCGTGGTACTGCCTTCAGACGTCGAAACTTGTGCTTCGCCATCGTTGACGGTTACCAGGCTGTCACCATCCGAATTCACCTGAACCCGATACCGCCCCTCTCGAGTCGGATGGAGGGAAACGTTGGGCGTGTCAATCTCTACGTCCGCCTGAGAGCCCTTCAGCACCGAATAAAAAGCCAGCCCCTGGCTGACCTGAACTTGAATGCGATTGTTCTCCAGCGTGGCGATAGTCGCTTGAGCATTCTGATCCAAGCGCAAAATATTCGCGTAGTCGAGCTGCAGCTCGGTTCGTGAAGCGTCGCCCGTCGCAACTTTGTCCCCAGTCATCAGCGGCGTATTCAAGGCCACCGATGAGAAATCGCCGGAGTCGCCTCTCTGCATCGTGACGTCGCCATGGATGAAACTTACCCGGGCCACGCCATGGGTATTATCGTTACCGGCTTCCACAGTTGGAGAAGCTGGTGCCGCAGACGGTGCCGGACCTGGGGGCGCTTGGGCCGCTGCCGGAATCCCCGCAAAAAGCACGAGAAGCGGGATTGCCAAAAGACCAACTCGGTTCGTTCTCATGGGCCACCTCATCGACCTTCCCAGCATGATAAAGGGCACGCGGCATGCCAAAGCGTCTCATTAAAGCCGGACTATCATGCTTGGATTCAGGGACTTAAGCCATCAGCAATCCGAGCATAAACTGAAGCCATGGCCGAAAATCACCATCTGGTGCTTTTCAGCCACCGACTCGCCCGGCCCATTCTTGAGGTTTCTGTAGCGAATCCTTGGACTGAATGGGGGACTAAATGGGGTTTGCGTCAATCTTGCGGCGTCTTCGGAGCTTCGTCGGCAATGCCGATCTTTTCCAGGCGGTAGCGCAGCGCATTGCGGGAAAGACCTAACATCCGCGCCGCTTCGCTTTTGTTGCCGTTAGCCCGCCTATAGGCCTCGCGAATGATTTCGTCTTCCCACTGGTCGAGAGTTTTGCCTTCGGGCAAAAGCGCCGCCGGTCCGAGGTGGTTTCGCTCCGGCAGGTGATCCATTTGGATGTCGCTCGGTCCAATGGAGGGACCAGTGGCCAGCGCACAGGCGCGTTCGACGATATTCTCCAATTCGCGGACGTTACCCGGCCAGTGGAAATCCATGAGTTTTCGCAATGCCTCAGGCTTGATGCCCTCGAGCTTCTTGTTGGATTTCTCTGCCAGCCGGGAGAGAAAAAGATTTGCAAGCTCCGGGATGTCTTCCTTGTGTTCGCGAAGGGGCGGTATATCGATGGGCACGACATTCAACCGGTAATAGAGGTCTTCGCGAAATGTGCCTTGTTCGAGGGCCGCGCGCAGATCGCGATTGGTGGCCGCGATGAGCCGCACGTCCACTTTAATGGTGCGGATACCGCCAAGCCTTTCGAATTCGCGTTCCTGCAGCACGCGCAGCAGCTTGACCTGTATCGTCAGGGGAATATCGCCGATTTCATCCAGAAAAAGCGTGCCCTTGTCGGCCAGTTCGAATTTTCCCGGCTTGGTTGTGGTCGCGCCGGTAAAGGCCCCCTTTTCGTAGCCGAAAAGCTCGCTTTCCAGCAGATTCTCCGGAATGGCGGTGCTATTGATCTTGATAAAGGGACCTGACGCCCGGCTGGAGCGCTGGTGAATCAGCCGCGCGATCAGGTCTTTTCCGACGCCGCTCTCCCCTCCGATGAGCACCGTGGAAGGTGTCGCGGCCACGCGCTCCGCCAGCGCCAGAACTTCCTGCATTTTCGGGCTGCGGGCGACGATATTGGGATAGTTATATTGCCGGCCAAGGGCTTCTCGGAGGCTGAGGTTCTCTTCGCGTAGACGCCTGACGTCCAGTTCTTTTTGCACTACTAAGCGCATTTCCGCGAGGGCAAATGGCTTCAAGACATAATCGCTGGCTCCCGCCTTCATCGCTTCCACGGCGGTCTCGACTGAGCCATACGCCGTCATTACCACGACCGGCAAAGCTCCATTCAGACGCTTGGCGGCTTGCAGGAATTCCAGACCGCCCAGGCCGGGCAGTTTTAAGTCCGTGAGCACCAGATCGATCTGCTCGCGGCGGAGCATATCCAGCCCTTTCTCCGCATCGGCAGCCGAGAAGGTCTGATAGCCGGCCTCACCGAGGTCCAGTTCAAGCAGCCGGCGCATGCGCGCTTCGTCTTCGACGATGAGAATAGCGGCCACGCGATCAAGCCCTGGAGGCCGCCTCCGCTTCCGAAACTACGGCCTGTTCCGCCAGCGGCAGGAAGATCACGAAACAGGCTCCGGATTCTCCACGCAGCTGGCCGGCCATCGAGAAGTTCTATAGAGCCGCGGTGCTCGTCCACGATTTTCGACACGATGGAGAGGCCCAGGCCCACCCCGCTTTTCTTGGTGGTGAAGAATGGGTTGAAAATGTGCTCGCGAAGCTCGGCGGGAATTCCTGGACCCGAATCCGTCACTCGCACCTCGATGCCCCGCCGCTCGCCTCGGGCGCCCAGAGCGATCGAAATGCGCAGCCTGCCGCCACTCTCACTCATGGCATCGTAGGCATTCTGTACCAGATTCACGAATACCTGCTCGCAAAGATTCTCGTCCACGGCGGCGTACGGCAAATCCCGTTGAAACTGGCGCTCGATTCTAATCTCCGGTCCGCCCCAATTGGCGGCCACCGCCCGGAGCGCTCGATCCACAATCTCGGGAACCGAACAGGCTCGCGTTTCAATGCGAAGCGGCCGCGCGAAATCCAAAAATCGGCTCACCAGGGCGCTGAGACGGTTCACTTCCGTGGAAATATATCCAGCCAACTCCGCCGCCAGAGGTTCCGCGCTGCGGAGCCTTTGGTTCAGCATTTCCGCCGAACCCTTGATGATTCCCAGCGGATTGCGGATTTCGTGTGCCAGACCGGCGGAGAGTTGGCCCAGCGCGGCAAGGCGTTCGGAACGGCGCGCTTCCGCCTGAGCTTGCTCCAGTTCGCGATTGGCTTTGGCCAGCTGCTCGGCAACCATTTGATAGCGCCGCTTCTGGCGATTATTCTCCATGGCGAATCGATTCACCACCATGGCGGCCAGAAAGAAAAACAAGATACGCAGCGCCAATTCCGCTTCGGCGCCGGGGGCGAGATCGTATTCCTGCAATGCGGGTAAGAGATAAGAGCAATAAGCGGCCGAAGCGATCAGCGTCCACGCCAGAGTCAGCCAGGGATCGAAATAAACCGCGGCGGTAACAACAGGAAGGTAAAAAATGGGATAGTAGCTGCTATTAATTCCGACGTCGCCTGTATGGCTGATGAGCAGCATGGCCAGCAGGATCTTCAACAGCACCGCATAACTCTGCCCTCTTTTCGGTATCTGCTCGACGAGCCGGCCCTCGAAAAGCTGCAGAATGCCGATCGCCACGAGAATGAGTTGCTTGTGTACCTCCCGGACGGGAGGCAGCAATGCCAGTCCCAACAGGAAAAGGAGCCAAAAGACATCCACCCAGTCGAGCTTGCTGTGCCGCTCTGCGGTCAAGCGCACTCCCGGAAAATAAGAACGGGCCGGCGGCTACCGAAGAGCATAGCCGCGCGACCCTTATTCTATCCCGGAGAGTGACTTGGTGCGTGAATGCCTATTTGAATGCGGCTTTTGCACGAGGCTGCTCTCGCCCGGCCCCTCCCCAGAAAAGCTCCTTAATTTTCTCGTTGAACTTGGGAATGTCGCTGGGCTGCCTGCTGGAGACCCAATTGCGATCCACCACGGCATCCGAATCAACCCACTGCGCGCCAGCGTTCACTAGATCGTCCTTTATCGTATGGTAGCTTGTGAGCGTCCGTCCCCTGACGATCCCGGCCGAAACCAGCAGCCAGGGGCCGTGGCAGATCACGGCAATCGGTTTCATCTGCCGGTCGAAATCACGCGCGAACTCTTGTGCCTTGCGCTCCACGCGAAGCGCATCCGCATTGAGCGCTCCGCCGGGAAGCAAGAGCGCGTCAAACTCATCCGGATTCGCTTGCTCCAGAGTTTGATCCACCTGGTATTCCCCGGACTTTTCATCGTGGCGCATGGCTCGAATCTTTCCCGCATGTGGCGCGATCAACACCGTCTTGGCGCCCTGAGATTCCAGAAATTTCCGTGGGTCGGTCATTTCGATTTCTTCGAAGTCATCGGTCGCTATAATGGCGACACGCAAGTTCTCTTTTTGTTGAGGCATATCTCTTCTCCTTCTTGCCGCCGGGCGTCCTACTCCTTGCCGGCTCGGCCAAGCTCTCCACCCACACTATGAGTCGCGGCCAAGTTCCTGAATCGATTGTTCCGTGTAGGAGCGCACGAAAATTGCTGCGTGATCGCGAACTATGGTGAGCGTTACACCCATCTGCTGAGTCGGGATTCCCGGTCTGGCGCGATTCGACAACTACAGGCAAACCGGGGACCCTCTCCGGTCTTTCACGGATAGAGTCCGCAGCCCCGCTCGGTAAGCTTTTGCCGAGAAATCTTCGATGCCAACTGCGATATGGAGAGGCAGCATCACCTTCGGGCTGGTTTCGATTCCTATTCGTCTCTATGCCGCGGCGCGTCCCAGACGGATTGCGCTGCACCAACTCCATAACAAGTGCCATACGCGGCTCAAGCAGCCGCTGTTTTGCCCTACCTGCAATCGTTTCGTCGAGCGATCGGAGGTCATCAAAGGGTACGAATACGAAAAAGGACAATATGTCCTCGTGGAGCCCGAGGAGATCAGGAAAATTACTCCGGCCTCGGGCCAAACCATGGATATTCTGGCGTTCGTCGACGAAAGCCAGGTGGATCCTATCTATTTCGATTCCTCCTTCCTTGCGGTTCCCGAAGCCCCAGGCGCGAAGGCCTATCGCCTGCTGTCTAAAGCGCTGGAGGACACCAATCGCATGGGCGTGGCGAAACTAACCATGCACCAGCGCGAGTACACCGTCTTCCTCAGGCCGCGCAAGCACGGGCTGACGCTCCATACGATGTTTTACAGCAACGAAATTGCCAACGTTGAGGAGTACGGGAAGCACGACGACACGAAACTCAATCCGCAAGAAGTCAAATTAGCCGAGCAATTGGTGCAAAGCCTTGCGGCGGATTTCAACCCCAAGGAGTACCGGGATGAGTTTCAGGAGCGGCTCAATGCCTTGATCGAGGCCAAATTGAAGGGCCGATCGGTCGCCGCCGCACCGGAAGCGCCGCGCGCGCCCGTAATCGACATCATGCAAGCGTTAAAGAAAAGCCTGGCCGCCACCAATAAGCGAGAGGCAGCTCGGCCAGAGGTCAGTCGCCCAGCCCTAGCCGCGGTGGCACGCAAGCGCCGCAAAGCAGGCTAAATAGGAACGCGTTAGTCTACCCACTCGGGGTCGACGGCATCGCCACTTTCCATGTAACTTAACAGCCGTTGAAATCATCCATCTCCTCTCTAGGACAATCCACGTGGAATCTGACCCTCTCGAAGGCGCGGCCGAAATCAGCCAGCCACCGGTGATCGAACCGGGCTACACGATTTCGACAGTCACCGACAAGATCAGCTCGATCGTTCTGGGCCAGCGCAGGCGGCCGGGATGGTTCCTGGGATTCGGCGTTTCTTTACTGCTGCTGCTGATGCTTCTCTATGCGGTGACGGTGCTCTTCGCCATTGGCGTGGGGATCTGGGGCGTCAACATCCCCGTCGGCTGGGGCTTCGCCATCGTGAATTTCGTTTGGTGGATCGGCATCGGACACGCCGGCACTCTGATCTCCGCGATTCTGCTGCTGTTACATCAGAAGTGGCGCACATCCATCAACCGTACCGCCGAAGCCATGACCATTTTTGCGGTGCTTTGCGCGGGAATGTTCCCGGTGCTCCACCTGGGGCGCCCTTGGCTTGCCTATTGGTTGTTCCCATATCCCAATACGATGTGGTATTGGCCGCAATTCCGCAGCCCCCTGGTCTGGGACGTGTTCGCGGTCTCCACCTATCTCACGGTTTCGCTCTTGTTCTGGTTCGTCGGCTTGATTCCTGATTTGGCCACGCTGCGCGATCGCGCCCGCACTCGCGCGAAGCAGATCATCTACGGATTTCTAGCCATGGGCTGGCGCGGCTCCGCCGTGCACTGGAAGCGTTATGAGACGACCTCGCTGCTTCTGGCCGGCCTCGCGACCCCTCTGGTGATCTCGGTACATACCGTGGTGAGTTTCGATTTTGCCGTGGCCATCGTTCCCGGCTGGCACACCACCATATTTCCCCCCTATTTCGTCGCCGGCGCGATCTATTCCGGTTTTGCCATGGTGCTGTGCCTGGCGATTCCCTTGCGCAAATTTTATGGACTGGAAGATTTCATCACCCTGCGCCATCTCGACAACATGGGAAAGATCATGCTGGCCACAGGGATGATCGTCGCTTACGGCTACATGATGGAAGCGTTCATGGCCTTTTACAGCGCGGATATCTACGAGCGTTACGTCACCATGAACCGCATGACCGGCCCCTATGCCGCCGTCTATTGGTCCTTGATTGCCTTCAACATCGTGATTCCGCAGGCGCTTTGGTCGCGCCGCGTGCGTACCCATCCAGCGTCGCTTTTCGCCGTGGCCCTGATCGTCAATTGCGGCATGTGGCTCGAGCGCTTCGTCATCGTGGTGATCAGCCTGCATCGCGATTTCGTGCCCTCCATCTGGCGCATGTACGCGCCCACGCGGTGGGATTGGATGACGCTTTTCGGATCGATCGGGCTTTTCTTGACGTTGCTCTATCTCTTCATCCGCTACTTGCCGATGATCTCGATTTTTGAAATGAGAAGCCTGGTTACTGAAACCGAGGGCGAAAGAAGATAAAGAAAGAAGATAGAGAAAAAGAAGCCAAGCGGCTGGTTGGCCGGCGACTATGCCACAAGTATTCCATCACAGCACCAATCTGATTTCGCGGCTGACCATCTATGGTTTTTTCCTGCTGGTGGCTGTGGGTGGCCTTATTCCCTACTGGATCGACGGCTCGCCCTACGTCACCGAAGCCAACGTGCCCAAAGTGCAGCCCGTGCCTTTCAGCCATAAACATCACACCGCGGAACTGGGGATCGACTGCCGCTACTGCCATACATCGGTGGAAAGTTCATCATTCGCGGGACTGCCCCCAACCGAAACGTGCATGACCTGCCATTCCCAGATCTGGAAAAACAGCCCCATGCTCGAGCCGGTCCGCCAGAGTTTTCGCGAGGATCGCTCCATCGAATGGGTACGGGTGAATGCGCTGCCTCAGTTTGTTTACTTCGATCACAGCATCCACGTAGCCAAGGGCATTGGGTGCACCACGTGTCACGGCCCAATCGGCGCCATGCCCCTGACCTGGGCGCAGAACTCCATGAAGATGGACTGGTGCCTCGATTGTCATAGGCATCCGGAAAATAACGTGCGGCCGAAGGAGGAAGTTTTCAGCATTTCTTATCAGCCGCCCGCGAATCAAGTGGAACTCGGCAAGAGATTGATGAAGGACTACAAAATTTATTCGCTGACGGATTGCTGGACCTGCCATCGCTGAACGGCAAGCCATGTTCCGTGCGAATCGAGAGTGAGTTCGTATCGACAGAATGCATCCGGAATCAAGAACGCGTCTAGATCTTGAAGCCATCGCTGCGAAGCTCAAGCAGGACGGTGCGCAACGCCTCTGGCGCAGCATGGATGAGCTTGCCTTCACGCCGGAATACCAGGCTTTTCTGCACAATGAATTTCCCAACGATCCGGAAAAAGAGCCCCAGAGCCACGCACACTCCTCCCAAAGAGGGCTGAGTCGGCGCCAGGTTTTGAAGTTGATGGCCGCGTCGGCCGCTCTGTCGGGGCTTACCGCCTGCACGAAACTCCCCGCCGAGAAGATTGTCCCTTACGTGCGAGCTCCCGAAGAGATCATTCCCGGCAAGCCCCTTTTCTACGCCACGTCCATGGTGGATCGCGGCGTGGCCATCGGTCTGCTCGTGGAAAGCCAGATGGGCAGGCCCACCAAAGCAGAAGGAAATCCCGATCATCCCGGGAGCTTGGGGGCCAGCAACATTTTTTGCCAGGCCTCGGTGCTGACGCTCTGGGACCCGGATCGCTCCCAGACAGTACTGCGCGAAGGACGCATCAGCGATTGGCCCGCGTTCCTGGCCATGGCCGATGATCTCCGCGCCAATTTAACGAGCACCAAGGGAGCCGGCCTGCGGATTCTCACGGAGACGACCTCCTCGCCCACCTTTGCTGCGCAGATGCATTCCCTGCTCGCACAATTCCCAAATGCTAAATGGTATGTGCACGAACCCTGCGGCAACTACGCGGCGCATGCAGGGGCGCGGCTCGCCTTTGGGCGCAATGTGAATTCGGTCTATCGCTTCGATAAAGCCGCTGTTGTCGTCTCTCTCGATTGCGATTTTCTCAATGATGGCGCCGCCAGCCTCCGCTATGCGCGCGATTTCGCGAATTGGCGCGGCATCGAGACGCCCAGCGCGCAGATGAATCGCCTCTACGTCGTCGAGAGTACGCCTTCGATTACCGGCGCCATGGCGGATCATCGTCTTCCGGTTCGCTGCGGCGAAATCGAGAACTTTGCGCGGGCTCTGGCGGCGGCTCTCGGGCTTCCGCTGCAAAGTTCGGGTTCCACCGTTCCGGATTCGTGGCTGAAAGCGATCGTGCGTGATCTGCAAAGCCATCTCGGATCTTCTCTGGTTGTGGCGGGAGCTTCGCAGCCTCCCGCCGTGCACGCGCTGGCGCATGCTATGAATGCGGCTCTGGGGAATGTCGCCCAAACCGTCGTTTATACCGATCCAATCGAACTGACCCCGGAAAACGACTCGCTGCCCGAATTGGTGAAAGACATCGAAGCGGGGCAAGTGTCCACGTTATTGATTCTCGGCAGCAATCCCGTCTTTACCGCGCCTGCCGATCTGCAGTTCGCGCAACAACTCCTGAAGGTGCCGCTCCGCATTCACTGCGGCCTCTACGACGACGAGACTGCCGAAATTTGTCATTGGCACATTCCTCAGACCCATTTTCTGGAAACCTGGGGCGATGCCCGTGCCTACGACGGTACGGTCGGAATCATTCAGCCGCTGATTGCTCCGCTGTATCACGGCCGATCGCTCCACGAAGTGCTCCATGTGCTCTCGGGCGAAATCGGCAAATCCGATCACGATTTGGTGCGTGACTATTGGAGGGCCCAACATTCGCAGCTTTCCGGCGCGGAATTCGAGACTTTCTGGGAAAAGACATTAAACGACGGCCTGATGGCCGGAACCGCGCTTCCATCGGTTTCCCCCAAGTTGACTCTCGATTATGGCAAGTTGCCTGATCCTCCAAAGCTCAATGAACAAACCATTGAGGTCGTTTTCAGGCCCGATCCAACCATCGGCGATGGCCGCTGGGCCAATAGCGGTTGGCTGCAGGAGCTGCCCAAACCTCTGACCCAAATCACTTGGGACAACGTGGTTACGCTTAGCCCGGCTACCGCCTGGCGCCTCGGCCTCACTACAGGCGATGTCGCGAATTTCAATATCGGCGGCTGGAAAGCCAGCGGGCCTGTGTGGGCTCTGCCGGGCCACGCGGAAAATTCCGCCACCGTGACGCTGGGATATGGGCGCAGGCGCGCAGGTCACGTCGGCACAGGATTCGGATTGAATGGCTATCTCCTGCGCACTTCCTCCGCGCCCTCTGTCGCCAATGGCCTCCAGATCGAGAAGACCGGCCGGAATTACCTGTTGGCCGAGACGCAGATTCATCATCCGATTGACCGCAACCATCAGCAGGTGGAAGAAGAAAGCGAAAATGCCTTCGCGCGAGACCTGGTGCGCATCGCCTCGCTCGAGGAATTCCGCAAGAATCCGCAATTTGCCAGGGAAGCCGACAAAGACGTGAACGCCGGGCTTTCCCTCTATCAGCCGTACAAATACGAAGGGTATGCCTGGGGCATGTCCATCGACCTGAGCCGATGCATGGGCTGCGAAGCCTGCGTGGTCGCGTGTTACGCGGAAAATAATATCCCCGTCGTTGGCAAATACGAGGTCATGGCCGGACGCGATATGCAGTGGATTCGCGTGGACAATTATTATCGCGGCAACCTGGAAAATCCGGAGACCTACTTTCAGCCCATCCCTTGCATGCAGTGCGAACAGGCGCCCTGTGAACTGGTTTGCCCCGTCGGCGCCACGCTGCACGATCGCGAGGGCCTCAACCAGATGGTTTACAACCGCTGCGTGGGCACGCGCTACTGTTCGAATAACTGCCCCTACAAGGTGCGGCGCTTTAATTTCAGGCTTTACTCCGATTGGGTGACGCCAAGCCTCTACGGCCTGCGCAATCCGGACGTCACCGTCCGCAGCCGCGGAGTTATGGAGAAATGCACTTACTGCGTGCAGCGCATTAATGAAGCCAAGATCAACGCTGAAAAAGAAGATCGCCTCGTGCGCGACGGCGAGATCCAGACCGCCTGCCAGCAGGCCTGTCCGACACAAGCCATCATTTTCGGCAATATCAACGATCCGAATAGCCGCGTTTCCAGGCTAAAGCGGCAAACGCGCGACTATAGCCTGCTGGCGGAACTCAATACGCGCCCGCGAACCACCTATTTAGCAAAAATACGAAATCCGAACCCGGAGATTCCAGCGACCTGACCGGCGCGCAGTGTAAAGACTTGTAATCGATTGCCATGGCCACGAAACGCATTTACGGACTAGTAGCGGAGTTCGAGAGCCCTGACCAGCTCCTCGATGCCGCCCACCACACCCGCGCGGCCGGCTATCGCAGCATCGATGCTTTCTCGCCGATGCCCGTTGAAGGCTTGGCCGAAGCAGTGGGGTTCGAGAGCACGCGTCTTCCGCTGGTCGTCTTGTTGGCCGGAATGTTCGGGGCCGCAGCCGGTTTTTCTATGCAGTGGTACGCCAATGTCTTGAGTTTCCCATTGAATATCGATGGCAAGCCGCACAATAGCTGGCCCGCGTTCATTCCCATCACGTTCGAAGTGACCATCCTCTGCGCGGCGTTGGCGGCCACTTTCGGAATGCTGGCGATGAACGGTCTGCCCACCCCGTATCACCCTCTTTTCAACGTGCCGCGTTTTGCCATGGCCACGCGGGGGCGCTTCTTTCTCTGCATCAAGGCGCGCGACAAAAAATTCGACCTGGGCACGACCCGGCAATTTCTCGAGAGCCTGAAACCATTTGGCGTCTATGAAGCCGAACTCTAAGTGGCACAACTTCGCGCCCGCTGCGAGCAGCGCGCTGTGGGTGTGCGTGATCTTCTCCGCCCTTTTGCTCGGCTGCCGTCAGGACATGCACGTTCAGCCCAAGTACGTTCCTGAAGACCCGAGCAGCTTCTTTGCCGATGGCCGTTCCGAACGGCCGATCGTCGAGGGCACCGTGGCGCGCGGTCAATTGCGTACGGACGAACTCCTCTACACCGGCAGAGTCAATGGCGTGGCCTCCGATCTCTTCCCTTTCCCCATCACTGCCGCCGATCTGAGTCGCGGCCGCGAGCGATACAACATCTACTGTTCGCCTTGCCACGATTACACCGGCAGCGGAAATGGAATGATCGTGCAACGCGGTTTTCCGTCGCCGCCCTCTTTCCACATCGAACGCTTGCGCCAGGCTCCCGCAGGGCATTTCTTCGATGTGATCACGAATGGCTTCGGGCTTATGTACAGCTACGCCTCACGAGTTTCGCCCGAAGACCGCTGGCGTATCGCTGCCTACATCCGCGCATTGCAATTGAGCCGGCATGGCTCGACGGCGGATGTTCCCGCATCCCAAAGTAATGCGCTCACGGGGCAACCACAATGACGGCCGCCGAGACGCTCGACGCTCGTTTCGATCGCATCCAGAGGCGCGCCCTTATTGTGGGCATCGCCGCCCTCATTCTCGGGGTACTTGACGGTATACGCGCTCCCGAACAATTCTTCCGCTCTTATCTGCTGGGATTCGTGTTCTGGCTGGGGTTTCCGCTCGGTTGCGCTGCTTTTCTGATGGTGCATCACCTGACCGGCGGATTTTGGGGATTGCCCATCCGCCGGCCGCTCGAAGCAGCCACGCGCACGCTGCCGCTGCTCACGGCTCTAGCTGTTCCTCTTCTTCTGGGACTCGGCCGCCTCTATTCCTGGACGCATCCCAATCTCGTTGCCGCGGACGCCGATCTCAAATTCAAGCAGCCCTATTTGAACTTGCCGTTTTTTCTGCTCCGCAACGTGATCTATTTCGCTGTTTGGTGGGCCTTGGTGCGCCAATTGAACCGCTGGTCCGACGAGCAGGATCGCACCGGCGATCCCGCGCTGGCCGTGCGCCTGGAAAGTTTGAGCGGCCCGGGACTGGTCCTTTATGGCCTCACCGTAACCTTCTTCTCGATCGACTGGATCATGTCTCTCGAAGCGCATTGGTTCTCCACGATCTTTGGCATGATCTTTATGGTGCTGCAGGTACTCGGCGGGCTCTCGCTGACCATTCTGGTGGCGGGCTTGCTTTCGCGGCACGAGCCTCTGGCCGATGCGATCACGCCCGACCGTTTGAACGATCTTGGCAACCTTCTCCTCACGTTTGTAATGCTCTGGGCCTATCTCGGCTTCTCTCAATTCCTGATCATCTGGGCGGGAGATCTGACCGAGGAAATCCCCTGGTACGTCACTCGCGCGGAAGGCGGCTGGGGGATTGTGGCGGTCGTGCTGATCTTTCTTTCGTTCGCAATCCCTTTTTATCTTCTATTGATGCGTGCGATCAAACGCCGTGTCGAGACGCTTACCTCGCTCTGCGGTGCGCTGATCGTGGTCACTTTTGTGGACGTCTACTGGATGGTCGTGCCGGCCTTCGAGAAAGCCGGTCCACGTTTTTATCTCCTGGATTTCCTCTTGCCCGTCGGGATGGGCGGAATTTGGGTGGCGGCGTTTGTGCGGCAATTAAAGAGCCGTCCCTTGCTGCCTCTGCACGATCCCAGGTTCGCTGGAGTGCTCGAACATGGCGATTAATCCACAAGCCCGCACGCCCGGCTATGAAAAGGCCGATGCCAACCCACGAGGCTTGCTCTATTTCGTCATCGTCATGGCCTGCATTCTGGCTCTCACTTTTCTATCATTGCGATGGCTCTTCGGCTATTTTCAGAGAGCCCAGAATCCCGGGTCCTTCGTCGCAGCGCCCTTTGCTGGTACGCGGCCTCTGCCACCGCCGCCGCGCATTCAGCCGAACCCGGGCGCTGACATTCAGGATTATTTCCAATCGCAGCAAAATATTCTGAACACTTACGGCTGGATCGATCGCCAGAACGGGATTGTTCGCCTGCCCATCGACCGCGCCATGGAGCTGCTCCTTCAGCGAGGTCTGCCGACGCGCACAACGGTCACAGCGGAAAAGGGCGCGCCAACACAAAAAGGCAATCGTGCCCAGGGCCAGCCTGCGCAAGAAGCGAGCAGCGCCGCGCAAGAAGGAGGATCTCTCCGATGAAATCGCGTCCTGCTTGCTTGTGGCTTCTTACGCTCACGTTTCTTGCCGGCCTCTTCGCGGCTCCTGCCGCCGAGGCTCAGCTTAACGATAGTGGGCCGGTGCAGACCGCGGGTGTGCGTCCGGAACTGCTGCGCGAAGTCGGATTAGACCAGAAACTCGGCAGTTCCATTCCGCTCGATCTCACTTTTCGCGACGAGCACGGCCATCCCGTCGCCCTCCGGCAATTTTTCGGGCAGAGGCCGGTCATCCTTACGCTCGTCTATTACCAATGCCCGATGCTCTGCACGGAAGTCCTGAACGGCCTCCTGAGCAGCGCAAAATCGTTGCCCCTCGAAATCGGCAAGGACTTCAGCATCGTGACGCTAAGCATAGATCCCAGCGAACGCCCGGTTCTCGCCGAGGTGAAGCACGAACTTTACTCGGGGCTTTACGGCCGGCCCGGCGCTCCGCAAGGTTGGCACTTCCTCACCGGAGATGAGGCCAACATCAAAGCTCTGGCGCAGGCCGTAGGTTTCCGTTACGCCTACGATTCCTCTACGGGCCAATTCGCGCATCCCAGCGGAATCATGGTGCTCACACCCGCCGGGAAGCTCGCGCGCTATTTCTACGGTGTCGCTTATCCATCGCGTGATCTGCGGCTCGGACTCGTGGAAGCTTCCCAGGAGAAGATCGGCTCTCCCATCGATCAGATTTTGCTCTATTGCTATCACTACGACCCGGCCACCGGAAAATATGGCCTGCTGATCTCGCGCGTGATCCAGGCCGCGGCCGCGCTGACCATGTTGTCTCTCGGGCTGGTGATCGCAATCTTGTTTCGTCGCGAGAATTACGGCCTTCCCAGGCGCAGCGTATGAACGTAAAGAAAGGGGCCGGCAAACTTGACAGTTAGCCTCATCGCGGGAACCTTGCTGGCGCAATGGCCGCAGCTTCGGCCCACGAACGCCTCTATCTCCGCCGACCGCGTGGACCACCTCTATTTCTTCCTCACCGGCATGACGCTTTTTTTTACTTTTTCCATCTTCATGACCATCTTCTACTTCATGATCAAGTATCGTCGGCGCTCCGAAGAGGAGCGTCCGCCCGCCACGGAAGAGTCTTTACCGCTGGAACTCACCTGGATCGTCATTCCCAGCCTGATCTGCGTATTTGTTTTCCTGTGGGGAGCCAGTCTTTTCTTTGCCGCCGCGCGGCCGCCCCAGGGCGCGATGGAAATTTTCGTCGTCGGCAAGCAGTGGATGTGGCATCTGCAGCATCCCGAAGGGCAGCGCGAAATCAACCAACTGCACATCCCGGTCGATGTTCCCGTGCGGCTCACCATGACCTCGGAAGACGTGATTCACGACTTCTTCATCCCCGCCTTCCGCATGAAGATGGATGTCGTCCCCGGCCGCTACACTTCGGAATGGTTCGAAGCCACCAAGCCCGGCAGCTATCACCTCTTCTGCGCGCAGTATTGCGGGACGCTTCATTCAGGAATGACGGGAACGATTGAAGTGATGACGCCAAACGACTACGCGGAATGGCTGCGCGATAATTCCACCACGGAGTCCATGGCCCAAACCGGCCAGGAACTCTTCACGCGTCTGGGCTGCGATACCTGCCATCTTGCGGACGGGTCCGGCGCCGGGCCCGCGCTGCAAGGCAGATTCGGGAAACAGGTCACGCTGCGCGACGGCCAGACTCGTGTGATGGACGAAACCTACGTACGCCAATCCATCCTCGATCCAGCTTCCCTGCCTCTGCCCAATTATCGGCCGGTGATGCCCACCTTTCGGGGACAAGTCACAGAAGAGCAGATTCTGCAATTGATCGCTTACATCAAATCGCTTGGTTTGGCGGAAAGGACGCAGGCGCCATGAGCACGGCCGTTGCGGAAGTTCCGGTCGAAACGCGCATTCATTACCTGAATGCCAGCTACGGAATCAAATCGTGGCTTTTAACCACTGACCATAAGCGCATCGCGCTGCTCTATCTCGCTTCCATCACCGTGATGTTTTTCATCGGGGGCGCCGCGGCCGTCATGATGCGGCTGCACTTGATCGAACCGGCCGGCGCTTTGGTCCAGCCGGAAACCTACAACAAGCTCTTCACCATGCACGGCGTGGTCATGGTGTTTTTCTTTCTGGTTCCTTCCATTCCGGCCACGCTGGGCAACTTCCTCGTGCCTATGATGATCGGCGCTCGTGATCTGGCTTTTCCGCGCCTCAACCTGCTGAGCTGGTACGTCTACATCACCGGCGCGGCCTTCACGCTGTATGCATTGATTTCAGGCGGAGTCGACACCGGCTGGACCTTCTACACTCCGTTGAGCAGCCACTACCTCAACACGCACGTCATCGCCACCGCGACGGGCGTTTTCATCACCGGATTTTCCTCCATCCTCACCGGCCTCAACTTCATCGTCACCATCCACAAGATGCGCGCTCCCGGCATGACCTGGAAGCGCATGCCGCTCTTCCTCTGGTCCATGTACGCCACGAGTATCATCTTCGTTCTGGGAACGCCGGTCATCGCCATCGCCTTGTTCCTGCTGGGGCTCGAACGCATCTTTCACGTGGGCATCTTCGATCCGGCAATCGGAGGAGATCCGGTCTTATTTCAGCATCTCTTCTGGTTTTATTCCCATCCCGCCGTCTACATCATGATTCTGCCGGGAATGGGCGTGGTCAGCGAATTGGTCACCTGCTTCGCGAAAAAGAAGCCCTTCGGATACATCTTCATCGCCTATTCGAGCCTGGCCATCGCGATGATCAGCTTTTTCGTCTGGGGACATCACATGTTTGTCTCCAGCCAATCCGTTTATGCCGGATTCATCTTCTCCGCGCTGAGCTTTGCAGTCGCCATTCCCTCGGCGATCAAAGTTTTTAATTGGACAGCAACTCTCTACAAGGGTTCGATCTCCTATGACGCTCCGATGCTTTACGCCCTCGGCTTTATCGGACTCTTCACCATGGGCGGCCTCACCGGCCTTTTTCTCGCTTCGCTCGCCACCGACGTGCATCTGCACGATACCTACTTCGTGATCGCCCATTTTCACTACATTATGGTCGGCGGCGCTGTGATGGCTTACATGGGCGGCCTGCACTTTTGGTGGCCCAAAATTACCGGCCGTCTCTATCACGACGGATGGGCCCGCCTCGCCGCGCTGGTGATTTTCGTCGGCTTCAATCTCACGTTTTTCCCGCAATACATGCTCGGCTATTTGGGAATGCCGCGGCGTTATGCGATCTATCCCGCCGAGTTCCAGGTGCTCAACGTGATGTCCTCCGCCGGCGCCTCGATTCTCGGAGTCGGCTATCTCATTCCCTTTGTCTACCTGCTCTGGTCCATCCGCTATGGACCTGTAGCAGGCTCAAATCCCTGGGGCGCGAAAGGGTTGGAGTGGGAAACGCCGTCGCCGCCTCCTACGGAGAATTTCGAGGAGCCGCCCGTCGTCACGGAAGAGCCCTACGGCTACGCCGAACCGGAGCACGCGCATGTCTGAAAGCGCAGCCAGCAACCCCGTGGCCGCACCGCCGCTGCATCGCACGAGCCCCGCGCTGCACCATCAGTTCCAGGAACTCGCGCAGCAATACGACGCCAGCACGTTTGGCATGTGGGTCTTTCTTGCCACCGAAATAATGTTTTTCGGCGGTGTATTTACCGCATACATCATCTATCGCTCGATCTATTACTCGGGCTTCGTTGCAGGCAGTCACGGCTTGGAAGGCGACTTTGGCGCCGGCATGACTTTCATTCTCCTGGCCAGCAGTTTCACCATGGTCATGAGCGTCCACGCGGCGCGCGAAGGCCAGCGCACCCTGCTGATCGTTTTGCTTCTGGCCACCATTCTTCTCGGCATCGTCTTCCTCGGCATCAAGTTCACCGAGTACGATCACAAATGGCACGAGCACATGGTGCCGGGCTTGAATTTCCATCCCGCCCCGGAAGAATTGCGCGGCGCTCCGGCGAACGCCGTCGAGCTTTTCATGTGCTTCTATTTCTTTATGACCGGTCTGCACGCGCTGCACATGATCATCGGCATCGGCTTATTGTCCGTCATGACGATCCTGGCCTGGCGCGGCAAGATCAAACGGGAGAATTACGACAAAATTGAGGTGTCCGGCCTCTATTGGCATTTCGTGGATATCATCTGGATTTATCTATTTCCCTTGCTCTATCTCATTGGCGGACGCTACAAATGAGCGCAGAAATCCCTTCGGTTCGAACCTATACCCTGGTTTTTTTGGCCTTGCTGATCCTGGCCGCCTTGACCACTGGGATCGCCTATATTGATCTCGGCCCGCTCAATACGCTCGCAGCGCTGGCCATTGCGTTCATAAAAATGTGCCTGGTAGGGCTTTTTTTCATGGAGCTTTTGTACACCCGCGGGCTCACTCGGATCGTCGTCTTGGCAGGATTTTTTTGGCTCGCCCTGATGGTTTCGTTCATCTTGGCCGACGTCTTCACCCGGTCCTGGATCAGCGCTCCCGGCCCGTGACCTCACCTGGCTCCATGAGTTCACATAGCCCCCATGTGTTCACCTAGCAAAGACTTCGCACTCTTCCTGCGATCCGTACGCTCGAGGCGAAGATCCTAAACCTCAGTCTCAGTAGCGACAGCGCTGCACTTTTCCTGGCTCCTTGTGAAGCTTGTGTTTCTGTCCCGGTGCGTTGAATCCCGGTACGCCATCTCCCGATTTTCTTTACAGGCTATTGCTGATGTGCGCCCGCGAACTCGCTTCATAGACTCGCTCAGGCCACGCGCAGCATCACCCGAGTCCGGCGTATTCATCGTGATACAGCACGCGCGGCTGGATAGCCGCCAGTCGGCCAACGCTTGGCTCGGCGCAGTCGCCTTGGGCGCGGAATAGAGGATTAGAGAGGACAAAATGGCCCGTACAACTGCGGATGTTCTGGTGGATACGCTCATCGATTGGGGCGTCGAAGTTATTTTTGGCCTCCCCGGCGACGGCATAAACGGCGTCATGGAAGCGCTGCGCAAGCGCCAGAATGAAATCCGTTTCATTCACGTGCGCCACGAAGAATCCGCGGCGTTCATGGCCTGCGCCTATGCCAAGTACTCCGGGAAACTGGGCGTCTGCCTGGGCACTTCCGGTCCGGGTGGCATTCATCTGCTCAACGGACTCTACGACGCCAAACTCGATCATCAGCCGGTGCTCGCGATCACCGGCCACACCTTCCACGACCTCATCGGCACTTTCACGCAGCAAGACGTGAATCTCGATCGGGTTTTTGCGGACGTCGCCGCATACAGTGAGCGCGTCATGGGACCGACCCATGTCAAGAATGTCACCGACCTGGCCTGCCGCATCGCGCTCAGCTATCACGCCGTCGCGCACATTAATATTCCCAAAGACATCCAGGAAACCGGCTGCGACGAGCGCTCCACGCGCAACGTCAAGAATCACACTTCTTCCATTCTGGGAGCCAGCGCGCGCCTGCCCGGCGAAACCGAACTCAAGCGTGCCGCTGGCGTACTGAATTCAGGCAAGCGAATCGTGATTCTGGCCGGCCAGGGCGCGCTTCACGCCACCGATGAACTCGAGGCCGTCGCCGAAAGACTCGGCGCGCCCATCGTGAAGGCGCTGCTGGGCAAGGCTGCCGTGCCCGACGACTCGCCCTACACGACCGGCGGAGTCGGCCTGCTGGGAACGAAAGCATCGCAGGAAGCGCTCGAAGATTGCGATACCCTGCTCCTCGTCGGCACTTCATTCCCTTACATCGAGTTCTATCCTGATCCCGAAGAAGTTCGCTGCGTGCAGATCGAAATCAATCCCGCAATGATCGGGCTGCGCTTCCCCGTTGAAGTCGGCCTGGTGGGCGATAGCCGCGTGTCGCTCGAAGCCTTGCTTCCATTGCTGGACCGCAACCCTCATCGACGATTCCTGGAAAAAGCGCAAAAGGAAACCGCCAAATGGTGGAAGCTCATGGAAGAGCGCGGCACGCGTCAGGATAAGCCCATGAAACCGCAGGTCGTCGCCTGGGAACTGGGCAAGCGGCTTTCGGATACCGCCATCGTCTCCTGTGATTCCGGAACGATCGCCACCTGGTTCGCCCGCCATATTCCCGTCAGGCGTGGGCAGAAACATTCTCTTTCCGGAACGCTCGCGAGCATGGCCAACGGCTTGCCCTACGCCATCGCCGCTCAGATCGCGTTTCCCGAACGCCAATCCGTCGCCTTCATGGGGGACGGCGGCTTCTCTATGCTCATGGGCGAATTCGCCACTGCCGTCAAATACAAGCTGCCCATCAAGGTCGTCGTGGTCAATAACAACACGCTGGCTATGATCAAGTGGGAGCAAATGGTCATGGACGGCAATCCCGAATTTGCCTGCGAACTGAGCCCCATCGACTACGCCGCTTTCGCGCGCGCCTGCGGTGGCAAAGGCTATCGCATCGAAGATCCCGGTATATGTGGCGAAATCCTGGAAGAAGCGCTGGCTGAGCCTGGACCCGTGATAATCGACGCTATCGTGGATCCCTTTGAGCCTCCCATGCCGCCTAAGGTGAATATCAAGCAGGCCACAAAGCTGGCGGAGGCTCTTGCCAAAGGCACCCCCAATCGCCTGAAGACCGCGCTTACGATCGCCTCCGACGAAGTTCGCGAGGTGGCCAGGTGATTTGATGCAAGCCGCCCCGCCGAATCCACTCCGGTTTGTCATTCTGAGCGGAGTGGCTGCGTTTCTCCTCGGCCAGTCTTCGTGTGCGATAGTGGTCTCTTCGCGCCTCCTGGACACAGGATCGAGTCTCGGACTCGCCGCTGCGACCAATGAAGCTATCTTGCGCATGCCAATTTTTCTCCTTCTCGTCAGTAATAGACGTAAGCGGCGCCGGCGTTGACGGCCGACTTATCGTCCTGCTTGCCGTTGACGCCCTTGGCGCCGCTATTTTCCTTTATCGCGCCGGCGGCGAGCATTTTCCCGTCGCCATTCAGCGCAACCGAGATGCCGAATTCCGCGGCGGGTTTGGTGTTGGAAGCCTTGACGTAGGCCGTGGGATTCCAGGTCGTGCCGGTCCGAGTGTAAACGTAGACCGCGCCGGAGTCTTCCATGGAGGCGTCAGACTGATCCCCGTTGACGCCCTTGGCGCCGCTATCCTCAAGGTGCGAGCCGATGGCGATGGTGTTGCCGTCGCGGCTCATGGCCAAAGCCCATCCGAATTGGTCGTTCTCCCGCGGATTGAAGGCCTTCACGTAGGCCTGTTGCGACCACTTGCCTGCCGCACGCACGAAAACGTAGGCCCCGCCGACGGAGTCCAAAAGGTCCTTCTGGCCGGCATTGATTTGGCTGAATTTATCTTCCACGGAGCCGGCGAGAATGGTGTTGCCGTCGTCGCTGATGGCCAGCGAGCATCCGAGTAATCGCCTACCTCGCCTTTCGTGGCGATGACACGCATTTGCTGCGACCAGGTCCCGTTGTTGCGCGTGAAGACGTAAACGGCGCCTCTACGACCCTCGTCATTGTACGCGCCCACGCCGAGGGTGTCGCCGTTCCCGTTCAAGCCGACGGAGTAGCCGAACAGTAAACCGGGCGCGGTCGTGTTCCAGGGCTTAATGTAAGCCTGTTGCGACCAGGTGTCGCCGCTGTGGTTGAAGATGAACACCGCTCCGGAATCCGGTGCACCCGTGTTCTTTTGGTCGCCGTTGATGCCCGTGGCGTTGCTGGGATCGCTGGTCTCGCTCACGGCGAGCGTGCTTCCGTCACTGCTGAGCGAGACCGCGTAGCCGAACTGGTAGCCTACAACCGGCCCGCCGGTGTTTGACGATTTCAGGTAGGCCTGCTGCGACCAGGCAGCGCCGGCGCGCGCGAAGACATAGACGGCGCCCGCAGCCGGCATCGAACGGTCGCTCTGATTGCCATTAATGCCGGTGGCCGAACTAGCTTCTCCGGGAGAGCCGACGGCCAATAGGTTGCCATCGGCGCTCAGGGTCAGGGAGTTTCCGAATTGAGCGCCTTCCGCCGTGTTCGAGGCCTTCAGGTAGGCCTGCTGCTTCCAGCCCTTGTTGTCTCGAGTATAGACGTACACCGCTCCGGAATATGCCGCCCGGTCCTTGGAAACGCCGTTGACGCCTTTGGCGGCGCTGTCCTCGGCAGTGGCGCTGACCGCGAGTGTGTTGCCGTCGGCGCTGAGCGCTATCGCGTAGCCGAACTGATTGTCCTTGCCGGTATTGGAAGCCTTGATGTAGGCGATCGATTTCGGCAGCCACGTTCCTGTCGGCGTTGTGGTGGCTTTCGGCGGTTGCGGCGGGCCGCTCAACCGAGTATGCGCTTGCGCGAAGCTGGAGTTTACCGGAGCACACAAGGCTGCCACCGTCAGGCCGAGCACCAGCACACCCTTCTTGCTGTCCCTCATCGCACAACTCCTTCCGGCAAGCGCCGGACAAAATAACAAACTACCGCAGGGCCCCGGCGGGAAAGGGAGCCACTCCGCGTCACATTCCCCACCGCAAAGCGAAAGCGCGATCTCGACGACGACCCTAGTTCGCCGGTGCTGCCGGCGGGGCTCGCTCGGCCTTAATACTGTTGTGGATGACTTTCCCCGTGTCCGTCATGGTGATTTTACTCTCGTGAGAGGTTCAAGTCACCAGAACCATTCTTGTTTTGCGGACCGACAATCGCGATCTTGTCTCCCGCCTTAAGAGTGGTGCGGGTCCATCCCTCGCTGCGATTCAACTGGTTTGCGGACCCCAGTTCGGCCTGCCACCGCTCGGTCTTGCCGGTCTTATCCGTCACGCCGAAAAAGACGATCGAGTGAGGATTCATGAACTGAAGGTCCACTTCGGTTCCCGTTACGGTTACCGGATCTGTTCCTCGTCGTAACGGCCGGCAAATCCATGGTACGCCAGCGCGGGACTCGCGAGCAGCAGAGCCGCAAGCGAACTAAAAAAGACGCCATTCGCTTATTCTTCATTCTCACCTGCCCTCCCGGCGCGATAGCTTAAGCTATTGAAGATACAGCACTTAGCGCGGCATCCATTTTTGAGGAACACCGCGCTGTGAGCAGTCTTTCGTCCGGCTCGCCTCTTCGTCAGTGAATGGGCAAATTGAGGCCATCCGCTAAACGATTAAGCGACCGGGGGAACTTCCTGTATTGAAGCTCGTACCTATAAAGTGTTACATCTAAAGACTCAAACCAACTATTTTGCATTCTGGGAGGCTAACGATATGGGGCTTCCTGATCAATCGGATATGCATCCAACGGATCGTCTGGATTCCTACGCCATGAATAAAGACCAAAGGCTCTATACGCAAGCGGCTTCGGCATTAGCGGAACGGCGAAAGAGCCCGAGAACCGCAATTCACAGGCCCGCCTATATCAATTTCGAGCCTTACAATCGTGGCGGCGTAATCACCGACATCTCCGAAACCGGCTTGCGTTTTCATACTGTTGACACTTTGGAGCAAGGCGGAATCGTTCGCGTGTCGATTTTTCTGGGGGCGGCGGGCCACATCGAGGTCGTTGGCGAATTGATGTGGAAAGATGCGACACAAAGAATCGGCGGTCTGCGTTTTACGGTTTTGCCCGCGGGAGCAGCCGATCAGATTCGCGTTTGGGCAGAAGCATCGAATGGCGCCGAGGTTTCCGGCGCCGATATATCCGGCATGCCTCCGCTGCCTGCCGAAAATCGAGAAGCGCCGGCATCGAACTTGGCGTCCTCCCAATCAGACGCCGCCCCAGTCGCCAACAATGGAGCTCTCCGAACGAACATCCCAGGCGAAATTGCCGGACTTGCCTCAAACTACGCAGGCGCAGGCTCCGGATCGGAACACGAATACTCAGTCGCCCTGGGTGCCCCGATCGATGCGGCCCGCTTCCCAGGCGCCAAATGGCCAAAAGCGCTCACAGGATTTGTCCAATGCGGGTACGCTCCCGCCCGGACAGCCCTGGGTGCCACCTGCAGCGTATCAACAACCAGACGCCATGCCCTGGATCACGCATTTTGATCCCGATCCGCCGGCGAGTAGATCGTTGTTTGTGCGCGGTTTGCTCGGCGGAATCATTATCTGCGTCATGCTTGGTTTCGTTGCCTGGTTCGGTCTGCCTCACAATCTGTGGCAAAACATCTCGATTCCACTCCTGCACCGGGACGTTTCTACTCCAGCCGCATCCAGTCCCGCTGCGCCGGCAACCTCTCCGTCGGCGGATCTTCCTAAGGATCCAGCGAGCGATGTGAGCACGACGAATTCGCGGCCGTCGGAACAATCGCAACCAGCACCGTCTCAGGCGGCGTCATCGTCGGCCGGCGCGGATATGCAAACAAAAGATCTACAAGCCAATTCGCAACCGAATCCGAATCCGCCAGGTCCACAACCGCAGTCGCACCACGCCGCGGATTCCACCGCCACTGTGGCGCCGGAAGCCCCGGCTGCCCCAGGGTCAGCTCCGCCGCAGACCACGGTGGCGCAGGCTCCGAGCGTAGTTACACCTTCGTCCCCCACGCTTAGCGCCGCCAGAGACCCGCTCCCAGCCGCCCGCGCAGCCTGCGCGCAGCCGCCCGACGAGCCGGCGAATCTCAACTGACATTGGCGCGCCAGTATCTGGATGGCCGAGGCCATCCTCGCAACCCTGCCGCAGCCTCGCAGCTGCTCTGGTCAGCCGTGGAGAAGGGCAATTCCGCTGCGGAAACCGACCTTGCCGATCTATATCTGCGCGGCGATGGCGTGTCCAAAAATTGCGATCAGGCGCGCGTTCTGCTCTCTGCCGCATCCGGCAAAGGCAATGCGGAAGCGATGCAAAAGCTTACCGAACTGAACCGGTCCGGCTGTCGCTAACCGCATCGAACTCCTGCGTTGTCCGCTTCGCTTCGCGGCCGCTCTCTCTCCGAATGAGGCCGCCTTTTCCGTTTGCCAATTGGTATCTCGCCTGAGACGATCTTCTCTAAGCTCATAAACTCATGGAAAGGAACACGCAAGATGCCTCAACCGGCAGCCGCTAAGGGACTTTTCGACGAACTCCAGATTCGCGACGTTCGCTTGGCAAACCGCATCGCCGTCTCACCCATGTGCCAATACTCCTCTGAAGACGGGCTGGCCACGGATTGGCACCTCGTCCATCTCGGCAGCCGCGCCATTGGCGGGGCGGCATTGGTTATTGTCGAGGCTACCGCGGTGCTGCCGGAAGCTCGCATCAGCCCTCAGGATTCAGGAATCTGGAGCGACGCGCACATCGAACCATTCGCGCGGATCACTAAATTCATTCATTCCCAGGGTAGCGTAGCGGGCATCCAGCTCGCCCATGCCGGACGCAAAGCCAGTACGGTGCGTCCGTGGGATGGCACGGGCAAGCTCGGTGTAAATGAAGGCGGCTGGAGCGACGTCGTCGCGCCCAGCGCCATTCCCTTTGCTCCGAACTATCCCCAGCCCGCCGCCGTCACCACCGGCCGCATCACCGCCATTGTGGAATCCTTCGGCAAAGCCGCCCAACGCGCGCTCGATGCCGGCTTTCGCGTGCTCGAGATTCACTCCGCGCACGGATATTTCCTTCATGAATTCCTCTCGCCTCTCAGCAATCACCGCTCCGATCAGTACGGAGGCTCCTTCGAAAACCGTACGCGAATTGTCCGGGAAGTGGTTGCCAAAGTCCGCCGTTCTTGGCCCGAACGGCTGCCCCTGTTTATTCGCATCTCGGCCACGGATTGGGTGGAAGGCGGCTGGGATATTGAGCAAGCCGTGGAATTGGCTCGAACCCTGCGTCCGCTTGGCGTGGATTTGGTGGACTGCTCTTCCGGCGGCAACGTTGCCGACGCCAAAATCCCCATGGCGCCGGGATATCAGGTGCCCTTTGCCGAACGGATTCGCCGCGATGCGGGTGTCCTCACCGGCGCGGTGGGAATGATCACTGACGCACGTCAAGCCGACGAAATCATCCGCGGCGGGCAGGCTGATCTCGTCCTGCTGGCTCGCGAGATGCTGCGCGATCCGTACTGGCCGCTGCACGCCGCCGCCCAGCTTGGTAAGCCCATCTCCTGGCCTGCGCAGTATCTCCGCGCTGCGCCTCCCGGAACCGCGCAGCGGCGCCCAACAGAAGAGATCGAGCCAGTTCAATCGCCAGTTCAATCGGTTGCCGGAGCTGCAAAAAGCACCAACTGAAGCCAGCCGTTACCGTTTCTGCAGTTCGTGCCTTACGTATTGCGGCCTGCTCGCCGATGAGAGTATCGTAATTCTCCGGCGGCTCACCTCGAGCTTTCTCCGAAGGGAGCTGCCTGCCCTTCGAATCAGGAGGTAGTTCATGGCGCCCATTATTTCTGAATCCTCTCGCCGTTCCTTTTTACAACGTTTAGGTTCCGTCGGCGCAGGTTCGGCCGTCCTCAGCTTCCTGAACCAGGACTCCTCGGCTGCGGCGAAAGCAGCGGCACAAAAGGACGACGAATCGCCATCCGCCGCCCCGGACAAGAAAATCTGGAGTAACGAATATTGGGCGCAACGCGGCAATCTCAAACTCAGCCTTTTCCGAAAGCGGTTGAATGCCCCGCATTCGCGCGAAGAGGCTGAACCCGTCCTTTTCCTCGTACACGGCTCATCGATTTCCGCGCGGTCGAGTTTCGATCTCGCCGTTCCCGGGCACGGCGAATACTCCTTGATGAATAAGTTCGCGGAATATGGATTCGACGTGTGGACGATGGATTTTGCCGGATACGGCAAATCGTCGGTCGGCGACGGCAACTCCAACATCGCCGACGGCGTTGAGGATCTTAAAGCCGCGGTGGAAGTCGTGGCGCGCGAAACCGGCCAGCAGCGCTATCACTTCTTTGGTGAATCGTCAGGCGCCCTGCGCGCAGGAGCCTTTGCAATGGACCAGCCCCAGCGCGTCAATCGCCTTGTTCTCACCGCGCTCACTTACACCGGCGAAGGCTCCCCCACACTCGCCGATCGCGCCAAGCAGCTTGAGTTTTATCGCACGCACAACCGCCGCCCGCGCGACACCGCCATGATCCACAGCATCTTTACGCGCGATAAGAGCGGCACTTCCGATCCCGCCGTGGGAGACGCGCTCGCCGGCGCGGAACTGCGTTACGGCGATAGCGTTCCCACCGGCACCTATCTCGATATGACCGCCAACCTTCCGGTCATCGACCCGCAGAAAATCCATGCGCCGGTGCTCGTTGCGCGCGGCGAATACGACGGCATCGCCACGGACGAGGACTGCCTCAATTTCTATCGCAAGCTGCCGAATTCAGACCGGCAGTTTGTGATCTTGCCGGGCATGGCGCATTCTCTGGTGCTCGGGCTGAATCGCCACCAGTTGTGGCACGTCACGCGCGCGTTTTTGGCAGATGCCGCCGCGCCTCGATTCACTCAAAACGTGATTTCAGGACCGCGCTGAGGCGCGCTGCTCCTGTGCCGCGGTATACGTGTTCAGAAACGCCAGGGTGAGTGGCCATGCCTGCGCGGCCGCCGCCGGATTGTAACTGGGGCGCGCATCGCAGAAAAAGCCGTGATCGGCGTCGGAAAATTCCACGTTCACATAACTCTTCCCGGCGCTCTTCAAGCCCTCCACAACCGCGCTCCTCATATCTGGCGTGATGTGCTGGTCGCGCCCGCCCCAGAAAAGCAAAACCGGCGCCTTCAAATCCTTCACGCGATTCAGCAGACCCGGATTCATGGGATTGGGCGCAATGCCGCCGCCATAAAACGAAACCGCGCACTCCACAGGTAGTGTGATCGCGGCCAGAACTGCGGCTCGTCCGCCCATGCAGAATCCCACCGCGGCGATCGGCGAACCGGCAGCAACGCCATTGGCGCGCAGCCAATCGTAGGCGGCTCGGAAATCGGCTTCCAGATTCGGATCGCGCAACTCCTTCAGGTGCGGCATGACTGCGGGGAAATCATCGTATCGGCCCTCGAATCCGGCGCCGGTCCGATGAAAAAGCTCGGGCGCCACAGCCAAAAATCCCTCCCGCGCGAAGCGTTCGGTAACGTCACGAATATGCGCATTGACGCCGAAGGCTTCCTGCATCACCAGCAGACCGCGCGTCGCCGCCGCGCCTGCCGGACGCGCCACGTAAAGCCGCATGGAAGTGCCGTCGCTCACCTTTGTCGTCACAAACTCGCTCTTGATCTCCATCCATTCCTCCTCAATTTCCTCAAGTTTTTGTGGGAAACGTTTCCTTGGCTCGCAAACGCCTCATTACTTACTTTCTGTCGGCCGGAGGCCGAAGAATACACACGCCCGGGTGCTGTTGTCTACCCCGCCAAAGATGTGGCTTGTCATTCTGAGTGAAGTGGGCGCGGCTTGACAATCCCCGGGCGGATCAACGGCTCGTCGCCGTCGGTAGAGAACGCAAGTAAGCGATTACCGCCTGGGCGTCGGCGTGATTCAGATGGTAGATATGCATCGGTGGTTGGATTTCTCGCCCGTTCGCCGATTCGCCTCTTTCCAGCACACGTTCCATCTGCTCATCGCTTAAACCCGGCAATCCCGCGAGAGGCGGCGCGAATTGCGCCCAATTGGAGACATGGCGAACCGGCTCGATCCAGATCGCGGCGCCCTGAAGCCACCGCGCATGATCCAGCTGATTCTCCGCATCCCGCGGCGTGTGGCATTCCGAACACTTGGCTACTTCCTCGACGAGGTAGCGCCCCCGCCCGCGCCTCTCCGTCGTTCGTCTGTGCCTGACTCCTTTGCGGACTCTGATTACTTTGTGCTCCGCCCACAATGACGGACGATCGAGCAGCGAGAAAAAACACAAGAGAACAAGCCGCCAGGAAACTTGCTCGCATCATGCCCTCTCTTCTGTGGCCAAACTGCCAACTACACGAATTATATTCCGGTTAGATTCCGGCCGCCCCGTATCTTCGCGAGATTAAAAAAAGTGCCGGCTTTCCATTGAGAAAAGCCGGCACAAGTCTTCACAGCGTTGGCCCTAGTCGACTACCGGGAAGGTGACTGCGTCCCAGTCGTTCCTGGGCCCGACGTGGTCCCTGGGTTTGTGCGATTGTTGGTGGGATATGTGTTCCCGCTGTTGCCGCTATTGCCATATCCGGTCCCGTTGCCGGAATTGGAGTTCGAATTAGACGACTGATTTACGGCCTCCTCCATTTGGCGGGCCTGATTGAGGTGACTTTGCAGCGTGGGCAGGGTCTGCGCCGCAAAATTCTTTATATTTTCGTCCCGCCCATTCTTCGCTTCCTTTTGGAATTCGGAAACGTCTTTCGAATGATCCTTCACCATGTCACGCGCGTAGGCCTTGTCGAAAGCGTCTCCCGAAAGCTTGGAGAGACGGTCATAGGTAGCTTGATCGGACTTGTCCATGTCGGCTGGCAGCTCAATGTTCTCTCTTGAGGTCGTGTTCTTGAGCTCGTTGTTGGCTTTCGAGTGGTCCTGCACCATCCGCCGTCCGAAATTCTTTACGGCTGGATTAGTACCTCGCTCTTCCGCAAGCTGTCCGAGTTTCACTTCCGCCATTCCACCCGCGGCTGCCTTCTTGGCAAAAGTTTCGTCGGCCGACGACTTGTTGTCTGCCGCCGTCGTCTGCGAGCTGTCACTCGTCGTAGAATTAGGCTGGCGCCCCGTCTGTGAGCCTCTGAACCACCGCCGTTACCGCCATACTGGGCGAACGCCGGACCCGCGCCGAAGACCAGCGCAAGCGCCGCCACGCCCGTGATTATGTTCAATTTATTTGCCATGGTTACTTCACCTCCCGGCAATTTCACTTTCAGCGTAGGAGGTGCCTGCCTGGCGAACAATCAGGTGTAACGGGTAAAGCCTTCGAACATCCCCTTTAAGCCTCGGCACTTTAGAATCATGGACTTAGCTAGAATGAGAGACCTAGCCGCCGATGGTAATACGCTCTCGTTCAGAGCTAGGTTGCTATCCTTTATATGACTCGCTTCATCGAAGCATTAGACTTGCACCCAGCGGCGCACGCGCCAAGTTCCACGCACGTGTCACCGAACTGTCAATTCGTCCCCTTAGTCCAGTTTTTGTTGACTCCTCCCCGCGGTCCGTGGTACTCCCATGCCCATTATTACCGGGGAATCGATCGCATAGACGGCTAGTGTTGCTAATTAAGAGCTGGGAGTTTGGCACTCGCGCGAAGGTGTGCGCAGGTCCAAGCGCATCGAAGGCGGCCTGTATCGCGCAGGCCCGTCAAGGTCTTGCTCCGCTCCTAACCGCTTCAAGTGCATCATTTGCCGTCGGCAGTGCGTTCGAAAACTCCCGAAAATGATCCGACCGCAAAAAAGGGGAGTGCGTATGACGCATACGGCCAATCGATGGTATGGCACGCCAACGAAGCTGATTCTCCGAGCGTTGGCTCCTGTTTGTGCAGTCTTCTTCATCTGCGTAGCAGGATATTCTCAGGGCAGCAGCACCGGGCGCATCTCCGGCAGCGTAACCGATCAGACCGGCGGCGCGGTGGTCGGCGCTACTGTGACCGTCACCGATACCGCGCGAGGTACTGCGCGAACGCTCACCACCGACGACGCGGGAGAGTACAACGCTCCCGAGCTCGTTCCGGGCATGTATACGATACGCGCGGAGTTCAGAGGCTTCAAAGCCACGGAGCGGCAGAATATCGGCGTCGAAGTCGGCAAGGAGTACCGCGTCGACCTCACCTTGCAGCCCGGCGAGCAAACCGAACAGGTCACCGTGACCGAAGCTCTTCCGCTCGTCGAAACCAGCAGCGCCGTTCTCGGTGGCACGATCAGTAATCAACTAATTGGCGATCTGCCTGTCCAGGGACGTAACTTCCAAAAGCTGTTGGAGCTAAGGCCCGGCGTCTATTTGAGCCCGGGCAGCGGCAAATGGAGTCAAAGCTCGAATGGGATGCGCCATGAGCACAACGTCTACATTCTGAATGGCATAGATACCATCGAGGGCTTCTCCTCACAGAGTGTGCTGAATGCTTCTCCGGTTTTTGGCGACGCCACTTCCATCCTGCCTATCGAAGCTATCCAAGAGTTCAATACCGAACAGGTTCCCAAGGCGGAATACGGATGGAAGCCCGGAACCATCGTGAACGTTGGCCTGAAGTCGGGAACTAATTCTCTCCACGGCACCGCTTACGCCTTCGGACGTGACGACGCTTTAGACGCCACAAATCCGTTCATCCAATCGGGCACGCCCAAGCAAACGACCGCCATCGAAGATTTCGGCGGCACCGTCGGCGGTCCCATCGTGAAAGACAAGCTGTTTTTCTTATTCGGCTACGAAGGCCAGCGCAATACCATCGGCGCGCCTTCGTCGACGCTTACTCTGCCAACGCGGACGGACTTGCTCGGCCAAGGCGTCGCAGCCGCAACCGCCAACGCCCAGAGCGTGCTCGATGCCTGCAATGCCTTGGCGGCCAATGCGGCGAATCGAGGCAACATTAGAGATCTGAGTCTCGCCATCGCTGGTCTCACCCATGTCGCCGGAGCCACAAGCTGCGCAATCGATCCCAATAACCCAGGCGTATTTCAGAACGGCACGAGTATCACGGAGTCCATCGCCCCGATTGGCAACGCCAACCTAGACAATGGCCTGGCCAAAATCGATTACCACCTTAATGAAAAGCACACCTTGAGTGGCGAATATTTCGCCGGCGACTACGAAGGATTAGGGCCGCAGAATAATGCCGCCGCGCAGCCCTACTGGGACACCTTCACTCACGCCAAATCAATGGTTGCCGGATTCCATTGGACGTGGCTGCTGTCCTCTTCCATGGTTAACGAGGCTCGCGTAGGCTTTAATCGTGAGAACCAGCAGAGCTACCCTGGTGACTGCAGCAACATCGGCCAGCCGAATTATGGCTATCTGGCCAACTTCAACACGAACTCGACGCCGTTAACCGGCGTTGGACTGCCCGCAAATTGCGGCTTCCCGGCGATCACGATTAGCGGCGGCGGCACTACCTTCTCTTCAACGGGCTGCTGCAACGCCTTTCCAAAGATTCAGGGTCCAGACAGGACCATTCAGTTCATCGATGGCTTCTCCTATATTCGCGGTCGACACTCCTTTAAGTACGGTTTCGAAACGCGCCACCTGACCTATAACGGTGGCACCTACAACGGCACGCGAGGCAGCTTTACCTTCACCAACACCGCCGGCGCCGGAGGCGCTACGGCCCTGCAAAACTTCCTGTTAGGCAATTTATCGGCTACCACTCTTCCCTCCGAGCTGGTTGGCGATCCGGCCCGAACCCTCACCGATTGGGGCTATGCAGCCTATGCACAGGACGACTGGCGCCTTAAGGACCGGCTCACGCTGAATCTCGGCCTGCGATACGAAACAGTGACGCCGCCTGTCGACGCGCATAACTTGCTCGCTAATTTCGATCCAAATTTGGGATTGGTGCAAATTGGCAGCGGGATCAGCTCGCTCTGGAAGCGTCCTAATAATTTCTCGCCGCGTCTTGGCTTTGCCTGGGATATCACAGGTAATGCCAAGTGGGTGCTACGAGGCGGCGCCAGCCTGATTTACGTTCTCGAGGGATTCAACGTATTCGTCTCTCAGCAGGCCACCGGCGCATCACTCGGCGTGAATGCTGTGCCCACCGGAGCGCTGCTCAATGGCGCGCCGAATCCCAACGGCGGCAACATCACCACCGGCAGCGTTCAGTTCTCGTCTGGAGTCAATTGGAGTATCGCCGGACCGGTGCTGCCGAGCGGCGCAATCCGCTGCGATTCGCCCCTGAACGTGGCTCCCAACAACAAACCCTGCTCCATTACGGTGGTCGACCCTAACCTAAAGCGGCCCTACGCACCGGCATGGAATCTGAGCATTGAGCACGCCTTTAACAATAACCTGTCGCTCCAGGTTGCTTATGTCGGCACACACGCCACAGACCTTCTTGGGTTGAATGACATTAACGCGCCTGCTTTGGGTTCCGGCTGGTTGAACCCAAGCGCAAACTGCGCGCCCTATGCGACCGCTGCACTGCTTATCGCTGCTTCGGCAAATGCCGCCAAGTGCGAAAACATCAGCCGTCCTTTCTTTAACAAATTCCCCTATCTCTCCAGCATCGTTCGCATTTCCAATCAAGACGACAGCAATTACAACGGGCTCCAGGTCACACTGACCCAGCGCCCCTGGCACGGTCTCTCCTACCTGGTCGGCTATACCTGGGCACACGCTCTGGATGAGGCCAGCGGTGACTGGAATGGCTCTGCCTTCCCGTCGAACCTCTATAACGTCCGTGCCGATTATGGAAACAGCCTGGATGACGTCCGAAACCGCGCGACTATATCGTTGACCTATGCTCTTCCGGAAAAGAAAGGCTTTGCCCGCATGCTCGAGGGCTGGAAGCTCAATTCCGTTGCCAATATCCAATCCGCACTGCCTTGGTTTGTGAACGACACCACCGACGACATCAGCGGCGTGGGCGGCAAACAGGATCGCTGGGATTTCTTCGGAAACCCGGCGGCCTTTAGCGGCTTGGGCTACGCGTCGGTCCCATTTTTCGCGGGCGCCTCAAATCCTGCTTGCGTCACACAGGCCGCCGCGCTCGATGCAGGCTCTACTTCGATCTACAACTACTCGAACGCACTGGCGAAGTTTGGCTGCTACGACCTGAATGGCTCCCTTATGCTTCCATCCGCTTTCGGAACGTATGGGACTATGCCACGGGGCTCGTTCCGTGGAACGGGGCTGAAGCTGCTCGATATGTCTCTAACCAAAGACACCCGGTTCTCAGAGAGATTCAGCGGCCAGTTCCGCTTCGAAGTGTTCAACATCCTCAACATGACCCAATACTCCTATTCCGCAACCAACACAACCAATCCCGCGGCCTCAACCACCTTCGGTTCTGCGAGGGTGTCACCCGACGTGCAAATCTCCAATCCCGAGGTGGGCAGCGGGGCGGCGCGGTCAATCCAGTTGGGATTTAAGTTGATGTTCTAACAGCGACGCGGCACCGGCCCCGCTAGGGAGGAGCTCATCGCTCCGGGCTCGCATGGTCAACTGAGAGGGGCAGGACTGTCGTCCGGCCCCTCAGTTTTTGCGACCAGGGCCGTAACGCGCAGGGGAAAGAAACCCGGTCCGCTTTTCACCCGCGACGCCGTGGCTTATTAGTCTCCGCTCCGGCAGGTACACAAACCCTTTAGCCTCGGGGTCTCTGCTCTCATTTTTTCGGAGTTTCGCAGCGGATATCGTCAGGGTACGGTGACGGTCACGGTTCCAATGTTGACCGCGCTCGCGCCCGCCTGAGCCACTACACCCACCGGGAACGTCACCGAAGTGTTTCCCACGGTGCCAAAGGCCCCGGTCGTCGTCCCGCCCGGAATCCCCGCAGCTCCACCGGTGCCGATTGTGACGCCGCCGGATCCCAGAGTGTCTTTGCTCCTCCCGCCGCTGCAGGAAACCATGATCGTCGCCAGCGCCAATGTCAGCCCCGCGCTAACGCATATGCTTGCTGCCGTTCGCGCCAGCACTAGCTCTCCGCCCTCTCGCCTGCGCACCCGCGAGAATCCGAGCGCGCTCAGCAGCAGGAGTAAGAGGCCCAAAATCGGCAGAACTTTTTGCGTGGGTGGCAGCTCTCGCGGAAAGACGTCCCGTGGATTCTTAACTCACGCTTCCGGTTGCGGGTGTGTTTACGACTTGCATGGTGAGGATGGCGGTGGTTCTCCCATTCACCGGCAGCATAGTTGAAGTCGGACTGAACGTGCACGTCACCCCGGCAGGTGCGCTGCAAGTCAGACCAAGTTGTCCGCCAAAGCCTCCCGTACTCGCCACGGTGACCTGGAAACTCGCGCTCGCGCCGACGGAAATGGTCATCGCGGTCGGCGTCACCGACCCCGTAAGCAGGCCCACGCTGATCTGCATATCTTGAAACTGACTGATGGTCGGACTGGCCACATTAAGAGTGAAGGGAAAGCCGCCCGTCGAGAGCGTCGGCGGTATCGTAACCACCACCCCCACCGTCGAGCCCGATTTGCTCGGCGTCACCGACGCTGGATTGAACAAACACTGCGCTCCCGCGGGCAGATTGCCGCAACTAAGACTCACAGCCTCGTTGAACGCTCCTGTCGCCGTCAGCGTTACCTGCGCGGTTGCCGATCCTCCCGGCAGCGCCATCAAAGACGCCGGTGTTGCGCTGATCGTGAACCCGCTGCCCGCCGTGTCAGCCGAAGCTCGGCTGAATAAGACTTTGCGGTCGGCCCCGGCACTCCAAACGATGTTTACATTGCCTGCCGAATCCACTGCCATCTGGGGACTGCCTGATCCCGGACTCCGGGACACGTTCTGAGCATTAGAGAAACTGGCGCCACCGTCGGTGGAACGGCTAAAAAAGATATCCGCCGCGCCTGGCGTCAGGACATCGTCTTGCCAGAGAAGATTGACGTTACCGCTTGGGTCCACGGCCATGGATTCGTTATTCGCGCCGAGCGAACCCCCGGACGTGGCGCTGGGATGGGAAGCGCCAACCACCATGGGCCTGGCAAAGGTCGTTCCGCGATCGCTGGATTTACTGAACAAGATGTCGTGATTCGCGAACGAGCTAGCCACCGTCTTTAGGTTGCCTTGAGAATCTACGTGGAACTGCCCCCCAAGCGACACGATCGTCGGCTGGAGAATATTCTGAGAGTTCGAGAAGGTTTTACCCCCGTCCACGGAGCGATAGTATGTGCCGGTCCCTTCGAACGCTACGACGTGTATGGTGCCTTCCGAATCGACGAGAAGCTTTGCGTCACACCCTGCCTCGGCGCTGTTCAGAGTCATCGTTGGAGAAAACGTGGCCCCGGAATCGGTAGAGCGATTAAAGTGCAGCGCGCAGGCGTCTCCGGCCCCGGTCGTCTGCTCAGACCAGAGGACATTGATATCCCCCTGAGGGCCGGCAGCAATCTGGGCCCCTGCCCCATAAACGAATTTGCCAATCCCGACGGGCCTGGAAAATGTCGTGCCTCCATCGGTCGAACGAACGAACATCACAGCGCCTGTTGAGCCCAACTCTGCCCAGACCAGATTAATGTTGCCGCCTTTGTCGAGCGCCATCGTCGGCGCGGCCGGCAAGGTGCCCATATTCAGCGTCGCCGTTAAATCTATCGGCGAAGAAAAGGAACCCGCATCGGTCGAGCGCCTTAGCAATAAGTGCGAATCGGTCCCCTGCCAAAGCAGGTATATGGTGCCACTCGCATCCACGTTCATTTGCAAATCGCCGCTGCCCGCGCCTGCGGAAATCGTCGCCGGAGTCCGCGAACGTTTTCCCCGCATCCGTCGAACGCGTGAAGAAGACGCCTTTGCTTGTCGACCACGCGATATCAATGTTGTTCTTTGAATCGACAGCGATCAGCGGCCGACCGCCCGGCATATCGCCGGAAATATCCTTCGGCGTGCTGAAGTTTTGCGCGCGCGCCCCCGCGGCACAGAGGGCAAGAGCCGCAATCGCCAGCACATGAGCCCGCACGACCCGCGGCCGCGCACAACTCAAGCGTGTGCCTACCCAACCCGCATGTAATGGCATTCGACACTTCCAGGTGAAGTCGGAGCGAACTTGATCGCTTCGGAGAATTGCTCTGGGGGACGACAGTCACGTGCAAGTAGTCTGCCAAATCTCCCCGTCTGAAAACGCAAGAGGTCGGCCATATTTCTGCCTCCCATGTTGCAAACGCTTGCACATACTCAGCCTCAGGCTTCCGTCTGACTCCAGAAATCAAACGCCCAGCAGCTTTCGTTGGACTATCGGTCTGAGGACTCAAATTCGGTGATTGGGAGAATTGCCCAGAGTGATGACGAGCGGAATACCCAGAATCTGTCAGGGGGCTTGCCCGGGAGACCTTAGCACCAGGGTACTGGGACGTGCTTACGCTCGGAACTCGGAGTCTGGCGCGCTGCGGTCGGCCTTACGGCACGGTAATTGAGCCCTACGGCACGGTGATAGAGCCCTACGGTACGGTGATAGAGATTGTCTGCAGGCTCGCGGTCGCGGAATTCGATTGCGCCTGCACCGTCAACGGGAAGGTGATCGAGCCCCCGCCACCCGTGCCACCCCCGCCGCTGCCCCCGCCGCTGTTTGTTGACCCGCCGCAAGACGCCAGTCCCGTGCCCAGTGCAGCGAGCAGCAGAATCAATGCCAGCGGACGAGCGAAAGCCGCCGCGCTGTGCCTCTGGGCGCCCCAATGCGATGACGTCTGCAGGCGTAGCCCCGCGGCACTTCGCTTTCCCGTAATCACCATCACAAAAAATATCATTGCGCCGATAGCCCACATCCACGCCGAAACCATGGGCATGTTCTTCGGCGTCGAGCCTGGATCGCCCGCCGCTGCTGCCAAAGGCTTCACCGAAACGCCCACGTTCAGTGTCGCGGATGCGGTGCCATTCGCGGATATGTTCAGCGGATTCGGATTGAACGTGCAAGCCACTCCAGCCGGCGCCCCACCGCACGAAAACGTTAAGGAGCCCGCAACGGCATTCGTCGATTTCACCGACAAGCTGAACGTTGCCGAACCGTTCACGTTGATCACGGCCGATACCGGCGAGATCGATGCCGTCACGCCACTAAGGCTGAAGACAGGTGGTGGCGGCGTGAGCCCTTGCGAATCGCCGTTAAGCAGAATGTCCGCGCTGCTTCCCGAATTCCCCAGCCAGACAATGTAGGCATTGCCGTTCCCATCGACAGCGATTTGGCCGGTGTTAGCTGTGACGGTCGGGGAATTGTCGAGTGTGAATTGTTTGAAGCTTGCGCCGTCGGTCGAGCGCGCCAGCACGATGTCGTACGCATTATCCGGATTCGTCGCGCTGGCCTGCTGCCAGATAACATCGATCGCTCCGCTCGGCTCGGTCGCAATCTGCGGGAAGCCGGTTGCCACGGCTCCCGCCGGCGGCGCACTGGTGAGCGGCGGCTAGACTCGGTAAAAGATCCTTGTCCCCCCGTCGGTCGAGCGGCTGAAATAGACTAACCTCCTGCGCGGACGTTCAGCTTGACGTCTCCGATCCACACCACGTTAATATTCCCGTTCGCATCGATCGCCATCTGCGGAGTGTACGACGCTGTGCCGGCGAGATTTTGAAAGCCATGCTCGTTGGTTTGGACTAAAACCGGCGAAGTTGCTGCCGGTATCCACCTGATAGGTCGCAATGAGATCTTGAATTGGGGCTGTCGTTAGCCCACAGAAGATGAATCGTATTGTTTGAGCCCGCGCGATTTGCACGTCGGAAGTGCAGCCCGTCTCCTGCGCCCCGTTCACCGTGAGATGGTCGTCCACGGGATAGGGGCGAAACTAGCGCCGTTATCCGTTGATCGCCCAAAAGTTGATCGTCGGGCAGCTGCCCTGCATTTGCCCACACGATGTAAACGGTGCTGCCTTGCGTGCTGATGGCCATCCGCGGGCTTACCCTCGCCATCGGCGCATTCGATAACTGCGTCACAGCAAAGCTACTCCCGCTGTTGGTTGTCCGGGCAAAGTATGCCGCGCTCTGCCCCCAAACAATATCCACGCCGCCGCTCGGATCGACGGCAATACGTGGAACCGGCGCGCTGCTCCCGGAAGCGATTCCCTTCGTATTCGACACGTTCACTGGCGCAGTAAACGCACTCCCGCCGCTGGCAAGGCTGCTGAAGAAAATGTCTCCGCCACCGCCGCTGTTTGTCCCGGCCCACGCCACGTATACCCCGGCGGAATTGACGGCCACCTGCGGCTGCGAACCCTGCGCGGGCAAATCCGTTGTGGCCACCGTCATCGTGCTGGAAAATGCCCCGCCCCCCGCCGGCGAATGCCGAAAGAGAATGGCTCCCGAATCGAGCCACACGACATTGATATCCCCGCTCGGCCCCACTGCAATTGAGGGAATCACCGCGTGGCCGGTGTCCGAAAGGTTTATGGGAACTGTCAGAAAGCTTTGCGCTCGCACCGTGCCCAACGACAGCGCCATCGCGAGCACCACCCAGAGCATCGGTCGCATATGTAGGAAAGGAACTCGATCCATGCTTCGTAAAATTTCTTCGGTTGGAGACCGGATAGGAAAGTACCCGGAAGGACCTAAGAGAGGAATACTGCCAACACCGGGGACGACACTGGGAATTCGCGGTAGCTCAGCGCGATATCTCAGCCGTCATTAGATGAGTGGCTGGGTTACGCGGCTAGTTCTCTGGATCGCTGCTCGCGGCGGTCGCTTTTGCGCGGATAGCCTTGGCCCGCGCCGCGGCTTGCGCCGCTTCCGCCGGGTGATCGGTCTTGAGTAATACGGCGGAATAATTGTCGAGTATGGACGCAATCTCGGGATTATCGGGCCCCAGAACTTTTTCCTGGATCTCCAGCTGGCGTTGCAATTGCGTCGTGGCCTCGGTGTAGCGCCCCTGCAGGAAGAAAATTTCGCTCAGCCCGCCGAGTATTGGAGCCAGTCGCGAACTGCTCGAACCGAAATCTTCTTCCAGGATGCCCAGAGCGCGCTTATCCAGCGGTTCCGCGGAGGCGTAATGGCCCTCCGCGACGTTCAGCTTTGCAAAGTCGCTGAAGATCGTTGCCGCCAGCGGCTCCTTGGCAAAGTTCCGATCGGCCAGCGCAGCGGCTTGCTTATACACCGGTTCAGCCTGCGCGTATTTCCCTTCGGCGAAGTAAATCGAGCCAAGGTCATCCAGCGTCGTGGCTAGACTCGCTCTTCTCCTCGCCTGCGTCGTCTTTGTCGGTCGTTTTTTCATCGATTGCCACCAGGCGCCGATACAGCGGCTCGGCTTCCTGGTAACGCTGCGAGTCGCGATAGAGTCCCGCAAGATTCATCAAACTCTTGGCCACTTCCGGATGATCCGGAGAAAACACTTTCTCCCGGATGGCCAGTGCGCGCTGATAGAGCGGCAGCGCGTCGCCTCCTCGTCCTTCCATGTCGTAGAGCACCGCCAGATTGTTGAGGCTGGTGGCCAGATCGGGACTATCCGCGTCGAGCGCCTTTTCGCGGATCGCCAGCGCGCGCTCATAAAGCGGCTGGGCCTGCTCGTACTGGCCCTGGTCCGCATACAGCGCCCCTAAGTTGTTGAGACTTGTGGCGACGTCCGGATTGTCAGCTCCGGCCTGTTCCCGAATCGTCAGCGCCCGCCGGTAAAGGGGCTCGGCCCCGCCAAAATTTCCCACTTCCTCGTAAAGCACGGCCAGCTTATTCAGGCAGTAAGCTACGTTCGAAGCATCGGCGCCGAATCTCTGCTCCGCAAACTCCACCAGGTGCTGCGCCACTGGAACGGCCTCTGCAAATTTCCCCTGCTCGTAGAGCGAATCGACTTGCGCGTTCAACCCATCCCACGTGTTTTGTTGCGCGCGAGCGCTCGGCACCAGGCCAAAACCCAACCCGAAAACGAAAATGATGCAAGTAGACCCGTAGCCAATCTTTCGTGCGGGGAAGATCACAGAATTCTCCTTGGCCGATGCTCGCGCGGAGTAAGAGCGAAACCGGAACGGGATCCGGCTGAGGCGAAAATGGGCGCAAGCGGGTCAAGGGTAGCGTCCGAGGCGGGGTCGGTCAATTAACCGACCAGACACATGTTCCTAAGCGATATATGCGAGGGAAAATCGAAGATAAGAACAGAGATAAGAACGAAGGATAAGAAACGAGGATAGCGCCGCGCGCTTGATCCCGCGCTAGGCTATTCACTCTTAACTTTCGACTCCTAACAGCCTTTTGACTGCTGTCCTATATCCGGCTCCGTATCTGCCGCCGCACAAACTCCGCCGTCACGCCGTACACCAGATGCGAAGCCCAGCCATACAAATGCGACGACGGGCTTTCCGAAGCCTCCGCTAAGCCCAGCGCGGGTACCGCCATCTCATCGGCTCCCAGAAAAAGCGCCGAGCCAAACAGGCTGCCAAAGAAAGGAACGCGTTGCGCTCGCACGCCGCGCGGCGATGTTTCCATGGCCATACCCCAGAGCCCGCCCATGGCCGTCCCGAATCCGTAGTGCACCCACGGAGAAGCCTGCTTTTTCTGTTCGGGCGTGAGTTCCCGGCCGGCTGCCCGCGCCAGCTTGCTTGCGGCTTTCATTGTGGCGTCTTCCTTCTCCTCCGTGCTTCTCGCGCGCGCGTACGACTCTCCCCGCCCCGCATGTCGCCGGAGCGCTTTTTCTCCGCCGCTTTCTGCCAGGCATTCTGAAATTGTGTCATGACGATGGTGCCCGCCAGCCCTCCGGCCGCGCCCGCCAGCAAACCCTTCCAAGCGCTGCGTTCATTTCTGCGCAGGAATTTTCGAACTGGTCTCGGCAAATACTCAAGCGCCTTTGTAGCCATCTCTTCCTCCGGTTCGTTTTCGCACCCGCAAGTTCATAGCGCGACCAGTCGCTATCCCAATGCAGGCACCGACCCCCTAGCCGCTGCGGCGACCCGCCACGGATCGGCGGTTCCCTTTCAACTTTGAGCATCTTAACTCTCAACTCTCGACTCTTACTATCCACTCCTACTGCGTCTTGTCTTCCACTTTTCCCGCGCCTTGCGCGGTCTTCTCCGCGCCCTTCTTGACGCCCTTGGCGCCCGTATTCGCCGCCTTCTTGCTTCCGTTCTTCACCGCGCTGCCGGTCTTCTTCGCGGCGTTTTTGGTGTCGTGACCGGCTTCTTTTGCATCGTTCTTGGCTTTTGTGCCGGTCGAATTCTGCTGGTCCGACGTGTTCTGGCTGTTGTCCTGCGGCGGCATCGCCCGCACCTGATACGCGCCCAGCGCAAACAAACCGGTAAGAGTGACGATGAGAGAGAGACGTTTCATTCCTTGCCTCCTTTGATGGCGTACCCGGAATAATCGAGAGTGCCCGCCGGTGTCGATACCCCAAAAAGGTTAGGCCCCGCCCTCAAATACCTTAAGCCCGCCTGTCGCCTAAAGAACGCGCACTACTTCTCTGGCTTTCTAGCCCAGCAGGGCGCATCGTCTCAGCCGGCGGCCTCCTCGCCCCCGATTTGGCCGAGGATTCGTTAGAATTGGGAGCATGAGCCTGGCCATCGAGTGTCGCGCTTTGCGAAAAACCTACGACGGCAAGCTGGAAGCCCTGCGCGGGCTCGACCTGGAAATTCGCGAAGGCGAATGCTTCGGCCTGCTGGGACCGAATGGCGCCGGCAAAACCACCGCCATCGAGATCCTCGAAGGCTTGCTTAAGCCCACCTCCGGCGATGTGCGCATCCTTGGCTACGCCTGGCAGACTCACGCCCGCGAACTCCGCGAATGGCTGGGCATTTCCTTGCAAGAGACGCGGCTCTCCGAGAAGCTCACGGTGCGTGAAACCATCGACCTTTTCGCCAGCTTCTATCGCCGTCCGAAATCTTCCGAAGAAGTCCTGGCCGAACTCGAGCTCACCGAGAAATCCGACGCCTGGGTAGGCAAGCTCTCCGGAGGCCAGCGCCAGCGGCTTGCCGTCGCCACCGCGCTGGTGGCCAATCCGCGAATTCTATTCCTCGATGAGCCCACCACCGGCCTGGATCCGCAAAGCCGCCGCCAGCTCTGGGAGATCGTCCGCGAATTTCAACGGCGCGGCGGCACCGTGCTCTTGACCACGCATTACATGGACGAAGCCGAACGCCTTTGTGACCGCCTCGCTATCATTGATCATGGCCAGATCATCGCCGAGGGCACTCCCGCGGAATTGATCGAGCGGCTGGGCGGACAGCACGTCGTGGAATTCGCTATCAACGGCAGCTCGCACGATTCATCAACCGACGGCGCCCAGAAAGAAGACCTCTGGCGCGCCTTGCCGGGAGTGGAATCAGTCCATGCAGACGGCGGGCTGGTCTGCTTGACCGTTCGCCAGCCCCACGTCACCATTCCCGCGCTGCTCGACGCGGTTTCGCGGCAAGGCGCCAAACTGCTGCACTTGACCACCCGGCAGGCCAGCCTCGAAGATGTGTTTGTCCGCCTCACTGGCCGGCATTTGCGGGAAGAATCATGACCACTCCCTTGACCACAGGTGAAGCCAATAAGGCCGCCTCACACCGGCTTGCCGTCAGCTATATCGAAAGGCGGCGATGAGCCGCGCCCCAGTGGCGAAACAGAACGGCGTCAAACAAAACGGCCGCTGGTCGGCTTACACCCACCTCCTCCTCGCGCGCATCAAGGAGATGCAGCGCGAGCCGGAAGTGATCTTCTGGGTTTTCGTGTTTCCCCTGTTGCTGGCATTTGGATTGGGAATCGCGTTTCGTTCCCGGCCCGCGAGTATCCCTAGCGTAGCCATTGCGGCAGGCCCAAATGCAGACGCCGTTCTGGAATTGGCTCAGCGTTCGCCGCAATCTCTGCATGCGCAGATCGTTCCCGAGGCCGAGGCCCTGAACGGCTTCCGTCTTGGCCGATACGATCTTGTGATCATTCCAGGCAGCAACGGCGCATCGGACCATAACGTCAGCGTCGAATATCGCTTTGACCCGGCGCGGCCGGAGAGCGTTCTGGCTCGCGCGCAGGCCGACGAGGTGCTGCAAGCGGCCGCGGGGCGAAAGAATCCATTAGCGACATCGGCGCTCGCATCGAGCGAGCCTGGAGCGCGCTACATCGATTTTCTTATTCCCGGCTTGTTGGGCATGAATCTGATGAATTCCGGCATGTGGGGCGTCGGCTTTTCTCTGGTGGATTATCGCCAGCGCAAATTGCTGAAACGCTATGTGGCCACGCCCATGCGCCGCAGCGATTTCCTGCTGGCCCTCACCAGCAGCCGCCTCGTGCTGATGGTCATAGAGCTGGCATTGCTGCTCGGCTTGGGCATGTTCATCTTTCATATGCGCATAGTGGGATCATTGCTGGCAATCGTGCTGCTCGGAGCGCTCGGCGCAGCCGCCTTTGCCGGTCTGGGCCTGCTCACCGCCAGCCGTGCGCAAAAAATCGAAACCGTCAGCGGATTGATGAATCTGGTCATGATGCCCATGTGGATCTTCTCCGGCGTCTTTTTCTCCTATGAACGCTTCCCTGCCGTCATTCATCCCCTGATACGCGCGCTGCCGCTGACGGCGCTCAACGACGCGCTGCGCGCCACGATTCTCGAAGGCGCGCCGCTCGCAGCACAGGCAGGCCGTCTGGCGGTGCTTCTTGCCTGGACGGTGATCTCTTTCCTTTTGGCGTTGAGCTGGTTCCGCTGGACCTGAGTTCCCCAGGCGCGAGGCCACAGACGAAACGACCGGCTAGAAGTTGCTACGTTGTCATCCCGAGCGACTCTGCCCCGCGCCCGTGGGTTCGTCGGGCGCCAAAAGGCCGTGGCAATCACGGCGCTTTTGGCGCGAACGGAGTCGCGAGCGAGGGATCTGTTTTTGAAGCCGCCGGGAAAAGCACAAAGCAGCATCTAATAGACACGAATATGCCCAAACGCAAATGCGGTAACCTTTGGCCTTGCCTAAGCTCGATTGCGCTCGCGTTTATTTTCTTCGCCGCCGGCTGTAACACCACCAGCATTTCCGCCATTAATGGCGATCCGGCGCACTATATGGAAAAAGACGTCACCATTGCTGGACAAGTCGTCAGCGCGTTTGCCGTGATGAACCAAGGCGCCTTCGAACTCGATGACGGAACCGGCCGTCTGTGGGTGTGGAGTAGCGGCTTTGGCGTGCCGGGTCAGGGAGAGCGTGTGATCGTAACAGGACGGGTGCAGGCCGGCGTGGCCATTGGCGGCCGTTTCTTCGCCAATGTGCTGCGTGAAACGCAACCCCACAAGACGGCGTGATAGCAAATCAGCTGCACGCACGCTCGTAATCACCGCCCCGGGGCAAGCTCGAAGACAGGCTATTCGTTCTCTGGGCAGCGGCTAAGAGTCTGCAGGATGGCGTTTCCTTTTTCTTGCGAAATCAGTCCCCTCGTGATGAGTTCTGAAATCAGTTGGCCGAGCGCGTCGCAGTGCACGTCTTTTCTTTTGTCGGCCGTCGCAAAACCCGCGGCGGGAATCTTCTCTTCGGCCGAAGGCAGAGAGATCTCCGGCAGTAGCAGATCGCCGGTCGCATCGCCCAGCCATTCGTGCAATACCCACAGCTGTTCCGGCGCGACAAAGTGGAAAACCATTCCCATGCCCATCGAGGAGAGCGAATAGACCACTTTGGCCCAGGTCTCGAACGCCCCCCCGCTCTTGTCGATGCGCACCTTCAGCATGGTTCCCGGCGCGAAGGGGTTCAAAGTATCGATAAAACAGCCATCCAGACCAAGATCCGCGGTGCGTGCCCGCATCTGCGTCTCGGATTTGGGTTCAAACAATAATGCACTGGCAATAAAGGGCTTGCGGCTTTGGCTGCGGCGGCGCAGCTTCTCCTTGGCGTCGGGCATAGTCACTCGGTTCGTCGCAATCCTCCCTCTTATATCTTGCGGCCCCGCTCTTGCCCCGGCTATGGGACCTTGGTACCAATGTGCTCTGAACGCTTGGATATACCCAGACCAGAATTCGACCAGGATTGTCTCGGTAGTCGCCGGAGGCAGTGAATTGACCATCAAGGGGCTTACAGATTGTTTACCATCCCATCCATAACCTGCCCGATGAGTGCTTTCGCACCGATCACGTCCATAAGTCGCCGTATATCAGCCTCTTTCGCCGGATCAATGTTTCCCGCGTTCGATGCCAGCCGGAGGACTCACCCGGAGGCGGACGTCAGCCCAGGTATGGTAATTTGTGCAGCCCCTGTTTTGAGGCAGCAGATCCGCTAGGGCGGCTTTGCGATGAGCGCTGAAACTTCAAACGAGCAAAGAGACAATGCCTGCAGCGATGTATGATCCTCATGAAGGCCTCCTGGAAATCGATACGATCAGGCGATTCGCAACAACCGATGTATCTACAATGTGTAATCTGTTTCTGGCAACCGCCAGGGCGACCTCAGCGCCCTCGGTGTGCGACTCGCCACCTGTCCTTTCTTTGGTATTTTTACCCAGCGACAGCAAACATCCGACAGCATACGCTCGGACGCGTTGACAGCGGGTCGGGCGCGGCACTAGCATGGCAGCCCAGTTGGATCGCTAGCTAAACGAATTTCCAGAAATCTCGATTCCGAGCAAACGCACAGCAATGAGGAGGAGCGTATGACGCGGCGTTTAGGCTTTCTGATTGCTCTCCTGTGTCTCGTCGTCACGGCAACGGCATCCGCGCAGGACGCTCGCAGCGTGCTGCAAGCTTCCGCCAAAGCCATGGGGCTGGCGAACCTCAAGACCATTCAGTATTCCGGCAGCGGCTGGTTTTCCATGATCGGGCAGACCTATGGCCTGAACGAAGATTGGCCGCATTACGAAGTCAATCCCTACACGCGCACCATCGACTACGACGCCAAATTTTCGCGCGAAGAGTACACCCGCAGGCAGGGCAACTACCCCACTCTCGGCCGCGTGCCCATGCCCGAGCAGCGCATCGTCAATTTCCTCAACGGCGCCTTCGTCTGGAATGTCGAAGGCGACAAAGTCGTGCCGCAAACGCGCCCCTACCTCGACGGCGTTCCCGTTTCCGATCTTCGCCAGCTGGAGATCATGATTACGCCGCACGGCTTTCTGAAAGCGGCGCTCGCGGCGTCTGACGCCACGGCTATCTCCCTGCCCATCGTTGGCCCCGCCGATTACGGCCTCTCGCAAAACGGCCGCAAGGTGACCATCGTTTCGTTCACGGTCATGGGCGGAAAGTACACGATCAATGGCACGATCAATGACCAGAATCTCGTGGAATTGACGGACACCTGGTTCCCCAATCCCGTCTACGGCGACATGAACTACGAGATGCGCTACACGCAGTACAAGGATTTTAACGGCGTGAAGTTCCCCATGCTGTTTCACGTTCATCAGGGCGATCCGAGACTGAATCCCGCGCACAATTATTACGAGATTAAAATCACCAAAGTCGAGCCGAACGTCAACGTCCCCGTCGAGGCTGTGCCGGATGCTGTCCGCACGGCCAAAGCGCCGCCGCTCACGGTGGAAACGCAAAAGCTCGCCGATGGCGTGTGGATGCTCGGAGCCGCGAATTACAACAGTCTGGCCATGGAGTTTAAGGATTTCGTCGCGCTGGTGGAAGCTCCCGTAAACGAAGCGCGCTCGCTCGCGGTGATCAATGAAGTGGACCGGCTCGTCCCCAACAAGCCGATTAAGTACGTGGTCAACACGCATCACCATTTCGATCACGCGGGCGGACTTCGCACGTTCCTCTCCCAGGGAAGCACCATCGTCACCCACGAGACAAACAAAGACTATTATCTGGGCATCCTCTTCCATCCCGGCGGCTGGTCCCTGCAGCCCGATCGCATGGCCAAGTATGACCCCATGTACATGATCAGCAGGCGGCCGGCGCCGATCGAGACAGTAGGCGGCGATACGCGCATCACCGCGCCCTATGTCATCACCGACGGCACGCGCATGATGGAAGTCTTTCACGTGCTCGACGTGGCCTATGACCTCGGCGATCCTTCCTATAGACAGGGAAATCACAGCAACGACATGCTGATGGTCTACCTGCCTAAGGAAAAAATCCTCGTGAATGCGGATCTCTATTCGCCACAGGCGCAGGGCGCGGCCCCGGCGACGCCGACGCCCGGCATGCGCACGCTGTACCAAAATGTGCAGATGCTGAAATTGGATGTCTCTCAGCATGTTCCTATCCACGGCCGCGTGGCCACCAACGACGAATTCGTGAAATCGGTCGGCAAGACCCTGAGCAGCGAGAAATAGACCCAGGGTCTAACGAGGCCGGTTCGGCGATTCATCTCACGGGCGTAGCCTTCACCTTATGCAAGAAGTCATTAGCGGCTGGAGCGAAATGGCTCCTTTTTGGGAAAAACATCGCGCGACGATCCGCGAGATGTTTGCCCCGGTCACTCAGGCGCTCATCGAAGCCGCGCAGATCGCTCGCGGCAGTGCTGTGATCGATTTGGCCACCGGCCCAGGCGAACCAGCGTTGGCGATTGCCGACTTCGTCGGGACCGCAGGCAAAGTTCTGGGCATTGACCCGGTCCCGGAGATGGTGGAAGCCGCGCGCCGCGAGGCGAACCGCCTGAGGCTCAGCAACGCCACCTTTGCAGTGGCACAAGCGGAAGCCCTACCTGCCCAAACCGGAAGCTTTGACGCGGCGGTGAGCCGCTTCGGCGTCATGTTTTTCCCGGCCCCGGTTAACGCGATTCGCGAGATGCTTCGGGTCCTCAAGCCTGGAGGCAAGATCGCATTGGCGGTCTGGCATTTCGCGGAGCGAAATCCGTTTCACTACATTCTTTCGCGCATCGTGGAACGCTACGTCGCCTCACCGCCGCCGGCGGAAGATGCGCCGGACGCATTCCGTTACGCTCGGCCGGGCAAATTACGGGCAATTGTTTCAGAGGCAGGCGCGGCGGAAGTATCCGAACGCGTATTCCAATTCACGATACGAGCTTCGGTGTCGCTCGAGGAGTTTTGGACGCTGCGAACCGAAATGTCCGAAAGCCTTCGCAACAAACTCGCGAAACTTTCCAACGATCAGATGGCCGAGGTTAAACGCGAAACGCTCGAAGCTCTGCGCGCATATTCCAAAGCTGGCGCTGTGAGTATGCCCGCCGAAGTCCTCATCGTGTCCGGCTCGAAGGCCTCCTGACGGCGCCCGAGATTTGGTCTACTCCCTCGCAGGTGTCCCTTTCCCCAGGATGTGCGCGACGTCTTGATTATTCTCGATGCAGAAATATTCCATGATCTCGGTGTTCTGCAGCAGCGGTGAGTGCCCGTAGAGCGTGAAAGGCCGCGTATACGCGCCGGGATCGTCTATCGTGATCTCGTAATCGAGGTGCCCCGCGTCGGGACGCCGATAGCGTTCGATCACGTGCAGTTTCTCGGTATGCGGGTGGCCGATGCCGTCAAACCAAAATTTGTCGTTGAATCCCACCGTGTCCACCACCAGCGTATCTCCCTGCCACGTGCCGCGAGAATCGCCAAACCACGTTGGATCCATGTCCTTGGGATGGCCGCTGCCGTCCATGAATACCTGCCGGTAGGTATGCACGTTCCCTTCGACCAGGAAGACGATCTCTTTAGGCGTTTGGATTATCTTGAACGGAAACGGAGACTGGCGCGGTATGCCCGAGGGCAGGCAACTCGCGTTCGGATCGTCTTTCGACAGCCGCGCCCTGGTGAGCTTGAGAGCCCACGGCTGTAACGGGAGCTTGTCGCCGGGTTTGAGTGCGGCGGCAATGTCACCGATTAAATGGGACTCGGGTCCCCAAATTCCAGACAAGTCCGGCTTTCCATCGGCGGCGCGCGGCGCCGGTCCGGACGCCTTCGTCTTGAGACGTTCCAGGCTGGCCATGGGCACGCCTCCTCCGGCGGGATTGATCCCTGCCGGTTCAGGCTGGCCCTGCTTTCCTTGGCCGGCAGTCGGAGCCGAGTAGAGGAAAAGGAAGGCCACCGCTGCCAGCGCGGTCACGGCCGAACCCGCGAGAGCCTTTTTCATGACGCGTCTCATGGTCTGCTCCTTATTGCTCGGCCGCTGCTCCGGCCACCATCTGCCGGCCATCAGCCAGCGTAACCGTTCGGGCGTTAGCCATCTTGGCGCCATCCTTCGCAGGGGCCACCAGCACGGTCACCTCTCCGCCCACTTTCAGGAAATCTCTGGTCCATCCCAGCCGCCGAAGCGCGTTGGGACTGGCGAGTTCCAGGTTCCAATTGGTCACGGTTCCGCTCTTATCCTTTACGTCGATATAGAAGCGGGCGTGAGGATTCGTCCACTCCACTTTCGTCACCACGCCGTGCAGCGTCATCGATTTGCTCGCGTCGTACTGGGCTACGAACGCGTGATGCGCGAGCGCCGGCAGCGCTGCGAGCAGCAGACCGGCACCGGCAAGCAGCAAGCCCAACTTGGTTCTCATAGGCCGCCTCCATCAGTTCACATCCCACTTCGGATCGAAGTCCAGATCGAAGCTCAAATCAAAACGGGGCCCGATGCGAATCACTCCGGGATTTCGATTTTTTGATCTTTCAGACTAACCCGTGTACACGCTTATTACGGTTTTCGGCGTCGATTGTCAACCGGTTTTGCCCTTGCGGAACTTTCCAGAGTAGGCGGGTCGGTCATCGACACGTGTTATCCTTGGGGCAGGGCTCACGCAATGAGTGCCATGCGAATCTTGTGGCGGTCAGGCTGCGCGCTTATCTTCGCCGTCCTCGTGCTAGGCGCGCTCTACGCGCAGCGCCCCTTCCGCGAATACCCTTCGGTTGAATATGGCGAATCCATTCCCCTGCCCCCGGATTGGCAGCACCAGGGCGAATGGACCTTCGCTCGATTGATGTATCCTCCCGGCCCCTTGGACGGCTACCGCGGCAGATTCGATGGCGACTGGCGGCTGGGGCTCTCGCTGTGGACTCAAGACTATCCGCGCGCCGACCGCGCATTCTCGCAGGCCGTGCGGCGCTTGACGCGCATCGACGCCCGCTCGGTCGAGGAAGTCGGTAAACCTGGACGATGGCGACGAGGTTTACAACTGGCCCTGGCTTTACGCCGTCCAGGTGGGCGAGTGGGGCCTGACGGCGCAGCAGGCGCACAAGCTGCGCGATTATCTGCTTCGCGGCGGCTTCTTCATGGCCGACGATTTCCATGGACACGAAGAGCAGGCCTATTTCGAACAAACCATGAAGATGGTTTTCCCGGATCGCCCCATCGTCGACATCCCCAATAATGACGAAATCTTTCACACGCTTTTCGATCTCGATAATCGCTACCGCATCACCGGCGCCGAGCATCTCGACACCGGCTACAAAAAAGATGGCAAGGTCGCGCGCTGGGAGGCCATTTATGACGATAAAGGCCGCGTGATGGTGGCCATTTCCCTGAATTCGGATATCGGCGATTCCTGGGAATGGTCAGACACTCCCAGCTATCCCCTCAAATTTTCCGATCTCGGAATGCGCATCGGCATAGATTACGTCATCTACGCCATGACCCACTGAAGCCTGCCGGCCAAATCCAACGCAAGTCAACAACGGAACTATCGCTGCAAACTTCTGATACACTTGCCGAAATCGGCGGTCCCGTAGCTCAACGGATAGAGCATCTGACTTCGGATCAGAGGGTTGGGGGTTCAAATCCCTCCGGGATCGCCACAAATTGCCGTGTTCTCGACATACGTTCTCCGAAACAGATCTACAAGCCGCTATTACACTGGCTCCACGTCGAATTTGGAGGCCCGGCTACAGCAACACAATGCCAACCAGAGTGTCTCCCGCGCGCCATTTACCAATCAACATTTAAGCGCCTCTTAATGCCAATCGGCACAACCTCATCTGCGAAAAAGAAATCGTCTCAACGTGCAACGGAGGCATTTATGAAACGATGGGCGCTTTTCCTCGGATCGATTTTCCTGGGAGCCTTATGGGCTTCGACTGCGCCTGCCCAAACTGACCCACACGCAAGCGGCTCGCACGATGCTTCCAACCACGGCGGGAGTTACAGCGTCCGCACCTTGCCGCTTCCCGACAATAATGCAGGCGATGTTTCCATGGATTACATCGCTTATGACCCGAGCACCAATTCCGTCTGGGTGCCGGGAGGAAATACGGGCGCCGTCGACGTCGTGGATGCCGCTACCGGTAAGGTGCGACAAATTCCCGGCTTTCAAACCAAGGAGGTGGAGGGCCGCAATGGCAAGCGTATTTTCGGTCCTACTGCCGTCAGCATCGGTGAAGGCGTGGTCTACATCGGCAACCGTGGAGACTCGAGCGTCTGCGCCTTCGACTCTCGCACTTTGATGCGCGGCGCATGCGGCCACCTCGACGCCGTGCCCGACGGCGTTGCCTATGTCGCGCCGACAAAAGAAGTCTGGGTAACCACCCCCGGCGAGAAATCCATCCGCATCCTCGACGCTAAGACCCTAAACGAAAAGGCGAAGCTTACCTTCGACGGCAATCCCGAAGGATATGCCGTGGACCCCGTGCGCGGCCGCTTCTATACCAACATGGAAGATCTGGACAAGTCGCTGGCCATTGACTTGAACACTCAAAAAACGGTGGCGACCTGGAATCCATCGTGCGGCAAAGAGGGTCCTCATGGATTGGGGTTGGACGCCAAGGCCGGCCACTTATTTGTCGCTTGCAGTACGCTTGCGGAGGTACTCGATGTCGGGCACGACGGCGCCATTCTTTCGAAGGTCGATACCGGCGATGGCGTCGACGACATTCACTATGAGCCCGCCACGCACATGCTGTATGTGGGCGCCGCGAGTGTGGCTAAACTCACTATCGCCCGCGCCGACGAGAAGGGTCACCTGACCATCGTCGCGCAGGTGCCCACCCAGGAAGGCGCTCGCAACGCGGCTGTCGCCAAAGACGGAACGGTCTACCTGGCCCACGGAGGCCGGACAAAACTCACCGCGCTCGTCGTCGCGTCACCCAGCGGGAAGTAAGCTTCACTACTCTGACGAGAGGCGGGAGCACTCCGTGTTCCCGCCTCTCTTGCTCAACCCGGACCTACCTTCGTCGTCATCCAATCAAGTGATTTTGCCCCGCGCCATTGGGTTCGTCGGGCGCCAAAAGGCCGGGCCTTCCGCGAAACGACGTTTCGCGGGGTTCATAGAAAAAGGGCACGGCCGCTTTTGGCGCGACACAAAGTCGCGACCGGGGGATCTGCTTTTTCTTTTTCGTAGCGCCGGCTTCCAGCCGGCATCCGGCCCCTGCTCCTGCGGGTGCCCAACACGCCGGCGCACTGTCCGGTTAATTTCGCGGCCCCGCCCGCAGCGAGTTTCGGCTGATCTTCAATTCTCGCACGTCCACAATCGAGTCCGCCTCCGCCAGCGCGAGCTTGGCGAGCGAGTATTTCTGGTCTTGGGGCAGCAAAGACTCCACCGCGAGAATCACCACGCCCTGCGCGAACTTATACTTGTCCCACTTCTTCAGTTGTATTTCCCGCTTGGGGTAATAGACGCCGTCGCTCTCGGAACCCAGAAGCAGGCTCAGCCGCGGCCGAATGAGATCGCTACGCCTGAACTCTTGCTCGACCACCCTGCACGCCGATAAATAGATCATCTCGGCTTCGGGATAAGGCATGGCTTGGTTGCGCGGATTGTGGATCGCAAAAAATCCGTCCCTCAGGCGAGGAGGAGTCGCCGGAAACGCCTTCTTGAATTTCCAGCGCCTGCGCCCCGGCATTCGGAGCAGGCGGGCTATTGGGTGGGGCAAACGTGAGCACCGCGCCGCCGTTCTTCACGTCCAGCGAAGTGATCACGTAGTCTCCAGGCGGCAGAACGGCGTCGCCCATGTGTACTTCCTTCGAGAAGTGAAAAACCGACTGAGTCCGTGCCAACTTGGGAAACGCGATTACGGCAAAAAGCAGGAATATGGCGCTGCGAAAGACTAACAAGTTACTAAATGACTGCATTTCGAGTTTGCTGGAATCTGCCCTGCTGAAATCTTGATCCGATTTGAAACACGTCTTCAGTAACTGCGGAATATGAGCCAAATAACATGTATTTAGGAGCCTCACTCCGGGTTCCCTCCATCAGAAAGCTTTGTGACTGCTCACATCTAGTAATCCTCATTTACGGTGTCACACCTAATCCGAACGGTCCAATTCAAAGAATGTATGCGTGCCATTGAAGAAACGTTGACGATCGCGACTTCGCGTTCGAAAGCGCTTACAATACGCGCAACTCGTTTCGATATGGAGGCGTTATGCCTAAATTCCCGAAGAACTTTTCCTATTCCGCGGAACTTGTCAAAGCTCTCTTGAAAAACGTGACTGCGATTGCTGGCGCATCAAGCCTCGGCCTGCTGGCCGCGTTATTTGTTTTTCTCGCGGCATCTGCCGGCAGAGTTCACGTCGCAGCGGCAGACGTCGAGCCCACCAATTCTCTGCCCAATCCTTATCGCACCATTGAGAATTGGGCCAAGCTTCCCGAAGGAAGGCCCTGGGGCTCGACCGCGGGAGTTACCGTCGACCGCAACGGCAATATCTGGGTGGCGGAGAGATGCGGAGCCAATAGCTGCGCGGGTTCAAATCTGGCGCCGATTTTGGAGTTCGATCCTTCCGGGAAGCTTCTGACGAGCTTCGGCGCGGGCATGTTCATCTTTCCTCACGGCATCACCGCGGATCGCGACGGCAACATATGGGTCACCGACGGCGACAGCAAAGACGGCAAGGGCCATCAGGTTTTCAAGTTCAGCGCCAAAGGAAAAGTCCTGCTCGCGCTCGGCAAGCCCGGCGTGGCCGGGGCCGGCGAGGATACCTTCAACAAGCCTTCGGCCGTGGCCATTGCGGCCAATGGAGACATCTTCGTCGCGGATGGACACGGCGGCGAGAGCAACGCGCGCATCGTGAAGTTCTCGAAAGAGGGCAAGTTCATCATGACCTGGGGGAAGAAAGGCTCGGCCCCCGGCGAACTCAATATCCCGCACGCGCTGGCATTTGACTCCAAGGGAAGATTGTTCGTGGCGGACCGCGGCAACAATCGCATCCAGATCTTCGATCAGAACGGCAAATTTATCGATCAATGGCAGCAATTCAGCCGGCCCAGCGGAATTTTTATCGACCGCAACGATGTCATTTACGTGGCCGATTCGGAGTCGGGCTCCGTGGCTAAAGATCACGCTGCCTGGAAGAGGGGCATTCGCATCGGAAGCGCCAAGGACGGCTCGGTCGCGTCCTTCATTCCCGATCCGAATACAGTTCCCAATTTCACGGGCACCAGCGCGGCGGAAGGCGTCGCCGCCGATGCCAAGGGAGTCATTTACGGCGCGGAAGTCGGCCCAAAGGATTTAAAGAAATATATCCGGCAATAGCCTCACTGTTGCGTGGCGAAGCCTCAAAACTAGCTAACCTCTGCAAACATTCATGGCCACGACTCAACGAAACAGCGCCGGAGCCTTCGACGTCGGAATCAATGACCGGCTGCCGGCGGGACAACTCGCCATGCTCGGCCTGCAGCATGTCTTCGGGATGACCGGAATGTTTGTGTTTCCCGGACTGCTCGGCCGCTCGTTCAATCTCACGCCCGAGCGCATTGCCTATCTCTACGGCATGACCTTTGTGGTATGTGGCGTCATCACCGTCTTGCAATCCGTGTGGTTGCTTCGCCTTCCCGTGATCCAGGGAACTTACGCCGGCAATTTCGCCGCGCTGCTGGCCGTCGGCCATATGCAAAGCGGAGGTCTTGGCGCGGCTTACGGATCTTTCTTTGTAGCCTCGCTGATTTGGTGCGCGTTGAGCGTGCCCATTCGCCGATTCAGCTTTATCGGCTTGTTCGCGCGTTTTCTGCGCGCGCCCATCATCTCGGGAATCATCGTGATGCTTACGATTATCCAGGTGGCCAACGTAGCCCTGCCAAACTGGATCGGCGTGCCTTCGAGCCCGGGTTTCCCTTGGGTGAATATCCTCACAGGAGCGATTGGAGTCGCCGTGCTGGTGGGCGCCACGGTGTGGGGCGGGCGCTATCTGCGGCGCGGCGCGATCTTGCTTGGACTTGCCGCCGGCACGGCATGCTACGCGGCCTTGCGGCCCATTTCCTTTCGCTTGGTCGCTGACGCGCCGGTGGTGGTCGCTCCGCAATGGTTTCCATTCGGCTTCTCCGTGCGGCCCGAGCTAGTGGTCGTCTTTTTGCTCGTGCTGATTCCCGCAGGCATGGGCTCGATGGCCATGTACGAGATGGTCGCGCAGTGGGGCAATCAAAAGCTGACCGCCGAGCGCATGTCGCAGGGAATTTTTGCCGTGGCCATCGGATCGGTGCTGGCGGCGATTGTCGGCGGGTTCAGCACCATCGTTTATCCCGACAATATGGGCATGCTGCGAACGACGCGCGTCGGCTCGCGTTATGCCACCCTCGCGGCGGGCCTGATCCTCATTGCGCTGGGCGGCTCCGTCAAGTTCGATATGTTGCTGGTGCTGGTGCCGCAAGCCGTGGTGTCGGCCGCTGCCACGCTGCTCTTTGGCGTGGTCTTCATGCACGGAGTGCAAATGCTCTCCACGGTCGAATGGGACGATCGCCAGTTCGCGGCGGCCGGGCTTGCGATCCTGGTGGGTTTAGGAGGGCTCTTTGTGTCGCCGGAGGCCCTTCAGACCATGCCGCTCATCGCAAAGCTCCTCGTGCAGCAGCCGGTCATTTCCGGAGGGCTTACGCTGGTGATTTTGCATTCTCTGCTGTGCCCGGCGCCTTCGGCGGCGGAAGCGGCGCAGGCATAACGCGAAATTGCTCCGCGAGTCTGTGTGGCAACTCGCCTTCCAGGGAGTCGGCTTCAATTGCAAACTCCCACAACTCTGCCGATCGAAGCAGTCTTTTCGACCGCTCCAATCATGTAATCGGCCACATCGGCGCGCGAGATGGTAAACCCCAAGCTGGGAAGATGCCCTTCTCGTACCCGATACGCGCCGGTGCGCGGCTGGGTGGTAAGTCGCGGCGGGCGCACGATGGTCCAGTCGAGTCCGCTCTTGCCGATGATTTGCTCCATGGCCGCTGCGTCGGTGACGATCCCTCTGAAAAACAATCGGCCAATCAGATAAGCCGGCGGCACAAACGAATCTTTGAAAAGGAAAGCTGTAGACTCGACTGCCACGCGCCTCACGCCGGCCTGTCGCATGGCGCTGGTAAGCGCGGCTGCAAAGCGCTGCAGAAGGTCCGCGTCCGATTTCGACACCGGATACCGTGGACCGAATGCCGAGAGGACCGCATCGTGGCCTTCCATCGCGCGTCCCAGCTCCGCGCTATTGAGCACGTCGCCACGAATCACGGCGATGCGCTCGCCAAACGGTTTCAGCCGCTCCGGATTGCGAACGAACGCAGTAACTTCGTGGCCGTGTTCAATCGCCTGCAGAACGATCTCCAGTCCCGTGCCTCCCGTCGCGCCCAGCACAAGGAGTTTCATGGTGCGTGTTCTCCTTTCTGCGACATAAATCTCTTCCACAAGCGCCGGCTCAATGCCCGGCCGCCACTGTTCCTTTGGGCGGACGCTTCATCAGGAAGACGAAGGGAATCACCACCATCGCCGAAACACCCAGCATCCAGAAATTATCGAGATAGGCGAGCATGTTGGCTTGTCGAAGTATGGAGCCGTACAGCTGGCCATAGCTCTGCTGCTGCGCGGTCACGGCGCCGCCGGACATGTAGAGCTGGCTCGCTCCCTGAATCGCCGTGTTGAATTGGGAGCTATACCCGTTGGCCCGCGCCGTCAGGATGCTCTGATGAAATTGCGAACGCCGCGCCAGCATGGTCGTGACGAACGATATCCCCACGCTCGCCCCGATGTTGCGAAACAAATTGATCAGACCCGAGGCCACATTATTCTTTTCCCGCGGAAGATAGGAATACGCCGCCGTGTTAATGGGAATGAAAAGGAACGCCAGGCTCACCGCCTGGAAGACGCGGGCCCACATCAGGGTGCTGAAGTCCACGTCGAGGTCGAATCGGTGCGCCATGGAGAACATGGACACCGCCAGTAACAAAAGCCCGAAGGCAATCATCACGCGAGCGTCGAACCGCGAAAGCAGGGCGCCGACCAACGGCAAGACCATGATGAGCGCGAATCCTCCCGGCATGATCATGAGTCCGGCCAGCTCCGCCGTATAACCCAGCAGCGTCTGTGCCAATTGCGGGAGCAACAACGTCGTCGCGTAGAGCACAAAGCCCACTATAAAAAGCATGAAGCACGCCATCAGAAAAGTTCGGTCACTGAAAAGGCGTACCTCGATGATGGGATTCTTGTGACGCAATTCCCAGAAATAAACCGCTACCAGGCAGATCAGCGCGGTAATCGTCAGAACCACGATATAGCGCGTCTCGAACCAGTCTTCCCGCTCTCCTTTATCGAGCACGATTTGCAGCGCGCCCAGGCCCAGCGCCAGCAGGCCGAAGCCGATGTAGTCCACCTTAACGCCGCCGCTCTTCTTACTCCTCAGCCAGGGCGGATCTGAGACGAGCAGCGAAGTCAGCATCACCGAGAGAATGCCGAAGGGGATATTCATGAAAAAGATCCAGCGCCAGCTGTAGTTGTCCGTGATCCAGCCGCCGATTGTCGGTCCCAAAGCCGGAGCCACCACCACAGCCATGGCATAAACGGCAAAGGCCATACCGCGCTTCGCTGGCGGAAACGTGTCCGCCAGAATGGCCTGTTCGCTCGGCTGCAATCCCCCGCCCCCTACGCCCTGCAACACGCGAAATACGATCAGCAAAGGAAGGCTCGGCGCGATCCCGCACAGAAACGAGCTCAGCGTAAACAGCACCACGCAGCTCATGTAGAAGCGCTTCCTGCCGAAGATCGAGGAAAGCCAGCCGCTCAGCGGTAAGACGATGGCGTTGGACACAAGATAAGACGTCAGCACCCAGCTGCTCTCATCCTGGCTCGCCGCCAATCCGCCGGCGATGTGAGGAAGAGCGACATTGGCGACGCTGGTATCGAGAACCTCCATGAACGTCGCGATCGTCACCGTGAGAGCGATCAGCCACAGGTTGTGCCCCGGCGTCCAGGCCGCCTCGGAATTCGTGACCAGTGGTGTCGCTGCTTCGCTCATCGCTCTGCCTGATCGACTCGCTGAAGTATCTTGACGTTAACCTTCGGCACCACCGACAGCCCCGGCCGCAGCCGATGATCGGGGTCCTGCCCCGGATCGAAACGCAGCCGCACGGGCACGCGCTGGACCACCTTCACGTAGTTGCCCGTGGCGTTCTCGGGCGGAAGTAAGCTGAAAATGGCCCCGGTGCCGCCGGCAATGCTCTCCACGTGTCCGGAGTAATCGCGGTCGTAAGCGTCCACAAAAATTTGCACGCCCTCGCCCGGGCGCACGTTCTTGAGCTGCGTCTCCTTGAAGTTTGCCGTTACCCAGATGTCGTCGAGCGGTATGACGGCGAGCAGTTGCTGCCCCGGCACGACGTATTGGCCCACTTGCACGGAGCGCTTGGCAACGAGCCCGTCGACCGGCGCCACGATGCGCGTGTAATTCAGATTCAGCTGGGCTTGCTCCACCGCGCGCCTGGATTTATCCGCCAGCGCCGTCGCGGCCACCGCGCGCGACTGCTGAATGCGCACTTGCTGGGGGCCGGTGCGAGCCGACTCCAGCGCGGCGACAGCCTGATTGAACCTTCCCTGCGCCTGCGTGACGGCGTCTTGGTCCGCTTGCACACTTGCCCCGGCAACGTCCACGTAAGCGGTTGTGGCGTTGGCCGTCTCCACGGATTGCGTATAAAGCTGCTCCGGGATCTCCTGCTTATCCACCAAGGGTTTGTAACGCTTCACATCGTCCTCGGCTTTGGCGTTATTCGCCTGCGCCTGCACAAGGGCGGCTCGCGCCCCGGCAAGCGCTTTTTCCGCCGCCGATATGCCCGCGCGCGCGTTGTCCACGTCGGCTTGCGCCGAGGCCATCGTGCTCGTAGTGTTCACCGACGTAATGGGGATATTCACCTGGCTGGCATCCGCCGTTGCGCGATCGTTCGCCAACGTGGCCTGCGCGCTCCCGAGCGCGACTTCGTAGTCCGTTGGGTCGATCTGCGCCAGCAGCGTCCCGGCTTTCACATATTGGTTATCGTCCACGTAAACATTCGTAATGTAACCGGCGATCCGCGAACTGATCGGATTCACGTATCCATCGATCTGCGCGTCGTCGGTGGATTCCCAGCCGGCGAAAAAGTAGTACCCAGTCGCCGCCGCTGCGGCGATAAGCAGCACAGCAGCTGCTGCCAGCAGAATCTTCGTCCGCGATCGAGGCTTTGCCGCCGCCTTGTCGGAAATTCCGGAGCCGCTCGTGCTTTGAACAGGAATTGGCGCCTCGGGCACGCGCTCCGGCTCAGCTTTTTCGTCGATATCCAGCGTAACTTCTTCTGACATGTCATTGCCCTCCCAGATAAGCTTTCACGGCTTGCTCGGCGATACCCGCGGCACGCGCGAGTTCCACTTTGGCGATGTTGTAGGTGTAAAGACTCGAGATATAGGCTTGATCCGCCGTAGACACCGACTCCTGCGCCTGAACGACTTCGATATTGTCGGTGACTCCGTTCGCGAACCGGTCCTGCGCCTCGCTGAGCGTCTCGCGCGCAAGGTCTTTGTTATGCGCCGCGACGTTCACCAACTCCCCGGCGGAAGCGATATCCAAAAACGCCGAACGCACGTCCTGATCGATTCGTCCGCGCAGATCTTCCGACTTCCGCGCGCCTCTGCTGCAGCGTCGCATCCGCCTCCAGGACATCGCCTCGCACGCGAGTCCCCTGGAAGATCGGGATATTCACGCTCGCGGTTGCCGTGACGGTGCCATGCGAATTCGCAAAATTAGGGCCGATATCGCCGTAATCGACTTGCGAGCTGATCGATGGATAGTTCTCCGCGGCGGCGGCCTTTCGCGAGTATTCCGCTGCCTGCACGGTGAGCTGTGCGCTCAGGTAGTCGGACCGGTTTACGTAGGCTTCCTGAAGCGCCTGCTCGAGTGTCACTCCCGGCAGCGGGGTATACGGCACATTGTCGGTGAGCGTGAATTCCTGCCCCGGCGGAAGCCCGATGGTTCGCGCCAGGCTCAGCGCGTCCTTGGCCGATTGATCTTGTGCCGCGATCAGCCGCTGCTGCTGTGTCTGCAGCTCTACATCCGCGCGCAATTCGTCGATGCGCGCGGCAACGCCCGCCCGCGTCTGGTCTTGCGCCCTCTGATAGAGGGCCCGCGAGGTCTCCAATTGCGCTTTCTGCGATTCGATGGTCGCCTGATCCGCGATGACTTGCAGGTATGCATTGGCGACGGCCAGAACCACCAGATCGCGGCTGTCCTTATACGAATAATCGGAGGCCCGCTGGCTCTTCTGCGACGCTCGCAATTTCTGCACTGCATTCCAATCGAATATCTTCTGGGACCAATAAGCGCGAGCGTCCTCCACGCCGAAAGGCCCCACAACCACTGGGAAACCCTCTATCGGGATCTTCAGACCCAGCGCCCTGAGGTTCACTTGCTCGGCGGTCTGAGTGATCGCCGCATTAACGTTGGGCAGCAAGTCGCTCAGGCTCTTGAGCCGGTCCGCGCGCGCCGTGCGCGTGCGAATGTCGCTTTCGATCGCCCCCAGGTTGTACTTGAGCCCACGATCCAGCGCGTCACTCAGCGAGAGTGGAATGACCGTTCCCGTGGGTTTCCCCGTGGGAACGCTGCCCAGGAAGGGGCTTTGCGTTCCCAGCTCACCGGATACGGAAACCGGCGACGTAGGTATCACCACCGGTGCCAGGCCCGTCGCGTTCTGCGCCAGCAGCGGCTGCGGCGTCGTCGCCGTCAGGCAGAGAAATGCCGAAGCCGCCAACGCCTGCAACATTAGTTGTCGTATCGAAGCCATGACTTGGAAGCCTCTTTCGTATCGTCGGCCATTTCACCGAAATCTGTTTCCGCTGCCACCTCGAAATTTGTTTGGCTGCTGTCTGCGCTCAGGATGCCCCACGCTTCGGCCCAATCCTCGAAGTCGTAGCCGAAGATTCCGCCGTGCTGGCGGTGAATCTGACGCGCGCGTCGCAGCACTTCTTCGATCTTCAGCGCATCTGCCGCCTCAGAAATTGCCGGGTGCACCTCCTGAGCTTCCATCGGGTTCTGAATTTCGTTTCGTTGAAGCATGTTCCCAACCCCCTTCCGAGTTCTTTTCCGCTATCACGGCCAGTGCCGCGCCCTGCCGCGGCACTGGCCGTGACCCTCTGAGTAAAGCCCCAAGTAAAGTTAGAAGCGGAACACCAGACCTGCCGACGGCACTGCCGTATGCGCGGTCACGTTCGAGTCCAACGCCGCCAGTTGGAAATCCGGCCGGTTGTACACGTATCCGCGATACTCGGCGCGCAGCGCCACGTGCCTTACCAGCGTGAAATCCACACCGCCGCCGTACACAAACGCGGCTTTCGCTTGCCGCAGAGCTCCCGCCACCGACTGCCCTGCATTGTTGGTGGGATTAAATACCAGCGCGCCCGCACCGGCCAGAACGTAAGGATTGAGTCGCCCATGCGTGGGCAGCGTTACGACAAAATCCGCCGTGGCCTGATGCACGTCGGTTTGCAGATTGAATGCACCGGTCGAAGTAATGTTCTGCTGCGTGTTGCGGTCCCAGCCGTAGTTCGCTTCCGCGGCGAACCAGCGGCTGAAGTGATAGCGATACCCGACCAGGAAGCCGCCGGTATCGGTTGAGTGTTGCGAAATCCCGTTTCCGTTCGAATCTTTGGTGAAGAATCCCGTGCCCTGCACGCTGATCTCACCGTGTTTCCATGGTGATTCTTCTTGCGCAAAAGCTGCGGAACCAAACAGCAGAACCGCCGATAAGACTGATAGAACTGCCACCCTCCGTGCTTTCATCTTCGTTCTCCTTTTTTGTTTACCTGACTTGCTTCTTCGAGAAGCTCCTTGCTCTTTCCCATTCCGCGGTCGCTTGCGTGACCCCTTCGACGAAATCCGACATGGCCAGAAAAATCAGCACTGCCATCAAAGCGATCAATAGGTATGCCATTGCAATCTCCTCATCTCCGCCCGCATCGGCTGCAGATGCCCTCAACCAGGTGCTTGAGGTAAACGCCATAAGCGATCAGTTCGGCGCCGGATCTCCGCATGGTCGTCAGCGCCTTCTCGCCGTGACTGTCGATGAGCGTTACTTCCGTGAGATCCACCACGCATTTGCGCGCATCATCCCTGCTTCGCTTCTTCCAGGTTGTCTCTAGCTCCGCGACCCACGGGTCCGCCAGTCGGCCTTGAAGAGTCCATCGCTGTTCATCGGCGCCCTCGGTGACTGTGATCCGCAACATTTCGTTTCCTCTGTACGCAGTGGTAAACGCACGCGCTGTGCCAATCTCGCGGGATCTCTTTTTTCTTTGGAAATGCTTAACTAAACGAGAGATAGGTAAAGCGGCGGAAGAATTGCACTTCGAGGTGCCAAGATGCTCTTGCCGTCGACGCGGCACGTTGCCAATCGCTTGGCAGCGAACTGCTGTAGCTCAGGTCGTCCCGGCGTCCCAGCGAAACCGTAGCTTTCGCGACAAACCCAGCGAAACGGTAGCTTTCGCGACAAAAAAAGATGCCGGGAGACCTGCGGCTTTTTCTTTTTGCTCAGAATCAGAAGGGATATCTTGGCGGGAGATTGCGAGGCCCCAGCACGCGCCTCTCGAACACGATTACTCGCACCCTAAAAAGTCGTGCGTGACTGGGGTACAAGACTGGAGGCTTTTCGCATCATGCGGGCCGATCTTCGCGCGTCGCGGCCTGGTCCGCCACATTTTGTAGCGCCGCCTTCCAGGCGGCTGGCAGACCGTCAGCTCAAACCGCCCTCAAGCGGCCCTGACAGGCGCATTAAGACGCGCCTTGCCGTAGCTCAGGTCCGTACCCTTACGGTCGCGCAATTCCCAGCTTCTGCATGCGTACCTGAAGAGTGGAGCGCTTCATTCCCAGGCGAACTGCGGCGCCTTTCGGCCCCGCAACTACCCAGCGCGCTTGTTCCAGTGCCGCCACAATCTGTTTCCGTTCCGTCTCTTCGAGAATGCGCTGCATGCTCCCGCGGTTCTCGGAGCGCGCCCCGGAGAGCGATGCGCCCTCCGGATTCGCAGCAGAAGCGCCGTTGGTTTTGAAATCGGAGAGCGGCACGCGCAATTCCGGCCCCGTAGACAGGATTACCGCGCGCTCGATGATGTTCTGCAGTTCGCGGATATTTCCGGGCCAGTGGTAATCGCACATTACGTTCATCGTTTCCGAAGAAATGCTTTCGATCCTCTTGTTCATGCGCCGGGCAAACTGCTGCGTGAAGTGGCGCACCAGCAAGGCAATATCCTCGGGGCGCTCGCGCAGCGGCGGAATGCGAATCGGAAACACGTTCAACCGGTAGTAGAGATCGGAACGGAATTTCTGCTCCTCCACCATGGCCGTCAAGTCCCGGTTCGTCGCCGCGATCAAACGGGCGTCGGTGCGCAGCGTGCGCGTGCTGCCCAGCCGCTCGAATTCGCGCTCTTGCAGCACCCGAAGCAATTTCGGCTGAAGCTCCAGAGGGATCTCGCCCACTTCGTCTAGAAATACCGTGCCGCCGTTGGCAAGTTCGAAGCGGCCGATGCGTTGCGCGATGGCGCCGGTAAACGCCCCCTTCTCGTGGCCGAAAAGCTCGCTTTCGAGCAATCCCGTCGGGATCGCCGCGCAATTCAGCTTCACGAAAGCGCTCGCCCGCCGAGAGCTCAGATTGTGCAGCGCCCGGGCCACCAGCTCCTTCCCGGTTCCCGTTTCGCCATAAATCATCACCGTCGAGACCGTTGGACCAACCGTCTCGACTTGCTTCAAAACGCGCTTCAGCACGGCGCTCTGCCCTACGATCTCTTCGAAGTTCATCTCGCTGCGGATTTCGTCTTCCAGGTAGACTTTTTCCTGCGCGAGTTTGTCTTTCAGTTCGGTGATTTGCTTGTAGGCGAGAGCGTTCTCCACGCCAATGGCTATCTGGCTCGCCACCTGCATCAAGAACTGGACCTCGTCAGGGCCGAAAGCTTTTTCCTCTCTGCGGGCAAGAGTCAACACTCCATGTATGCGCCCGCGGCTCGCCAGTGGCAGAACGCAGCCGGTGGCGAAACCTTCCGCTGAGGCCGGTGAGTCCGGAGCCATGTGCGCCATATCGTCGACCTTAGCCACATAGGGCTCGCCCGTCTTGAAGGCCTTGCCGGGCGGAGTGCCCTCGATCGGTATGAGGACCTCCTCCCTGATGAATCCTTTGCTCTCGGGAAAGTCCACCGCGTAAAGACGCAACTGAGTGCTGTCTTCGGGATCCGGCAGCCCCACTCCCGCAAAATCGCACTGCATTACACGGCGCAGATTCGCCGCGATATTTCGCAGCAGTTCTCGCAAATCCAGTGTAGAGACCACGCTGTTGGTCAAATCCAGCAGCAGTTTCAGCTGCTCTTGCGCTTTGCGCGAAGCCGTGAAGTTCAGCGCGTCGTCGGTTGCCAGCGCGATCTGGTCCGCAACCAGCGACAGAAACGAAACGTCTTCCTCGGAAAAAGCGTCCGCCTTCTCGCTGCCGAGAAAGAGAACGCCAAGCCGGCGATGTACCGTGGTCAGCGGAAAAGCGCATCCCGACAGCATGCCGCACGCTTTGACGGCGTTGAGCGCCTTGCGAAAGCGTGTCTCGCGGTCCACGCACGGAATCACCACTGCTTGCTGATTCTCATACACCCACCAGGTAATCGTTTCCTCGCGGGGTATGTCCTCGCATGGACGATCCCGCATCTCCTTGCATTTTTCCGCCAGATGCCAGGCGATTTCGTTCCCCGCCTCGTCGTATTGAATGATGCCGATGCTGTCAAACTTGACGACGCTGCCGAGCTCCTTCCGGAGCACGTTGAATAGCTCCTCAGAGTCGCGGTGCGCAGCTATGGCTTGGGAGACGCGGATCAGAGCTTCGTAACGTGATACGCGCGATTGGTCGGTGTTGATGCTTAACTCTTCAGTTACAAACATAACCGGCTAGTGGACCTCTTCATAGGATTGCGATACGGGGTTGGATGCGATGAAGGCGGGTGAGGGTGCAGATTTCGTTATCTTTATTCACTGATCTGCCCCTGCCCTGGCCTGGCTCTATGCTCCAGTTTTTCAGGCACTTAAGCGGCTGGCGAACGCTGCTTGCCACCGGCCCCTCCTTTCGGATAGGCTGCCGCCGTGAGCGCCCATGGGAACGTGAGATCGCCACATGAAAGGAATACGCCGATGAAGAAACGCGCATTAGCCGCAGCCATAACCATGACGATTGCTGGAATTGTTTTTCTATTCGCTCCGGGCGTTCCCGCGCAGGCGCCCGCGGTTCGTGTTTTGGCTTCCAACGGCGTGCAAGGTGCGCTGAACGACATTATCCCGCAATGTGAACACGCCATCGGCCATCCGCTGGCAGTGGAGTTCGGCACCACCGCAACGCTGAAGCCAAGAATCGAGGGCGGCGAGGCTTTTGATTTCACCGTTCTTACCTCCGAAGCAATCGACGCCCTGATCAAAGAAGGAAAAGTCGCCGCGGACTCGCGCGCCAATGTCGCCCGCGTCGGTATCGGTATCGGCATCCGCGCCGGTGCTCCAAAGCCCGACGTCAGCACGCCCGAAGCGCTCAAGAAGACGCTGCTGAACGCGAAGTCGATCACGTACGCCGCGGCCGGCGCCAGCAGGCCTCCCACCGACAAAATGCTCACCGCCATGGGAATTACAGACGCCCTCAAATCCAAAACCTTGCTTCTCGCTGGTGCTGAAGAAACCTCCGCGGCCGTCCGGGACGGCAAAGCCGACATCTTGATCACCTTGATCAGCGAGATTGTCTCCGCGAAAGGGCTGGAACTGGCTGGTCCGCTTCCCAAGGAGTTCCAGACCTACATCAGCTTTGCCGCTGGTGTCAGTCCGAATGCCAAGAACGGCGAAGCGGCAAAAGCAGCGGTCAAATTCCTCACCGGCCCCAAAGCCGCTGCAGCCTATAAGGCCAAAGGCATGGAACCCGCGAAGAATTCCTAGACGCCACTTCACGCGCCGAGTGCCGCACCCGTCGCCCTCTTGTCATCCCGAGGTCGCCACGGCGCCGGGGTCCCCTGCACGCGTCGCCTTTCGCGTGCAGGGGTGGTGGCGACCGAGGGATCTGCTTTTCAATTTCTTCCTGGTCGGTCGCGATCCATCAGCTCATTGCACCACCGTGAATGGAATGGACGCTTCGGTCGTCTCCCACAGCAATGCCAGCGTTCCCTTATTGCCCGTGTCCGGTCTCAATTCGATGGTGAACGTCTCCACCGGATTGGCCAGCTTCTTGACGTTCATCTTGGTGCGGCCAAAGTCGCGGGAAGAATCGTAATTCAGGTGGAATTGGCCGGTCTGCTTGTTGATGATGAGCGTCCATTCGTTCTGGTTTGGAATGGTCCAGATGCTGTAGCTTCCGGCGGGAAGCTTCAGGCCGCCCATCTCCAGGTTCGCCTCGGTCGTGATCTTTGTCGCCCAGTTCGCCCCGGTACACCACACCTCGCCGAATGGCACAAGCCCGTCCATCACTTTCCGCCCGTGCATCGACGGCGCGTAATACTCGATCGTGATGTGTTTGCCGCCAATCGTGGTGGCGACGTTCGCCTGAGGGCTCGTATATCGCGAGCCGAACTGCAGGTGGGCCGCTCTGGTCGACAATGGCCACTATCCCCACCGCTAGAATCGCGCCGATAACCAGGCTTCGCCTTCTGATCTTCATTGCCGGCACCTCCAATTACAGAATCCTACACCCCAGAACGTTCACCATGGAATCGTACACCCCGGAATCCTACAAAATCGACCGGCAGCATAGGTGTTCGCGGGTGCATCCTCCGCTTCTCGTAGCTCAGGTCGCCCGCCTGTTTTTTTCTGGGCGGGAGACCTGAGGCTTTTTTGCTTGTTGCAATGATCGGGAAGGAATGCTTGGGAGGCTGGCGGCCAAGGACAGCTTCCAAGTCGGCCAAACTGCAAAGGTCCGCTCGGGCTGCCGTGTGCAGTCACTCCCCGAAGGACATGGCCGCCAGCGTATGTCTCTCCCTGAATTCAACGCTGCCGCGAGGCCATCATCAATCAAGGATCGACTTTAAGATCGGTTGATATAACCTGTAAGCCACGAAGGTCGAAAAGAGCCAATTGCCGCGAGTCCAGTCTATTTCCAGGACTCCATGGCTTTTCTCATGAGCGAACCCGAGGGCTGTTCCACCACCTCTAGTCGGATTCCGTTCGGATCCATAACATTCGTCAGGCGCGAACCCGTCGCACCGCCCGAACGAACATCCGGCACAGTTGCGCCCGCCTGGCGAAGTTGCGTCACGCTTGCGTTGGCGTCGTCGCTCAGGATGCCGATGTGCGTGAGGCCCGCGGGAAGATTCGCCGTTGCCGGCGCCATCTCGATGAAAGTGTCCCGGTTGATCTGAAGGAAGGTGGTAGTCGGCTTGCCATCCGGGCTAGGCATCGCGTAGGCCACCCGAAAACCCATCACCTTGGTATAGAAGTTCAGCGACTCCTGAAAATCCTTGACCGCGATTCCCACGTGGTTCAGCCGCAGGCCACCGGCAGTCTTCGCCTCCTGGGCGTGGCCCGGCGAGATCAGCACCGTACCCACCACGATTCCTGCAACAAAAAGTGTCAATCCGCGCACATATCCGGCTAATTCGCGCATGGCGCCCTCCTCCGCAAACAGATTCAGTTTCCTGGGCCCCGAAATGGCGATGCATAATGCATCGTCTTCCCGTTGGGTAGCACCACGTCGAGCAGACGGCCCACGGGTTTGCCGCTCTTGACGGGCTCGACCGTGACCGTCACTTCATCGCCCGGCTTGAACATTCCCTTGCTCCAGCCGCGATTGATCATATCCGGCGGATTGCTCGTCTCCACCACCCAATGCGTCACATTCCCGCTGTCATCCTTTACGTCATAACTCAAGAAGCAATGCGGGTTCGCCCAAGCCCATTGCGTGACCGTGCCCTTCATCACCACCTGCTTCCCCGCGTCAAACGCCGCGGAGCCATGGTGGGCAAAAACCGGCACGGAAGCGGTCATCAAGCTGATCGTCAGAGCAAATAGCGCCGCGATTTTATTTGTCATGCGCATGCCTCCATCGAAGCATCTCTCATTCGAAGTCAACCTTACCCGAGCAAACAGGATACTCGCCCGCCGGACCCAGTCACTGCTTTGGAGCCGGCGGCGGGCCAAACCCGCCATCGAGCGTCTGCCCACTGGGAAGCACGACCGCGGCGATGCGCCCGATCGGCTTTCCATTCTTGACGGGAATAACCGTGACCGTAACTTCATCCCCTACTTTTATTGCCCCTTTGCTCCACCCATGATTCATCATGTCGGGCGGATTGCTCGCCTCCGCCACCCAATGCACGGCGTTGCCGCTGGCATCTTTGACGTCGAACCGCAGGAAGCAATGTGGATTGGCCCAAAACCAATCCGTTACGGTTCCCTTCATCGTCACTCTTTTCTCCGAGTCAAAGGCCGCGTTCCCATGGTGCGCCCAGACGGGCACCGTCAACATTAGAACCGCAAAGGCCCACACAAATTGCATCACGCGCTTATTTTTCATATGCCCTCCACTTGAGATTCGTCGGCCCGCTAGCGGTGCGAGACGCTCGCCAACGCCGCAAACTCCCAGCCTACTTCCCTGAATCCACGCCGGCGGCGGGATCCGCAAATTCCTTGTTGTATTCCTCCGTCTCGATAGGTGCGCACTCCATCTCGCGAATATCAAAAGAGGGTGACTGCACCCGCAATCGAAGTTTGACGGCTACCCATGGCTTCGTATACATCTTCGGGTCATCGATCGTAATCGTCATCTCCAAGTGATCCTGGTCCGTGCGGCGATACTGTTCGATCACGTGTAGCGCGTCGCTATGCGGACGCCCGGAATTATCCAGCCAGGTGCGATCGTCGAATCCATTCGATTCGGCAACGAACGTGTAGTCGTCCACCCACTTGCCCACCGAATACCCCCACCACCTTGATTCCGGTGGATCCGGCTCGCCCCACGTCGGCTCTTCCGCATTCTTCGGCAGTTGCCGCCCGTCGGTCCAGATCACCCGCCATTTCTTGTTGAATTCGTACAGCATCACCACGTTCTGGGGCGTCTGTATGATCCGGCTGGTTCTGAAATTGTGAAGAACAACGCGCGGAAATCCCTGCGGATTGCACCCGGGCATCGGATCATTCGTCAATGCCGAAGGAACCTGCGTCACCCCGAACGTCGGCTTGTGCGCCTTGAACGTCTCGCGTCCCAACGGCGTGAACGGCAGCTCATGTTCGGGTTTCCCGTCGGACGGCATCGCCCCTGCGCCTGTCGCCTGAACTCCGCCACTGGGGCCCGATGCGGGTTCCCATACGCCGGTGAGGTCGCGCTTGGGTGCCGGAGCGGGCTTCTCGCCCTTTTTGTCGAAGTCATAGACCGCTCCCGGCTGCCGCGCTACATCCTGAGCACGCGCTCGCACCGAGAGAATTGCTACGGCAGCGAGCGCAATCGCCGCGGTCACTAAACGCCTACGCATAGCGAATGTCCTTTCCCTCCGGATATCGCGGTCAGGATGCACACAGAAATTGCCATCAACTTCAGCGTTTTGAGAACCATCGATTGGATCGCTAATTCCGCCAGGGGGAGTTTAGAAAAAGCCCTGCACACAATGCAAATGCATTTATTTACCGAGGGGCGCGCGCCGCAACTGCGAGATTCACCCGGGTGTCTTCGGTTTCTGTAGCGCCGCCCCAAAAAAGTAGGGGTGTTCCTTGTAGCCCAGGGCGCCCGCCGTCGCCACAACTGCGCTGTCATCACGAGCGCCGAAGCCGGGGGCCCCCGGCACGCGTCGCCTTTACGCGTGCTGGGGTGGGAACCGCGAGGGATCTGCTTTTTCCTTGGTTTTAAGGGATCTGTTTTTGATCAGTGCAGATTCTCAGACTAACTACAGGTAGAGCACCTGGTGCTGCGCCCCGCCGAGCTTGATGCGGCGCTGCAGCTCGTCGAGAAGCCCCATGCCCTGCATCGCGAGCATGGGCAAAAAGCAATGGGACCGCTCCTGCAGCCCGCCGTTGGGATATAGCTGGTTCAGCAGTTCTTTTTCGTGGGAGTCCAAAACGGAAGTACGAAGCGCCAGCGCCCGCCCGGCCTTCTCTTGCAGCTTCGAAAATTGGAAAAGCATTTTCGATTCGGTGGTGTCCATGGCCCCGCCGAGAGTCGCATCGAGCTTCGTCAGTTGCTCGCGCAATTCCGTGAGCATCTTTCGCAGCGATCTATCCCCGGCCGCGAAGCGGCGCGTAAGCGTTTTGGGCAGGAGCTTGCCTTCCATTTTCGCGCGCAGATACGGGCTGCCTCGGAGCACGTCGGAAAAGTCCAGTTCGTACTTGCGCAGCAGCGCGAACCGAATGCGCGTCGATCAGCGTGAAGCTGGCGCGCGGCAGGATCACCGGCATGCGGCCAAGAACACGGTCATAATTCACCGAGGCCTGGGCCAGGTAGGCAATTTCCGAAGGCCCCGCGACGAACGCCACGGTGGAAAGCAGCGCATCCTGAATCACCGGCCGGAATAAGACGTTGGCGCTGAAATCGGAAGGCGACCGCGCCAGCAGCTCGCTTAGTTCGGCCAGAGAGAATGAGCGCCGTCCGGCGGTGAACTCGCCATTCCGCCCGCGCAGAGGAAGGCGCTTGCCCTCCCGGTTAAGGAAGAGCAACGTGCTCTCTTCGGTGACCTTCACTTGGACGTGATACTGAGCGCGCTCCAATTCCTTTCCGCGGGCCAGCAGAGCCTGGTTCAATTCCGAATGACGCTCGAGCGCGGCGCGATAGAGCGGCTCCGCCAGCCGGTGAAGCTCTTCAGACATCGGGTCAAGCAGGATCAGGCCTTTGCCCGCGAAAAGCCGCGCCAGCAACTTGCCGAAAGCGGATCCATACGTTTCGGAGGGCGAGTAAGAATCGATGAGGGCGCTGCGGATCTGGTCGGCGTCGGGGCCTTCGAGCTTTGCCGTGGCGCGCTCCACGGCAGCGACCACAGCATCGCCGAGCACCACGTCGCCTGCCCTGCGTCCTTCGTGATCCCCGGAGGGCAGATCGATCTTTTCGGCGCCTTCCCGCGCGGGCCAGAAACAATGATCGATCTCCGCGAGGTCATGATCTTCCGTGGCCAGCCAGAAAATCGCCACAGCCGGAGTGCCGCCGGCGCTCAATTCCTCCGCCAGCCGCAGCGCTGTGAGCGCTTTGTATATGGTGTAACTCGGACCCGAAAAGAGCCCCACTTGCTGCCCCGTGACGATGGCAGCCGCGCCTGAGGCAAACCGATCGAGAGCGGCTTCCACCGAGGCGTCGCTGCCGAACTGGCGATTCTGTGCGCGGAGAATTTCCGCAACCTGCCGCCGCGTCGCAGGATCGGGCTGAACGCCCGAGGCCACCCGCTTAACCGACTCAAAGCTCGGCGGATGAGCGTAAAAGCCTGCGACTGACGGAAAGTCCTGAAGATAGGAGGAATAAAGGCGGGTGGTATGGGGAACGTCGACAGCGCGTATACAGTGACACTCCATAAGTTCGGCCCGCCATGATACACGCCGGGAGAGGGTCCGGCAATTTAGTCACACTGTCGCTCAAGCACCCGCTATAGGATGTTCCGCAACCGGGTTGGTCGCGCGATTTCCTGGCGGAATTTCCCCGCTATCCCGCCACTCCCAATTGGTCCACTTTCTGGCGGGCCATCGATTCGGCCAGAACCGCTTCCACCGTCTTCTTTTGCTCTTCCGTTAACGGGAGCAGGGGCAGCCGCGGATTGCCTCCGTAATATCCGGCGCAGTCCATGGCGTATTTCACCCCGGTCGGACCCAATTCGCCGGCGATTTTGCGCGAGGCGGAAACCAATGTGAGCTGAAGCCGGCTGGCACGCGCGGTATCGCCGCCTCGCACCGCTTCGTACAGTTCCACGGCCGCCTCCGGAAGAAAGCAGGCCAATGCCAGAATTCCGCCCGCGGCGCCCAGGAGCAGCGCGTAGAAAAGAGTGCCCGCCGAACCGGTCAGCACGCTGAATTCCGGCGGGCATAGATGAATGATTTCCGAGACGAGTTGTACGTTGCCGGAACTCTCCTTGATCCCCACGATGTTGGGATGCTCGGCCAGCCGCGCCACCCAATCCGCCGTTATCGAAACCCCCGTATATTGCGGGATCGAATAGATCAATACCGGCAAAGGCGAAGCGTCCGCGACGCTGGCGTAGTGCCGCTCGAGCGCCGCGGGAGTGAGCAGCGGCTTGAAGTAGTGCGGCGTCTTGACGAGTACCGCGTCGTAGCCCAACTCCGCGGCCCTGCGTGCCCTGGCGATCGTTTCGCTCGTGCTATCGACCCCCGCGCCTGCGATCAGCAGTCTGCCCGGCGCGGCGAATTCGCGCGCCGTGCCCCAGATGCGATCGATTTCGTCGAAGCTGAGAAGCACGGATTCGCCGGTCGAACCGCCAACGACGTAGCCGCGCAGATGAGTGCGGTTGTAGCGCGCGATGTTTTCGCCCAGCTTCGGCAGCGCAATGGCGCCGTCAGCCGCAAAAGGCGTAGTCAACGCCGCAAAAATCCCCTCAAATCTCATCCTGGAAGTTTAACGCATCGCGAAAGAGGTTGTCATTCCAAGCGCTTTTCCTTCGCGCCTCTTTTTCGGGTGCCCCACACGCCGTTGTTTGCGTGTGGGTCTACATCTTTCCGCAGCCCTATTCGTTGTTATCACGAGCGAGCGGGTCTCGGCGCGCGCTCCTGCGCGCTCCTGCGGCAAAAGTCACCAACAGGATGAGCTTTCGCAGCTCAACGAAGTCGCGAACGATGTGATCTGCTTTTTCCTCGGTTTTGCGGGTGCCCCAGCCCTTCGTACTTAAGGGTGGGTCTGCGTAGGTCCCTGCGTGATGGCGCCGCTTACCAAACTCGCACACTCTGTAGCGCCGGCAATTACCCGGCCGAGGTGTGCCGCCCCTGCGAGGCGCTCGCGCCGGTGGCATGCAAATCCTGAAGCGCATTGACGCCGAAGGAATGGTCGATAAGCGCGCGGATGCCGCGCGCCGCCGCTATCGCCGCGGAAAGCGTGGTGATGCAGGGGACTTTATAGCGCACCGCGGCGCGGCGGATGGATTTCTCGTCGTAGAAAGACTCGCGCCCCAGAGGCGTATTGATGATCAGGTCCACTCGGCCCGTTTTCACCAGATCGATGATATTCGGCCGGCCTTCATTGGCCTTATAGACGGCTTCCGCGGGTATGCCTGCGGCCGAGAGTGCCGCGGCCGTGCCGCGAGTGGCCAGCAGCGTGAAGCCAAGCTGCGAGAGGTCTCGCGCCAGCGGCACAACGTGGCGCTTATCGTGGTCATTCACGCTGACGAAGATCGTGCCCTTGCGCGGCAGCTTCTGTCCTGCGGCGAGCTGCGCCTTGGCGAACGCCTCGCCGAAGCTCGGCGCCACCCCCATGACTTCGCCCGTCGAGCGCATCTCTGGTCCCAGAATCGTATCCACGCCGCGGAACTTGCTGAAGGGAAACACCGGCGACTTCACCGCGTAGTAATCGCGCACGCAAAGCTCGGCCACCCCATCCGATTCGGTCACCGGCAGGTTCATGGAGGAAAGTTTTCGTCCGGTCATCAGTCGCGCGGCCACCTTTGCCAGCGGCACACCCGTGGCCTTGCTGACATAAGGAACCGTGCGCGACGCTCGCGGATTCACCTCCAGCACAAACACGGTGTCGCGCTGAATGGCGTACTGCACGTTCATCAGCCCGATGACGCCCAGTGAGCGCGCCAGCCGATTCGTGTAATCCCGAATGCGCGCCAGCGCCGAAGCCGTCAGCGATACCGGCGGCAGCACGCACGAAGAATCGCCGGAGTGCACACCGGCCTCCTCGATGTGTTCCATGATCCCGCCGATCACCACATTCTCGCCGTCCGCCAGGGCGTCGACGTCCACCTCCGTGGCTTCCTCGAGAAATTGATCGATGAGCACCGGCCGCGCGGACCCCATCAGCGCGGCTTGCGCCACATAGTCCCGCACGGTCTGCAGATCGTACGCGATGACCATGGAGCGGCCCCCAAGCACGTAACTCGGGCGCACCAGAACCGGCAATCCGATCTCTTGGGCCACGCGAGCGGCCTCCTCCGGAACGAGCGCCGTGCCGTTGCGCGGTTGCGGAATGTGAAGCTCGTCGAGCAGCCGCCCGAAACGCCGGCGGTCCTCGGCCAGATCGATCGACTCGGGAGGAGTTCCGATAATCGGGACGCCGTTCGCCTTCAGATCGAGCGCCAGATTCAGCGGCGTCTGCCCGCCAAATTGCACGATCACGCCCTGCGGCCGCTCGCGATCCATCACCGCAAGCACGTCTTCCAGCGTGAGCGGCTCGAAATAAAGCCGGTCGGAAGTGTCGTAGTCGGTGGAGACGGTCTCCGGATTGCAATTCACCATGATGGTTTCGTAGCCGTCTTCGCGCAGCGCAAACGAGGCGTGGCAGCAGCAATAATCGAATTCGATTCCCTGCCCGATGCGGTTGGGCCCGCTCCCGAGAATGGCGATTTTCGCCCGCTCGCCGGCGTCGGACTCGTCTTCTTCTTCGTATGTGGAATAAAGATAAGGCGTGAAGGACTCAAATTCGGCGGCGCAGGTATCCACGCGCTTGAAAACCGGCCGCACGCCCAATTCATGCCGCCGTTTCCGCACCGATGCTGACTTGACGTTCCAGAGCTTGGCAATTTCCTCGTCGCTCGCGCCCGAGCGCTTCGATTCGAGCATCAATTCCGCGGAAATCTTGTGCAGCGAACTGGCTTTCACGCGCGCGTCGATTTCCAGCATCCGTTCCAGATGCTGCATGAACCATGGATCGATCTTGGTGAGCGAACAAATCTCTTCGCGCGACATCCCTCGCTCCAGCGCCTCAAACAGCCAGTGAATTCGGTCCGGCCCCGGAACGTGCAGCCGCTCGCGCAGCAACGCTGTCGTCACTTCGGCCGGCGGACGCCATGCCGTGCTCGGTTCGAGCGCGCGAATACCCTTGCAGAGCGCTTCTTGAAACGTGCGGCCGATGGCCATCACTTCGCCCACCGACTTCATCTGTGTGCCGAGCGTCGTATCCGCGCCCGGGAATTTCTCGAATTGCCACTTGGGAATCTTCACCACCACGTAATCGATGGTCGGCTCGAAACACGATGGCGTTTTCTTCGTTATGTCGTTCGGAATTTCGTCCAGCGTCATGCCCACGGCCAATCGCGCCGCGATCTTGGCGATCGGAAAACCCGTGGCTTTCGACGCCAGCGCCGAGCTGCGCGAGACGCGCGGGTTCATCTCGATCACCACCATGCGCCCGGTCGACGGCTCCACGCCAAACTGAATATTCGACCCGCCCGTCTCCACGCCCACTTCGCGGATAATCGCGGCGGCGGCGTCGCGCATGCGCTGATATTCCTTGTCGGTGAGCGTTTGCGCCGGAGCCACGGTAATCGAATCCCCGGTGTGGATGCCCATGGGATCGAAATTCTCGATCGAGCAGATCACCACGAAGTTGTCGCGGACGTCGCGCATCACTTCGAGCTCGAACTCCTTCCACCCCAGCACCGATTCCTCGACCAGGGCTTCGTGCACCGGGCTGGTGTCGAGCGCCAAGGATATGGCCTCGGCAAATTCCTCGTGGTTATAGGCGATCGAGCCGCCCGTGCCTCCCAAAGTGAACGAAGGCCGGATCACCACCGGATAGCCAAGCTGCTCGGCGAGGCCCAGCGCCTCTTGAACGTTGTTGACCACCGCCGAAGCCGGCATATCCAGCCCGATTTTGCGGCAGGCGTCTTTGAACCACAGCCGGTCTTCCGCCACTTTTATGGCCCGAAGCGAAGCGCCAATCAACTCGACGCCATAGCGCTCGAGAACCCCGGCCTCGGCGAGTTCAACCGCCAGATTCAGCCCGGTCTGTCCCCCGACGGTGGGCAACAGCGCGTCTGGCCTCTCGCGCGCGATCACTTGCTCCAGCATTTCGCGAGTGAGCGGCTCGATATAGGTGCGGTCGGCGACTTCAGGGTCCGTCATGATCGTGGCGGGGTTGGAATTCACCAGCACGACTTGATACCCATCGGCGCGCAACGCTTTGCAAGCCTGCACGCCCGAATAGTCGAATTCGCAAGCCTGCCCGATGACAATCGGCCCGGACCCGATGATCAGAATTTTCCTGATGTCTGTGCGCTTTGGCATTTAGCTGAACGTGGCAATCATCTGGTCACGGCGCGCCGCTCGCGTTTCGCAGACTTGCTTTCGTTCATCAAATCTATAAAACGCCGAAACAAATAATGCGAATCGTGCGGGCCCGGCGAGGCCTCGGGATGATACTGCACGCTGAAAAGCGGCAGCGACCGGTGCCGCATGCCCTCATTGGTATAGTCATTCAGGTTCACGTGCGTGATCTCCACGTCGCTGGCCGGCAACGACTCAGGATCGACCGCGAACCCGTGATTCTGCGCGGTGATCTCCACGTGCCCCGTGTTCATGTCCTTCACCGGATGATTCGAGCCGTGATGCCCGAATTTCAGTTTATAGGTGCGGCCGCCCAGCGCCAGGCCGCAAAGCTGGTGTCCCAGGCAGATCCCGAATATGGGCACGCGCCCCAGCAGTTTGCGGATATTTTCCACGCCGTACTGGACCGGTTCCGGATCGCCGGGGCCATTCGAGAGAAACACGCCATCCGGCTTCATCTCCAGCACATCTGCGGCGGAAGTGCGCGCCGGCACGATCTGCACATCGCAATGCGAATCCACCAGCAAACGAAGAATGTTCTGCTTGATGCCGAAATCGTAGGCCACCACGCGAAAGCGCTCCGCGCCCTTTTCGCTCCCCTTGTCGCTAGCCGTTTCGCCCGTTGCGCTCCACTGCGGAGTCGTAAGAATCGAGCCCTTCTCCCAGCGATAGGGCTTCTCGCAACTCACGCGGCTGGCCAGTTCCAGGCCGGCCATGGTCGGAAGCGCGCGCGCTTCCTTCACCAGTTGTTCGGCGGGAGTTTCGTCGGTGGAGACGATGCCCCGCAGAGCGCCCATGCGACGTATATGCCGCACCAGAGCGCGCGTATCCAGGTCCCAGATCACCGGAATGCCATGGCGATCCAGATACTGCTGCGCGGTCTCGGTCGAACGCCAGTTCGAGGCCAGCGGCGAAAATTCGCGCACGATCAGCGCTTCGATAAAAGGCCGCTGGGACTCCTGATCGTCGAGATTCGTGCCGACGTTTCCGATGTGGGGATAAGTCAGGCAGACAATCTGGCCGGAGTAGCTCGGATCGGTGAAGACTTCCTGATAGCCCGTCAGGCTGGTATTGAAAACAACCTCGCCGCCGCGCCGCGTGCGGGCGCCTCCAGCGCGCCCGTTAAAAACGCGTCCGTCCTCGAGAGCGAGCACGGCAGGGCGTAACTGTGTTTCCGCCAGCGGTTCCTCCAGGACGTTCCAGCAAACTCAGAATCGCAGCCTAACGGCTACTTTCAGACGCATTTACTGCCGAGATGCTTCCGAATTGAGTCCAGGGCCAATAAGCAAACACGGCTTTGCCGTAAATAAATGCCGCCGGCACCGGCCCAAAAATGCGCGAATCGTTCGAGCTGATGCGATGATCCCCCATCACGAAATATTCCTCGCGCGGTATCTGCACCGGCCCGTATGCCGCCGTGTCGATATATTGCGAAGGGACATACGGCTCTTCGAGACTCTTCCCGTTGATGTACACGCGTCCCCTGCGAATCTCCACTTCGTCCCCCGGCAGCCCCACCACCCGCTTGATAAATGATTTGGTGCGGTCCAGAGGATACCAGAAGACCACCACGTCTCCGCGTTCGATGGGCTCGAAATGATACACGAATTTGTTGATGAAAATCCGCTCCTGATCCGAGAGTAGCGGAGCCATGCTTGTGCCTTCGACTTTTACCGGTTGATAGAAGAAGACGATGATGATCATCGCCAGGCCCAGCGCGACCACCAGGTCGCGGGCCCACACGCGCAATTCGCGGTTGAAGCCTGAAGAGGATGGCCGCTCGCCATCCACGCGTGAAAGCTCATTCGGTGGGTGACTTTCGCGCGAGGAGAGCGGACTCGGGTGGACCATCTGCTCCATAGATTGATCTGAATCGCCCATTTATACCATGCCACGCAGCTTCGCGCCAGTCTCCCTCAATCCTCGCGGTCACTCAGTTTGCCGGTGCTCCGCCCTTCCGCGCCCGCTCAATATTCAGATGCAATCGCCAAGCACTAAGTTCTATTCGAACCGCCCCCTTGGCCCGTCTTGGGTTCCCTGCTCCTTATGCATTCTCTGTGTACTCCGTGCCTCTGTGTCCTCTGTGTTAAATTCGCGACTCCCTCAACACCGGCATCACCGCCTTTTCCGCTCGCGCATTATCGCTGTGATCACGAGGTCGCCGGGCGCCGGGGTCCCCTGCACGCGTCGCCTTTACGCGTGCAGGGGTGGTGGCGACCGAGGGATCTGCTTTTCTCCCCTCTGTGTCCTCCGTGTCTCTGTGCCCTCTGTGTTAAGTCTCCGTTCTTTTTGGACCGCCTTTGCCCCCCACTTCCGGCAGTCCGCCGGCATCGAAATAAAGATGAGCGGCAGCAAGCCCTGCGATCACCGCGGTCTCCGTGCGCAGAATATTCTGGCCGACGCACGCTTCGCGAAAGCCGGCGCCGGACGCGGCCTCGAACTCCTCGTCCGTCCAGCCTCCCTCGGGACCGATGGCCAAGGCGATTCGCTGCGGGAGCTTCCCTTCCCCCATCTTAGACGCAGCCTCCCCGAAAACAGTTCGTAAAGGAACGGCTGTGCTGCGCTCGGAGAGTAAAACCTTTACCGATGCGGCGCTCTCGCGGAATGCCGCGGCGGGCCGCGTCACATCCTCAAGACGGGGCGGCCGCAGGCAGCGGGCCTGCTGCGCCGATTCCAGCAGGATTTTCCGCCATCGAGTGGCGCGCTTTGCGGCTGCGGACACCAGGGCTTTCTCGCTTCGTTCTGCGGCCAGCGGCACGATCGTGCTTACGCCCAGCTCCGTCGCCTTTTCCAGCGCCCATTCGAAGCGGTCGAATTTAACGATCGCCGGCAGAATTACAATTTCTATCGAGGAGCCCGAGGCAGGAACTTTCTCTAGCAGGGAGAAATCGATGTGATCGCCGGAGACCCGCTCGATTCGCGCCAAAAACACCGAATGGCCGTCGCTCAATTCGTAAAGCTGCCCGGGCTCGGCGCGCAGCACTCGGCCCAGATGATGCGCGGCGTCTCCCACCAGGCGAGCTGCGCCGCCGGCGAACGCCTCCACGAAGAAACGCCGGCGCAACCTTCACCCCTCTCGTAGTTCTACGCCCTTGGAGGTTTTGCTTTTTCGGGTGCCCCACCCCTCGTTTTTAGGGGTGGGTTCCTCGCCTCGGCGCGCTCAGGACCAGAACCGTTAGCCGGCGATCTTACCCAAATATATCTTTTACTTTTTCAAAGAAGGACGAATTGCGATCGGCCGGACGATTTTCCACTTTGAGCATCGCATTCAGCTGCTGCAGGAGCGCGCGTTCCTCGCGCGTCAGTTTGGTTGGCGTAATCACGCGCACGTTCACGTAGAGATCGCCTTTGCCCCCTCCATGCGGATCGGGCAAGCCTTTGGCCTTTAGCCGGATGATCGATCCCGTCTGGGTCCCCTCGGGAATGGCAACTTTCTCCTCGCCGTTCAGTCCCGGAACGGTGAGTTCCGCGCCCAGTGCAGCCTGCGCAATACTGACGGGAATCGTGCAGTAAAGGTCCGCGCCGCGTCGCTCGAAAAAGGGATGCTCCTTTACGTCCAGAACGATGTAGAGATCGCCGGGAGGCGCACCGTTGGCTCCAGGCTCACCCTCATTAGGCACGCGAATGCGCGTCTGCGAATCCACGCCCGGCGGAATGCGCACTTCGATCGTGCGCGTCCGCTCTACGCGCCCTCGCCCTCGGCAATCCGGACATTTTTCGCGGATCATCTGGCCGGCGCCTTGGCATTGCGGGCAAGTGCGCGAGATGGAAAAGAAGCCTTGCTGATAATGCAGTTGGCCTCGGCCTTTGCAGGTCTCGCAGGTCACCACGCCGGTGCCCGCCTTGGCCCCCGTGCCCTTGCAGGCATCGCATAATTCCTGCCGCGGCAGCCGGACCTTGGTGCTGACGCCCGCAGCCGCCTCTTCAAACGTCAGTTCCATGTCGTATCGGAGGTCGGCGCCGCGCTGAATCCGCGCGCGCCCGCGGCCCCCGGTCCGTCCGAAAATGTCCTCGAACCCAAAAAAATCGCCGAAGATATCCTGAAATTCTTCGAAGATCGTGGCATTGAAGCCTCCGTCGGCCGAAACGCCGGAAACGCCGGCATGGCCGTAGCGGTCATAGGCCGCCCGCTTCTGCGCATCCGAAAGCACACTGTATGCTTCCGTGGCTTCGCGAAACTTGGCTTCCGCGGTGTCTTTCTGCTCGGGATTGCGATCGGGATGCCACTTCAGCGCAGCCTTGCGGTAGGCGGACTTGATCTCCTCCTGCGTCGCCGTGCGGACCACTGCGAGCACTTCGTAATAATCGCGCTTCACCTGGCGGCTCATGCTTCGATTCTATTCTCCGATTCCGTAACGTCTCTCGGTTGATTTTAATCTGGCGTGCGTTTCCGCACGCACCCTTCTGTCATTCTGAACGGGTTTGGAATTTGCCTGCTGAAGAATCTCTCCGCGCCTTTATCTCTGGGCAATCATCCCAAGCAACGTTGCCTCCCGCGCTTTCTACTCTACGCTGTCATCCCGAGGTCGCCGCGGCGACCGAGGGATCTGCTTTTCGCCTTTGCCAAAAATCATTTACCGTGGCGCTGAGCAGCAGACGACTTGCCGCCCTCCGGCTGGCCGGCGTTGTGAGAAACACGCACGATGCTCGGCCGGATCACACGCCCGTGGAAGATAAAGCCGTCCTGCAACACTTCCAAAACCGTTCCGTCCGGATGCTCGTCCGATTCCACGCGCTCGATGGCCTGATGATAGTTCGGATCAAACGCTTTGCCCGCGGCCGTGATGCGTTCCAGCCCGTGCCGCGCCAGCGTGTCCCACAGCTTGAGGTAAATCAATTCCAGCCCTTTGCGATATTCCTCATAAGCTGGATCGTCGTGCGCCTTCAGAGCGCGCTCGAAAGAGTCCAGAACCGGCAGAAGTTCTTCGATCAGGCGGCCCACGCCATGCCGCCGATCGTCCTGCCGCTCGCGTTCGATCCGCTTCCGATAATTCTCAAAATCGGCCTGGCGCCGCACCATCGACTGCATCAATTCGTCTTTTTCGGCCTGCAAACGCGCCAGTCGCTCGCCGGCGGCACTCGTTTCAGCCCCTTCTTCCGAAGTCTCACCGGGACGCACCTCGGCCTGTTCGCCGCCGGACCGGGTGCGCGGTTCGAACTCGATCACGTTCTTATCTTTTTCGTTTTGCTGTTCGCGGTCGGCCATTTTTTCCCGAATCTTGGTTCCTGGAAACGTGTGAGGGCTGTTTCTAATTCGATGTGAGACGCTCCACCAAGGCTCAGCCGCGGCTGATCGCCTCGCTGAAGGCGCGCGCCATATAAGCCACGGCGGTTATGGCGCGCTCGTATTGCATGCGCATCGGACCTAAGACGCCGAGCGAACCCTGCCCCTGATCTCGAACCATATACGGTGCGGTGATCAGCGATAGATGTTCCCCCGCCCCGTTGATCTCCTTCACGCCGATCTGCACGTGCACGGGTTCGGGCGCTTCGATGCACCCATTCAGCAAAGCCACAAGCTTGCTCTTTTCCTCGATTGCCGAAAGCAACTCCCGCAAAGACTCGGCGCCCGCCAGTTCCGGCGCGGATGCAAATTGCGCCGCGCCTTCCACATACACCTCCCGCGTTCGCTCCGCATCCAGAATCGCCGGATCGCAAAGTTCCAGCGCGACCGGCAGAAGCTTGCCATAACGTTCCTTCTCGGAAGCCAGCTTGGCCAGCAGGTCGGCGCGAATCGCCTCCAGCGTCCACTCGTGATAGTGGCGGTTCAGATAGTCGGCGGTGCGGTCCAGTTCCGACGGTGTGAACTCGTGTTCCGGGCGCACCACTTTGTCTCGCGTGGCTCCCCCGACCGCAATCAACACCACCACCACCCGCCCGTCCGGCAAAAGAAGAAACCGGATGTGCTCCAGGGCGCTGTGCGCCAATGGCGGCATGACTACAATCCCCAGGCCGCGAGAGACCGCCGCCAGCATGTGCCCGGCGCGCTCGGTGATCTCTTCCGGCGTGTCCGCGCCCTCCAACTCCTTGCGAATCCAGCTCTTATCCTCTTCGCTCAAAGTCGCCTGCGCCGCGATCTGCTGGGCAAAGAAACGATAGGCCGCCGCCGTCGGCACGCGCCCGGCCGACGTGTGCGGCTGGAACAATAGCCCCGCATCCTCCAGATCCGCCATGACGTTACGAATACTTGCCGAACTCAGTTGCTCCGTGTGCGATTTGGAGATCGCCCGGCTGGACACAGGCTCGCCGCTCGTCACGTACGCGCGTACGATTTCGGCAAGAATCTGCTGATTCCGTTTTGAGCTAAGGACCGATTCTTTCATGGTTTCCCGGCCAAACCGCCCACTCACTGATCTATTTTATCACTTTATTCTAGCTGTCAATTTGGGCGCGCTGCAAGCGATTGGAGTAGTCGATGTACAGCGTCTTCCACTCGGAATAGAAATCCAAAGCCGCGTTGCCCGCTTCGCGATGGCCGTTCCCCGTCTCCTTGGTTCCCCCGAACGGCAAATGAATCTCCGCGCCGATGGTGGGAGCGTTTATGTAAACAATGCCCGTGTGCAGGTCGCGCATCGCCTGGAATGCGCGGTTCACGTCATGTGTATAGATCGAGGCGGAAAGACCGTAGCGCACGCCATTGGCAACCTCGATTGCCTGATCGAACCCCTCGATCGGTATCACCGCCACCACGGGACCAAAAATCTCCTCCTGCGCGATGCGCATGCGCGGGTCTACATCGGCAAACACGGTAGGTTCGTGGAACCATCCGTTGGCATGAACTCCCTCGCTCAATCGGCGTCCGCCGGTCATCAGCTTGGCGTCTTCCGTCTTTCCGATCGCCACGTATTCCATCACTTTCTTGAGCTGTTCTTCGTTGACTAAGGGACCCATATCCGTGGCGGGATCGAGCCCGTCACCTACGCGAAGCGCCTTGGCGCGTTCCACGAATCGATTCAAGAACTCCTTGTACACTTTCTTGTGCACGGCCACGCGGCTCGCCGCCGTGCATCGCTGGCCGCTGGTTCCGAAGCCTGCCCAGATCGCGCCATCGATGGCCAGATCCAGGTTCGCGTCTTCCAGCACGATCAGAATATTCTTGCCGCCCATTTCCAGATGGCATGGACGCAGCTTGGGTGCGCACGCTTGGCTCACCAATCGTCCCACCTCGCTCGATCCCGTGAAGCTCACCGCCGCTACATCGGGATGGTCCACCAGCGGCGCGCCCACCTCCGGCCCGCCGCCGTTCACGATGTTCACGACGCCGCGCGGCACCCCCGATTCCGCCAGGATTTGCACCAGCGTATACGTCGAGAGCGGCGTATCTTCCGCCGGCTTGATCACCGCCGTGTTTCCACACACCAGCGCCGGCATGAGCTTCCACGAAGGTATCGCCATCGGGAAATTCCATGGCGTGACCAGGGCGCACACGCCCAGCGGTTGCCGCGCCGACATCGCAAACTTGCTGGGCAATTCCGAAGGCGTGGTCTGGCCGAAAAGGCGCCGCCCTTCCCCCGCCATGTAATAGGTCATGTCGATCGCTTCCTGCACGTCGCCCCGGGCTTCCGCCAGCACCTTCCCCATCTCCCGCGTCATATCGCGGGCCAGATCGTCTTTGCGCTTCACCAGGGTCTCCGCGGCGCGGTACAAAATCTCCGCGCGCTTGGGAGCGGGCACCAAACGCCACGATTGGAATGCCTCGGCGGCCGCCCGGACCGCCGCATCCACATCCTCCGCATTGGAACGTGGAAACATTCCCACCAATTCGCGCGTGTTTGCGGGATTGCGATCTTCAAACGCAACGCCGCTCGAAGATTCCACCCATTCGCCATTAATGTAATTTTTGAAAAGAGTAGGACGCACTGCGGTGGCCATAGAGTCCTCCGAACATCTTCAGGATACTGCGTTCTTAGGGAGTTTGCTGCTGCCCCGCGGAAGTGTTGGCGGTTGGGGTTTGTGGCGGGGGCAAGGGCGCGGCGCGCCCGGCGATTTCCGAACCTAGGCCAAGCTTCTGCAACGTAGGCGCGTCGAGTTTGCCCGTGGCACTGAGCCCATGCGACCCCTGGAAGTCCTTCATCGCCTGAATGGTCGCACTATCCCATTTGCCATTGGGCTGCGCTTTGTAAGTGCCTTGGTTGGCCAGCGCTGATTGAATCTCGGAGATCCGCGCCGGCGTTGGCGCAGTTTGCACTCTCTGCTTGGGTGCGCGCTTCTTCACCACACGCTTGACAGGAACTTTCTTGTGGTCGACGTGGTCGACGTGGTTGCGGTCGTCTTCGACGCAGCCGTCTGCCTCGCCGCAAACGCCGGCGCCACCAAACCCAACGCGGCACAAAACAGCGCCGCGGCAATCTTCGAAGTTATATGCGCGCGCATCGCTCTAAATTTGCCCGAGAATCGCGATCTCAGTGTAACTGCGGAATAACTCCCGCCAGGAAGATCGTCAGCATGCGCTCGTTGTCCGCATGCCGCAAAACCTTGAACACCACGTCCTGCCCCGGCTTCAACGCCGCCATGACCCGACGATAATCGGCTGCGGAATTCACCTGCTGTTGGTTGATCTCCTGGATCAGGTCTCCGCGCAGGAAGCCCACGTCCTCCGCAAACGTGGCCGGATCGACCACCGAAACCACCGCGCCGCGATTGTTCAGAAAATCGGACCGCCGCGTCCCATTGGTCCCGATATCCTCCACCCGCAGCCCAAGATCGGCCGGCACCACTTCTGCCGGGCGCGCGGGCGCCTGCTCATCCTGATAGCCGGGAACACGATCGGGGAAAAGCTTGGCGCGATCCTCCACGACGGCTTCGGCTTCATGCTCCTCGCCGCCGCGCATGAAGACGATGTGTACCTTGTTCCCGACCGTGGTTTGCGTAATCGGGTCCACCAGGTCGCTGCCTGTCTTTACAGGCTTGCCGTTCACGCTGGTAACTACGTCGCCCGCCTCAATCCCGGCCTTGGCCGCCGGGCTGCTCGGTTCCACGTATTGCAGGACGATGCCATTAGCCGCGCCCAGCTCCCGAAGCACAATCGGATTGCTGCTTTGCTCCTCCGTAAAACTGATGCCAATCGAGCCCCGAATCACCTTGCCGTTCTGCACGATCTGGTTGTACACGCTGATCGCCATATTCGACGGCAACGCGAAACCCACGCCTTCATAGCCTCGGCCACCCGTCATGATCGCGGTATTGATCCCCACTACGCTGCCGCTCATATCCACCAGCGGCCCGCCCGAGTTCCCTGGATTGATGGGCGCGTCGGTCTGCAGGAAATGCTGGAATTGCCGCCCCACGTTGCCGCGGTCTTTGGCGCTGATAATTCCGGCCGTCACCGTGGCTTGCAAGCCAAAGGGACTCCCTATGGCCAGCACCCAATCTCCCACATGTACGCCCGTGGAATTGCCCAGTTTCACCACGGGCAGATCGCGATTGGCCTCGATCTTGACCACCGCCAGGTCTGTTTCTTTATCCGCGCCGATCACGCGCGCCGTGTAAAGCGTCGGTTCCCCATTCAACTGTACTTGGATCTTGGTGGCTTGCTCGATGACGTGATTGTTCGTGAGGATGAATCCCTTTTTGTCCACAATGATCCCGGAGCCCAGGCTTCGTTCTGCCTCCGGTCCTTCGTTGGGAGAATCGAAGAACCGGTTGAAAAAGTCATGGAATGGATCGGATCCTCCGCCGCGGGTTGATGGCTGCCCTTTCTTGTCTATTACCTGTGTGGTGGAGATATTCACCACCGCCGGCTCATCGCGCTCTACGATCGCGCCGAACGCGTTCGATAACGTCACCGGATTGGGAAGCTCCAGAGGCGTGGCCCCGTTGGCCAGAAACGAATGCGTTGCCGTCACACGCCCGGAAATTATGGTCCCGATCAGAATGCCAATCGACAACGTCAAGGCCACCAGCACGCCCACCACGAACGTCCGGTTTCGCGCCCAACTGGCCAATGCCCTTAGCTGCATACCCATGAACGCTCCCGCGGGCCGCTGAGAATGCCGGCATTAAATGGGATGCTGGATTATAGCATCCGTCCACGCCTGCATAGGAAAATCACTTCCCCGTCTTTTCTCGGCAAGAACCTGTTCTCGCGGTCAGCGCGAGGCCCGGACCGGTTTCAAATCGAAGAGGTCTTCGACAAAAAATCACACGGGACGTTGCGCGGCGGGGTCAAACTAAGTTCGTAGCTAAATTCGTCGCGGACGAGGCCTTTCCTCAGCCCGTCCCTGCAACTCGTTTCCGATGCGTCGTACATCCGACGCTACCCGAGGGGATCTCTGCCCCCCTCGGATTTATGCAGCCAAGTGTCAGCCTCGCCTACGGGTAAGGCAGGTATCTCCACAGGTCGCTGAGAAGCCCTGTGCCATTGCCGCTGCTGGCGTCGAAGCCTTCTCCACCGAACATCCAGAACGTCGCCTCGGGCCCGTTTGCCGTCGGCACTGTGTTGTACCAGTAGGCTGGAGCAAAACGAGTTCCTGGGAAGTTGCCGACGTACGGATAGATGACCGGACCCGGCGTGGTGCTGCCATAAGTACCGGATATACTCGCCGAGTTCGGACCCTTGGTCCAAATCCACTGGCCGCCCGTGTACTCCCACAAATCACCGAGCGACCCATTGCCGGTATTGTCAAAGTCCTGCCCGCCGAAAAGCCAGAGAGCCCCATTGCTCGGCTCGCTCCAAGCTGCCGCGGCCCAGCGGGCTCCGGGAACATTTGTTGCGGCAGCCACCATCTGCGTGCCGTAAACACCTTTTTGATTAACGATGGTGGACCCGCTCATCCACGTCCATGCTCCCGCTGTGTACTCCCACAAGTCGTTCAGCGCCGCAGGAGTCCCTGCCGAATCGAGACCATATCCGCCGAATAGCCAGAAGTTGCCTGAATTGTCGAGCCAACACATTGCCGTCTGGCGCCCACCGGGAAAGTTAGATGCGCCGTTCGGGGTCCCGAGTGTGCCGTAACTCCCCGTCGTGTTGACGGTATTCGAGCCGGCAACCCACGTCCACTGGCCTCCGCTGTAGCTCCAAAGATCGTTGAGCAGGCCAAGCGTGCCCGTGGAATCGAATCCAAAGCCCCCAAATACCCAAAGGGTATTGGTGGCCGCATTAAACCTGCCCGTCGCTCCCCAGCGCGCGCCAGGAATGTTTCCCGGGGCAGGCGTGCCTTGCGTGCCATAGACGCCGGCAGCACCGGTTCCGAGGCTCACCGACGACCAAGTCTTCGCGGAAACGCTAAAGCTCCATATGTCATTGAAAAAACCGCCGCCGTCGCCTCCTCCAAACAAAAGAAGGTTACCCGTGCCGGGATCGGTCCAGCTGACAGCTCCATCGCGGGATGGAGGGTTGGCGGCCGGGAAGACGATAATATTGTTCCAATAGTTGCCGTAACTGCCGAAGTAGTTTTGTGTGCCGACGTATTCCCACATGTCGTTCATGGGTATCGCCGGAGGCGTAAACGCGCCTTGTAGATCCAAACCCGTGCCACCGAAGAGCCACAAGTTGCCGCCCAAATCCGTCCACGTCGCTGGATATCTGCGTCCGCCGGGAGAAGAGTTGTCAAAAGTCGGCGGGCTGGGCGGTGGGGGTGTAATGCTGGTCCCCTTGCTATTCGCCGTATTTGGACCATCGAACCACGCCCAATCGTTGTGGCCCCCGTCGATGATCACGGTCGTGATATTCGAAGTAGCAATCCCCTGGTAAAACCAGAGGACGGTACCGACTCCGTTTTGCTGAGGCGCAACCAGTTGATTCACGTCATAAGAGCTGCCATCCGCAATTTGCGTGTTAAACGTGAAAGCGCCATTAGCGTTGATCGTTAGATTGTCGCCGACGTTGTTCTGAACCACCATCTGGTTGTTGGTGCCTACCAGACCTACTGCCGTCCCGCCGATGGTGTGGAAAACAGCGGGACAGATGACTTGAATGTTGTTCACGTTCGACGTAGCCGTCCCGCTCCCGTTCGTGACCGCGCAGGTCTGATTCGGCCCGGCCGGCTGCGTAAGAATCGTCGCGCTATAAGCGCTGCCGGAAGAAACAAGCGTGGGGAAGGTAAAGGACCCGTTCGCCGTAACTAGGAGGTTATCGCCGCCATTGTCCTGCAGCGTGATCCCCGATCCCGCCTTGGCGAGCCCCGAAACCGTCCCACCGATCTTCAGTCGTGCCGGTAGAACATGTAATCTGGATGTTTCCCACGTTTCCGTTGGCCGTGCCGCTTCCGTTGGTCACGGTACAGGTCTGCGTCGGAGAATTTGGCTGGCTAAGAACCGTAGCCGCATAGGTGCTGCCCAGCGGTATCGGCGTCTTGAAGGTGAATGTACCGTTTCCTGCGACTCCGAGATTGTCGCCGCCATTGTCCTGTAGCGTAAGCCCTACGCCTGACAGGCCGACAACCGTGCCACCTATAGAAGCGTTCCCGCCGGTGAAGCACGTCACCTGAACGTTGCTAACGTTGGCCGCTGCCGTTCCGCTGCCATTGGTGACGGTGCAGGTTTGCGATGGGCTCGTAGGTTGCGCCGAAACGAAAACGCTATAAGGTTGGCCGTTGGCCACTTGGGTTTTGAATGTGAACGAGCCGTTCGCCGAGATCAGCAAGTTATCAATCGCGCCGTCTTGCAAGATGAAACCAGCGCTGCCGCTCGCCAGGCCGCTAACCGTCCCGCCGATGTTAAATGGGCCGGAGACACCGGAACCAGAACCGGAACCGGAGCCCGAACCAGTCCCGGTGCCCGTGCCAGTACCCGAACCAGACCCGGAGCCAGAACCGGAACTCGAGCCTGAGCCCGAGTTGGAGCCCGCGCCCGAGTTAGAGCCAAACGCCGGGCAGTCCGAATATCTGTTGCTGCATGTGTTGCTGCCGCAGCCCACTAAAATGGCCGAGCCCAATACGGTTGCAACACAAAGAAGCTTGATCACGGGCTTCATAAGCATCTATTTGCTCCCTCTCATCTCGCCGGCAGCTGGCTCGACGCGCTGCGCCGCATGCTACACATTCCACTGCACTTACTAAGAGACTATGTTCCGGTTTGGTACACTTTGGCCCATCGCGTACCGTAGCAACTCGCCGCTTCGCGCCACAAGTTCCCTTTAAGCCGCCATTCACCAAAGAAATAGTGAGGGATTAGCTACAGCCGACTGTCCCGATTCGGGCTCTCGGGCCCGATTCGAGTTCGGCTGTCATCACGAGGTCGCCCTGGCAACTGACGCGAGGCGCGCCTGTTCGCGCCCCGGCGACTCTGCGCGAGGGATCTGCTTTTAGCTCTTCCAGCCCCGGCGCAAGCTACGTCGCGCCGCAACTTGTAGCCCAGCCTTTGCGCCCCAGTGCAGGCCGAGCTTGCGCGCTAAAAAAAAGAAGGTGCAAAGGCTGGGGATTTTGGCTGCCCGTTGTCATCCCGCGAGCGGGTCTCGCGCGCGCTCCTGAGCGCGTCCGAGAGCGAGCGCGCGGAATTCTGCGCGCCTCTCGCCCCTGCTGTGCGAGTTGCCGCTACACGCAGGTTGCGTTGCGCTGTGGGATCTTTGCCCATCTCTTTGTAACATCCGAGCGCCGTGGGCGCGGCGCGCGTTCCTCGCGCGCATCACGAGAGCCGGCGACCGAGGGATCTGCTTTTCCTTCGCGCCGCTTTTTCGGGTGCCCCACACGCGACGTCGTTGCGTGTGGGTCCTTGCCGCATCTCTCCGCAACTCTATTCGAGCGCTGCGGCGCGATGCGTGCTTCCGTTCCGCGTAACGGGACGCCACGGCCTCCCGGCGGCCGCCCTCGCGGCCGTGTGCTAAAATACTGCTCCCATGGCTCCGCGAACGATGTACGACAAAATCTGGGAATCCCACGTGGTCCGCGAGGTTCCCGGAGAACCCAGCCTGATCTATATCGACCGCCACCTCATTCACGAAGGCACTTCTCCGCAGGCGTTTGCGGGCATCGAAGCTGCCGGCCGCAAAGTCCGCCGGCCCGACCTGACCTTTGCCGTGATGGACCACTCGGTGCCGACGAAAAACCGCGAATTGCCCATTGTGGACGACAATGCCCGGCTGCAGTTCGAAGCACTGGCGCGCAATTGCAAAAACCACGGAGTGCGCCTGTTCGACATGTTCAGCCGCAATCAAGGAATCGTGCACATCATCGGTCCTGAACTGGGCATCACGCAGCCCGGCCTCACCATCGTTTGCGGCGATAGCCACACTTCCACGCACGGCGCCTTTGGCGCGTTGGCCTTCGGCATCGGCACCAGCGAAGTCGAGCATGTGCTGGCCACGCAATGCCTCCAGCAGGACCGCTCCAAAACCATGCTGGTTAAATTTAATGGCCAGCGCCCGAAGGGCGTTTCTTCCAAGGACCTGATTCTGACGCTGATTGGCCAGATTGGCATCTCTGGCGGCACAGGTCACGTGATCGAATACGCGGGCGAGGCCATCTCCGCGCTCTCCATGGACGCGCGCATGACCATTTGCAATATGACCATCGAGGGAGGCGCGCGCGCCGGCATGGTCGCTCCCGACCAGACCACATTCGAATATATGGAAGGCCGGCCCTTCGTGCCGCGCGGGCGCGAATTTAACATTCTCCTGGATCAGTGGATGTCTCTTCCCAGCGACTTCGGAGCCAAATTCGACAGAACCGTGGAACTCGACGCCACCAAGATCGCTCCACAGGTCACCTGGGGCACCAATCCCGGCATGGTCATCAGCGTCACAGACCGCGTGCCGGATCCGAACTCCTTCCGCGATCCCGACGAGCAGAAAGCCGCCGTGCGGGCGCTCGAATACATGGCCCTTCGCCCCGGAACGCTCATCGTGGATATTCCGGTGGACCGCGTTTTCATCGGCTCATGCACGAATTCGCGTCTCGAGGACCTTCGCGCCGTGGCCCGGCTGGTTCGCGGCAAGCACGTCGCGCGCTCCCTCAAAGCAGCTTTGGTCGTGCCCGGCTCACGCGTTGTCAAAGCCGAGGCGGAGGCGGAAGGCCTCGATCGCATCCTGCGCGAGGCGGGATTTGAATGGCGCGATGCGGGATGCAGCATGTGCATCGGCATGAACGAGGATGTCTTGCCTGCCGGCGAACGCAGCGCCAGCACGTCGAACCGCAATTTCGAGGGACGCCAGGGCAAAGGCAGCCGCACGCATCTGGTGAGCCCGATTATGGCCGCCGCAGCCGCGATTGCCGGGCATTTCGTGGACGTTCGCGAGCTCGGCGTCGACGTAACCGAGTAGCCATGCGGTATTCGTCTCGTATTTCTCTGTGCATTCTCTGTGAACTCTGTGTAAGCTCTAGGGTTCGGAGCTAGGTCAATGCAACTGTTTTCGTCTCGTATTTCTCTGTGTACTCTGTGTCTCTGTGAACTCTGTGTAAGTTTTGGAGGTCACCACTAAGACGATGCAACCAATATCCAAGCACACCGGCCTCGCCATGCCGCTCGATCGCGTTAACGTCGACACCGATCAGATGGTGCCCAAGCAATTCCTGAAGGCTCTCACGCGCAAGGGCTTCGGACGCAATCTTTTCTACGACTGGCGCTATCTGCCCGGCGAACTTCCCAATCCCGAATTCGTGCTGAATTTCCCGCGCTTTCGCGGAGCGTCGGTGCTGCTGGCCCGCGCCAATTTCGGCTGCGGGTCGAGCCGCGAACACGCCCCCTGGGCGCTGCTCGATTACGGATTCCGCGTGCTCATCGCCCCGAGTTTCGCCGATATTTTCTATAACAATTGCTTCAAAAACGGCATCCTGCCCATCACGTTGCCGGATGCGCAGATGGATGAGCTTTTCCGCCGCGCCGAAGCCAACGTCGGCTATAAACTCACCGCCGATCTTCCCAGCCAAACGGTTACCGACGAGCAAGGCCTCAAATTTCACTTCGATATGGACGATTTCCGCAAAACGGTCCTGCTCGAGGGACTTGACGATATCGGGATGTCTTTGAAGCACGAACCGGACATTACCGCTTACGAGCAACGCCACCGTCCGCAAGCCGCCCTCTTCGAAGCCGTCGACTCCAAACAGTAACTCTCGCCCTTCGCTTCAATCGCGAGACCGGCTACAACACAACGCACGGCGAGTTCAATCCGAAGTCTCGCCTCATCAGGGGTTTGGTTTGCATGATGCGCAGGTTTGGGTGGAGGCCTCACGATTGATGCTGCGGCTCCATTGGCGCACAAACCAGAGCGTGACGCCCAACACGGCCAGCAAAATGAGCCACAGTGCCCAGCCCGGTGGATGGATTCCCGCCTGAACCGAAGCACGATAAGCACTAAGCGCACCGATAAACACGAGGAAAGTCGCCAGCACGAGCCTCAGCTTGTCTTGCGGAATACGTCCCGCCAGGATCGCGGCGAGTTGCCCGCCCACCAGCACCGCCGGAATCGTGATAGCCACGAGATTCCACGGAACTTGCGTCCCTTGGCGCGCGCTTACGCCCAAGTGGGTCACCGCGGCTGAAATCGAAGCAGCGGCGATAATCAGGTGAGAATTCCCAGCCGCGATCCGGACGGGCACTCCGCGCAACACTTGCTCAACCGTACTCAGTTCTCCCGCGGAGAAACCCACGAGGCCCTGCAGAACGCCACCCACCCCTGCAGCACCCGCCCTCCAGCTATCGTTCTGAACCTTGTACTGGTAAATTCTGCCAATCCGGTCCTGATGTTTTTTGATCTTTGATTCGGCGGATTTCGTGCCGCCTGGAACCGCCGCAATCGTTTCGCGTATCAGCAGCCAGGCGAAAACGATCAGGCCCACGCCAATGAGGGCCAGCAGCAAGTTCCCAGGCAAAAAATGAGAAGCGTAGCCGCCCAGCACCGCGGCTGGGGTGGCTACCAGTGCGGCAAATCCAGCGACCTCGAAATCAATCAGCCCCGCCCTCCAGAAAGCGGTCGTCGAGCTTAGGAACCCGAATATCTCAGTCAGCAGCCCCACTTCAACTGCCTGCACGGGTTCCAGATGGTGCCCCAGCAGCGGAAACACCATCGTATAAAAGGGGACAAAGAGCACGGTCCCCGAGACTCCCATCATTCAAACGGTGATGCAGATTCCCAGCGCGATCGGAAACATCCACCAGAATTGCAGCCAGTATCCCAAATGCATTGATTCGCTCCTCGCCCGGGGTTTAACATCCCATCGAGTCACTGCGGTTCGACGCGATTTTGTATCATGCCCTAACTCCTTCGCTCCGCGCGAGCGAATTACGCCCGTAAATCCAATGGACCTGCGCATGGAACTGGAAGAACACAATAAGCTGCAGCAGAAAACCTGGGCCGCCGGGGACTTTCCCAAGCTGGGCGCCGAGTTATCCATCGTGGGAGAGATCTTATGCGAATCCGTGCCGATTCAGGCGGAAGACAGGGTGCTGGATATTGGCACCGCCTCGGGAAATACCGCGCTTTCGGCTGCCCGCCGCCGGGCCCAGGTCACCGGCGTGGACATCACACCGGCATTGCTCGATCGGGCGCGACAAAGGGCCGCAGTTGAGGGTTTGCACATCGATTTTCAGTATGGCGACGCCACCGCCTTGCCTTTTGCCGACGCTTCGTTCGACGTGGTGATGAGCACTTTTGGCGTAATTTTCGCCCCCGATCCCGAAAAAGTGGCTGCCGAAATGGCGAGGGTCTGCCGCCCAGGCGGGAAAATCGCCTTGGCCAATTGGAGTCCCGAAGGCCTGTTCGGGAAACTCTTTCGTCTTCTGGCGACATATTCCCCGCCAAATGCGCAGGTCGATGCCCCGATTCTCTGGGGCGATGAAGCCGTCCTTAAGAAGCGATTGGGGTCCTATATTAAAGACATTCGGATTAAACGTGAGGTCGTGCGCTTCCGCGCTCTCTCGCCGGACCATTGGGTCGAGTTCATGAAGACTTACTTCGGTCCGGCTATTTTCGCATTTCAGCAAGCGTCTGCCGTCGAGCGCGAAACTCTCGCGGCGGAAATGGCCTGCCTCATGCGGGAATTCAACCGCGCTTCGAATGGCACCGCGTTGGGCGAGAGCGAATACCTCGACGTCGTCGCGACTCGCCGATAGGCCATCCTGAGCCCACCGCGCTTCGGTCGATACCAGCTTCGAGAGCTTCGAGCTGTAATCGAATTCCAGGATCTCTCTGTGTTCTCCGTGCCTCTGTGACCTCTGTGCCTCTGTGCTCTCTGTGTAGCTTTTAAAGCTGCACCGTTTCCGCCGGGGGAACCGAAGATTCGGCGGCCGGCGCTGGTCCCAGCAATTCGGCAATCAGGATTCCACCCAGAATCAATGCCGCGCCCCCCAGCGATCGCGCCCCGAGCCGTTCATGGTAAAAGACAAAGGAAGTCAGCCCGGCAAACACAGGTTCCAGCGTGAAGATAATGGCCGCGTGAGTCGCGCTGGTGTACTGCTGTGCCCAGACCTGCGCGGAAAAAGCCAGCGCCGTCGCGAAAAGTCCCGTGGCGATTACAGCCACGACGAGTCCGGCGCTCCACACCACGCGCGGCCGTTCGGCGCCCATCGCGGAGAAAAGCGGAACGCAGAAAATCGTAAACAGCGCCGTAACGCCCACCTGAATCAGCGTCAGCGCTCCGGCGGAATAGCGAACCGTGTAATGGCCGATGCTGATGACGTGCAGCGCAAACATAAAGGCGCACGCCAGCACCAGCAGATCGCCGCGATTCAGCGCTGCGAACCCGGAGGGTGGGACGGCCAGGAAGTAAAGGCCGGCGAACGCCGATAACGCTCCGATCCAAACCCACAGAGGCACGCGCCGCGACCCGAACAATGCCAGCAAGACCGGAACCAGCACCACAAAAAAGCCGGTAATAAACGCGGCTTTGGAAGGCGTGGTCAGTTTCAGACCGGCGGTCTGAAATGCGTACCCGCCAAACATGCAGCAGCCGATGAGCGCTCCGGCGCGCAAGCCGCTCGCGCCCACGCTTCGTAGCTCGCGCCCGTACATCGGAATCAACACCACGGTAGCGACAGCAAAGCGCAGAGCCAGAAACACAAACACAGAGGCATCGGCCAAGGCATCCTTGACCAACACGAAGGTTGCGCCCCAGATCAGGGTGCAACAGATGAGCAGGAGATCGGCTTTGAGTTTCCGAGGCACACGCGCGCGGCGCGGATCAGCTGGTGGGCGGATTCAGCCCCGCCACCTGCAGCAATGTAAGCAACACCCGCTGCATCCCGATTTCGCGGCCGGTGGGATCGTACCATTCCTGCAGCGAATGCGCGCCGCCGGAACTCCCTCCGGCGCCAAGCGCGATTGCGGGAATGCCGAGCGAAAGCGGAATGTTGGCATCGGTGGAAGATCGCTCGATGCGCGCGCGATTGCCCAGGTAATCGTCGGCCGCTTGTACGGCGGCGAGAAGCGGTGAGTTATCCGCCAATTCCCCTCCCGGCCGCACACCGAGAACCTTTGTGTCTATCGACAAAGCACCCGCGCCGGCCATGCCGTGCTCGCGCGCGGTTTGCATCTCCTCATCCACACCGGTCTGAATCGCCCGGCGCAGGGCTGCTTCCAATTTGAGGATTTCGGGTTCGGCTTCCGAACGAAGGTCCACCTTGATCGTGGCCTTCGCTGGAATTGAGTTCACCGATGTGCCGCCCTCGATACTGCCGATATTAAAAGTGGTTCGAGGGCTTTCAGGGGCGGGCGCTTTTACGAAGAGCGCAATACCGCGGGCCAGAGCATCGATCGGATTGGGCACGCCGAAGTCGGACCAACTATGGCCGCCCGGGCCGCTGATGGTGATCTCCACGCGGCGCGACGCCAGCGCCGCGGTTGTGACGTAATCGATGGAGGCGCCGTCGAGAGCGATGACGTAGCGCAACTGCTTGCGATAGCTTTCCACCAGTCTGCGGATGCCGCGCAGATTGCCTTCGCCCTCTTCGCCGACATCGGCAACGAAAAGGATGGAGTTGCGCGTTTCGAGCTTGGTATCGCGCATGATGCGCGCAAGAGCGGGCAGCGTAGCGAGGCCCGTACCGTTATCGGAGATGCCCGGCGCGCGCAGCTTGCTTCCGTCGCGGCGCACCTGCACATCCGTGCCCGCCGGAAAGACAGTATCGAGATGAGCCGTGATCAGGACGAACTCTCCCTTGGCGCTGCCGGGGCGCTCGCCAATGACGTTGCCGGCCTGATCGGTGTGCACTTTGAGCCCGGCATCGGACAAGAGCTTGGCCAGATGAGTTCCCCGCAGAGACTCACGAAACGTCGGCGCGGGTATTTCCGTGATGCGGATCTGTTCCTCGGTTACCGCGGCGGCTTCGCTCGAGAGTTTGGCCAGCGCCTGCCGCACGCGAGGATCGGCGGTAATGTCGGCCGCGGAGGAGCGGCCTGCCCGAGCGGCATTGCGCGCAGAGAGCACACCCATAATCGAGAGCATAACGCACAGCAGGCCCCAAGTCATAACCGTCCGAACTCCGGATTTCAGGTTGCGCATTAGATTGGGCATTGCCCCTGCCGGCCAAAATTCAACACGGAGAACACAGAGACACTGAGTGCACAGAGAAAACACGTGCTGGCTTAGCCCTCGATACCGAGGCCTCGTGCCTTAATTAAGCCGGCAACACGCAAATGAGATCGGCAAACTCTGTGTCCTCTGTGCCTCGGTGACCTCTGTGCAAGTTCCATGCATCACGCGCTCACAGAAACATTTCGCGTCTAACGGCTCGAGTGTTCCCCGCAAAGGGCCAGAATTTCTTCGTCGGTCAACACTCGCGAGGCCTTTTTTGCCGTATCGAAGATGCGCAAGACCAATTCGTCTGTAACCGGGATATCGTGCCGTTCCAGCCAGTATTGCACGTTGGAGCGGCCGCTCAGGGGGCCAACCTCGATGATTTGTTCCAGGCCAAACAGATGCGAGGGCACGCCGCTGTAGACACTATTGGCGAGCATGGGATCGGATTTCTTGAATGCTTTTATGATCGCCGCCGCGTGGACTCCGGTCGCGGTGCGGAAAGCGTCGCGGCCCACCACGGGATAATTGGGAGGAATGGGAATGCCGGTGGCGCGCGCCACGGTCTCGCAATATCGCTTCAGTTGCGAGAGGTCGCGGACGACGAGGCCGAGCAGCCGCAGATTCACCAGCATCAGTTCCATGGGCGTATTGCCCACGCGTTCGCCCAGCGAATTTGCGGCCGCGTGCACCTGGTCGGCTCCGGCGAGGATGGCGGCCAGCGAATTCGCGACCGCGAGACCCCGGTCGCAGTGCCCATGCCAATCGATGCGCACCTTCGCTCCGCTGGGCCCCACGACTTTCTCGCGCACGAACTGCACCAGGCTGTAAGCCCCCTGGGGAGTGGCATGGCCCACGGTGTCGCACAAGACTACGGAAGTGGCGCCGCAGCGGATGGCCGTCAAGTAGAGCCGTTCGATCGTTTCGGGATCGGTGCGCACGGTGTCTTCGGTGACGAACATGGCCGCCAGGCCATTCCGTACCGCGAAGCTCACGGCGTGTTCGACGGTGCGTTGCAGATGGTCGGTAGTCCAATCTTCCACCAGCCGGCGAATGGGGCTGGAACCCAGAAACGTGGAGGCCTCGATGGCGATGCCCGCGCTTTGCGAAATCTCCACGATGGGCCGAATGTCATTTTCGTGAGTTCGCGCCGCGCAATTGGGCCTGATCTTCATGCGCGAGCGGGCGATCTCTTTGGCTAAAGCTTCCGTATCGGCGTAGGCGCGCGGCCCGGCGCCAGGCAAGCCGATATTCACCATCTCGATTCCCAGATCCTCCATCAGGTGCAGGATTTCGATTTTTTCGCCAATGGAAGGATCGATTACAGAGGGATTCTGCAAGCCATCGCGCAAAGTCTCATCGTCGAGAGTGACTTTGCGGCGCGTATCGAACTCGATCGGCCCGACCTTGTTCCAGTCGTAGATCAGTTCCGCGTCGTTCATGGCAGTGGGCATTGCCGTTGCCTATCAGAGCGCGTCTTCGGGCACTTCCGGGCCGCATTCCGCAGGTCAGTTCAGGCCGTTCCTAATATTGAAGCGTGAAGCTATGAGGCATTTGATCGGGATCGGGGCGATAAAGCGTTTTGCAGAATTCGCAACGATAAATCTCCGCGTTTTTCCCGACCAGCTGCTCGACCTCTTTCGGATAGTCGTACCACCGCTTCAGATGCCCGGCGCAGAGCTTCCCTTTGGCATCTTTTTCATCGCAGGCGCGCTGCCGATGCTTGCGAACCTTTACTTTCCGAAGCGCCGGTGCGGTCTCTTCGGCGACGGATGCGGCCGTCGCAGTTGCCTGCGCGCTGGCCGTAACTTTCTGCGCTGCGTCGGGTGTATCGCCCATTGGATTCTAATTTCTCCTGCCGGTTTCCCGGGACGAATCGAACCTACGAGCTATTCTACTTGACGGGTAAATAGACAACAAACCTACACAGAGTCACAGAGGCGCCGAGAATACAGAGATGCTTGAACATCGCCTGCCCCTCGCGCAGCAGGCGGTCGATTCTCAACTCGTTCCGTTCCCGCGCATAAGCGACGCAGTCGGATCGGGATATTCGACCGACTGCAGGCACAAACCGTGAGGCGGCGCGGTCGGTCCGCAACGGGCGCGGTCGCGCTTTTCCAGCAGTTCGGGAATGTCGCTTGAAGCGCGCCGCCCACGGCCAACCTGGATCAGCGTACCCACGATTTTTCTCACCATATAACGCAAGAAAGAGCTGCCTCGAATCACATACACCCATTCGACGGTGCATTTGTCGGGGGATTCGTCCGGACATTCACCTGGGGGCGGCAACCAGTCCGAAAACGGGTGAGGATCGCCCGGGCCGCCGCCGCGATTTGGCACGGCCATCAGTTGCGAGCGAAAAACGGAGCGGACCGTGGTTTGATCACGATCCTCTTCCTCCGAGCCCGTCGAAGCTGAAAACGTCGTGAAATCGCGTTCGCCTTCAAAATACCGCGCGGCCTCCGCCATCGCACGAAAATCGAGCTCCTGAGGAGTGTGCAGGACGTAGCGCCAGCGAAACGGCGGAACGACTGCGCCGCGATAGATGGAGTAGACGTAGGTCTTCGCCTGGGCCATCCAGCGGGCATGGAAATCGGGGCTGACTTCCTCCGCCTCGCGGACACGAATCGCAGGGGGCAGAAGCGCGTTACACCCACGCAGGAAATCCTCGGGCCCGAGTTCCGAATGCGTCTTGAAGTTGACGACCTGCCCCCAGGCGTGGACGCCTGCATCGGTCCGGCCCGCGCCCTGCAAATTCAAGCGCTCCTGCGTTAGCTGCTCGACGACGTCGGTAAGGGCGCCCTGAATCGTCGGCTGGCCGGGCTGGATTTGCCAGCCATGAAAATCGGTGCCGTCGTAGGCGACGGTCAGCTTGATATTGTGCATAGTCGTCTAGAGCACGGCGTTTACACTATAAATTCCAGCCCCCCTGAGAAACGGTGGTCACAAAATCCGTAGCGAACTCTTATCACAATTTTCTTGGTGACTGCGTGGGCTTTTTCTGTAAGTGCTGATTCTGAGCGGGTTTAAGTTCAGCATTTTCGTATGTGTTGATTTCACGCGAGTTGCAGACAGAAGTTGCAGATGTGTTGATTCCAGATGAGTTTTTGGCCGCGGTGGGCTCTGACAGCGCGTGCGAAACAGCGGACAGAGCATCAAGGGACGGACGGGTGATGTGGGGCAAAGATTCTTCTGAAGTGGGCGGGGCATTGAGAGATTGAGATTCCTCGGTCCGGATTGTCGCTCGGAATGACGGTCCTGGTTTGGCCGGCGGCTTCGTGTTCGGATGAGCGTCCGACGATCGGGCGACAACCGCATCGGCAACAGATTCGGCGCGGGCGGCGGAAATGCATTGCAGCAGGAGGTGGCCGAGTTTGGCGAAGGTGGCGGCTTCCTGGCGCGAGATGCGGCGTTGCGCGAGCAAGCGGAACACCTGGGCGAGAGCGCGGTTCACGCCGGCGGCGGTAGTGAGATCGCGGCAGGCGGAATAGAGTTCGGGAAGATCGAAACCGGCGCCGACGACGCTGCCTCCGGATGACGGGGTGCCAAACAACTGGTCTTCGCGTTCGGAGTGGTAGTGGCAGAGAGAAGGATGGATGTCGGAGCGGGCCATGGTGCACTGGCGGCCGTCGGAGAACATGAATTGGCAGCGCTCGGGCAATGGGCTGGTTTCTGGCGGCAAGTCAAGAGTGTCGTCGTAGCGGTAGGAGTGCGGCTTGGGAGCGTAGCGCGTGGGCGGAACGTGGTAAGCATTTGCAGGGAACGCGGGCGCGCCGCCGGGAGATGGCAAATCTGAAATCTGAGATTCCAGAGGATCGGAGTTGATGTTGGCCTTATTCGTCGGGAGATCGGAGGGATTTGCTCCGTCGGGATTCTCGATCGAAAAAGGATGTGGAGGGACGCGATGGCCGTTGGTCGATTCTTGTGCGGTAGTCATATGCAATGTTATCGGTAGAGTTAACTTGGGTCAACCAGGGTACTATGTGGATAACTCCGGGCCTGTGGAAAACGGGGACGAAAAACCTCAGGTCTCCCCGACCGAATACGTTTGGGACACCTGAGCTACAAAAAGATCGGCCGGCGCGGAGGAAGGCTGTGTGGCCCCGCAAACGAAAAGCAGATCCCTCGGTCGCCGCGGCGACCTCGTGATGACGGCGACCATGCGGGAGCAGTCGCGCGGTTGCTCCAGAAGCATAGATGTACTCACCTCGGACTCTTCGCTATGATTGGTGTAAGGACGATAGTGAATGGCATTGGATTGGTCAAAATGTCAGACCGTGGAAAGCGTGCCCGGAAAGGTTAGCGGGGCTTGGGTATTCCGGGGAACACGTATTCCCGTGGCGGCTGTTTTTGAGAACCTGGAAGACGGCCTCACAATCGACCAGGTTGTAGGCTTATTTGACGGGTTGACACGCGAGCAAGTTAAAGCGGTTCTAGAATTTACCGCGCACAGCCTCGAGATCCCCTCGCCTTCGCGGTAAATGCGCATTCTTTTTGACCAAGGGACGCCGGTCGCCATCGGCGAGGCGCTTCAAAATCATTCCGTGCGAACAGCGAACGCGCAGGGCTGGAGCACGCTTACAAATGGAGAGCTTTTGCGCGTTGCCGAGGAAGCCGGTTTCGACGTGCTGCTCACCACGGACACGAGTCTTCCTCATCAGCAGAATATACGCGGACGCAAGCTGGCAGTGGTCATCCTCACGAAGAATCGGTGGGCGCTAATCAAGCCGAGAATGCGGCAGATCGTTGCCGCAGTAAATTCATCGCAAGCGGGAACCTATTCCGTGGTCGATATCCCGGATGCGGAGACAGAGCCTTAGGTTTTCGAATCAGGCGTGGTCGATAAGGCGGTGGTGGATGGCGTAGAGGGCAAGTTCGAGGCGGTCTGACACGCCGAGCTTGTCGAAGATATTGTGCAGGTGATTCTTGACCGTCTGTTCGCTGATGAAGAGCTTTTCCCCGATCTCTTTATTCCGATAACCCTGAGCCACCAACTGCACGATTTCTTTTTCGCGATCGCTCAATAGCGGTTTATCGCGCCGCGGGCCGTTATCGGAACTCTTGGCGAAGGCTTTCATCACCTCCGCGGTCATGCGGTTGTCGAGCCAAATTTCGCCGCCATAGACGCGGTGAATGCTCTTGACCAGCAGGTCGCTGGCGGATTGTTTCAGGACGATTCCGCGCGCGCCGAGGCGCATGGCGCGCACCACATCGCGATCGTCTTCGGCGGCGGTGAGCACGATCACGCGGGTGGGCAGCGAATCGAAATTGACTTCCTCGAGCACGGCGAGGCCGTCTTTATCGGGCATGCGCAAATCGAGCAGCAGGATATCGGGTTTGAGCTTGGTAAGCATGCGAATGCATTCGTTGCCGTTGGAGGCTTCGCCCACGATGGAGATGTCTTCTTCGCCATCCAGAAGCTTGCGGAGGCCGTCGCGGAAAATAACGTGATCGTCGGCCATCAAGACGCGGATCGATTGTTTGGCTTTAGCCATGTCAGCCGAGAGGAACCTCTATCGTCAATCGCGCGCCATGGCCGGGCGTAGATTCCACCATCAACACACCCCCAACGCTTCTCGTTCGGTCTTTGATCGAGATCGGACCCAGCCGCAGCCGGTCCAATTCGTCGCCTGTGTAGCGTCCTGCGAAGCTGAAGCCTTCGCCGTTATCGTCGATGACGAGCACAACTTTCGCCTCATTTTGCCACAGTTTTACCACGACATGAGTGGCGCGAGCATGCTTTTTTACGTTGTGAAGTGCTTCACGGTAAATCTGAAACAATTCGCGGCAGATGCGGTCGGGGAGGTCCAGCAGGGCCGAGTCGATGAGCAAATCGAGGGCGACGTTGGATTCGTTGCGGAAGCGCTCGGCGAATCCGCGCATGAGGTCCACCAAATCGGCGCTTTGCACGCCGAGCGGGCGCATATCCATGACCATGCGGCGCAGCTCCTGCGTCTCGTTGCGGACGGTGTGCTGCAGGGTGGCCATTTCCTCGGCGACGTGTTCCGGGGCGTGCGGCAGCCTGCGGCGCAGCACGTCGAGCTGGATCTCGATGCTCAGGAGGGTCTGCAGGATGCCATCGTGGAGATCGCGGGAGATGCGGCTGCGTTCGCCTTCGATGGCGCGCACACGCAGGCGGCGCAGCAGAAGCAGATTCTCGAGCGGAGGGCCGAGGTGCCGGACGACGCGTTCCAGACGCTGCAGGTCCTGGGGCAGATACGGGCGACGCGAGTTTGCCAGCATCAGCCTGCCGACCGGCTGGTCGTGAAAATTCACGGTCACGGCGAGCATGGAGCGCAGGCCGAGCTCCTGCCTGATTTGCTCGGGCAAGCGGGGCAATTCGGCAAGATGCTGGCCGTCGTTGCGATTCCAGCCGAAGGCGGGGCGCAGGCCGTTGCCCGAGTTCCAGCAAACGCTGGCCTCGGGATAGTCAAAAAGAAAGACCTCGCCTTTCGACAGCGGGAGATTTTCGGGGGTCAGGCGCTTGGTCTCGCCTGGCGCTACGGTCCACACGAAGATGCGCTCGAGTTCGGTATCGCGAAAAGCGAAGATACCCTTTTCGCAATTGAAGCCGCCGGCCAGTTCGCCGAGCAGCAGACGCAACGATTCGGCGACACCTCTTTCCACTTGCAGGAGCGCGGCGAGGCCGACGAGAAAATCCTGCTCGGAAGCGTGCAAGCGATTGCGGTCGCCCATGAAGGAGAGGCCGACTCCACCTGTAAACGTGCCGGCGGTAAGGGCCACCCAGGAAAGCACTTCCATCCAACCGAAGCCGCCCCTCAGCGTGGCGCGGAAGAGCACGGCCAGCGTCACCCCGCCGGCCAGCAGAATCGAGCGCTGCAGGCCCCAGCGAATTCCGGCGGCGAGGGCCACAAAGAGATAGACGAACCAAAATGCGGCGGCCGAGTGCGTCAGGAGAAGGAAAACGGCAAGCGCCGCGAGGTCGGCCGGCAGCGGAAGCTGCCATTCGCTCAGACCCGGAAGATATTCCACCAGCAGGAGCACAAGCGCCACGCCCAGATAAGCCAGCACGAAAGCGACAGCATGCGGGCCGCGGGCCTGCGGAGGCTGTTCCAGCAAGACCCCCAGGGCCAGCACCATAAAAATGGGGCGGGCGTAGGTGATCTGGCGCTCGAGATGTCGCCGTTCGACGCTGTATGGCTGCATGGAGGCGAAGGGAGCTTCTATTCCAAACCAAGCGGCAGCGGAGCGCCAGAGGGGAGCGGGAATTGTTTTCCAAGATGCTAATGTCAATAAGACAGCAGGGGCCGGGTGCGCCGGTCAGTATTTGTAATTGACGATGAGATGGGCAGCGTTTGAGATTCCATTGCAGAGAAAAACCGCACCCTCAAGATCGAAGGGTGCGGCATCCAAACACGAAAGGGGCGGCGAAATTCGGCCGAGAACATTTGCACAGGTGGCGCGGCGCTGTGAAAAACCCAGCCGAATTCGCTATTGCGCAGGGCCGAATTGCTGCCTATTCTTGGGCGAATCAACGATAGACAGGGCGATAAACAGGGCGACAATCGGGTCCGCCAAGTGGAGCAGCAATTCACGCGCAGTGAAGTCGAGCGCATGACCGGGGCGACGCGGCAGCAGCTCGACTATTGGTCCCGCCTGCGGCTTCTGCAGCCGCGCTCGCGGTGGGGCGAGCGATTTTTCAACTTCAGCGATCTGGTGGCGGTGGAGGCGCTGCGGCGCCTGACCGCGCAGCGGATTCCCGCGCAAAGGCTCAGCCGCGTGGTACAGGCGCTGGAACAGCAGCTCGGGCGAGCGGCAACCCCGCTTTGTTCGCTGCGTATCTCGGTGACCGGCGACGAGGTGGTGGTGCGCGAACCGGGACCGCAGGGGCGCTCGATTGAGCCGCTGACCGGGCAATTCGTGATGGACTTTGAAACGGCGCGGCTACAAAGCAAGATCCACGCGCTGGGCTCGCGCACGGCCGAGGAATGGTTCGAGGTGGCGATGAGCCTGGATGGCAATGAGAAGACGATGGCCGAAGCCGTGGAGGCTTACCGGCAAACCATCCAAGCGGCGCCGGAGTGGATCGAGGCGCACATCAATCTGGGCACAGCGCTCTTTCACCTGAAGCGTCTGGAAGAATCGCGCGCGGCGTTCTGCGCCGCGGTGAAGATCGATGGCCAGCATGCGCTGGCGCATTTCAATCTGGGCTGTATCTGCGACCGGCTGGGCGATCACGATCAGGCGGTGCGCGAATTTCGGGCCGCGCTGGGGTGCGCGCCGGAAATGGCGGAAGCCCATTTGAATCTCGCCCTGGTGTACGAAAAAGTGAATCGAAAAGGCGAGAGCCAGCGCCACCTTGCCGCCTACCTGCGGTACGACCCGCATGGACGCTGGGCCGATTTTGCGCGCGGCCGGCTGGGCTCGAGCGGCCAAAGGCGGCGCCGCGTCACCAAGGTCACACCGTTCCGGCGCGCCCAAGATTGACGGATTTTCTTCCGCGGAAAGCGCCGCGACTTCAGAAGACATAAAATAGCCCGGAGGCCGCCTTTTCTGGTTTAATCCAAAGAATGAGCCAAGGCTGAGGCGCGCCGGATTAGAATCGTGGATGCGGGAGGATCATAGGTGAAATCGCGGAACTGCCTCACATCTCTACTGATTCTTCTCCTCGCGGCGGCGTTTGTGTGCACGGCGCAGGCGCAGGACAGCGCTGCCGAGGCTTCGAATCCGGCTTCGAATCCGGCACCGCCGAAATTTCTGAACATGATTCATCAGGAGCTCAAGCCGGGAAGAATCGGCGCATACGACGAGCTGGAAACGTCCATCGCGCGAATCTACAACCGGGAGGCGATACCGGTTTTCTGGGTGGAATTGGAGTCGATCACCGGCCCTGCGGAAGTGCTCTATCTCAATTTATTCGACTCGTCGGAGGAGATGGCCACGACCATGAGCGCGTTGAGCGCGGGACTGGCGGCGCATCCGGAACTCGCGCAGATGCAGGACCGGCTGCTGCAAGAGAACATCACGAACGCCACCACCGTGCTGGGCGTGCGGCGAGACGACCTGGGTTATCGCGCCAAGACCATCGATTTCTCGAAGATGCGCGCGCTGCGGCTTTCCACTGTTTTTGCCCACCCCGGTTACGAACGAGCATTCATGGAAACCGAATGGTCCATGAGCGAGGCTTCGGAAAAACTGCATGCCCAGGCCGCCTGGGCGGTGTATGAAGTAGTGGGCGGGCTTCCGGAGCCCGCATTCGTTATCGTGACGCCGATGCAGTCGTTGCAGGAAGTCGGCGAGCTATTCGAAACCAGTCAGGCGCTCAGACAAAACGAGGGGGGCGTGCTGCAACAGCACCTGCAGGAACTGGCTCGCGTGGCCTTTGGCACCAGCGACACGCGTTTATTTTCGGTGGGGCAAAAAATGAGCCACGTGTCCAAGAAATTCGCGGCCGGCGATGCGGAGTTCTGGGCGCCGGCGACGATCCCAGCGCCGGCGGCGGGTAATGGAAAAAGCGACAAGGCGGCAGCGCCCCGAAACACGGGCACGGCGCCGCCGAAACCCTAGCGGCTACTGTTTTGCCCTAGCAGCTACTGTGTAGCTACTGTTTTCCCGGAGTAATGGGGCCCTCAGGCGCGGGCGCAGGGCCCAGCGGAGCGGGCGCGCCCGAATTTGCGGGGGCGGCCGCGGGCGTGAGAGTGAAAGCCACGCCGCGCTGGGCATTGGCCTCGATGGTCTTCCGCAGATCGAGCATCTCAACGCTAAAGTAATTCTTTTCGCCGTAAGACGTCAGGTAGTGCAATTCCCCATCCGAAACGGTGTAGCTGGCGACGGTAAACACGGTGCCATCCGTGAGGTAAAGCAAAGTGTCATTTCGCAATGACGCAGCGACTCTGCCAGCCGGCGTCAAATCCTCCGACGCAAGCCCGCCCGCGGGCGGATATTGGTTCAGGAGCGGCGTGTACTCAAACGATGCCGTTGGGGGCTGCGATGCCGAATTGTCGGGCGGAGAGTATACCGGGTCGGGCGGGTATGCCGGCGCAGGATACCCGGACCCATAAACTCCGGGATTATAGCCGCCGTATCCGTAGTAGGGAGCGAGTATGCCGCAGCCAAAGCCGAACCCGAAAAAGGGATTACAGCCTGGGAACAAGAATGGGTTGTAGGCAAATCCAAAGAAACCCGCGGTACCGAGGAGCGGAACAAATGGCCTGATCGGTATTCTCGGGGGCCGCGCGGGGAACACCAAGCCCGAGGTCATCGGATTGCGGAATGGCGCTACGGGCCCGCGGAAGGGAGCCATTGGATTAACGGCAACACCTCCCGGACGGCCAATAATGGGGTGGCTGATAACGGCGCCCGCTGCAGCCGGGCGGCCCGCACTCGCGACCGGGGGGCGCGCGATGGGCGCTTGCGGCGCCCGAGCTGCGCCGCCGCCTACTCTGGCTCCTCCGGCGTGCGCTGCTGCCGCGCCACGCTGAGCGAATGTATTCGCCGGCGTGAGCGCCAAGGCAGAGGCTAACAGGATTCCGCAGATTGTTTTCAGACCGATGCCACGAAGACTGATGGAAGGATGAAACGCGGTGGGTTGCAATGGCCACCCCCGGACCCGGAGACTGACTACACCCTCATTTTAGTTCATTCGCTCGATGCCAACAAGGAGTGTTTGGGACCGAAGGGTTGCCGTCGCCGGGAACGGCGGTTTAAGGAGCTTCTCGGCCGCAGTCATGGGACAAGGCGGCGCCAACGAAAAGCCCAGCAGGGCTTCGCTCGACGCCTTCGAATTCAAAGATGGCGACGACCCGCCAGGCGCGAGCCTGCGGCCTACGGGCTACAAGGTAAAAGCAGATCCCTCGCGTCGCCACCCCGGCACGCGATCTTGTTTCTATCGCGGCGCTAGGGAAGCAGCAGATCCTCGCCCGTCGCAGGAAAGGCGGCGCGCAAAACCCGCGTCGCCGCGGCGGCCTCGTGATGACAGACGGGTGGTTTCTGCGAGCGGGCAAATTGGCCGCGAGCCGCGCCAATCGAAGCGGTGATGTGCCAACGAGGCACAGCTTGACATGGTCGATCGGATGGCTATTAGACTAACCGTTTAGTTAAACAAGTGACGGCACACACTCATTCATCGTTCGCAAAGATTGCCTCCCGCTTGGCGGAAGGCGAATTACCCGCAAGCGTGGCCCATGCGAGGCACCCGGGCACGGTGCAGCGAATTCTCCGCGCGGCGGAAGAGAATTTTGCCGAGCGCGGCCTGGCCGGGGCGCGCATCGGAGCGATTGCGCGCGCGGCTCGTGTGAATAAGGCCCTGCTCTACTACTACTTTTCGAGCAAGGAAGAGCTATACCGTTTCACGCTGGCCACGCTCTTTCGCCAGCTTCGCGAGCAAAGCAGCGCGGCGCTGGAGCGGGCGGGCACGCCGCGCGAGCAACTGCTGCGTTACATCAACAGCTATTTCGATTTCATGGTGGCGCACCCGAATTATCCGCGCCTCTTCGAGCGCGAACTGATGAGCGAGGAGCCGCGACTGATGGCACTCGTGCAGGAGCATTTGCGTCCACTATACAGGCGGCTAACGGCCGTGATTCGCGCGGGGATTGCGAAAGGAGAGTTCCGGCGCGTGGACCCGCAACACACCTTATTCACGCTGGTAGCCATGACGGTGTTTTACTTTGCGGCGGCGCCGGTATTGACCCAGCTATGGCGGTGTGAGCCGCTGGCGCCACGGCGCGTGGCGGCGCGGCGCCGGGCCATTCTGGATTTCATGGAGCACGCATTGTTTCTGCCCTCAGCGAGGAAACGATGAAAGTGTCACGCTTTTTTTTCTTTCTGATCGGACTTTTCTGCGTGGCGCTGGTCATTTATGTGCTGACCACGCCGAGCAGCAAAGACATACAGCTCACCGGGATCGTCACGGGCACCGATGCCATCGTGAGCCCGCTGGTGCAAGGCCGCCTGCAAAAGCTTCTGGTGGACGAAGGATCGCCGGTAAAAGCCGGGCAACTGATCGCGGAGATCGACCCCACCGAGCTTAAAGACGCGCGGGATTCGGCGACACAGAATATCCGCACGCAGCAGGCGCGCTTGATACAGGGCAATGCCACGCTCTCCATGAATGACAAGCAGACTGCGGCGGCCGTGCAGCAGGCGGAAGCCACATTAACGGCCACTCGCGCGCAACTGGATCAAGCGAAAGCAACGCTTTCGCTCAACGAGATCACCTTCAAACGCAATCAGGGGCTTTTTGAAGGCGGAGCGATTGCCGCACAGGACCGCGACACGGCCGAATCCAACTATCTGGCTTCGCAGGCGAATGTGAAATCGCTCGAGGATCAGGTGAGGGCGGCGGAAGCGCAGCTCGAGTCGGCACGAGCGAATCGCCAGCAAGTAGAGATACAGAAGGCGGATATAGCCGCGACTCAGGCGCAGATCGCGCAGGCTTCGGCGCAACGCGACCAGGCGGCCACGCAGCTGGGCTACACCAATCTCTATTCGCCGATCGACGGGATCGTCTCAGTTCGCGTGGCTCGTCAGGGAGAAGTGGTACAAGCCGGCGGGCCGGTGGTCACCGTTCTAGACGTGGATCATCTGTGGGTGCAGGCCGATGTGGAAGAGACGTATATCGACCAGATTACTTTCGGGCAGAAGCTTCCGGTGCGCCTGCCTTCGGGCAATACCATCGAAGGAACCGTGTTTTTCAAAGGAGTGGAAAGCGACTTCGCCACACAACGGGACGTCAGCCGCACCAAGCGCGATATCAAGGCGTTCACGATCAAGGTTTCCGTCCCGAATCCGGACCGGCGGCTATTCGCGGGGATGACGGCATATGTGCTCCTGCCCCGACCGAAGGGCGAGCCAAACCGGTTCCATTTTTGAAGAGCACAAGTTCGGAAGAGGATCGGGTGATGAGCGCGATCGAAGTAGACGGATTGACCAAACGCTTCGGCGATTTTGTGGCCGTGGACCACGTTCGCTTCAACGTGGAAGAGGGCGAAATCTTTGGCCTGCTGGGACCGAATGGCGCGGGCAAGACCACGCTGATCCGCATGCTGACCACGCTCACCCCGCCGACCGACGGCTCGGCCCGCGTGGCCGGACATGACGTGCGAAAAGATGCCGACGGCGTGCGGAATTCGATCGGCGTGATTCCGCAAGCGCTGACCTCGGATCCGGAATTAACGGCCGAAGAAAATCTGATCATCCACGCCAAGCTTTATGGCGTCCCGGCGGAAAAACGCGGGGCGCTCATCCGCGAACTGCTCGAGTCCGTGGACCTGACTCGCTTTGCCAAAGCCCTGGTGGGAACGTTTTCGGGCGGCATGCGGCGACGCCTGGAGATTGCGCGCGGGCTGGTGCATTCGCCGAAAATCCTCTTCCTCGATGAACCGACCACGGGACTCGATCCGGTCTCGCGTACCAACGTGTGGGAGATGATCGACAAACTCCAGGACCAGTCGCACCTGACGATTCTGCTGACGACTCACTACATGGACGAAGCCGACAAGCTTTGCGACCGCATCGCCATCGTGGACCACGGCAAGCTGGCGGCGCTGGATACGCCAACCAAACTGAAAGACAGCATTCCCGGCAACGACGTGGTGGAGGCGGAGTTTGCGAATGCGCCCGCGAATTGGCCGGAGACGCTCAAGAGCTTGCCGCAGGTGGTCTCGGTGACCGAGCGGGAAGGAGTAGTGCACATCTCGTCGCACAGCGGGCCCGACACTGTGGGCGCGCTGATGGAAGCAGCGAAGAAAGCGCGCGTCACGGTGCGACGCGTCACCGTGCAGGGCACGACGCTGGACGACGTTTTTCTGCATTACACCGGGCGCCAATTGCGCGACGAAGTAGGGTCCGCGGCGCGGCTGGACATCGCGCATTTGTATAAATGAGGGCATTTGTATAGCTACGAGACAACTCTGTCGATACCCGGTCGGGAACGCCTGCTAAGAGAGCCGAGTCGTACGCCGTTCCGGCGCCGAGATTCCTCATCCTCGCTAATGCGCCCAATTTCCGCGCGATCCGCGAAATCAGGCGCGGAAATCGGGCTGCTCGTCTTCGGAATGACACGCTCGGGGAGAGGGTTGAGCGAAGGAGAGCAACGGAGTAGTGAGGCGTTTGTGGGCTTGTGCGGCACTTTCGGAGGAGAAGACTTCAGCGGCTAAAGCCGTTCTCATTCTGAAACGCTTAAAGTGTCGCCGCTGAAGCGGCGACCCCCTAAAAGAGCGAGTTGCCATACAGACTCTGAGTAGCAAGGAAGCATTTGTACTAACGAGGACAGCGCCAGAGATACGGGGGAGCAGGAGCTGCAATCATGAAGCTTTACCGAATCCGAGCCATTATCGAGCGCGACATGCGCAAGTTTTTCCGCAGCCCGGCGCTGATGATGACGTCCATGGTGTTTCCGCTGATGCAACTGATCGTTCTGGGGTACGCCTTCGGCGGGAAAATCACAAACGTGCGCCTGGCTTTGGTGGACGAGGATCGCAGCTCGGAATCGCGTCTCGTCCGCGAACGGCTGAACGCCATCGAGGACGGGCCGCGGACATTCCGCGTCTCCGAATACAACAATTTGCCGGACGCGATGACCGACCTGCGGGCGGGCTTCGTGAAAGCGGTGCTGGATATTCCGCACGATTTCTCCGAACGGGTGCTGCGCGGCGACAAGCCACGTCTCGCATTTGTCGAAGACAACACAGACACCTTCACCGCCAGCGGCATTTTCGAGCGGATCCAGCAAATCCAAACGACCCTGAACGGGCCGGAGATGCCGCTTTTGCAGCCGGGGCAATCGATGGCCGCCAGCATGAACGGGATGTTGAGCCCCAACCGGCTGCCGGCGACGGTGGACATCCAGACCGTGGAAGTCTACCCCTATATCGAATACATCAAGTATTTGCTGGCAGGATCGATCTCCATTTCCATTTTTGTGGTGGCCATGATCGGCGGCGGAATCGTCTTCATCGACGACAAGGCCCGCGGATTGCACGAAGGTTATCTGACCACGCCTCTGACCAAAGCAGATCTGGTGCTGGGCCTGGTCTCCTCGGGCGCGATCAAAGGCCTGATGGCCGGATTGACCATCACGCTCATCGGCGGACTGATCGCCGGGATCGAGCGGCTGTGGGATCCGGTCCGGCTGGTCTATCTGGTGATCGTTCTGAGCGTAACCGCGCTGGCCATGATCAGCTTCATGTTTCTGCTGATGGTCCGCGTGGATAATCCGCTGGTGCCGCGCGCCATCTTCGGCGTGCTCAACACCCTGCTCTATTTTCCCTCGGGGGCCATCTACCCGACCGAAGGGTTTCCGGTATGGCTGAGATGGATTTCCGTGATCGATCCATTCACTTATGCCGTGCACGCGCTGAAAAATCTTCTGCTCAAGAATACGGGGTTCGAGGGGATTTACCGCGATGTGGGACTGCTTTGCGTATTCGCGGCGCTCCTCATCGGCGGGTGTATCGCGCTATTCAAGCGTCAGATCTAGTGCGACTTTTGAAGCGGCGAAAGCTCATCTCCCAGGTGATTCTTGCCGCGGCGTTCCGGCAAATCCTCGGTGATCCCAGAAAGGCGTAGGCCAAGGCAAATGAGCAAACTCGAAAAGTTGGCACTCCACATCGCCGGTTGCGCCGTGATGCCGGCATTCGCATTGTGCCTGTGCGCAGTCCCGGCCTACGCGCAGTTCGGCGCGGGAGCCGCGTCGCAGCAAGGCGCGCAGGCAAATCCGCTGCCGCTTTCCGGACGCGGCGGCGCAAGCGGCGGGGTGGTGGCCACTCAGACGGCCGTTCCGGGCACGACTACGAGCGTCAATACGCTGAATCCCACGGTGCAGGTCTCCGGGGCGTTTGCGGGAAGCACGAACAGCACGGCGGCGCGCCCGTTTTCGGGGAAGCTCTCGCTGCAGGAAGCCGTGGACCGGGCCATCGAATACAACCTCGGGGCGGTGGGCATGGCGCAGGCGTTGAGGCAGGCGCAGGGCCAGACCAGAGTGGCGCGGAGCGCATTGCTTCCGAATGTGACTGGCGACTTTACAGAAACAGAAGAGACGGTGAACCTGGCTGCGATCGGCATCCGCTTCAACATCCCAACCATACCGGGCGCGCCCGGCTTCGGCGTGCCGACGGTGGTGGGGCCCTTCAACTACATGGATCTGCGGGCGCGGCTGACGCAGACGGTGGCAGACTTTACCGCGCGGAATAATTACCGGGCCGCCCAGGAGAGCCTGCGCGCCGCACAGCTCTCGACGCAGGATGCCCGCGATTTAGTTGTGCTGGCCGTCGGCGGCGCTTACCTGCAAGTGATCGCGGCGAAGGCGCGCGTTCAGTCTGCGCAGGCGCAAATCGAGACGGCCAACGCGCTTTACCAACAGACGCAGATGCAGTTTCAATTCGGCAAAGCGCCGCAGCTCGACGTCAATCGCAGCCAGGTGGAACTTCTGACGCAACGGCAGCGGCTGGTTTCGCTGCAGAACGACGTCTCCAAGCAGAAGATCAATCTGGCGCGCCTTGCCGGGCTGCCGCCGAACGACCAATACGATATTTCCGACGACGTGCCCTTTGCCGCGGCGCCTCCGCTGAGCCTGGAAGATGCCGTGAAGCAAGCGTTCGATCAGCGCGCCGACTTGAAAGCGGCGGAGGTGCAGGTGAGCGCGGCTGAACGCGCGTTTACCGCGGCACGCGACGAACGCTATCCTTCGCTTTCGGTGAGCGCCGACTATGGGGCCATCGGAACGAATCCGGGGCAAGCGCGCGGAACATTTACTGCAGTGGCCACACTGACCGTGCCGATCTGGCGCGGCGGGCGCACCGAAGGAGACATCGAAGAGGCCGACGCGGGTTTACAGCAGCGAAAAGCGGAACTGGAAGATCAGAAAAGCCAGGTGGAAAGCGACGTGCGCAATGCGTATCTGGATTTGCAGGCTGCGGCGAGCCAGGTGCAAGTCGCGCAACAAAACCTGGACGTAACGCGGCAGACGCTGGCGCAGGAGCGGCAGCGCTTCGAAGCCGGGGTGAGCAACGATGTGGTGGTTACGCAAGCGCAGGAATCAGTGGCCAGCGCGGAGCTCGATTACATCAACAGCGTCTTTGCGCACAACCTGGCCAAACTGAGCCTGGCGCGCGCCATTGGCAACGCGCCGCAGAGCCTGCGGCAATTCCTGAAGTTTCCGTGATGGGTGGGTGTCTTTCCCGGCCACGGAAAAATCCCCAGGGCCCCTGCGTCTTTTTTTGAATGCGTGCGCTCTCGCGCCGGGCCGCAGGGCACCCTGGGCTACAAGGACTGAACAAACCGCCGCGCCTTCTCTGAGACGCCGAGCGCGATCCGCTCAGACTTTTGCCCATAAAAGCAGATTCCACGGCTCGCCGCCCGGCGACCTCGTAATGACAACTTTATGATGTTTGCCTTTCAGGTACCGTAATCGACGTCATTTTCCGCCGGCGAGATCGGCCTTGGATGCCGCCTCGTCCTTGTGCGGAGTGATCTTGTCGGGATCGATGCGCACCATGAGGTAAGTGATGTGGTCGTCAATTTTCGTGAACCAATGTCCGGTGCCCGCGGGGATGATGACCACGTCGCCGGGCTTGAGTTGATAGGTGACGCCATTGCGAATCGAGTCCGAGTTGCTGCCGGGCCCGTTCAGCATTTTCACGGCGCGGTCGTCGGCCGGTCTGCGCTTGGTGCCCACGAGATCGGGTCCGGTGACGAGCGTCGCGGAGCCATCGATGACGTGATAGACCTCGCTTACCTGATCGTGCTCGGCGACCGCATTGGGCGCCGGGGAGGCAAGTTTGCCGCGATAGACGAGACCGATATCGACATTGCTCTTGCCAACGTCAACGGCGCGGATTTGCTGGTCGATCAATTTTTCGGCGATGGCCCTTTTCTGATAGGCCTGGATTTCCTGGTTCGGTATGTAGGTGGCGGAACATTTGTTGCAGGTGGGCCGGGCGTCCTGCGCGGTGAGTACGGACGACGCCAGCAGGAGCATCAAAGCGCCTAAAGTTGCCTTCAACATGGTTTATCTCCTTCCCGTCAGGCAGGTTGGCAGGGGATTGTAGCTCACGTGGCGCCTAATGGGCGCAAAAGCATTCATTCTGAATTATGCTTACGTGTCGCCGGGGATGCCGCCGGGCGAACCGCCGGGGCGCATTCGCGGCCCAGTGTATTCGCGGTCAAGTATTCGCGGTCGGGCGTTCACGGGCGTTGCCATGACGAAATTGCTCACTGTCGCTAACCTGAATATCAGCCTCGGAAATCGCGAGGTCATTCATGACCTGAGTTTCGAAGTTCATGAAGGCGATTGCATCGCGATCATCGGGCCGAACGGCGCCGGAAAGACCGTGCTGCTCAGCGCGTTGCTGAATCTGATTCCCTACAAGGGCGAGATTCGATGGAGTCCAGGCGCGCGGCTGGGATACGTTCCTCAGAAGATCGCGGCGGATCGGCAACTTCCGCTGAGCGCCAAAGACTTGCTCGCTGCCAAGGCCCGGTTCCTGAAATTGCCGCCTGACCAATTGCAACAGGTTTCGGCCGAAGTGGGCCTCGCGAACGAGCTTCTGAGCACGAGCATCGGGGCGCTTTCGGGCGGGCAATTCCAGAAAATGCTGATCGCCTTTGCGCTACTGGGGCGGCCGAATGTACTGCTATTCGACGAGCCGACGGCCAGCCTCGACGAACTCACCGAAGAACACATCTACGAACTGCTGCATTCGTTGCAAAAGGAAAAGGGGATGACGATGCTGCTGGTGTCGCATGACCTGAGCATCGTCTACCGCAATGCGAACATGGTCCTTTGCCTGAGCAGCAAGGGGAAAACCTGCATGGGTCCGCCGAAGGAGATCCTCACGCCGGCGATGCTTCAGGAACTTTACGCCTCTCCGCCGCAATATTACCAACACGTCCACGAGCACGAGCGAGAGGGCGAATCACGCATCGCGGAAGAGCGGGAAAAATGGTGAGGGATCAGGGGCTTCTGCTGGTCCTGGCACTCTTCTTTTCGCTGGCGGCGGGGCTGGTGGGATGCATTGCGCTGATGAAGCGCATGCTTCTGGCCGGCGACGTGATTTCGCACCTGGCGCTTCCCGGGCTGGGCCTGGCTTTTGTTTTCAAACTGAACCCGGTGATGGGCGGCGCTGTGACGCTGTTTCTGGGGACCTACCTGGTTTGGCAGCTTCAAAAACAGACCGGCCTGGCGACCGAAGCCGCGATCGGCGTGATCTTTGCGGCCGCCTTGGCGATCGGAGCTGCCATTACTCCCAGTGAGGATCTGGCCGAATCTCTTTTCGGCCGATTGGACAAGATTTCGCCGGGCGGATTTCTTCTGGGCCTGGCCGCCGTCTTATTCGTGGTCTTCTCCATTTTTCTGCTGAAGGACCAATTGTCGCTCAGCATTTTCTCCGCCGATCTGGCCGCCGCGACCGGCGTGAAGATCGCCCGGCTGGACCTCTATTTTCTTCTTCTTTTCAGCCTGACCGTGCTGGTGGGACTTCGCTTCATGGGGGCGCTGCTGGCGAGCGCGTTGATTATCATTCCCTCGGCGACCGCCCGGCAGCTAACCAACCGGATGTCGCACTTTTTCTTTTTCGCGGTAGTCGCCAGCGTGGTTTCCGTGGCGGGGGGATTTCTTCTGAATGCGTTTGTCTTCAAATTCTCGACCGCGGGGCCCACGATCGCCACTTTTGCGGCCGCGCTCTTCAGCTTGAGTTTGCTCGCAAGGACGAATTGACGAAGGGCACGGTCACGCGCAAGTGCGGAATATCCCACCAAGAATCGAGCCAGAAAAGCCTCAGGTCTCGGCCGCGGCTTCTCTTATAAGTGTGCTTTCGCGCCGGGCGCGTCCGCGACCTGAGCTACAATTCGCGACTTCGATCACGCGGCGTTTCGCTAAGGCTGCTGGGGCCCGGCGTCATCGTTTGATATGTGCTCGTTGGATATGTGCTTACGTCGTCCCGCGACGTTACAGCTTCCGGACATTCAGGTGGGGACGCCCAGCGATGGCAATACCCACCTCATCAGCACCACGTAAGCGCCAAGAAAAATCGCAAAAATAAGCAGATTGGACATGCTGGCCAACTTTCTTGCTTCCAAAAGAGAGTACAGGCCTGGTCCCAAAAGAGAGCAAAGGCTTCAGGTGCCGAACTCCGATGCGTTCCCGATGGTGGCTGGGGGCCTGACTAGTTCCCTCCTACGTGGACGTAGCCACGAAGCTCCAAATTGACCAACGTGGTCAGCGCCCAAAGATCGAGTTCGATCTCGGGCATAATCGTTTTTGGATCGATTTTGTGCGCCAGCACGGATTGGCCGCACACCCGGAAATCGACTCCCGCTTTCTTCATGCTCTGAATCAAATTGACGTTGGGATTGTCGTGGCCGTCGTTGCGGGCTCGAAACGTATCGTTATTGAGAATGATCTCGGTGGCGTTTTGATGCAGCACCACGGCAATTTTTCTGTGCTCCGCCGGCACCCCGTTTTTGGCAAGTGTATTCAGATACCGGACGACTCCGGTGAGGCCGGGATTGACCTGATCAATCTGGGGAGCGGCGGTGGCGATGTCGAACACGACCTTGTAGGTCATATTCGGATCAGGCAGTTCTTTCGCTCCGGGAATATCCTTGGCCACCTGGCCGTCAGGTATCGGTAAGCTTTGCTCCGATTGCGCGATTGCCGAACCGGAAACCGCGCTCAACAGGGCCAAGACGGCGCCGGCGATCCAAAGTTTCTTCATCATAACCTCCCCAAAGTGGCTTTTAACGTTTGCTGACAATCTCAACGCCATTGTACCGCCGCCAGGAGCCGGCAAGATGCCGGCGCTACAATAACGAGCGTGCGACATGGCCTCGGCGCGGCGGCGCTACACGGAAGCGCGGGCGGTGTGCAGCGTGACGATGCCGGCAGTCCAGGATTCGAAAGCCACGCCGCCAAAACCGGATCGTTCCATCAATTCGGCAAGCTCGCGAGGAGCGGGAAAGCGCGCCACCGACTCCGGCAGATAGCTATACGCCTGCGAGTTGCCGGAAACCACAGCGCCGACGGCGGGAAGCACGCGGTGGAAATAGAAGCTGAAGAGATTGCGGAAAAGCGCGCGGCGCGGCTCGGCGAATTCGAGAATGGCAAGCGAGCCGCCCGGCGCGAGAATGCGGCGGAACTCCGTGAGTCCCGCCGCATAGTTTGCCAGGTTGCGAAATCCAAACGCGGTGGCCACCAGATCGAATGCGCCATCGGCAAAAGGAAGCGACAGCGCATCCGCTTCGACGAATTCGAGCGGGCGGCGATGGTTGCGTTGCGGCGGCCTTTTCCCTCGCGCGAGCGAGCATCGGCTGCGCGAAATCGGCGCCCACCAGCGGCGCAGGTTCGGAAGCGGCGGAAGTCACCCGGGCATTCGCCAGGGCCAGCGCGAGGTCTCCCGTCCCGCAGCAAACATCGAGCACGCGGGACTCGGGCCGGGCGAGGATGGGCGCAAAACGGCGGGCCAGCCGCTTTCGCCACATCACGTCAAAGCGCAGCGAGAGAAGATGATTCAGCAGGTCGTAACGCGGCGCGATGCGGCTGAACATCTCCCGCACCTGCCGCGAGGCAGCCGCTTCGTCGTGAGTGCCTGCCGGACGCGTGCCGGGCAGTGGTCTCTCTATCGTCATAGCACTTCAACACAGAGGGCACAGAGACACAGAGAGCACAGAGAGAGATAGATTCAACACAGAGAGCACAGAGAACACCGAGAGTGATCGCAATTTAGAGCTCCCGATACAAACCAATCGAGTTGCCATACAGACTCTGAAGCCGTCGCTACGCTCAAGTCAAAAGCAGATCCCTCGTCGCTCGCCCGCACGAAGACATGCGGGCGAGCTTCCTCGGGATGACAACAATGACACCGTTGTTCTCTGAGTGCGGGGATCGCGGCTAAAGCCGCGACCCACAAACCTACCGAGCTGCCACACCATTCTTTAGGTTTCACGATTCGGCAGAGAGCTGGCGGAGGACGTCGGCGACAAGCTTGGGCGCAACGGGGCCGAACGTCTCCGCCGTGCCGATCTTGCGGGTCAAAACCAGCCGCAGTTTGCCGCCGCGAACTTTTTTATCCGCGTGCATGATTTCGACGAGACGCGAGGCCTTTGCAGCGGGTAAAGAAGGAAGCGGGCCGACCCGGAGCACGAGCCGCTCGATTCGAGCGGCGCTTTCGGGAGCCAGCAGCCCCATGCGCCCTGCAAGCCGGGACGCGGCGATCATTCCCCAGCCGACAGCTTCGCCATGCAGATATTTGCGATATCGCGTGGCGGTTTCGAAGGCGTGGGCGAAGGTATGGCCGAAATTAAGGATTTCGCGGAGCCCGGATTCGCGTTCATCGCGGCTCACAACTTTAGCCTTGGCCTGGATGCATCGGGGGATCACGAAATCGAGAGCCTTGGCGTCGCGCTTGGCGAGCGCCGCGATCGAGCCTTCGAGAAATGCAAACAGGCGCGCGTCGCCGATGACGCCATATTTGATTACTTCGTACAATCCCGAACGAAACTCGCGATCGGGCAGCGTCGCGAGCGTCGAGGGATCAGCCAACACGAGCTGGGGCGAATAGAACGCGCCAACCAGGTTCTTCCCTTCCGGCAAATTGACGCCGGTCTTGCCGCCGATGGCGCTATCGACCTGGGCCACGAGCGTAGTGGGCACATGCACGAGCCCTACGCCGCGCAAATAGCTGGCCGCGACGAAGCCGGCAACGTCTCCCACGACGCCTCCCCCGGCGGCCACCAGAAGCGCGCGGCGATCCGCGCCGGCGCGAACCAATTCCCTGCAGACGCGCTCGACGGTGGCGATATTTTTGGATTCCTCACGATCGTCAAAAACGATGGTGCGGCGCAGGCCGGCGCTTCGTAAGGCGCGTTCGAATTTGCGCCTCCAGTGCCGGGCGACGCGCGGCGAGCAAAGCAGGAAGACGCCGGTATTCTTGCCGAGGGATTTGATCCGCGTTGCGGCGCCGGAGAGGACGCCCGCGCCATAAACGACTTCGTAGCGACCGTTTTCCGAATCTATGGCAATGCGGTGCGGACTCACGGACGAACGGCTGCGCCGGGCCGCGCAAACTTTTGCTCGAGCTGCGGGACGACGTGGCGATCAACACGTGGCCAACAACAGCCAAACTTCTGGGGCTGAGCTTATCGAGCGTGTCTTGCGGCGTGTGCCAGTAAGGGATTTCGAGATCGATGATGTCCACGGCGGGCGCTTTGCGGCGCAGGAACGGCACGTGATCATCCTCGACGGCGGTCTCACTGGAAACAAAAATGTCGCCATATCCGAGCCGCGAGGCCGTGGACCAAACCATATCGGTGAGCCAGGAGGTGGAATTCGAATCGCGCTTGATGCGCAGGTCCTTGCTGCCAATCATGTCGGCCAGCAGCACGGCTTTGGTGCGCGCGAGATCGCCGGAAAGGGCCATGCGGGCGGCCAGTTCGCGGCTGCCATAAGTGTTGTCGGGGTCCTTCCATCTGCACATTGAAGGCCTCTTCACCGTCGAGGAACGCGATCCACATGGTGAGAGCGTTTTTGCGCGGGCAGAGCAAGCGAGCCAATTCGATCATCACTCCCGTAGACGAACCGCCGTCATCGGCGCCGACAAAATCCGGCAGGCGCTTGGTGTCGTAGTGGGTGAGAAAGAGCAGAGTGTCGGGAGACGTTCCGGGGATTTTGACCACGATGTTTCTCATCTCCATGTCGCCGAGCGGCGTTGGAGTATGGAAGGCTTCCGGATCGACGGGACAGCCCATGCCCTTGAGCTGGCCGATGAGGTAATCCTGAGCGCGATGGTTTCCATCGGTCCCGGCTGTGCGAGGACCGATGGCCACGAGATCGGCGACGTGCTGAAAGGCCTTCTGCCCATCGAAGCCGCCGGTCTTCTCTGGCGCGGGGTCCGGCGCGGGCGCCGCTTGCTGCGGCTGAGCCGGCGATTCCGGCGCCGCCGCGGCTGCGCTCGTCGCCTCGGTTGCGACCGCGCCTTTGCCTCCACAGGCGGCAAGAAAAGAGGAGGCCGCAAATAGAACGCGCGATACCTAGCCAACGAGTTTTCCTGCGCACTTTAATGCGCTCCTTGCCGAGCAATGGTCTCGGCGCGGCGCTTTCTGCGCACCACCGCCGCCGAAACTCCGATACTCAAGAAATAGAGCACGATCATGGGAGCCATGAACACTAACATGGTAACGGCATCGGGAGTGGGAGTAATGACCGCAGCGAGCACGGCGATGATCAGGATGGCGTAGCGGAAATTCTTCCACAAGAACTGCGGCGTCACGATGCCGAAGAGCGACAGCAAGAACGCCAGGACGGGCAACTCGAAAACGATGCCTACGCCGAGCAACACGTTCAGAACGAGATCGAAATATTCGTTCACGCTGATCAGCGGAGTGAAGGGGCCGCCGGTCTGGAAATTGACGAGAAACTTCAACAAATAGGGCAGGATCACGTAATAAGCAAAGGCGATTCCGCAAAGAAACAGGAGCACCGAGGAGACTACGAAGGTCGCCACGGCCTTGCGCTCATGCTTATACAGCCCCGGCGCGACGAACAGCCAAACCTGGTAGAGAACGTAGGGCGAGGCGATCACAATTCCGAGATACAGCCCCAGAGTGATCACCTGGTAGAGATAACCCGCGGGATGCGTGAAGATCAGTTTGTCCTGCAGATTGGCGGCGCGCAAAGCATTCACCATCGGGCGCGCCACGAATTCCAGAAAATGCTTGGCGAGGTAGACGCCGATAAAGGTGCCCGCAACGATGGCGCCGGAGGCGTGAATCAGCCGGGTGCGCAGCTCAGTAAGATGCTCAAAAAACGACATCTTGCCGCCGTCTTCCGATTCCTCGGGACGGTTAGGCGCTATGGTGTTCGCCATCGGCGGGTTTCTCGGGGACGGTCGCTGTCTCCGAAGTGACGGGCGCGGCGCTCGGAGTCGCTGGACGCTCCGCAGCCGGCGATGCCGGTTCCGGGGCTCCGGTGAAGCCGGGCGGCGGTGGCGGGACTTCTGCGGCGTCAGGGTGCGGCGTTAGAGGCGCAGGCGCGTCGGTGGCAGACGCGGCGGGCACGGCCCCCAGCAGTTCCGGGTCAGTAGGGTGATAAGGAGAGGCCTCGGCAGGAGCCATTTGCTGCACGCGGGTGTGCCGCTCCATCTCGCGCATCTCGTCTTCGATTTGCACGCGGAAATCGGTGGTGATGCGACGGAAATCCGCCATGGCTTTGCCCATGACGCGCGCGATCTGCGGGAGTTTCTCCGGTCCCAGCACGATCAAGGCGATAAGAAAAATGATGACGAGATGGGGAATGCTGAGCATGCCAGTCGTTGTGAACCCAAACTCAGCCTTCGAGCGTCCAACCAATAGGTCGCACTGATTCAGGCGTTCCCGGGCCGAATGAAGCTCTACGCCTGCATCATAGAGTAGCCCCCGAGGGGTGTCAAATCGGTCAAGAAAACCATGCTATACTGTGCGCCGAAAGCGAGGGTGGGATGAAAGGCGAGAGGCGTGGGGCTCTGCTGGTGCTGGGCGTATTGATCCTATCTGCCGTGTTGGGCGGGATATACGGGCCTTCGGTGCGCGCCACGGTTTCCGGCACGACCGACCTGCAGGATTCGATAAAGAGCTTCACAAAGGTGCTCTCGGTGGTGCAGCAGGAGTACGCGCTTCCGGTAGATACCGACCACTCCATTTATGACGGCGCGATTCCCGGAATGTTGCGGGTGCTCGATCCGCACTCCACGTTTTTCGATCCTCGGCAATACGCTCTCTTGCGTGAAGATCAGCGCGGCAAATACTACGGCGTGGGAATGAACGTCGGTCCGCAGGAAAATCGCACCGTGGTTCTGGCTCCGATGCCTGGATCGCCTGCGGCTAAGGCCGGCATTCGGCCGGGCGACATCATTCAGAGCGTCGAAGGGAAAACGACCGACGGGCTCACCACTTCCGAGGTCGCCGATTTGCTGAAGGGACCGAAGGGCACCGTGGTTCACGTCAATATGGTGCGTGAAGGCTATGCGCAGCCGCTCACCTTCACCATTACGCGGGATGAAATTCCCAAGCATTCGGTGGACGTGGCCTTTCAGGTGCGGCCGGGAATCGGGTATGTGCGGCTCTCTGCGTTCAACGAAGAGACCGATACGGAACTCGCCGCGGCGCTGAAGCAACTCGATTTCGCTAATCTGGATGGATTGATTCTCGACCTGCGCGGCAATCCTGGGGGACTGCTGAACGAGGCGGTTTCTGTTTCCGACATGCTCCTGGATAAGAATCAGCTCATCGTGTCGCATCATGGGCGGGCTTCGCAAGAACGGCGCTACTACGCGGTTCGCGGCAATCGCGGCGTGCAGGTGCCGCTGGTGATGCTGGTGAATGGCGGGTCGGCTTCGGCTTCGGAGATCGTCACCGGCGCGGTGCAGGATCACGATCGCGGGCTGGTGGTTGGCGAACAGACTTTTGGCAAAGGGCTGGTGCAGACGGTTTCGCCCTTGAGCGAGAATACCGGACTCGCGCTCACCACGGCGCGCTACTACACGCCGAGCGGCCGGTTGATACAGCGCGATTACAAAGACGTCTCGCTTTACGATTACCTCTACAATCACAAAAATCCGCAGCCGACCGAAGTGAAGCTCACCGACGGTGGCCGGCAAGTTTACGGCGGCGGGGGGATCACTCCGGACGTAGTCGTGAGCGAGCCCAAGCCGAATGACTTCCAGCAGCTTCTGCTGCGGCGCGATATTTTCTTCCCCTTCGTAGGCCAGGGAGGGGTGGGCAGCTTCACGACTTATTTCCTGGGCACCAAGCCGGAGATCACCAGGAATTTCGCGGTGAACGACAGCGTGCTGGCACTTTTCCGCAAGGATCTCGACAAGGAAAAAATCTCCTATACCGATGCCGATCTCGAGCAAAACCTCGACTGGATCAAGCGCGAAATCAAGAAGGAAGTCTTCATGTCCGTCTTCGGACTTCCCGCCGGCTTCGAAGTAGATTTACAGGATGACGCGCAGGTTGTTCGAGCCATCGAAACCATTCCTCAGGCGCGCGCGCTCTATCAAAACGTTCGCAAAGTGATGGCGCAGCGCAGCCTCGGCCAGCCACTGCAATAGGCCGCAACGGATCGCGACTTACCGTATAATTATCGGCCGTGGGCGGCTAGCTCAGTTGGAAGAGCGCCTCGTTCGCAACGAGGAGGCCGTGGGTTCGAGTCCCATGCCGTCCACCAAAAACACAATAAAAACGATGATTTTTAGAAAGGGATGACAGGAGGCCGTCCTCGGTTCGCCTCCCTGAACAACCAGCGTGGTTACTCAGTTTGATGCCCGCGAAATAACCGGGAATTGGATTCATCGAGGAATAACGTCTTCGACAGGAACAGCTTCGAGCATGTGAATGTGGCAGTTTCCGTTAAACGCTATCGCGCCTTGTTCATGAACGCCTGAGGAATCTCAAGTAGAAAGCTGCGAACACCAAGACAATGCCAATATTCACTGCCAGCCGTTCCCAGAATCGGTTTCTGAAAAACACGAAATCTACACCGACTATGACGGCTGCCATCGCCACCACGTAAAGCACGCCAGCTACCTGTCTGCCCATTTCAGATTAGTAGCGCCCTCGTCCACCACCACGTCCGCTTCGGTCACCGCCTCGCCCTCCGCCCTCACGTCCGCGCCCTCCACCGCCGTAACCGCCGCGACCACCGCCGCCTTCACGTGGCCGGGCTTCATTGACTACCACATTGCGGCCCATGAAATCCTGGCCGTTGAGGGCCTGGATAACGCGGGCCGCTTCTTCATCGTTGTTGATTTCAACGAAGGCGAACCCACGCGGCTGTCCAGTCTCGCGGTCCGTCACCAGGCTCACGCTCGCTCCTGTTGCACCCGCTTGTTTGAACCAATTGCTTATGTCTTCTTCCGTAGCCTGGAATGGTAAATTGCCCACGTACAGTTTCTTCACGGTAGCTCCTTTGACGAGTGGAAAGCGGCTCAAGGCGCGCAGCTTAGCGGCGACTATCGCGCTGCGGCATCCCGACCGCCTCAATGTCTCCTCTTATCGAGCGGACTGCAACATTTATTTAGGAAATACATCAGATAAAGAGAAAGGTGATCGGGTACAGAGCGCCTGAATGGCTTAATGCTGTAGCGAAGATAGATCGATATCAACTGTTCTGCCGTCGTCGGGCAACTTCTGCGGGTGGAGTTCGCACCAACGTTCGATTAAACGTAAGTCAGAATGCTCAGTTGATCCTCGCGCTGTAGCTCGCTGCGTGCCAGATATTCTTCCGGTGACCGTGCGTGTCACTCGGCCCGCTTTCCACTCCTCTACGCGATACGTGCAGGTATCGCCCGCCTGCCCCACAAACGTTGCCGAATATTCAAACCCGGCCAACGTCATCGGTCATCCTTCTGGTGGTCGAAGGCGGCAGCGATCCGGGTCGGGTTGATCGGATTGATCTGGGGCAGCATTGTTTATAATTATCGCGGTTGCCAGGCAGTGGGCGGGGAGGTTTGGTTGCGTGGGCTTTCTGATGAGCGGGTTATGCAGTCAAGCCCTATTACTTCCGAGTGGCCCGTCATCGAGCCACAACGCCCAGGTGCCAGGGCTGCGGTCTGAAATACTGAGAATGTGACTCTCCATGGCATCCAGCCCATCAATCTCACGAGTAGAGCCCGCGCCCTTCGCGACTATCGCGACTGGCTATCTGAGCAAGGCTCAAGGGAACTGCTAAAAGAGTCGCGCCCACCACCGAGGTGCGGCGGTCTGAGCTTGACAGGAAAAGACCGGCAGGTCTAAGGTTTGGCATAAAGATAGATAAAGTTGGAATCGGAAATTCCGGCCTAGAGCTTCTTCGAGGAGGTTCCGCAATGAAGGCCATCCACTTTGGTCCTGTTGGGATCATTCTTCCGGCGTTTATCGCCATGATGGCGACTGTGACGACGGCGAGAGCGCAGACGCCGGTCGACGTGGCTGCAACACAGGGACAGGTTACCTTTGCCAAGGATGTCGCCCCGATTCTGCAGCAAAACTGTCAAGAGTGCCATCAGCCGAACTCGATCGCGCCGATGTCGCTCATCACCTATCAGGAAGTGCGCCCTTGGGCCCGCGCTATCAAAGACCGTGTGGCGGCGCGTCAGATGCCGCCGTGGCACGTCGACCGCAGCGTCGGCGTGCAAAGGTTCAAGAACGACATGTCGCTCACCGACCAGCAGGTGAACACGATCGTCGCCTGGGTTGACGGCGGGGCGCTGCAGGGCGATTTGAAGGACCTGCCACCGCCCAAGCCACTCGTCACCGACAACGAGTGGAAGGGTGTGAGGGACGGCTTCGGGCCGCCCGACCTTGTCATCAAGTCGTCCGAGTACACGATGCCTGCGCAACACCAGGACGTGTGGTATCGGCCCATGTCGGACATCCCGCTCACCGAGCCCCGCTGGGCAAAGATGGTGGAAATTCGGCCGACGAACTTGAAGGGCCGGAGGATCATTCACCACTCGATCGCATATCTGGTGCTGAACAACGATCCCGACGCGATTAACAAGGGTACGGCGAACGGCTCTGTCCGCGAGGACCTCGACGACCTTGTCAACGGCCGGCCGCAGTTGATGGAGTGGGCGATCGGCAAGGGCTACGATCTGTTTCGGCCGGGCACAGGGAAGTTGATTCTTCCCGGCGAGAAGATTTCGTGGGACCAGCACATTCACGCCGTCGGCGAGGAGATCACAGCGGGCTCTGAAATCGGGATTTGGTTCTACAAGAAAGGAGAGGAGCCCAAGAAGCGGAGCTATCTCACCGCGTTCACCGGGCTCAGGGCACCTCGACTCCTCGACATCCCGCCGAACTCGCTCGCGCAGACCGAAGGCTTCACTGTGCTGAAGGAGAACACGCTCATCGAGAATTTTCAGCCCCACTTCCACTTGCGCGGCAAGTCGATGCAGGTCGAAGCGATTCTGCCGGATGGCGGCTCGCAGATCATCAGCTACGTCGGTAACTTCAACTTCAACTGGATGACGAATTACATTTACGCCGATGACGCCGCGCCGGTGTTCCCGAAGGGGACGGTGATCCACGTGACCGCGTGGTACGACAACACGAGGGCGAACAGGAACAACCCCGATCCGGAACAGTGGGTCGGCTACGGCGACCGCACGGTCGATGAAATGGCGCACGCCTGGATGAACGTCGAATATCTGACGGACGGCGAGTACAGGGCGCTGGTTGCCGAGCGCAAGCCTAAAACCGCGAACCCGCCGCCAGACGGACAGTAGCAGTGAAGAGACTCGTGAGTCTGTGCGCAGTCGGCGCGATCGCCGGCGGCATGCTGCTGTCGGGCCAACAGATCCCCGAGCCGCGCAAGCAGTTCGGGGCAAGCGTCACCGGCGCATTCGAAGGCTGGTTCGCCAACAATGACGGGAGCCGCAGTTTTTTGGTCGGCTATTTCAATCGCAATACCCAACAGGAGCTGGACGTTCCCCTCGGGCCCAACAACCGGATCGAGCCGGGTGGGCCCGACCAGGGGCAGCCGACGCATTTCCTCCCCGGCCGCCAGTACGGGATGTTCGTCGTGCCGGTGCCGAAAGAGTTCACTCCGCAGGACAAATACACGTGGACGATCGTCGCGAACGGCCAGTCCACCAGCATTCCTCTTCGCCTGAACAACGATTACGTCGTCAGCCCATTCATTGAAATCGCCGTCGGCAATACGCCTCCCGTCATTCGGTTCGATCAAAACGGATCGACCATCCAGGGTCCGATCGCAACCGTCGCGCAGGCCGCGAGTCGCACTGCCTCGTTGTCGGCGCGGCTGCCGCTGACCCTCTGGGCCACCGACGACATGAAGTACACGAGCAACACGAGTGCGCCAATGACAAAGCCGCGGCCGCCAGTGACGGTGACGTGGTCGAAATACCGCGGGCCCGGGACTGTGGCGTTCGATAAGGCGAAGCCTGAGGTCGAGCAGTCGCCGTCGTCTGGAAGTGGTGCCCCACCCTTCAGCGGGAAGGCAACGACGAACGTCACGTTCAGCGAACCGGGCGACTACGTGCTGCACGTGACCGCGAACGACTACTCCGGCGAGGGTGGCGGCGGCTTTCAGTGCTGCTGGACCACCGGCCTTATCAAGGTTTCCGTCAAGCCGTAAGCGATGCCGAACACGTGTCCACAGCATTCTGCGGCTATCTGGCTTTCGGAAACTGACAGATCTTTCAGCGGTGCGTAGCTTGATGATGATTTGCTCCGCGGTAAAACGCTTCCTAGCCATCTGCCTGCCCCTTTCCTGGTCCGGTTGAGCCAGAAATCCTAACTCAACCAGTGGACCGATCTAAGGGGGGCAGGTCAGCCTATGCGCCACCTTATTCACAAAAGTGGTAAATGAAGTGTGGACGAACATCGCGGCACATTCCTGCCGATCCTGCCTTGAGATAAGTCACCTATTTTCTATCAATCGGCGCTAGTGCGTGCCGGGCACAATGGCCCATAGATTGCCTTTGTAAGTTGCCAGACCCCGCCGGCGCAGCCCGAACGTGTAAACTAATGGAGTATACCTACGCAAGGGAATCTTAAGGTACTGTGCTTCGAGCACCACACTGAGATGAGACCTGCTCAGATTCTGTTGCAGACTGCGGGAAAATCTGAGCAAGTGCCTGCATATGTTTGTGAGGAACCGGGCTGCTTGGTGCGCTACAGCGGCTCACTCGGGTATCTAGTTATCGCCGCGGACGGAAGCCAGCGCGGTGGCGAGCTGACTCCCAAGGTCAGTTGCCCGACAGACAGCCGACCTATGTACCTCGCTGAGGTGCGGCCTGAACAAAGGAGCTACCGCCTATGGAAATGCCCCGAATGCGGTAGAACCCTCACAAACCAGGAACTTTCGCAAGCCTCCAACGCGTGATACGTTCGTGGGGCACGTTTCAGGCGGGTATACCGAAAGCTGCAATCAGGTTAAAACCCTAGATCGGACGCCGAGAAACCCTTCGTTCCAAAACTTCTACGTTAGTCCCCCGATTGAAGCATAGGGAACTCCTGGATTACAAAGCTGAAGGCTCAAGTTAGCGCCGCGTGAGTGACGCTCTACCGCAGAAACGAGGCGATTCTGGATATGAAGAGATATCCTCTGCGCGAGGCGGAGTACTTATCCTACGTAGACCTTGCCGACGTGGTACTTCAGAACGTCAACAGCGAGCCTCTCGCCCGTTCAAGGAAGGAAGTGGATCAGAACCGCGAAGCGTGGAGCGGTGTACATGGTGTACATAAGGACAGAGACCTTTATCCACTCTGCTACGAGCACCACATGAGGATGCAGTCCAGCCAAATTGTCGCAACATCCGACGAACTGAAGCGGGTGCTTGGCTATTTCTGCCCTGAACCCGGTTGCTCGGTCGGCTATACCTGCCGGGACGGGTATTTCATAGTAATTCCGGGGAGAGAGTACACTGAACAAGAGATTATCCCTAGTGTCAGTTGTCCGTGTGACGGAGGGCTTATGTATCTTGCCCAAATCAGCCGGGATACGAGAAGTTTTCGGCTTTGGAGATGCCCGCTTTGTAAGGTGAGCCGCACAAACAGAGAAGTTTTGACGCCCTAGCAAAGTGTTTTGAGGCGCGGAGCCTCTTCGGGCAGGGCGGCTCGCAACACCTATCGCCGTACACCGGGTTCGTGATTCCTCGTTCTAGTCTTGATCGCCGGAGTCAATCCATTCCTAAAAAAAGAAAAAAAGGAGGACGGTCAGCGCTACGCCTTTTCCCTTTGAATCCGTCGGTTTAGATGGAGACTCGTGTTCACCCCGGTTCGACTGCGTACGTCTAATAGCGGCCAAGATTTCTGAAAGGGAAGAAGATTTGGAAAGAAAAGCATCCGCACCGAAACTTGTTGCAGTATCGCGGCAAGTCTCGTCATTCGACAGAATGATGACCGCAGTTCGGGTCAACTGCTCCTTAATGCGGCGGGTGGCATTCAGTCCGTCGATCCCGGGCAAGTTAACATCCATGAGAATGACATCGGGTTTGAGTTGCTGTGCCAACAGAACCGCACCTTCGCCATCGGACGCTTCGTTTTCGACGATCAGGTCCTCTTGTGCGGATAGGACCCGCCGAAGGTATTTTCGGTATTCATTGTTGTCATCGACGATCAAGAGCCTCACAGGTTCACCTCCCGCGAAGAACAACTCCCGTGGAGCCTCGGTGATAAGAGATATGTTTTCAAACCGGAGACCTGGCCAATGTGGTAATCCACCCTATTGGCGCAATGGCAGAGCTCAGGTACTGAGTCGCTTGATTCAACGCACCCAGTCAGGATGCGGTCTGGCTAGCTGCAGCCCAACCGCTGTTGATCCCGTTTTTAAGAGCTCGCAATAGATCACGCGAGCCGGGGAAGGATCCAGCATCCCGGGTAGTTCGACGGCTACTCGTTCGCCGGGTTTCCAAGCGTCCTTCACGAGAATCCTGGCGCCAGAGGGGCTGACGTTTTCCGTCGTTGCGAGTTCTACGAGCCAGGGCCGATCGAGACTGAAGATGCGCAGACGTGCAGTGGACCGTGAGCGTCTTTCCAGCCGTCCTCCCTTCGGAACCATCCGCCAGTCCTCGTACCAGAAAAAAGAAATGGGTAGCGCCACTCTCACCCTACACGATTGAGATTTCCGTGAAGCCTGAAGACGCCAGAGTGCCAAAGTGCCTCATTCATCTCCTCGAACGAAGGATAAACCGTCTTCGTGGCCGTCCGACGGCAATTGAAGACGAGGGCGCGTCCTGGGCCTGGAAACCCAGGTCGCAAAGGGCGGCCTCGGCGTTATCCTAAAGTCACCTTAATCAGTTTCGGTATTCGAGCAATCCGGTGAATGCACGCTTCAGGGGTGGGGTGAATTGCCCATGTCTGGATTGATTCGAGGTTAATCGAGTCTCAAGCGGCGAGAGCGGTCAGCAGGGATAAGCTCCGTGTTTATAACCAGAGGTAATATCCATTAATTAGTTGCTTTCATCATGAATCTGACAGTTTACTAACATATTAGATACTATTAGATGTTATATGTTTGTGATAAATAGGGCATACGATCCTAGAGGGCGCGCCCGCAAGAAGAGAAATCTGCGCTACTACCTGCCAAACCCTTGGATTTGTTAGCGAGTTTCCACGAAAAAACCCTTCGGCGGGCATTTTCGGATGGCTTTGCCAGGAATTTAGTTCATGTACCCATGGGGATTCAAGTAAATGCCTCAACGGTCTTTAGGGTCTTCACCCGATAGCACTGGGGTAGGGACCTTGGTACTTAAGTACTAAAGTGAAGTGATCAAACGGCTCAATTCCGCACTTTAACTTGAACTTCCGCGCACCGGGAGGAGCAATGGCCAAGGACGTGGAACGCTTGGAACGAAACACGGTGTGGCACGAGATGTTGGTACAGGGGGCTTCGCTCGAGGGCACTGCCGTTCTGCTGCGTGAACTTTTGGCTCACTTGCGCCAGAACAGAACCCAACTCCGGGAAGAATGGGCCAGGCGCATCACTGAAGCGAAGTTGCTGACCGCGATGAGCAAGGACGAAATCTTCGCGGAGGCGACAGCCGTCTATGACCAGTACGTGGAGGCCCTGGAGACCGGGACGTTCGAAGCCTTGCAGGCGTATGCGCGTAGCTTGTCAGAACGAATCATTCCGCGCGGCGTAGAGACGCATGAGGTGGTGGGAATTGTTCTGCTCTTGCGCGATGTGCTTGCCAGATCACTCTTTGCGAAGTATCAGGCGGACTTCACGAAGCTGGACCGCATTCTGGACGCCTATGAACCTGCGGCGAACCGGATTGCAAACACGGTGGCGGTCGGATTCGTGCAAGAGCGGGAACGCGTCATCCGTCAACAGCAAGAAGCGATCCGTGAACTCTCGACACCTGTTTTGCAGGTCCGGGAACGTCTGCTGATCCTGCCAATCATCGGCGTGATCGACCCGCAGCGCGCGCGTCAACTGACCGAGCAATTGTTGCGGGGGATCAGGACAAACCGCGCAAAGGTGGTGGTCATCGATATCACCGGTGTGGCCGCCATGGACGCGACAGTGGCCAATCACCTGGTGCAAACCGTGGAAGCTTCGCGGCTTTTGGGAGCCACGGTGATCGTGACGGGCCTCTCACCGGAGATTGCACAAACCCTGGTAACCATAGGAGTCGATCTTGGCAAGATGAATACCGTGGGCGATCTGCAAGGCGGCATCGAACAAGCCGAGCGTTTGCTTGGTTACAAGGTCGTGCCCATAGGGGCGGCAAGCTAACGCGAATGCATTAGCGCAATCAAGGAAGCAGCAAGGTGGAAGTCCCAGTCCTCAAGCAAGGCCCATTTCTGATCGCCACGGTCCAAGCGGCGCTCACCGACGAGGATTTAGTTCACCTCCGAAGGGCCATGGTCGAGCGGGTCGTCATAGCGCGTTCGCTGGGAGTAATCATAGATGTGACGGCCATGGACATCATGGACTCTTTTGCCTCTCGCACCCTGCGTGAAGTCGCACAGATGATCCGCCTACGCGGGGCCGAAACGGTCATCGTGGGGATCCAACCGGAAGTCGCCTTCGCCATGGTGCAATTGGGCATAACTCTAGAGGGAGTGGTGACTGCCTTGGACCTGGAAGAAGGCCTGAACTACTTGCAGGAAAAGTTTAGCAGCAGCGCCTAGAGATTGGCCAACTGTGAACCATACAATCCGTGTCCCCATCCATACGGACAAGGACATCGTGGCCGCTCGCCAAAAAGGACGAACGCTGGCCCTTTCTTTGGGCTTTTCCGAAATCGACTCAACTCTGGTGGCCACGGCGATTTCTGAGCTCGCGCGTAACATCGTGACTTACGCCAAGAGAGGTGAAATTCAAATTCAGGCTAATGGAAATTCCAAGGGACCGTGCATTGTGGTAATTGCAAGGGACAAAGGAGCGGGGATTTCGGACATCAAGCTGGCGCTGCAAGATGGTTTCTCGACATCTGGAAGCTTGGGATTGGGTTTGCCAGGTGTGAAGCGCTTGGTCGACGAATTCGAAATTGTTTCCAATATCGGAAAAGGGACGATTGTGAAATTCAAAAAATGGAAAGCGTGAAAAGCCCCCCTCTGGAATGCGGCGTCGCTGGCAGGGCGTTCCCCGGATTTTCTGAATCCGGGGACCGATACGTCTTTCAGCGAACCGGAGAAGGTGTTCTTGTGGCCGTAGTGGATGGACTTGGACACGGCGACGAAGCCGCGGCCGCCGCGCTGGAAGCTTGCGCAATGCTGGAGTCAAACGCGGAGGAAAATGTCATTTCATTGATCAAACGATGTCATGCTGGGCTTAGCGGAATGCGCGGAGTGGTGGCGAGCCTTGCTTCGTTCAATTTTCGCGAGGCACTGATGACATGGATCGGGGTGGGAAATGTGCAAGGAACGTTGCTGCGACACGATTCGGGGATCTGTGGGAGTGACGAGTCGCTTCTGCTGCGTCCTGGGGTGGTCGGGAACCATTTGCCACCTTTGCAGGCGTCTGTATTACCTGTCTTTGCGGGCGACTCCCTGATTTTCACGACGGACGGCGTCCAAGCGGATTTCGATCGTTTCCAGGTTAGGAACCAGGCGCCACGGAGAGCGGCCGAGAACCTACTGGCACATTATGCAAAAGGGAGCGACGACGCGTTAATCCTAGTGGCGCGTTATACCGGAGCGAACGCATAACTGTACAGGAACGAGCTTATGACTTCGCGACCCAATTCGATGCAGATGTTTGAGACGGACCTCAAGCCGCTGTACGAGAAAGTTCTTCGGGGTTACCTGAAAGATGCAGCCGAAGAGAACCTCGTGAAAGCGTACGAGTTGGGCCGAAAAGGTTTCGCGCAAGACATCGGAATCCTGGAGATCGTGTCGCTGCATCACCGTGCTCTAGCTGGACTGTCTTCTCAAAACGGCCACCGGGACGAAGTGCAACGGATTGCCAAACTGAGCGGGCAGTTTCTGACGGAAGTCTTTTCGGCATATGAATTGGGGCGTCGTTCTTACCACGACACGGTATCGAGCCTGCATCGCTTAAATGAATTGTTAGAACAGGAAGTAAAAAGAATTGCCCATACCGTGCATGACGAGGCTGGACAACTGCTGGTGGCAGCGCATTTGGCGATTGCGGATGTGATCAGCGCAACACCAAAGATGCGCGGGCAATTGCGGCGAGTGGCGCGGCTGCTCGATCAGGCCGAGAGACATCTCCGGCAGTTCTCTCATGAGCTCCGCCCTACGATTTTGGACGATTTAGGTTTGGTCCCCGCTCTGCGATTCCTGACGGACGGGATTTCGAGACGGACCGGGTTTCCCATCCGAGTCATATCCTCCTTGAACGGCCGGTTGCCGGCGGCAGTCGAAATAGGGCTGTATCGCGCCGTCCAAGAGGCCCTGACCAACGTTACCAAGCATTCGCGAGCCCGAAGCGTGACGATCGCCCTGAGAAGAAAACGCCGGCAGATTCTGTGCACCGTAGAGGATGACGGTGTGGGATTTGATCCCGAGGCGGTGTTATCCAGGAATCGCAAAAAAGGGCTGGGTTTGATCGGAATTCAGGAGCGTCTGAACGTTTTGAAAGGGGCCTTCCGAATCGAGGCGCAACCGGGCCGGGGCACCAAGTTATCTTTCACAGTTCCACTAGGAGGTTAATATGCCAACTCGCGTCATCCTAGCCGACGATCATGTGTTGGTTCGTCAGGGGTTAAAAAGCCTTCTCGAGCGCGAGGGGATTCAAGTAGTGGGAGAGGCCATCGATGGGCAAGAGGCCATCAGCCTCGCGGCAAAACACATGCCCGATGTGGCCATCCTGGACATAGGAATGCCCATTCTGAATGGGCTCGATGCCGCGCGCGAAGTCCGCAAAGCAAGTCCCAAGACCAAGTCAATTTTGTTAACTCGCCATGACGAAGATCAGTATGTCACCGAAGCACTGCGTGCCGGAGTAAAAGGCTATGTACTGAAATATCAAGTGGCCCACGACCTGGTGCATGCGATTCACCAAGTTTGCCGGGGAGGGGTCTACCTAAGTCCGAGCATATCTCGCGCCGTCGCAGACGCATATTTGTCAAAAACGGAAGCCTCCCCTGACCCTTTATCGGCTCGAGAACGTCAAGTGATCCAACTGATTGTGGAGGGGAAATCCACGCGTGAAATTGCCGTGCTGCTTGGCATCTGTGTCAAGACCGCCGAATCCCACAGAGCGCGGCTTATGCACAAGCTCGATATCCACGAAACAGCCAGTCTGGTTCGGTACGCCATCCGGCGCGGATTGGTCGAGGCGTAACCACTCTAATTGGCCTTCGCATAACGTGCTAACTGATCTTGACATTGCGTTCCCGGTGTTTGCTCCACATTCGCGATAAGTTTCTCTCCCAAGCGGCCTGCCTCCCACTCTGAATGTTACCCTGATCACGCCAATCATCCTTCACGGCGTGCATGGCGGAGAGGGGAAGGCGCAAACGGCGTGGATAAGGCGGAAAGCAGCCTGCGTATTCTACGCTGGCGATCTCTCCGTTTGGCGAAATCGGGGTATCCACTTCCCTTTCATGGATTCTTTCCAGGATGTTTTCCTGGCACAGACTTATCATGCATGTACCCTTCGCAGATGTGGACTACGATCAATATACCCTCGGTATTTTGTATCGAATCGGGAAGCACCCTCGCTAACGGCTGCTTGAGGTCTGGAGCTGATTAGGGGGAAACCCCTCATCTTTCTTTGCGTGATTTCCACGCCCCGTCTTTCCGAGTTGTACCCGATTGGCGGGAATTTCCCAGTTGGGTAAGTTGAGATTCGAAGAAGCGAGCTCTAGAAGCAGAGTAGCCAGGCCCCCCTGAAGTATAGATTTTGACATTTGTGACTCTCAGGGCGGTAGCTTGGCCAGCCGGGAACGAAACTAACAAATTGATTGAACTACCTTCGGAGCCGAAATGAAACCAGCCTCAGATAATTACCTGTGGTTTGCGCTCCAAACCAAGTCCCGGTATGAGCATTTCGTTGCCGCGATGCTGAGTGGTAAAGGCTACGAACCTTTCTTGCCCGTTTACACGTGCCGGCGCCGCTGGTCGGATCGCATGAAGGAGTTTGAGTTGCCCCTGTTTCCTGGCTATCTGTTCTGCCGATTCGACCCCCGTAATCGGCTGCCAATATTGATGACGCCGGGAGTCATTCAGGTGGTTGGAGTCGACAAGACACCAGTTCCGGTGGACGAGAGCGAGATCACGGCGATCCAGATTCTGATGGGCTCGGGGTTGCCCGGACGCCCATGGGCATGCCTGCAGATCGGACAACGAGTGAGAATCGAGCGAGGGCCGCTTGCCGGCGTGGAAGGCACCCTGACCGGCTTTCGCGGGCGTTATCGCCTGGTTATGTCCGTAACACTGCTGCAGCGCTCCGTCGCTGTTGAAGTGGACGGGGCGTGGATCGATGCGAGGAACTCCAGCTCGGCACCCGGCCATCTACCGATGGCCGCGGCGCAGGCCCCAACTGATATAGCCCCTCCGGCCATACCTGTCGCACGCGAATCCGTTCCTATCATTAGCGCACTTCCGAGACCTTAACATCTCGCCGGTGAGAGTTCAGAAATTTTGCTTTCGAGGCATTTAGGAAACATGGATCCAATTGTGCGCACCGCTAAAGATTCTGGCCCGCCTCCAGTTCTGCCCGTGGACGCACGCGATCAAAGCGAGACCATCGCATCCAAAATCGATCTGGCAAAGGAGTGGGGCAATCCTCAGAGAACTCCGAGATTCACTATCCTGCGCCGCCCCAAGGGCGTGGAACTCCGCGAGGTCCTCAGCCAAGAGATGTTTCGCAGGATTTTTGGCCTGGAGATGAAGAGGGCGGTGCGTTCGAACCGCTTTTTCTTGCTGATGCTGATGGACCTGAGAAGAACTTTTCAGGCCAATGACGGCCGAATGTCGCTTTCGGAATTGTGCCCGGCGCTGTCGTCCTGCACCCGAGAGACAGACACGATTGGGTGGTATGAAAACGGATCGGTTTTAGGCGTCATTCTCACCGATATCGGCAGCGGCGACCGGAATGTAATCCAAACGCTGATGCTCGCAAGAGTAAAAGTCGCCCTTTGCGCCCAGCTAACGCCGCAACAAGTGGATCAAATTAACTTTTCGTTTTATCTCTTTCCACAGAACTGGGGGACGTCAAAATCCGACCATTCGTGTCACGCGGAGCTTGATCCTGAATGGCCTGGACAGAGCCATACGACGAGACTATCTCACATTGCGAAACGAACTCTGGACGTTCTCGGGAGTATCGCAGCGCTCGTACTTCTTTCGCCGTTGTTCCTCATTATATCGGTTGCCATCAAACTTACTTCCCGAGGACCGGTCCTATTCAAGCAAGAAAGAATAGGTCACCGCGGGGTGCGCTTCACGTTTTTGAAGTTCAGATCGATGAAGCCTGTCAGTGACCCGACGATACATCGAGAATATGTGAGGCGGTTTATCGCCGGCAGAATCGACTCGGCGGCCGCTTTAGATAATCGGATTTACAAGATTTTGGAAGACCCGCGGGTTACCCGCTTTGGCAGGCTTTTGCGCAAAACCAGCCTCGACGAGCTTCCTCAACTCATTAACGTGCTAAAGGGAGAGATGTCTCTGGTAGGACCACGGCCTCCCATTGCTTATGAAGTGGAGGCCTACCAGACCTGGCACTTGCGGCGCGTGTTCGAAGCGAAGCCTGGAATCACGGGCCTATGGCAGGTTAGCGGCCGGAGCAGGACGACGTTCGACGAGATGGTGCGGCTGGACCTTCGATACGCGAGAAATTGGTCTTTCTGGCTGGATCTCAAAATCCTTCTACAAACACCCGAGGCTATTCTCTCTGGAAAGGGTGCCTACTGATGTTTCCACGTTGTGCTGTGTTACGTCAGCTCAATCGTTCGGATGAGGCAGGTAGTGTAGTCGAGGCGATGAAAGACCAATCAGTTGTTTGGGAGAACTGCTAGATGGCGACCCAGCCAGGCCCTGTCAAACGTTCGCGGCCATTCGTGGAGGTCCCGGCGCTCTATGAGGAGCGGCAGCACACACAATCTACTCGGCCGGAACGCGTTCGAGTGGGCGTGATCGGATACGGATATTGGGGTCCAAACGTAGCCAGGAATATTTACAGCCTCGAAAACTGTGAGATCGTCTCTATCTGCGATCAGAATCCCGCCTCGCTGCGACGCGCGAGTCAGGCCCTTGTAGGTATCGAGCTAACTACGAACAGTGCCGAGCTTCTAACCTCGCCCAAAATCGATGCCATTGCCGTGGTCACTCCGGTCTGGACGCATTTCGAGCTGGCCAAGGCGGCCCTGGAAAACGGCAAACACGTTTTCGTGGAAAAGCCTTTTACTTCCACTCGTCAACAGGCCGAGGAACTGATCGAGCTGGCGGACCGCACGCACCTGAAGATCATGGTGGATCACACATTTTTATTTAATGGAGCCGTCAGGAAAATCCGAGAACTCGTGGATGCGGGAACGTTGGGACAACTGTATTACTTCGACTCCACGCGAGTGAATCTGGGACTCTTTCAGCATGACGTAAACGTCGTATGGGACCTCGCGCCGCATGATCTCTCCATCATGGATTACATCATCGACGCCAAACCAGAGGCGCTGGTGGCTACGGGCGGAAGGCACGTGAATGGCCACGCAGATATGGCCTTCATCACGATCTACTTTCCGGGCGATGTGGTGGCCCACATCAACGTCAACTGGCTCTCTCCCGTCAAAGTTCGTACCACGTTGATTGGGGGTGAGAAAAAAATGCTGGTCTGGAACGATCTCGAGCCCGACGAGAAAATCAAAATTTACGACAAAGGAGTGCAAATCACCGACGGGAAAGGCTTGTATGAGCTGTTGGTGAGCTACCGTTCCGGAGATGTCTGGGCGCCCAAAGTGGAACAATCCGAGGCATTAAAGGTGGAACTGGCATACTTCATCGACTGTATCTTGAAAGACCGCACGCCATTCAATGACGGGGCTGCGGGATTGCGCGTGGTCAAGCTGCTGGAAGCAGCAGACCAGTCGCTCCGCGAAAAGGGGAAAATTGTAACGTTATGAACAGCTATCAGTGCATTTCTGACGATGTGCGGGTGGGCAAAGGCGTCAGGCTCTCTCCCTTCATCAATCTTTACGGCTGTGAAATAGGCGACCACACAAAAATCGGCGCTTTTGTAGAGATTCAAAAGAACGCCAGAGTCGGAAGGAACTGCAAGATTTCGAGCCACACTTTCGTATGCGAAGGCGTAACCATTCAAGACGGCGTGTTTGTGGGTCATGGCGTCACTTTCATCAACGACTTATATCCCCGCGCCACTACGGGGGAAGGCAAGCTTCAAACCGAAAAGGATTGGAAAGTCGAGCCGACCCTGGTCAAAAAAGGCGCGTCCATCGGCTCGGGTGCGACCATTCTCTCCAACGTAGAGATCGGCGAGAACGCCATCGTGGGTGCCGGCAGCGTGGTAACACATGACGTGCCGGACAACGCGATTGTGGCCGGCAATCCGGCAAGAGTGCTTCGCTTGATTCCCAGCAAGATGAGAATCGCGTGATGAATAACGCCGTCAAAATACCTTTTCTGGATCTGGTCACACCTCATTTGGAGTTGGAAGCGGAATTGGTTTCCATATTCCGAAGTATTCTCAGAAGCTCACAATTTGTCGGCGGGGAGGTGGTCGAAGAGTTCGAACAAGAGTTCGCACAATTTTGTGACGTGCAGAATTGCGTCGGAGTAGGGAGCGGCACAGACGCACTGCGGTTCGCCCTGATCGCCGCCGGAGTGCAGTCTGGCGACACGGTCATCACCGTTCCGAACACTTTTATTGCTACCACGGAGGCAATCTCGCAGGCCGGCGCATGGCCAGATTTCGTAGATGTAGACGAGCGGTCTTACTGCATGGATCCGCGAAAACTGAGGGAATACTTGGAGATGCGATGCCGCATCGATCCAGGTACCGGGAGGCTAATGAATCGAGAGACCCTCCGACACGTAACGGCCATCGTGCCCGTGCACCTCTATGGCCAAATGGCCGATATGGATCCCATCCTCGACTATGCCAGGCGATACAACCTTATGGTCATCGAGGATGCCTGCCAAGCTCATGGCGCGGAGTACCTTTGTAATAATCGTTGGCGACACGCAGGCACTCTCGGCCTAGCGGCGGCCTTCAGTTTCTATCCGGGGAAGAACTTGGGCGCCTGCGGAGAGGCAGGGGCAGTTACGACGAACGATCCCCTCCTCGCAAACCGAGTACGCATGTTGCGAGAACACGGGCAACGAGAGAAGTACCACCACCAGATGGAAGGTTACAACGGAAGACTGGATGCAATCCAAGCCGGGCTCTTATTCGCCAAACTCAAATATCTGCCAGAATGGAACGAAAAACGCCGTAGGAATGCCCGCCGATACGATGAGTTGCTTCGCTCGGTCGCCAGTGTCACCTACCCCTATGAGTCGCCACGAACCAAGTCCGCCTATCACCTTTACGTGATCCGCACGAGGAATCGGGGCGAACTGCAAGCGCATCTCACCCAGGCGAGCATCGGCACACAGATCCATTACCCCATACCTCTCCATCTGCAGAAGGCCTATGAAAGCCTGGGATATAAAGCAGGCGATTTCCCCGTTGCAGAAAGGGCGGCGGAGGAAATTCTGTCGCTACCCATGTATCCACACCTGGAGTATCGGCAGCAACAACGGATTGCCAGCGAAATCCACAATTGGGCTCTGATACGCCGCAGCCAAGATAAGAACCCTCTTGCGGCTGCTACGGCCACTTTGCCCGGGCTCATCTCCAGGCCCCCCAGAATGGACAACTGAGTTGCGAGACCGAACCCAGATTTCGAGCAAAAGGTAATATCGGTGAGCCGAACAGCACAAAAAAGCCAGCGTCGAGAAGATCCTGTCAACGCAAAAATCTGGATCGATCTCGACAACTCACCACACGTGCCATTCTTTGCCCCTATTATCGAAGAACTGCAAAAGCGGAACTATTCGGTGGTGGTCACAGCGCGCGACTGTTTTCAAGTGCAAGAGCTGGCCGATCTTCTTCATTTGAAATACAGACTTATTGGCCGGCACTCGGGCAAAAATAAGATTCGCAAGCTGGCGGGGTTGCTTTTCCGAGCCTTGCAGCTAGTCCCCACAGTCATCAAGGAAAAGCCGGATTTGGCGCTTTCTGTTTGTTCTCGTTCCCAGCTCATCGTGTCTACTTTTTTGCGCATTCCTACACTGATGACCGGAGATTATGAATTTGCTACTGGCTGGTTTCTTATCCATCCTACCTGGCTCATGTGCCCAGAGGTGATCCGCAACGAAGCGGTGGGACTCGATGCCAATCACATTCTGAAATATCCCGGGATCAAAGAGGACATCTATGTTCCTCGGTTCGTGCCGACTCCAGGTATTCGCTTGCAGCTCGGACTCAAAGAGGAGGATATCGTGGTCGTCCTCCGACCGCCCGCCAGTGAGGCCCACTACCATAATCCTGAGAGTGATGTGCTTTTTGAAGCCGTGCTTGATTTCTTGAGCACGCAGCCCGATGTAAAGGGGGTCGTGCTGCCCCGCAATGACCGCCAGGCCATTGTCATGAAGAACCGCTGGCCCGATCTTTTCTCCAGCGGGAAAATGCGAATCCCCGAGCACGTCGTAGATGGGCTGAATCTGATTTGGTTCTCAGACCTAGTGATCAGCGGGGGCGGCACCATGAACCGAGAGGCTGCGGCTCTGGGCGTCCCCGTTTACAGCATCTTTCGCGGTAAGATCGGCGCAGTGGACCAGTATCTCAGTAGGAGCGGCCGGCTTGTGCTCCTCGAGAACGTTGATGACATCAAAACAAAGATACGCTTGTTGCGACGCAATCGCCCTACTGCGCTGCGGGAGCGCAATGGAGTCGCATTTAGCAGGGTTATAGAGCAGATTATCGGAGTCATCGGTACGAAACGTTCGTTGCCGTATATTCATGGATTGAACCGCGCTCTCTCTGCTTTCCGAAAGAAAAGCGCGGCATTCGGCGGATCTGAGCTTACCAAATGAGGATTCTCATTGTCATTGGGGCGCGCCCCAACTTTATGAAAGCCGCGCCAATTATCGCGGCGATCGAGCGACACAATGACGGTATCTCGGCTATCCCTGGGGATGGGCGCCAGCCTTTGCGCGAACGGATCGAGCACATGCTCGTTCACACCGGTCAGCACTACGATGATTCGATGTCCGGCGCTTTTTTCCGCGATCTCGGCCTTCCCGTGCCTGATGTTCACCTCGGCGTCGGTTCGGGATCACACGCTGTACAGACCGCCGAGATCATGAAGAAATTTGAGCCGGTGGTATTGGGCGAGAAGCCAGACGTCGTGGTTGTGGTCGGGGACGTAAATTCGACGCTTGCCTGCGTCTTGGTCACGGCCAAAATCTCCTTCGATTTATCCGGCTCTCGGCCCTCAATTGCTCATGTAGAAGCGGGATTGCGTTCCTTCGATCGTTCCATGCCGGAAGAGATCAACCGCGTTCTTACCGATCATCTTTCGGATCTGCTCTTTGTAACCGAAGAGAGCGGGCTTCGTAATCTCCGTAACGAAGGAATTTCGCCTGAGAAAATCCACTTTGTCGGCAACACAATGATCGATTCTCTGCTGGCTCTCAAGGACAAAGCGGAAATCTCCACCATACTAGATGAGCTAGGACTGCGCCGACAGACACAGAAGACGGGAGCGGATAAAGCAATCAGTCGTTACGCTTTGCTGACTCTGCACCGTCCCTCAAATGTGGATAACCGAAGTGTTTTTCTGAACATCCTGGACGGACTAAAAGACCTGGCTGCGGACTGTCCTATCATCTTTCCCATACATCCCCGAACCCAGCAGCGAGTTAGGGAATTCAGTTTCGAGTGCTTTGCCGGCACCAAGCCAGAAAACTGTAATGGGAACCGACGTCCTTCGCCAGGTGATCGCGAGGGAATAATTCTCACCAATCCTCTGGGCTATTTAGACTTCCTTTGTTTAATGAAGCATGCAGCGATCGTCATCACGGACTCAGGTGGCATTCAGGAAGAATCAACGTGCCTTGGAATTCCCTGTGTCACGGTCCGAGAGAACACCGAAAGACCCGTCACCGTGGAGATCGGAACAAATACCCTCGCGGGGACGGATCGAGATGCGATCAGGGATGCTATCCACCGCCAGTTCGTGAGGAAAACCAGCGGCGGTATGCCCGAAAACTGGGATGGCCAGGCTGCTGCGCGAATTGTGGACGTTTTGGTCCGCACGTGCCATGCGAGAAGCGCCAATTCAGCGGCTTCGTGTGGAGCCAGCGGGAAACACGATAGCGGCCGTGTGCAGAATCTTGATGCCGCACTCCCGGCGGGCGTGGCTCAGTTAGCAGGCTAGGTTCCTAACTCATTAGATCCACTTGGTATTGCGGCTATTGCCTTGACAGTTCACGCCTTTAATCCGTTACATGATCCGCGGTGGTCCGAATTTGTGGAGGGACACCAGTGCGCCTCGATCTTTCACACCAGGGGCTGGCTCGAAGCTCTACATCGCACCTATGGCTATGAACCCATTGCCTATACGACGTCTCGTCCGGCAGCGACGCTGACAAACGCAATCGTGTTTTGTCGGATCAGCAGTTGGCTGACCGGACGCAGGCTGGTCTCATTGCCCTTCGCCGATCACTGTGAGCCTTTAATCGAAGATCGAGAGAATTTCGATCAAATTTTCTGCTCTCTGCAACGTGTGCTCGACACCGAAAAACTCCGGTATATCGAGATTCGCCCTCGGAGCGCAGATCTGGCGGCCGAACCGCAGATGCAGAAGGCCGATTCATTTTGCTTTCACGCGCTCGATCTGCGCCCTACCCTCGACAAGCTCTTTCGCCAACTGCAAAGGGATTCGATTCAAAGAAAGATTCGGCGGGCGGAACGAGAGGGTCTTTCTTACCAAGCGGGCTATTCGGAAGCTCTTTTGAAAGCCTTCTACGATCTGCTGGTGCTTACGCGCCGCCGGCACAGAGTGCCGCCGCAACCTATAACCTGGTTCCGAAACTTGATTGCTTGCCAAAGGGACCGGATCAGGATTCAAGTGGCGTTCAAGGAGGGGCGGGCGATCGCTAGCCTCCTGACGCTATGGCATGGGCACACCCTCATCTACAAATACGGCGGCTCCGACGCAAACTTCCATAGGCTTGGCGCCGTGCCTTACTTGTTTTGGAAGGCCATTGAGGAAGGGAAAAAAAAGGGCTTTCAGGAGTTTGACCTCGGTCGGTCCGATACCGACAATGCCGGACTCATTACTTTCAAGGATCGCCTAGCTGCGACCCGATCCGAGCTCAGATATCTGAGGTGCTCTACGCTGCGGCGCCGCAGTGCAGTCGCAGGCTATGGCGCAGAAGCCGCTCGCCGCCTCTTCGCCGTCATGCCGGATGGCGTCCTGAGCGTAGCTGGGAAACTGCTTTACCGGCACGTCGGATAAAGGTTGCGGCAAAGTCGTGCAGAGCCAAGAACACCAACATTCGAATGGGCAGGACCGCGGGCAGACCGACTCTGCTTTTCTTGACTATTACCGATGCCCGGAAAATCTCGCATCGTTCGAGCTGATCGCTCCCTTGTCGAAAGATGAAGGATATTTTCGCTTCGGCTCCGACGCCATTTGTTACGGGCAGTGCTCTTCGGGCTTCTTTTCCGACGACACCAGAGGCCGACTCTATAACACATTGAGAGACGTCGCAGCACCAGGGGCGACCTTACAACTGCCTTTCCGGCCCTCGGATATCGTCGCGAACCTGCGTTACGAGCGCTACGCCGCACGCACAAACAAGGGCAAGGCAACGCAGAGCAGGATGGCCGTTCTTCGGAAAGCTTACTATTACGCAAGACCGTTTCTCTCTTCCTCGGCGCGGCAACGTCTCCAGAGAATCGGTTTAAGAGATTGGAAAGATATTCCCTTTCCCGAATGGCCCTTGGACGCAACCGTCGAAAGCATCTTTGAAAAGCTTCTGGCGCTTTTGCTCAAGGCTCGTTGCCTTGACCGTGTTCCATTCATTTGGTTTTGGCCCGAGGGATTCTCCAGTTGCGCCATCATGACGCATGATGTGGAGACTTTAGCGGGGCGAGATTTCTGTTCGCAGCTTATGGAATTGGACGGTGCTCACGGAATCAAATCTTCATTTCAGGTAATCCCGGAAGAGCGCTACACCATCCCGCCAGCTTTTCTCGACGAAATTCGCAGCTCGGGATTTGAAATCGACATCCACGATTTGAACCATGATGGACATCTCTTCAGTAACTGGGAACAGTTCCTACACCGGGCAGAACGAATTAATCGGTACGGAAAGGAATACGGAGCGGAGGGCTTTCGTTCCGCCGTTCTTTATCGAAATCTAGACTGGTATGACGCCTTGAATTTCGACTATGACATGTCCGTTCCAAACGTAGGGCACCTCGAAGCCCAACGAGGCGGTTGCTGCTCGATAATGCCGTTTTTTATAGACAAGATATTGGAGCTGCCGGTCACTACCACACAGGATTACTCGCTCTTCTATATTCTTAAGGAATATTCCATTGATCTGTGGAAGCGCCAGATGGCCCGAATCATGGGGAAACACGGGCTAGCGAGCTTTATTGTTCACCCGGACTATATTCTGCAATGGCGAGCACGAGACACCTACAAAGCGCTGCTCGCCCATCTGGCCGATTTGCGCTCCGAGAAAAAACTCTGGATTGCTCTTCCGCGAGAGGTCAATCACTGGTGGCGGGCGCGGAGCCAGATGAAGCTCGTGCGGCGGGGCAACGATTGGTCGATCGAAGGGCCTGAAAGTAATAAGGCGCGGCTCGCATACGCGTTTCTGGACGGAGACCGCGTGGCGTACCAGCAAGCCTGAACTCACTGCGCCTCATCGCGTCAACTTCATCTCTATTCCCCGGTTTCCATGGTGTTGAACATTGGAGCTAATTTTCGTCATTGGATGAATGAGTGCTGAAAACATGACTGCGACAAAATGTGACATCGCCATAATTGGCGCGGGTCCTTATGGATTGTCGGCCGCCGCCCACCTTCGGACAATTGCCGGACTTGACGTGCACGTTTTGGGGGAACCGATGTCGTTTTGGGAGCGCCATATGCCTACGGGCATGCTTCTTCGTTCCCCTTGGGAAGGCTCAAATCTTTCCGATCCAAAACGCAGTCTGACCCTGGACGCCTATAAGCTTGTTAGCGACAATCACCTATCTGCGCCGGTGCCGCTCGAGCGATTCGTCAAATATGGACGCTGGTTCCAAAGCCAGGTAGCGCCAGACGTCGATCCCCGAAAGGTCACAAGCGTAACGAAGGATTCGCAAGGCTTTCAAATCACTCTCGAAGATGGAGACATTTGGAAACCGCGGCGCGTCGTAGTAGCGACAGGAGTAGCCGCATTCGCCTCGCGTCCGCCGGAGTTCGAAAAAATCCCCGCCGCCCTTGCTTCGCACACCTCTGAACACCGGAACCTCGGTTGTTTCCGCGGGCAGAGGGTAATGGTTATTGGCAGCGGGCAAAGCGCTCTGGAATCAGCCGCGTTATTGCACGAATCTGGAGCTGCGGTGGACGTTATCGTCCGGATGCCGATCGTTCGTTGGCTCTGGCGCTGCGCATGGTTGCACACCTGCAAGCCCCTAGCACGCCTGTTGTATGCACCCTCAGATGTGGGTCCGGCGGCAATCAGCCATCTGGTAGAAAATCCTGATTGGTACCGTCACCTTCCGCGACGCTGGCAAGACAAAATGGGCGTGATCTCGATCCGCCCTGCTGGCGCGGCCTGGCTGAAACCACGTCTGAAGAACGTGCTGATCCGGACCGGAACGAGAGTGGTCTCAGCGGCCGCTGCCAACGGACGGGCCATCGTCAAACTAGATGATGGCAGCACACATTCTGTGGATCACATCTTTTTGGGGACGGGTTACCGGGTCGATATCACTCGTTATCCGTTCCTGGATAAGAAGCTGCTTGACTCCATTCGTCGAGTGAATGGCTTCCCATGTCTCAACACCGGTTTTGAATCGTCATCGTTACCCGGCCTTTATTTCCTCGGCGCTCCCGCGGCGTGGAGTTTTGGCCCGCTCATGCGTTTCGTCGCCGGCACCGACTTCGCCACGCGTACTCTCGCTCGCAGCATCCGCAAAGCCGCTTAGCCTGAGGAATTCGAATTATGCAAGTCTTGACGCAGACGGCTCCGCCGAGCTCGATCTCAGGGATCCGTACTTCTTGTGTGGGAGCCTTGGTCACAGGTGCTGATTACCGTGGCCTGGGCATCATCCGCAGCCTGGGTCGTCATGGAATTCCGGTTTGGGTGTTGAAGCAAGATCAACAACTCGTCGGAGCGGCTTCGCGTTATGCTCGCCGCGCCGTGTCTTGTCCTTCCTTCGAGGACGATCGCAAGGCGATCGATTTTTTAATTGATCTGGCGACTAAGGAAGGGCTGACAGGCTGGCCGTTGTTCCCCACTACGGACGAAAGTGTGGCGCTGATCGCGCGGCATCACCAGGAGCTTGCCGAGTTCTACCGGCCTACGACGCCGCCTTGGGATGTAGTACGTTGGGCTTGTGACAAACGGCTGTTGTACCGCCTCGCCGCGGAAAGCGGAGTCGCATATCCATGGACGTTCTATCCTCGCGACCGCGAAGAGCTCGCGGGGCTGAAATGCTCGTTTCCGCTCATCCTCAAACCGGCCATGAGACTGGGCTTCAATCGCCTCAATCGAGATAAAGTGTGGCGGGTCGAAAATCGCGCATCCTTGCTGGCGCGCTACGATGAAGCCTGCGAACTGCTCCCGCCTGAAATGCTGATGATTCAGGAAGTCCTGCCGGGAGGGGGAGAGGCGCAGTTTTCTTATGCAGCTCTCTGCCAGGGTGGATACCCACTGGCGTCCATCGTGGCGCGGCGCACGCGACAGTTCCCAATGGACTTCGGCCGGTTCAGCACCTATGTGGAGACCGTCGATGAACCGGACGTTATCGAGCCGGCCCTTCGGCTGCTGGCAGCCATGCATTTCACGGGACTTATCGAAGTAGAGTTCAAGAAAGACCCGCGCGACCGGAATTTCAAGGTTCTCGATCTAAATCCACGCGCCTGGGGCTGGCATACGCTTTGCGGACGCGCGGGAGTGGATTTTCCATATCTGGCCTGGTTGCTCGCCAGAGGTGAACCAGTCCCCGAGGCATACGGTCGAGCCGGCGAACGGTGGATACGCATGGGGCCTGATTTGGCGACAGCCATCCAGGAAATCTGTGGCGGCCGGCTATCTCTTTCTAGTTACCTTAAGTCGCTTCGCGGTTCCATCGAGTGCGCGATGTTCGCCTGGGACGATCCCATGCCGGGACTCTTAGGGCTGCCACTATCCGCTCTCGTGGCCGGCAAGCGATTGCTGCAGCACAGAATGGTCTAGCATCAGCTTCCGGAGTTAACGTTGCGAGTCCCTCAGTTTAGTGAAGTGAAAGCTGCCCGGCAGCACGCTTAAAACCATGAGCACACATCTTGAATTGAGGCAAGGCCCGCGAGCCTCCACGGCCGTTCAAACTTACCTCCAAGGGAGGCTGAGATCGGCGGCCGATCAATTCAGTAACCATCGCGAGCGAGTGATCGATGGCACTGAAGAGACGTTCCAAGGAACTCTCTGGCGCATCGTTCGCAACCGTAAATGGACCATTTTTGCTTTTGCGCTGATGGTGGTCGCGCTGGTCCTAACAGCGTCCTTCCTGATGCGGCCACAATACGACGCGGCCGGACAGGTGGTCTTTCACCGTGAAGGTGGAGGCGAGGTGCTGGGGTTCAAAGGCGTGGATACATCCCTGCTGGATGATCCGGAAGACCGTGCCGCTATTGATACGCAGATCAGCATTCTGCAGACCGACGCGTTGGCCATGCAGGTTATAAATGATCTGCACCTGGATAAGAATCCGGATTTCTTCGGTGGCACCGGGCGAACGCCCAACGAAGACCAATTGACAGCCTTGTTCCATAAGGGCCTCAAGATCTCCAAGGTCAAGGGCACCCAACTTATCCGCATTCAATTCCGAAGCATAAACCCACGTCTCGCCGCGGATGTTGTGAACGAACTCGCTAAGGCATACCTGGATCAATACTATCGAAATCAGTTCCAAGCGAGTTCGCAGATTTCCGACTTCCTCGCGAATCAATTAAAAGAGCTGCAGGCCAAGGTTGAAGAATCGCAACAGAAACTCGTCGATTATCAAAAAGAAAACGGAATCTTCGGCCTGGATGAAAAACAAAATATTGTCACCGCAAAGCTCGACGACCTGAACCGCGCGCTCACGGCAGCGGAAGCCGACCGCGTACAGAGAGAAGTGGACTATCGATTGGCAAGCTCGGGAAATCCAGAACTGCTTGCTAAGCTCGGTCCTGAGAACCTCCTTATCAAGCTACGCGGCCAACAAGCGGATTTGGAAAATCAGCTTGCGCAGATTTCTGTCGAGCTGGGTCCGTCGCACCCGAAAAGAATCGAACTTGCAAAGCAACTCGAGCAAGCACGGCAATCGGTCGATGCGGAAATTAATAGGATCGGCGAGCGCATAAACTATGAGTATCAGAGCGCGATCGGGCGGGAGCGTTTGCTGCGCTCTGCGCTGGAAACGCAGAAACAGGCCGCGGACAACCTCAACGCAAATGCCATCCAGTTCAATATCCTCAAGCACGAGTTTGAGACAAATCGTAATCTGTATGAAGATCTGCTGCAGAAGCAGAAAGAGGTGGGAATTTCATCCAGCTTGAAGTCCAACAATATTTGGATCGTCGACCCAGCCCGCCCGCCCAAACTGCCGTCTGAACCGAATATTCCACGCAACTTTGCCGTATCTCTGGTGCTCGGCGTTTTCGGCGGAATGTCACTGGCATTCGCGCTGACGAAAATGAACGAGAAGATTAGCGTCCTTGAGCAGGCATTAACCTACTCAGCTTTACCTTCGGTGGGTGTCGTTCCTCTTCTGGACGATAAAACCAGGAACGTGCCACCCCAACTGACAAAGCACACCAACGGCAATCCTCTCCAATTCACCGCCGCCAAATGGGACGTTAGACCCGAACTGGTAAGCTTGGTCGAGCCCATGTCGCTCGCGGCCGAGGCCTACCGAGCGCTGTTGACTTCGGTCCTGCTGTCGCAATCGACTCCTCCCGTGGTCATTCTCATGACGAGCGCGCTTCCGGGAGAGGGTAAAACCACAGTCAGCATGAATCTCGCAATTGCGCTTGCGCGGCTGCGCAGGCGGGTACTGCTCGTCGATGCCGATCTGCGGCGGCCAAGCGTACATCGTGCTCTCCGATTGGATCCCGATACGGGCTTGGGAGCGCTGCTCAGGAAATCGACCACCTTCGAAGAGGCCGTAATCAGCTGCCCGGACATACCCAATCTCTTCATTCTCCCGGCGGGACCGACTAAGCTGCCGGACGACGCGGAATTACTTCCTTACGGCTTCAAGGACCTGGTCGACAACTGGCGGCAACGATTTGACCATATCATCATCGACACCCCGCCAGTATTGGCTATGACGGATGCGGTTTGCATCTCGGTGGAGGCGGATTCCGTGATACTGGTGGTCCGCTCTGGCCAGATCACAAAAGACGAGTTCCTGCGGGCTCAGGATTTGCTCCTCAAGGTCAATGCGCGCCTTACAGGATTCGTTCTCAACGGTGCGGATATGAGTTCTGCGGGGTTTCGTTACTACGAGGGCTATTATCACGACCGTAAGACAGACGTCTCGCCAAAAGCTGCTCGTCCGTTCTGATCTCCTCTGTCTCTGCCATGGCCCAAAGGGATCATCTGCGTGCCTACATCGTCATTCATCAGAGATCATTCAATGCTGATTTGTTGTGGTCTGTGGAGCCCGTTATGAAATCCAAGTCTGCCTATTGCCCTACGCTCACGGTCCTTGCGCTAGTCTCAGCCTGCGGCTTCGCCCAAACTCCGGGCGCTTCTCCGGTTGCTCCCAGCGTGCAGCCGGTTGCATCTCAAGCCACAAATGACGTGACACCCAGCACTAATTTGCCCCAGGCACTCTCGATCGGCGCCGGCGATCTGCTCGAGGTCAACCTCTACGGCATGCCTGACTTCAAGACTGATGCGCGAGTTAACTCCGAAGGCCATATTACGTTGCCGATGCTGGGGATCGTAAGTGTGGAGGGACTCTCCACTGAGCAAGTGGGGAAAATGATTGAAAGCAAACTGATTGAAAAAGGTCTTTTCAATAACCCCCACATCATTGTTTTTCAAAAAGAATACGCGACGCAAGGGATCTCTGTGAGCGGGGAGGTACAAAAACCAGGCATTTATCCTTTATTGGGATCAAGGAAGCTCTACGAAGTGTTATCCGCTGCCGGTGGAACGACGCCGAAGGCCGGCTCCTATGCACTGATATCCCACCACAACGATCCGCAACATTCAATTCGGGTGCCACTTCTCAGCGGGAGTCCCGAATCGATGGCGGATAACATCACCATTGAGCCGGGTGACACGATTATCGTCAGCAAGGCCGGTATCGTTTACGTTGTGGGCGATGTCCGCCAGCCGGGTGGCTTCATTATGGAAAATGGCAAAAGCATTACGGTCCTACAGGCGGTGGCGCTCGCTCAGGGCATTGGTCCGAACCCGGCTCTCAATGCCTCCAGGCTCATCCGCAAAACGCCGGAAGGCCCAAAGGACATCCCACTCGAGCTGAACAAAATTCTCGCCACAAAAGCTTCTGATCCGCAACTCCAACCAGAGGACATCGTTTTCGTCGCGGGAAGCGCGGCGAAGGGCGCGGCCAAACGCGGGGCGGAGGCCATTCTGCAAATGGCAACGGGCATCGGGATTTGGCGCATACCTTGAAACGGCATCCCTCCGCTTGATGCGAGGAAAACGGCATGCAGGTCAGGGTGATGGGAAACACTGCAGCAGCTCTCGTCTCGAACATAAGCGATCAAACATCTCTCGCTGTGGATCGCTCGCTCTTGAGGCTGCGAACCTGGGTCGAGCAACGCGACTACTCGGGCCACGAGCCTTTTGACATTCTCAATTCCCCCTTCCTTCAATGGCCATGGGTCCGGCAGTGGCCGGTCGCAATCGCGTTCATACAGTTTGGCAAGCGATTTGCCGGGCTGCGGCTGCGCCGCTGGTTACGCGTGCCCGAGAGCAAGAACCCCAAAGCGCTGGGACTTTTCCTATCGGCCTATTGCGACTTGGCTCGGTGTGGCTATGAGACTCGTAACGCGGCAGCCTACCTGAAAGCAGAGCTCGAACGCCTGCGAAGTCCGAATGAACGTGAGTATTGCTGGGGTTACGACTGGGATTACATATCGCGCGCCGGACGCATGCCGGCATTCAGCCCGAACTGCATTGCCACCTGCTTTTGTGCCCATGCTTTGTTGGATTTCGCCGAACTCTTCGGCGATACGGAAGCTTACGAGATGGCGCAGTCCGCCGGACGATTCCTCATCGCGCGGCTGAATCGGCCGGTAGATACGCCGGAAGACCTGTGTCTGAGCTATACGCCGCTGGACAACATGAGAATTTACAACGCCAGCGCCCATGCCGGCGCACTCCTTGCGCGCTTGGCACCACGCAATCCCGAGCACCGTCAACTGGCTCGCCGTGTCATGAACTATGTCGTTACAGGCCAACAATCGAACGGCGCTTGGTATTACGGACCGGCAGTTTTCCATCGTTGGATTGATGGCTTCCACACAGCGTACAACCTCGAAGCGCTGCTGAGCTATCGGCGCAGCACATTGGACGGCAGCTTCGACCATGCCATCCAACGCGGATACGAGTATTACGTATCGAACTTCTTCCGAGCCGATGGTGCCCCTAAATACTTCTCTGACTCGGTATACCCCATTGACATCCATTCTTGTTCCCAGGCCATTCTGACCTTCTGCGATTTCGCTGAGCTTGATCGGGACGCCCGTACTCGTGCTTGGGCCGTGGCTCAGTGGACCCTGGACCACATGTGCGGCTCGGCCGGTATTTTCTTCTTTCAGGCTCATCGTTTTTGGACGAACCGCACAACCTACATGCGTTGGGGGCAAGCTTGGATGCTGCATGCTCTCGCTCGTTTCAAGCGGCAATTCCTTTGCCCTGATCAGTCGCGATCGGAAGAACCAACTTCCAGGCATCTGGCAGGAGCGGGAAGTTTTGAGCCCGCATTCGAGATACGAATACCCCAATAATTCAGAGGAACTCATGCTAGCGCTCTTAACAGATCGGAAATCGGGCGAGGTGGCTACCTACGATATACCCGCGCCGGAGCTGTGCCCGGGCGGGCTCCTGGTGCGAACGCACTATTCGGCGATCAGCACCGGAACCGAGCGGGCCACCCTCGAGCTCAGCTCGAAGTCGCTGCTGGCCAAGGCCAAAGCACGTCCGGACCTTGTGAAACAGGTTATCGACTATGCTCGGCAAAACGGATGGAAAGCCGCATGGGATAAAGTGCATGCAAAGCTGGATACGCTGACCACCGTCGGATACAGCTGCGCAGGTGAAGTGATTTCAGTGGGCGATGGCGTGCACGACTTCCGCGCGGGCGATCGTGTCGCTTGCGCCGGCGGCACCTATGCTAACCATGCTGAAATCAATTTCATCCCTCGCCAGCTGGCCGTGCCTATCCCTCCAGAGGTATCCACGGCTGCGGCGGCGTTAACGACGATTGGCGCCATCGCTTTGCAAGGATTTCGCCAAGCTAACGTGGCGATTGGGGAGAGCGTCGCCGTCATCGGCGCCGGCCTGGTGGGCGTTTTGACGATTCAGATCGCCCGCGCTGCGGGATGCCGTGTCGTGGCGATTGATCTTTCACCGGAGCGCGTCGAGCGTACCAAGGAGTTCGGAGCACAGTTGGCGCTCAATGCGAATGATCCGGCATTAGCCTCACGCGTAAGAGAATTCTCCAGATACGGCGTCGATGCCGCGATTTTGACTGCTGCGACGGACTCCGCGGCTCCTGCTGAAATGGCTGCCGCGATTCTCCGCGATCGTGGTCGCATTATCGTTGTGGGCGCCGTAGGCATGGGAGTCTCACGCGGCAACATGTACATGAAAGAACTGTCGCTGGCGCTCTCGCGATCTTACGGCCCGGGAAGATACGACCCCCAGTATGAAGAAGGTGGGATCGATTATCCCATCGGGTATGTCCGCTGGACCGAGCGACGCAACATGGAAGCCTTCCTCGACCTGCTGGCAACCGGACGCATAGACGTGACTCCGCTGCTCGAACATCAATACGCGATAGAGGATGGCGGCAAGGCCTATGCTGACCTGAAAAGTGGCTTGTATACGGCGATCCTCAAGTATGGGGACGCCTCCCCAATCTCACAGAAACCTGCGTCAGCCCAAGCCTTGGCACGGCCGCGCACCGGCGACGAAGTCCGAATCGGATGCATTGGTGCAGGCAGCTTCGCGTCCAGCGTCATCTTTCCAACCCTGCAATCTATTAAAGGCGTGCGCCTGCAATCGGTGGGGACTCTCTCAGGCGCCGGAGCTGCTTCGGCGCAGCGCGCCTTCAGGTTTCAGACTGCCCAACAGCCCGGCGAAGTCCTGAGTAATCCTCATATCGATGCCCTATTCCTTGTCACGCGTCACGATACGCACGCGACGCTTGCAGCCCAGGCCTTGCAGGCCAACAAGCCCGTATTCGTGGAGAAACCGCTGGCTATCAACTTCGAGCAAGTGAGTCAGCTGCGAGACGAGTATGCGCTGCAGATGCAGTCGGGTCACGCGCCATTCGTAATGGTGGGCTTCAACCGCCGATTTGCGCCGTTCACCGATAAAATCCGCCAGTTCTTCGCGGGCCGTTGTGAACCCATGGTGATTCATATCCGCGTAAATGCAGGCGCCCTCCCGCAGCGGCACTGGATTCACGATCAGGGAGGCCGCATCGTAGGCGAGTTCTGTCATTTCGTGGATTGGGCGCGCACCGTGGTCGGTTCTCCGATCGAGAGTGTGGCTGCGACCGGCCTGCCGAACGACACACAACATCCGGCCGATGACATTCTGGCCGTGCTGAAGTTCGCCGACGGATCGATTGCCAACCTGCTTTACCTCACCAATGGCGACCGCAGCATTCCAAAGGAGTTTTTTGAAGTCTTTTGCGAGGGGAAGATCGGGCGGCTGCACGATTTTTGCGCGCTCGAACTTGCAGGAAATGGAAAAGTCCACAGGTTCAAAGGACAACAAGATAAGGGCCACCGCCGGGAGATCGAGCTGACCATCAATGCCATCCGCTCTGGTAGCGCGTCGCCCATCTCATTTGAGGAACTGATAGAAGTTACCGAGGCGACGCTTCTGGTTCAACAGGCCGTCGCGAGCGGGCACACCATCTCGCTAGCTCGGTCGTCGACGGCCCTTACCACAGAAACGCCGCTTACCCAAGCACTCACGATTCAGCAAGCCTCTGCCGTAAGCGGAAACGTGGCGTGCGTTTGACGAGTGTCTCAGATATTTGCGAAGCTCGCGCCTCATTGCGCAGGCAGCCTCACTTCATTTTTACTTTATGAATAACGTACTCACCATTCCGGCCGGGCAGCGCGTTCGCCTGCTGGAAGCTCTTTCTGTTCTCGTGGCCGCGATGGCGCTCGCCGGATTCATCCTGAAGCCCACGCTGGCGCTTGTGGCTCTTGTTGCGGTAGCTGCCGTATGGTTCCTGGGATTGGCCGGGGAAGCGCTGAGCGGCAGGGTCGAAGGGATAATGTTGGTATGGCTCGCGGTGTTTCCGCTCAGCTATTACTTCTTTTCTTTTCCCCGAGAGGGCTCGATCATCACGTTGGAACGGGTCGTCATATTGATCGCGCTCACGGGCCTATTTTTGAAATCTAAAATGCTCATCCCCTTGCCGAAGGAGTTACGCCTTGTCGGAATCGCCTGGTTGTCGTTTATTGCGATTGCGGGCATCACGCTTGAACAATCGGCGGCTGTATTGAACTCTGCACGCTACCTTTTAGATGCTTTTCTACTCCCGCTCCTTTTGGCCTTCTGCGTTATTGCCGGCTTGGACGTTCGACAGCGACTCGCGACGATGCACACGGCCACTTGTATTTCATCAACCATTTGCGCCACGGTAGCAGCCGCCGAAATCGTCACCGGGCAAGACCTGCTGCCAGTTCAGAATTCTGTAATGTTCTATGCTGGAGGTATCGCCCGGCCGAATGGACCTTTTGCCGCCAATGATCAGCTCGCGCTGGTAGGTGCTCTCAGCTTCTTCTTCCTGCTTTTCCTTCGTGCCGCTCTCGGCCCTGCCGTCAGTCCTGGTCGCCGCTTCCTACACTTCATTGGCATGACGGCGGCGCTGGGCGCGGCATTGATGCCCATGTTCCGCTCCGTCGCGATCACGTTGTTGCTCGCGCTGATTATCGACACTCTCTGGGAACAAAGAGCGAGCCGCCGTGCCTGGCGCATGGTGCTGATCCTCGCTTCTGTTGGACTGATTTTTGTCGCGCCCTTATTTCTGCCTGACATGTTGGTGGAGGACCGTGGCGGAGCCGACAATGTTTATGGCCGGGTCGCCCAATTCAAACAAAGCATTCGAGTTTTTGCCGACCATCCTGTGACCGGCGTCGGATTCTACAACTTCCACAATTTTGTGGCGGGCGATCAAGAGTACCTTGAATCTTACGAAGGCGTGCCTTCGTTGGATTCGCCCCACAATAATCTCACCCAGGTACTTGCAGAGACCGGCGTACTCGGCTTTGTACCTTACATTCTGGCGCACATTTTACTTTTTAAGGCAATGTGGCAGTTGCGACGCTTTTCCAGTTCCGGGTGGCTGATGTGGAAGTGCTACATTTTTCTGTTTCTCGCTTATTGGATCACCGGATTCACTGAATCATCGGGCTACAGCCCTCTGAATCTAGTCTATTTGTTTATGCTCGCTGCTGTTTATAAGTATGCTCTGACGGCGCCTGATTTGAACGAGAGCGCAGAACTGCAAGCTCCTGACGGAGCTTTCGGTGTGCCCGCCTGATTTTCTAGCAATGAACCGCGAACCTAAAGTTTTTGTGCTCGTCCTTGCGGGTCAAGAGAAAGACGCGTCGGCCTCTGCCCAGCGGCATTACCCCGGGTGCGAGTGCGTAATTCTGTCTAAGTCCGATCTGCGCGAGAGCGGCTGGAGGAATCAACTGAGCAAATTGCGACAACTCAAAGGCCGCGCCCTTGTGATATTTACCGATTCTCTTAGCTCCTTACGAGAGCCGATGCTCCTTAAATGGACAGCTCTTCTGCATCGCTGCCGGGAAACCGTTCTGGCGGATTCCTCGGGCACTTTTGAAGTAAGCACCAGGACGGGATTGTTAAACTTGCTGCCGCGAACCTTCTTTGCCGCCCTCGTCGACGTGAGTGTTCTTACTTTCGTTTGGGTCAGCCTGCAACTGTTTCGGATCTGGCTCAAACTGGGCCGTCCGCCCCGAGCACGCCTGGGCCTTTTTGATGTTGCCTTCCTGCACCCATCCCAGGTAGGGGAGGATCCGGGTGGCGCCCAAACGCACGTCACCGGTTTCCTTTCTGGGCTGATTGAAGAGGGTGCGCGCGTGGGAGTCTTTTCTGCGCGTCCCCTTCCCCTGAACTGTGACCTTTACCCGGTCACAGGGTCTTCCCGTTTTCACCTTTTCCGTGAAGCGGCCACGCTCTCCTACAATCTGAGATTTGTTTTCTATGCACGCAAGTTGTTGGCGCAAAAAGGGGCGCGCCTTTTATATCAGAGACACGGAAGGTTCCTCTTTGCCGGAGCGCTGCTGTCGCGCTTGCTGCGGATTCCTCTTCTCCTTGAGTACAACGCCTCTGAAGAGTTCATGGCAAAGTATTGGGATCCCGCACGTTTTTCTGCCTGGCTCAGACTCTGCGAGGGAGTATCGGTTAAGGCAGCTTCTTTGATTGTTGTAGTCTCAAATCCTCTAAAGCAACAGCTTATCGAAGCAGGAGTGCCGGCAGAAAGAATCCTGGTAAATCCGAACGCCGTAGATCCTAAGTCGTTCCACCCCAACTGCGGGGGCGCAAAGCTGCGGCACGAATTAGGCCTTCGCCCTCAGGATGTAGCCGTTTGCTTTGTGGGCACGTTCAGTTATTGGCATGGAGTCGCCGTGCTCGAACAGGCCATCCGCTCATTGCTGGAGTCAGCACACCCCGTGACGGTCAAGTTCATTCTTGTCGGTGACGGACCTCTTGCGCCGCAAATGCGAAATGCACTCGAGCCGTATGCGCGGCGCGGTTTAGTGATCTTTACGGGCACGATTCCACACAGCTCAGTCCGCGAGTATCTCGACGGCGCCGACATTCTTGTTTCGCCGCACGTCCCTCTGCCAGATGGGAAGCCTTTTTTCGGCTCACCAACCAAGCTCTTCGAATACATGGCCATGGGTAAAGCCATTGTCGCCAGCGCCCTGGATCAGATCGCAGAGGTGCTGGGACACGGCAGAACCGCCTTGCTGGTAAAGCCCGGTGACCCTGGCGAGCTGGCGCAGGCTATCGAGCGGCTTCTGGCCGACGCGCAACTCCGCTTCGAGCTTGGACGCAACGCTCGTGAAAGCGTTCTGGCCCGCCACACTTGGCGGCAAAATGCCAGGCGGGTCCTGGCTTACTATGCGGAGAATCAGCGCGCCCCCAAAGACTCGCCGGCGCAAAGCGTCGTTGCTCCCGCGAATGCTGCTTCACGCAGGACCAATCTTGCGAACCAGAACCTATGACCAAAGCCACCCTGTCAGCCGCCTCCGCGCGGCTATGGCGCTTAGCTGTTGGCACGGAACTTCGCCGGAACGTCGTGGAGACTTACGGCACCCGCGTTCTCGTGGCGGCGGTGACTTTCGCAACTGCCATCGTGATCTCGCGTACGGTGGGGCCTACGGGCCGGGGATTTTACGCAGTGGCCGCTACGATGAGCGCACTCGGCGTGCAGTTCAGCAATCTGGGGCTACATGCCTCGAACATGTACTATGTCGCTAAAGATCGCGCGCTGCTTCCCACTCTCGTCGGTAACATGCTCGCGGTGGTCCTTGTAACGGGCGCTCTGATGATTTTGGGTGGAATTGGTTTTGCCATCTGGCCGAAGGTCGCGCCCATTCACGGCACCCTTCTGTTCCTCGCGATGGCTTCTATCCCAGTCGGTCTCGCATACCTCCTCACCCAGGGATTACTCCTGGGCATCAACGAGGTCCGTGCTTATAACAAGATTGAATCCATTGGAAAAATCTTGATCCTGCTACTGATTTGTATTCCCGCACTTGTCCGCCGCGGGAGCGTTGAATTGTTCTTCGGTATCACTCTGGCTTCTTCCCTGCTCACATTTCTTTGGGCCCTTCTGCGCCTCAGACTAGTTTCGGCCAGACGTCCCGAACTATCGTGGGTCGTATTTCGTCAGAGCCTCGGCATCGGCCTCAGGGCCTATTCCATCGCATTCTTCGGCTTTCTTCTGCTGCGCATTGATCTACTCATGGCGAAGTACATGTTGGGCGCGAGCGAAGCGGGCTACTACTCGATTAGCCAGGTCCTGGCTGAGAACACCATGATGTTTCCGGTCATCGTAGGATTGCTCTTATTTCCTAAATTGTCGGCTACCAAGAGCAGAGAAGAAAAACTGCAGCTAACCAACAAGGCCGTACTGGCCACGGCAACATTGATGCTGCCCGTGGTCGTCGTTGCCGCAGTGGCCGCGGGACCGGTTATCTCCCTCGCGTTCGGAGTTAAATTCCTGCCCGCGGTCCTGCCCTTTATCTGGCTCATGCCCGGAACGTATTTTTTGGGAGTTGAAACGGTGATGGTTCAGATTTTGAATAGCGAAGGCTTTCCGCCGGCCATCCTATTGGCCTGGATCGCCGATACAATCCTTAATGTGGCTCTAAATTTCTGGGCCATTCCCCATTATGGGATCCTTGGCGCGTCGGTTCTGTCCTCAATTTGCTATTTCTTCATGTTCGCATTTGTTGGTGCTGTCGTCTGGAAACGTTTCTACGCTCGATATCCAGTGGCATACGCACCGCAACCGGAGCCAATGTGATCCGAAGCAAGGCTGGAGTCGTCCACTGACCTCCCGACGTCAGAAAAGATGTTTTGTCCCTTGATTTAGAGAATTCTCCACAGCACTCAACGCAATGCGACTCATCAGGATCCTTAAACAGGAATCAGCCTTTTTGGTCGCCCGCGAGGCTCTATGGCGGGCGCAAAGAGAGTGGAATAAGAGACGAATCGTTGGCCGCCTTCAGCGCCCTAGCCGAGCAAAAGTTCGCAATATTCCCTACTATCGTCCCGAACTGCAGAGCCTCAGCGACCAGAGTCGGACACTCATCATCGCCTTCGCAGACGAGATTCGGGCCGGCCGTTACCCGTTTCTTAGCTACGGCACCGTCGAATTGGGAACTCGGCCGAATTGGAGCCTCGACTTTGTATCCGGCAGCGAGTGGCCCCGTGTGCAATTCCAGCGCTGCGAATACGTTCGCCAAGATGGGTCGGATGTAAAAGTTCCCTGGGAACTCTCGCGGCTCCAATTCTTGCCAGTGCTGGCAAAGGCGTGGGTGTTGACGCGTGAGGAAGCGTATCGCGATGCTGCCAAAAACATTCTTTCCGATTGGATCGCCAGGAACCCCGTGGGTATCGGTGTCAATTGGACAGTTGCGATGGAAGCGGCTCTGCGGGGTATAAGCATCTGCCTTGCATTGAATTTGCTTTGCCCCTTCTCCGCGGTGGAGCAAGCCTGGCTTGCGGGCGTTGCTCGCTCGCTGGTGCAACATTTGCTTTATATCGAGGCAAATATTGAGTTTTCCCACTTGCTGACCAGCAATCATTATCTGAGTGACCTCGTCGGGCTTTACTGCATTTCTCTCTTCCTCGATGGCCAGGGCATGGCTGCCAGGCGCCACGAATATCGACAGCGAATCGAACGCGAAATGCGCCGGCAGGTGTACGAAGACGGGGGGGACTATGAAGCTTCTATCGGATACCAGGTGCTGGTCACGCAGCTTTTCACCACAGCGCTATTCTTGATGCGCAGCGAACCCCTCACACCGTGCCCGGCATTCGTCGAGCGCCTCGCCATGATGTTTCGCTTCCTCAACACCGTTGCCACTCCTTCCGGCGAATTGCCGCAAGTGGGGGACTGCGACGATGGCCGCACCGAACTCCTGGTTGACGACCTCCAACAAATGATCCTCTACCCCATGGCCGAGCGAAATTCATTAAGAGTCCCGCACTTGCTGGGGCTCGGTCGAAAGCTCTTCGGTGAAGGTGCCGGCCGGGAAGACGATGCCGCCTGGTACGGCCTCCCCGAAACAGCTCCTTATACCGCATCCGACGCGAAACCTCGTTCGACCGTCACACTTGCTCCCAACTCGGGGATCGCCGTCCTGCGGCACGGCGCCGCGGAATTATTTTTTTTCGCCATTCCGAACGGGATTTTTGGCAAGGGCAGTCATACACACAACGACAAACTCAGCTTCATCATGCGGATGGGCGGTCAGGAAGTGCTCTGCGACTCCGGCACAGGCTGCTACACGCGCGACAAAGCAATGCGAAACCGTTTCCGCCGCACCGCCGCGCACAATACCTTGTTGATCGATCGCACGGAACAGAATCGCATCGGAGCCTCCGCTTCCGAACTCTTTGCGCTTGGGAATGAAGCGGCCGTGACGCCGATCGAATGCGCAAGCGATAGCCGCGGGTGGCTCGTGCGCGCCTCACACAGTGGGTACCGCTCACTAGGAGTGACGCACAAGCGCACTATCCGCGTTGTCGAAGGCGAAGAGGCCTTTGTCCTGGAAGACGAAGTCAAAGGGGAAGGCATTCACGATTTCGAATTCAATCTTCAGCTCGCACCCAAACGAACCGCCGAGCTTCTTAAGACCGAGGACGGAATTCTGTGCCGCATACTCGGCGATCGGCAGGTTCAGATCACCATCACCGGCCCTGTTTCCCTTCAAGCCTCAATCGAGCCATCGCCGGTCAGCACTATCTATGGCGCGACGACTCCCGCAGTAAAAGCACGCGTCTGGGGCAGAGGCCCTGTTCCTTTGTGCATCACCACCCGAATCTCGTGGGCTGGCGTAGACCACTTGGGCTGCAAAACCAGCAACACCACGGAAGCCAAGCTTTCATACATCATTGCCGAGGAGGCTTGCCACACGTGAGCGCTGCTCGTTCCTTATCTAACATCGAACTAAGCAGGGATTTCGAAGACGCAGTACGCTCCGGGGACTACCCGCTTTCCGGCCGCTGTATCATATGTTTTGCCGGCGAAGACTGGTGGTACCACCATCCGCATTCGAAAAACCACATCCTGAAGCGGCTCGCTCTCCACAATCAAGTACTATTTGTAAATTCCATCACCATGGGTCTGCCTTCGATGAGCAGCCCGGACTTCTTTCAAAAGATCCGCCGTAAGTTTCGCAGCTATTTACGTTGGTTGCGCAAGGTGCCCGAGGGATTGTGGGTCATGACTCCGATCAACGTGCCCGTGTACGGCTCGGCAATTGGGCGCGCATTGAACCGATTGCTGCTCATCCTTCAGCTGCGGTTTGTGATGCTACTCCTCAATCTGCGCCGTCCGATCGTGTGGGTTGCCATTCCGACCGCCGCGGATGTCGTCGGCGCGCTTGGCGGCGAGCTGCTGGTCTATCAGGTTTCCGATAAATACGATTGCAATGAAGATAGCGCGCTTTCACGCGTCGTCATTCGCGATATGGATCGTCGCCTGAAGCAGCAAGCCGCAGTGGTGATGTATTCCGGCCGGAAGCTGTATGAAGAAGCCGAAAGGCGCCACCGGTACTTCCTCGAGCAAGCCGTCGACTACGAGCGCTTTGCCAATTTGCCTGCCGAAACTCCCGCAGATATCGCGGCCATTCCTGGGCCCGTGCTCGGCTATGTGGGCGCTGCCGACTGGTACACCATGGACGTCTCCCTAATTGAACACGTCTCCAAGGTGCGGCCTGACTGGCACTGGGTGTTCATCGGTGGGAAATCAAATGTCGTGCAATTATCCGCGCCCAACATCCATTTTCTAGGACCCCGGCCATACGCCGAACTTCCTGCTTATTACCGGCACATTGACGTGTGCGTGTTGCCGTGGGTTCAAAACAACGCATTCACCAGCTATGGCAGCGCCATCAAAGTTCGGGAATATCTCGCCACCGGCAAACCGGTGGTGATTTCACCCCTTTACGAATATCTGTATACGCCGGGCCTGAAAATCTATCGCTCGCCCGAAGAATTCATTTCCATGGTCGAGAATGCGCTGGCTTGCGACACACCCCGCGAGCGTCAAGTTCGCCAGGACGCAGTTCGGAACTGCACCTGGGACGTCCGTGCTCGAGAAGTTGCCGGTCTCTTTCGTGGCTTGCTCGAAGGTGCGGACGTTCGCAACGCTACCTCATCCTGCGTAGAACCGAGACAAATCCCAAGCGCCCTAGAGTGATGCAGGGCCAGCTGACAAAGCCGAGCTTAAGAGACGCCTTTCGGCCTTCACGCATTTTCGCCATTGAAGAGGGCACCGTCATGAATGAGGCAGTTCAATATCATTCCCGAATCGCTTCGGCCTGGGAATCCAATTACACCAGCGAAGTCTTTTCGGTTCGTATGAGAGTCCTTGACGAACTAGTTGGCAGCAACCTTGCGGGCCAAAATTGGCTCGACGCCGGATGCGGCACTGGGACGCTTGCGCGCTTTCTCACCACGCACAAAAGCTGCAACGTTCTCGCCCTGGATGCTTCTGGGGAAATGATTTCCCGTTGTGCTCCTGCCCCAAACACCGAATTTCGCCACATTCCCGATATCTGTGAAACGGGTCTTCCCGACGCGCAATTCGATGGTGTCCTATGCTCCAGCCTGCTTGAGTACGTTCTCGACCCGCTGGCGGCCCTGCGCGAGCTTCACCGCGTTCTGAAGCAGGAGGGCTTGCTCCTCGTGTCGGTGCCGAACGCGCACCCGATCGCTCGCTGGCCTGTGCTGGCCGTTTATAGGCTCACAAAATATTTGGGCAAGAAGCGCTGGTTCGAGTACCTCGACCACTCAAAACATTGCTATTCGGAATCGAGGTTCCGCGAGGTCCTTCGTGCATGTGGATTCCGCACGGACGCTGTACGGTCGTACGATGGGGTGCGCGGATCTCCAATCCTCGGGCATGGCAGCCTATTCATGTTCCGTGCCGCGAAGTTCTGACAGTTCATCTCGGCATTTTACAGCGAAGATTTCGAAGGTGCCGACGTTCGCAACGCTGCCTCATCCTGCGTAGAACCGAAACAAATCCCAAGCGCCCTAGATTGAGGGCTGGCGGCAATCGTCGCGATATTTCAAAACATTAGGGACCGCAACCAATCTGGGAACCTTTAGTTCTGAATTGTGGAGGATTGCTAATGTGCGGCATCGCTGGTGTGCTTTCATTTTCGAACAGTAGCTTCCGCATCTCAGACGCCTATCTGACTCGCATGCGGGACGTCATGTCCCATCGCGGACCTGACGGAGCCGGAAACTACATCTCGCCCGACCGCCGGCTCGGGCTAGGTCATCGGCGGCTGGCCATCATCGATCTTTCGGAAAAAGCGGCACAGCCGATGACCAACGAGGACGGCACGCTCTGGGTGACCTTCAACGGCGAGATCTACAATCACGCAGAAATTCGCGCGGAACTCGAGAAACGAGGCGGGCACCGGTGGAAGACAGACCACTCCGATACCGAAGTCATCCTGCACGCCTTTGAGGAATGGGGCATCGACTGCGTGCAAAAGTTTCGCGGCATGTTTGCGATTGGCCTGTGGGACTCCAAGAAAAGCCAGCTCTGGTTGATTCGCGATCGCATCGGCGTCAAGCCGCTCTACTACAGCATTCACCATGGACGCATCACCTTTGCATCGGAAATCAAGGCGCTGCTGGAAGACGAGGAGCAGGAGCGCGGCGTCAATGAAGAGGCGCTCTACTATTATTTGTCATTCAATGCGACGCCCGCTCCTCACACGCTCTTTTCGGGCATCCGCAAACTTGCTCCCGGCACATGGTTGAAAATCAGCAGGGATGGTCACGTACAGGAAAGCCGATATTGGGATGTTTGGGATCATACCCAGCCGTTGACGGGCGTTTCCGAAGAGGACATTGCCCAACAGCTGTTATCGGAATTGCGCACTTCCGTTAAGCTTCGCAAAGAAAGCGACGTGCCGGTCGGCGTGTTTCTCTCCGGAGGCATCGACTCCAGCACCAACGCAGCTCTATTTTCCGAAGGCGACGGGAAGCCGGTCAGAACCTTCTCCATCGGCTATGACCGTGAATACGAAAGCTATCCAAGCGAGCTGCGCTATGCCCGTAAGATGGCGGGCTTGGTAGGCGCCGAACATCACGAACTGCTTTTGCGAGAAAGCGATCTATTCGATTCGCTCCCCCGCATCATCAAGCACCAGGACGAGCCGCTGGCGGATCCTGTTTGCGTTCCCGTCTATTACGTCTCTAAGCTCGCTCGCGACCATGGGGTAATCGTGTGTCAAGTCGGCGAAGGCTCAGATGAACTTTTCTGTGGCTATGGTTATTGGCGAGACTCCCTGCGTGTGCAGCGCTACGGCGACCTTCCGATTCCAAAGCCGTTCCGAGCTTTGGGGCTTGCTGCCCTTCCCTTCCTCGAGGGCGGCAGCGCAGCTTCTTATCGGCGTCAGTTCTCGTGTGAAATTCTCCGCAGAGCTTTGGCCAAGCGTCCCGTATTTTGGGGTGGTGCGGAAGTTTTCTCGGACTCACAAAAACATAACTTTTTCTCCCCACGATTGCGCAAGAAATTCGCCAAGTTCAGTTCCTGGGAAGCCCTTAAGCCGATACGCCAGCGCTTTGAGGAAAAGGCTTGGGAACCATCCCCGCTCCATTGGATGACTTATCTCGATCTTAATTTGCGGTTGCCCGAACTGCTGCTCATGCGCGTGGACAAAATGAGTATGGCGGTGAGTCTGGAGGCGCGCGTGCCCTTCCTCGACTACAAGTTCGTCGAGCTGGCTATGAGCATTCCTTCTGCCGTCAAAACGAAAAACGGCGTCCTCAAATACATTCTGAAGAAAGCCGTGAGAGGCGTAATACCCGACGAACTCATCGACCGCACGAAACAGGGTTTCGGCGTGCCGGTCTATGAGTGGTATCACACCAAATACGGCGAATACGTCGCACAAGAGATGAAAGAGTTCTGCGACGATACGGATTATTTCCGTTTCGAGGAACTCTCGCCCATGCTCAAGAGAAGAGGATGGGCTCTGTTGAACTTCGCCTTGTGGTGGAAGCACTATATCGGTTCTCCGAAATCGCACGCTCAGCCGCTTGTCTCAGCCACTCCTTCGGCCAACCCGCAAGCTGTACCTGCCGACTGAGACCCGTGTGAAACCTAGAATGCTATTCCCGTGAGCTGTCACATTACCAAGCTGTTTCCTCGTTTGCCCGCTGCACTGAAATCAAGAGCCACGCTCGAACCAGCCATGCGGCGCTCATAGTCACACCAATACTGAGTACCGAAGGAGTAAGAATCCATGATTATCCGAGTAGCTGCCGCCGTCGCCGGCTTGCTTCTGGTCGTTACGATTTTGATGTACGCGCAGACGGGAACCTCAGGAATCATCTACGGGGCCGCCGATCTGTCTTCGGGCAATCTTTCACAATGGCCGCATCTGGACTATGGCCTGGGCACCGACGTCGGCTCGAACACTAGCAGCGCCGGTTATCTCTGGTATCACGCCAATGTCGCGGGACGAGTGGCTGCCGGCATGACGGTTACCCCCACTGCCCACGCCTCCCCCGCAGCTAACAGCGACAGCGTATATCTATGGGCCCCGACTCAGTTCTGGGATTATCAGCCGTACGAAATCTGGCTGCGCACGTCGGTCATGTTCCCATCGGCGGCGACTCTCTCCACAACCGCAGCGGCCGGCGAACAACCGTTTCAACCGACAACTGGTGAATGGAACTGGTTCATGGAGTTCCACAACGACAGCAACCCGGTTCCGCCTTGCTCCCAGGAATACGGCAACATAGCTTTCGATGTTAAGACCGACGATGTTGTCCAAAGCGGCGTCGTGGGTACTCAGAATGTGCGCATGGCCGTGCGCATCATGGGTGGAGATACCTGTGCCCCGAATGTCGTGTGGATCGATGGCCCGCCGCTGCAGTTGGACCATTGGTACGAAATGCTCCTGCACATAAAGTGGGATCCCAGCAATGGCATCTTCGAGTGGTATCTGGACAACTTCAACTCACCGTACTATTCGAATCTGAATATCCCCACGCTGTATTCGCGCCCATCTGGATACGTAAGCCCGAGCTACACCTCACTCACGATGGGTAATTATCGATGGCACGCTCCCTGGAACTCGACGATTTATCTTGGACCACTGGGGGTGGGCTCGAACCAGACTGTCTTACTGAATCCGTTCTGAGCGCTGGATCTCACACTTGATCTATCGGCCTAAGCAGTCTGACGTCAGCACTAGAGGAAAAGAGCTTTGCTCGTTCCCTTCCAAATGGGTCCGCTTTGGCGCGTTCCTCGCGATGGGTGTAGTCCTCCTGCCTGCACTGATATTTATTCACAAGTTTCTCGCGGTGAGCTCTCCGGTCGGGCAGGGTATCCTCGTGGTGGAAGCCTGGATTCCCCCGCGAACACTGGCAGAATCCCTGCATACCTTCAATTCTGGACGTTACAGCTACATGATTGTCGTCGGCGGTCCTATCGAGGGAAATGGTAGTACCTCCCATCCTGCAAAAACCTACGACGAGGTGGCCGCAAAGGAACTCGCAAAGCTGGGACTCGACCCTAAGCGGCTCGTAAGGATAACCGTTCCACCGGTCGAGGAAGGTTATCGCACGCTCGCGAGCGCTGCGGCAGTCAAGCGCTGGCTTGGCGATTCAGATAGCCCTGCCTTTGTCGATGTTTTCACGGCGGGGGTGCATGCGAGAAAGAGCTGGGCTGTTTTTCGATATGCCCTCGGCCAGCATTATCGCGTCGGAATCATCTCCGGAAATGAATACATCTACAATCCGAGGTTTTGGTTCTTCTCGAGAACAGGAATCTGGTACGTCGTCCGCGACTTCGCAGGTTTTGTGTACTCGAAACTCTGGATTCCATTCAACACGCAGGATCCTGTGAGGGTTCCAAAATCCGCGGACCTCGCGGCCAGACCAGGCGCGAGCCCTGTTCTAGACGTTTGCTTCCGCTGTCGACGGTCCATCCATTACGCAATTTAGAGCGAGGTCTTCTGTATTCGCAAATGCGGGGTCGAGCCATTCTCGGCCTCGATTCCATAGCGAACTGATCATTCGACAAATCACATTCGGAATTCAGACGAGAGCTACCCGCGAATTTCATTTCGAACGAGGAGCGAACATTATGCGTTGCAATGGATATAGGTTCTGCGAATTTAGGACTCGGAATTGGAGTCACAAGGTAAAGTCGCCGCGTCTCGCTCAGTATGTCATCCTGCTCGTGATCCTGGCCATCGGCTCGATTGCGGCGGCTGCTCAGTGTGACGTCTACATCCCGGGGCGCGAGTCGGATGCCGCTTACGTCCTCAACTCTGTCACCAACGGCACCGCGGCCATAGTCCCGGTAGGCCACGGCCCCTGGGCCGCGGCCCTTACCCCCAACGGGGCTTTCGTCTATGTTACGAACACCAATCGTGCAAACGGTCTGATTGTGTCCAACTCGGTTTCGGTGATCGACACGACTGCCTACCAAGTGGTGGCTACAGTGGCGGTGGGCACTTATCCCGTCGGCGTAGCCGTCACCCCAAACGGGGCCTCCGCATACGTAACGAATTACGTCTCGAACGACGTGTCAGTGATTAACACATCGACCAATACGGTCACGAACGTCATCGCGGCGGGACTTAATCCTTGGGGCGTGACCATCACTCCAAACGGGGCCTTTGCCTACGTGACGGATTACGGCTCGAATAACGTCATGGTTATAAACACGGCCACTAACACTGTGGCGGCCACAGTACCGGTGGGGACCGGCCCCAACGCTGTGGCCATCACGCCAGACGGGAACTTTGCTTATGTGGCGAATTATGTTTCCAAGAATATCTTCGTGATTGACACCACCAGCAACACTGTTGTGAGCACAGTCCCGGTCAACGGACCTCGTGCCGTGGCCATTACCCCGAACGGCAACTTCGCCTATGTAGTGGACGACGGCACAGATTATCCCACCAGCGGCGAAGTAACGGTGATCAACGTGGCCACTAACACGCCGGTGACCACTGTCTCGGTGGGAGGTTCGCCTCGTGGCGCTGCCATTACTCCAGACGGCGCCTTTGCATACGTCGCGAGTTACGCTGGTGACGTATCAGTGATCGACACCTCAACCAACACTGTGGTGGATACGGTTCACGCGGCATCCGTCACGGATGAGGGCGGTGGAGTTGCGATCAGGCCTGATACGTCAAGCCCGAAGTGTAGATAGCACTCGGCTCGTTCCCTGAGGTATTGGAACGGAGAGAGGATCGAAGGTTCAGATGCCGGCGAATGTCTTTGTAAGCGGCGAGTATCTCGAAAAGATACCGCAATGGCACGCGGAAGATTCTCCGTGGAAGGCAAAAGGCGTCTTGCAGATGATGGAACGGAATAGCCTCATGCCGCAGAGAATCTGTGAGATCGGATGCGGCGCTGGAGACGTGCTGCGCCGATTACAGTTACGGATGGACCCACAATGCTCGTTCTGGGGCTATGACATTGCGCCCGCCGCCATCGAACTCTGCCGCGATCGTGAGAACGACCGGCTTCACTTCCGATTGGGAGACGTTACCAGGGAGCGAGAAGCACATTTTGACGTGCTCCTGGTCCTCGATGTCCTGGAACACCAGGAGAATTATTTCAGCTTCCTGCGTGATATAAAACATCTTGCTCCCTATAAAATTTTCCACCAAGTGCTTGATCTCTCTGTCTACTCTCTCCTTCAAAAGGAAGGCCTCACAAAACGGCGCCGGGTGCTGGAAGATCTTCACTTCTTCACCAAAGACACGGCGCTTCAAGCCCTGATGGATGAAAAATACGAAATTCTCGATTGGTTTTACGCGCCACGCTCAATCTACCGGTCTTCGAAGTTAACCGAGAAAATTCGCCAGCTGCCTCGAGCCTTGTGCTTCGCATTTCACAAGGATCTTGCTGTCCGCCTGCTGGGGGGCTATACGCTTTTTGTTTTGGCGGCTTGAACGGCCGTTACCCGCAGTTGGACATATTTTAATGGTTTTAATGGCGTGTGTGTACGCCGCCGATTTAGTGACTTGCCGCCGAACCGTCTCCTACTCAAAAACGAAGCGCTTGATTTAAATCGCCATGCTTTTTGACTCCCCTGTTTACTTCGTCTTCTTGATCATCGTTGTATTGACATACTGGCGGCTCAGCCATCGCTCCCAGAATGTCTTCCTGCTTCTCGCAAGTTATTTCTTTTACGGTTGGTGGGATTGGCGTTTCCTTGGATTGATGATCGGCAGCACGACGATTGACTTCTTGGTTGCGCAGAGAATCGTTCCCACCGCGGAAAACCCTAATCGCAAGCGATGGCTGATCTTCTCACTCATCGTGAATTTCGGGATCCTTGGCATTTTCAAATACTTCAATTTCTTCGTGGATTCCTTTTCAACGGCTGTTGGCACACTAGGTGTTCACCATCTTCCGGTGCCGCTCATCCGTATCCTCCTGCCACCTGGAATCTCGTTCTACACATTTCAGGAAGTCGCTTACATCGTCGACGTCTACAAAGGAAGATTGCAACCTTCCAGGTCTTTCGTCGAATACGGATTGTTCATCAGCCTGTTTCCCCATTTGATCGCGGGTCCCATTCAACGGCCTTCGCATCTCCTTCCTCAAGTTCAACAAAAGCGTACGCTCGATGCGGATCGTTTCTTTGACGGTCTGATGCTGATCTTTTCTGGCTTATTACGAAAGTGCGTGATCGCAGACAATTGCGCTCTCATTGCGAATGCGGCTTTCGGCGGTCAGTTCGGAGCGCCTAATCTCTGGGTGGTGCTGCTCGGGAGCTACGCATTCGCTTGGCAGGTCTATGGAGACTTCAGCGGCTACAGCGATATCGCGCGAGGCAGCGCACAGTTGCTGGGGTTTCACTTCATGGTCAACTTCCGGCAGCCATTCTTGTCTCAGAGCATCCGAGAATTATGGCGGCGCTGGCATATCAGTCTGAGCACTTGGTTGCGCGATTACTTGTATATTCCTTTGGGTGGCAATACGGGTAACGAATGGAAAACCGGGCGCAATCTTCTCACCACCATGCTTCTTGGCGGTCTTTGGCATGGCGCGAATTGGACCTTTGTCATATTCGGCGCCATCCATGGCGTGGCTTTGTCTATTGAGCGATTCTTTTTCTCGGGTGAGGCCAAATCCGCTGAGGCCGCTCCTCACAATGGTTTGGGCCTCTTCCTTCGTGCGTGGGGCAAACGAATTGTCACCTTCAATATCTTTTGCTTGAGCTTGGTTTTCTTCCGGTCGCCATCCATCAGTGCAGCGTTGCGGTTGCTGGCGGGAGTATTCCACTACGCCTGGCAGACTCAATATGCCGCAGCGCTTGCCATGCTTTGTATCTTCTCCGTGCCTCTATTTTTGGTCGATCTCTTGCTAGAAGCACAGAACCAGGAGTATCCCTTTGCGGAGGCTCCCTATGCAGTTCGGACAGGTTTGGCCATTGTCGCTTTCCTCGTCCTGGCGTTCCTTTCTCAGAGCAAGTTCAATACCTTCATCTACTTTCAGTTCTAAGCCAGCACTTATATACGCCAAGATATTGGCGGGGAGCTGCGCGATCCTGCTGATTCTGCTCGAGGCCTATTCCGTTTATACAGTGAAGCGCTACTCAGTTTCCTATGCGCGCGTTTCGCGGCAATACACCGAAGCTTTAACGGCACGCCCCGCGGCACCCGGAGAAGCAACATCGGTTCTGATGGTCGGCAATTCCTTGCTTCTATATGGCGTCGATGTTGAGAAGCTCCGCGAGCGAACGGCCGCTACGATGCGGGTCTATCCGATCTTCCTGGAAGGTACCGGTTATTATGACTGGTTCTATGCCTTGGGTCGTTTGTTTCGGCAAGGGGCCAAGCCACAAGTCGTGGTAGTCGGTCTTGAAGCAAATACTTCCTTCCAAAACGCTGTCTGGGAGGAGTCCCCGATGATGCTTTTTGACGCAGTCGACGTCCTGAACGTCGCTTCCGATTTGGGACTGGACCGCACTACGACAAGCAATCTGCTGCTCTCTCATGTGAGCACATTTTGGGAAATGCGCAGTTTCTTTCGAAGGCGGTTTCTGCGGGCTATCGTTCCCGATTTTGAGAGCCTTTTCCCCTATGTACGAGCTGGCATGAGCGGTCCCGAGGGTCCCGAGTTTGAAGAGATGGTCACGTCTCGGCTGCGTGCCCTTAACGAGTTATGTGAATCACACGGCGCCAGATTGATTCTCTTGATCCCTCCTACTCTTTCCTCAGAAAGAGCCGCTCACCAAATGGTCATAGCCGCCGACAGAATCGGAGTGCAAGCGCTGCTGCCGATTGATCCAGCGGAATTAACAGCGAAGTTTTACGCACCAGATACAGTTCATCTCAATCCGGAGGGCACGGCACGCTTTACTTCAGTGTTGGCGCGTGACCTCCCCAAGATTGTAGTTTCCCAGACAGTGGCCTCGAAAAATTAGGGTCCCGTGCAGGTTCCTGAAACCAAATTGCTGCTGAAGCCGTTCAGGATGTTCCCCGACCCGATATTGCTGCTACTGCTGGATGAGATAGAGGAGCCAAGCCCGCTGCTTGCAACGAAAGTGTTGTTATTGATGCAGCCGTTTATGCCATAGGAGTTGAAGCCGATTCCGGCCGAGCCCGGGCCGCTGATGGTCGCATTGTGGATGTAGACCGAAGCGCCTTCGACCTCGATTACGGGTTCGACGCTGTTTGTGCCGGTGAACGTCCCTCCATTAATGGTCGCGTTGCTGTCCTGTCCCAAACGGAGATCGTCAAAACTGCTGATCAGAAATTGGACGTTCCCATTCCCACTCACTGTACAGTTGTTGAAAGTATTGTATTGATTGAAATTCCCAAATGAATTGATTCCGGCATTACCGGTACCGGTTCCCGATCCTCCGTTATTCGAGACAACGCAGCTGTTGAAGGTGTTATGCGAAGAGTAATACTCGATGCTAATTCCGTTATAGTTCGTGATCACATTTTTGACGGTTACGGAATTCCAGGTATTCCAGCGCGCTGAGCCGGTCTTGAACGGCCGGCCCGAAACTCCCGTCGAATCTACCGTAAGATTGCTGACCGTGCTGTTTGCTGATTGAATCAGTTCAAACCCGAAGGCACCGTTGTTCAAGCATCCGCTCCCCGGTGCGCCAGGATTCAAAGAGGAAAGGGACATGCCGTTTATCGTGACGTTTCCTTGTGATTGCAACCACACGGCAGAACCGCACGCGGCGCTGCCTGCGCCTGTAACCGTAATATTGTTCCAGGACACATTAAAATCTGCGTAGGCGATGATCGCGGAGCCCTGCGTATTTTTGGAAGTCACTCCGCTAATCGTCGATTCGCTGACTCCAACCATCCGGAATCCATAAACGACCCCAGTATTGGAGCCGCCATTTCCATCGAACGTGATGTTCTGGACGGCGATACCGGTGAGGGGATTTAAAAGCTTTTGAGCCGTCGCCGAGTTCACGGACGGATCATAGGTGTCGTGCAACGCCGTTGTCACCGCGACCGTATTTCCCGAAACGGAGGCCACTTTCAACAGTTCGCCGCGACATCCCACTGTGTCACAGCCAGTATTGGTGCTGCCTTGCGAAGAATCCTCTCCCCCTTCTTGGAGCAATACGTAGTCGCCGGCAGCTACTCCTAGATTTGAAACAGTCGTAAAGGATGTGCCCAATTCACTGGCAGTGGAAGTCAATGCAACCGCCGAGCCGTAATTGGGATTGCTCGGGCCAATCAGGAAACCGACTGTTCCTCCGCCAGTATTGTGGATCGTTGCGCAACCCGATCCGTCCACAGTCACGTTAGAAATGTTGATCGTCAGCTGCGACGTCACGAGATAAGTCCCGCAGGGGAACAGCAGCGTCGCCCCGCTGGTGAGCGCCGCGATGGCAGCGTTGATCGCCGCAGTGTCGTTGGTCGATCCGTTGCCGGTTGCTCCGAAATTCACAACGTTAAGCGTCACACCGCTGTTGGATACATTGACGGTTATGGATTTGCTGGCCGTAACGCCAGACGTGTTTGTGGCCTGGGCCAAAACCGTATGAGCGGCATTGGACAATGCATTCGTGTTTAGGGTGAAGGTCCAACTCGTACTTCCCGAAGCGGGTGAGAAGATGCCACCATCAATCTGAACTTGGACTGCGCTGATGCCAACACTGTCGGAGGCTGTCCCCGAAACTGTAATCGTGCCCGATACTGTCGCCCCGTTGGCTGGCGAGGTGATGGTTACGGTCGGTGGCGCGGGGATCACGCCAGTGCCCGATAGACCGATCGAGATGGGCGAGTTCGACGCATCGCTGACGACGGAAACGCTTCCAGTAACGCCTCCCGCCGCTGCGGGAGCAAAGGTTACATTCAGGGTGAGCGCTTGCCCGGGGCTCACGATGGTCCCTGCCGACAATCCGCTGGCGCTAAAACCCGCCCCGGAGACGCTCACAGTCGAAATAGTTACGTTGGAATTGCCCGAATTCGTGAGTATCGCTGGCAGAACGCTATTGCTTCCTGTATTTACGTTGCTAAAACCCAAGCTGGTGATGTTGGAGCTAAGCAGGAGAGTAGCGGCGTTCACGGTCAGCGTGGCGGCGTTGCTGGTAGTGCTGCCGGCCATGTTGCTGACAACCACCGTGAATCGTGACCCAGTATCGGCGGTCGTTGTCACTGGGGTAGTGTAGCTTGCAGAATTGATCCCGCTGATGACGGTCCCATTCTTCTGCCATTGGTAGCTCAGTGGTCCCGTCCCGGACGCAGCCACCGTAAAACTTGCCGCCTGCCCCGCAATTACCGTTTGACTGGCCGGCTGGCTCGTGATCGATGGGGAAGAATTGACGGTGAGAATTGCGGCGCCGCTCGTCACATTGCCCGCCCCATTGCTCACGGAGACAGTGAAGCGACTCCCGTTATCGGAGGGCGTGGTTGCGGGTGTCGTGTAGGTCCATGATGTGGCGCCACTTATGGCTGAGCCGTTTTTGTTCCACTGATAAGCTAATGGCGCAGTTCCGCTGGCGGTAACGGAGAAGCCTGCCGTCTGACCAACGATTACGGTTTGGCTAACCGGCTGAGTGGTGATCGCGGGTGGCACGGCCGCAGCATTGACGGTTAGCGTGGCGGCTGCACTGATGATGCTGCCCGCAGAGTTGCCGACCAAGACAGTGAACTGCGCACCATTGTCGGCGGTTGTCTCAAGAGGAGTGGTATAGCTCGAACCGGTGGCCCCGCTGATGACAGCTCCATTTCGGTTCCACTGATAATTAAGAGGTGCGGTTCCGGAAACGCTCACGGAAAAAGTGGCCGTTTGGCCAGCCGTTACGGTTTGGCTTGAGGGCTGAGAGGTGATTGAAGGCCCCACGGCAGCGGCGTTGACAGTCAGCGTGGCGGCAGCACTGGTGATACTGCCCACAGAGTTACTGACCAAAATGGTGAATTGGGCGCCATTGTCGGAGCTGGTGGTAGCAGGGGTAGTGTAGGTCGAGGAAGTCGCCCCGGGGATGGCCGCGCCGTTTTTGCTCCACTGATAACTGAGAGGTGCCGTTCCAGAAGCGCTCATAGAAAAAGTCGCCGTCTGGCCAACCATTATGCTTTGGCTTGCAGGCGCGGAGGTAATTGATGGTCCTACGTCAGTAGCAGTAACGGTAAGGGTAGCAGGGTCACTTGTTACAGTCCCAGCCTTGTTACTGACGACGACCGTGAACGTTTGGCCATCATCGGCAGCCGTTGTGGGGGAAGTCGTAAAGCTTGACCCTGTTGCCCCACTGATAGCTGTCCCGTCCCGCCGCCATTGATACAGAAACGGATGGGTACCGACCGCATCCACCGAGAATGTAGCTGTCTTACCGACGGACACCATTTGGTTGGTTGGTTGGGTTTTGATAGAGGGAGGAGGATCGGCGAGACTGGTGATGCCGGCGCATCCCGATTGGATCAGTGCGGGAAGCAATAATAAAAATAGAGACTTACGGATGATCGAAGACTTGGTCCTGCAGGATCCAATATCCAGGCGCCTGCTGCCATCTAGATCGCCACCTGATCTCATAATGCGACGAGTGTAGGAGACCAAGGGGCTGAGTCGCTACTGGCAGGCCGTCCAGCTTACGGACAGCCTCCAGGGCTGTCCAGAAGACCGTTTCGTGCGTATGACCTGTCCCTCGGCCGAAAGTGCGAATTCGCACAACACTCGAGCTGCGCGACGGGCATTGTAGCCGTAACCTACACATAATACTTGTCTTGTATCTATTTTAATTTGGCCGTTCGCTGCCGCTGGAGAGTCTCCCGTCGAGGGCCACCTTGCCACATGCAGGTACTCAAGTGCCGGAGGTGATCTTCGATGGCTTTCCATCCGCCAAACAAGAAAGTACCTACTGGTTGGATTATCACTGGTGGCCGACTATACCTGTCGAGAAAGGAGGTTCGTCGTGTTCGGCTTATCGGAGAAGATGAGACACTCTCGTAGTAGTCACTTGCTAAATGCCAGTTCCGACCTTGCCACGATCTTGACGGTCGGCGTTCCTTTCCTCGGCGTCCTCGTCGCCGCGCACCTGACATGGAGCCACGGTACCGGAGCAGCCGAAATAGCATCCTGTGCGATTATGTATGTCCTCACATTCGTGGGCGTCGAAGTGGGTTTCCATCGGCATTTCGCCCACCGTTCCTTCAATGCCGTGCGTCCCGTAAGAATCGTTCTTGCCGGGCTGGGATCCATGGCACTGCAGGGATCCGTTCTCTGGTGGGCGGGAGTTCACCGTGTTCACCACGCCCGCGCCGACCATTCCGGAGACCCTCATTCACCTTTAGAGGGATTGCTTCACGCCCACGTCGGGTGGCTTTTCAGAAATCTTGATCCTCCGGGCTGGCGCCACCGCGCTTCGAATCTCTTCCGCGATGACGTAGTAAGAAAAGCCACGCGTTCGCACTATCTGTGGGCCTTGGCAGGCCTGCTCCTTCCTTCAGTCGGCGTTGCTCTTGCCATGTCTTCGTGGCAAGGGCTGCTGCTCGGCTTCCTTTGGGGTGGCCTAGTGCGGATTTTTCTCGTAAACCACTTTGTCTGGAGCATTAACTCCATTTGCCACCGGTTTGGATCCCGGCCCTACGTGACAAAAGATGAGAGTCGCAACAATGCCCTTTTGTGCCTGCCTTCTCTGGGGTTCTCCTGGCACAACAATCACCATGCTTTTCCGGGATCCGCCCTTAACTCTCATCGCTGGTGGCAGTTGGACCCTTGTGGTGTATTAATCTTAGCTCTGCAGTCGTTTGGCCTTGCGTGGAACGTCGGCACTGCTCCAGGACCGAAGAAGCGCGGCACACCCATCGCCGCCCGCCGTGATTCTGTTCCATCGGCCCACGCGCTTGCGAAACCAAGCCCCAGGTAACGCCCAGCCGGACTCCGAATCCAGTCGCCGCTCTCCGCATTTTGAGTGATCCAGATTCGCCTTGCGATCAGAGGTCCCGCAATGAAATCCGTTTTACGTAACTTGCGACGCCTTCCCGAGTCCATGCGATGGAGAAATCCAGGCCTTCTTCTGCTCTTGATAATCCGGGAGATGTTCCGGCCCTTCATCTACTGGTACCTCTTTGACATTTTCGAGAGAGACCTTCGCCGGTCGATGCCGCAACCGTATTCGAAAGAGAAGCTAGACGTCAGGATTTACGAGGGAACTAACGATCTGCAAAAGGCGATCGAAGAGCTCGCATCTTTAGACGACCTCTGTGCGGCCGATATTGAGGCACGGCTCGGGCGCGGCGATGTGGTTGCTGTCGCCTATGCGGCGCGTAAAGCTGTGGGCTGCATGTGGCTCACTTTCGCGAGCGGAATGGAGCTCGCCTTCGGAACAACTTGGATGATGGGTCCGGCCGAAGCGCTTCGATATGGAGCCTTTGTGCGGCCGGAGTGGCGTGGGCGCGCGATTCACAGCTTGGTTAATGACGCAATAAATCAATATGCGCGTGAGCGCGGCATCGTCCGAACACTGGCGGGAATTAGCGTGCTGAACAGCCAGTCTCGGAACCTGCCCAAGCATCTGCGAAATTCTCGCGCCATGAGAGTATTTCTTCTCCATGTTAAGGGCGTGAATTGGACCTATCGAAGGGCCATCGGAGCACCTCTGGCATCGCGGTTTTCGATCGTCGTTGCTAACCCCGGAAATGGACTCCAATTCAACCATGGCCGTTGTTTAAGAGTCAGCAGTCTCGTGGCCCGATTGCTCTCTCTTCAGATGCACCTCCGGCGACCAAGCAGAACACGATTCTGACTTTTACGGCAGAGCCGCCGGTTGGCTCCTTCATGCCGATTGGGGATTCACCGACAGGATGGCGGATTTCGCCACTTGCGGCTTTCAGGTATATCCCGCGCATTAATTCACGGCATCACCCGCTTGCTGTTCGATCGCCCGGAAAGCATACCTAGCTGCGACGTGGGTCTGCTTCCCGAGCGATTTTCTTTGTGGGCATAGCGGCAAACAACTTCATCTCCGTGGCCGCTAAGATTCGGAGGAGAAATGACCAAGCTGCGAATAGTCCTCATCGGATGCTTGATCCTGGTGTTCCCTTCTGCGATTCGAGCACAGGCTTCTGGCGTGAACAACGCTGCGCTGAACGGCACCTATGCATTTAGCTTTAACGGGATTTCCGGATCCTCTAGCGGCTCTTCGAGCGTTTTCGTCGCCGTGGGAAGATTCACTGCGGACGGCGCGGGAGATGTCTCGAACGGCGAAGTGGACACCAATGGGGTAGGTTCAGGGACCACGCTGGCGGCTCAAAACTTCAGCGGTACATATGCGATAGGCGCGGATAACCGCGGCGTTATGAACTGGACCGTTGGAGGAGGCGCGAAGCTAGCCTTTGCGATGACGGCCGACGGCAATGCCGAGTTCATCAAGTTCGATGCCAACGGCGGAAGCGGAATAATCGGCTCAGGGACGATCGAAAAGGTAGACACAACTGCCTACTCCACCTCGAAAATAATGGGCGATTACGTTTTTGGTGTCGCTGGCCTGGACAACTTGAACAATCGAGCCGCACTTGCGGGGCGTTTTACGTCGAATGGGGCCGGCACTCTAACCAACGCGGCCGGCGACGTAAACGCCTATGGCACGATGTATCCGATGTCCTTTACGAGCGCGAATTACACCGTAACCGATGCGGCCAACGGGCGCGGCACGATGAGCTTTGCCTTTTCCATTGCCAGCATACCCAAGACGCTGAATTTCGCATTTTATATCGTCAATGCAGCGAAGCTCTTCGTGATGGAGAACGATGCGGTCTCAAACTCAACCCCGCTGGTGAGCGGCGTCGTGCTCCTGCAGCAAAACCCCACAGGGGGATTCTCGAACGCCTCCCTGAATGGCAAGATGGTGATCTACCTCACCGGACTCTCCGCGTGCGGCAGTGGAACAGGAGCCATGCCTAAAGCCGACGCAGGCTTGCTCACCGCCGACGGAAACGGCTCTTTCACCTTCACTTTCGACGGGAACGATTGCACCACAGCCAATTCGATTTCCGCTGCCCCGGGGACCTACACTGTCGAAAGCAATGGGCGTGCAACCATTACAATCACTTCGATCAAGACGCTCGGCGGCTACCTGGCGGGCCTGAATCAGGCAATCATTTTCGGCACGGACAGTAATGTTTTGTTCGGATTCGCCGAACCACAGGCGGCGGGCAACTTCGCGAATTCCGACGTGAGGGGTACGTATGCCGGTTTCACAACCACACCGGCGACCTTTAGCGTTCCCACATTTTCCGGCCAATTCGGCGCGGATGGTGCTAGCCCAAACGGCAATCTTACCGGCACGGAGGATATCGGTTCGCCTAGTGGACCCGTCTCAGGTGCGGCATTCGACGCTGCATATTCCATATCCTCTTCCACGGCAAATGGAAGAGGAACGTTGTCGATCAGTTCGGGAACAGGAACAGGAGAGACAGACGTCTTCTATGTGATCTCCCCCTCGAAGTTCGTGGCCGTCTCCTTTAGCGATCCAAGTCCCGCCATCATGATTTTCGAGCAGTCTTCACCTCCACCCGGTGTTTCCCTCACGTCGGTAGCACTAAATCCGGCTAGCGTTACGGGAGGCGCCCAGTCCTCCACGGGCACCGTTACCCTCAGTGCAGCGGCTCCCTCTGGCGGAGCAGAAATCGTTCTTTCCAGCAACAACTCGGCGGCCCAGGTACCTGCCAATGTGACGGTTCCCGCGGGAGCGAGCAGTGCAACTTTCACGGTGACAACCACTGCGGTGAGCACATCCACCTCGGTCACCATTTCTGCTTCCTATGATGGCGCCACTCAAACGGCCTCTCTCACCATTTCGCCTCTACCTCTTCCAACGCTCAGCTCGTTGATGCTAAGCCCATCCAGCGTTACTGGCGGCACGCAATCCTCCACGGGGACTGTGACTCTCAGCACGGCGGCTCCCTCGGGCGGGGCACAAGTCTTTCTTTCCAGCAGCATCTCCGCGGCGCAGGTGCCGACCAGTGTGACCGTTCCGGCAGGAGCCATCAGTGCAACGTTCCCGGTCGCAACTGGCCAGGTAACCACATCCACCTCGGTCACTATCTCTGCTTCTTACAATGGTGTCACTCTAACGGCCCCTCTCACGGTTTTGCCTCCGCCGCTCCCAACTCTCACCTCCTTGATTCTAAGTCCGTCCAGTGTTTCTGGTGGCACGCAATCCTCCACGGGCACTGTGACTCTTAGCGCAGCGGCCCCTGCGGGTGGCGTGCAAGTTCGTCTTTCCAGCAACAACTCGGCTGCGGGGGTGCCCTCGACTGTTACGATTCCGGCGGGAGCCAGCACTGCAACGTTCCCTGTGAGCACGAGCGTCGTTGTTTTTTCGACGAACGCCACGATCTCAGCTTCATATAACGGCACGACACGGCAAGCCGACCTCGTCGTTAAATCGGTAGTTCCAGTGCTGTAGGAGAGCTAAGGAGAAGCGGGTGCCAGGTTTCGCAGCCGTCGCGGGTAGAGCCTGGACGTGAACACGGGCCGCTATTTCGCCGTGCGGGCCTTTCAAGGCAATTACGTGCTCCTGTATGGCGTCGCTATCGCCCTACATCTTGTCCTCGCGAACTCAACTACTCGACCACCTCTCGGAGAAAATACGTTATTTTCCGAGCGATTTGCTCCTAGGAAAAATCTCCGGATCGCGAAAGTCACGGAATTTGTGCATTATGGGCGGCAAAATCGATATTTCGAAGAGATCGCTACTGAGAAAGAGAAAACGCGAGACTGGATGGCGGAGAGCGTGGTCGATATCGCTAAAAGGGGCCGGGGAAGCAGGTGCCTAATTCCGGCCAGTTGGTCTCGTCCTGAACCGGTGTACGAATGGCCGCTCAGGCTAACGCAGGTGTACTCGATGGCGAGGCAGAGTGATACAGCCACCAGCCAGATCAACCATTTCCTCATTCGATTGAAACCGAGATGTTAAGCGGTTCGAACCTGCGTGTTTTCACCCAATAATGTGTTCCGAAAGACGACAAGATGGTCACAAACGCTTATGATGAGACCTGTCCTAACGAGCGATACGCCAGGCCTCATTTGCATTTACACCAAGGTGCGGGATTTTGTTTCGGGTTCCAAATCTGGGCTGTTTTATAAAGATCGTTCAGGAACAAGCAGAGATCATTGGTCTTGAACTCAGAGAAGCGGAAATAGAAACCTTGGTGCGGCTTGCCGTCGCAATAGATCACCACTCGATGACGAACGCTGATATCCAATCCTTCGATTTTGACGCTCTCCTTTGTAGGCCAAGAGAGCGTTTTCTGGGCATCGATCTTCAGTGAAAAGTTATTCGAAACGCAGCCCAACCCTGGTTGTGCCGTTGGCGGCCAATCCAAGGAGATCGGCGCGACGCAAAGAGAACCTTTCTCTGATTGCGGGAACGAGACGGGGCAAAGCAGAGTGGCTACTGCGATTGCGATTGCCGCTGGCCTGAGCACCCGCATTCTCGTCATTTTTGAAACCCCGGCAATTCGCTCTAGTGTTAGACACCGATGTAGGTAAGCCAGTGCCCCGTAGCTGATAAGAACTATGGGAAGCCTCGATGATAAAGGCCATGGGGCGTTGGTACTACCGCGCAGGATGGGGCACTGGCCGATTGAGCAAGTAGAGTTCGGCGAAGTACCACGCGTTGCTATTGATTCGTACTGCTTGCAAGCACGTTTTGATTGCTGGATTCAGGCCGCGCGGCGAAGCCTTTGACTTTGATGTAGCAGACATGATCGAATCTATGCAACTCCGCCTTCCGAGAGATGGCGGATCTTCTTGGCGATCATGAAACGGATGACTTGATGTACGACCGGTACTATCGCCGCCAAAACAAAAGCCGCCACGTACGGATGCTGGAATCGGTTCGCGGTGGATGTCATTACCCCATGAGGTAACCGCGTCGTCACGGTGTTTTCGGGAACAGGAATACTGATCGCGGCAAGAAAGGCAACGCACGAACCAACCGCGCCAAACACAACGTCTTTCCAAACGCCTGCTACACGAGGGCTCAAAATCCGGGCGGAAACATATCCGGATACTAATCCGATTATTGCTCCCTCTATGGCAATCAAGGCGATAATATCGCCTAGTGGCACGATTGGAAACATTGTGGTCGCCCCCCTATCCCTTCGTAAGACAGACTATATATTTCGATTTAGTGTATGGCCGAACGGGTGCGAGCCCCCTCGGTCAATCTATTGGAGACACGACCCTGCGACTCGCGCAAGGACATGATCCCAGATTTCGTTCTCTATCCCTGCATAATACTGCTTCTCAGACGCTGAGTTAGCAAAATCCCCATTGACTCTTATCGTCGATATAGCATTTCAGCATGGCACGCCTATCACTGAACTGCTTCCGTTTGGGAGTTGAGGATCGAGAACAGTGGTCTCGTGGTTCCACTGGGCATCCATTCCTTGGCCCTTTCACGAACTTCTAAGCACTGAGTTCCATGCTTCTGCGTTGAGTGGAATCACGCGCAAACCCGCCGCAGTCTTGCTGTGGCGGATGCTTCTCCGGCCCCCTTTTTAGCGATATCGACGGCAGTTGGTCCGATGCCTGATTCCGGCCAGTTGGTCTCGTCCTGAACCGGTGTACGAATGGCCGCTCAGGCTGCGCGCATGTGTACTCAGGTGTTCTCATGTGCAGCACGGAGGGCTGCCCAGAATTTGGGCATTCGGCCAGTAGCGCCTGCAGGCCCTCCAGGAATATTGTCGGCTCACCCACCCGTTCCAATTACCCAGGAGACCACACAATGAAGACTCTTTTCGGCTGCCTCGTGCTGCTTGTGTTGCTTGCCGCCCTTCCTGCAAAGGCCGGCGTCAGTTACTTACAGAGTTCGTCGGTGAGGTGCGGCACTGCTACGTCGTGCTCTTCGGCATTCAAAAATGCAGTGGTGACGGGAGATTTGATCGTCGTGGCGGGCACCTGGGACTCCAGTCGCAGCGTGATCTCGGTAAGTGACACGCAGGGGAATACCTATCATCCGGCCGGATCGGCAATCGCCATCGTCGGCGGATTGCAAAACGCACAGATCTGGTATGCGGCAAACACACGCGCGGGTGCAACGAGCGTTACGGTCGTGCTCAGCGGGGCGCCGCTATTTAATGACATTTACATTCATGAATATTCGGGCGTCGACCCGACAAATCCGCTCGACGCAGTCTCCGCGTATACAGGTAACGGCACGAGCCTCGCGACGCCGGACGCAATCGTCTCCACCGACGCCCTCATTTTTGGCTTCGGACCCGTCGAGAATGGCATCCCTTCGCCCGGAAGCGGATTTTCCGCTCGGCAGACCACGGACGACAATCTCACAGAGGACAAGATCGCAGGAGATGCGGGACTTTATTCGGCAACGATGTTGAATAGTCTACCGGTGAATTGGGTGTGCATCATGGCGGCCTTCAATGCCGCCGGAGCGCCCGCCGCCACGAGCCAGGGCGTATCGCTGAACGGAAAGTTCACGTGGAATACTGGAAGCGCCGTGACAGGCACGGTGAGCTTATACCAGGAAATGCCGACCGGAGACGTGAAGCTTGGGCAATGGCAATTGGCAATCAACGGTTCCGTGAATTTTTCCGTGACGCTCCAGGATTGGGGACTCTACCGATTTGAATTGCGGAACCAGAGCGGGGCGCTCATTCGCGAAAGCGCTCTGGTGGCGCTGCCCGGGCTGACGTCCGGACAGTTGCAGCTGGTGCTGAATCAATCGAACAACAGCGTGAAGAGCGCCAAATTCGCGGTGGCAATGGCGGATCTGGTGACCCAGCAGTAAGGAACTATCGAGCTGAGCCTCCCGGCGGGAGGCGCACTACGATCGCCTGATTCTTCATGGCGCAAACCGTCGCTGCGCCGGGCCTGTAACGATCCAAACATCAAAGGACACTGCGCCCTGGTGAGGATCGCCGCCTGGCCCCGTCCGCAACCATGCGCGATCGAGTTCCGAGATGAGCGAGCGTATGCCACTGTCAGGACCACAGTTGATCTTTGATGGCGAGAACGCAATCGGCATCGTGTGAAGGAGAGTCAGATTACTGATCAGTATGGCGGAGCCGGATAGGGTATATTTGCCCGTCAGGGCGTATGCGAATGTTTTCCAGAATCCGTGCACGTCGTTATGAAAGCTGCCACCCTTCTCCGGCCTTACCGCGAACGAATCCACGATGATGATCGCCTTGCCCGAACGCGCCTTGAGCTTGATATTGTAACTAACGATCGGATTAGGCTGGTCCAGACCCTCGCCGGTTACGGCAAACGTATAAGAATCGCAACTGCCGCTAAAGCTGGCGGTCAAGAGCCGAGTGGGCGACGCGAATGCGCCCGTTGCCACGAGTGAGAATACAGCGATGGGCAAGGCACTTCGCACCCAGAAGCTTACACGCTTCGCCCGGCGAGAAGTACAGGCGAGGTGGCCAAACAAAGGGCGGGACAAGCGGGACCCTATGCGAATCCCGCCGTCCCGCCCCTTTGCGATTGCCATTTGTCGAACGCCCTTCCGAAAGCGAACAGTCTCAGGGATCGCGGACCGTTTGGCTCCAGGACGCGCCGCAGACAGCGGCGGAGTTCCGGTTGGGATCGCTCGCATCGGTGCAATTGGTGTTTGGGTTGTTCTTAGCCGCTGGATCGCGGTAGTGGAATTGCCAATCCACGAGCGATCCGCTGGCGGAGCCTGCGATACCGTGGCGGAGAAGATCGCTCCAGACTGATTCCTTCCCACTTGACCGCCGCAAAGAGTCGCGGGCGCCTGGGTGGCACCTTCCCACGCCAGGATGCTGTTCTGGTTTCCCGTGGCGTGGTTGCTCGTGTCGTTGGCAGGGATGCTATAGGTGTAGGTGGAGACGCCTCCTCCGTTCAATTGGCCCGGGGCGCCCAGGATAACGACAATATTCTGTAAAGAGTTGTCCGGGCAGGTGACTGGTAGCGTGACCGTGGCGGTCACCGAATAGCTGGTAGCCGCGTGACTCCCGCTAACGAACTTAAAGTTGTACCCGCCTGAAATCCAGTCGCCGGGGTGGATGTGCAGATCGCCCTCCATGCTGGAGGGGCCAATGGAGAAAGTCTTGCCGGGAGGCGGACCGGAGCTCGAAGAGCAGGTAAGTGTATTGTTTTGACCAAACAGGGGAATGCCACCTTCATCACCTTCGCTATCCATCAACTCCGCGTTGCCTGTGGTCAGCAGGTCAACGGTTCCGGCGAAGGGCCCGTTTGGGTAGGGCTGCCTCACGAGCGTCGTTGTGAAGGTCGGGTTAGAGGTGTTGACGGGGATAGTGCCGTTGACCGTTTGCAGTCCTGAATTCAGGAACGTCACCTGGTAATCGACCACGGCTGGCGCGTCGGAAGGACTCAGATCTGAAACGGTAATTGATATGGAGTAACCGCCTGCAAGTCGGCATCACAATGAAAGCGCTCAATTCATTTGCGTGGGCTGGGCTTGCGAAGACTGCAAGCAGCGCGAGACTTGCTCCCAACGCAAGCAAGTACCTCATTTGCATCTGCATGACTCCCCCTTCTCCGGTTTTTTTTGGTGGTCAGTGGTTGCTGATCCCGAATCTTGACGCGATCAACGCTCGCCGCACCTGAAGGCAGAGTTCGGATTTGTGGTTCCTCGGTCCGAAGCAGGCGAGAGCCTAAAGGCCGATGCATGGTTATCGCGTGTTTCCTCCCCGGCGCATCCTGCATTGTGACGAGCACGGTCAAGTCCAAATGGAGGCGACTGGCTTCATAACCAACACAATGACTTACGGTCCCACGTGAGTCAGGAGTGAAGAGCATTGTGCAAAACCTTGCGCAAAAGGGATACCGGCAGGGACGCGTGAGAGCGCCAGCGTGTAATAACCTAAACCGCTTTTGGAAATTGCGCGAGTTACCCAAGTTGCCCATTCTGTGCTCCTGGTAGCTCGAAACCGAGTCCGAATCTCTCCTCCTATAGCAGGCGGAAATTCCGGCCTTGCCCGAGTTTTACGTAACGTTCGGAAACATGCCTAGGCGCATGTCCCGAACATTGCCCTTCGATGCGAGAGCTAAAGTGCGCTCAGGAACGCGACCAGATCTGCTTTTTCCCTACGGGTGAAGCCGATGCCGAAGCGCCGTTGTAAGAATTACTTCCCAATAAAGGGCAACTCTACTGACTAACTCTGGAACTATTGCCCGATGACCAGAACTGAAAATGATCCTGGGATCATTCGGGGCCGGGGCCGAGGATTTTCAGAAGTAGGAGCGGGCGCGGGACCCATGTCTGCGACGGGCAGATACACCGTGCCGGTCTTATGGTCCAGTGCCATAGTCCGCGCTCCCGGTAAAGTCTTCACGTTCTGCACAAGCGAGTATTTGTCCGGGCTGTCTTCATGAAAGATGGACAGAGCGCCGTCACCCCCGCCAGCTGAGACGTAGATCAAGCCTTTCGCCGCATCGAATTCGAGCGCATCCACACCGAGTCCGATCGGCTGGGTAGCCACGATTTTCCCGCTTGCTGCATCCACCACGGCAAATAGAGCCGGCGCAGGAGGCTGCGACGCACCGCCGCCGCGGCAGCCGATAAAGACGCGATCGTGTGCGGTGTCCATATCCATGCTGCTCGGCTGAACGCAAACAGGGGTAAGGTCCCAGGTTTCCGCGATCTTGAATGTACGCACGTCGAGCTTGTGAAGCTTGCTGACATCCTGCATGTTCAGGAAGACGTGGCCGGCCTGATCCGAAGCCAAGTGCTCCGTCCTGCCGCCCAAATTCTCGACGGCACCGGCGATCTTGCCGGTCCTGGCGTCAATGGCGGTGACACGCTTGCTGCCACGATCCGCGCTGAAAACACGCTTGGTCAACGGGTCATAGATAATCCCGTTCGGATCGTTTCCTACGCTTTCTTTGTTCAGCACAGCCAGAGTCTTGAGATCAAACATGGTGACCGATCCCGGGTCTGTGGCGCTGATGAAGCCGTGTCCAAAGTCCCGTGCAACGGCCACGCCGTGTACGCCCTTCTGTCCCAAAATCCTGCCGACAATCTCGCCAGAGTCGAGATCGAGCACGACTACTTCCGTTCCATGGGGAACATACAAGCGCCGGCCTTCGCTGTCGGCCGTGATGTAGTCCCAACCAGAATCACCAGGAATGGAAATGCGCTTGATCACCTGGTATCCGCCCGCGCCCGCCAGCGTTGACGTGACGATGAGAAGCAATGTCACGAGGCGCGCACTACCGAACAACAGTGTTTTCATGACGAATCTCCTAGACTCCGAGTCTGATCCGCTTTCCTGAGTAGCTCGAAGCCCGAGCTATTTGTGGGCGCGATATAAGATCACGCGCACCTTCTCCAGCGTAATCAATCCCCCGCCAATCATTTCGTCGAGCCTGGGAAGAACGCGCTCCACGCGCTCGGAATCTTCGACCACTTCGACTACCAAGGGCAAATCCTGCGAGAGGCGAAGAATCTTGTCGGTATGATAGCGGCTGGTCGAGCCGTAGCCGCCCACGCCGCGCAACACGGTTGCGCCGCTCAATCCCTCTTTGCGGAAATATTCGACGAGGGATTGGTAGAGCGGCTTGCCATGCCATTTATCGGATTCACCAATGTAAATGCGCATCAGAGTGCGTTCACCTTCAAATCGTTCATGTTCCATTGGCTCCTCCCTCACAACGCATGGTCCACACGCACCCCAGTATCATGGCAATGAGTGTTCGAGGAGATCAGGGTGCGTGCTCGAACCGGTTACATCTAACGTAGCGAGCCGGTACGTACCGTGAGACACCTTCACGGCATAGCCTTCCTCTACCAAGGCTCGGTTACCCAGTCCTGCTTCAGGACGCGTCAACGCGACGACACGCGCCAGTTCTCCCGGAACCGTCATACCTGCCCCCGCAAGAAAGCAGCGGGCGATTTCGCGGAGAGCGGTGTGACGATCTACCTTCGTTGCCAGCTCCTCCGGGAAACGCTCCTCGGCCAAACCCCACAAATAGCTGAATTTTCGTTGGTAAACCGCCTCGTTGGGCACGACGATCATGGCCATTTGCAGTTCGTCCAACGCCTGCGCGAACCTTTTACGATCCGTTACGCCTGATTCGCGGCGCAGGTCGGCCGTTCCCATCTCCCACTCCTTGCGCAAAACTCGCAACACTTGGAGCGCCGGCTGGCCCAAGCGCTTCTTCTCTTCACGTTTCGGTATCCCCCAGAGCGCTTTGAAATAGGGGATCATTCGAGACGCGAGGAACATGGTTTTGCCGCGAGCCAGTTTGCCGTAGTAAACGCGACCGCGCCGCATCACTTCATCTTTCAATATCCAAGTATGAGAGCTTTCCGGATCTTTCTGCACATTGCGCGGCATGGTGGCGTCGCGCCGGCCGCAAACAGCCACATAAAGCGACGGCCCAGGCTGACGCGCGTCGGTCAGGCAGGCCGCAAAACCGACGCGTTCGATAAACTCCTCGGCCTGTACGACTGTTTCGATGCACGCCGTATTTTCACGGCGCCATCGCGCGTCGCGGTATTCTTCAATTTCGGCAGGAAGGAAACGCCTGGCTCGATGGCTTCTCATTTAACCTGCTGGTCCTCTTTCGAAAGACAAAGCTCGGGGCATAAGATAGCGCATATGGCGACGAGCACCGCCAACAAGAAAACTCCGAGCGAGGGCGCGTATGCGGACTTCATAGCGCGATATCCGGACTATGTCAAAACCACCGCGCTGGACCGATTGCGGGCGACTGGATATCGGGGGCTCGAAAAGCAAGGACAGGTCTACCTCGATTACACCGGCGGTTCGCTGTATGCGGAAACACAGCTCGAGCAGCACCTCGCCATGCTGCGCTCCAGCATTCTGGGGAATCCACACTCCACGAACCCAACCTCGACGGCAATGACCGAGCACGTCGAACGTACCCGCCAATATGTGTTGAGCTATTTCAACGCCAGCGCCGAGGACTACATTCTAGTCTTCACATCAAACGCCTCCGGGGCGCTCAAACTGATAGGCGAGTCATTTCCGTTTGCGCCGGGAAGCCGGTTCCTGCTTACCTTCGATAACCATAACTCCGTAAACGGAATTCGCGAATTTGCGCGCGTCAAAGGCGCCACGATTCATTACGCGCCGCTGGTCGCGCCAGGGCTGCGCGTGGATACGGGCCGTTTGGAAACACTGCTGGACGATGCCGACCCGGTACGTGAAAATTTGTTCGCATATCCTGCACAGTCGAATTTTTCGGGGGTCAAACACCCGCTTGATCTGGTGGCCCGAGCACAAAACAAGGGTTGGCGCGTGCTGCTCGATGCAGCCGCCTACGTTCCCACGAACCGCTTGGACCTGAAGGCGGTGCAGCCGGACTTCCTGACGGTATCCTTCTACAAGATGTTTGGATATCCGACGGGTGTCGGCGCCGCGCTCATCCGGAGACCCGCTTTTGCGAAGCTACAACGGCCGTGGTTCGCAGGTGGCACCGTCAACTTTGCATCCGTTCAGGGTGGCGCTCACGTGCTCGCTCCAGGCGAAGCCGCTTTCGAGGACGGCACGTTGAATTACCTCTCCATCCCTGCTGTCGAAATCGGGTTGCGTCACCTTCAAGCGATTGGCATGGAAATGATCACGGAACGGGTCCGCTGCCTAACGGGATGGATGCTCGACGAATTGTTGGCTTTGCGGCACAGCAACGGCCGTGCCATGGTCCGCATCTATGGGCCCACGACGACACAAGCGCGCGGCGGAACCGTGACGCTGAACCTTTACGACCCAGAAGGACACCTCTTGGATTACCGACGCGTCGAGGAATTGGCCGGCCAAGAAGGTATCTCGCTCCGCACTGGTTGCTTCTGCAATCCCGGCGCCGGAGAGATCGCCGAGGGATTAACTGAAGAAGACATGCGGGCCGCGCTCACGATGGGGCCGGACATCAATCTGCTTGGCTTCGTACGACTGATGCAGGATCGGGGTCACAAGAGCGCTGGCGCCATTCGCGCTTCCATCGGCCTGGTGAGCAACTTTGCCGACGTGTGGCGATTCCTCTGCTTCGTCGCCGGCCTGCGCGATCAGACGCGACTTACGATCGGGGAAGTGACCTTTGATATCGAATCGTGCCGCGTCATTCGCGACGGCAGCTAGCACGACTCATTCCGATGAGCGTAGGTCGAAACCATTCGATCGCAGCTACTTGCTTGTTCTTTCCAAGCTTCGAGACTATTCTGGCAACCGAAAGTGCTGTGGACGATTTTGAAGCGGGTAAGGTCTACAGCCGTTACTTGCAGACAAGAGTGTGGAGATGCCTATGTCAGGTTGTGTAAGGTTTTCGCTGGCAGCGCTGATCGCCGCCTGCGTTGCGCTGACCGCAACGAATGTTCAGGCGCAGGAGCGGGGAGGCACCGTTCAGACGGACAAAGTTCAGCCCGTCAACAGCGGTCCGAATCCGTATCGCGTCATTCGAAATTGGGCACAGCTGGAGGGAAGGCCTTGGGGCGGCTCGAACGGCGTGGCGATCGACGTAGACGGCAAGTCTGTGTGGGCGACGGACAGATGCTCGCCAGGCACCATCCCCGGCTGCCTCGGTACGAAGGCGAACCCAGTCCACAAATTCGATGAGTCAGGCAAGGAGATCAGAAGCTTTGGCGGGGGCATGTTCGTGTGGCCGCATGGCATCCATGTCGATCGCGATGGAAACGTGTGGGTGACCGACGCACGAGCCCCGAGCGCGGACGAACTCAAGAAGTTTCCCGAAGAACAAAACAAGGGAAGCGTGGTCATCAAGTTCAGCCCTGAGGGCAAGATCTTAATGACGCTGGGGAAATTGGGAGTGAAGGGAAATCCTCCCGAGGCCCTGACTGAACCGACTTTCGTCACCACCGATCCGAGCAACGGTGACGTTTACGTGGCCGAGAGCCATACCGATGTGCGGGATCCGAATCTGGTGGGGCGCATCTCGGTGTTCGACAAGAATGGCAAGTTCCTCAGAACCATTGGCAAGACGGGAACCGGGCTGGGCGACTTCCGCACTCCGCACGCGCTCGTCTTCGATTCCCAGGGCCGGCTGATTGTCGCCGACCGCCACAATCACCGTATCCAAATGCTGACCAAGGAGGGGAAGTTTCTCCGTGAGTACGACGACTTCGGCCGCGTGAGCGGCCTGGCCATCGACAGAAACGACGTCATTTACACATCCGACTCGGAATCGTCCGAAAAGGTTCACCCGGGCTGGCTGAGGGGGATCCGGATTGGGAGTCTGAACGACGGCAAAGTGACGATGTTCATTCCTGCCCACAAGACGGATGCTCCCGAAGGCACCACGGGGGAAGCCATTGCGGTTGATGCCGCCGGCAATCTGTACACAGCGGAAGCACAACTGAGGGGCGTAACGAAATACGTCAAGCAGTAGAGAATCCACCACGCTGGTTGTCGATGGCCAATCCCATTGAGTCCTCAAGCTCCCATTATTAGCTACAGGTGTATACTGCTCGGCAAGTGGTCGCTGAAACTCGCCTCCAAATGGCGCCACTCTTGGAGGGCACCATGCGTGTGGGCCTTTCGATCCTCTTCGTTATATCCCTCACAGGGATAACGCAAGCCCCGGCACTTTGTGCGGATTCCGATAAGCCGGCGCAGACCGCTCCCGTCACATTCAGCAAGGACGTGGCTCCCATCCTGGAGCGCTCCTGCCAGACCTGCCATCGTCCCGGGTCGATTGCCCCGATGTCCCTCCTGACTTATCAAGACGCACGGCCCTGGGCTCGCGCGATCAAGGACAGAGTCGTGCGTCGCATCATGCCGCCCTGGCACATCGATCGGAACATCGGCATCACGAAATTTAAAGACGATCCATCATTGAGCGATGCGGAGATCGCGGCGATTTCGAATTGGGTGGACCAGGGCGCTCTCGAAGGCAACCCAGCGGATATGCCGCCGCCGCGGCAATTCAGCGACCCAGATAAATGGCATATCGGGACGCCCGATTTCGTGGTCTCGATGCCTAAGCCATACAAGCTGAAAGCAAAAGGGGGCGACGAGTATTACGATATCGACCTGGATCCCGGCTTCAAGGAAGACATGTACCTGTCGGCCGTGGAGACCAAGCCGGAGTCGGGATTCAAAGTGGTGCACCACGCGACGACAAATCTGGTCGAAGACCCGGAAGCGGACCCGGTCGGGCTGTTCTTGAACGAATACGCCGTGGGCAAGAACGCCGACCTCTTTCCGGAAAATTCGGGACGCCTGATCAGGGCGGGCTCCAAGATCCACCTCAATCTCCATCTCCATCCATCAGGCGAGGAGACTCCGGTCAGCGTGTCCGTGGCATTCAAGTTTTACCCAAAGGGATTCGTGCCCAAGTACGTGACGTTTACCCAACACATGGGAGACGTCACCGAACTTGATTTGCCACCCGGCCAGATTACGCGGAGCGATGGCTATTTTCGTTTGCAGAGGCCCGCGTTGATTTCGGCGTTTCAGCCCCACTTTCACACACGCGGCAAGGCCCAATGCATGGAGGCGATCTATCCGGATGTGAGGCCGGATTCAGCGCGCCCGGGGCCGGCGCGTACCGAGACGCTCAGTTGCGTGAGCGATTACCAATTCGGCTGGAGCATCACCTACCCTTATGCCGAAGACGTGGCTCCGCTGCTGCCTGCCGGCACGATCATTCACATCACCACCTGGCATGACAACACCGTGAATAACAGGTTCAATCCGAATCCGAAAAACTGGGTTGGATATGGCCAGCGGACCATCGATGAGATGAGTTTTGCGTGGGTCAGTTTGTATTACCTGGATGAGGCCGACTTCCAACAACGGGTGCAAGCCAGACAAAAAATGACGAAGACCCACGAGCAGGATCAGCTCGACAGCCGCTTGAAGCAATGAAGACAGACGTCCGCGTTCTGATCTGCATCTTGACCGGCAGTCTGCTGCTCGGCGGCCCGGCCAGGGGGCGCGCCCAAGGATTGTCGCAGCTTCCTACATACAATTCGCAAACCCAGTTTTCGAGCGGCCAGGACGTCGTGCCCGTGTACGAGGGATGGCTGCGGAACCCGGACGGGACATTCACCTTTGTGTTCGGTTACTTCAACCGCAATTGGAAGGAAGAACCCGTCATTCCGGCCGGTCCCGACAACAAAATTGAACCCGGAGAGGCCGATCGCGGTCAACCAACCTACTTCCTTCCGAGGCGTCAGCCCTGGGTGTTTCGAGTGCAGGTGCCGAAAGATTGGGGGCAGCAGGAACTGGTCTGGACGATCACTGCTCATGGCCGGACGGAAAAGGCATACGCGCAACTGATCCCGGAGGAGGAGATTCTCGAACGCTTGATCCAAACGCGCGGAAATCTGAATCCCGGCGACGACGATCCCAACAAGCCTCCGTCCATCGCGATCGCACCAGTTCCGCCGGCGGAGGCAACGAGACCGGTTCAGCTAATCGCATTGGTCAGCGACGATGGGCTTCCCAAGCCGCGCCCCGCTCGAGCGGCCACCGCGGGAGCAATTCCTCAAGCTCAAACCAATAACGCTACGGGACTTCGCCCGCCAGGACTATCCGTTAAATGGTTCGAATATCGCGGGCCGGCGAAGGTCACATTTGACTCCGCTGGACCGATGGCGGTTAGCAACGGCCGGGCGGTCGGGACAGCGCGATTTGCGGAGCCGGGGACATATGTGCTGCGGGCAACCGCGGACGACGGAGAACTAACGACGAGCGCGGATGTGACGATTACGGTCAAGCCGGTGCCGTCCGCCGGCGACAAGCCTTAGCGCAAAGGAATGCGATGGCGGGGAGACCCTGGGGTCGAGTCCCATGCCGTCCACCAACGTTCTTCCTGACTCTGCGTTTGCCTGACCATCCGATCATTCGTTCCCCTCAGCAGCCTTTACCGGCTTGAACGCGCAAAGCTTCTGGACCGCGGCAGCAAGATGTTCGCTGCCCACGTGGCAATATCTCAGAGTACCCTTCCGATAATTGCGTGCCAGCTCAACCGGTCGATGCAACACCATCTAATCGACTGATCGGACAACACTTCTCGCAGTGAACTGATCTTTCCGAGCTGTACTCAATTAAACCTAAACAGGACAGGTTTTCCGTCTGTATTAAAGCCCGAGGTCGAATGTAGCTCTTGAGGCTCCTGTTACTAGATTTTGAGCCAGTATTGCGTCGACCCATTGCGGCCACCGCGGTTTATCGGGAACTGGCTACCTGACGAGATACGTGTTGACCGCCGGGAATCCGATTACCTTAACAGCGCAAAAAAAAGGAAGCAGCCTTGGCTAAGCCGCCGCTGCTTACCGGGGTGTGTTCTATGAGTTGTTTTTTTGACGCCGCTAACGCACGAATGGTTTCATAGTGCGCGGCGCTCATTGCCCGCTCAGCAGTTCAACCCCGCCGGTTTGACTGTCTGGCGATAACATCCGAGTCACTGCCTGAACCAATTCCTTCGCCGCAGCTTTCTTTTCCATGAAGCTACAGTCACCCAATAGACGAGCTAAAGCAATGCCTTGACTGGGCGGGTAGCAGTGGCTGCTTATCAATATGATCTTTATGATCTTTGTTTCAGGAGGGACGTGGCGCAATTCATGGGCGGTCTCGATACCGTTCATTCCTGGCATGAAAATGTCCATGACTACCAGATCGACGTCAACTTCTCGTGCGCACTTCACAGCAGCTTTGCCGTCTCCTGCTTCGTAAATCTCCCAGCCTGGCTGCCGCGCCAATAAGGAACGCAAGGTTTGGCGCACGTACGGCTGGTCATCAACCACCAGAATTTTCGCTGGAATCGGCAAACCCACCTCTTACGAGCCGGTCTGTGATAGCGCGTTGGACCTCGCTGTACGATACCGAAGTCACCTCAAAGAAAGAAGGAGAAACAATGAAACTCACAGTCAGGAAAACGTTGGGTGGGGCTTAGCGACTTCCTGCCGTAGTTATTGGACACATGCCTCTGCCATGAGAACGCGCAGTGCGCGGAGCGCATCCCTCAAAGCCTGTCTCTCATCTTCATCAGGTTCGGGCACGTTCGTGAGTCGAGTGGCAATGGGTTCCTTTGCCACAGCGATCTTTGACGGGAGAGATTCGGGAGCGGCGAAGAAGACGTCAACAACGGGGTTTTGCCACAGGTAAATCACTCCGTCGCCCATGGACCTTTAGATGTCGGGGAGGGCGGCACACTTGCGGACTGCCGGTGCGTAACTCAGGCCCGTAAGAGCTTTTTGATTGTGGGGATAAGTTCCTTCCCAATCTCAGACTTCTGCACAAAATGAGCAGCGCCGAAAAGCCGATCTAAGCCTGCTGCCTGACCAAGTGTGTAGTGGCTGGAGATGAACACAATCTTTGTCCGCGGCGCAATCTTGCCGATTTCGTAGGCCGCTGCGAGCCCGCCCATGACAGGCATGACCAAGTCCAGGACCACGACATCCAGGTGATTCTTTTTGGCGAGATGAACCGCGACTTTACCGTTCTGAGCTTCGCTGAGTATCCAGCTGGTCTTATCCGCCAGCATGGAGCGAATGGTCTTACGCACAAAGGCTTGGTCGTCAACTACAAGGACTCTGGTCACGTCGCGCCATCGTAGAGGACAACGTTGGCCATCGAAATACGGGGAAGACCTTAGCTTGTTCAAGAGTGAACACCGAACTTCGCCCACGGGCCTATTGCGAATTCGAGACACTTAGCCGGCTAGGGTTCGCGATTTGCTCAAGCGGAGTCTCGGCGATCGGCATGAGCATATCGCCGCCATTTGGCAAGACGGTCTTTGCAGGCAAGGCTCTTTAGCTGCGAGGCTCGTAACCCGCGTCTTTCCAGATCGGCGCCGCCTCTGGGGAGGCCAGATATTGCAGCAACGCCTTGGCTTTCACGGCGTCGCTCACGTGCGTGGAGATGAATCCCACAACCGGGACCGGTGTGCAGATCTTGCGCGGGAGAACTCCCACGATGTCATATTTGTCCTTGTCTGGGACCATGTCGCTGAGCATGAGCATGCCGATGTCGATATCTCCGTTTTCCAGCCGCTTGTTCGTTTTGGTGGCGTTATTCGTGGCGCTAGGAGAGATGCCTTGAGCGCCGGGCCCCAGTTCCACCTGGCTCTTGGCGGCGACTTGGTCGGCGATACCGAGCTTGGTCAACACCTCCCAAGGTCCCTCGCCGGCGGCGGTGAAGTCGGGGTCCTCGTAGCCGATGCTCTTCGCCGCCAGCAGCGCTTTCTTCACCGCGGCGGGCGAGGAAATGTCAGGGTGGGGCCGGCCCTTAGGTACGCCCACAGCGGTCAGAATACTCGTCACGGTTGTCGCGCTATTGGGATCGATGGTTCCCGAAGCGATGGCCCCTGGAAAGGGATACACGACGAGATTCACGTCCAAAGTTTGGCCTTTTGCGACCATTCTTCTGGTGTCCGCGCCGTTGCCGTAAGTCACTTTGACCTTGTAGCCGGTTTTGGCTTCGAAGTTCGCCACAATCTTCTGCGTTGGCGCGCGCATCGGACCCACCGCCAGCAGAGTGATCTCACCTTGGGCACGAGCGCTTCCCCAACTGCCAAACACAACCGCGATCACAAAGATCGCTGACAGCAATCTCATCGGTTTCACGGATCCTCCTTTATCAATTTATCAAGGGCTTTTATCGGGGGCTTACATCGCGGGATTATATCGCGAAGCATTCGATTATCGGAGACTTGGCAGAGCTTATACACCAATGCCAGCCCGCCGGGCCAGAGTTTTTGCATCGGAACGGCTGCCGAAGCGCGCGTACATTTTCCTTTTCCCAAAAGCCGTTTCTAAGATTCAGCTTCTCCATATGAGCCGACACCGGCGCTACGAGAATTACCGTGGCGAGCCGGACGCTATTTTTACGGCAAGATCGTCACGGTAGACAAGGCGTTCAGTCCGCGAAAATGCTCCTGAAAGTTTTTTGTTTCGGAACTCTGATGGGCGGCATGGGATTCGGAACCACGGCCTCGTTGCGAATCCCGCAAATATCTGCGAGGATTGGGCGGAAAAAGTTGGGCACTCCAGAAGATGCATGGCAAGATGGATATAAGTAAGAAGGACGTTATCGATACGGCCGTGCGGTTAGCCCTTGAGATTGGGATCAAATATTGGGATCTCGGCCAAGAGGTGTCGAAATGATGAATTTGCGTAAAGGCTGCTTCGTTGGTCTCGCGGGAGTTCTATTGTTTTCGTCCTATGCGTCCGCCCAAACGCGCGACCCGAATAAACCTATCCGGGCGGACCAAGGAAAAACAGTGGTCGACCAACTCTCCAAGAACGGCAGCGGGGGGCCTGCTCCGCGTCAGGACATAACCGGATTTTGGGCAGGGCCAGCGAGCCCGAAAGAGAACCCGGTGTCTGCCATGACGGCGTGGGGAGAGGAGCGGTTTCGGACGCATAAAAGCCATTCACAGTATTCCGAGGCAGAATCCAATGATCCCATGAAGTACTGCGATCCGCTGGGCTTCCCGCGCGACCTGGTTTACCAAACCAGGGGATTCGCTTTCGCTCCGATGCCCGGCAGAATGATCCAGCTATCGCAGTTCAATCGAGTATGGCGGGACATCTGGACCGATGGCCGCGAGCTTCCCAAGAATGTAGGCGGCCGCACCGCGGATGCGCCTGATCCGCGCTGGTACGGTTATTCGGTCGGACGCTGGGAGGGAGATTACACGTTCGTGGTGGACAGGTAGGAAGCGATGAAAGGAGCTGGCTGGACACCGCAGGCCACCCGCATAGCATCGACATGCACGTTCAGGAACGCTACACGCGCCTGGATCACAACACCCTGGAAGTGACCGTCACGGTTGATGATCCGAAGGCTTATACCAAGCCGTTCGTGATCACCACCTCGCGTTTGAAGTGGATTCCAAATCAACAGCTGCCTGAAGAGATTTGCGTTCCCTCGCTGATGCAAGAATATTTGAGCATCATTGGCGATCCTGCCGGCGACAGCTCTGGCAAGTAGCCGACGGATGGCATGCTTGACACCAAAAACGCACTGGCATATGTTTGCGCCGCAGCTACCTGCGGTAAGAGTTCAGGCTCCGGTTGCGGAGGCGCGATGAAACGCAATCTTATCTGTTTAGCCCTGTTGGGGATCCTTCTAGCGAGTTCCGGCACACTATTCGCACATCATGGAAGTGCGGCATATGCCAGCGCCGTGGTGGCCATGAAAGATGTGACGGTGACGAGATTCGCCTGGAATAATCCTCACTGCATTGTCATGTTCGACGCAAAGGATGACAAAGGCAACGTTGCACATTGGGCGGCCGAAATCGGCAGTCCACCGGCAGTCACTGTTCTGGGCTGGACCAAAAATTCTCTGCAGCCGGGGGACGTAGTCACGATCTACCTTTGGCCCGCCAAATCCGGCAGGCCAGTGGGTCGTCTAAACAGGGTCGTGTTTCCCGATGGGAAAATGCTAAGGGATAGCCAACTGGGCGGCGGTGAAGACAAAGAGTCCAACTGATTTTTTAAAACGGCTCAGGCTCAGGGAGTGCGTGAGGCTCTCCTGATTTTTCCCCGATTTGCGGGACCTCTACTAAAAAACGCCGTCCCCGCGTAGACCGCGCTCTTCACCCTCCCAGGTGAATTCCTCATCCTGCAAGGCGCGTCAGAGGGAGGGTTTCAATTTCCCCTCTCGCCAGACTTGCTTAGAAGACCAACTTCAACATCAAATCGATTTGGCGCGGACCGCCGGTGCCAAGCACGGGGTCACCCGAGTTATTCAGATCCGTGGTCACGCCAAATGTAGTTGGGTCGCTGGGGTCGGTGTTTGGCAGATCGTAGATCGGGTGGTTGATGATGTTGTAGATCTCGACGCGGAACTGCGCCGTGAGCCGTTCCTTGAATTTCCACGATTTCGTCACCGATGCGTCCCACTCGCGGAAAGGCAGGCCCGTGCGCAGGCCGTTTCGGCTCATAGTACCGAAGGTGCCTTGAGCAGGAGGCACCATCGCCGTTCCGTTTTCGAAATAGCAGCCTACGGAAGCAAGCGTCTGGAGTCCTGTCGTCACGGTGTTAAGTCCACCGCCTTCGGTTACCGGAAGAGTCGCACCAATCGGGAGAGTCGAATCGCGCAAACCGGTGGGCTCAGTCGAGGCCGCAGTTTGGCACTGCATGGGCATGGCCGCCACGCTGGCCACTGTGGTGCAGGGGAACTCGTCGAAAGTACTGCCTTTCACGCCATAGCACGGGATAGATCCTTCGACCACACCAGATTTGAGATTGGCGGCATTGCCAAGCACGGTCCAGCGATCTTGTCCTATGCCTGTTCCAGTGGGATCGGTCGAGTCAAGCACGTTATAAGGCGTGGCACTGAGCACGGACAGGACTGTATTGAGTTCCCAGCCTTGCAGCAGTTGTGCCGGCGACTTGATTCCCGGGACGGCATAGGTGATTGTGAAATTGAAGGCGTGGCGGAAGTCATAATTAAGAGACCCGTAATCCAGGAGTGGATTTTCGTTGTGCATGAAGTATGAGCCATAGTCATTGTCGACGTTACCGAGCGTGTGGGAATACGTGTAGTTGGCGGAAAAAGTCACGCCGTGATACGCGCGCGAGTTCAGGGCTACTTGCAGACCGTTGTAATTGGAAATACCGCCATTGGTGAATTCAAAGATCTGGCCCAGGTACGGAAAGCGACCGTAGAAGGGCTGGCGGACCTGTTCGGCCTCGGGGCTCTTCTTAGAATTTGCAATGCCCGGACCAGGTTGATTGATATCCACATTTTCCGCTAACGAGCGGCCGAGCGTGCCCACGTAAGCAACGCTGAGCGAGAGATTATTGGTGATGGCATGCTGAACGCCCAAGGTAAACGTACTGACATAGCCTGGCTTGAAATTGGGATTGATCGGCTGAATGTTGCAGGGCGAAGGAGTCACGGAGAGGCCGCCGATCGTTACGGGCACCAAACCATTCCCACAGGAGAGCAAGCTCGGATTCAAGTTAAAGATGTCCTGGCCCGGCGCCCAAGTGAGCGCACTCGCAGGGGGCGAGAGGTTACCGGTGACGATCGTGCCGGGACTTGGCAGGCGATTTCCGCTTGCGTCAAACAATGCCCAGCCGGTGGGGATGACATTGACCGCGGCGCCTTGTTTTGGCGACATAAATCCGTTGATGGGCAACCATTCGTAAATCAGGCTAGCGCCTGCGCGGATAACCGTCGTGCCCTTGCCTGAGATGTCATAAGCCAATCCGAGACGGGGCTCAAATTGCTTCCAGTCCGTCGGGTACAAAGAACTGATCTGCTTGCCAACTTGTACCATGCCGGAGTTTGGATTGAACGTGCCGAACTGATTCGGGCCGGGCGCGGGCGCAGGCGTAATTTCCCAGCGCAGTCCCAGATTCACCGTCAGTTTTGGCGTGAGCCTCCAATCGTCCTGGCCAAACAGAGAGTAGCGGTTGTAGCTCAGGTTTGAGAATCCTGGCACGGAGTTATTGCCAACAAGGACCGACGAAGTCCCTACTGTGCCCGTAAGGAAATCTTCGAGGGGGGAAGCCCCAGGGAAGGCGGAAGCCTGACCGAAGGTCAACTTACCGTGAATATAGTTGAGTTTCGTCGTTCCGTTGAGGATTGTGTTATGGATCTCAACGCCGAACTTGAACTGATGCTTGCCGTGAGTGTAGGAGACACTGTCGATTCCGGCGAAGTCAGTCCAGTGGACATCGGAGGGGCCCCCGCTGGTTTCATTCGTGCCCAGAATGGTGAACCCGGTAACAGTGAGTTGCGGGAATCCACAAAATGGCGGCGGAGCAGGAACATCAACAAAACCGTAAGCAGTGAGGTAATTGGGCTGCCCCAGGTTCTGCGTACATTCAGCTGGTGAACCCGTTTGGTATTCCCTGGTGATTCCAAACCTGGCCTCGTTCACCCAATTGGAATTCGGCGTGTTAACCCACACTACCCTTCCCAGCTGGGCTCGGGTGAACTTTCCGGTCAGCCACCAATTCTCCGCGGTGGATATGGGTGAATTCTCCTGGTCAGAGAAACCTTCACCCATGAAATATTCGCCGTTCAACGAATTGTGATCATTTAAGTGGTAATCGATTTTGCCGATGCCATTGTCGGAGCCGCCGGTAAGAGGGGTGGCGATAGGAACCGCTTTCGAGCCCGTGCCATTAAAGAAAATGCCGGCGCTTCCAACGCCGGGGAGCGCGCCCGGGCCAGCACTGGCGGGGTTGCAGGCAGCGGCGACCGTCGCGCCAACGAGTGAGGTGATATTCGGGTTGGAAAAGTTACAGCCGGTCATCTGAACGCTCAACTGGCTGAGCAGTGCCGGGTTCACAGCGTTTATGCCGGCGATGGCGTCCGGAATACTTGTCTTGTTTCCCAGTCCTGAAAGCGCGACTGGCCTCTGAGAATTTCCCGGCACGGCCACGGTGTAGCGCTGCCCTTCATAGCTTCCAAAGTAGAATACTTTGCTCTTGATGATGGGCCCGCCAAGGCTGCCGCCGTACTGTTCGAAATTATCCGTGGACTTCGGCTGTGTGGATAACAGGTATGGGTTTCGCGCATCCAGGGCCGTATCCCGACCCATGGCGAAGGCCGTGCCATGCATGGCATTGGTTCCGGATTTCACGCCGGTATTCACGACGGCGCCCGGTCTCCACCCGTACTCCGCTTTGGGATTCGTCTGGATATTGACTTCATTGATGGAATCGAGGGGCATGATGGTGGCCTCGGTAAATCCCGAGGTTCCGCCAACGATGGGCCCGGTGCCATAGGGATTGAATTCGTCTATGCCATCAAACATCCATACCTGAGCGTGATTGTTCGTCCCATTGAAGTTGAAGTCATTGCCGTTGATTGTCTGGGTACCGGGAACCCAGTTCATCATCTTCACGAAGGAGCGGCCATTTAAAGGCAGCTCGGCGATTTGCTGGGTTTCGAGAGTCCCTCCCAGGGTAGAGCTGGTCGTGTTCAGCATGGGGAGCGTCTCAGTAACGGTTACCGTCTGGGTTTGCTCGCCAGGTTGCAGCGTCAGATCGACACGGACCTCCCCACCAACCAGGACCGGCACATTTTGCCGTTCGAGAGTTCTGAAACCCATGGCTTCCGCGCGCACCGTGTAGGTGCCCGGCGTGAGGCCGGGCGCATTGTATTCTCCAGCGTTATCCGTCATTAAGGGGCGCGAGACGCCTCTGGCCACATCCACGACGGTGACCGTGGCGCCAACGATGGCACCGCCGGTCTGATCCGTAATCGCTCCGGTAATGCGGCCGAGATTAAGTTGCGCAAGAGCCGGCAGGCTGCACAAGAAGCAAGCAATGAGCGCCGTAAAGCGTAAATTCGCTTTCTTCGACTGTGACAAGAAACTCATGAACTCCCCTTTTTCCGCATCCCGTGACTTGTTCCTAGCAGCCCGTGGGTTCCGAATCTTCCAAGAAAGGGCTCAACTGCTGAACGCGTCCGACCCGTGTAATCCTGCCCTTTATTTTTGTCAAGTCTTTTCGAGGATGCGGCGCGATTACAGCGCACAATGATTGGTGTTTGGCTGCTTGGATCACCGCCTCGCCCCTGTGCGCGGGAATTGACTCTGTTGATTGCCGTCGCGTATAGTCTGCTGCGGAGGGGCACACAGAACTGGAAATCTCCTCTGATGGGCCGAGTGGGAGTTGAATGAGGAGTGTTTCAGTTCGTTTAGCGATATGTCTAATTCCACCTCATTGATTTACAAATGCAGTTATGTGGCTGCAGCGATTTCATTAACTGCAGTACTGGCATTCTTAATATCTCCAACGATGGCGTCTGCCCAAACTGGTTCCGGCAGTAACTCCGACGCCAGCAAGGATAAGACAACACCTTCTGGACCCATTCTCCGGGATGGCTGGGGCACACCCGTAACCAACGCCCTGAAGCCTGGTGAGAAGCCCGGTCCTGCTCCGCGTCATGACATCTCGGGAACCTGGGAGCCGGCGCGCGGACCGGGAGACGGCATCCAGGCCTTCGGCCCGCGCGATATGCCGTCTGACGGCAAGCCTGGGCATGAGCCGCCCTTTACTGCATTCGGATTGGAAACTTATCGTGCCCACAAACCGTTAGAGGGCGAGGAACGCGTCCTCGAATCGCTTAGTAATGATCCGAGAAATATCTGTGACCCGATGGGCTTCCCGCGGGCCGACTTTTATCAATTCCGGCATACTCAGATCATGCAGGATGAGCACAAAGTTGCGGTCTTGTATGAATTTGAAAAAAGATGGCGCGTGATTTGGATCGATGGGCGTGAACTCCCCAAGGAAATTCCGGAGCCGCGTTACTACGGATATTCAGTGGGCAAGTGGGCGGACGACAATACCTTGGTGGTGAATACTATTGGCATCGAGGGCGAGTCCAAGATGTGGCTCGACGAGGCCGGCCGGCCGGTGAGCGATGGCGTTCATGTGGAAGAACGATTTCATCGCATCGACCGCAACAATATGGAGTTGACGGTGACCATCGACGATCCAAAGATGTATACAAAACCATGGGTCGCCATGAACAAATTCCCGATGCGGCTGGAAACGCCCGATTACGACGTGGTGGAAATGATGTGCATACCGTCTGAAGAGGAACAGTATTACAAGGACTACGGCGACCCGGCCAGCGGCGTGGACAGCAAACAACGCAAGTAGTGCGAGGAAATTGGAACGTTTTGGGCCAGATTACAGGTCTTTAGAATTGCAGTTACGCCATTTTGAAGGTGGTTTTAACCCGACGGAGGATAACCGTGAAAGCTAAATTCCTAGTGATTTTTGCGCTGGCTGGTTCTTTGGTCGCTTCCATTCCGCTGCTTGCGCATCATGGCAATGCTGCTTTTGACGTAGGAAAGAGAGTCACTGTAAAGGGGACGGTCACCGAGTGGGTTTGGGCCAATCCGCATTGCTGGCTGAAGTTCGACGCGAAAGACGATAAAGGTAATGTGGCCCATTGGGTCGCCGAGACGAACAACGCTCCCGACATGATCGAGCGGGGCTGGAGCAAGAACACCTTCAAGCCGGGGGATGAAGTCACCGTCACCGTGGAGCCCGTGAAGAGCGGCAATCCAGTCGGCCGTGTCGTCGGAGTTGTGCTGGCGAACGGACAGGCTTTAGGTATGTCCTATCTAGAGAAGAAGTAAGAAGAAGAGATTTTCAGCTACTTGCACTAACTGGCGTTCACGCTTTACCAGAGGATTCCGTTCCGCCGCTGTGCGGCACGTATTCACCAAAGCACGCTGCCCGACCAAATCGGCGCCAGTGCGCTATTTTCGTTTCCCGCCATCTCAGCCTCCGGCAAGATTCACCCGCACTTTGGACAAACCGCCGCACCGGAACTTTTCTTTGCAGCGACTCGAGAAAGGCGCGGTGTAGCGGGGCATGTGGGCGCGTATCCCTGGGAGATAAAAGCTGGGGGGAGATAAGAGCTGGAACGCGCTGGAGAGCTCGGTTGGGGACAAAGTGAGTTACCATCTAGCGGATTGGACCAAATGGAAATTTGCTTAAAGCGTGCCCGCAGTTACTGCTGTCTTAAGCCAAAGGAGGCCTCCTATGCCCAAATATGAGTTTCGAGTGAATGGGCGCATGGTATCGGTGGATTCCTGGGACCCGGGTCAGCCGCTCCTATATGTCTTGCGAAATACTCTTGGTCTGCACGCGACGAAATTCGGCTGCGGTCTGGCTCAATGCGGCGCCTGTACGGTGCTGCTTGACGGCAAGCCGGTGCGCTCCTGCGTGACGCCGGTACAGCAGGCGGCGGGGCACGCGGTGACAACGCTCGAAGGTCTCGGGACGCCGGAGAGGCCTGACCGAGTGCAAGCCGCTTTCATCGCCGAACAGGCTGCGCAGTGCGGTTACTGCACCAACGGCATGATCATGGCGACGACCGCGCTGCTGCGTCAGACGCCCAATCCCACGCTCGAACAAGCCAAGCAGGCGCTCAGCGGCAACCTATGCCGCTGCGGCACGCACACGCGCATTCTCGCCGCCGTGATCCGCGCGGCGAAGGCGTAAGGAGGCGACGATGGCCACACCTTCTCAAGATCGGTCGGTTTCACGGCGCGATTTCCTCCGGACGGGCGGCGCGGTGGTGGTTGGCTTCAGCCTCAGCGCTTCCCTGCCCAAGTTTGTTCTCGCGCAGGGCGCCGCTTCAACTTCGGGTCCAATTTCGGATCTCGGTAAGCCGCTTGATGCGCATCAGGTCGACAGCTTCCTCGCGTTTCATGCCGATGGCTCGGTGACGATTTACACCAGCAAGGTGGATGTCGGTACGGGCTTGCGTATCGCCATGAGCCAGATGACCGCCGAAGAACTCGGCGTGCCGGTCGAGAGCGTCTCGATTGTAGAAGGCGATACGGCGCTGGTGCCCGATCATGGCGGCACGGGCGGCAGCTCAGGAATTCCCCGGGGCGCGGTGGACGTGCGGCAGGCGGCGGCAACGGCGCGACAGGCCATCCTCAATCTCGGAGCTGCCCAACTGAAGCGTCCGGCGAACGAACTCACCATTGCGGGCGGCATGGTTCGCCCGGCCGCAGGCGGCGCGGGCATCGGCATCGGAAAGCTGATTGGCGGAAAACGCCTCGAGCTCCAGGTTGATGCGAAGGCACCGCTCAAAGATCCGACGACATACACCATCGTCGGCAAACCGCTGCCGCGGCCCGACGTTCCGGCCAAGTGCACGGGAAAGCGCGAGTACGTGCAGGACCACACCTTGCCGAACATGCTGCACGGCCGTGTGATCCGTCCGCCGGCCATCGGCGCAAAGCTCGTCTCCGTCGATGAGTCTGCGATCCGCGGCATTCCCGATGTGCGCGTCATCCGCATCGAGAGTTTTTTGGGTGTGGTTGCGCGCGATGAATGGGCCGCGGTTCGCGCGGCTCGTGAGTTGAAAGCTACCTGGACCGAGTGGGAGGGCCTGCCCGGAAGCGACGGCCTGGAACGCTACGTCCGCGAGAGCGCTGTCGATCACGACGAAACCATTGTTACCAAGGGCGTCACCAAGGGCGGCGATCCGGCGGCTGCGTTTTCATCGGCGGCCAAGCAGCTTTCCGCTACCTATACCTGGCCGTGCCAGAGCCATGCGTCGCTAGGACCATCCTGCGCCGTCGCCGACGTGCGCGAGGATGGCGCCACGGTGTGGACCGCCTCTCAGGGGACTTACGGCCAGCGCGCGCAACTGGCAAAGGTCTTTGGGATGCCGGAAGAAAAGCTGCGCGTTATTTTCCTCGACGGTTCAGGCTCTTACGGCGGAAATGGCAATGACGATGTGGCTGCCGACGCGTTTCTACTCTCTCGCGAAGTGAAACAGCCCGTGCGCGTGCAGTGGATGCGCGAGGATGAGCATGGCTGGGATCCCAAGGGGCCGCCGCAAATGCTCGAGTTGCGCGGCGGGCTCGACGCCCAGGGACGAATCGCGGCCTGGGAGACGCAGATGTGGATTCCCGTAACGGTTCCCGGGAATCGTCCACTGCTCGCTGCCGACGCCGCAGGCATCCCACAAGCGCATGGACAGGGCTCCGGCGCGATTTCCCAGAATGGCGATCCGCCGTACGCTGCCGAAAACGTGCGGGTCGTGGCGCATTGGCTCAAGCAGACGCCATTGCGCCCGTCGAATCTGCGCGCGCCGGGAAAGATCGCCAATGTTTTCGCCGTGGAAGGCTTCGTTGACGAGATGGCGGCCGAGATGGGCGTAGACGCGGTGGAATACAGGCTGCGCGGCCTAAGCGATCCGCGCGCCATCGAGGTGATCAAGCGCGCGGCGCAGATGATCGGGTGGCAGACGCGGCCCTCCCCAATGCCGCGGCCAACCCAAGGCGGCTTGCTCGTCGGGCGCGGCTTCGCGTACATGCGCTACAAGCAAGCGGAAAACTACGTCGCCACGGCGACGGAAGTGGCGGTCGAGCCAGAGACCGGTAAAGTCACCGTGCGGCGCGTGACTTGCGCGCACGACTGCGGCCTGGTGATCAATCCCGACGGGTTGCGTAATCAGATCGAGGGCTCTATCGCGCAAACGCTCAGCCGGGCACTGCACGAAGAGGTGAAGTTCGACCGTTCACGCGTCACGAGCGTCAATTGGGCGAGCTATCCCATCCTCACGTTCCCGGAAGTGCCGCCCATCGAAGTGGCGCTGATCGACCGGCCCACGCTGCCGCCATATGGCGCCGGCGAGGCTGCCACTGCCCCGGTGGCTGCATCGCTGGCCAACGCCATCTTTGACGCTACGGGGGTGCGGCTGCGGTCAGTGCCCTTCACCGCCGCCCGCTTGAAAGGCGCGCTAAAGAGTTAGCGGGAAAGAGCTGAAATCAAAGGTTCTCCAGCACACAAAAAGATCGAGATGCCCGGATCGAGGTTCTATGAAAAAGCGCCTGTGCGCGATCCCCGTGGTCGCCGTCTTTGCTCTCGCTTCGTGGACGCTTGCTCAGCTCGGGAGTTTCCCGGCGAATGCAACCTTTGCTGCTGAGAAGACAACAGCCGACAAGACGACCGCCCCTAACAGAGTGGTGCTCTACGCGGCCGTGGGGGCGGAGCTCACGCAATACGACGTGGACGTGAACGATGCAACTCTGGTGAAACGCGGCTCGGTGAGGCTTCCGGCCGACGTGCAGGAAGCGGTCCAGCATCCATCGAAGCAGTATCTGTATATCGCCTGGAGCAACGGCGGTCCCAGCAGTGTCGCGCAAGGCAGTGCGGCGCCGAAGGGAAACCAACACGGTCTAAGCGCGTTCCGTATCGATCCAGTCTCCGGAGCTCTCCTTCCTCACGGCGCGCCAGCTCCCTTGCCGTCGCGCCCGATTCACGTCACGACGGACATCCCCGGCACGCATGTGCTGGCCGCTTACAACGATCCGAGCGGCGTGACGGTGCATCGCATCGAGCCGGACGGAACCGTTGGCCCGCGGATCATGCCCGCGGCGCCGCTCGACGTGGGAATCTACGGGCACCAGGTGCGGGTCGATCCCTCAAATGAAATGGTGATTCTAGTGACCCGGGGCAACGGCCCGACTGCCACGAAACCGGAGGATCCCGGCGCTCTGAAGATCTTCGGCTACAAAGATGGATTGCTGACGAACCGGCTTTCGATTGCTCCCGGAGGAGGGTTCAACTTTCAAAGCCGGCACCTGGATTTTCATCCGTCCCGACCGTGGATCTTTCTTTCACTCGAGCGGCAAAACAAGCTCCAAGTGTACGAGAGGCTGAAGGACGGGACTCTGAGCCGCATGCCTTTGTTTTCCAAAGACACCTTGACGGACCCCTCCAACGTTCGACCCGGGCAGGCCCTGGGAACGATTCACGTGCATCCGAATGGCAGATTCGTGTACTTAGCAAACCGGGCGAGTGGCACCACGGATTTCCAGGGCAAGGCGGTGTTTGTGGGGGGAGAAAACAGCATCGCGGTTTTCTCCATCAACCAGAATACCGGCGAGCCGACCTTGATCCAGAACGCCGATACCCGGGGAATTCATGCACGCACGTTCGCGCTCGATCCGAGCGGCAGAATTCTCGTGGCGGCCAACATGATGCAGATGCCCGTGCGCGAGGCAGATGGTGTGCGCACGGTTCCGGCCAGCCTCGCTGTGTTCCGCGTGCGCGACGACGGAAAACTCGATTTTGTGCGCAAATACGACGTCGATGTAGGCAGCGGAAACATGTTCTGGATGGGAATCGTCGCGCTGCCCCCTCGCTAATGCTCGTCGCTACTTCCCTGTTCGTTTAGCCGTTAAGAACACCCGCCTGTGCGCTGGAGGGAACCGCCAGTGTCAGTGATCCGATAGATCTCAGGGATTAGTTGGCAGCCGGATCTGAGTTAATCGAAACGCTCAGTAGTTCCGGCGTAAAACCAGCGCCGAGGTCCACGGGGTGATCCTCAAGGTAAGAACGCGCTGCGTCGGCATAAGCCAATACGGCCTTCATGTAGTACTTATCGCGGTCGGTATTGTAATGGCCGCCGTAGTAGGCGTAGACGGCACGCTTCTGATGATCGACCTTGTCGTCCCAGCCGTGCATGACCAAGTAATGCGCCACGCTCAGGATAGCGTCTTCGGGGTCGAAGAGGTCAATCTTGCCGTCGCCATCACCATCCACGGCAACATCGAAAACCGAGGGCTCGAACTGCACGAGACCAATTGCGCCCGTAGATGAGCCGGGAATCTCGAAAAGGTCCCAGCTGTTCGTCTTTGCGGCCATAAGCAAATCGGTGAGTTGCGTTTCCGCAAAGCGCTGGCGCTGAATAAAGCGCGCGGACGAGCGAAGCGAGTCCGGTCTGCGAATATAAAGCGAGACGAGGCGGTCGATTGCCGGGAAACTCCCCAGCGGATAGGGCGTGAGCGGCGTGGCGATGCCGAAATCGGTTTCGATGCGCAGATGCCCGCAGATCACCTCGCGAGGCACTCCATAGATTTTCTGCGCGGCGTCGAAGGCCAACGCGTGCGCCGCGACGAACGAACGGCAGCGCTCCAGGGATTCGGGCGCGAGCAAGCCGAAACGGGCGGTGAGATATGGGTTCGGCTGGCGAACACGCGAGGGCGGCGGCTCCGTGCCGGGCGGCGGCGTAGGGGCCGGAGGCTGATAGATGGTGAGGCGGGAATCCGTAAAGATGGAATCCACGTAGCTGCAGCTTAGGCGCGGTGAAGCGCAGAGGACCTTATGCAGGGTGTTCAGGCGCAGCAGTTCCAAGCGCGTTAGCTCGGCCGGGGAATTTGCTGCGGCGGAAAACGCGACCGCCTGCAGCGAAATTATGAAGATGATGAGTTCTAGAATGCGCCTGGTAGCCGTGCGCAACCGCATTTTTCTATGAAACATCTCCGCCTCGCCGCCAAATTTGGGGGTCAGTATACTACCGACGTCAAGGCGTCTGAGAAGTCCAAGAAGGCGCGTCGTTCCTATGAGGCCACAGGCAGTTTCGCGGTAACGATGGACATTCGCGCTATCGGTTCTGGGAAACCACATAGCACCCTCGCCAAATTTAATCGAAGTGACGGAACAGAGAGTCCGGAGCTATGACCCGAGCGAATTGGGGATAGCTCGGTTAATTAGATCATTCGGGTGGCAGTATGGGTCAGACCGTATGGATGTCGAGCTTGGGGTGTGGTCGTGCTGCGTGCTTTGCCGTCACGCGGCCTTGGAAGGCGTTGCGTCCCGTCTCCGCGCCAGCTCGGCCGTGCCCGCCAGGTTTTCGAGAACGCCATTGACCACAGCCCCGGAAAGGACCGCGATTCCGCTGAGGTAAAACCAGAGCAGGAGGACAATCACGGCGCCCAACGAACCATAGCCAACGCTATAGGTGCTGAAAAAATGCAGATAGATGCGCAGCCCAAAGGATACGATCAACCATAGGACGACTCCGCAGACTGAGCCCGGCGTCACCAAGTGCCACTGCCGATTGCGAAGATTCGGGGCGAAGTAATACATAATCGCGAAGGCCAATAAGATGAGGGCCAGCGCCAGAGGCCACTGCGCAATTTTCCAGATGACGGCCAGGATGTTTCCGGGCGAGAGCGCGTTGAGAATCGTATCTCCGAAAACCACGATGACCAGGGAAATCACGAGGAGCAGGGCGATGCCCACGGTAAGTCCGGTAGCGACGGCGTACTGCTTGAGCATCGAACGCGTTTCCTTCACTTTGTAAGCGGCGTTCAACGTATCCATGATCGCGTTCATTCCCATCGATGCGGACCAGAGCGAGGCCAGAATTCCAAAGGACATTTTCAGGGGGCCGCTGGAGTGAATGATCTGATTGAAGGTCATTTCGATCAGTTCGGATGCGGAAGGCGGCAGAGCGTCCGCGAAAAATTGAAGCAGCAGGGCGCGGCCACGGTCGGCAGCTCCAAGAACGCTGAGGCTGGCAATCACGGAAATCAAAAAAGGGATAAGGGCCAGGAAGAAATAGTAGGCGAGCTGCGCGGCCCGGCCAAAGACATCATCCTCGAGGATTTCCGCCCAAATGCGCTTGGCCACTTCTTTCCATGAGACACCGCTCAAGGTGAATGCATTCGTCGCCACGGGACGCTCCAGAAGATTATTGCCGCGATAGAGGAGGAATTTCGGACGCTGGTCGTTGCGTGCGGCGGCCTGTATCCATCAGATGGCCGAAGCCGCCATCCGGAGCCCCGCTTTTTCTGGGGGTGCTTCCAACCGAAATCTATCGACACTTGCCCAGGGCTTCGGCTCAGCGATCTCGACACAGGTCCGAGGCGCGCCGCGGCTTCAGGCCGCCGCGGCGATACACTTCACGAGCCAGGAACCGGCTCAGCTCTGGACGGTGAAGCGCACGGGCAGGATGAGGATCTTGTCCCCTTCCTGAATGGAAATGTTGTAGCCGCCGGACTTTACTTCCGGCACTTTCAGGACGATTTTTCCGTTGGCCTGTTCCATTACGGTGGCCTTGTAGTCGTCCTTGTCGTCCGAAAGGAAGACCGCGGAGACGGAATCCTTGCCCAGATTTTCGCCGGTCAAAGTGACGCTATCGTTCACCTTGCCCGCGGCCGGGGCGACCGTGGTGATTTTAGGAGAATTCTGTCCGCTCGCACGCGGCGCCAGGCAGAGCAGGAGTACGAGCGCGATAAAGCTGATCTTGAGAAACATTCTCTTGGGAAACATGCAAGTACGGGCAGGGCGTACGGTTCCGTTCTCCACCCCGGTAAGGTAAGCAAATCGAGCGGAGCACGGATCGTAGGCTGGACTGTTAGCCATGGATCTACCTCCAAGTTGCCGGTCAACAAGCTGATATTTGCGGCGACAATACGCCCGCAGCACCAGCGTGTCAAGTATGTGGCCCGCATCGAATAGACCTGCGCGCGACGGTCGTATGGCTTGCGAACCTTCATGACTTTGGAAGCGGCGGCCGGAGCTACGAGCAGGTAAAATAAGCAGATGCCTTTGGACCAATCAATCGCGGGTGTGCGCCGTGAGTGTGCGCCGTGAGTGTGCGGCTCATTGCGCTCGATATCGACGGGACCCTGCTCGACAGCGCCTCCGAAGTGCCGGAAGCGAACCGGCGGGCCATCGAAGCCGCAGTGGAAAGAGGCATCGAGGTCGCGCTGGTTACGGGACGGCGCTTCGATTTTGCGCTGCCCATCGCGCGGCAAATTCCCTGCCCGCTCACCATGATCGTCAATAATGGCGCGCTGGTGAAATCGAAGGATGGCATCACCCATTTGAGACATCTACTCCCTCGCCAGACGGCCCGGGCCGTCCTCCAACTCTTCCCCGAGCACCGCGCCGGCGCGGCGGTGGTTTTTGACCGGCCTCGCGCCAACCAGGTGATCTACGAGCAGATCGATTGGGAGGACCCTCGGCGGAAGCTCTACTACGCGCGCAACCGGGAGTTTATCGCGCAGATCTGCCCGCTCGAGGATTGCCTCACCGAAGATCCCATCCAGGTGATGTACAGCGGTTCAGTGACCGAAATGCACAGCGTGAGCGCAGCACTGCGGAGCGTGCCGAAGGCGCTGGAGTTTTCGCTGGCCATGACCTTTTACGATCACCGCGATTTTGCTATGGTGGACGTTATCCGCCTGAACTGCTCGAAAGGAGCTACTCTGGCGGAATGGACGGCGCAGCGGGGCTTGGATCGCGAAGAGATCATGGCCATCGGAGATAATTTCAACGACCGCGAAATGCTGGAATTTGCCGGGTTGCCGGTGGTGATGGCAAATAGCGTGCCCGAACTGAAAAACCTGGGATGGCGCCAGACGCTTTCCAATGATGAAGGCGGCGTGGCCGCCGCGATTCGCGAATACGCGCTGGAGAATTTGTGATGGCGTATTGGCGCACAGCGAGCCTGGGTCTGCTTTCACGCTTTGTTGCCGGCATACTAAAAGGACCCACCCCTAGAGACGAGGGGTGGGGTGCCCGCAAAACCTGTTCGTCGCGGCGGCGAATCCCAGGGACGCGCGGCCTTGCGGTAGTCACTGGAATTTTGTTCGTTTTGGGCGCGGCGGCGCCCGCGAAGGCGGATTATGCCGTGCTTCGCGGCGGCCAGCGCCTGCACATCACCGGCTGGCAGAATCTGGGAGATACGGTGCGGCTCGACTTGCCCGGCGGCAGCGTCACCGTATCCGCCGATGATCTCGTTGCGATCGAGCCGGAAGAAGTGTTTGGCGCGAGCGCGCAGCGCGATGCCGACGTGCCCTACTCGGCACAAATTCAAAACGCCGCGAGGACCTACGGCCTCGATCCGGCGCTCATCTCCAGCGTTATTGCGGTGGAGTCCAATTTCAACTCCCGTGCCGTCTCGAAAAAATCGGCCTTGGGCTTGATGCAATTGCTCCCGGAGACCGCGGCGCAGTTGGCCGTGCCGAACGCCTTCGATCCGGTGCAGAACATCAACGGCGGGACGCGCTATCTGAGGCAGTTGCTCGATCGCTACGATCAGAATCTTGTGCTGGCGCTGGCGGCCTATAACGCCGGTCCGAAACGCGTGGATTTCTACCACGGAATTCCGCCCATCGCCGAAACGCGGTCCTACATCAATCGCGTGATCACGCGCTTACAGAGCCAGCCAAACCTGATGAAAGAGTTCTTCAGTAATTCCGCGAGCCTGACTTCCCCGCGCTTTGGGGCCCCCAAATAGACAGCTGGAACGGATTCCAGGAGGCAAATTCCAGGCCGTGGATTCAAATGCGGCGCGGAATTCAGTTCCACGCTTAATTCTGAGGATTGGGGGCAGGCTGAGGCAGGCCGCCCGGCAGGCCAGGATTGGGAAGCTGAGGAGCAATGGGCATGATTCCCGTCGGATTGCCGGGGCCGTTGGCACCGCCAGGAAGCGCCGCGGGATTGGGCAGCGCGCCCGGGGCATTGAGTCCGGGAATGGCGATCTGCTGTCCCGGCGCGCCATTCGCATTCATGAGCGGATTCCAGATGAATTCCCAGTCGAAGTAGGTCTTGCCTCCCTGATAGACCGTGACGGAAGACTGTTTGACCTTGCTGGCCACTCCGATCACTGAGCCGCCAAACACAGGAGAATCGACGGCCGTCAGCGGCGCGGGTTGCGTTGAGCTGAAGAGCGAGTCCTGCCCGTTCTGACCGCCGAAGCCCGGCTGCTGCGTTCCCGATTGGCCCGGCTGCAAACCATTCTGCTGCGAAGATTGCGCGCCGGACTGGGGTGTCGCGCCGGACAGCGAGCCGCCATTCAAATTCGGATTCACCTGACCGAAAAGCTGGCTGGCCAGGCCCGCGACGTTGCCCGGCAACTGCCCCGCGAATGCGGCGGCAACGGCCATTTCCTGGAGATTGTGGTAGTGGACGCTGCCGACGAGCTGGCCGGCGGGAGTCACATAGATCAGCCGCCAGCTGCCATCGGCGGTATTCATGGGCTCCTTGTAAGACTTGCGGAGGAAATGAACTCCCGTGGCATTGGGCTTGGTGAGGTCTTCGAGGCTCGAGGGATATTTGCCGTTCTTCTGGTAGTACAGGCGGATGGCGCGGACATACTGATTGCCCCGCCAAATGGCCTCCTGCTCGCGCAGCCGGCGCCCCTGCGTGACCACATTGGGCGCGGCCGCGGCGGCAAAGATCAGCATGCTGGCAACCAGGAAAATGGCTAAGAGGAGGGCGTAACCGCCCTCACTTTTGCCGCGAACCCTGCGCGTGGCTCTCACGTTGGATTCGGCTCCTCCATAGTCAGAGTAGCGCGGCGGCCCGTACCGATCTCTTCCATCTCGACGCTGCTATTGCCAATCTGCACGAGCCGGAAACGCCCGAGCAACGTCTCTCCCACGCCAACGATGTAGACGTTTTCGTTTTCCGTGAAGAACGCGCGGCGCATTCCGGTCTGCGCGTCGGTGACGAAGCCGTAGAACGTGGCGGGGATCACCAGAGGCGCCGGACCGGTGGGACCTGCCGCATTGACCGGCGGCGGGACAATGGCACTGGGGGGCGGCGGCACAGCCGAAACGGGCGGAGCGGAAGCGGCGCTGAAGATATTTCGATGGGAACCCTCGTATTGCAGCTTTTTCAATCGATTCAACAAGTCCAGCTTCAGGGCCGGGTTCTCCACGGCGATGGGGCGAAAAGTCTCATTGGCACTGGACACCACCGGAGCGATTTCGGGCGACCGGTTGCTCAGATAAAGAATAAGGAGCAACAGGGCGAAGAGCCCCGCCAGAAGAGCGATCCGTTTTTGCCGGCTCGACATATTCAGATGCGGAAATAGGTACGCAGTTGGAGATTCAGCCTCAATTGTCCTCCCGAACCGTTGGGAGCGAGCGAAAGGCCATCGAGAACATAGAATGTATCCGAATGTTCGAGATTATTGACGAAACGAACCACGCTCGAATAGTCCCCGCTCACTACGGCTGAGATATCGACCTCGGTAACTCCGCGCTTATCGGCCTCGTGCTGGTGGAAATTGAGATTTTCAGCCTGCAATCCCGCTCCGCGAGTCAAGGTCCCGAAATCCGAAATGACCGAGGAGTAGCCGGAGGCGGCCGGCCTGAAATTCTGTTGGAAGAAAGTGTCACACTGCCGCTCAATTTCAGGCAACGTGATGCGAATGGTCTGGGCGCGGGTAACGTCACCGGCCATCAGCGCGTGCTGTCGCTTCAGCGCATTCAACTCCGCCTGGGGAGTGCGGTTCGCCTCCGCCATCTGCCAGTTAACGCCGGCCAAAACGATGTCGGCAGCGACCACGATGCCGAGAATCACGCGAATAATTCTTTTGGTTCTCTTGGACATGATCAAGTGACGGAATAGCGCGCGTTGAGAGCCATCACAACCTCGCCGGCGCGGGTCTCACCAAGCACCTGGATATCCGAGAACGAACGGGAACTTTCGAGAGCTTTCAGGAACTCCAGTTTGCCCTCGTCGGTCCTGGCCCCGATGATCAACTTCAATTCCAGGTGATCGTCCGCCAGCCTTGGCTCGATACTCACAACCCGCACCCCTTCGGGCAGGTTGCGTTCCAGGTCCATGAAAATTTGCGTCCAAGGAAAAGCGCGCTGGGCGATCAAGCCGTTCAGGAAAGCGGAAAGGTCGCGGCGCTGAATGGTTTCGGGACGATTGAAGAAAGTCTCCAAATCAGAGCGCCGCCGGCGAAGCGCCTGCATATCGCTTTCGACGCGCGCCTGTTCCAGGCGTATGGCGGTATTCGAACGGCGCATGCTGTAGACGTTCCAGGAGAGCAGCACCATAGCCAAGAGACCCACGCTGCCGATCAGAGTCGCAAAAACGGCGAAGCGCCGAGTGTTCTCCAGCGGTGAGGTCGCTAAATTGAGGCGAACTTTCATTTTGCTCGCACTATCGTAAATTTCAAAGCCGGGTTACGCTCACGAGCCGCGATAAAGCGTCCATCCTACCAGGGCATCGAGTTCTCGCTCCACCAAGGGCTGCAATTCGCTGCCGATGTGGCCCTCGCTGGCGGCGGCGCTTAGCAAGCCGCCGACCGGGCAGTGCAATTCGCGCTCCAGGGGTTCACGAAACTCCTCGATTCTTCCCGCAAGACCGGCCAAGCCGACCATGGTGACGCCTTCGCGCCAGGAATCCTGATAATAAGCGGTAAGAGGAAAGATTTCATCGAGCAAGGCCTGCGGCGTGATGTCCGCTTCCTCAGCGGGAAGATCAACGCAGCGGTAGCCGCAAAGAATGCCGTCGCGAACAATGGCAGCGGTCATGGCTTTGCCGGCAACGCGCGCCAGCAGCGCGGGGCGGCGATCGTTCAGCAAAGGCAGAGCGCCGAGCGTCGAGCTCATCACCACACCGGGAGACATGCCCACCGATTCCAACAATTGCTCATACTCCCGCACGATCCTCAAACGGGCCACGGCGGTAACAATATCGACTCCGTCTTCGCGGGCCGCCTGGCGCATGAAGGAAACGACGGTTTCGTCGGCTTCAAAGGGAACGCTTTTCTTGAGCCTCCATCGCAACAGGGGCAAAGCCTCACTGGCGGCGCGGGGAAAGACGTCGAAATGCAGAATGAAGACGCGAATGACCGGATCGGGCAAGAAGAGAGCGACGTCGCGCGTCTTGGCGCGCACACGAGCGAATACTTTCTCCATCGCAGCGCGAACTTCCGGGGGATGGGACAGGTTGGTCTCCACGGCACTGGGCTTGATCGTGCCCGGCGGAAGCGGCTCAACCGCCAAGGACTCAATCACGGCGCCCGCGCGATTCCAGCGTGCCGCCGCGATATATGCGGGGGCGATCTCGCAAGCGATCAGCGGATGGGGCGCAACGTCCAACCATTGCGCAAAGCGGCGCACGGCGGCACTGCGATAGACTCCTTGCCGAATTCCTTCAGCGGTTAACATTCGAATTCCATGGTGCGATGCAGCGCGCGACAAAAGACGCCGCGCAAGTTCAGGCCCGCCACAAAACGTCTCGCCGGCTGTCTCATTCGATGAAGGTGACCTTGTTAATTTCCTTCAGCGTGGTAACGCCCGCACGGATTTTTTCCAACCCGGAGTCCCGCAAGAAGGTCATGCCCTCTTCCCGGGCCACTCGCTTGATCTCGGAAGTGGGCCGCCGGCTGATAATCATTTCGCGGATGCGATCCGACAGATCCAGCAGCTCGGTAATGGCGGTTCGGCCGTGGTAGCCCGTGCCCGAGCATTCCAGACATCCCGCCCCTTCGACAAAGGAAAAAGCGCTCCATACCTCCGGATCGAGACCTGACGCGGTCAATAAGTCCGCAGGATATTTTGCCGGCTTCTTGCAGTTCTCGCAGACTACGCGGACCAGGCGTTGAGCCATGATGCAATTCAAAGAGGAGACGAAATTATAGGGCTCGACGCCCATATTGATGAACCGGCCGATGACGTCCGTGACGTTATTGGCGTGCACGGTGGTAAAGACGAGATGGCCGGTGAGCGCCGATTGGATGGCGATCTGCGCGGTCTCCTGGTCGCGGATCTCGCCGACCATGATTTTGTCCGGATCATGCCGCAAGATGGAGCGCAAACCGCGAGCGAAAGTGAGCCCTTTTTTCTCATTTACAGGAATCTGGGTGATTCCGCGGACCTGGTATTCCACCGGATCTTCGATGGTGATGATTTTGTCTTCGTCCGATTTGATCTCGTTGATGGCGGCGTAGAGCGTGGTGGTCTTGCCGGAACCGGTGGGTCCCGTGACGAGGACCATGCCGTAAGGCTCGCGGATGTAACGGCGGAATTTACGCAACTCGTCATCCGAGAAGCCGACCACTTGCAGGCTGAGATTGTGAAACTTCTCCGAGAGCGTCTCTTTATCCAAAACGCGCAGGACGGCATCCTCGCCGTGAATGGAAGGCATGATGGAAACGCGAAAATCGATGAAGCGGCCCTTGTAGCGGACGCGAAAACGTCCATCCTGCGGCACACGGCGCTCGGCGATATCGAGTTCGCTCATGACCTTGATGCGGGAGAGGATAGTGGAGTGCCATTCTTTCGAAATGGGGGGCATGGCATGGACCAGAATGCCGTCGATGCGGTACTTCACGATCACTTCGAGATCGCGCGCTTCGATGTGAACGTCGCTGGCGCGCCGCTCCAGTGCGGTAAAGATGACCGTATCCACGAGACGAACGATGGGGCTAACGCCACCCTCTTCGGTAAGCCTCTCGGCAAAGAGCGCCTGTTCGCTGTCTTCCTCGTCCTGGACGACCTGAAGGGTAAACGCCTCGGTGGCCTGCTCGAGCACGCGCTGAGACTGCTCGGTGCGCTTGAGCAGATCGCTGATTTGCGTGGGGGTGGCAACTTTCAAAACCAGCTTCTTTCCCAGAAGAAGCGGCAATTCGTCGCTCAACAAGACGTGGCTGGGATCCGCCACGGCAACAATGAGTTGATTTTCGCGCGCCTCCAAGGGGACGAAATTGAAGCGAAACATCAGTTCGGCCGGAATGCTGCGGAATAATTCCGGATCGATGCGGGACTCATTCAGATCCACGAAGGGACAGCGGTAGCGTTCGGCCGTGCGGCGGCTGCGCTCGCGTTCGGCGTGTACATCCTGGAGCGCTGAAGAGGCCACGTTGTAGTCGCTGGTTCCCATAGACGTAATTCTGCCTCGCGCTAGCCGGGTCCGGCGCCCACCGAGAAGGAGAAAATAGGCAGGTAAAGCGAAATCAATATGAAGGCTATCACAATGGCCATGAAGACCAAAATCGCCGGCTCCACAATTGCGATGAAGGTTCCGATGCGTTGGTTGGTTTCGTCCTCATAGAATTCCGCCACACTGGCGAGCATCGGCGAGAGGGCTCCGCTGGCTTCTCCGACCTCGATCATTTCGATCCCCATGGCGGGCATAAGTCCTGTCTTTCGTAGTGCGGCGTGCAGGGCTTGCCCATCGCGCACCATAGTGGCTGCATCCTGTATGCCCGAGGAGACCAGCCGGCTACGCACGGACTCAGCAGAGGTTGTCAGCGCCCCGACAAGGGGCGTGCCGCCCGCAAGCAGCGTGGAGAGAGTGCGGCAGAATTGGGCCACCTGAAATTTGATCCAGGTGTCTCCGATAATGGGCACCTTCAATTTAACGCGATCCACGGCCGTGCCCCCGTTTTCTGTACGCGACCAGAGGAAAACGCCCACAGCTCCGACGATCAACAAGGCAGCGGCACTGAGCACGTCGTAGCGGTAAGTCACGGTGACGGTCAGAAGGATGCGCGTCACGGCCGGCAATTGGACGTTCATATCGGAATAAAGTTTGGCGAAACTGGGCACGACGTAAGTAACCAGATAGGTGACGATGATGGTGGCGACAGTGACCAAGATCGCCGGATAGATCAATGTGGCAATGAGCCGCTTCTTGGCGCTGGTAGAGAGTTTCTGATAAGCGATGTAGTAGTCCAATACGCCGGAGAGATTTCCGCTTTTCTCGCCGGCCAGAACGGAAGTGACGTAAACCTTGGGGAAAAGGCCTTGTTGGTCGAGGCCTTCGGAAAGCGAGGCACCTTCACGGACACGATCGCGGACGTCTCGAAGCAAGGGTTGCAAGCTGGGCGAGGCGGCGCGCTCGGCGAGCAGGTCCAGGGCCTTGAGGATAGGAAGGCCCGCCTTGATGAGCGTATTGAATTGCTGGTTGAAGATCAGGAAATCGGCGCTGCGCAGGACCCGGCCCTTGCTCGAGCCAACGCTTCCGCCCAGCAAGCCGCCCCGAGGCTGCACGGAATAGACGTATAGGCCTCGGTCAGAGAGCTTCTGGCGGGCTTCAGAAACCGACTGAGCGGCCTCGACGTGAGAAAATACGCGGCCGGCGTTGTCGGCCACTTTGCAGACAAACTCAGCCATGGTGCTTCAGTCTACCTCATACGGATTCAGACAGGAACTCACTGTTGCCGCCGATGTTCTTGATTTCAATAGGTTGAACCGCAAAGATCGGCGGCCAGAACGAGAACTTTACGGGCACTTCATTTGGGCTGTTCCACGATGGCGACGCCGGCAGGGGCCTGGAAATGAAACAGGGACTCGGTCAAGGGCAGGTTCTCCTGCCAATTTCCGAAGCGATATTCCAATTCGATTCCGCCGGGTTGCACAACGCGAACGTCCGCCAGTTCTCCACTCTCCGGATTGACTTCCAGCAACACCTCATCGAACTGGTCTTCGACCGGGGCTATCGAAGCTTCGAGGTCATCCGCGGCGGCTTTGGGCTTCGCTTTCTCTCCCCGAGGAAGGCATCGCAAGACGACGTTGCCGCGCGCCCCAGGAGCCTCTGAACTCACATCCAGAGTTTGGCAAAGCTGCGAGAGCTTGGCCTTGCCGGTAAGCAAAGCAAGTGGAGTACGCCAATCCGTGCTTTCCTTGATGGCAGCGCGAGTCACCGTATGATCGGAGGGAATATAAAACCAGACCGTCTTGCCATCGGAAATGAAGAGCTTCTGTTCAGGCGATTCATATTCCCAACGCATTCGGCCGGGCCTGCTGAAGTAAACCTTTCCGGATTCGGTTTGGAGTCCCTGGCGGCTATCGCTGTATCGTTCGAGAAAAATGGCCTGGAGTGTTTTGGCGTCGTGATAACGGGCTTCCAGCGCCCGGGCAGTGGCGGCGGCACGGGGACTGACATCGGCTCGCGCGGCTTTTAGTGGAGCGATAGCCAAGACGGAGGCGATGAGAAAAACCGAGGTCCGCTTCACACCAACAGTCTAGCAGACTCGAGTTTAAAAGCTGTTAAAGCGACCGCGACTCGACGATGACGTTATTGGATTGGACTATCGGTAACACTGGCGGCCGTGCTGAGGTTATAACGGATCACGGACGTCTGGTCGGAGTAAAAGTGCTTGTCGCCGGTGGTACCGGGGGTAATCGGGTCAGCGTTTATGGAGTAGGCCTGGACGTTGCCGTTTGCATCGACGGCAAGAGACGCATACGTGAAAATATATCCGCTCTTTATTCCGGTGCTCAGAACTGAATCGATCAAGCCCGCCGAAGCGGCGCTGGGGGTAGCCGGATTGCCACCCAGAGCTGTGAGCGAGGGAGCAAAACCGACGCCATAAGTGGTGTTGTAGACGATGCTGGCGGTGGTGACGGTTCGCACGTTGGCAACAGCGCCAGACTCATTGGCCCGCATCTTCGAGCGGATGAAGTTCGGAATGGCGGTGCCCGCGATGATCATGATGACCGCAACAACGATCAAGAGTTCGATTAGGGTAAAACCCGCAGATTTGGTGTTCTTTCCGCTTTTTACGAATCTCTTGGAGGCTTCCATCGGCGACCTCGCAGTGTCACGGTCAGTTTATGTTCAGAGATTTGAGAGGGGAGGAGGTTTTGCCTTCTCCCCTGCTCAGATCTGTTTAGCCAATTGGGGTGCTGGAGACACTTGCACCTGCACCGGAGGTGTCCACGCGGATCACGCCGGATTGATCGGTGAAGTACATGTTCTGTCCGGTGGTAGCCGCGGTGATTGGCGTAGCCGTTATGGTGTAGGACTGGTTGGCGTTGCCTGCGGTGTAGACGAACGTATAGCCGCTCTTGGTGCCGGCAGACAGCACTGAGTCAATCAAGTCCGCTGACGTGGAGCTGGCCGTGCTGCCGGAAGCGACAGGACCCAGGTTCGTGAGCGCAGCCGGAAATTGGCCGTAGCTCGTGGAGAACGCGATGCACGACGTGTTCAACGTACGCAGCGAGCCGACTGCAGAAGCCTGATTGGCGGCGATCTTCGACCGCAATAGGTTGGGGATGGCGATGGCAGCGATAATCAGAATGATCGCCACCACGATCAAGAGTTCAATTAACGAGAAGCCTTTCTGCTTGTTCCGCATGGTATCTCCTTGGTTTCTTTAAGATCGCACCGGGGCCACGTATGAGCAGGTGCAAATGGGGTACCATGGCAGGCCGGAAGGAGTAATTCATCAGGCACAAAGGCGTAAGCCCTTGTGGCAGAGTTGATTAAGAGCCCCAAGGGGGGTACGGTCCGGCTTGGATCGACGTCTGTATTGCCGCCCTGGTTTGAAACTGCCAAAAAGTGTCATCGAATTGAGCCGCAAAAGGTCTAACTGTCAACGTCTTGAGCAGTGAAAGAATCGTGCTACGACCATTTCCAATGCTGGAAGATTTCATAACCGAATGAACACCCGGAACTGCACTCCCTGCCCAGAACATTTGCTATAACCACAAGCTTCTTCTTACACTGGTTTTGAAAGCAGCAAGCGCGACGAGCCGCAGGATTGGCGCGGAGCTCCCCAAAGGAAATTCTCCTGTGAAACGATTGATACCAGCGCTCTCGGCGACGTGGCTGATCGTGCTCTTCGCATTCGCCCTGCGAATGGCCTACTTCAGCCGAGACCTCTCTCCGTTTCCGGGCAGCTCCCTTTATGGCGGCGAGACAGGCGCGGTGGCGGCGGCGATTGCTTCCGGCCGGGGTTTCAGTTCGCCATTACCGAAAATCAGCACGGGACCAACGGCCTGGCTGACGCCGATTTACCCCTATCTTCTGGCCGGAACTTTCAAGCTTTTCGGCATCTACACCTATAAATCGATGGTCTGGATTCGTCTGCTCAATATTATTTTTTCGGCGCTCACCTGCTGGCCTATTTTTGTCGCCGGGAGAATCGCGTTTGGAAAGGGAGTGGGAGCGGCGTCGGCCTGGTTATGGGCGGTGCTTCCCGATGCGATCTTCTATCCTGTGGTTTGGGTGTGGGACACCGCGCTGACGGGTCTGTGCATGGCGGCGCTTTTCGCCGTGACGCTGAAAATACGGGGATCGAGCCGCACGGGCGCATGGATTGGCTACGGCGCGCTGTGGGCGTTCAGCGCGATGGTGAATCCGTCGGTACTCTCGGTGCTTCCGTTTCTTGCGCTGTGGGCCATCTGGCCTTTGCGTGCGCAACTCAAGCAAGCCACAAAGCTGGCGCTCGCGGCGTCGCTCATTTTCGTGGCGGGCATAGCACCCTGGAGCATTCGCAATTACGTTGTCTTCCACAAGCTCATCCCGCTGCGTTCGAATTTTGGACTGGAGTTGTGGCTGAGCAACAGCCCTGAAGTGCCGGATACGTTTGCGGGATATCTGCATCCGACGGACGATCCGGAGGAAGCCGCCAAGTACGTTAAGATGACGGAAATACCTTACATGGAGGAAAAACAGAGCGAGGCCCTGGCCTTCATGCGCACGCATCCGCGGGATACCATGCGCTTTTTCTTTCGGCGGTTTGCAGACAACTGGCTGGGGGTGTGGGACGCGCCGGCCGATTTGTGGCGGTACATGCCTTCGTTTATGAAGTTGACGCTGGTGTGGAACTGCCTATTCTCATTGTTGTCGTTTGCCGGCGCGCTTTTTGCCTATCGCGCGCGAAGTGAAGCTGCGCTGCCGTTTGCGTCCGTGATGCTGATGTTCCCAGTCGTGTTTTACGTGACACACACGAGCGGACGTTATCGCTATCCGATGGATCCCATGATGGCAATTTTGACGGTTTTTGCATTCGCTTACGCGTTTTCGCGGCTGGCCAACCGCAGCGCGAGCAAGCTCTGGGTACAGGAATCGGTAACCAGCATCTCCTAAGTATGGAGGGTGAAGCTTTCGTGAGCGATAAAGCTCAATTACGAGAAAAGCTGAAGCAGATATTGGGCTCGGTCGGATTCATCGTTATTGTCGCCTTCGCAGTTCGAACCGGCTTTCTCTATTATTATTTCGTTTTCATCGTTCAGCGGGTTATCCGAGAAAATCTGCCCTTTGGCTACGAAGCCGGCTCCATAGCCGCGGCAATCGCCCAAGGGCGAGGATTCAGCTCCCCGTTGAGAATGGTCCAAACCGGACCGACGGCGTGGTTTACGCCGATCTATCCCTATCTGCTGGCCGGCGTCTTCAAGTTGTTTGGAGTTTACAGCTACACCTCGAACCTGGTCATTCGCTGCATCAATAACGCCTTCTCGGCGTTTACGTGCTGGCCGATCTACGCCATCGGGGCGAAGGCATTCAGCAAGAAGGTCGGAACGGCGGCGGCGTGGATATGGGTGTGTCTGCCGATGTCCCTGTTCTTCTCCACAGTGTGGGTCTGGGACACGGCGCTTACCACGCTGGTGCTGACCATCATTATTGCGGCCACGCTCGAACTGCGGGGTTCGGAACGCCTGAGTTGGTGGATCGGCTATGGCGCGCTGTGGGCGTTTGGAGCGATGGTGAACGCAACCGTGCTTTCGGTTCTGCCGCCTCTGGCGCTTTGGGCGATATGGCCGCTACGGCGGGAATTGCTGCCGGCGGCAAGACTCCTGGCTGCATCCTCATTGATATTTGTCGCGGGGATAACGCCCTGGACGATTCGCAATTACGTGGTCTTCCATAAGTTCATTCCGTTTCGCTCTAATTTTGCGCTGGAACTCTGGCTGGGAAACAATCCCGACGTGCCCGATTCGTGGTCTCCGTGGCTGCATCCCAATGACGACCCGTCCGAAGCCGCCAAGTACGCGCGGATGACGGAGATCCCGTTCATGCAAGAGAAGCAGCGCGAAGCGGTGCTTTTCATGCGCACGCACCCCGTCGAGACGATGGGATTTATTTTCCGGCGCTTCTCGGACAATTGGATAGCGATGTGGGATCCGCCGGCCGACATCTGGAGCCGCGTCGATCTCGTGACGAAGCTGGGAATCGTGGGAAATTGCCTCTTCCCTTTGCTCTCCTTGATGGGTGCGTTACTGGCATACCGCCAGCGCAACGAATTCGCAGTTCCGCTCGCTTCGGTGATGCTGTTTTTTCCGCTGGTCTTCTACATTACGCATACCTCATCGCGCTACCGTCACCCGATGGATCCCATCATGCTGGTTTTGGGCGTGTATGCGATCGGGTATTCGGTGTCTTATTTCCTGAAGCGCTTCTCCGGGCTGGAAGCGCGCATCCCCGCGAGTCATACAACGGATTAAAGGCTTCCGCGCTGAAGCCGCGACCAAGACCCCAGCCTTTGCGCCTTCTTTTTAGCGCGCAAGCTCCGCTTGCGCTGGGGCGCAAAGGCTGAGCCACAAAAGGCTGCCACTACCCGATACGAAGACAATTCCCCAGAGCCCGCGATGAAATGCATCTCGCGGCGCCCTGGGCTACAAGTGTGGCACGGGAACCGACGGGACAAGACGCGATGTGGGCAAGGCTGTTGGGATTAGGTGACGTTGTATTTCTTAGCGTAATGGCGGTAGGAGCGGTAACTCATCTTCAGCAATTCCGCGGCACGCGTTCCGACGCCGCCTGAAGCTTCCAATGCTGCGAGCAGATAGGCGCGCTCGGTATCCTGAATGTAGCGTTCGAGATCGAGGCCACCTTCGGGGAGGATCGGGCGGCCATTTGTGGATGGCTCCCCAGGGCCTGTGCTTGCGCCCGTAGCACCGTAGCGGATCTTTTCAGGCAAGACGGCCAGAGAGATGAGGCGCCCAGTCTCCAGCGCCACCGACCTCTCCATTGTATTTTCCAGTTCACGAACGTTACCCGGCCAATCGTAGGCTTCCATTTGCGTAACGGCGGCAGGTTCGATGCCTTCAATGGGCTTCTCCATAATCTTGCAGAAGCGCTCCAAGAAGGTGCGCGCGAGCAAGGGAATGTCTTCGCGGCGCTCGCGCAACGGCGGCAGGTGAATAGGGATGACGCTCAAGCGATAGAAGAGATCTTCCCGAAATTCGCCCGCGGCTATGGCTTTTTCCAAATCGCGGTTGGTGGCGGCGATAACGCGCACGTCGATATCGGTCTCCTCGGTGCTCCCGAGCGGCCGAATCTTGCCTTCCTGCAAGACGCGATACAGTTTGACCTGCATCGCCGGGCTCATGTTCCCGATCTCATCGAGAAAAAGCGTGCCGCCGTGCGCCGCCTGGAACAACCCCTGGCGATTTTCGTTCGCTCCTGTAAAGGCTCCTTTCATATATCCGAATAACTCGGACTCCAACAGCGTTTCGGGGAAAGCGCCACAGTTGACGGTAATAAAAGGCGCCTGAGCGCGGGCGCTATTTTCGTGAACGGCGCGCGCCACCAGCTCTTTGCCCGTTCCGCTTTCACCGGTAATGAGAATGCGGCTGGCTTGGGGGGCCACGGCCGAGATCAGATCGAAAATGGCGCGCATGTTTGCGCTTCGGCCAATGATGTTGTCGTGTCCCGTGAAGCGCCGCAGTTCGCGGCGCAGATAACCGGCTTCGTTCTTGAGCTTGAGGCTTTCGTCCACCTGGCTGACGGCGCGACGCAACTGGTCGACCAGTTCGTGGTCCTTGATTACGTAGCGATCGGCGCCGGCGTTAATGGCGGCGATGGCGGTCTCCACGGTAGGCACACCGGTGATGAGAAGAAAGACAGCCGAGGGAGCCACTTCCTTGGCATAGGCCAACAGATCGACCCCGCTCATATCGGGCATGCGGATATCAGAAATGATGATGTCGAATAGTTTGGATTCCAAGCGCTTGCGGCCCAATTCGCCGCTGGTGGCGATCTCCACGCGATGCCCATCCTTTCGGAAGGTGATCTCCAGGAGTTCGCAGATGGAGCGCTCGTCGTCTACGATGAGGATATTGGCCATTTCAAGCGACCCGGGGCAATTCGACGGTGAATTCCGCCCCGTGATCTTTCTCCGACGTCACGGTGATGCGCCCGCTGTGCGCGTGCACGATTTGGTAAACGATTGCCAATCCTAATCCGGTTCCGCCGACAAAGCCGGATTGCAGCGGCTCGAATATCTTCACGCGCTGAGCGGGATCGATGCCCATTCCGGTGTCGCGAAAGCGAATGCGCACCCAAAACGGCGCCGTTTCGAGCTTTACGGTCAAGGTGCCGCCGCCGGGCATGGCCCGCAGCGCGTTGTCGCAGAGATTCCAGAAAACCTGCTTGATCCGGTTGGAATCCGCGCGAACACGCACTGGCCCATCCCCGAAGACGCGCTCAATGCGGTATTCGCCCTGCCATTGCGGATGCCGCTCGAGCAGCGTGAGAGTCTCATCCAACAATTCCGAAAGATCGGCTTCGGCGAATTCGTAGCTCTTTTCGCGGGAATAGTTAAGGAAGTCGCTGATGATGCGGTTGAGCCGCTCCGATTCGCGGCTCACGATGTCTACCAGATGCTTTTCATCCTCCTGCAAAGGCACCATTCGCGCCAGCTCTTTCACGGCTCCGGCCATAGCCGTCAGCGGCTGGCGTATCTCGTGAGCGATGGCGGCGGAAAGCCGTCCGAGAGCGGCCATGCGATCTTTGGTGGCGACTTCCTGCTCGAGGCGCTTCAGATCGGTTAGATCCTGGAAGTTGATGACGTAACCTGCTCCCAGGCGTTCCGCGGTTCGGAGAACGGACACCGAGAGACCCAAATAGCGCTGCTGGCCGGCTGGGGTACGGAATTCGACCTCACGACGTTGGGGCAAGGTAGTCTCTTCGCAGCCCTCGGTCATTTGCCAGATTCCCGGCGCAACCTCCATCAACTTATGACCGCGGACCTGATCGAACTTCATGCCCAGAATCTCTTCTCCGGTGCGATTGAGCAGCCTGAGCCGCCCATCCAGGTCGGTGGTGATCAAACCACCGCGCATGGAATGGATGATGTCTTGGTTAAAGGCCTGAAGATCCTCTAATTCACCGCGTTTCATCTCCAGTTCGGCGCTCTGACGGCGAAGGCTGGCGGTGAGTAAGCTCGAGAGATAAGCCACGGCGAAAAAAGCGATCAGGTTGCTGAAAATCCAGGTTTGAAGGGTTTTGCTGCCAGGCATCGTCACGGCGGTCCGCGGCAGCACCTCGTAAAAGACCAGTTCGACCATTCCTCCCAGGAGGATAAAGCTGAATCCGGCGACTATAAACGTGGCGCGGCGTGAAAAGAGAATGCTGGCTACGATTATCAGCAGCAAGTAAAGCGATATAAAGTAGCTTTCGTGGCCGCCGGTGACGTAAACCAGTCCCGTGACCAACAGCAAGTCGCAGGTAATCTCAAGAGGGGCATGCCAGCGGGCTATGGGCACCCAGTGCAAAAGGATTACGTAGAAGAGCGCCAGGGTATACCAGAGGATTACAAGGGGAACAAAATAACGGAAAGGGACGGCGACCTGAGTGTATTGCTCGAGAACGATAACGATGGCCAGCAGCAGGGTGATGACAAGAAAGCGGACACCGTTGAGCCAGCGGAGCCAGTCGCCTAGATTCTGATTTAGCTCCATCGCAGCACCGGAGGTTCGGGTGCAAAGCACTCGTTACAAACAGGTCGATGATCCCGCCTTCGCGCCGCGGTTCCAGCCCGCCTTCGCGGGGGACGCGCGGGATCGTTTGCTGAATTGGAAATCGTGTTAATGAGCGCCGGCCAGCTTGCCAATCAAGGAGAAGAGCGGCAGGTACATGGAAATGACGATGCCGCCTACGACAAGGCCGAGAATGACGATCATGGCCGGCTCCAGGGCTGCGAGCAGATCTTTCACGGCCGCATCCACCTCTTCTTCGTAGAAGTCGGCGATTTTTTGCAGCATGGCATCCATCGCGCCCGTCTGTTCGCCGACGCCAATCATCTGGGTCACCATGCCTGGGAAGACATTGGTGTCTTTGAGCGGGTCGGCTAGATTCTTGCCCTGTTCGACGGCCCTGCGAACCATGCCGAGAGCCTTTTCGATTACGGCATTACCTGCGGTCCGCGCCGTGATATCCAGCCCTTCGAGGATGGGCACGCCCGAAGAAATCAGGGTTCCCAGGGTACGCGTGAACCGGGCAACGGCAATCTTGCGCAGGAGGATTCCAACCAACGGCAACTTCAAGAGCAGGCCGTCAAGGATATAGCGGCCATTGGTGGTCCCGTGCCAAACCTTCAGCCCAATGACCAGACCGACCATAACCACCAAAATCAATAATCCGAAGATGCTCCCCACGAAATTGCTCAGCGCCATTACAATCCGCGTGGGCAGCGGCAGGTCCACACCCAATCCCAAAAACAAGGTGGCGAAAATGGGCACGACCTTCCATAGCAAAAGGGTGATAACGCCCGCGGCGACGCCCAGGACAGCCACGGGATAAACCAGCGCCGATTTCACGGCCCTCTTCAGCTTTACGTTCTTTTCAATATAACTGGCGAGCCGCTGGAGAATGGTGTCCAGGATACCGCCTGCTTCGCCCGCCTCCACGAGGTTGACGTAAAGAGCGTCGAAAACTTTGTCGTGCTGGCGCATCGCGGCGGAAAGAGTCGAACCGCCCTCCACGGAGGCCCGCGTGGTGGTCAATACCGACTCAAAGGTCTTGTTTTCCTGCTGCCCGGCCAGAATTTCCAGGCACTGCACGAGCGGCAACCCGGCGTCGATCATGACCGAGAATTGGCGCGTAAATACCGCTAAATCCTTGGCGTTAACGCCCTGCTTGAAGGTGGGTAGGTTGAATTCCTTGCCCTTTTCGGAAAGCTTACTGACCTTAATTTGCTGACGTCTCAGCACGTTGATCAGCTCGGCCTTGTTGCTGGCGGATTGTTCTCCACTCACGGCACCGCCTGCCCGATTCGTGCCGCGATAGACATAGACCGGCATCCTCTTCCTCCTTACGTGTGCTTTGATCCAGAACCCGGTTCAGAACCCGACTGAACCATCAGCGCCGCGCGGGTACGGGCGTACGGGCCGCGCCAGCCGGGCTTGCTCCACCCACACCGCGGTTAATCATATCCTGCAATTCGTCCGGATTGGACGAACGAGAAAGCGCTGTTTCCAGAGTGATTAACTTGGACGAAAAAGCAGTGGCAAGCCCCTGGTTGAACGTTTGCATGCCCGTTTGCCCCGTCCCGGTTTGCATCGCCGAGTAGATCTGGTGGATCTTGTCTTCGCGAATCAGATTGCGAATGGCGGCAGTGGGAATCAATATCTCCATGACCATAATTCGGCCGCGCCCATCCCCCCGCGGCAGCAGCGCCTGACAAAGGACGCCTTCGAGAACCAGAGATAATTGAGCGCGAATCTGCGGCTGCTGATGAGCGGGAAAGGCGTCCACAATTCGAGTGACAGTGGAGATTGCGGAGTTGGTGTGCAGAGTTGCGAAGGTCAAATGGCCGGTCTCGGCGATGCGCAAGGCCGACTCAATTGTCTCCAGATCGCGCATTTCTCCAATCAGCACTACGTCCGGGTCTTCGCGCAATGCCGCGCGAAGCGAATTGGCGAAGGAATGCGTATCGGCATGCACCTCGCGCTGGTTCACCAGGCATTTCTTATGGTTGTGCAGAAACTCGATGGGATCCTCAATCGTGATCATGTGCTCTTCGCGCTCGCTGTTGATCTTGTCGAGCATGGCAGCCAAGGTCGTCGACTTGCCGGAACCGGTGGGACCGGTGACCAGCACCAAGCCGCGGGGCTTATCACACAGGCCCTTCACCACCTCCGGCAACCCCAGCGCGTCGAAAGTCTTGATCTCCCAGGGAATCGTTCGAAATACCGCACCGACCGCGCCCCTCTGATTGAAGAGATTGCCGCGAAAGCGCGCCAGATTCTTCAGGCCAAAAGAGAAATCCAGCTCCAAATTTTCTTCAAAGCGATGCTTCTGGGCGTCGGTGAGCACGCTATAGGCCAGCGACTTGGTATCCGAGGCGGTAAGAGGCGGCATATCGAGGGGACGCAGTTTGCCGTGGACGCGAACTCGCGGCGGACTATTCGTGGAAATATGCAGGTCACTGCCCCCCATTTCGATCATCTTCTTGAAGAGTTCGCTTAACGTGGTCCCTTGCATGGCGCAATTCTCCTCACAGCACGGTTTCGCGCAAAACTTCTTCCAGAGTGGCCAGACCTGCGGCAGCTTTGATTAGACCGCTGCGCCGCAACGAGATCATGCCGAGGTCCATGGCCTTTCTCTTCAGTTCCAAAGCGGAGGCACCCACCAGAATCAGTTCGCGCAATTCATCGGTTATTTCCATGACTTCGTAAAGACCGACGCGCCCCTTGTAGCCATTTTTGTTACAGGTGCCGCAACCCTTTCCGTGATAAACGGTGGTCTTCTTGGCTTCCTCCGGGGTGAAGCCGGCATCGAGCAGGGCCTGCTCAGGAATCTCCAAAGGCTCCTTGCAATTCCCGCAAATCCGGCGGACCAGTCTCTGGGCGCAAATCAAATTTACGGACGTCGCTACCAGGAAAGGCTCGATACCCATGTTCATCATGCGGCTGATAGTGGAGGGAGCGTCGTTGGTGTGAAGGGTGGACAGAACCAAGTGTCCAGTGAGAGCTGCCTTGACGGCGATTTCCGCCGTTTCAAAGTCTCGGATTTCGCCGACCAGAATGATGTTGGGGTCCTGGCGCAAGAAAGCGCGCAGGGCGGAGGCAAAGTTGAGCCCGATCTGGTCTTTCATTTGGACCTGATTGATGCCGGGCAGTTGGAACTCGACGGGATCTTCCGCCGTCATGATATTCGTGTCCGGCGTATTCAGGCGGGAGACTGACGAATAGAGCGTATTCGTTTTGCCCGATCCAGTTGGACCGGTGACCAGCACCATGCCGTACGGCCGCAGGATCGCCTTTTCATACTTGGCCAGCGATTCGGCCTCAAATCCGAGCTTGGTCATGTCCAGCCGGAGATTTTCCTTATCCAGCAAGCGCATGACGATCTTTTCACCGAAGAGTGTGGGAACCGTGGAGACGCGGAAATCTAGCTCCTTGATCCTGCCGTCCCTGCGGTACTTGATCATGATGCGGCCGTCTTGCGGAAGCCGCTTCTCGCTGATGTCCAGCTTGGCCATGATCTTGATGCGGCTGGCGATGGCGTCTTTCAATTTCAGCGGCGGCGTCATCACGCTCTGCAAAAGGCCGTCAACGCGGAAACGCACGCGCAATTCGCGCTCGTAGGGTTCGAAGTGAATGTCACTGGCGCCCCGTTTTACGGCGTCGGTGAGTACCAGATTCACCAGCTTGATGATGGGAGCCTCTTCGGCGGCCTTTTCGAGCGCCGACAGGTCCATTTCCTGTTCTTCTGCCGCAAGTTCGAGGTCGCCGGCGTCTTCGCCGCCGAGATCCTTCATCACCTTGGAGAGTTCTTCGCCGCTCTCCACTTCGCCGTAGAACTTAGTAATGGCCTCATTGACCGAGGTTTCCGAGGCGACGACCGGCTCGACATTGAAGCCGGTCATGAACTTGATATCGTCCATCGCAAAGACGTTGGTGGGATCGATCATGGCGATGGTAAGGGTCGAGCCGACGCGCGAGAGCGGCACGATCTGATAGCGCACCGCGGTATCCTGTGGAATGAGTTTTATGACCGCGGGATCGACTTCATAATATTTGAGATTGATTGAAGGAACGCCGTATTGGCGGGAGAGAACCTCGGTAATTTCGTCGTCGCTGATGAACCCCAGTTTCATCAGGGCGGTTCCCAGGCGTCCCCCATTCTGCCGTTGATGAGCCATAGCTTGCTTAAGCTGATCGGCAGTAATCAGGTTTTCTTTGACCAGGATTTCGCCTAGCCGGGAAGACATAATAAGAGAGCCCCTGGGGCGGACCTCGCCTCAAAATCGAAAGTAACAGAACGACACGCGTGCCCGCAGGAGGCGTTTTGGATATCGTATTGAAAGCGCTAATAGCCGAAACTCAGCCCGGAGGCACTGTGGCAATTTGGACACAATGATCGCTTGACTTGCATACTCAGCGATAGATATCTTGCAGAGTGTGGTAGTGGGCACGCTTTTTGGCCGATCAAGCTCAGATGCGAGCTCGAAATGCGTGCTAAGTCGGCCCCGTTGTAGCCTGCAAGTAGGGTTTTCAAGGTGAGCGATTCTCCCCGCAACTCACGGTTACTTCTAGCCCTTGGCGGCATCCTTCTCACCCTTCTCCTGGCGGCGGTCATCACCGTGGGCTCGCTGCGGGTTCCATTTGAGCCCCACGCGTGGAATGAGCTGATCGTTCTTTATGCCCTGAACACGTTCATCGTCGCGGCGCTCCTGGTTTTCGGGCTCATACTCGGGCGCATCCTCATACGTTTGTGGATGGAACGGCGAGCCGATGAACTCGGGTCCCGGTTCAAAACCAAGATGGTGCTCGGCGCGATGGCGGTGTCGCTGCTGCCCCTGGTGTTCCTATTCTTCATCAGCTATGCGCTGATGAATCGGACGCTGAACCGCTGGTTTCCACACGAATTGGAGGACGCCAATTCACAGGCGCTCGCCTTGCTGGGTCAAATCAGCCGTTTGGAATATTCGCGGCTGCAGGGCCTCGCCGACCGCGCGGCGGCTTCAGTTCCCGCGGAGGCGTCAGCCGAGCTTTCGTCGGCGCTCGAGCCGGCGGCACGATTCGCCGCGAATCAAGGCGCGGAAGGTATCTGGGCCGTTGATTCCTCCGGGGCGCCGCTACGCGTCACCGATCCCCTGGCCCTGCCGATCGTGGTGGATCCTACGCTCAAGTTCCAAAGTGTGCTCCCGGATGGAGGCGAGTTCTGGGATTCGCGCTCCGGCGGTTTTATCGCCGCTCGCGCCCCGCTTGGCTCGGGTTTCCTGTTTGTCGCACACCGCTTGCCGGCCGATTTTCTGGCGCGCTATAAGAATATCGAGCTTCAGACAGCGGCTTATTCGATCGAAAACCAGCGGATCCGGGCGTTCAAACGGCAAATCCTGCTGACCCTCTCACTTTTCACCGTTCTGTTGCTTTTTGCAGCGACCTGGTCGGCGCTCTACCTATCGAAGCAAGTCACGATTCCCATTCAGGCGCTGGCGGAAGCCACGGGCGAGATCGCGGCGGGACGCCTCGATACGCAGGTCCACGTCAAGGCTCAGGATGAATTGGGAACCCTGGTCCGTTCCTTCAATAAAATGACCGCGCAGCTCGCCGATAGCCACAAACGGATCGACGAATTTACGCATAACTTGCAGCAAGCGGTTCAGGAACTCGACAATCGCCGCACGCTCATCGAAACCGTTCTGGAAAATATTCCCACCGGGGTTCTGGCTCTCGATGCAAACGCGCGCATCACGCGCATGAATCGGGCGGCGCGCGAGATTTTTGGGGAGAGCGCTCACGAAGCTTCCGACCTGATCGCGCTCGCCGGGAAGGACACGGCGCGGGAGGTTCAGCACCTGATCCGCCGTTCGCTGAGGATGGGCACGGCGTCGAAAGAGATGGAATTCCGCCTGAAAGGGCGAGTCGTTCACGCGGCTGTTACGCTGAGCCCTTTGGGCGGGCGGCCTAGCAGCGCCGGGTACCTGGTGGTCGTGGACGACTTGACCGAACTGCTCCGGGCGCAAAAGGCGGCGGCCTGGCAGGAAGTGGCGCAGCGGATCGCCCACGAGATCAAGAATCCGCTAACGCCCATTCAGTTGTCCGCGGAGCGCCTTTTGCGCTTCATCAGCCGCCACAATGGTGAATGCGATGCGCCGGAACTTGTGCGCCTGGTGAGCGAATGCGCGGCTCTCATCGGGCGTGAAGTGGGAACTCTGGAAGCGCTGGTCAACGAATTTTCAAGGTTCGCCCGATTCCCCGTAGCGCGGCTCATACCCACAGATCCGAATGGCGTCGTGCTGGGCGCACTCGACGTCTTCAAAGGCCGGCTGGAAGACGTGCAGATTCGCACCCATCTCGCGGAGGGAGTGCCGCAAGTCCGGGCGGACTCAGAAATGCTGCGGCGCGTAATCGTCAACCTCATCGATAACGCGGCCGAAGCGATGGAGGGTTCGGCGGTGCGGAATCTGGTGCTGAGCACGCGGTTTCACGTGGCGCATGATTCCGTGGAGATCATCATCGCCGACAGCGGGTACGGAATCTCTCCCGAGGATAAGGACAGGCTCTTTCTGCCGCATTTCTCGACGAAGGACCGCGGAACCGGCCTGGGACTGGCGATCGCCAGCCGTGTGATTGCCGAGCATCACGGAATCATCCGGGCCGAAGATAACCAGCCCACGGGCGCGCGCTTTGTGATCGAGCTGCCCGCAGCAGACGCCGCGGGCGTCTCGGTTGCCGCGGAAAGCTAACCACCCGCCAGACTTAAACGTTCTATGGCACAGTCTATCCTCATCGTCGACGACGAAGCGGGAATTCGCGATTCTCTTTCGTCCATTCTGACGGAAGAAGGTTACGCAGTGGAATCGGTGGGCTCGGGCGAGGAATGCCTGGCGCGCCTGGCAAAACAACAAATCGATCTGGTGCTGCTGGACGTCTGGCTGCCGAAGATGGACGGAATCGAAACACTCGAACGTATGCGCCGAGACGGACATTTCCCCATGGTGGTCATGATCTCGGGACACGGCAACATCGAGACGGCGGTTCGGGCTACGAAGCTGGGCGCTTTCGATTTCGTCGAAAAGCCGCTCTCGCTGGAGAAAACGACGCAGTCGGTAAAGAGGGCGCTCGATTTCCTGCGCCTGGAATCGGAGAATAAGCACCTTCGCGAGGAACTGGGCCAACGCTATCGCGTCCTGGGAGATAGCGTTCCCATGAAGGCTCTGCGTCAACAGATTGCGCTGGCCGCGCCGACCAATGGGCGTGTGCTGATCTATGGCGAAAGCGGCACAGGCAAGGAACTGGTCGCGCATGCTCTGCATGCCGCGAGCTTACGCAGCCGGGAACCGTTTGTAGAGGTCAATTGCGCGGCAATCCCGGAAGAGCTGATCGAATCCGAACTATTCGGCCACATGAAGGGCAGCTTCACGGGCGCCAGCGAAGATAAGGTTGGCAAATTTCAGAAGGCCCATAACGGCACCCTCTTTCTGGACGAAGTAGGCGATATGAGCCTGCGTACGCAAGCCAAAGTGCTGCGCGTCCTGGAAGAACAGCGGTTCGAGCGCGTGGGATCCAATCACCCCACAGCCGTGAACGTGCGCGTGATCGCCGCGACCAATAAGAAACTCGAGGAGCAAATTGCCAAGAGCTTCTTCCGCGAAGACCTCTTTTATCGGCTGAACGTAATCCCCTTCACGGTTCCCGCTTTGCGCGAACGTATTGAAGACATACCCATTCTGGCGCGCCATTTTCTCGCAGAATTTGCCGCCGCCTATGGACGCAAACCGAAGGACATCAGCGAGGCGGCTCTGGCCGTACTCGCCCGATATAGCTGGCCGGGTAACGTTCGCGAGTTACGCAACCTGATCGAGCGGCTTATGATCACCTGCCCGCATTCCCGGATCGAGCCTCTGCATCTGCCTCCGGAGCTTTTTCGAGGGCTGCCGGCAATCTCCTCGCGGCCGAATGCGACCTTGCACGAGGCGCGCAACGCTTATGAACGCGAATTTATCCTGCGCAAGCTCAGCGAGAATCAATGGAATATGACTCGAACGGCCGTGGCGCTGGGCCTGGAGCGCAGCCATCTCTATCGGAAGATGAAGTCGCTGGGAATTTCGGCCGAAGAATAGTTACTCGCTTCCGCCCAAACGCTCGAGCTGGCGCCGCCAATCCAATTGCTGAACGATGCGGGAGTCCTGGCGCCAGTCGCGCTGGACCCTGACGCGAAGTTCCAAAAAGACTTTCACACCGAGAATCTCTTCCAGTTCCTGGCGCGCGGCCGTGCCAATGGCCTTCAGCCTTTCGCCTCCGCGCCCGATCAGGATTCCTTTTTGTCCCTCGCGTTCGACGGAAATGATGGCGCGGATTCGGATCAGTTTGTTTCCCTCCTCGAACGCTTCGACGCGCACGGCCACAGCGTGAGGAACTTCCTGTTTTGTGCTGGTCATCACTTTTTCGCGGATAATTTCGGCGGCGAGGAAGCGTTCGGGCTGGTCGGTAACCTGATCGCTGGGAAAATACGGTTCGCCCTCAGGAAGATGAGCAATGAGACACTCGAGCGCGAGCTCGACGCCGTCGCCGGTGAGAGCAGAAATTGGAACCAATTCGGTGAATGCAAACTCTTTCGAGCAGGTCTCCATCAGAGGCAGCAAAGCGGGTTTCGGCATCCGATCGATCTTATTCAGCAAGAGGAAGACGGGCCCACGGAATGACCTGGCGTGCTCGAAAGTCTGGCGGTCTTCCGCAGTCAATGCACGGCTGGCGTCGATCATCAGTGCCAGAAGATCAATTCCCTCGAGCGCCTGAGTGACCTCGGTCATCATGTGCCGTCCGAGGACCGTGCTGGCGCGATGTATTCCAGGCGTATCGATGAGCACAACCTGCGCGTGTGGACGATTGATGATTCCGAGGATGCGATTTCGCGTAGTTTGAGGCTGCGAGGTCACAATCGCCACTTTTTGCCCCACGAGCCGGTTTACGAACGTAGACTTTCCGGCGTTGGGCTTCCCCAGGACTGCGACGAACCCGGAACGAAATGATCTTTTCATGGCAAAGAAATGCTCGACAAATGACGTCCGCGAAAACGAGACGAGGAAACGTTAAGAGACCGGCGCGGCCAAGAGTCGCGGCCGGACGCGCAGGCGCAAAACCTTGCGCTGGTTCGCTTCCACTACTTCGAAGTGCAGCCCCTCGTACTGGAGTTGCTCGCCGGTACGAGGGACGTGGCCTGCGATGTGATTGAGCAAGCCGGCCACAGTCGTCGCGGCCTGATCCGATTCGTCGCCGAACTCGATGCCGAACAGGTCTTGCAATTTTGCCACGGAAACGCTTCCGCGCAATACTACGCTCCCATCGCCCTCGCGCACGATATCCGGAGCCACATGGCTCTCATCCTTGCCCATCTCGCCGACAATCTCTTCCACCAGATCCTCGACGGTGACCACACCGGCCACCAGCCCATGCTCATCGATGGCGATAGCCATGGGTTGATTGCGGCGGCGCATCTCCCTGAGCAGATCCGAACCAAGCTTTGTCTCAGGCACAAAAAGCGCCGGCCGAACCAATTCGCGGACGGTGCGATGCTTTGCCTCGCTCTCCGGGATTTGCAGCAAATCCTGCACGTGTGCGATTCCTACAACGTCGTCCAACGTTTGCTGGTACACGACCAATCTGGAAAATTTTGTCTCCACCAATAATCTTTTCATCTGCTCGATCGTCGTGTTCGCGGGAATCGCCACGATGTCTGGCCGCGGCGTCATCACTTCCAGCACACGCTTATCGCTGAACTCGACCACCTGCTCGATCAACTGAGCTTTGTCTCCTGCAATCATGCCGCCTTCCTGAGCGGCCTCGACGAGGGCCTCGATCCCGTCTTGCTGCCCCTGCGTGCCGGAGGGCAATTCCTCCTCGGAGATGCGTCCCACGGAAATGGCCAAATCCAAAGCGGCTCGCAGCGGCCAAATGAGGATCAAAGCTCCTCGCAAAATGGGAACCAGAGGCTTGAGCCAGCGCGTGTTCGTGCGTGCGATCAGAATTTCCGGAACCAAATGCATACAAAACATCACTTCGACAATGACATAGACGATCAACTGGACTGCAGCCTGCCACAGCACGGGCACAAAAAGGAGCACACCCCGCGCCGTCTCGACGGCGACGGCTACGAGCGCGAGGTTGGCCAGGATGGCGAATCCCAAGCCGGCGCGGCGCCGATCTAGTTTCAGTCTGGGCTCGATCTCGGATTCAAAAATCTCCGCGTGTTCGCGCAAAGTGCCGGCAGCGACCCGCCCCAACTGCCTGTAGATGCGATCCAGAAAGGAAAATACGGAAAGAATGACGCAAAGCCCGAGCACACCCAGCGTGTAACCCAGCATGGACATAATCAGCGCAGGCCTAGCCGCCGGCGCAGCCGGCGCTCCAGATGCATCATTTGGCCGTTATCGTTTTCGTGATCGTAACCGGCCAAATGGATCATCCCATGCAAAATCAGCACGCGCAGCTCTGAGGCCAGTCCGTGCGAGCGGCGCCGGGCGTATCGTCGCGCCGTTTCGGGCGAAATGACGACGTCACCCATGTAATGATCCGGGCCCGTCTGCATGGCCCGAGGCCCAGAGCGCGGCTGGCGAGCTCTAGCGTGCCGAGCAGGAAACGAGAGCACGTCGGTCGGTCCTTGTTTATCTCTGAATTTGCGATTCATCCGCGCCATGACCGGATCGCTCACGAAACAGATGGTTACGCTTTCTTCGGGGAAGCCAAGTTCGCGCTGCACGCGTTCAGAGAACCTGGCCAAAGATTTCACAGCCAATGGTATGCGCCGCTGGCGATTCAAGATCATACCTGCCGACCCAGGCTAGCGGCTTACGTCGGAACTCGCCGGATCGGGTTTGTTTGCCGGCCCGTTGGCGCCCGATGCGGAGCGCGCCGGCGTGCCCATGAATTCGTCATAGGCTTTTATGATCTGCTGCACCAGGTTATGGCGCACCACGTCGCGTTCGTTGAAGTAGACGAAGGCGATGCCTTCGATCTTGCCCACCACGTCGATGGCTTCGATCAAACCGGAGCGGCGGCCCGAGGGCAAATCGATTTGGGTGATGTCTCCGGTGATCACGGCTTTGGAGTTGAAGCCCAGACGGGTGAGGAACATCTTCATCTGTTCGCTGGTGGTATTTTGGGCCTCATCCAGAATCACGAAGGAGTCGTTGAGCGTCCTTCCGCGCATGAATGCGAGCGGCGCGACCTCAATGATTCCCTTATCAAGATATCGTTCGAGCTTATCGGTATCCAGGAGATCGTAAATCGCGTCGTAGAGCGGCCGCATGTAGGGATCGATCTTTTGCTGCAAAGTTCCGGGAAGAAAACCAAGGCGCTCTCCGGCTTCCACTGCCGGCCGCGCCAAAATAATGCGATTCACTTGCTTTGCTAACAATGCCGATACGGCCATAGCCACGGCAAGATACGTTTTCCCCGTGCCTCCCGGACCGACAGCGAAAACCATGTCGTGATGTTCGATATCTTCCATGTAGCGGCGCTGATTGGCGCTTTTCGGTGTGATCGATTTTTTGCCAAAAAGGCGCGGACGCGCCGGCTGGCCCGGCTCGAGGATGTGGCGAAGGCTCGTTTGGGGATCTTCCGCGGCGACACGGAGCAGAGCCTTGACGGCGCCGTTATCCATGCGGCGGCCCTCGCGTACCAGGTCGTTATATTGATCGAGGATGTGAACGGCGCGGTCCACCTGCGCGGCTTCGCCCTCAACGGTCAGCCGATTGTCATGGAAGAAAGTGGTAACGTGAAGCGCCGACTCGAAGAGTTTCAGGTTCTCATCCAGAGTGCCAAAAAGGTTTTCGACTTGGCCGGCAATCTGTACGGTACGTCTCATAGGGTTTGCAGCCAGCACGGTTTGGCGGCTGGCCGCTGCGGCAATATCCCCCGTCGATTCACGCCCCAACCTCAGTTCAGCGTAGCTGAATGCCCGGATGCGGTCAAGGAGCGGGTATTAACATTTGTATTTACAATAGGATAAAGGCGACCGCTTATGCCCGGCCTCACTTTGTGGCCGGCGCCGGAAACTCCACTTTCGGAACTTCCCGGCCCTGTTCAGTGGCTGAGAAGTACGCGTCGTTGGGCTTAAAGCCAGCCCAACCGGCGAAAACGTCGTTGGGGAAGAGAGCAATGTAGGTGTTGTAATCCTGCACCGCCAGGTTATAACGCCTTCGTTCCACCGCGATGCGGTTCTCGGTTCCCGCCAGTTCGTCCTGCAGGCGCAGGAAATTCTCATTCGACTTGAGCTGGGGATAATTCTCAACGATGGCCAGCAACCGCCCAAGAGAGCCCTCGAGTTGCGCATTGGCGGCAATTCTTTCCGAAGGAGATTGCGCGCTGAGCAGGGCGGAACGCGCCTTGGCGATATCCCCGAAAACCGTTTGCTCCTGCGCCGCGTATCCCTTCACCGTCTCGACCAGATTCGGAATCAGATCGGCGCGCCGCTGGAGATCGACGTCAACCTGATGCCACTGAGCTTCGACTGCCTGGCTCTTCGTCACCATCTGATTGCGCCGGCCAACGTACATCAGCCCAATGGCCAGGGCCGCGACGCCCAACAAAACGACTGCCATGGCTACACTTTTCATGGACTCCCCGCTTTATCCATCGGAATGAGCTTCCCTGCCCCGGGATACTCGATCAATACAAAACGATAATGTCTTTGCCCCATTGCTCCTCAAGTCGCGAGGCGCCGATCCATCTCTTCCGCGACCGTTGTAACCAAATCCACATACGAGGCCAATACCTTTTCCAGGTTCAACTCTCCCCCGGCGCTTTTTCCATCGCGCAAATCCAAGACGCGATGGAATGGCGAGGCATCCGCAGCCACAAGCTTCGCGAGGCGATCGGCTGCTTCACGGATCGAGTTTGGCGCTTCCTGCCCCAAGGCGATCAGCGCATGACGAAAAAGCGTACCAAATGATGAAGCAGATGTAATCAGCAGCTCCGCAAGCTCGGATTGCCGGCCCCGCCATCGCAAAAAGGATTGGCGCAGCCGAATCACATTCGTGCGCAGCTCCCGCTCCACCTGCAATTTGTGCCGCGCCATGGGGACTTCCAGTTCGGCGAAGAAATCCGCGCCCTCCAGCATCCGATGGCGCGCTTTCATATCCAAGAGCTCAATCGAAAATACGTCGGCGGAATTCCGCAACTCCGCGAGAGTAAAGAGAAGCGGCGGCGGATGGCCGTTGCGCCACCACCATAATCCGACGGGTCGTAGATTCTCCAGATCTGCGCCGCCCAAGCGATGGAGCAGGCACAAAACATTGAGGTCCGAGTGTTCGTGAAATTCGTGATCGACCGCGGACCCGTACAGAACCGCGGCTCTGAGGTTTTCGCCGGCTGCCAGCTTCAGACGGCTCACCAGCTCTTGCAAATCCTTTTCTCGGTCCATTTCCCTATCCCCGGTTCTCTATCCCGGGCCTCGTTGCTACCAGCCGCCCCCTGCTCCGCCGCCTCCCGATGCTCCTCCGCCGAAGCCGCCGAAACCACCACCCCCGCCGCTTCCGCCATAGCCGCCGCCCCAACCGTCCCATGGTCCCGCCCCACCATCCTCCCCCATAACCTCGGCCACGGCGATTGCTCGACAAACCTCCCAACGCAAAGAGAAAAGCTAAAAGCCGCCAGCCGCCAAAAAACAACAGCAGAACCAGGAGATTCAGCAGCGCCGGCGGAATTCCGAAAAACGAAGGCGCGGGTGACGGTGCTGGCGCCGCGTCCGGTGCGGCTTGCGTAAGTTTAACGCCGCGATCCTCGGCAATCGTGGAGGCGATTTCAGACGCGATCTGTAAGAGCGCGACGCCGTATTGCCTCTGCCTCAAGAGCGGCAGCATTTCGCGGCCGAACCCACCTACTTTGCCATCGGGCAGAATCGCTTCCAGCCCGTATCCGACTTCAGTCCAATATTGGCGGTCGTCGACCGCGAGCAGCACCATCACGCCCCGATCTTTGCCCTTCGGTCCTACGGCCCATTTCTCAAAGAGGCGGTTGGCAAAGTCCTGCGCCGTATCGCCTTCGAGCGTGTGGATGGTTACGACGGCCAGCTGCGCATCCGCCTTCTGGTCCAGTTCTTCACTTAGCGCCGTGATTTTCTGGCGCGATTCCGCATCCATCACGCCGGCAAAATCGTTGAGGTAACCCTGCGGCGAGAGCTGTTCAACCTTTTCCGCGGCCGAGAGATTGCTGCCGGAAGCGGCGCAGAAAACGACCGCCAATGCGAGTGTCGCAGCCAGCAGAGATACGGCCGCCCGCGTTTGACAAAGCTTCTGTCGTCCGTTACCGTAATCGCTTCGCATCGAAAAAAGGAGCAATGGATGGCTCAGGGAACAGCCACGAAGGTAAAGAAGCGCAAGAAATCGGTCCTGAAACGCGCCGCGCAAACGATCAAGCGCGCGGCAATTAACCGCTCAAACCGCACCCGTGTGCGCACCATGATCAAATCGCTGCGCGGCGCCATCAACGCGGGCGATGGCACGGCCGCGGGCAAGCTGCTTTCCGCTACCGTCGCTTCCATCGACCGCGCCGTTGCCAAGGGCGTGCTCACCAAGAATACGGCAAATCGGTACAAGTCTCGTCTCGCAGTGGCCTGCAACGATTTACAAGCCCAGCCACGCGCTTAGGATCAGGAAATTTGGCGCGGGCCACGGTCCGCCTCGTCGGTTGCGTGCGAAGCCGTAAGTTGCGCGAGCACGAATTCCATCACTGCGCGATCATTCGTTGAGCCCGCTTTGAGCGCGCTGTCTGCATCGTACAGCGCCCGCAGGCCATGCACGAGCTGCCGCCGCGGAATCTTTCTGGCGTTGCGCATGGCCAATTCCGCCGTCGCCACACGCATTCCCAGGCGGCTTGCGGCTTGATAGGAAGACGTATGAGGGCTCAATTGTTGGGCCTCGATCAATTTTCGATACATCCAGGCCATTGTGCCAATGAGCGCCGGCGGGGTCTCTCCCTGTTGCAGAACATTCGTCAAGAAATGGAAGGCGCGCCCGCGTTGCTGCGTGGCCAATACTTCGGCCAGCTCCCAAACGGAATATTTCTTCTCTGAAACGACCAAAGCCTCGACGTCTGCGCGTCGAATGGGCTGACCGGCCCCGGCATAAGTCGCCAGTTTGGCGATCTCGCTACGCATAGACGCGAGATCGCAATTACACAAGTCAGCCAGTTCCTCGGCGGCATCGTCTTCGATTTGCGAACCTTGATCGCCTGCCATCTGCACGGCCAGCGTCGCCGCCATGCGCGCACGCTCGTGGGGCTCCTCCGGAAGTTCGGCGGCCACGACGAGGGCCTGCTCGAGCAGCATTTTCGTGAATCTCGTCCGCTGATCCAGCACCGTGGCCTCGAGAATCAGCACGGTAAAAGGGGCGGGATCCGTAAAATATTCCGTTAGATTCTCTATTTCCGCTTCTCGCTTTTTGTCGCCCAGCTTCTCGAGCGCTTCGACTTCCGTCACAATTACCACCTGGCGGCGCGCCAGCATGGGAACTGTCCGGGCCTGCATCAACGCAGCGGCAAGTTCCCCTTCCTCGGCCGAGTAGCGCGATAAAGCCCAGCTTCGGGCCGCGGGCTCGACGGAAGCGGCGACTACTCGCTCACGGAGAGCATCCCTCAAGTAAGCATCCTTCCCGAGAACCAGCAGGACAGGCGTTGGCTTGCCTTTGGTCAGCTGTGCGATCAGGGATTCGGAGGAGATGGCTGGCATTAGAAATTTTCCAGAACGTCGGATACAAGCCGAGCCGCGAAGTCTCTCGACATGCGATCGAGCGCCGGACCTTCTTCCTGAAAAAACGAGGGAATGTCCTCGGAGATTTCATAGGGCTGGCGGAACACGAAATTATTGTTCTGGTAGAGGATTTTTCCGGCATCGTTCTGCAAGGCAACTTTGAGAGACACGGTCACCAGCACGGTGGTCGCGCGGCCCGTCGTGGAATCGAAGAGCACGGCGCCACTGGTGAGGGCAGTGACTTCTCCTTGCAGCGAAAGATCGGCGCCAGCAGCCTCAGGCACCACTCGATAATTAGTGCGCGCGATAAATTCGCGCACCACTGCCTCGGTAAGGGTCTGCTCGATCCGATAGGCCGTGGTCCGGTTCGTGAACGCCGGGATGGCAATCGTGTGAGCTCCCGCGGGAAGCGTATTCGCTCGCCCGACGACGCGATAGCCGCAACCGGCTGCAGTTAAAACCGCCGTCAGGATCCACAAGATCGGGGCGTGGCGGAAATTCCGATTACGAAGCAAGCAGCCTCTCCGCAATTTGAGTAGCGTTTACGCTGGCCAATCGAAAATTGTCCGCGGCGCCCCAGAACCAATACCCGTGCGCTACGTTGGCGTCACGCTCGGGCGCTGTGATCATCGGCTGCGTCTCGCCGGCAGCGGCAAGATTCGAGGGGCTTGGCTCATCCGGCGCCACTATTTTGAATCCCGCGCTCTTGAGCTTGGTGGTCAGCGTCTCTTCGCTCACTGGATTGTTGAATTCAGCCCAAGCCGCAAATGCATGTCCATAAAACACGGGCGCCTGCACAAGCATCACGGCAGGTAGTAAGATGCGGCCGGCGAGATACCGTTGTACTTCGCCGGCAATGGCCGTGCGCAGATCGGGGAGCCGCTCGCGGCTATCCGGTCCCCATCGAGCCGTCAAATTAAACGCCACCTGCGTGTCGAATACTTGCTGGGGAATGGGTTGGAAGGAGAGCAGCTTGATCGTTTGCCCTTCCAATTCGGTTACGCCATGCTCGCCGCGTTCAGAAACGGGCTGAAAGAATACGACCGCGAGGCGAGCCGGAGAAAGTTCCGCAAAGGCGGCCGAAAGCGAACAGGCCAGGATTGCCGGCGTCGAAGGCGCTACCCAGGTGTGGTAATGGTCGTTAGGCAAAGAGGCCGGCGCTGGAGGAGAAATCAGCGCGTCCAGCCGCGGTATCCAGGGCCGCGCCAGCGAGCCGGCCCACAGACCTCCGGTCATATCGATAACCGAAGCGCCGGCTCGATCGGCGGCAGGTCCGTATTGCGCCGCAAAAGCAGACGAACCAGCAAAGAAAACGAAACGCAAGCCCTCGAAGCTGCCCTCATTTACGGACTGGACGACGGCAGGCTCTCCCGCCACTTCCGTCAGCACGCCTGCGGCGACCTCTTCATCCACAAGCCTGATTTCAGCCGCGGGAAAACCGCCTTCCTCGAGCCAATATTTCAGATCTTTGCCGCGTAGCGAAGTGGCCCCGGCGATGGCCACTCGCAAGGAATGCTCAGGTAGCGGGTCGTTCATGCCGTACGCGAGACCAAGCGATGACGAAGCAGGCGGACAACGTGGATTGCCAGGGCCGTGACCGTGTAAGCGGCCGCGATCAGCAGCAGCACGATCTCCGAATAGACCACGACCATCCACACCAGCAATCCAACTGCAACGATAATCAGCGAATGCTGACGGCGGCCCCAGGGGATCGTTTTGAAGCTCAAGAAGCGGACGGTGCTCACCATAAGTCCAGCCAGCAACAGAACCAGCATCAGCCAGGCCGCCGACCAGCGCCAATCCTCGATCGGAATTTTCCAGGCGTGCACTACCCCGGCTATCATTCCCGCAGCCGCGGGACACGGCATCCCAACGAAATAGCGCAGCCCGCCTGCCGGCGCCATCCCGTGCACATTAAAGCGCGCGAGGCGCCAGCCACAGCAGAGGGCGAAGGCCAGGCTCACCAACCATGCCAGGTCATAAATGTGCCGCGCTTCGGGAATATCACTCAGCGCTATGGTTCGCACTCCCCACGTGTAGGCCAGGATTGCCGGCGCTACACCAAAACTCACCATGTCGGCCAGGGAATCGAACTGCTTGCCGAATTCCGTATTTGTGTGAGTGGCGCGAGCAACAAATCCATCGAAAGCGTCAAAGACGATGGCGAAACCGATGGCCCGCGCGGCATAGTCCAGGTCGACAATTCCGCCCTTTACCGTGGCCAGCACGGCATAAAACCCGCATAGAAGATTACCGACGGTAAACGCGCTAGGCAGGAGATAAACGCCGCGCCTCAAGCGATGATTTCGCGGCTCGATAAATCCGAATTCTTGCTGGTCCGGTTCTTTCATAGCCATCGCGCCAGCACGCTGACTCCACCCGCCACGTGCTGGCCGGGACGCGCCAGAATTTCGGCGTCGCTGGGGAGCCACACATCCATACGTGAACCGAATCGGATCAGGCCGATGCGTTCTCCTAGTTTCACGGTATCTCCCGGCGCCTTCCAGCAAACCACGCGGCGTGCGATAGCCCCGGCAATCTGTTTGAAGACCATCTCCCCACGCTCGGTTTGCAGGTGAATTATGTTTTGTTCGTTCTCCACGGACGCGCGCGACCGCATCGCATTGTAGAAGCGTCCGGTCCGATATTCCACTTCCCGAAACTGGCCGGCCATAGGAGAACGGTTCACATGAACGTCCCAGATGGATAAGAAGATGCTGATCCGCCGCCCCGGACGGCCCTGCAAAGCCTCGTCGGTTATCTCCATAACCCTGCCGTCCGCCGGCGACACCACCACTCCCGCTTCAGCAGGAGGCAGCCGTTCCGGGTCTCGAAAGAAGAAAGCCACAGCCGCGCAAATTAACAACAGCACGGCGGCCGTAAGCCTCCAGCCGAAGGCCGCCGCGACGATCCCCGCAAAGAGAAGCGGGAAAACAAACTTGTAGCCGTCTCTGACCATTCCCTGCCATAAGCTTGTGCGCTATGAGCGCACAACAATACTCTCTCATTCTACGATAAATTTACGCTGAGGCTGTGCCTAGTGGGTAGGTGCTGTTTTGGTCCGCCGCGCGACCAGCTTTTCCATCTCATCCTTCACGCGCAGCTTTCTTTTTTTGAGATCTGATTCCAGAAGGATATCTTCGGCGCTCAGGTAGGGACTTTTTGTCAGTTGCTCGAGCTGTGCTTCGTAGCGTGAATGCTCTTCCGCCAAGTGTCGGAATTCCGAGTCGCTGGCCAGCAGTTGTTCGCGAACTTCCCGGAGCAAGGACATCGTGACGCCTCCTGAGTGTGCGAGGATTTTACATACCCCGAAGCTAACATAGGCACGTTCGCGTCACAAGAGTTTTTCGGACTTAATTAATCGCCTTTTAATTCTCGTTTAATCTTCTGTAAGTCTGCGCGCGAGGACCAGCGCATCCTCCGCCGGCTGCCGATAATATTCCCGGCGCCGCCCTACCTCCGTAAATCCCATCCGCGTGTAGAGACTTCGCGCAGGCTGGTTGGAATCCCGGACCTCCAGAAAAATTCTCCCCACCCCCGCAGCTTTGCACGCGGCGATGACGTCCTCGATCAAACGCGAAGCCATTCCCTGGCGGCGCCGGCCAGAATCTACCGCCAGATCGAGGATTTCCGCCTCGTCTGCAGTGATTCGAAAAGCGATCAAGCCAAAAAGAATTCCCTCCTCTTCCGCCACCCGCAAAAGGAAATTCTTCTGAGAACCAAGCAGTAAATCATGCGCCGGCCACTGCGCAGCTTCGGGAATACCGGCCAGCAGTTTGCAGACGCTTTCGCTATCGGCCGGCTCGAAATCGCGAATCATTTTTCGTGCGGCACTCCTGCGTCTCCATTCTGTACGCGCTGAAGCCCGGCGAAGATGTTCCAAACGGCGATTCAGCCACTCTTCCAATTCATCTCCGCATCAGATCGCCGGATATAGTTTGCGTCCAGATGCAGTGCATCCACCACGTCACCTCGAATTGCCTTGGCGTATCCCAGTTGGCCAATCGAGGGAGCTAGCACCCCAGACACCACTTCAATCCGGCAATTCCCAAGACCCTGCCGTTCCAGTGCGGGCACGATCACGTCCGGCGAGATGCACGCTATCGCTAACCCAAGCCCATCTCCCAACTGTGCCCGCAGGAATTGCAAGAACTCATCGGCGGTGGCCAGGATATCCTCTCCGATTCGATCGAGTCCTCCGGAATCACCCTCTCGGCGGCGGAAGACTGCCCCGAAAATTTGTCCCCGGCGCGCATCCATTACGGAAGCTAGCAGCGATCCTGGCGCCCCAGGTTGCGAAACCTGAGCCGCCATGGCTTCCAATCCGCTCACGGCTGCTACCGGCCGTCGCCACACCTCCGCCCAGGCCTTAACCGTTGTGAGGCCCACCCGAAGTCCCGTAAAAGAACCAGGCCCGGCATCGACGGCAAATAAGTCAATCCCCGAGAGAGAGATGCGAGCGCTGTCGAGCAATTCTTTCGTATCCCGAAGAAGTCCGGCCGAGTATAAGTCCTGGGATGAGGTCACCCGCTGAGCCAAGAGTGTCGCGTCACGCAGCAAGGCAAGGCTACCCAGTGGTGAACTGGTATCCAGCGCCAAAATCAGCATAGCTCAATTTCCAAGACTGCTTTCAAGGAGGTCAGCCATAGCCGGTAATTGGAACGCGACTCTGAGCAATTCGAGTTCCATATCCGAGCCCAATTTTGTCATAACTACCTGATTCTACGAGAAATATATTGACTCTGCGTACACTAATTGCTTAAAATGAGTGCATCGTGCTTTGTCTTAGGGGGAACTCCTGCCATGGAATTTAAGATCGGCGACAAGGTAGTGTATCCAAATCACGGCGTAGGCGTCATTGAACAAATCAGTTACGGAATGCTCGACGGGCGAACCGAAACCTACTACATGTTGCGAATCACCTCCAACTCCCTCAAAGTGATGGTTCCTCGTTCCAATGCTGCGGCAGTCGGGCTTCGTCCAGTCATTCGAAACGGCGACACTTTGAAGGTTCTCGTATATCTCGAGAAGGGCAAGTTCAATTCACATCACGACTGGAAGCATCGCTTCAAGGAAAATTCAGAACGCATGCGAACCGGGTCGCTCATCGAAGTGGCCGCGGTCCTGAAGAGCCTCGTCGCTCTCAGCCATACGAAACCACTCTCATTTCGGGAAAAGAAGATGCTGGAACGCGCGAAATATCTCCTGATCACCGAGCTCGCGACCGCCCGTAATGCCACTACAGAAACCATGGAATCAGCGCTAGTCAAGTCTTTGGCCAAAGCGCATCTACGCATGCCTCCTACAGGTGACGAAGCCAGCGCCGCAGACTGAAATTCTCGGCCCAAATTATTTGTGAACCGCATCGGAGATTATTCTCCGCAACTTCGCTGTCTATTGTTTTCCCATTTTGAATCTAGCGCCTGAATATGCGGGAGAGCAGTGTGTGCTCTTTCTTACTGATCCAGGGGCAGGACGGGTTCGGCGTTTAGGTCCCAGCCAGCGAACATGTTGGAGACCAGCTTGGGATAAGCCGCGGCGGCAATCATAGCGGCGTTATCGGTGGAAAGTTCGCGACTGGGGAAAAATACGAGGAATCCGCGCCGCCCGGCTTCGCTTTCGAATGATCGGCGCAATTCGCTATTTGCCGCCACCCCTCCGGAAACCAGAATGCTCTGCGCAGCCGTATCCTCCGCTGCTTGCAAACCGCGCGTGACCAATTCGGCCACAACCCTCTTCTGAAAGCTGGCGAGCAGTCCCAGCGTTTGCGGACTGCAGAGGGAAAGCAATTTATCGGCGGCGCGTTCGCCCCTACTGAGCGCCTGACGCCTTTTGTCGATCTCCGGTTGCAAGGCAGGATGCGCGCGAAGATAGTAGAGCACGGCGGTCTTGATTCCACTGAAGCTGAAATCGTACGGATTTCCCCTGATTTTGGTTGGACCAAGATCAATCTGATCTGACTTTGCGATGCTTATATCCGAGCCGTGAACCGCCAACTGGTCCACGACGGGCCCGCCGGGATATCCCAGAGCCAGAAGTCTCGCTACTTTGTCGTAGGCTTCGCCCGCGGCGTCGTCACGCGTTTGTCCGATTTTCCGATATCGCAAAAGTGCCGCATTGAGCGGCTGCGCCGGAGAGGCCGCCGTGACTTCGTATAAAACTGTGTGCCCGCCCGAAACAATAAGGCAAACGGCCGGCAATGACGGCATCCTGCCTGAGCGAAAAGCCTCCAGGAACACGGCTCTGACGTGACCTTCGAGGTGATTGACTCCTATGAGCGGTTTCCCAAGGGCGCTTGCCAGCACCTTGCCATAGGTCAAGCCTACCAGCAACGAACCGACCAGGCCCGGTCCGTAGGTGACTCCGACGGCATCAATCTCCTCGAGATTCAGCCCGGCACGATCCAGTGCTTCGCGAACCACAGGAACCACACTGCGCAGATGCTCGCGCGAAGCCAGCTCCGGCACTACTCCTCCGTACTTGCGGTGGACACTCACTTGGGAAGCGATGACGTTGGACAGGATTTCTCGCCCGTCGGCAACGACCGCACCCGCGGTTTCGTCGCAGGAAGATTCAATACCAAGGATACGTGTGGGCATGGGACGCAGTCTCGCGCTGTCGTATGGTAGCATACGCAATCAGGCTCACCCGCAGGCTGCGGGCGCTGTCCTTAAGCCGTCTTCTCTTCATCCAAGAGACGAGGTCGTTCCATCCAATCGAGCAAGCACTCTTTTGAATTCAAATTCTTCTATACAGGAATGAGTTCTCGGATTCTAATTATGACAAAGAAGAGCCGACGCGTGCGCAAAGCCGTCCTCCCAGCCGCCGGTCTTGGCACCCGATTTTTGCCGGCTACCAAAGCGCAACCCAAAGAGATGCTCCCGGTGGTCGATAAGCCGCTGATTCAATACGTGGTCGAGGAGTGTCTGGCTTCGGGCATCGAAAACATCATCATCGTCACGGGACGCGGTAAGAACGCCATCGAAGACCATTTCGACAATTCGCCCGAGCTCGAGAGATTTCTGGAGAATAAGGGAAAGACCGAGCAAGCCGAAATGGTCCGTTCGATCAGCAATATGCTTCATTTCAGCTATACGCGGCAGAAAGAACCGCTGGGATTGGGTCATGCCGTGCTGACGGCGCGAGAGTTGGTGGGCGATGAACCATTTGCCGTGCTTCTCGGCGACGTGATTATTCCAGGACCGTGTCCGGCAACGCGCCAGATCGTGGAAGTTTACGAGCACACCGGTATTGGCACGATTGCCGTTGAACCAGTGCCGCCCGAGCGCACCCATCTTTATGGCGTGATTGACGCTGAGCCATCAGAGCCATCGAAATGGGGCGAGCGGTTGCTCCGCATACGCAATCTGGTGGAAAAGCCTAAGCCGGGGCAGGCGCCGTCAAACCTTGCGGTGACGGGCCGCTACGTTCTGCCGCCGGAAGTATTCGACTGCCTGGAGCGGACTGCTCCGGGAAGCGGAGGCGAGATTCAGCTTACCGATGGACTGCGATTGCTGGTTCAAGAGCACGGACTCTACGCGCTTGAATATGAAGGCAAATCCTATGACGCAGGGGATAAGCTCGGCTTCCTAAAAGCCACGGTGGAGATCGCGCTGGAAAATAGCGAATTCGGCGAAGATTTTCGCACGTATCTGCGCGGGCTTCGGATCTGAGAACGAGCTACTTCTCTTTACCGACTTTCTTCTTTTCTTTGCCTTCGGATGCGGATTTGGAGTCCGTTTTGGACTCCGATTTGGAATCTGTTTTAGACTCAGCCTTGCTTTCGGATTTCTCCGCACTGCCGCTGTTATCGGATTTTTCCGCCCCTCGGTTGGAGCCGCGGGCATAGTCGGTCACGTACCAGCCGCTGCCCTTGAATTGAATGGCTGACCGGGATATCAAACGCTTGACCCGCCCTCCACAGCTTGGGCATTTCTTTAAATACGGACCTTGCACCTTCTCGATCTTCTCCACGTGCTTGCCGCACTTCTCGCACTCGTACTCGTATAGGGGCACGCCTGTTTCTCTCCGTAAATCAATATGTTACCACGAGGTCCAGCCTGCCCTCCCTACACTGCACGATTGCCGCTCCGTTTGTGCACACCAGATTGCCCCTCCGTTGTGTCCGCGGGAATGACGGACGCCCCATGCTAGACTGACCGGCGATGCAAAACTCCGCCCCAGAATCGGCAGAAGCGCCGCCACAGCGCACGGGACGTCTCTATTTAGTGGCGACTCCAATAGGCAACCTGGAAGATATCACCGTGAGGGCCCTGCGCCTTTTGGGCGAGGCGGATTTGATCGCCTGCGAGGATACGCGACACACGTTAAAGCTCCTGAACCATTACGGCATTCACAAACCAACTCTTAGCTACCATCAGCACAACGAAGCCTCCCGAGCCGACGAACTACTGAAGCGCCTCGAACAAGGCGCACAGATTGTCCTGGTAAGCGATGCCGGCACTCCCATAATTTCCGATCCGGGTCACCGCCTGGTTTCGCTATGCATCGAGAGGCAGATTCCAGTGGTTCCCATTCCGGGCCCTTCGGCCGTGATCGCCGCACTCGCAGCTTCAGGACTGCCCTCGGAGGAGTTTGTGTTTGTAGGTTTTCTTTCCTCCCGGCCGGCGGCGCGCCGCAAAGCACTCCAGAATCTCGCCAAAGAGACCCACACGATGGCGCTTTATGAAGCACCCCATCGCCTGGTCGAGACTCTTTCCGACGCACTCGAATGCCTGGGCCGGCGCCAGGCGGTCATCGCCCGCGAAATCACGAAAATACACGAGGAATTCCTGCGCGGCGATTTGGCCGAACTGCTCGTTCGCGTGCAAAGGCAACCCGTTCGAGGCGAGATCACCCTTCTGATCGGCCCGCCTTTGCCCGGCAGCGACAAAAGCCCGCGATTGTCGGCTGCGCCTTTAGGCCAGCGCGTGGAGCAGATCATGCGCGAACAGCAAATCGATCGCAAAGCGGCCCTTAAGCTTGCCGCCCGCGAGCGTGGCTTGACGAAACGCGAAGCTTATAAGCAGTTAGTGAGCGGCGCGTGATGAAACAAGGGATTCTTCGTCGTCCGCAACAATCGCGGGACGCGAAAATACGCGCGGCGATCCTCAGGACTACCGCCGTCGTTTGTGGGCCGCGGCTTTAAGGCGTCCCGCTCGCGGCAAGTTCAGTGGCAAAGAAAGCGTCTACACGCTCCAGGATTTCCGCGGGGGATTGCGCCGTTGTCACTTGCCTCCGGAGCTCGCCACCATTACGAACGCCATGCGTAAACCAGCACGCGAACTGCTTCATTTTCCCGATCGCGTCGGGCCATCCCGCATTACGCAGGTGGCGGAAATACGCAGACAGCAGATGATAGCGATCGCCTTCGGAAGGCTCGTCATAGCGCCCCGTGGCAACAAACTGCTCGATCTGGCTGAAGATCCATGGATTGGTGCTTGCGCCGCGTCCGATCATTACGGCATCGCAGTTTGTCTCGCGTATCATGCGCAAGGCATCCTCGGGGGTGCGAATATCGCCATTGCCGATGACGGGTATGCTTACGGCGCGCTTGACGTCGCGAATCAAGTTCCAATCCGCCGATCCGCTATAGGCTTGCTCGCGCGTCCTGGGGTGCACGGCAATCGCCTCGACCCCTACCCCCTCCGCCATACGCGCAACTTCGACGGCGACGATGCTCTTCTCGTCCCATCCAGCGCGCGTCTTGATCGTAAGGGGTATGCGCACTGCGCCGCGAACGGTTCGCAGCAACTCCTCGAGCGCACGAAGATCGCGTAACAGGCCCGAGCCACCGCACTTGGTGACCTTTTTCGCCGGACATCCCAAGTTGATGTCTACGACGTCGAATCCGAGGTCCTCCACGAGCTTCGCGGCATCGGCCATGACGCGAGCATTGGCGCCGAAGAGTTGCGCCGTGATGGGATGCTCGTCAGGCTCGAAGAAAAGGTAGCCAAGCGTTCGCGCCGCATGCCGGGTCACGCCTTCGGCGCTGGTGAATTCGGTCATGATCAGCCCGCAGCCGCCCAGACTTCGAATCATGCGCCGGAAGATGGTGTCCGTAACGCCGGCCATCGGGGCCAGCACCGTGGCGGGTGCGATTTCGATGCCGCGAATCCGAAAGCTCGGCCGCATGTTTACTCGCGATCACGCAGGACGTTGGATTGTGCTGAATTGCTGAGGCTCGAGAGGTGTAAAGCCAATGCCTCGTTGGAACCCTGAAAAAATCCTTCCACGAGACGCTCGACAGCATGAGTACGAGCCTGGTCCGCCGAGAGATGCGCCTTGTAGAGCCACGCACGACCCGACTTCTGCCGCTCGACTACGCCTTTCTGGGTCAGGCGATCAAGAATGGTCATAATCGTGGTGTAGGCGCGCGGACGGGTGGGCGCCAGCGACGCATGAATATCGCGCACCGTAGCCTGGCCCAAACGCCACAAGGCGTTCATGCAATCGAGTTCCAGCGGCGCAAGATCCAGTATGGAGCGGCGGACCCCTCGACCAGGTACGGTGGGCATTTAGTTCGTCTTCCTAAACCGTTTTCGTCTTGAGTAATGGTTCCGTGCCGGGCTTGTCGCCATTTTCCGGCGCGGCTGTTGCGGTCTTTTCCGCCGGCGTGGCGCGAAATTGATCCAGGCGAAGCAATCGTCGATTGAGGGCCGCGCTGAAGGCGGTCCAGCCCGCTTCGCCTCCGTCCGTGCCCAGAACTGCGCGCGCCGCTCCCATTTTTGAATCGAGGTCATCGAGATAATGCAGCACCAGGGCCTCGCGAAACATGGGCAGCTTAGGCGAACCGAATTCATATTGGCCGTGATGGCTGATTAGCAAGTGCTTTACCAGGGTCTTGCAATCGGGGGGGAAGCCCTCGATGCCGTTCATTCGCTCGGTCACCTGCTCGAGCCCCAGGATAATATGACCCAGCAGTTGGCCATCGTTTGTGTAATGGATGGCGCGCTCATAGCAAAGCTCATCCAGCTTGCCGATATCGTGCAGAATCAGCTCCCGTTAACAAAAGATCGAGGTCCAATTCGGCATAGTGCTGGGCCGCCAAGCGGCATAGATCGCACAAACTGACAATGTGCTCGAGCAGGCCGCCGACGAAAGCATGGTGCATCATTTTCGCCGCCGGAGCGCGCTTCAGCCGCGGTGATATCGCCGGGTCCTCGATAACGCCGGAGACCAGGCGGCTTAGCCACGGATTCTTGATCGTGGCGACGTGTTCGCGCAGCCGGGCGTACAACTGCTCGATGTCTTCCGCGGTGTGCGGAAAATAATCGGACCATTCCACTTCCGCCGGTTCGGCGCGGCGAATTCGCTCCACAACAAGCTGCACCCGGTTCTTGTAATTTTCGACTCGCGCCTGGATCTTGATTACGTCGTCGCGATCAAAGAGAGGCGCCAGGCCTTCCACGTTGTCCCAAAGGCGCGCCTCGATCGTCCCGCTGCGGTCGCTCAGTTCGAGGCGTAAAAACGGCTTGCCTTCGCGGGTCGAACGCATCTCTTTTTCGCAAACCAGAAAAAAGGACGTGATGGTGGTGTCTGGTGTCAGGTTAGAAACGTACGCTGCTTTCATTCAGTCGGGCTTGCTGCCTGGGACTGGGTTAGGAGACGTCGTTGGTGACGACTTCTTCTTTTTCTTATCGTCGTTGTCAGGCGTTGGGGGAACTTCTTCGATTGTGCTGGATGGGACGGCGGCAGTGTCCGCATAGCCGGGCTTTACAAAGACGTAGCTATCTTCGCGCAGCGTTTCCAGATAGGCGCGCAAGGCCGGCCGCAGTTGCTCGTTATAAAGCCGATCCTGGATTTCGGTGTCGACCTTATCTTCCGGCTGTTGTCCCGCGGCATAGTGCTCTCCCACCTGCAGGATCAAAAAGCCGGTCTTGGTGGGGATCACATCCGTCATTTGAAGCCGCTGCAGCCCGAAAACGGCCTGCTCGATATTGGGCGCAAGCTGGCCATGCTCAAATCTGCCCAGGTCTCCGCTCTGCTTAGCCGTGCTGCCGTCGGAGAAATGCTTGGCCAGTTCTCCAAAATCCTCGCCGCTTTTGACGCGCTGGAGCAGATCGTCGGCCTTTTTTCGCAGCGCCGGAATTTCCGATTCCTGTTTCCCTTCGGTGCTTACGAAGATCTCCCGGAGCGTTACCTGCTCGGGACGCACGAACTCGCTTTTGTGATCGTCGTAATACTTCTGAATCTGCGCATGATCCAGAATAATCTTCGACCCTACTTCGTGCCGGATTACTTCCTGCTGGACCATCTGATTTCTGATGTTGTTCTTGAAATCCTCGAACGAGACGCCGCTCTTATCGATCTGCGTCTCCAGCTCTTCCATCGAGGGGATATTGTTCTGGATGCGAATGTCATCCAGACGCTTGACCACGTCGGCCTCGACGTTCACGCCCATGTCTTTGCCGTGCTGAACGAGCAAGGAATTGTCGATAAGGTCGCGCAGCAGATTCTTATCTTCCGCGGCAATTTTTTCACTAATCTCTTGCGGAGTGCACTTGGGACAATCCTGTTGCGCTTCCTGCTGCATCTCGCTGCGCGCGCGCTCCAGGTCGCTGCGGCTGATCGCATCGTTATTTACGCGCGCAATCACCTCCTCAACGACCACACTCTTGCCTTGCGCCAGGCACACCAGCGCCGGGGCCATCAGGATCATCGCCGCGCAGATACACACTTTCTTCAGCATCTCTCTCCTTTGCTCCTTCGCATTCTAGCTCCCCGTTTCCAGTGGAAGCAATACGTTTCGGATGGCCTCCGCGATGCTCCGGTTACTGCGTTCCAAGGTAACGGTCAGGACCCCTTTTGGATCCAGTTTCGTTCCCTTTTCTTTCCGCACCAGTCGGACCAGCCTTTCAGGGCTTACCGATGTCGTCGGGTGAAATTTGATGATCGCCTCATTCGCGCGGCGGTCCACGGACGAGATTTGCAGCCGTTCGCAAAGCGATTTCAATACGGCATAATCCAGCAGATTATCGATCGCGGGCGGCGGAGGGCCGAAGCGGTCCTCAAGTTCACGCCGGATCGTTTCCCTCTCGTTCTCGTTGCGTATCTCCGCGATACGCTTGTAGGTGCGCAGACGTAGGCTTTCGCTCGGCAGATACTCAGGCGGAATACGAATGTCCATACCGAGATTCAGCGTGGCGCGGAGTTCGGGCTGTTCTCCTTCGCCCTTCTTCGCGGCGACCGCCCGCTCCATCATCTGCGTATAGAGATCGAATCCGATGGCGGCAATGTGGCCGTGCTGCTCGCGACCAAGTAGATTTCCGGCGCCACGCAATTCCAAATCCAGGGCCGCAATGCGAAAGCCCGCGCCGAGTTCGCTGAACTCGCGCAGCGCCGCGAGCCTGCGGCGAGCGATGGGCGTCAGAGAAGCCTCCGGGGGAACCAGCAGATATGCGTAAGCACGCTGATTGGAGCGTCCCACGCGGCCGCGAAGCTGGTACAACTCCGATAGCCCGAAACGGTCCGCGCGATTCACGATAATCGTGTTGGCTCGGGGTATATCGAGGCCGTTTTCGACAATCGTTGTCGATACCAGCACATCGGCCTCGTCTCGGACGAACTTGAGCATCACTTTCTCCAACTCTCGTTCCCCCATCTGCCCGTGGCCCACCACAACCTTTGCCTTGGGCACCAGTTTCTGAATCAAGGCCGCCATGGAGTAAATCGATTCCACGCGGTTATGCACAAAAAAGACCTGGCCACCCCGCTCCACTTCTTCCGTAATGGCTCGGCGGATCACCGATTCCGAGAAAGGAGCGACCACCGTCTGAATCGCCAGCCGATCTTTGGGCGGCGTTTCGATGACGGACATGTCGCGCAGACCCACCAGCGACATATTCAATGTGCGCGGGATGGGGGTGGCCGTCAGGGTAAGCACGTCCACGTTCCGGCTCATTTCTTTGAGCCGCTCTTTATGGGTTACGCCGAAACGCTGCTCCTCATCGACGATGAGCAATCCCAGATCGTGAAAGACGACGTCTCGGGAGAGCAGCCGGTGCGTGCCGATCAGGATGTCCACTTTCCCTTCTTCGAGCGCCGCCAGCGCCTCCTTTTGCTCGCGTGCGCTGCGAAAGCGGCTCAGCATTTCGATGCGAATGGGAAACGCGGCCATGCGGCGCCGAAAGGTCTCGTAGTGCTGGAAGACCAAAACCGTCGTCGGCGCAAGCACCGCCACCTGTTTGGAATTGGCCACCGCCTTGAAGGCGGCGCGCATCGCTACTTCAGTTTTCCCATAGCCCACATCGCCGCAAAGCAAGCGGTCCATCGGCGTGGTGGCTTCCATGTCACGTTTTATGTCGGCAATGGCGGTGGCCTGGTCGGGCGTCTCTGAGAATTCGAAGGCATCCTCGAATTCGTGTTGCCAGGGCACATCCGGCGCGAATCCGAAGCCAGTCGCCATCCTTCGCTCCGCGTACAATTCCAGCAATTTATCGGCAAGGTCGGTAAGGGATTTGCGCACGCGGGTCTTGCGAGCGGCCCAGGCCGTGCTGCCAAGACGGTCCAGTGCCGGCTTGGTGCCCTCCAGGGAACGGTAATTCTGAACGAGGTCCATTCGTTCCAGGGGAACATAGAGCCGTGCGTCGTCGGCATACTGCAAGCGCATGAATTCACCGCGACGCCCATCGCTTTCGATCGTCTGCAGCCCCTCGAATTGGCCGATTCCATGGTCCACGTGCACGACGTAATCGCCTTGTTTGAGTTCGCTGAAATCGCTGAAGAATCCCGCGGTTTTGGGGCGTGCCCGGGGCCGCTCGTGCACGGGGGCGGTCTCGAACAAATCTCCGGTGCCGTAAAAGGCCAGCTTCGCCTCGGGGATTACAAAACCCTCGGGCAGCGGAGCGCGAAGCAAAACGGCGGCGGGAGCACTTCCGGAAGTAACCTCTTCCACCAGGCGCACGCCGGTTGCGCTCTGTTCGAACTCTCCCAGGCGATAAGGGGCGTCGTATTCACGGCAAAGATCGGCGAGCCGCTCGAGTTCGCCGGAACTCGCCGCGGCGATCAAGACCTCTTCACCTGCGCTCAACCGTCCCCGAATTTCGCCCAGGAAGGCCTGAATTTGTCCGTGATAATGCGCGGTAGGCTGGACCTTCAGCGCGCGGGGCTCGCTGCCTTCCCGGTGCAGCGCCAATTCCTGCAGGCCAAAATGCTGCCTCCGATCGAAGGCTTTCTTCCAACGCTCTTCGGGCAATACGAAAGGAGCCGCCGCATCTCCCGCAAGCGAAGCAGAATCGGCCAGCAGCCGGTCTCTGGACTTTGCGGCCCTCCGGGCAATCTCTTCGGGTTCATCCAACACGATCAGAGTGCCTTCGCGCAGGTCGAATAGCGTGGTCGCGGCCTCTGCGAAAGGCTCCGCGCTGGCGGCCGCGGACCTGGAAAAGCCGGCGTTCCCGTCGTCAGACCGCGTGCAAACGGAAACTCTGTCAGCGGCGGGAACATCACCCGGCTGACTGGACCCGTGGAGCGCTGCGTCTCGGCATCAAATTCACGCAGCGATTCCACGATGTCACCCAAAAGCTCGATGCGCACGGGCCTTGGAGCTTCGGCCGGAAAAACGTCGAGAATGCCGCCGCGAATACTGAACTGGCCCTCCATTTCCACCAGTTCCGTACGGATGTATCCGGTTTTCGAGAGGTGCGCGATCACATCGTTAAGGGAGATCTCCGTATCCCGCGCGAGCGAGAGCGACAATGACTCATAAAATTGCGGAGCTGCAAAACTGAGCAGCGTGGCCTCCACGGGCGCCACAACAATCGAGCATTGCCCCGTGACGAAACGCGAAAGCGTCGAAGCGCGCACTTCGAGAATTTCGGGGTGCGGCCCCGCCCCGATTCCCGGCAGCGTATCGAGTGCTGGAAGCAGCAAAACGGGGGCGGCGGAATTGCCGTTGAGCGTGCGGTAGAAAAATTGCAGTGGCTCGAGCAAAGCGGCCGCCCGGCGCTCGTCTTCCACCAGCACCAGAGTCGGCGTGCGCAGTTCGGTCACCGCCAGAGCGGTGACGAGCGCTTTGGCAGGACTGGTCAATCCAGCCAGTTCCTCGCTGGGCGAGCCTTGCCGAAGAGCTTCAAGCGCGTCATCCAGGGCGGGAAGACGTGCCAAGTGACCGAAAAGCTCGGTAACTGCCGGGAAAAGCATCAGCGCGTCGCCGGGTGCGAAAGGTCCTGTGGGAGCTTACGAATCTTCTCCAGGATGCCGGTCGTGGAATAGCCCGTTTCGATTGGTATGGAAATAACGCGTCCGCCCGCCCCTTCTACTTCCTGGCGGCCTACAATTTCGCCCGGCCCCCAGTCAGCGCCCTTGACCAGTACATCCGGAAGTAGCCGGGCAATGAGTTCGCGCGGGGTGGGTTCGCTGAATAGCACCACAAAATCGACTGCTTCGAGGGTCGCCAGCAATTCTGCCCGTTCGTTCTCCGGAATCACGGGCCGCGAGTCGCCCTTCGCCTCTCGCACGCTCGCATCGCGATTCAATCCCACCACCAGGACGTCGCCGAGCGCCCGGGCTTGTTCCAAGATGCGAATATGCCCGGGATGCAGCAGGTCGAAGCAACCGTTGGTGAACACAACTCGCCGCGAGCCGCGCTCCGAGCGGCCCAGCAGCGATATCAATTCCTCCCGCGAGACAACGCGTCCCATCTGCTTAGGCAACCGACGACGCCCTATGAGATACAAAATATTAACATGTGCGACAGTTCCTCGCAGGCGGCCGCATGGGCCGTCGGCTAGTCAGTGATATACTCGTTTTGCTTGCTGATAAAAAGAGATTGCACGCCCGAGCGACGTCTCTCAGGTGATCGACGGCGGCTGATGCCTATCGATCTCCTTCGCTGCCTATCCCAATTCCCGCCCGCGGTAGAAAATAACTAGGCGTATGGCCTTGCGCCACATTGCGATCGTCGGCGGAGGGCCGTCCGGAGCCCTATGCGCCGAACGGCTCGCGTCGGCAGGCTTCGACGTTACTCTTTTCGATGAGCACCTCGCCTGGGAAAAACCGTGTGGCGGGCGGTCTCACGCATAAAGCGCTGCGCAGCTATTCATTTTTGCTCGATGGCCCCCAACCCAAAAAATTCATTGACGAGATCGAACTCATCTCCGATAGCGGAGAGCGCGCGCATCTGAGCCTCGACCATCCCATCGTCATCTATTCTCGCGCCGTCCTGAACGGGCTCCTGCTCGAGCGTGCGGCCAAAGCCGGATGCCGCATCGTTCACTCTCGCGTCAGCGCGGTAGACGTGACTGGGAAATCGCCATCCTTCGCCGCCGGAAATGGAGTGCAACGAGCGGATTTCCTGATCCTGGCCTCCGGCGCGCGCAACTCATTTTTTCCGGCCACTCATCCGCTGGCGCCGGCGGACCTGGAAATTACCCTCGGCTACTTCGTTCCCTCCCGCGCGGACACAATCCAGGTGAAATTCGTGCGAGGCTTGCAGGGCTATATTTGGTCTTTCCCGCGCTGCGACCATCTGTCGGTAGGAATCTGTGGCAGCATAGCGCGGCACAAGAGCCGGGAGCTGCATCAGCATCTGACTCAATTCATGCGCGAGGAGCGCATTTCCATCGAGGGCGCGCGTTTCTATAGCCACGTGCTGCCTTCGCCTCGCGCTCATACCTTGGCTTCGCGCCGCATTGCCGGAAGCAATTGGGCCCTTGTCGGTGATGCCGCCGGCTGGGTAGACCCCATTACCGGAGAAGGCCTGTATTACGCCTTGCGTTCGGGCGATCTTTTGGCGGAATCGATCATCTCGGGCCAGCCTGAAGCGTATCCACAGCGCGTGCGCGACGACTTTTCAGCCGATCTGGAGATTGCCGCACGCATCGCCCGCACCGTCTATCACGGACGCTTCCTGGGAGGCGCCGTCACCACGCGCATGATTCAGTTCATTGCCCGCAGCGCATCTTTTCGCGCGCTCATGGGCGACCTATTCAGCGGGGCCCAGGATTACGTGTCCCTCAAAAGGCGCTTATGGTTGCAACTGGTGGGCACTTTGGGAGAAGTCCTCGATAGTATCCTTCATCCTCCCAAATCGACTGCTGCGCGCCCCAGCCCGCGCGACGCCTGATTCGTTCCGCGGCCCCAGGCGGATGCTTGGGCGCAAAAACGCAGTCCCTTCAGTTTGCCAGCTCAATTGGAGATGTTTGGCCTAGAACGCGGTACGGCGTACCACCGGCTTGCGCGTGGGGGGCGGAATCAGACTGGCCATCTTACGGATCATGGCCAGGACGAGGCGCTTATCGCCATCCGATAAGCTTGTGCTGTATCGCTTGATCTCCGAGAGGAACCGAATTTCGTCTTCGGAGAGCTCGCCCAGCATCTTCTGTGTATCACGATCGTGGGCAGTCTCTGTTCCCGGGAAGAAATCGGCCAGACTGATGTCCATCGCTTCGGCTATTTTTGCCAGAGTCTCCAGGGACGGCACCGTATGCCCGTTTTCAACTCGCGAGAGGTAACAACGGAGCAGTCCTGTGCGGCGCTCAATATCGCCCTGCGAGAGTCCTCGCTGGCCGCGATAGGAGCGGATAACCTCGCCAATATTAACTTTGGGTTTCTCCTTCGGCATCCACTCTTTCCTCTAAACGTGCGGTATCTTACGTAGCGCAACATAGACGTGCAAGAGGATTTTGGACCTCGGTGCGCATCAGTACACGGGAACGGAGAACGCGGAATTCGGCTGGAATGCAGAGAGGAGGGTTCGTAATTCCCGGCTTAGCCCTCTTGGGCACCGCAGGGCCTTGATCGTGCCCTAATCGGACCCTAATCGGACCCTAATCGAAAAGGACCGGCAATCTCCTGGGCGAAATGCGTATGGACCGCGAATCAATCGCCGAAACCCGCGCCTTTGCCTGCGGATTCGGTTCGCTAGCACGACTCGATCCGGAAGGTTCGCAGGGACTGTCTGCCCGCGAATCGGCCCGGCGGCTGTACAGTTCTGGCTGCCGCGCGATCTGCGCGGCGCGAATCTCTCCGTTCACCTGCTTCCAACCTGCCGCGCGCACTGCACGGTTATTTGGTGCCATGGAATTCAGCTCTGTGTTCGCGTTCGGCTTCGGTTCAGCATTGTTCGAAGGAATGCCTCCGTCCGCGGATGCCGCGGCAAAGCTGATAGAGAGAATCTCGCCGACATCATAAAGATGAATCTTGCCGTTCACCTCAAACTGCACGGCTCGTTCTGTACCGCCCAGGTATTTGCCCTGCACGAAATTGCCGTTTTTCAATTGCAAGCTGTCTGCGTGTACTGCGGAACACGCAGAGTAACAAGATTCCTGCTACTCCCGCCAAAATCGTCCGGATGTGCCACATGGCGTCCTCCTGGTTCTTCTGAGGTAGCCCCTTCGTGGCCGCGAGGCGTAACACGAAGTGCGGCTTGGACCGCAGCCTTCAGGATACACCCACAGGCGTCCGCAAGAGCTTGTTTTATAGAGGGATACAGCAAACGTGGTACGAAACCTGGTGCGCGACGTGTATGCCTGGCGCTTCGCTCCCGCGGCATTGGAACGTCTTTGCCGCGGGAGCCAAATGCGCCAATTCTGCTTTTGGAATAGGCTACTGTGGTCCGATCTCCAAAAGTACAAACGTGCTCGGAATGGCCTGTGGACGCGGACGTGGGTTGTCCGGCGTGGGTTGCCCTGCCGCCTTGAAGTCGGCCGTTTCGGTGAAGACGTGATGCGTCTTCGGATCCAGCGTCATGGTGCGGGCGCCGAATTGCGTGTTCACGTTGCCCACGATGGTGTACTTGTCCGGCGAGTCTTGGTGAATCACGGTCAGCAGTCCTTCGCGGCAAGTGGCAAAAATCAGTCCGGTACCCGGATCGAATCCGTTGCCATCCGGGTCGCCGCCAATGGCCGGAGTCGCGACTACCTTGCCGGTATCCGGGTTGAACACCGCGATCATCTTGTCGCACGCGGCGAACAGGCGATGATTCTTGGTGTCTGCGGCAAGGGCGGAGGGACCGTCGCAAGGCGCGAGCGACCACGTCCCCTTCACCATCAGCGTTTTCGTATCGAACTCCATAATCGAGCTCTTATCTTCCAGGTTAACGAACATGTTGCCTCGGCCATCCAGCGCCGGTTCCTCCGGCCTGCCGCCCAAATTCACCGTGCCGACCACCTTGTCGGTTGTGGCGTCGATCACGGTTGAATTACTGCTCCGGCCGTTCATCGTAAACACCCGCTTGGTTGACGGGTCATAAATGATCGAGTCCGGGTTGTCGCCGGTGGTCTTGATTTCGCCGGTCGGCTTCAGCGTCTTTAGATCATAGACGGTCACCGTGCCCGCCCCACCGTTGCTGGTATAACCTTTGCCTAGATCCTGAGCCAGAGCAGTGCCGTGAATGCCTTTCGTATTGGGCAGATCGCCGATCACCTTGCCGCTGGTCTCATCGACGATCATCATATGATCGCCGCGTGCAACATAGATCCGGTGTGCATCGGGGTCGACTCGCAAATAATCCCATCCACCATCGCCGCCCACCGGAATTCTCTTGATCACTTTGTAAGTCTGAGCCGATGCTGTACCCGCGAATATAAGCACCAGCGAAGAAGCAAGAACACAGGCCCAGCACAACAGTCCCACAAAACCTTTCCGCAACATATATGCCTCCTCCCTACTTTTGAATAGGTCCCGATGCATCAGTCTCGGAACCCTCCTTCGGATCATTTCCCGCATACCAGTTACAAATTCGGCCGCTCGGCTCTACGCTTCAGCAATGTGCTCACCCTTCCGAGTCATGAAAAACTCCATCGCCGGGGTGATGACCAGCGACAAAATCATGGAAATCAGAATGCCTCCGATAACGGCAATGGCGAGAGGCTGTAGCATCTGCGAACCCGCGCCAATCGCCAGCGAAAGGGGCAGCATTCCGGCCACCGCCGCCATCGCCGTCATCACGATAGGACGAAGCCGGCGGCGCCCCGCCTGTATCAGCGCCTCGCCAGCGGAGAAACCGACGGCACGGAATTTCTGATTCGCATCGAGCAGCAAGATGCCGTTTTTCGCCACGATCCCGATGACCATGATCAGTCCCATAAAGGAAGAAACATTGAACGTTGTGTGCGTCACCAGCAGGGCGAAAAACACGCCGGAGGTGGAAAGAATCGCCGATGACAAAATCGCCAGCGGCGCCGAAAATGCCCGGAACTCCAGCAGCAGCACAATAAACACGAGCACCAGAGCAAGCAGAAGCACCGTCACCAGATCGCGGAACGATTTCTGCTGCTCCTTATAGGTTCCTCCGTACTCCACTCGAATCGAGGGCGGCAGTTTCAGATCGTTGACCGTCTTCTGCACCGCCGCAACGCCGGAGCCCAGGTCGAGCCCTTCCAATCGCGCCGTGACTGCCACATCTCGTTGCAGGTTGTCCCGGATGACTTCGATCTGCCCCGGGACCTCGCTAATGTTGGCTATTGCCGCCAGCGTTGCCGTCCCACCGTTGGAATTCACCAGTAGCGTATTTCGCATGGCTTCCAGCGAGGAACGGCTCTGCTTGGGGTAACGCACGCGTATGGTGTACGGCCGATCATTGACCACCACCGGAGTGGTCGCCGGCTCGCCGTCCACGATCGCGGAGGTCACGGTAGTTAGCTGATCGGTCGTGAAACCCGCCTTCCCCGCTCGCACTGGATCGACTGTGAAAACAACGGCCGGACCGCTCGTCGTGCTGTCAATGCCATTGTCTATATCCACCACGGGTTTTTTATTGTTGATATAAATGCCTTCGAGGCTATCCGCGACGCGCGGGGCCCATTGCTTCAGGGCGTCGACGTCGTCGGAGTAAAGCTTGATCACGATTGGCTGAGGCGCGCCCGTCAAATCGCCAATCATGTCTTCCAGTACCTGATGGAAGTCAACGTCGACTGCTGGTTCAGCGGATGTCACTTTTGACCGCACGTCCGCGAGGATTTCGTCGATGCCACGGCTGCGCTTATCCTTGAGTTTGACGGATATGTCTCCGGTGTTCGCCTCGGTCACCGCCGCCAATCCCAATTGCAGACCCGTGCGGCGGGACGTGCTCTCCACTTCCGGCAGCGTCCGCACGATCCGCTCCATGTGCGAAACCATGCGGTCGGTCTCCTGGAGCGAGCTTCCCGGCGGCGTCACATAGTCGATAATAAAGCCGCCTTCATCCATTGCCGGGAGCAAATCACTGCCCAGCTTGCTGTAGCTGAAGTAGGAGACGACGATCAGACCGGCGCACAGCCCTCCCAGCCACACGGGATGCGCAAAAGCCCGGCGCAGCCAGCGCTCGTAGAACCGGATGATGCGCTCGAACCAGCCTCCCCGCAGCGAGGCCTCCTCCGCAGCCATCATGCGCCGGATCTGTTCCGCTTCCGCCGATTCGGACCCGGCCGCCTCTGTACGCGGAGAGTGGCCCTCGACTCCGTTGCCGAACTCTTCCCGAGTTCCATTTTCTCCATTTGTCGCATTGGTGCCATTTGCCTCCGGCATTGTCTCCGCTTTGCCGCGCCGGATCAGGAACGTTCCCAGGTTGGTGGTCCACGAAAGCGCCAGCACCAGCGACGTAAGCAACGAGACGCTCATGGCGATCGCCAGCGCGCGGAAGAACGTGCCCGTCACGCCGGTGATGCTGATCAGCGGCAAGAAAACCACGATCGGCGTCAGCGTCGAGCCGATCAGAGGAATCGTGAGTTCCTTCAGCGCGCTCGCCGTGGCTCGCAGTGGCCCCTCACCGCCGTCGCGGTGAAGCACGATATTCTCCACGACTACAATCGCGTCATCGATCACCAATCCGCCGGCGGCGGCCAGCCCGCCCAGCGTCATCATGTTGAAGCTCTGGCCCATGATCTTCATCACGATGAACGTCACCATGATCGTTACCGGCACCACCAGACCGGTCATGATGGCCGTGCCCCAGTCGCGCAGGAAGAGCCAGATGATCAGCCCGGACAGGAAAAGCCCGATGATGATGGCATCGCGCACGCTGCCGATGGACGCCTGGACGATATTGGACTGATCGTAAAAGACCTGCAGGTCCACACCCGAAGGCAGACTCGGCGCCATGTCCTGAATCGCCTGGTGAACTTCGTTGGCGACTTGCACCGTGTTGCTGACTGGCTGCCGGTTGATACTCACCAGCACGGCAGGCTTTCCGTTAGCCGTGACCACGGTGTAAGCCGGCGCCGAAGACTGCGAAACCGTGCCAATATCGCGAATCCGCACAGGAATGTCGCCGTTGGTTTTGATCACGATATCGGCGATTTGATCGGGACTCTGCGCCTGCGCGGTGACCAAACCAAGAAAGAGCTGATGATTGCGGCTGAGCAAGCCCGGCGAATCGATCAGGTTCGTGTGGTTCACCGCATCGAGAATATCCTGCAAGGCCACGTGGGCCCGCAGCATGCGTGCCGGATCGGGGGTGATCTGAAACTCCGGCTGTTGCCCGCCCTGTATCAGAACGCTCGCTACTCCGTCCAACCGGTTCAGGCGCGGCTTAAGCTGAAAAGTGGCCAGTTCCCAAAGTTGCGTTTGGGGAACTTTGTCCGAAGTGATGCTGTAGCCCAGAATCGGAAAACTTGCAAAATCAAGCCGGTGGGCTTCGATTTGCACCGTTGAGGGCAGCGTGCTCTGGATCCGCGCAATCGCGGACTCCACCTGCTGGAGCGTCAAAATCATGTCCACGCTCCAATCGAAGTCCAGATCGATTTCCGCCGAACCGCGGCTGGTGATCGAGCGCACGTTTTGGAGGCCGGGAACGCTGTTTACCGCCTCCTCGATCGGCCGCGTGATGGTTACTTCCATTTGGTTGATGGGCATCACGCCGTTATCCACGCCCACGATGATTCGCGGAAAGTTCGTGGTGGGAAATACGGCGATGGGAAGCGTGAAGGCTTCGTAGATTCCGACCACGGCCAGGGTCAGAATCATGAAGATAATCGATTTGGAATGGCGCGCGAACCAATAGCGATTGGGATCATCGGTCGGCGCAATGCGCCGCGGCGGCGGCAAGGTTGTAGTCGCCACCTTCGTTGAAGTCGTTGTCGTCGTCTTGTTATCCATGGGATGTACCGTCAGGCAGCCGGCAGGCTCCTAGACCGCCCAAGACAGCCTCATTGGTCTTCGTCGTCATCGTCTGGAATGTTTGGCGGAGCCGCAACCTGTATAGTCGTCTTCGCCAGGATGGGGTCGTCCTCTTGCGAAAGCGCGAAGGCGCCCACCGTCACCACTCGCTCTCCGCCCTGCAAGCCGTCGGTGATCTGTACATCGCCGACGTCTCGAATTCCCACTTTTACCTTCTTCTTATGGGGCTTGTTATCGGTGTCGAGAATAATTACGGACGTATCTCCCTCCGGGCTGGTCAGAAGCGCCTCGGCCGGAATCACGATGGCGTGGGGGACCGCCTGCGCAACGATTTGCACCTGTACGTCGGTCCCGGGCTTCATACGCTCACCGGGATTGGGAGCCTGCACCCAGATCTCCACCGTGGTGCTGTTGGGATCGAGCGCGGGGCTCACCAGACTCACCTTGCCCTTGAGCGCCCCCGGCTGTCCCGGCACGGAGACCGTCGCGTTGTCGCCCACTTTGAGCTGCGACGCCTCCTGCTGATCGATGTGCGCCCGGGCCACAACCTGCGACAAATTCATCACCGTAATAATAGGACCCGAATTCGAAGCCATTTCTCCCGGATAAACAGGCCGGTCCGTGACCACGCCATCGATGGGGCTCATGATCTTGGAATAGTTCAAGCCCGCTTCCACCTCGGCGTTCTTGCCTCGCGCCGCCGCTAATTGTCCTTCGGCAACTTTCAGATCGAGCTGCTTCTGCGACGCTTCATATGCATTCCGTGCCTGAATCAATGCCACGTTGGCGTCATCGACGTCTTTAGCGGAGACCGCTCCCTGTTTATAAAGTTCCTGCCGCGCGTTATAGAGTTTCTGTGCAGCGTCCAACGTTTCCTTCGCCAGCGTGCGGTCTTGTTCCGCCTTCTGAACTGCTTGCTCATAGCTTGCTTCGGCCTGAGCATAGTTCCCTTCGTTTTCCTTTTGGGTGGCGAGTAAATCCTGATTCTCCAGTTCCGCCAATAACTGCCCCGCATGCACCTTGCTGCCTTTTTCAACGTAGAACTTCTTAACCGGCGCGGCGATCTTCGGCACGATCGCCGACTGTTCCAGCGGATAGAGAGTCGCTTCGGCGCTCACCTTCCGCTCGATGGTCTGGTTCTCCGCCGCGCCCACCTGCACCGTTACGGTCGGATTTGTCTCGGCCGCTCCCGTCCGCGAACAACCCGATGAGACCAGAGCGACCGTGAGCGCCGCTCCGAGCAAACCGCCCGCCCAGCGGCTTCCGAAAATGCAGCCGGGATTCATCTGAAGATTGCATATCCGCGTAGTTTTCATGTTCCTGTCTAACCTTTTCTAAGAATTCCCTTTTCTAAAAATTCCCCGTAAAGGTCTGTAAATTCGCCAGCGCGTTTCGATAACGCACCTGCGCGTCGTCGTAAGCGTTGCGGGCGGTGATCAGAGTCGTTTGCGCGTCCACCACTTCCAGCGACGATGACGACCCGCCCTGGTACCGCAGCGTCACCAGGCGCAAACTTTCCCCCGCCAGATCCGCGGTCTGCCGAAGCTTGTCCACCTCTTCGCGTGCCACAAGGGCCTCATTATATGCCGCATAGAGCTCCGCGAGAACACGCCGCTGAGTCTGGCTCAGCGACACCTGGGCCTGCTCCTGCCTGAAATCAGCCTGGCGCAGCTTGCTCCGTAAGCTTCCCCAATCCCAAAGCGGAACGGTCAAAGTGGCCTGAATAAAATAGCCGAGGGTGGGCGTAGCCCCAGCCTCCGGAATGGCTGTATATACGCAATGGGTCGCCACGCAATTCGCTTCCAGGCCCCAAACAGGATCGAGCGAGATCACAGGCAGAAAAGCGCTCTTGGCGCCTTTAACGTCCAGATTGGACTGACGGAGCGTTTCCGTCGCCACGCGTATGTCCGGATTCATCCTGCCGGCCATCTCTTGCGTTTCGCCGAACGTCGGCAAGGGCCGCGGCGTATCCAAGTCGTCCACGGCGGTGAAATTTTCATCCAGCGTCGGAAAAATCAGTACCGAAAGATCCAGCCGGGCATCCTCCATCCCGAGATTCGCTTCCGTGAACGCCGCCTCTTGCTGCTGGTATTGAATCTGCGCCTTGATCACGTCACTATGTGCCGCCTGTCCCGCTCGTTCCGTATCTTCCGTTATCTGGAGAAAACGTCTTGCCTGTTCCAAAGCCTCTTGCGCGGTGGCGTACTTTCGCTGCGCGACGACCAAGGCGTAGAAGCTCTTCGTCACTGTGACCGTCAATCCGCGCCGCGCGATTTCCGCTTTGGCATTCGCAATGGCTTCTGCGGCCAGCGACCGTTTGTAATCAGTGCCCATCAATACGTTCGCAGTGAGATCCTGATGCAGCGTGGCCCATTCACGATAGACGTGGACACCGTCTTGTGTAACGTATCTTCCGTTCGGAGTTTTTCCGTTACCTTGCGTGCCGAGGTATTCGCTTCTGAAGCCGACCTGTGGCAGCCGCGCATTCCGCGCTTGCAGCCGGTCCTCACGCGCGGACTTTTGGTCCGAAAGAGCCGAGAGGAATTCGGCATTGTTCTTCTGTGCCCGCTGCAGCGCATCCGCCAGCGTTACGGTAACCGGCGGGCCGGTCTGCTCCGCGGGTTTGGGCGGGTACACCAACTGCACCGGCGCCTCCGGCGTTGCTTGCAGCGTTGCGGTCTGCGCGCGGGCCAGCGTTGCTCCGAAGCAAATCAAAAGCAAACCGAGACCATACCAAAACACGGGGAGAATCCTGGTCGTGCGGCGCGTTCCCCCAAAGCTCTTTCCGCCTAGCAAACATTTCCTACGCGCTGCAGTCACGTTCCCATCCTCCCCTGTTTTGAATTTGTTCTCACGAGTCTCCACTCTCCCAAACTTTTGCGGACTTCTTACTCCTTCCAAGCACAATCGGCGCTTAGATCCCTATAGGCCAAGTGCGATAGGGCAAACTATTCTAGATTAAGCCTAGCTTAAGACGTATAATCCGGCCTCATACGAGAGACGCCCCGCCCGGCACAGGGACCGAGCGGGGCGCCATTTACCGGGGTCTCAATAAACGCATTCTGAGAGCACATACATTAAATAGAGCTTAACTCTGGCTGAATCGGAAGCTGCACTCTCATTTCCGTCCCTTGCCCCTGGCGATTCAAGGCCTCGATTTGCCCGCCGTAGGCCGTCACCATGGCCTTGCAAATCGCTAATCCCAGTCCAAATCCCCCGGTAGAACGCGCCCGTGAAGGATCGCCGCGGTAGAATCGCTGGAAAACATGCGGCAACTGTTCCTCCGGAATTCCAGGCCCCGAATCCTGCACACAGACGCATGCCGTTGCGCCGCCGTTGCGTATCACCCGAATGGCCACGCTCGATCCGGCCGGGCTATACAGCACCGCGTTCTCCAGCAGATTCACCCAGATCACTTCCAGGTCCTCGGGATCAGCCTGAAGATGAACCTCTTGCGGAGCGGTCAATTCAATCTGGATGTTGCGCGCCTTGGCCAAAGCGTGAATTCGGGAGATTGCCGCCTCGCATGTGGACGTGACTTCTGTAATGCCCAGCTTGCGATTCATCCCGTTTTCAGCCCATTGCTCGATCCGCGCCAGCCGCAACATGCGTCCGAGCAGGTCTTCCAGCCGCCCGCAGTCCTCCAGCATGCTCTCCAGGCCGGCGCGATATTCGTTTTCCGGACGCGGCCGCTGCAATAGTGTTTGCAATGTCGATTTCACGATCGCTACCGAAGTCTTCAGCTCGTGAGCGGCATCGCTGGTGAAATCGCGCTGCTGCCGGAACGATTCCCGCAGCCGGGCCAGCACGGTTTCAATCGCCCCGGTAAGCGGAGCCAATTCCTTCACCCGGGAGGCCTCGGCAGGCGGCCGAAACTCCCAATTGAACACCGATATCGCATCCGCCTGGGCGGCCAGTTCGTGCAACGGCTCCAGACCGCGGCGCACTCGCCAGGCGGCCACTATGCTGACGATTAAGAGCAAAAGCAAACTGACGCCGGCGACCGAAAAACCCAGCGCCGCAAGCCGCTCGTGAAAGCCTCCCAGAGAGGCCGCATAAATCACGGTGACGCGCTCCGGCTGGGTGACGTTTTCTTCCCGATCGAGCACCGGCACTTGCCGCAGGATGATCGCCCGGTAAGGTACGCCGTTCAGGTCAAAATTCGCGAATGTGCTGCCTTCTTTAAAATCCACAGAAAGCGGCGCGCCGGATCGAGCCAGGAGCTCGCCGCTGCTCCTGCGAATCTCGAAGAGATCGGGGCGCCTCCGGTTGGAGGATGGAGGAATCAGGGAAGGATCGAATAACAGATCGCGGATGTCGGTATCCGAATAGCGCACCCCCGCCAGCGTGTTGGCCGCCCAGCCATTGAGCGTGGCGTCAAAACCGCGGTTGAGCTCCCGGCGCGCATAGAGCACAGCCACGGTAGACACGGCGGCGGTGAGCACAAGCTGGCAAATGATCACGGTGGCGATGATGCGGCCCGTCAGCGAAAACGATCGTCCCAGGACTTTCGGTTCGCGACGATCGGCGGCGATCAGCCGCGGCGCGATTTTCTCGCCGGCTTGCGCGCTGTTTGCCGCCGCTTCTGTTTGGGGCCAGCTTCCCGATGCCACCGGAATCTCCCCTTCCTGAATTCCGCTCAAGTGCGTTCGCGCTCAGGACGCAAAACGTAACCATGTCCGCGCACCGTGTGAATCAGCTTCACGGAATAGTTGCTATCGATCTTGCGCCGAAGCCCGGAAATGTAGACTTCAATGACATTGCTGAATTTTTCCCAGTTGTAGTCGTAAAGATGTTCGAGCAGCTCGCTTTTGGAGACCACCGCACGGGGCCGATGGACGAGATATTCCAGGACACGGTATTCCATGGGCACCAGCGCGATTTCCTTCTGCCCGCGCCGCACGGTACGCTCGATGGTATTGAGCTGAAGATCGGCCACCGAAAACACCGGCGACCTTTGGCCCTTTCCCCGCCGCACCAGGGCCTTGGCTCGCGCCAGAAATTCGCCCAGATCAAACGGCTTGGAGACATAATCGTCAGCCCCCGCATTGAGCAGCCGCACGACATTCTCTTTCTCATCGCGGGCGGTGAGCACGAGAACCGGCGTGCCGTGGCCTTTTTTGCGGTATCGCTCCAGCAAACTTTGACCGTCGAGTTTCGGCAGCATGAGGTCGAGCACCATGAGGTCGTAGGCGCTGGACTCCGCCAAATACAACCCTTCCTCGCCGTCACCCGCGATATCCACGGCGTATCCCGCGCTCTCCCGCAGCGCGCGCGCCACGTTCTCCGCGAGTCGTTTCTCGTCCTCGATTACCAGTACGCGCACTTCCCCTCCGAATCCTAAACGCGCCGGACCGTCGGTGCGTTTCAAATCAAGACCGTCAAAACCCCTTCAGAACCAAGTTCTCCGATACAAGATTGGAGCAACGAAGATAAACGCCCGATTAATACGCCCTATGCCCGACCGCCATCCATCGTTCTAAGTTCCGCTACTTCTTACCAGCCACGGGCGCCGAAATTTCAAATGCCTGCCCCGGCCCCAAAACGACCACGCCCTTCAACGCGGCTATCCCCTTTGTCAGTTGATCCGATTTTTTGAGCTTGAGCTGCACACCGCGCGGCGTGGGCGTGACGCCCTGCGCGGCGGAATTATCCACCTGGTCTTCCTCCAGGGGAAAGAACGTGGCTTTGGGCTCACTCATTCCTGTATCCAGGGAAAGCAGGAAAAAGCCGCCGTTATCAGTGACTTGCGCCTTCCATCCCGCCGGCCATGCTTTCGGCGAATTGTCAAACGTGCTGCGGAATAGCTCGCGCGCGGCAGCCTCGCCGCCCGCGTTCGTGGAAGGAATCGATAGGCTGGCCTGCGCCTTTGCCGGTATGCACACTTCACGGCAGATCAAATAACGGATGTTGGCGGATAGCGCCACAGCTTTCCCGGCCTGGTAGCTACTGGGAACCTGAATCGGAACAGGAAGCAGCACGCGCCCCTCATAGCCATAATCAATTACGGTCCCGCCGCCCAGGCGCACGGGAGTCGGCCAGCGAATCTCCTTAGCCTGAAAACCGGGCGGAAGTTGCCACTGTATTTTCGGCGGCTCTCCTGAATCGCCCGGATTCACCCAGTAAATGTGCCAGCCCTTCTCGAGGTCAAATAAGACGCCCGCCAAGGCAGTTTTCCCGGGCTGCAAGGAATTATTCTCGGCAATCAGGCTCACCTTGGCATGGGTGGCCGTGAACGATTGCGCCTCAGCGCCGGTGGCGATCCCGAAGCCCAGCAACAGAAGGGCTGCGAGAATTGCAAACGATTTTCGGAACGCAAACATATTGATCTTCCTCTTCATCTTCCTTCCGCGCACGCTCATAACCCGCCGGCCGGTCCGCCGGTTTGCGTATTTTCCGCCAGCAACCGCTGCACGAATGCCCGTGTTTCGTTCTTCAGCCTCAAATACTCTCCGCCCGTAGCCTGGCTGGCAAATCCCGCATGCACGCTCCGCACGCGGCCGTCGCGGCCCAGGTAAATCGTGGTGGGATAGGCCCCGAAGTTGATGAGCTGCGGAATTTTCTGATTGATGTCGTCGACAGTCCCGGCCAGCAGCACGGGATACGGAATGCCGAAACGCTTGATAAAGGTCGCCACGTGCGGCCGCGCCAACGCCGGATCCGCATCCGCCTCGAACATCAAGCCTACAATCTCCAGTCCTTGGGGATGAAACTCCTTGTACAGATCAGCGAGGAATGGCGCCTCGTCCATGCAATTCGGACACCAGCTGCCGCCAATCGCCAGGAGCACTACTTTGCCTTTGAATCGCGCATCGGTATTGGAAACGATCTTCCCGGCCAGGTCTGGGAAACTGAAGCGGAAAGGAACACCCGGGTCTTTCACGCTGGTGTAGCGCGACGGATCGGGCGGGTCGGGAACTCCTTTCGCTCTGGCCTCACTCTTCCGCGCGGCCAGATAGTTAGCGCTCCGGTTCAACGCAATGGCGAGCGTCCCGTCCGGGTTCAATTTCGCCTCGAAAAGCAGCGGGCCTTGTCCGGCAAAGTGGCTCAGAACCAGCCTCCCATTTTGCCATCGCCCAACCAGAAAACCGGTGTCGCCGTCCACCCGCAAAATCGAACCGGAAACTTCCGCTCCTGATTGCCGCAGGAAGAGGTTCCACGTGCGTGTATCGCTCGCGGCCTTCACTTCCTGAGGTAGCCGCTTCATTTCCCAATTGCCGGAAACCTGCGGAGCACTAGCCGCGTTGGCCGGCGCGGGCACGAACCGGCGCGCTCGGATCGCCAGGGGCTGGGCACCAGGCCGGTTCAGCCGATAGGAACCAAGGAATTGATCGCCCTGGAATATGATTTCCAGCGTGGTGTCCAGATAGTCGTACTCGAACCGCAAGTGGTCGCCCTCAAGGCTCCCCGAGGTTGAACCGATCTTGCGGTCGCCCTCGAAGAAAAAGCCTTGCACCTGATTACCCGTTTGGTCGATTTCGAAGCGGAATGGAATCTCCAGTTGATCGGCGACTACCGCCGCATCCCACAAACCCGCAATATTCGTGGCCGAAACGCCGGAAAGCGGAAATGCAAAACAGATCGCTGCAACTGCGGCACAAAGGGGTAGAAGCTTCTTCACAATGCCGAAATTATAGCACCCTGCTCAGGGCATGAAACCCAGGGAACGGAACCTTGACAAGAGACCTCACATGACCAACGCCGAGCAGGCGATGTGGCTCATCTTTCGAGTTCTCTCCAGGGCCAGCCCTTTACAGGGGTCTGTACAGGAACAACGGCGAACCCCTGGGGTAACTTACGAATAGAGCGTCTGCACTCCTGCCAGTTAAGCTATCATCCGCAGCTTGGTACGAGCGGCGGTGGAATGAATCCTCGAATTGACGTGCGTGGCGCGCGCTTACGTCTGCTGCTGCTCCTATGCCCATTCTGCCTTGTTAGGCTGGCATCGGCCCAAAATCCCCAGTCGACCCAAAGTCCCAGCCCGACGCAAAGCTCCTCGACCATAGCAGCCCTGCCCGCCTCCAAAGCCCCCATATCCAAGGCGCTACCCAAAACGCTGGACGCATCGCCAACTCCAACTTGGCCGCCCAGCGACGTAGACGAAGCTGTACCGCCGGTTGAGTCGAACCGTGCTTGTTCGCTTCCGCAGGTGCTCTCACGAGCGGCACATCGGATCGAGGAACTTGTGCGCGATCTGGATCGCTTTAGCGCCACCGAGATCGTCCAACATCAAAAAGTGGATCATGCCGGGCATCTTCACGAGCCGGAGACGAACCGTTTCGATTACCTGGTCTCCCTTTCGCGCAGATCCGGCGGATTCTTGAATGTCGAGGAATACCGAAAAGCCCGCACGGGAAAGGATCAATTCCCGGACCACGTAGCCACCGAAGGAACCCCCAGCCTTGTGCTGCTATTCCACCCTCGGTATGCCAGCAACTTCTCCTTCAACTGCGAAGGCCTGGGAGAATGGCGTGGCAAGCCCGCCTGGCAAGTTCGATTTGAGCAGCGTGATATCAGGCGATCCATGATCGCCATGGTCATGGAAGACCATACCTACAACGTGAAGATCCGCGGCCGCGCTTGGATTCTGGCCGATTCTTACGAAGTGGCGCGGCTTGAAACCGATTTGGCCCAAACCATACCAAGCATTCACCTGCGTCTCGACCATCAAAGTGTGGAATATGGCCCGGTGCGTTTCCCCAGGAGCAAGGTGGAAATCTGGCTGCCTTCCAGCACGGAACTCTTCATGGATTTTCAGGGACACCGCTTCTATCGCCGTCACACCTTTACGGACTTCAATCTCTTCTCCGTAAAAATCGATCAGCAAATCAGCGATCCGCCAGGCTATTCCACCGAGTGAGGATGCGCCGCCGGAATCTCGGCGGGCTAGTGGGTCATGGGATAAATGATGTAGTTGATGCCCATGCGGTAAGCAAAGGAGGAAAACCGCTCCGGGTAGCGCGGATCATCGGCATGTTCCCAGGCATCGCCGATGTGCATGTTGTAGCAAATGGCCACCATGATGCGGCCATTTTCATCGCGAATCGCTTTCCACTCCGGATAAATGCCGTCGTTCTCGTATGTCCGGCCTGTGTAGATATATTGATAACCGGGTACCTGGGGCCGCTCGTCCAGATCGTATAGGACGTGGAAAATCTCGTCTTTGTTTGTCAAATCTTCGATCGGCCGGTCGGGTAGGATCTTGCGCATCCCATACATGAAGCTCTGCCAGGCCGCGGCGCCGTGAAAGCTATCCACGATCAGGAAGCCGCCGCGTTGCAGGTAGTCGCGCATTCGCTTGGCCTGTTGATCGTTGAAGTCCCAGTCGGCCACGTTGACGGCGTAGAGCCACGGCCAGTTGAAAATTTCATCGCTATCGGGATCGATCACTTCCTGGTAGGGACGCGCGTCGATGCGCGTCAGGCGCAGAACACCTTGCACAAACTGCCGGTCAGCCCGAGGATAATCCTCAGACCAGCCGCCGTTGCGGAACATGCCGAACCCGCCAAACCCTCCGTAGCTCGCCATTCGGACGGGATAGCGGAGTCGCGCGAAAGCGAATTCGTCCTTCTGGTCCTCGGTCTCGCGATAACCGCGGTATCCGCCGCCGTAGCCCCCGCCGCCGTAGTAGCCCTGCTGCAGGGCCAAAAGCGTGGCTCCAGAGCCGACAACCAACGCCAACAACAATCCGCGAGCCAGCAACTTCATCATGGCCACTCTCTCTGCAGAGTATCAGAATCCGGCGCTTTCCTTCAACTTATCGGGAACTTATCGGGCGCCGGAGCTATTCTCTGCAATCCGCTAACCGGTGGATATCCGTCTCACGAATAACGGAACAGCGCCTTGAATCCAAAATCCATGTGCATCTGATTGTGGCAGTGGAAAAGCGTCAAGCCCGGCTGGTCGGCCATCAGATCCACAACGACGCGCCCGAAGCTCGGCACCACCACGGTATCTTTCATCACGCCGCCAGTGGGCTTTCCGTTGATTTCCACTATCTCGAAAAGATGCCGATGAATGTGCAGAGGATGGTCGTCGTCAGTGCGATTGCGGAAAAAGATTCGATATTTCGAACCCGGACGAAGTACGAATTCGTCCTCGTGTGGAAACTCCTTGCTGTTGATGGTCCAGTGGTTGAACCCATGCACGCCGCCGGGAACTTTCTCGAAGATCATGTCGATCATTTCCCCTGGCGCTGCGGGCGCCGTGGGCCGTCCAAAAACGGTGTAGTCCCAGACCCGATTCGCAGGGCGCAAAAACTGCGGCTGCCCCTTCTGGTTTTCGTATTCGACGATGACCCCCAAGCCCGCGTTTCGATCGGCATCGGCGGTGGCGCCCAGAGCCCAAACGCCCGGCCGGTTCATATCCACGAAGCAATCCACGCGCTCGCCGGGACCCATGGCGATCACGTCCACGGCTTGCGGATTAGGCACTGCGTTGCCATCCAGCGCAAAAACTTGAAATTTGTGGCCGGTCATGGCGATCTTCCGATTCGAAGTGGCGCAGGCGTTCAGGAAGTGAAACAGGAGACGCTGCCCTTGCTTCACCTGAATCGGCGGGCCGCCGCCCATCAGCTTGTCGTTGATGGAGACGATGCGATAAACCGCTTCGTACCCATTTGCTCCCCGGGGCATGCGCTCCGGTTTTTCCGGCTTGGGCGCGTTGGGATCTTCGTCCTCATCGTCCTCGTCCTCATTCGCGAGGAAAGGCTCCCAATCGCGAAGAGCGAGAAAATGTTCCTGATCGTATTTACCGGGATCTTTTCCGGAATCGATATAGAAAAACCCGTATTGCCCGGTATAAGTCCCGCGATGCAGGTCCGAACCGGCCATGGTATGCGTGTGATACCAGCGAGAGCCCGCGGGTCCCGGCGTGAATTGAAAACGGTAGCGGCCATGCGGAGGAATCATGGGCGTGCCCTCTTCTTCCGCGCCGTCCACTTCCGACGGAATCAACTGCCCGTGCCAATGAACAAGTTCCGGCGTGTCGGTATCATTGAAAACGTCGATGGTCACCGGCTTGCCTTCCCGCACGCGGATCAGTGGCCCCGGCGATGTGCCGTTATAGCCGATGGTGCTGAGGGAACGGTAAGGCGCCAGCTCCACCAGGACCGGCGCGATTTTCAGCGTGAAATCCGCGGCCGTCTGCGGCCCGCCGGAATTCTGGTTTTGCGCCTGGCCCGGCATCTGGGGCATCTGCGGCGCTTGCTGCGCAGGCAGCAATCTGCCCAGCCCTAAACCGCCGGCGAGCGCGCCCCCAACCTTGATGAAATTGCGTCGGTCCATTTTTCCTCTCTTCCTTGCACCCGAGAAGGGTGCTTGCACCGGATGCAGCTGCTCGCACCCGCGATCGAGTGCCTGCGCCAAGGACCTCTACCAGAACAAATCGATCTCAGCAAATCGTGCGCCGAGACGGATGGTCACGCAAATGACTTCAGCATGCGCCAGTACGCCCAGCCACTGCGCGGCTGGAGCGCACCATCATCCATACGCCAACGCCTTCTCGATGTCGAATGTTTCTTTCACGCGTCTGAAAGCCGCCATTTGCCGCGAGCGCCTCTTCCCGGTACTCGAATACATGCAGCGCAAGCGAAGCGGGGATGCAGCGCGATCAAATTCTATATCAGCCATGTTCACGCTGCCATCCCTTCGCCCCACGCGCAGAGGCGGCGCATGATGGGATCCTAAGAATGCGCCGCGGCCTTGGTCTCAAACGGCGCTTCAAACGGAATGTCCGGGCGCAGCCGTGAAGCCAGAACCGCCCCCAGAATCAATAGCAACACCGAAGTGGCAAACGGGACCACCCAACTCCCCGTGCGGTCCACCAGGTACCCAAAAGTCGATGGCGAAACGATGCCTGCAATAGCGAATCCGAAATTCATCATCCCGCTCGCGGTGCCCGCGTACCGCGGAGCAATATCCATCGGCACGGACCAGATCGGCGCCACGATCCATTCCGCAAAAAAGAAGGCCAGCGAAAGTGACACGGCCGCGAGCCGCAAATTGTGCAGCAGGATTACCGGCAGCATGAAAACGAATGCGCCCAGGAATCCGGCGATGATCACCGAGCGCCGCGCCACTACCAGGTTCCCCGTCTTGCGCAACAGTCTGTCGCTGATCACTCCGCCCAGCGTATCGCCCACGATCCCCGCCGATAACACGCCCGCCGAGTACATCGCCGACGATTGCAGGTTCAGATGGTAGTTTTCGAAGAAGAAGCCCGGAATCCAGCTTAGAAAAAGCCACAGCACCCAGCCATAGCAAAAATCGACGGCGGTCACCGGCAGGATTCGCCGGGCTAGCGGCAGCCAGGGTATCGGCGCACGCTTTCGGCTCGCCGCAGACGGCAGCTCGGCCAGATCGGCGGCGGTAATCGCCGGATGTTCGCGCGGATCGTTGCGAAAAAACCAGCCCCACAGAAGCACCCAGACAGAACTCAGCAGGCCCAGGATTGCGAATGATCCCCGCCACGTCAGCAGCACCGTCATCCAGGCAATCAGTGGAGGCGCCAGCGCGTTTCCGATGCGCGAAAACGAATGCGTAATACCTTGGGCGAAGCCCCAACGGCTTTCCGGAATCCAGCTGCTCATGGCGCGCGTAGCCGTCGGGAACGTCGCGCCTTCGCCGAATCCCAGCGCCAGCCGCACCGCAAAGAGCGCCAGGAAACCATTGACGGCGCCCGTGAGCGCGGTCGCCACGGCCACCACGCCGCACGAGACGCAAAGGACCATCCGCGCGCCCCATTTGTCGCCGATCCATCCGCCAATGAGTTGGAAAATAGCGTACGGAATCGCAAACGCCGAAAACACCAGTCCCAATTGCGTATTGCTGAGCCGCAAGTCCGTCTTGATGAGCGGCGCCACTCCGGAGATCGCCACTCGCACCACAAACAACACCAGATACAGCAGGCAGAGCATTCCCAGAACGGATCGCGGAGCGCTCAGCCCCGCGATCCGCGCGCGCGCCTTCGCCGTTGCTCCCTCTACTGGCATCATTCATTTAGCTCGGCAGGAGGCAGTTCTGGCGGCGTCTCTGTGCCCTCCGTGCCTCTGTGACCTCTGTGTGAGGCCTTTGAGTGGATTCTCTGCTTACGCCCTTGGCGCGACTTCGTCCCGGATTTGCGTCCGATGCATCACCCGCCGCGACGCCGCGTCAAACGAATCGCGCCGGTGCATGGTGCAGCGGTTATCCCATAACACCAGATCGCCCGCGCGCCATTTGTGGCCCCAGGCGAGTTCGGGACGCGTGGCATAGGACCACAATTCGTCGAGCAGCGATTCCGATTCCGCCAGCGGCAAACCGGCGATATACGCATTGCGCCTGCGACCCAGGTAAAGCGCCCGCCGGCACGTCTCGGGATGAGTGCAGACCAGCGGATGATACGTGCCCGGCGAGGTCATTGGATCGTCCACCGCCGTCACGCCCTGGCGAACATATCCTCCGCTGTTGTAGGTCCCGTCGTGCTTCAGCGATAAGCCTTCGATCCGCCGCTGGAGTTCCCGTGGCAAGCCCTCATAGGCGGCATACATATTGTTGAAATACGTGTCGCCTCCCGCGGGAGGCACTTCCAACGCATAAAGCATGCTCCCCTTCGGAGGCACCTCCAGGTAAGACATATCCGTATGCCAGGTAGCCTCGCCCGCCCCCAGGCTTCCGATGGGTACGCCGTTTTCGAGCACATTCGACACGACGTAAATCTCCGGATGGCCTTCCACGAACCGCCGTCCCGATTCTTGCACCGGCGCCCAATCGAGTTCGCCGAACCTCTTGCTGAACGCGATAAGGTCATCGTCATTCAGTTGTTGCCCGCGAAAGACGAGCATCAAGTGATCGTGCCAGGCCCCGAGGATCACGGCAAAATCGCCCGCGTCGATCGTCCGCAGATCCACGTTGCGAATCTCCGCGCCCAGCGCCCCGCCCGTCGGCACCACGGTAATCCCCATCTTCCCCGTCTGTGTCTGCGAAACGTGCATCGAAGTCTCTCTGTGCCCTCTGTGGTGCTTCCGTCGGTCTCGGTGGCGCGACAGTAGCAAACCCCCGCCGCCCTCCACAACAAAAATGAACCCCGGCTTAGATATCGCAGGCGACGTCAGGGACGAAAGCTTCCGTCTCAACTAAGGAAAGCTACATCTTCGGCCAAGCGCAGCGCATCCTACCCAAGAGGACTAAGGCGCGATGTTTAACGACACGCATCCCGCACCTCGCAGAGGACTTCAAATTTACGTCTCTATCTCTGCCCTGGCCTTTATCGCTGCGGGACTCTATGTCGGCTGGGTCTTCTATTCGCGATGGCAGCAGAATCAGGCCATCAATGCCCAAGCCGCGGCGAAGCTCAAGGCGCGGGAGCAGGCCGATGGCGAGCGCGTCTACAAATTGATGGGCGGAGACCAGTTCGCCATTCTCAATTTCTACGCTGATCCCAACCGCATCGAACCCGGAGCCACCGCCGATCTTTGCTACAGTGTCTCCAACGCTAAATCAGTGAAGCTTGAGCCTCAAACCCAGCCAGTCTGGCCCGCTTTTATTCATTGCGTGCAAGTCTCCCCGGCCAGGACCACCACCTATACCCTCACCGCCGACGACGGCGCCGGACACACCAAAACCGCCACCGTCCAAGTCCAGGTCCACTGATAGCGCCGAATTCCCTTCTTTATTTTTGCTTTATGCTGATAGCAAGCGTCCAGCCATCATGCTCTCACGGGCCTTCTTGCGGCAAACCACCCAATCAGTTAGATTTGCAATCCAAGCGCCGGAGTGGCGGAATGGCAGACGCGGCGGACTCAAAATCCATCCGGGCCATTTTTTCGGATCACTAAGCAACACCCAGACGCACACAGAACCGAAACAGCCAGAATCGCCCCTTGGACTGCACTCATTTGCGGGGTATCTTCTGCCATACATTCGGGAGTGGTAACGACCTGGCGGGGTAACATGACTGATAATTGCACGCCAACCACGCTCACGTGGAGCAAGACAAGAATTTGGTCAGAACTGGCAAAGAAGAGCACCCCAGAGTCCGATTCCGTCAGAGCGACGCTCCAGAGTTGTATGCCTGATATAGAAAAAGTTCTGGCAAGTGGGGGCACGTCGCCCGCCGACTTTACTCTCCACGATCCTGGCCATGCGTTCCGGGTTGCTCAACGTATGGCTGAGATTATTCCTAGCGATGTATTAGGCCAGCTTTCGACGTATGAATTAGCTCTGCTACTACTTTCTGCTTATTTGCACGACATTGGAATGACCCCCGAAGGGCGGAAAGTACAGACCCTCTATTCATTTCTTCTTACGAATGACGCTCAGGATTTATCTGGAGACGAAAGACGGCACTTTGAGCGCTGGCTTGACGAGCGTTACCCAGGAACAACGCCCCCACTTTCGGATCCCGCCAATCCTCAAACTTATCGTGTAGCAAATGAAATTATCACCTATTACTGCCGCGACCGCCACGTCGATTGGGGCGAACGATGGATCAGAGATCACTTGGCGACATTACGACTACATACGTTTGACGGCTGGATTGATGATTTAGTTCTACTTTGTCGAAGCCACCATGACGGATATAACGAACTTAGAAGAGATCGTTTCAATCCGAGATATGTGGGCTCGCCTCCGGTGATGGTCCACTTGCGTTACTTGGCAGTTGTGCTCCGCGTTGCCGATGTTTTGGAGTTCGATCCTGAAAGAACTCCCGATGTCATTCTTAGACACAGGAACATTTCCAAAGCAAGTCTGGTCTACTGGTGGAAAGATCCCGCAATGGCCATAAAACTTGAGGGCCCGAGGACTGTCATATGGGCAAGGCCACAGCGCGCTCAGATTCACAAAGCCGTGGAAACAACGGTTCGAGACGTTAACGCGGAACTTTCACTCAGTCGGCGGCTTGCCGATGAAACACGCTTTCAGACGTGCCCAGGATTAGCGACAGATCTACCACATAGGTGGGACCTTCTTGCAACAGTTCATGATGATATTCGACCTAGGGATGACAGTTATGTCTATATCGACGGCTCTTTCAGACCTGATACACAGAAACTGCTCCAGCTTCTTTCGGGTGTGGAGCTGTACCGGAAGCGAGCTTGTTGCGGTTCGCGAGTTGCTACAGAACGCGTTCGATGCTGTTCGTGAAAAGGTCGCTTACGAACGGCTGAATACTCCAGAACCCAATGATCCGAGTCTCGAGGCGAAACTTGGTGAATTAAATCGTGTCGACTTGCGCATTGAGGCTTCCGAAGATGGCGCCTGGCTCGTTTGCGCCGACACTGGGGTGGGAATGACAAAGGCATTGATCCAAAACCATCTGTTAGTGAGCGGCGTGGGGTCACGTCAGGACATTCTTGAGTTAGACCGACGGTGTAAGCGAGCTGGTTTCACACTGGGCCGCACAGGTCAATTTGGTATCGGTGTGTTGAGCTATTTCATGCTGGCAGACACAGTGGCAATCAGAACACGCCGCAGTCAAGAAGCTGGCGATACCGATAATGAAGGATGGATTTTTGAAACGGAGGGGGTCGGATCGTTCGGAGAACTACGTCGAGATACGAGTATCGCGCGTGGCACTGAGAGCTCCGTCTTCACTTACGCCCAGAAGTTATTGGTGACAACCTTGCGGATTGGTATTCAAAGCTGCTGAACTATGTTGAATTCGCGCTGTCACGCACTCCGTGCACCTTTACGCTCAAGGCCAATATCCCTGGAGTTAGCTCACTTGAACTAAAGCCCGGGTTCACTTCTAGCCGGGGACTCCTGGCCGAGTCAATCAGCCAGAAACTAGGGGCAAGCTACCCGTCCGGAAGGCAAACCCCGGTCGAGGTGTTGTCCCGCAAAAAAAGAGAGGAACTGGAAAGCGAACAGCGCTATTGGATCGACGTGCGACAAGAATTAAAAGAAGTACTTCGTTGGAATGTTAAAGAAGGAGCATTGCCTGACAAGCTCGGAACCTTCCGAATTCACCTACCATATTTTGATCTCCATGGAGGGCCCGCACTTGCTTTTTTGCGTCCGCGATGGCGGAACCGAACTTTGCACCTGGAGAAGGTTGGCAAGGGTTACTACCATTTACCCGAGCCCATTGTCATCGTTAGTTGGAAAGGTATGCGTTTGCATACTGGTTTAGGGACGCGTTACAGGTGGGTTGGACAAGCTCACTACTGGCGAGTCCCCGCTGCGTCGATCATTGAAGTGGACTGGGTTTCTCCGGAGGCTGGAACGATCGCGGTAAATCGGAATGACATGGAATTTAGCAAGGTAGCCCAGAACGCATTACGTTGGCTCAATGAGGAAGTCCTTGAGATATGTCGGACTTTTCTGGCAACGAGTCGCGATTCAGTCTATTCGTCTCTGAATCTTCGCCTGCTGGACAAGGAATTAGACGAGGGTATATCACCAAATTGGATTGTCGTAAAGGAAACCGAAAAATTACCGGATGCTACTTGGCAGGAACTAAAACTGCCACTCATCAGCATTGTTCCATTCGCGTACTCTTTTCGTTCGGAGATCGAAGCTAGGTGGAAATCGAAACCTACTGCTATTGTCCGTTGCCTAGGAAATGAGAATGATGATGATCCCTATGATGGGCTGGCCTGGCACAGTGTGAATGTTGCGCCAGATAGGATGTGCGCGCGCTCGCGAAGTTCTTCTAGCTATTCCGCGTACTCCTTCGGCCTTTCGCCCCTTTGGACTGAACCTCTTAACCGCCCCCGCGTGAAGCATGCCGCTGGATTGACTTGCCAGTTCCCCCCTCGGTGGAACCATTTGTGCGGATCACAATTCGACGGATATGCCAGCAGATCAGGAAAGTCCACCATCTGGAACCCTGAAAATACGGTCGTCCGCGCTGTTACGGCTGATGCATGGAGATGGTGCAGTCAGAGTTTCCAAGAGTCGCTCGACCCCGTACCGCTTAGGGGATCGCTGCTCATCGACAGGGCGCGCGTGGCCAGTTGGATTCTTATGTGCCTCGCCGCCGAACAGAGTGATATCTGGGACGGATTAAGGGAACGAGATGAATCTTTTCTACCCACGGTTTGGAAGATAATTTTGGGGACAGACTTGACCTCGGAACGTCAGTCCAAACCACCCGAGGTAATCGAGTGGGTAGAGAGCCCTACTAGCTCTCGATTGCGAATTCTAACGCCACAAGGGTGGAATGCTCACCGCCCGCATGAACGGTGGTCAACAATTACGGAGTACCTACCGGATCCTGGCCCTGATTGGACTATTCTCCTCAGCGAGCAACGCGAGAAAGAGGTGGCAGATTCCGTTTGATTTCAGAAACGGAGATAACCCGCACTCCCCCGTTTGACCTCGCCTTGAACACCGGTATTCGCATGAGCGAGCCCCCCTCCCGCCAGTAGGCCTTAAGTCGGGACGACGCTTATTTTTGCCCTGCCTTGCACCCCGGCGGTTAATCCGCTAGATTGCATCCAAAGCGCCGGAGTGGCGGAATGGCAGACGCGGCGGACTCAAAATCCGTTGGGCGCAAGCCCGTGAAGGTTCGACTCCTTTCTCCGGCACCACCTGATCCTGCCGCTAGATTAATGTTCACCTTGTAGCTCAGGTCGTCCCACGCTTCCTGTGGGAGACCTGAGGCTTGTAATTCCGCGTTCGAACCAGCGCCGCGTTCGAACTAAATGACGCGCTCTCCGATTGTTCGAATGAATCATCTAGTAAATATAAGTTGACGCCTAGGTACTTTCATGCTATCCTGCCTCATGCTTGCCCGCCGGGGGTTTCTCCGCCGAAATTTACCCTGCGAACCACTACGCCTTAGCCCGTCTGCGTCGGCGTTCTTGATCCACCTTCGCAAACTGCGGCGGCCAGTCCTGCGATCCCCAAGGTTGTTGCCCTTGTTCCACGTTTGGTCGAGCGCTCAGACCTAAACTCCGCATTATCAGCACTTATACAAAATGCAGTCCCAAGTTCCGTATAATCAGCACATCCGAATTGCGGCACTTAAAAGTCTTTAGAATCAGCACTTGCGACAAAAGAAATGAGCGCGGGGCTATCCGTGGCCCGGCAAATTCGCGGTGGGGGTGAACAATGAAGCTCGCTGCGGAACTCGATCAACTGCTGCGCGAACTCGAAACCGAAGGCCAGCGAAATGATGCGCAGCAAACAGATCGAAAGAAGAAATTCCTCAACCTCGAACGGCCCACCGCGGAGCTGATTTATGTACTGCTGCAAGCCTCCAGGCGCAAACAGATTCTGGAAATCGGCACCTCCACTGCCTTCAGCACGATTTGGATCGCCGCTGCGCTGAAAGATTGCAGCGACGCGAAGTTCATCAGCGTCGAGATTTCCCCGGAAAAGCTGGCCTTGGCGCGCAAAAACCTGGCTCGCGCCGGATTCAGTAATAGAGTAGAGCTCTTGGAAGGCAATGCCACTGACGTTGTCGCCGGCTTGAAAGGCCCCTTCGACTGCGTCTTCTTCGACGCAGACCGTGTCAGCGCTCCCGCACAATTGGCGGCTGCTGTTACCCAAGCTGAGCGCAGACGTTCTCCTGCTGGCCGACAATGCCCTTTCTCATCCCGACGAAATTTCGGCCTACAAGGCGATGGTCGAGCAATTGCCGGGTTTCATTTGCACGTTGACGCCGGTGGGAAAAGGATTGCACATAGCCTGGCGGAGCGGCCCGACGAAGCCCAAATAAGCCCAATCAAGCCCAAATAAGAAAGATTCTTCGCTACGCCCAGAATGATGCGAGCAAAGGGAGCAGACGTCATGGCGCCGCTTGGGGTTGCGCTGCGGACGTCTTGGATTGGCCTTCGGCAGCGGCACCAGACGCCGCGGCACCGGAGGCGTCCATCTGGTCCAGGCGCTTCTTCATCTCGGGAGCGAAGGGCCCTTTCGGCCATGCTTTCAGGTAGGCGCGCATTTGTGCCGCCGCACCGGGGTAATCGTTCTTCACCAGGAAGATGTCGGCCAGCAATGCATACACTTGCGGGAGATTTTGGTGCGGCCCCTTTTCAACCTCTTGGGCGCTTTTCTCGGCTTCGTCGAGGCGATTGAGCTTGAAATTGCCCACCGCCTGCACGTAGTTGGCGATAGGAATGGCCGGATCGAGAGCCAAAGCTTTTCCTGCAGTGTCCACCGCGCTCTCATATTCCTGAGTTTGAAGCTGCAGGTCGGCGAGGTTCACGTAGGGCGGAATGTATTTGGGGTCGGCCGCCATGGCTTTTTCAAAAGCCTGGCGAGCCTTTTCGGTTTCATGAGTGGCGGCATAAACTCCGCCCAACTCATTCCAGGCCGCCGCATAGGCGTCATATTCGGCGACCGCTTTTTGGAAGTGATCGGCTGCCGACTGGAATTTCTTGCTGCGGGCGTCTTTGTCTCCCTGCTCGAATTCCTTGCGGGCATGGCTGGGAACCAGCATGGAAGTGACGCTGATGGCGGATCCCTGAACTCCCGCAATGCGCGTCAGCCGCAGGGTGCCGACGTCCATGGTTGTGAGTTCCGGAGGGCCGCTGAGAATGTGGGTAGCCGGCAGGTAGCCGTCGACCGCTACCCTCAGTTCGCAACCCGTCAAATCGCCAAAGCCGCCGTACCTGCCGAAGGAGCTTGGACTACCCCCGCCGCCAATACCGGCCATACTAGTCGGTGTCGCGTCGGCTGCGCTGAGATTCGCATTGCCCTGAGGTCCCGCTCCGAGAACAAACTGAAAGTATCCCTTCAGGTCGGTGTTGATCGCCTGCAGGAGGTTCATGCCGCAATTCAGTTGCACGGAAACCGGCTCCGGCGCGGGCTGGCCGGTATCCATAACCACCCGCCCGCTCACATACATGGGCGTTTGCATCTGCTGCCCCGGTTGCCCGATTGTCGGCTGGCTCGGGACGCTGCCAGAGGTCGTTCCAGAGGGAGCCGACGGTCTCGAACCTGTCGAGCCGCCGCCCTTCTGAGCCCACGAGGGCACAACCGTCAAAGGGAGGAGCAAGGCCACGGTCCAAAAATAGGCGAATCGCTTCATAGGTCGCCTCACCGGGTGGGGAACTTCAATCTTTTCCAGCATACGCTCATGCACATACATAAGATAGACAATTTTCGGCCACATTCTATTCCAGCCGGCGGAGCGAAAGTGCCCGCCCCGCGCCGTCTTCGATCAGAAAAGCGAGAACTTAACCTTGAGGTACTTCTTGGGATCTTCGCGGATTTCGTTCAGGAGCAAGCGCAGATCGCCCGCCACGCCGCTCATATTGTCGTAAAACTGGGGATCCGAGAAGAATTTTCCCGCTGTGCTGTCCCGGGAATTAAGGTTACCCGTTGCGTCCCTAAGATTTTGTCCGGTCTGGCGCCAGGTGGCAAAGAGCGTATCGTCGGTGGCAAGCTTGCCCAGAGTGCCGCGGCCGGAGCGGACATCAGAGAGAAGCGAGTTGCCGTTGCTCAGAAATTGCTGCGCGCTATCGTGGACGCTTGGATCAAAGATGAACTTGCCCAGCGAACCTTTCTGCTCCTGGATGGCGCTCATCACGTTATCGAGGCGGCCCGCGACGGAATCGAACTTCGTGTAGAGCTCGTCGGAAGCCACCAGCTTGCCGATAGTCCCCTGCCCTTGTTGCACCGACGCGGTGAGTTGATCGAAGCGTCCCAGGACGTTGTTGATGCGGTTGTAAGCTGTTTCATCGGTGAGCAGCTTGCCAAGAGTGCCCTGACCTTTCTGAATGCCCGACACCATCTGGCCGACTTGCGAGGACAAGGCGCTCAGGTTCTGCATCAGGTCCGCGCCGCGCTCGACGACTTCCTTCATGGCCCGTTCTTCCTTGCCCGGCAGTTCCTGCCCATCGCCCAACACCTGCCCGGTATACCCGCGCTGAATGGTGACCACGCGATTTCCCAGGAAACCTTCGGTAAGCAGCGTGGCGTAAGAATCGGTGCGAACGTAGTCCCGAAAATTGCGATTGATCCTCATGACGACTTCAACGCTGCGATCCGGAGCGGGAGGCTGATTGCCACGGGAAGGAGCTATGGAAATAGAATCGACATTCCCGACTTCGACGCCATTGATGGAAACAGGCGCCCCGATGGCCAGGCCATCGACTTCGGGAAGGAAGGTCACCAAACGATACTTGGGACCCAAGGCACCGGTGCCCGTGACGTAAAAGATTCCCACCCCGACGAGCACGATTCCGGCGAGCACAAAAAGCCCCACGCGCAGCTCGGTCCAGGTGAGTTGCTTGTGTTGCGCCATGATCAGGCCTCCTTTGGTACTTCTTTTAACGCGCCGAGCGCAGCCTCTTCATGCCGCGAAGCTCATCCTGTTTGGCGAGTTTCGCGGCAGAAGGTGCCTCGGGCGCTACCGAATGCAATTAGCTCCGCGCCTAAACCAAGAATTTCTTCAGGTAGGCGTCGGGCGATTCGAGCAGCGCTTGCTGCCCGCCCTCGAAGTAAACTTTACCCTCACGTAAAAACAGAAAAACGGTGGAGGGCTGGCCATTGCGCGACGCGAGCCCTTCCGGAGACGCTTTCACCACCCGATTTTCCGCCGGGTCGAACCGGTAATTCGCGAGCGCGAAGGCATCTTGGATGCGTTGAGTGGCCAGAATGGAGGTGACGCCCTGGGTATCGCGCAAACGCAGGATCAAAGTGATGATCGTATTGGAAGTGATGGGATCGAGGCCGGCCGTGGGCGAATCGTAGAGCACAATGGAAGGACGGCTCACCAAAGCCCGGGCAATGGATACGCGTCTTCTCATGCCACCGGAGAGATCGCCCGGCAGTTTATCGATGGCATCTTCCATCTCCACAAAACCCAGAGCTTCGCGAACGCGCGCTTCTATTTCGCTCGCTTCGACGCCATCTTCGTTGAGCCGATAGGCCACATTATCAGCAACGCTCATGGAATCAAATAAGGCGCCCTCCTGGAATACAAACCCGATCTCACGGCGGAACGGGAGCAACTCCGCCTCGGTCATGGCGCCGAGATCGCGACCCAGGACGCGCACCTGGCCGGCCAGTGGCTTGAGCAGTCCCGCGGCCAGCTTGAGAATGAGTGTTTTGCCGGTTCCGGTCTCACCGATGAGCACTTTCGTTTCACGGGGCAGGACGTGGAAGGAGATTCCACGAAGGATATCGCCCTCGCCGAAGCCGAGGCGAACGTCCTCAAAAGAAATGACGGGCTCGCTCGAGGCGGCGGTCATTCGGGAACATGGCTCAGCGAAAGTCGCAGCACACTTCTTCAACATTATAGGGGCAAAGATGCGATAGGGGCAAAGACGCAGCTAGAAATGAAATTTCAGCTGCCTAACACAATCTGTCGGTTAGGCCGAAATCGAAGCGGGATTCTTGGTTTCTGCGAGCGGCCCAGCGAGGCGGGCCGAAGAAGAAACACGCGACCACTTCGCTCAGAATCACAAACGGCCGGTTGCAACGTCACAGGGACTTGCCGGCGAGAAAGAGGGCGAGCTTGGTCAGGAAGAAATCAGAAACCAGGATGGCTACCGAAGAGGTGACCACGGCCTGAGTGGTAGCGCGGCCGACTCCTTGCGTCCCGCCCCGGACGGTCAATCCCTTGTAGCAGCCTATCGTCGCCAGCAAAAAAGCAAACATGACGGGCTTAGCCATGCCTTGCATGAGATCCGAAAATTCCAGCGCGTTCAGCGCGCGGGTCCAGAATTCGACGGCGCCGATGCGTAAGGTGAAGTAGGAAACAATGAAGCCGCCCGTCAAACCGACGAAGTCGGCCATGGCGGTGAGCAAAGGCAATACGCACATGGTGGCGAGCAGGCGCGGCGCGACCAGCTTGCGATCAGGGTCCGTGCCCATGGCGCGCATGGCATCCACCTGCTCGGTCACCTGCATAGAACCGAGTTCGGAAGCCATGCCGGAGGCATTGCGGCCAGCCACCAGCAGCCCGGTAATGGCCGGCCCGAGTTCGCGCACCAATGCCAGCGAGACAATATCGCCGGTGAGCGAGGTTTCGCCGAAGCGCTCGAATTGAGAGGCCGTCTGCAGCACCATCACCGCGCCGATAAAGGCGCCGGTCAGTAACACGATCGGGAGAGAGCCAATGCCGATGATATCCATCTGCTGTAAGAGATCGCTCACGTAATGAGGCGGGGTGAAAAGCCTGGCAATGGCGCGAGCGGCAAAGTAGGAGTAATCCTGGAGGACCTGCACCTGGCGCTTGAAGGGCTCCGTCACAATGGCGAACACGGAAGTTTCTTCCGCGCTCATCAATTTGGGGTCAGTGGCCATTCGAGCTTGATGCAGCTCCGTTCGCAGTTCTCGGTTCTACGAGCAAGCGTAACGTCGGGCGCTCGGAAGCGTCAAGAAGCGGGTTCCGGAGCGCGTCTCTTTACGGTCCTGGCGGGCTCCGATAAAATGCGCAATTCCCTGCCGCCCCGCGCGACGGACCGAGCAGGTGCGTGCCGCGGAAACTTTTCCGCAAACTGACAAAGCTGAATGCTGCAATTCGCCACCGCTGGAGAGTCGCACGGGCAGGCGCTCGTGGCCTGGATTTCAGGCTTGCCTGCCGGATTACGCATTGATCTGGAATTCATCAACGGCGAACTGCACCGGCGCCAACTGGGTTACGGGCGCGGGGGGCGGCAGAAAATCGAGAAAGACCGCGCCGAGGCGCTGGCCGGCGTGCGCCACGGGCAAACGATCGGCGCGCCGATCGCGCTGCGGATCGAGAATCGCGATTGGGCCAATTGGGAACGGGCCATGGCGGTGGAAGATCGCGAGGAAGACCGGCAAGCACGGCGCCCGCTGACGGCGCCGCGACCCGGCCACGCCGACCTGGCCGGCGCGATAAAGTTTAACCTGCACGATGCGCGTTACATCCTGGAACGCGCGTCGGCGCGCGAGACGGCGGCGCGCGTGGCCCTCGGTTCGGTAGCGAAATTGCTTCTGCGCGAATTCGACTGCGAGATTCTGAGCCATGTGGTGGGCGTGGGGCATGTGCGCCTGGAGCGGCAAGCGAGCTGGAAGGAGATCCAAACCGTCTGCGCGAATCTCGATTCGCCGCTGCGCTGCGTGGATGCGGAAACCGAAGCGCGCATGAAGCAGGAAGTCGATAAGGTAATGCGAGCGGCGGATACCGTGGGTGGAATCTTCGAGGTAGTGGCCCACGGAACGCCGCCCGGCCTCGGGAGCCATGCGCAATGGGACGCCAAACTCGATGGGCAACTGGCGCGCGCGATCATGTCCATTCAAGCAGTGAAGGCGGTGGAAATCGGGGCCGGAGTCACGGCCGCGGGCTCTTACGGCAGCGAAGTGCAGGACGAGATCACCTACGATAAAACCAAGCGGCGGTTTCGGCGGCCGAGCAACCGTGCCGGCGGACTGGAAGGCGGCATCACGAATGGCGAGGACGTGGTCGTGCGGGGTTATTTGAAGCCGATTTCAACTTTGAGGCGAGGCCTGGGCACGGCTGACCTGGTATCTAAGGAACCCGTGCAAGCGGCTTACGAGCGCTCGGACGTTTGCGTGGTGCCAGCGGGAGGAATCGCGGGGGAAGCCATGACCGCGCTGGTGCTGGCGGGGGCCTTCCTGGAAAAATTCGGAGGCGATTCGCTAGGCGAAACGCGAAGAAATTTTGACGGATTCATGAAACAGGTCGAGCAATTCTGAATTCGAGGCAAAGAGCCTCAGGTGTCGAACGACTGCAGTTTAAGGGCGGCTCCGGTTTAGAGGCGCTTACGCGCCGGCGTTCGACGGCCTGAGCTACAACTGAGCTACAAACAAATGCAGGAACCGTGCCGATGATCTATCCCGTGGTGAAGTACGGCAATACCGTACTGGAAAAGACGGCCAAGCCGGTCGAGAAATTCGACGAGGAACTGGCGAAGCTTTGCCAGGACATGTTTGAGTCGATGTATGCGGCAAATGGCGTGGGGCTGGCCGCGCCACAAATCGGCATTGCCAAACGGCTGGCCGTGATCGACGTGACGGTGGGAAAAAATCCGGAGGCCAAGATCGTTTTGGCGAATCCGCAGATCGTTCACGCCGAGGGGGAACAGCGCGAGGAAGAAGGATGCCTTTCCGTGCCGGGCTTTCGCGGAAATGTGGCGCGGCCGCAATATGTCACGGTGCGGGCCCAGGATGCCACGGGAAAAACTTTTGAGATGAACGGAGAAGGACTGCTGGCCCGCGCGTTCTGCCACGAAGCCGACCATCTGGATGGCGTGCTGTTTTTGAAACACCTCAGCCTGCTCAAGCGAGATTTGATCCGGCGAAGAATTCGCAAGCTGCAAAAAGCGGGCCAGTGGTAAGCGGGCCGCAGCGGAATCAGCGAGGGCACGATGCGCATCGTTTTTTGCGGCACGCCGGAATTCGCCGTTCCCACGCTGCGAGCGCTGCTGGCGAATCCTGAATTCACCGTAGAAGCGGTGGTGACGCAGCCGGACCGGCCGCGCGGGCGCGGCCAGCAGGTTTCGGCTTCGCCGGTAAAGGAAGTGGCGGCCGCAGCCGGCGTGCGAATCTACCAACCCGAAAGGGTGAAATCCGACGAGGCGCACGAATTTTTCGCGGCAATCAAGCCGGACGCCGCGATCATTATTGCCTACGGGCAAATCGTTCCCCGCCGGCTGCTGGAGATTCCCCGGCTGGGGTGGATGAACCTGCACGGCTCGCTGCTTCCGAAGTATAGGGGCGCAGCGCCCATCGCCTGGGCCATCATCAATGGCGAGAGCAAAACCGGATTAACGACGATGCGCCTCGATCCGGGGCTCGACACCGGCCCCATGCTGCTGCAGAGGGAACTTGAAATTGGGAGCGACGAAACGGCGCCGGAACTAGCCAGGCGCATGGCGGAAACGGGCGCGCCGCTGGTGATGGAGTCGCTGGTGAAACTCGAGCGCGGAGAGATCGAGCCGGTTCCACAAGATTCGACGCGGGCGAGCTATGCTCCGATCCTCACGAAAGAGCATGGGCGCATCGATTGGGGGCAAACCGCGAGCGAGATTTATAACCGGATTCGGGGGCTCGCGCCCTGGCCGGGAGCGTTTACGATATTTCGCGGGCGGCTGTGCCACATCTGGGGACGGCCCAGCGCACCGGACGCGAGGAGTACTGCGGGAATCGAGCCGGAGCCGGGCAGCATGATTTTGAGCGATGCCGCGATCGAGGTTGTTTGCGGGAAAGGCGCCCGGCTGCATCTGGAGGCCGTGCAAATCGAAGGGCGCAAGCGCATCAGCGCGCGGGAATTCGCCAATGGCGCGCGGCTGCAAAGCGGCGAGCGCTTCGGCGTGTGACGCACATTCCTCGACCTAATTTAGGCAATCCTTAATTTAGACAATCACGGAGAGATTCTTCGGCAAGCAAATTCCACACCCGCTCAGAATGACGGTTCTGGTCCGCATTGGAGTTTACACATGGCAATTTCGGCTGCCAGGAGGATTGCGTTCGGCGTCTTGCGGCGCGTGGCCTCGCAAAACGCCTATGCCGCCGATTTGCTCTACGCAGAGCTTGAACGCGACATAAAGAAAACCGATGCCTCGCTCGCGACCGACCTGACGCTGGGGGTTTTGCGCCGGCAACGGCTGCTCGATTTTCTGCTTCAGCGCTTTTTGGAACGCCCCTGCGACCGGCTCGATCTCGAAGTGCTCCTGGCCCTACGGCTGGGACTTTATCAATTGCGCTATCTCGACCGAGTGCCGGCGCACGCGGCGATCGATGAGTCGGTGGAATTAGTCAAGCGAGCGCGGAAGAGCTCGGCGGCGGGCATGGTCAATGCGGTACTTCGGCGGGCAGCGGCGGACGCACGGATCAGCGGCGATGAACTCGAAAAGCTGATTCCCGCGGGAATAGCGGCCGAGGAGCGACTGGGGATTCTGTACTCGCATCCGACGTGGCTTGTTGCACGATGGGTCAGCTCCTTCGGTACAGAACGAACGACGGCCTTGCTCGAGGCGAATAACCGGCCGGCGCCGCAGACGTGTGCGGTGCTGGAGGAGGAGGCGAGCGAGCGAATCGCGGAATCGCTGCGCAAGTCGGGTTTGGAGGTCACGCCGGGGCGATGGCTACGAGGAGCGCTGCAAATTTCCGGAGGCAATGCCGGGTCGAGCGAAGCTTACCGGGCCGGGCAGATCAATTTTCAGGACGAAGCATCGCAAATGGTCGCGCATCTCGTGGATGCGCGGGATTCGCAGGTGATCCTGGATGCCTGCGCGGCGCCGGGGGGAAAACGGTGCTCCTCGCGCGCGGTGCGGGTTCGCACGGCATTGTGATCGCAGCGGACATTCACGGGCACCGTTTGCGCATCGTTCAAGAGCAATTGAGGCGCATGGAGATCAAGAATGTCCGGCTGGTGGCGCTCGATGCAACCCGCGCGCTGCCATTCTCGCCGGGATTCGACCGGGTGCTCGTCGATGCGCCGTGCTCGGGGACGGGCACGCTTTCGCGGAATCCGGAAATTCGCTGGCGGCTAAAGCCTGAAGATTTGGAGGACGCGCATCTTTGCCAGACCGCAATGTTGCGGAACGCGCTGGGTGTCGCCGGCAAGTCTGGCCGCGTGGTTTATTCTACTTGCTCGCTCGAACCGGAGGAAAACGAGCAAGTTGTAGCCGAAGTGATCGCCGAGGCGCCCGAGTGGCGCGTAGCGTCCGGGCAGCCGGCATTGGCGGCGCATTTGCGGGATGCGGCAACGGCCGAAAAGTTTTTCGCTGCCGACGGATTCTTGCGCACGTTCCCGCCCGATCATGGTACCGACGGATTTTTTGCGGCGGTGCTGGCGCGAAGTTGAGGGGGTGCGAACGGAGAAGAAAGCCCGGCCGCTCGTTAGATGGCCCCCGATCAATCACCGCTTTCTGATCGGGCACATGATCGGACACAGTTATCGACGTACTTGCGATAAGATCGCTGCGCTAAGGGGTTCGGGAGAAGCACAGCGAGGAGGGAACAATGGAACAACATCGGTGGACAATCTTGCCGCTCCTGTCGGCTCTTGTGATTCTAACCAGCCTTCCGGTGAAGTGCGAGGTTCTCGACAAGACCAAGAATATCGGAGGAACCACTGTTCATTACAAGGTCGTGCTCCCGAAGAACTACGATGCCAGCAAAGCCTATCCGGGCATCCTGGCGTTTGGCGGCGGACCACAGACCATGAACGTAGTGGACAACGTCATCGACAGGAATTTCCGCGATGAGGCGGAGAAGCGTGGCTATATCGTCGTGGTCCCTGCGGCGCCGAACGGCCAGTTATTCTTCGAAGGTGGAGAGCGTATCTTCCCCGAGTTTCTGAAACAGATTCTCGCCGACTACAAAATCCAGGACAATAAGTTCCATATTGCGGGGCCGTCGAATGGCGGCATTTCGGCATTTCATGTGGCCTCACTGAACCCTGAGTATTTCCTGTCGATCACTGCGTTCCCAGGATATCTGTGGGAGGAAACTCCAGCGCACATCCAGGCCATCTCCAAAATGTGCATCAGCATGTTCGTCGGGGAACTGGACCCAATGGGGTGGCAGCCTCTCATGCAGAAGCAGGCGTCGGAGTTTCGCGCCAAAGGCATGACCGCGACATATACCGTCGAAAAGGGACAGCCCCATCGTTTGGATACCCTGGCGGGCCCGAATGCAGGCCGGCTGTTCGATCTCTTCGAACAGGCCAAGCACGGTTGCGGCAAATGAAGCGATAAGCGCGCCGCTTCAGATACCGCTGAACCCGCATCCGCCATCCAGCGAAGGGACCAATTTTCGCCGCATCGCCATGCTTTTCGCCGCATCGCCATGTAAAGGCTCCGAAATGGATCTGGGAGTCCCCCCCTCGGTGCTGCTTCGTCCATTGGCTTGCAAACCATTTAAAGTCAGTGCGTTGTCTGGTGATTAGCTCGAGCCGGAGGCGCAGCAGAACAAAACCGTTGCGTCATCCTGTTCTTATGGACGCTCGGATGGGACTGCTCAGGCCATCCTCGGCAATTCGGATCTAATCTGCGGCAGCGGTTCGTTCTGAAAAATGCCCCTGCGCCGTCGCGAATCACTTAGTAATCACTACGAGTGATCTGCGTCGGATATCCCCGAATGGACTCTACGCCAATGCTACGATTTTATGAATCATGCGCCCAGGTCGTAACCCATCGCTTTGGATGCTCGCGATCATTCTCATTCTTGCGTTCATCTTCCAAAGCTATTCGGCAAGCCGGCTAAAGAGCCCGACCTTTGATGAACCCCTGCTCATCCCGGCGGGGCTTTCGTACGTGCAGACAGGGAATGTTCGCATGAATCTTCCGACACCACCTTTGCTTCAGGAAATGGCCGGAGCATCGCTGGCGCTCGGCGGCTTCCACTGGCCGAAGACGGCCGAGGCCTCACAGATGCTCCTGGGCAATGGGGGTTCGGAGTGGCGCTTCGGCAACAGCTTCATCTCAGATAACGGAGCAGACAACGTTCTTTTCTGGTCGCGACTGCCGTTCATCTTCTTGTCGGCATTCGGCGGATTGCTGGTGTATTTGTTTGGACGGGAACTCGTCGGCGAAGTAGCCGCCGTTGGGGCGCTTTTTCTATACGCGCTCGATCCCACAATCATTGCGCATTCGTATCTGGCGAGGACCGATGTCGGGCTGGCTGTTTTGGGGATGCTTTTTCTGTGGGCCCTTTGGAACTATGTGCGACGTCCGAGTTGGGCCAGGCTGTTTCTGACCGGAGTGGCGCTGGGTCTCGCGCTCTGCACAAAGTTTTCGTCGCTTTTTCTGATTCCCATAGGCGGATTGCTGTCGCTGGCGGCGGTGCGGTGGCCGGCCAACGAAAGTAATACCAGTCTTTTGGACCGGCCTTCTACCGATAATTCCGAATGGCGACGCGAAATCGCGGCTCGCGCCTGCCATTTCGCGATGATCTGCCTCGTGGCCGCATTCGTAATCGAACTACTCTACCTTTCGCCTCGCGGGCTCTCGCTTTATCACTCCGGCATGCATAGCGTATATGCGGATATCAACCCGAGCACCCTCGTATTTATGAACGGCCAGTTGGAGCACAAATTTCAGAGCTATTTGGCCGTCTGCTATCTCGTAAAAGAGCCTCTGGCCGGAATCGTGCTCTTCGGTATTGGACTTTACGAGCTCCGCCGCACAAAAAATCTCTCCTTGCTGCGCCAGATGTTTCTGCTGATTCCGCCCGCCGTGCTGTTTGCGGCCTATACGGTCTGGTCCGAAAATTTTGGCATCCGGTATCTCATTCCGGTGCTTCCGTTCGTTTATTTGGTCGCGGGACTGGGAATGGAAACTCTGCTGCGGAACGGCTCTTCCATTGGGCGTGCTGTAGCCGTCCTGATTTGCGGCTGGGTGATTGTCGCAGGCGTGGGAATTTATCCGGATCACCTCGCTTATTTCAATGAGGCCGCTTGCCTGGTCCAGGGCAAGCCCGGTCAGATCGGATTCGATGGCGGCACTGCCTGTGGGCCCTTATGGTTAGGCGACAGCAACGTCGACTGGGGCCAGGGATTGAAACAGCTAAGAACCTGGCTCGACAAAAATGCACAAGGCCGCCCTTTCCAATTTGGTTATTTTGGCAGTTACCCGCCGGAGGCATATGGCATTTCGTATCAGGGACTCAATGTGCCCGAATTGATGCGAGGCCCCAAGCCTGGCCTTTACGTCTTGAGTGCGCATCTGGTCTCGTTCCTTCCCGCGCTCGGTGAAAAAGTACGTCCGGGTGACGGTGAGTGGCTGCGGCAGGTCCCGCCAACGGCGGTGATCGGACACTCGCTCTACGTTTACGACATCCCTCCCAGTTCCGCCGCCATTTCGAAATGAAAATCCTCGCAGCATGTTTCGCGTACAACGAAGGCGACAAAATTCGCCGCACCGTCGCTAGACATCCCATGGACCACCCATACGACTTGCTGGTAATGGACGATGGCTCCACGGACGGATCGATCGACAAACTCCCTCATGAAAATCTGCTGCTGCTCAGGAATGAAACGAACCAGGGTATCGGCGCGGCAATGAAGAGAGTTTTCGAGTTCGCGCTCGAGAATGGCTATGACCTGCTGGTTATCCAGGCGGGCAATGATAAGGACGATGCCCGCGAAATTCCGCTTCTATTGGAACCGATCCTGCGCGGCGAAGCGGACTTCGTTCAGGGGTCCAGGTTCCGTCAAGGAGGAGCGTACGGCAACACTCCCTTATACCGCGTCATTGGCACTCGTTACGTGCATCCGCTGCTGTTTTCTCTGATTGCTCGAAAGAAGCTGACCGAAACCACCAATGGTTTCCGGGCTTTTCGAACCACGATTCTGCGTGACCCCCGCGTCGCGTGGAAGCAGGAGTGGCTCGACCAATATGAGTTGGAGCCGTACCTGATGTTCAAGACTCTTCAACTCGGATATCGGCACGTCGAGGTGCCTGTCACGAAAATCTATCCATCGCGTGAAGAAAGTTACACAAAGATGCGGCCGATCACCGGCTGGTGGAGCATTTTCCGGCCCATCGTCCTGCTTGGTCTGGGAATCAAGCAATGACGAGCCTGAACACTTAGTCATGAGGGTAAATCACAAAACCGTCGATGATCGGGCGGAACGCGATGGCTCTACCGGCAACGTCCGGGCGGCCAGCGCCAGCCTCGGCATTTCGGTAGTAGGTTGTGGTGAATGGGGCCCCAATCACATCCGCAACTTCAGCAGGACCGGAATGGCGCGGGTAATTGCCGCTGTCGATGAGGACCGTGCCCAGTTGAGCCGTGTGGAACGGCTGTATCCAGGGATCGAATACCACACATCTTACAAGACCATTCTCGGCGACGACCGAATCCAGGCCGTGGTTCTGGCAACTCCGGCGGCCACGCACTACGCACTTGCGTGCGAAGCTCTCCTGGCGGGTAAACACGTACTCTGCGAGAAACCGCTATGCCAGACTTCGGCCGAGGCGGCAAAGTTGGTTGAATTGGCCAGAAGGCAGAAGCTCGTCCTGATGGTCGGGCACGTTTTCCTATTTAATCCCGGTATCCTCAAATTGAAAGAACTGACGGTGAAAGGAGGCTTGGGCCAGCTCTATTACATGGCCGCGGTTCGCACAAATTTGGGCCCCATCCGCAAAGATTGCAACGCCGCGTTTGACCTGGCGACTCACGATGTCTCGATCTTTAACTGGATTATGGACTCCGTGCCGCTCGAGGTTTCGGCCACCGGCGCATCGTTTTTGCAATCGGGCATAGAAGACGTCGTTTCGATTTCGTTGAAGTACCCGGGGAACGTATTGGCCACCATACAAGCCAGTTGGCTCAGTCCGAAAAAAATCAGGCAAATCACGGTGGTGGGCAGCCAGCAAATGGTCGTTTGGGATGATTTGCAGTTGGGTGCCCCCATCGCCTGCTATGACAAGCGTGCAAACCTGACCAGGAGCTACAGGGATTATGGCGAGTTCCTGCGGGTCTCCACATGGGAAGGCGATATCAATATGCCCAAAGTAGGCACCGAGGAGCCGCTCCAGGTGCAGACAAGATCTTTCCTCGAGGCCGTCGCCAACGGCACGCCCGCCTTATCGGGAGGAGATTTCGGTGTGGGCGTTGTGAAAGTGCTCGAAGCAATAAGCTCTTCGATGAAGAAAAACGGCCATCCAGTTCGGATCCCCACGTGAAAGACGTGTTCATCCACCCCAAGGCTTTAGTCGAAGCTAAGAGCATCGGCGCTGGAACTCGCATATGGGCGTTCACACATGTAATGACAGGCGCTCGAATCGGGAAAAACTGCACCATTGGCGATCATTGTTACGTGGAATCGGGAGCGATCATCGGCAACAACACCATCGTCAAAAACGGCAACATGATTTGGGAGGGTGTGCAGCTCGAGGAGGCTGTCTTCGTGGGGCCTCATGTCTTCTTCACCAACGACTTGTACCCCCGCTCGCGGCATCTTGCCGAGGCGAACAAGCGGTACCGCGATAAACGCAATTGGCTCCAGCTCACAAAAGTCGAGCGGGGCGCGTCGCTTGGGGCTGGCGCCGTGATACTGGCGGGAATCACCATCGGACAGTATGCAACGGTAGCGGCCGGGTCCGTGGTGACTAAGTGTATTCGTCCTCACTTGCTGGTTATAGGTAATCCGGCCCGCGGGCGGGGGTGGGTCTGCCGGTGTGGGCAAAAGTTGCATTTCCGGTCCGGATCGGTGGCCTGCAAGGATTGTCAGCTGAAGTTCCAACTTACCTCGAGAGGATTAAAGGTGGCCGAGTGCTCGATCTGAAGACTTTGGCCCTGAAGATCCCTTTTGTCGATCTTCAGGCGCAACACCGCGCAATCGCCTCGGAGCTAGAACAGGCGATCGAGGCCGTTCTTTCGAATTGCGATTTTATCCTGGGAAACCAAGTCGCGGAGTTTGAGCGAGAGTTCGCATCCTTTGTGGGCACAAAGTATGCGATCGGAACCGGAAACGGACTTGATGCTCTGAAACTGACGTTTCAGGCTCTAGATATCGGATCCGGAGACGAAGTGATCTTGCCGGCGAATACTTTTATCGCCACAGCTTTGGCCGTCAGTGCCGTCGGAGCCCGGCCCGTACTCGTCGATTGCGACCGACGGACCTATAACATCGACCCCGAGGCCGTCGAGCGCGCGATTACGGGTGCGACCAAGGCCATAATTGCTGTTCATCTGACGGGTCAACCTGCGGATATGGAAAAAATTTCAGAGATCGCTCGCCGGCGCAATCTGATGATCGTCGAGGATGCTGCCCAAGCGCACGGAGCTTCCTATCACCGCAGGGCATGCGGGGCCATGGGAATCGCCGCGTGCTTCAGTTTTTATCCATCCAAGAATCTCGGGTGCGCCGGTGATGGAGGTTTGGTTACCACCGATGAGGCTGATCTGGCCAGCCGGATCCGGCGTCTTCGCAATTACGGAGAGGGTGAAAAGTATCAGCATATTGAAAAGGGCGCGAACTCGCGCCTGGATACGCTCCAGGCGGCAATCCTACGCGTCAAGCTACGTCACCTGAACGAGTGGAATCGAAAGCGCGCAACTCACGCGCAAACCTATCGTTCCTTCCTCGAAGGAATCGACGGCATCACCTGCCAGTCGGTTCTAGGCGGGGTTGTCCATGCATACCACCTTTTTGTGATCGAAACGAGCCGGCGGGATGAGCTCAAGCAGTATCTTCGCAGTCATGGCATCCAAACAGGCATCCATTACCCGACGCCTATTCACTTACAGGAAGCCTACTCAGACCTTGGTTATGCCAGAGGAACTTTTCCCAACTGCGAAGAACTCGCCTCGCGCATGCTCTCCCTGCCCATGTTTCCAGAACTCACCGAGCCGGATATCGAGTACGTTTGTGACCATATCCGAATGTTTATGGAACACAACCTGTGAGGAAAAACCCGTAGTGCCTGGACCTGGGGCGCGTTGATTTCTTTGAGAATATCGACCTACGCGTGAGTGGTGCCGGGGGACCGAATTTAACCGTTTTGCGGCTGCCTGCTAAGTTCCGCTTCCACGTAAGGAAAGCAGCCTAAAATCCAACTCAGCACAGACCAGGGCCGCGAGCTACTCAAAAAGCACGGCGTTTATGTAACCGGAGCCTGCGAAAGCTGCGGCGAGTCTCCCGCTTATCGTGTCCCGTGGATGCGGGGACGACGCTGCTCCGTCACCTGCATTGAAAGCGAACTCTTCGGCCTTGGGCATTGCCGTTGGTGCGGCGCTCAGATGGGAAAGCCCTACTCCGGTATCGGGAGTCGACTGTGCTCGGAGGGCTGCGAAGAAAACTACAACCTACACGTGCTCGGAGATTTTTCGGCTGAGCTTGGCTCCGGCACGAGACTCTTGCTCTGGCTTCAGCGTGAACAGCCGAATATCTACCGGGAGCTCACGGGCAGAACAGCACCGAATGGACTGTGCCAGAACCCGGCTTGCAAACGCGGCGGTAACGGGCAGCCCGCGAGCCTGGCTCATCTCCGGAAAGGAAGTCTGTTTTGTTCCACCGATTGCAGAGTGCAGGCTAATAGGGCATCCAAACGAGTCCTAAACAGCCATTTTGACCCCTCTGGAGGCCGCATAAAATGCGGGTTTTCGCGTAACAAAACTGGAAAGTTGATGTCTCAGGCCATCCCGACAGTTTCAGGCGCTAGAAACGCCTCTGCGCCATGAGCCCTAGCCGCGCGTTTTCCGATGCCCGCGTGGCGCCAGGAGCCTGCAATTGGCGACCAGCAAAAAATCAAGGAAGTGGAAGAAGGGATTCGCGAGGTCGACGACGCCGCGCGCGACCGGATGATCACGCGAGTTGTGGATCGGCGGTTGGGACGCCAGGAAAGCGGGCGTTCCGATGGGACCGCCCACACCAGCAGTTCAGTAAGTCCAGACCGGGAGCGGTGGTCAACATGAACGACAAAGACGCAGTGGCACTCGTTTTCACCTGCCTGATGGCACTGAAATTCGATCGTACATTCCGATGTGACTTACCCCTCCTACAAATGCCAACCGGATTGCTCCGGCAGGCGCTGGCGCGCATTGAGGAACGATTGGGGACACAGGCAACTGCCAAGATTCGAGCGGACCTCGCAAGCTACGGTGTGGATCTCTCCGACCCTTCGGGCGCGGAGTCCCCGGGAGAGGAAGCGTCCTCCGACTCGACCAGCATCGAAGGCCCTCAATCCTCGCGGCGCACTCCCTGGAACCTGGTTCCAGCACCGGTCGCTGAGGCTGTCCGCGCTAAACACCAGGGAGGGTGGTCGAAGAGCCGCATCGCGAGGGAATTCCGGCTCAACCGTCGCACCGTAATCCGCATCTGCGCGAACCAGTGAGTGCACAGGGCTCCATGATGATCAAGTGATGCGCAAGTGATGCCACTGATGGCCACCCGAAAACCCCTCAAGCGTGTACGAACAAAAATAGGCGAAGCCTCGATGGATCACGGAATTACACTAGATGCGGTGATCCAAAATGTTCTCATTCCAGGACGCCAAAGTGCTGCGTGTACCAGTACCCAGAAATCAGGTGGCGAGTGCACAGGCTCCCCTATTGTAAAAGTGTTGAGACTGGAGACTTCGCGCCATCTTAATTTCGCAAGTCCCAAGTAGCCAAACGTCAACGGGATGCGAGTGATCTAAGCCCTCCAGGCTGACGATTGCTGCTGCTCGGCAGATGACGGCTCGAGTGCACAGCCGCAGCTGTTAATAATGTGTTAGCTCTTGGCTTCCAACCGCACGCGTGGCAGAGAGCTCCGTTTTGGATAGGCGCCAGGCAAGCGAGGTAAGGAAATTACTCGCATTCAACCACCCATGCTCGCGAGGAAAGCGGGCCACACCAAGTGGACACCAAAGAGGGCCCCGAGTGCACAGGTTTTGCGGATTTAGAAACGTTTACTTTTTAGAGGTCGGCCATGGCCCTGGCCGACAAGTCTCAAGCGCTTGAATCTCAGGACTTTGGCACGGAGTGAAACCATCACGAGCGAGGGATTTCCAGTGTGTGGGCCAAACGCGATCGCGTGCACATGCGAACTGTACACAAAGTGGTAACACCGGAGAGGTCGTTGAAAATGGGGCTACGATGGTACGCAAGTGATACGCCGCCGGGAGACAGCCGTTCATACGGTACCTGTTGACCAACTGTTGTCTCGCATCGGTCATTATGAATGTCTTAAGCCCCTGGGCTGCGAGCTAAAACCGGACCGATCTGCCTCCTACTAAGTCCTACTAAAATTCAAAGAAGGACATTCGAACCTGTTTCAAAGGTGTTCCAATGGAGCTGCTGAGAAAGTGCTGAGAAATCCTGCTGTGAAGGTGCTGTCAAAATTCAGGAAGGACATTCGAGGGGGCCCGTCCTCCCTATTGAAAAAGTGATGAAGAATCAGCGGTGAAAGCCAGCCCGGGACTAGACAAAGCCTTGACGAATGGAAAGGTGATCGAGATGACGGGGGCCGCGGCCAGACGGGGCGTCGGAGTTCGGGTTTCACCCATTCGCATGCACAGGTTAAATGCTGATCAAGTGCTAACAAAATTGGGTCCACGAGATGCGGGCTCGATGGACGTTAAGTCCTTGAAGCTTATCCGCATACGAAATTGCCCGTCAGAGATGACCGGATTGCGTGGAACAGCGCCGCGTGCACAGGCACGTCATTAGGAATGTGTTAAGCCCTGGGTCTCGTAAAATGACCCGCTTTCGGTTCGAGGAAACTCGACCTGCCTATTGAGAAAGTGTTGAGATCTGCTGGCTGTCAAAGTGCTGTCACTAGGCCGGCCGCGCTTCATTGACCGCCGACAGGCGGAGGATAGATGGCACCCAATCGCGATAGTGAGACTGGCTATTGAGCGACCGGAAGCGCGAGCTGAGTGGCGACGACGGAAGGGCATAGTTTCCAGGCTTACCAACTCCCGGCGATCTTGTAGTGGTCCCGGACCTGTTGGTGAGTGAGAGGCACTTCAAACTCTATCCAAATGCCACCTACTCCATGGGCCGAGCCAAAATCCAGCTCTCCATAGTATTTGCCCGGACCGACAGTAATGCATCCCTTGCGGCGCTCGAAACAGTCCAGCAAAGCGTGCTCGCCATTGACAATGACTGCGATTGTGGCGGCGTCCGTGAGAGTTCTTCTCCCCGTAGCGTTCGTGATGGCTCCGGCAAGAGTTGCAGGATTTCCAGTTCCGCGAGCGTCTACTGATTGGGTCATGTTTTGTGTGTCCACCACTCCAACGATCACAGCCCTCTGAATGGCATGACACACATCCTTCATGCTCGAAGAACTGCGGACGGTTTTTCCGTCTCTGGAGAAAAGGGTGTAGACACGGGTGGTCTCGGGGCCTTGGTTGGGTGAGGGGGAGGCATGAGAGCTCTCGATGGCTTCGAGCGTGTAGTCGCTTGTGGCTACGTCGCTCACAATGCTGATGCTGGAGCAGTCTGCGTTCCGCAGTGCTTTCGATAGGTCTTTGGCCGGAACGTTGGAGTGGGCCGTCAAGGAAATGCTCTTGGGAGAATTTTGCGCGAGCATGGGGACGGCGCCCAGAAGCAAAAGGGCGACCACTGCTAATCGTTTCATCTGTTTTTCTCTCAAATTGTCTCTCCCGTGCCTGTCTGTTAATCGGGCGATGCGGCGCACATCAAACCGAGCACACTCTGTATCCAGAGACGGGCTGACTTCTGCTCCGTACAACACACAATCCAAAAACATCTGATTCCCGAACCCCAAGAGCGCCAAATTTCGATATGGATTCAATCAGTTGGCGGACGGCGGCGGAGAAGCAGGCGCTCGACTTCCTGGGAGCCGTGGAGAAGAAGGCAGCGTAGGAGCCTGTCTCCGATCCCCGCAAGCCAAAAATTTACGCCACGACAGTCCCCGCCGAGGACGCCGCTTTCGAGGTAGGTAGTGGCGATTATCTTGGCTCAAATTGTTACAATAAAGGGGAGCAGTCATCGCGTCACGAACTCCTACGCAAGATGGCCCGCGACTCGTTTCGTGCATTTTCTCCGGATCTGGAGGCAATAGCTGAGTCCTGGGCAAAGAGTGCGGTCACGGAACAGCCGTGGAAAGATGGCGGGCCCTTCGGTAACACGGAATCTAAGCCCTTTAGCGTCTCATGTGGCAATCTTTCCGGGATAGCCAAGCCTGGAGAGAAAAAAACGGACAACATCTGCAGGGCGGCTCACGAAAAGATTACTTCGGATTTGGCTTTCGAGCTTAAGCTCCCAATCCCGTCAGTGATTTTGTGGGATATGGGAGAGAAGGTAGATGCTGCCCGCGATCGGTACGTTGCGATTTCCGCGTGGGCGTTTCCACAGCCCGTTCCTTGGGGACCGGCGACTGCGACGCTAACGGATCAGCAGAAAACCGAAGCGTCACAGGTCATGTCGGCGATGCTGGCTTTCGAGACATGGGTTTCTTGTATTGATCGCAAGGCCGACCACGTATTGGTGTATCTGCCAGGCTCTGGTCAGCCTCTTCAGTTGGCCTTTATTGACTTCGCTTACTCGCTTTCGCAGCAGTGGACCAGCACTGACGCTCCAGTGGTGGCAACCGGATCGTATCTTCCGCTTCCGCAGGACGAAGATTCACTAAAGACAATGGTTGATCGGATCGAGCAATTTAGCGACCAAAGCATAGGGGCCATTTTGAACAGGGTTCCAATCCAATATTTGCCAGAGGGGAAGAAAGCTCTCATAATGGCAAACCTCAAAAGCAGGAAGCAAAAGCTGCGTAGCCTTTTTTTGATTGCAAAGTAAGAGGAAGTTTATGAGTCAAACACTAATAGCACCGACAGCAACAGAAGAGCCGCAATCCGTATTGACCGAATTGCGGTATTCAGCCATCACGTTTCATATCGATATGACCAAACGAGATGCCCCGGTCATTCCCATCGGCATCATGGCGGAAATTTATTTGCCGACCGTGTATGCGCTGGGACTCATCGCCAGAACCGAGCTAGGCACTGAGGAACTTGCGCAGGTCAGCGAGTTGGCGAAGCCCCTGGTCACAAAACCGTTCGAATATCTCGCCGATCAGTTCGAGAAGGCGTGGAAGACGGTCACGCCGGGGGGAGGGCTAAACCATTTAGCGACGCAACATGCGTATTCGGCGTTGCATTTTTCAGTCCCTCAACCCTTATCTCTTTACCTGCCTGCTGCGGCACCAAGAGCAATGGTCCGGATGAATCTTGGGTCGGCGCTTGAGGACCAAATGCAGAGGCTCCTGCAGAGGCTCCTTGCGCCGCCGCCCGTTCCGCAAACGCAGGTAGGTCCACAAGAGGAGCTTTTTCTGCTTAAGGCCGCTGCGGCCGCTGCGTAGGCCCCGGCAAAAAGCTAAGACATCAACAAATCGAAGCACGACAAGGCGGCTCTCCGGGGCCGCCTTTTTTGTATCATCCATGAATGACAAAGACAGAACTGCTACGCGCACTGCAGACCGAGATTCACCGGCATACCTTCGACTACTACGTGGAAAATCCCCCGGCGATGGCGGAGGGCGGTAAAGGTGTCGTCGTTCCCGGATGCCCTGCGTGCCGGAAACGGATCAACACAATGGCGCAATTCCTGGATCATCTTTCGCAAGACGTGTTACCGGGCGTGGTGGATCGGCAGTTCCCTGGGACAGGCGAGATTTGTCGGAGCACAGTCGAGCCGCGATAACCTTTTCAGTGGGCCTTTACCGGCACAACGTACAGAGCATCGACGCGCGGTGCCGGCTGCGGATTCAGTTCACATAACGATGGAAGATGCGTGGCCACCTATGGTCAGCAACCGCGTCGTGCGTTTGCGTTATGTCGGATTTGGTGAAAAGCGTAAAGAAGCGCTCAAACAGGGGATTTTTGAAGCCGTGGACCTCTGCGACGCGTCCCGCAGACTGCATTTACCTGTAACAATTCGCATGCACGATCGGCACGGGCACCGCCTATGGGCAGCAGAGGGGCTGACGGCTGAAGGAATGGGGCACTGGCACTATTTCCCTGATCCGGTACAAGCGTTTGCCCGAAACGGACGCTGCGGCCCAGTGCTATGCTTGCACCGATGAACCCATGTAAGCTTTGCCACCTCACAAAGGACCTCCAAGAGTGGCACGACATCCCTCGCTTTGTTACAAAGGTACCCGGGTCCAAAACGTAAACCGAAAGCGGCGCAATAGTGTTTGAAATCACGGCTGAAGATATAGCGCTCTGAACGATGAAGATCTGCGGTCCTTGATAGGGCGCCTGTGTAAATCCGAAATGAGAAAGCGGGGGATATCTGCTTCCTGCGTTACTTGGGGCGGCGATCAAAGGGCACCGGATGCCGGTATCGATGTGCGCGCGACCTTGCCGCCCAACGTTGACATTCAGGGGTTTATCCCGCGTCCTGAAACGGGCTTCCAAGTAAAGGCAGAGGACCTGCCGCCGGCCAAAGTTGCGTCTGAAATGTGCCCGGAGGGAGTTCTCAGGCCTGTGATCCGTGAACTAGCAGAGAAAAACGGAGCCTACGTCATCGTATCGTCGCAGGGCTCAACGTCTGAATCGGCCCTCCGAAATCGCCGAAGCGCGATGCGGAAAGCATTAGGTGGCATTCCCAACGCTGAATCGATGACGCTCGATTTCTATGACTGCAGGAGCCTCGAAAGTTGGCTCCGGGATCATCCGGGACAAGTTCCGTGGGTAAGGGAACGGGTTGGCAAACCGCTGCAAGGCTGGTCTTCTTATGGAGCTTGGGCCAATCCGGCAGAGAGTGTTAGCGAAGAGTACTTATTGGACGGCGAAGTTCGGATCGTAGGTGGGTCAAAAGAAGATCCTGCGGTGTCTGTCGCCGCGGGCATCGAGCGGGTTCGAAAAGTGTTGAGTAACCCGCAAGGCGTGGTGCGGCTGGTGGGGCTCTCTGGCCTGGGGAAACCGGGCTTGCACAGGCGCTATTTGACCATCGGATTGGTCAGAACAGCCTCGACCCCATGTTGGCGCTTTACGCCAATACCGGCGACGCGCCTAATCCTCACCCTATAGCAGTGGCCACCGAATTGGCCGGTTCGGAAAACAAGCGATCATCGTCGTCGATAACTGCCCACCAGAGGTTCACAACCGCCTCGCGGAAAAATGTCGCTCGGCCGGCAGCAGCCTCAGCTTCATGACGATCGAATATGACATTGAGAGGATCAGCCCGAAGGGACCGATGTTTTCAAACTGGAACCAGCGTCGCTGAATGTGATCGAACGCTTAATCAGGCATCAGTTCCGCAGACCTGGCATCCCGACGCACAACGCATAGCCGAATTCTCCGGCGGAAATGCCAGGATCGCGATCGCCCTGGCCGGAACTATAAACCTTCAGGAAACAATCGCCCAGTTATCAGATGAGGAGTTGTCCACACGGCTCTTTCAGCAGCGACACGGAGCAAACAACTCCTGCTTGCTGCACAAGCGTTTTCACTCGTTTATTCCTTTGACGGTGAAAATGTCTCCGCAAACGAGGATGCAGAACTATCGCCGCTGGGCGCCCTGGTCGGACGAACCGCCGACGAAATGTTCAGGCATTCTGCTGAGTTAGCAAGACGCGGATTGCTGCAGCGTCGAAGCCGTTGGCGCGCGATCCTCCCCCACGCGATCGCCAATCGACTCGCTGCAATGGCACCTCAGAATATTGCTCCGAACACAATTGAGAACTGCTTCGACTGCTCCGGTCGCGAACGCTTGCTGACCTCGTTTTCCCGAAGGCTCGGATACCTAAACGGAAATCGGGAAGCCGAATCGATCGTAAAAAAATGGTTTACGATTAATGGGCTTCTAAGCGGCCTCCCCGATTCCGACGAGTTAGGCCATACGCTGTTCAGAAACATTGCTCCGGTAGATCCAGAGGAAACGTTGCGGGCTTTTGAGCGCGTGGTGCGTAATCCGCCCGATCCTGAAGTTGTCAGTCGATGTAATCGCTACCTCCCGCTACTGAGATCACTGGCTTACGACCCAACGCTGTTCGAGCGTTGTGCCGCATTGATGGTGAGTATCGCGGAGGCGACGAATATAAAAGACGATGAAGATCACGAGGCGGTCAGGATCTTCACTTCGCTATTCCCGATATATTTTTCTGGCACGCACGCCGCAATCGAACAGCGACTGGCGCGTCTGAAAAATCTGTTGCTCTCGCCAGATGTCAAGAAGCGCACCCTCAGTCTGACAGAGTCCGGGCAGCACTTGAAGCCGTACATTTCACTCCCGGTGGGAATTTCGACTTTGGAGCGCACTCGCGCGACTCTGGCTCTTGGCCCCGCAATCGGAATGATATTGAACATTCGTTTCGGAAACGCTGCGCCTGGCAGAGGAGATTGCCTGCTCGGACCAAGCGGTGGCACCCAGGGTGGCAGACACATTATCCCCGAAAATTCCGTGGCCTTTGGAGCTCTGCGGCGATGTACAACGATCTTGAGCGCGTCTTCCCCAGCTCGCAGGAAAGAATTTCTGGAGTGCGGGCTGGATGCGGTCGCGAAACCATGCATTATGACGGCGGTGGCTTCCCTCAGGAGGTCTCTGATCGGCTTGCATGGCTAAAGCGAGACCTTCGCCCGCAAGGGCTTGTACAAAAGGTGCGATCAATTGTGCTGAACGAAGCCCTCCTCTACGTTGGTATCGACTCCACGGTTGATGGCACACCCGACGACGTTAACAAAAGCTACAGGCAAACTGAAGCTAGGGCGAAAGCAACCGGAAGAGCTTGTCGCCGCTGATGATGCCGCCTTCGTTGCGCTCCTACCAGATCTTCTGACGAGCAAGAAGTGAACAGCTATGGAGTTTTGGGGTCGGGCTTTCGGAAGGAGCAGAAGACCGTCGCATACTCTGGAATAAGCTCGTTGCTCAATTGGGTGCGACGCCGCCGGAAAAACAGAATGTCACGGTGATGCGTGGTTTCCTGAACGCTCTACATTTGGAAAATCCAGATGTCTCAAAAACCTTGCTTGACGAGGCCGTAAACAGAAATCAGTCGCCTTCTCGTTTTTGATCTTGCAAACGACAGTGCCGATTGACGGCGCGGCAGTAGAGCGACTCATCCGGTCGCTCAATGAGCAAAGGGCACCCGAAACGAATGCTGCAAAACTTCATACCCGGTGGTGGGGGTACACACCCGATCTGCGGGCGCGACTTCAACCGTCTTCTGGCGCGAATCGCCACCGAACCAGATGGAGTGGACGTGGCAATCCACATTCTGAGCATGCGGCTCACGTCTGAAGAAGGCCGGAGAAACAGCACAAACTCAGAGCTTATTACGATTGAGTGAGATCGATTTCGCCGAATTCGTTTCGCCCGTCACAACGACCTGTACAACTACAGGCTGGGAATTGTCGCTCAGGCAAAACATGACCGAGCGAAGAGGGCGTAGCAACCGTGCGCGAGATTTGTAGCAATTTAAAGGAGGCTGTGTCGAAATGGAGACCCACGCGTGGTACCACACTGACTTGCTGAAAATGCTTTCTGAGACACAGCCTTTCGCCGTGCTCGACGGTTTGTGCGGTGGCGCTGAAGCCGAAGTAGCTCAGGGAGTTACTATTCTTGAGCAAGCGTCCCAGTTACAGCGAAATCCTTTTGACGCCATTTCCGAAGCTCACCTAATAAACTGGTGTGATCAACATCCTCAGATACGCTACCCCACAATTGCGCTCGGGATAACAGCTTTCAGTTATTCGGGAGATCCTGCACGGCCAGCGTGGACAAACGTCGCCCTGAAGCTG